>NZ_BAAGTW010000004.1:0-1670231 GCF_054781715.1 Arenimonas aestuarii | reverse complement strand
ATCCCATCCCGAACTCGGAAGTGAAACGCAGCTGCGCCAATGGTAGTGTGGCCTAAGCCATGCAAGAGTAGGTCATCGCCAGGGGCTTTACCCCTAAAACCCCCGCCAACAGGCGGGGGTTTTTCTTTGCCCAGGGGAATACCTTCTCGATGTAACCCAGGCAACAAAAAAGCCGCCAGTTGGCGGCTTTTCAGCGATACCTGGGTGGCTATCAGCGCAGCGCGTAGCCAAACTGCTGGCGGAACTGCTCGTAATCGAAGCGCTGGTTCTGCGGACCCAGGTGTTCGATCTTCAGGGCACCCATCAGCGAGGCGATGCGGCCGGTGGTGGCCATGTCCATGCCGTTCATCAGGCCAAAAATGAGGCCGGCGCGGTAGGCGTCGCCGCAGCCGGTGGGGTCGACCACGCGCATGGCCGTGGCTGCCGGGATATGCATCTCGCCGCCCTGGGTATGTACCTCCGAACCCTTGGGGCCGCGGGTGATGATGTAGGCCTGCACCCGCTCGGCGATGTCCTTCTCGGACAGCCCGGTCTTCTCCTGCAGCAGGTTCGACTCGTAGTCGTTGACCGTGACGTAGGTGGACTGCTCGATCATCTGGGTCAGTTCCTTGCCGTTGAACAGCGGCATCGCCTGGCCCGGGTCGAAGATGAACGGGATTTCCAACTCCGCGAATTCCTTCGAGTTTTGCAGCATCGCCTCGTAGCCGTCGGGCCCGACGATGCCAAAACCTACGTCCTTCACGTCCCGGACGTGGTTCTCGTAGGACCGCATCATCGCGCCGGGGTGGAAGGCCGTGATCTGGTTGTCGTCCAGGTCGGTCGTGATGAAGGCCTGGGCGGTATACAGGTCAGGCAGCGTCTTGACGTGGTCCAGGCGGATCTCGCAGGCCTCGAAGTGCTCGCGGTAGGGCTCGAAGTCCTGGCCGACCGTGGCCATCGGGATCGGCTCGCCGCCGAGCAGCTTGAGGTTGTAGGCGATATTGCCGGCGCAGCCGCCAAACTCGCGGCGCATCCGCGGCACCAGGAAGGACACATTCAGGATGTGCACCTTGTCGGGCAGGATGTGGTTCTTGAACTGGTCCTGGAACACCATGATGGTGTCGTAAGCCAGCGAACCGCAGATCAGGGCGGATGCCATTGTTCGGGACCTCTCGGGGCAAGGGCGGGGCGACTGCCCGCAAAGTCGCACATGGTAGCGCGAGGGCCACTTGGTTGCTACGCTAGCCCACCCCCCGAAACCCCACATTTAACGGGCTCTCCCGCATGTTCAAGAAGCTCCGCGGGCTGTTCTCCAACGATCTGTCGATCGATCTCGGAACCGCCAACACCCTAATTTTCGTCCGTGGCCAGGGCATCGTCCTGAACGAGCCGTCGGTGGTGGCCGTGCGCCATGGCCCCGGTGGCCGAGAGGTCGCCGCGGTCGGCGCCGAGGCAAAAAAGATGCTTGGCCGCACCCCCGGCAACATCACCACGCATCGCCCGATGAAGGACGGCGTCATCGCCGACTTCACCCACACCGAAGAAATGCTCAAGCAGTTCATCAAGAAGGTGCACAAGTCGCGGTTCCTGCGACCCAGCCCCCGCGTGCTGATCTGCGTGCCCTGCGGTTCGACCCAGGTCGAACGCCGCGCCATCAAGGAGTCGGCTGAAGAGGCCGGTGCCCGCGAGGTCTACCTGATCGAAGAGCCGATGGCCGCCGCGATCGGCGCCGGCATCCCGGTCGACGAAGCCCGCGGTTCGATGGTCATCGATATCGGCGGCGGCACGTCCGAGGTCGCGGTCATCTCGCTCAACGGCATCGTCTATTCGCAGTCGGTGCGCATCGGCGGCGACCGCTTCGACGAAGCCATCATCAACTACGTCCGTCGCAACCACGGCACCCTCATCGGCGAAACCACCGCCGAACGCATCAAGCTCGAGATCGGCTGCGCCTTCCCGCAGGCACAGGTCAAGGAGTTCGAAGTGTCGGGGCGTAACCTCGCCGAGGGCGTGCCGCGCATGATCGTCATCAACTCCAACGAAGTGCTCGAGGCCCTGCACGAACCGCTCAGCGGCATCGTCAGTGCCGTCAAGCAGGCGCTGGAACAGACGCCGCCCGAGCTGTGCGCCGACGTCGCCGAGCGCGGCATCGTGCTCAGCGGTGGTGGTGCGCTGCTGCGCGACCTCGACAAGCTGATCTCCGAGGAAACCGGTCTGCACGTGCACGTCGCCGACGACCCGCTCACCTGCGTCGCCCGCGGCGGCGGCAGGGCGCTGGAACTGATCGACATGCACGGCAACGAGTTCTTCTCGGCCGAGTGAGCCTGCTTGCAGGCGCAGTCCCCATCCGGATGACGCCGTGGCCTACCCTGGAAACCCGGCGCCGCGCCTGACCGACGGCGCCGGCAGCACCCTACCGCTGCTGGCCTATCTCGCCATCGCCACCGTGCTGATGGTGGCGGACCTGCGTGGCGGCTTCGCCGCCAAGGCACGCGTGCAGCTCACGACCCTGGTCGAACCCGTGTGGTGGCTGGCATCGGCACCGGGCCGACTGAGCGACGGCGCCAGCGAGTTCTTCAGCAGTCGTGCCGCGCTGCAGCAGGAAAACGAGCGACTGCATCGCGAACTGCAGGTCAACGCCAGTCGCCTGCACCGCCTGCTGGCCGTGGCCGAGGAAAACCAGCGCCTGCGCGGGCTGCTGGGCGGTACGCGCGGCTACCGCCTCGAGGCCCAGCTTGCGAGCATCATCGACGTCGACCTGGATCCCTCGCGCCAGCGCATCGTGCTCGACGCCGGTGGCAACGACGGCGTGCGCGTCGGCCAGGCCATGATCGACGCCGGCGGCGTGCTGGGCCAGGTCATCGAAGTGACGCCCCGGCATTCAACCGCGCTGCTGCTGACCGATCCCGAACACGCCGTGCCGGTGCAGGTGGCCCGCACGGGCCTGCGCGCCATTGCCTACGGCACCGGCCGCACCGACATGTTGCGCCTGCCCAGCATCCCGCAAAGCGGCGACATCCGGGTCGGCGACCGCCTGGTCACCTCGGGCATCGGCGGCCGCTTTCCCGCGGGCTTCCCGGTGGGTGTGATCCTGAGCGTGCAGCCTGACGAAACCCAGGCCTTCGTCGTTGCCGAGGCCCGCCCGTCGGCGCGCCTGGATCGCGGCGTGGAAGTCCTGCTGGTCAGCAATACGACCACTGGCGTTGATGCCGGCCCGCCGCTGCCGCCGCCGCCGGTCCCGGTCCAGGATCCGGCGCCCGCCGGCGCCGACGCGCCGGCCGTGGACCCCGGGCAGGCCGATGCCCCCCAGCCGCAGGAGCCCGTCGAATGAACCGCGGCCCTTCCGGCTGGCTTCTCTACGGCGGCCTGTTCATCGCCCTGCTGCTGATGGTCGTGCCGCTGCCCGACGGCATGGACCTTGCCCGCCCCTACGTGCTGGCCATGCTGCTTTGTTACTGGTTGCTAGAGACCCCCGACCAGGTGGGCCTGGGCACGGCCTTCGTCGTCGGGCTGGCCGCCGACCTGGTGGCCGGCACCCTGCTGGGTGAACAGGCCCTGCGCCTGGTGGTGATGGCCTTCCTGGTGCAGCGTTTTCGCGCCCGCCTGCGTTTTTTCCCGCTGTGGCAGCAGGCGCTGGCCATCTTCGCGCTGCTGGTGAACGACCGCCTGGTCGACCAGGCCATCCACGGCATGGCCGGCAACGGCTGGCTGCACTGGACCAGCTGGCTGTCGCCGGTGCTGGGCTTCGCCCTGTGGCCGTGGCTGTTCCTGCTGCTCGACGGGCTGCGCCTGCGCACGCGCGACCGCGCCAGCTGACGCCATGCGCAGCATCCCGCGCCGCAAGCTCAAGAACCTGCACGCCGAGGCGGCGCAGTTCGACCGCCGCGCGATCATCGGCTTCATCGGCATCGCCCTGGCGCTGCTCGGCCTGGCCGGCGGCTATTTCCGCCTGCAGGTGCTGCAGCACGAGGAATACCAGCTGCGCTCGGAAGCCAACCGCATCAAGCCCCGGCCAATCGTGCCGGCGCGCGGACTGATCTACGACCGCAATGGCCGCCTGCTGGCCGACAACGTGCCGGCCTATCGCCTGGAGATTGTCGCCGAGCAGGTGCAGGACCTCGACGCCACGCTCGCGGGCCTGGCCGACCTGGTCGAACTGGACCCCGAGGACATCGAACGTTTCCGTGAAGCGCGCCGCGCCACGCGCAGCTTCCGGCCGGTGCCCCTGAAGCTGCGCCTGAGCGAAGGCGAGCTGGCGCGCCTGGCGGTCAATCGCCACCGTTTTCCCGGCGTCGAAGTCGTTCCCTACCTGACCCGGCGCTATCCGTATGGCGATCTGTTCGCCCACGTCATCGGCTACGTCGGCCGCGTCGACGCAGACGACCTGGAGGCCTTGGGCGACAGCCGCAATGCGGCGCTGACGCATATCGGCAAGGCGGGCATCGAGCGTTATTACGAAGATCGCCTGCGCGGCGAGATCGGCTATGAAGAAGTCGAGACCAATGTCGAGGGCCGGGCGCTGGGCGTGGTGCGCCGGCAGCCGGCGACGCCCGGCACCGACCTGCGCCTGACCGTCGATGCCCGCCTGCAGCAGGCGATGGTGGATGCCTTCGAAGGCCAGCATGGCGCCGCGATCGCCATCGATCCGCGCAATGGCGAGATCCTCGCCATGGTCAGCCTGCCCAGTTACGACCCGAACCTGTTCATCAACGGCATCAGCCACCCGGCCTGGCAGGCGCTGCAGGCGCCGTCGCGGCCCTTGTTCAACCGGAACGTGCTGGGCGGCGCACCGCCGGGTTCGACCATCAAGCCATTCATGGCGCTCGCGGCACTGGAAGCGGGTATCCGCACGCCGGACTATCAAACCCTGTCCACCGGCGAGTTTTTCCTGCCGGGCGAATCCCGCGGTTACCGCGACTGGCGCCCGGGTGGCCATGGCCGCGTGAACCTGCGTGAGTCGCTGGCGCAATCGGTGAACACCTACTACTTCGAGCTGGCGGTCGAACTGGGCGTGGACCGCATCGACCCCTTCTTCGAACGCCTGGGCTTTGGCCGGCCCACCGGCATCGACCTGGCCGGCGAAATGCCCGGCGTTCGTCCGTCGCGTCAGTGGAAGCGCATGCAGTACAACCAGGGCTGGTTCCCCGGCGATACCGTCAATGCCGCCATCGGCCAGGGTTACTGGGTCACCACGCCGCTGCAGATGGCCCAGGCCACGGCCGTGCTGGCCAACGGCGGCATGCTCTACCGGCCGCACCTGCTGCAGGCCAGCCAGGCCGGTTTCAACCAGCCGCTGCAGCCCGAACCGCAGCTGCCCGGGCGGCGCGTGATCGAAAGCGCGGAAGACCTGGCAGCGGTCAACGAAGGCCTGGTGGCGGTGATGCACGGCCCCACCGGCTCGGCCCGCGCCGCCGCCGTGGGTGCCACCTACCGCATGGCCGGCAAGACCGGCACCGCCCAGCGGGTCAGCCGCCGCGGCACAGAACGCACGAACCCCAAGGACCTGCCCTACCACCTGCGCCACCAGGCCTGGTTCATCGGTTTCGCGCCAGTGGAGGCGCCGAGCATCGCCGTGGTGGTGCTGGTCGAGCATGGTGGCTCGGGCAGCGGCGCCGCGGCGCCGGTGGCCAGGCGCATCCTCGATGCCTGGCTGCTGCCGGTCGCCGACGAGGTCGCGCCATGACCGCCGTGCTGCGCTTGCTGCGCCAGCTGTTTGACCGCCTGTTCGAGAAGGTGGACCTGCCCCTGCTGCTGGCCCTGATGGCCCTGATGGTGGTCAGCCTGGTGGTGTTGGCGAGCGCCTCGGGCGAAAACACCCGGCTGGTGGTGTCGCAGGGCGCGCGTTTCGGCGTCGGCCTGGTGGCGCTGCTGCTGCTGTCGCGGGTGACCCCGGCGAAGTTCCGCCTGTGGACCCCGCTGGCTTACGCCGGCAGCCTGCTGCTGCTCGCGGCGGTGTTCGTGTTCGGGACGGGGCGCAGTGCCAACCTGTGGTTGAACCTGGGCGTGTTCTACCTGCAGCCCGGCGAACTGCTCAAGCTCACCGTGCCGATGATGCTGGCCTGGTACCTGCACTCGGTGCCGCTGCCGCCTGGCTGGCGGGTGTTGGCGGTCTGCGCCGGCATCATCGGCGTGCCGGTCGTGATGATCGTGCTCCAGCCCGACCTGGGCACGGGCATGCTGGTGGCGGCCTCGGGCGTGTTCGCGATTTTCCTGGCCGGCATCGCCTGGTGGCGCATCGGGCTGTTCGCCGGCATGGGCCTGGCGGCGCTGCCGGCGGCCTGGCCCTTCCTGTTGCCCCACCAGCGCGAGCGCATCCTCACCTTCATGAACCCGGAGAACGACCCGCTGGGGGCGGGCTGGAACATCATCCAGTCCAAGATCGCGATCGGTTCGGGCGGCCTCACCGGCAAGGGCTGGGGGCAGGGCAGCCAGTCGCACCTGGACTTCCTGCCCGAACACACCACCGACTTCGTCTTCTCGGTGCTCAGTGAAGAATTCGGCTGGGCGGGCGTGGTCACCGTGCTGGCCCTGTACCTGTTCGTGGTCGGGCGCTGCCTGTGGATCGCCACCCAGGCCCGCGATGGCTTCGCCCGCCTGCTGGCCGGCACCCTTGCGATGACCTTCTCGGTGTACGTCGTGGTCAATGGCGGCATGGTCGCCGGCCTGCTGCCGGTGGTGGGCGTGCCCATGCCTCTGGTCAGCTTCGGCGGCACCTCGGCGGTGTCGTTGCTGGTGGGCTTTGGCATGGTGATGTCGGTGCATGCGCACCGAAAATTCATGGCTACCTGAACCGGCCGGGAAACGCCGCCGTGTCAAATCGCCGGCATTCCCATATGCTTGTTTCCATGCGCACCTTCCTGCTTCGCCTGTCCGCCCTGCTGCTGGCCACTTCGACCGCCGTGGCCGCCGCCAACCCGTCCCCGGACCCGGCGCTGCGCCAGGTCTTCCTTGACCACGCCAGCAGCCAGTACGGGCTGCCGGCCGCCGAGGTCGAAGCCTGGCTGGCCAAGTCCGAATACCGCCAGAGCATCGTCAATGCCATGTCGCGGCCGGCCGAGAAGGTGAAACCGTGGCGCGACTACCGGCCGATCTTCATTTCCGACAAACGCATCCGCGATGGCCAGGCCTTCCTCGCCCGCCACCGCGATGCCCTGGCCCAGGTCGAGGCCGATACCGGCGTGCCGGCGGAAATGATCGTCGCCATCATCGGCGTCGAGACCAGCTACGGCGGCAACACCGGCAGCTACCCGGTGCTCGATGCGCTCTACACGCTGGGCTTTTTCTACCCGGTCAGCGGTGACCCCGGCCAGCTCGAGCGCGAAGCCGCCCGCGGCCGCTTCTTCCGCGACGAACTGGCCCAGGTGATGCTGCTGGCCAAGGAAGAAAAGCTCGACCTGGCCGCGCTCAAGGGCAGTTACGCCGGCGCCATGGGCTACGGCCAGTTCATGCCGTCCAGCTACCGCGCCTACGCCCGCGACGGCGACGGCGACGGCCGCCGCGACCTGTTCGGCTCGCTCGACGATGTCTTCGCCTCGATCGCCAATTATTTCGTCGCCCACGGCTGGCAGGCCGGGGAGCCGGTGGTGGCCCTGGCCCGCGCCGACCAGGGTAGCGATGGCTTCAAGCCCGAAGGCCTGGAGGCGCGCTACAGCCTGGCCGAGCTGGGCGAGAAGGGCTTTCGCCCGGCCGAGGCCCTGGGCCACGACCACAAGGCGACGCTGGTGACGCTGGAAGGTACGGAAGGCACCGAACACTGGTTCGGCTTCCAGAATTTCTACACCATCACCCGCTACAACCGTTCGCCGATGTACGCGATGGCGGTGTACCAGCTGTCGCGCGAAATCGCCGCCGGATCCGGGGCCGCCGCCGCGCCATGAGGGCTGGCCTGGCCTGCGTGGTGCTGCTGCTGGCGGCCTGCGCCGGCAAGCCCACCCGCCCCGTGGCACCCGTGCCCGAACCGGCCGCCGACACGCCGCGCGCGGCCGTGGCCGGAATGCCGGCCACCGCTTCGGCGCAGGCGCTGCAGGCGGCCTGCCTGCAGGTGCGCGAACATCGCGACGAGGACTACACCCCGGGCGGCCTGTACGCGCCGGGCGTGGCCGACTCCGCTCCCGGTGAAAGCCTGGACATCAGCGGCCTGGTCGAACCCGAGCCCCGGCACGAACCCCTGGCGCGTTACGGCAACCGCTCGCCCTACACGGTGCTGGGCAAGAGCTACCGCGTGCTGGACCGGGCCGCGGGTTATCGCGAGCGTGGCATCGCGTCCTGGTACGGCCAGAAGTTCCACGGCCGGCATACCTCCAGCCGCGAGATCTACGACATGTGCAGCTTCAGCGCGGCGCACAAGACCCTGCCCTTGCCCAGCTTCGCGCGGGTGACCCGCCTGGACACCGGCGAAAGCGTGGTGGTGCGGGTCAACGACCGCGGCCCCTTCCACGACGGCCGCATCATCGACCTCAGCTACGCCGCGGCGGTGAAGCTGGGGCTGGACCGCAGTGGCACCGCGAAGGTGGAAGTGCAGGCGCTGGTGCCCGGCGCCGATGCACCGCGCCTGGCGGCGGGCACGCCGGCCGCGCCCCTGCCCGCCGCGGCACCGCTGCCCGGGCCCCCCGTGCACGTGGCGGAGGACGGCCGCCGCCGCATATTGCAGGTGGGTGCCTACCGCGAACGCGACAATGCCCGCCGGATCGCCCGCCTCATCGAGGACGCCGGCATCGATGACGTCGAAGTCGCGTCGGTGAAGGTCAACGGCAACAAGCTCTGGCGCGTGCGCATCGGCCCCCTGGCGGCCGGCGCCGCGACCGAAGTCATCGAAAACCTGCGCAGCCTGGGCCTGCCCAGCCCGCGCGTGTTCATTGAATAAGGGCTAGCATCATCGCCTTGTCCCCGGTCGGCGCCTCGCGCGGATCCTGAATAACTGGAGTTTTTGCCGGATGTCCGTTTCCCGTTTCCTGTCCTTCCTGCTGGCGGCCGTGTTGGCCGGCAGTGTTTTCGCCCAGGTCCCCGCCCCGATGCCGGTGCCCGACCAGCCGCAGGCCGCGCCGCCGCCCACGCCCGAGGCCCCGGTACCCGAAGGCGCGAAGGCCTGGATCCTGATGGACCATGTCAGCGGCCAGGTGCTGGCCGGCGAAAAGATCGACGAGCCGCTCAATCCTGCGTCCATCACCAAGGTGATGACCTCCTACGTCGTCGCCGCCGAAGTGGCCGCCGGCCGCGCGTCGCTCGACGACATGGTGAAGATCAGCGAAAACGCCTGGCGCCAGGGTGGCGCCGGCACCGACGGCAGCTACAGCGCGCTGGAGGTCAATACCGAGGTCAAACTCGACGACGTGCTGCATGGCCTGGTCATCCAGTCGGGCAACGACGCCGCGATCGCGCTGGCCGAACACCTGGCCGGCACCGAGGCGGCGTTCGTGGACATGATGAATGCCTACGCCGGCAAGCTGGGCATGACCGGTTCGCATTTCGAGAACGCGCACGGCCTGACCGCGGACGGCCACCTGATGACCGCGCGCGACATCGCCATGCTTTCGCGCGCCCTGATCAACCACTTCCCCGACCATTACGCGCTCTACAAGGTCAAGGAATTCACCTACAACGGCATCCAGCAGTACAACCGCAACGGCCTGCTGTGGAAGGACGACAGCGTTGACGGCCTCAAGACCGGCCACACCTCGGCGGCCGGTTATTGCCTGGCCGCCTCGGCCAAGCGCGGCGACCAGCGCCTGGTCTCGGTGGTGCTGGGCATCGACACCAACAGCCGCAACGAAGGTTTCCGCCTGCGCGAGCAGGGCAACCTGGCCTTGCTCAACTGGGGTTTCCGGAACTTCGAGACGCACAGCGTCTACGGCGCCGGCGAGCAGGTGGCCGAGCACCCGATTTGGCGCGGCGTCGCCGACACCGTTTCACTGGGCCTCACCGAGCCGCTGCTGGTGACCGTGCCGCGTGGTCGCTACGGCGAACTCAAGCCCAGCATGGACGTGCCCAGGCAGCTCAGCGCGCCGGTGGCCAAGGGCCAGGCCATCGGCACCCTGCGCCTGAGCCTGGACGGCAAGGTGGTGGCCGAGCGGCCGCTGGTGGCGCTGGCCGACGTCGCCGAGGGCGGCTTCTTCAAGCGCATGAGCGACGACTTCTGGCTGTGGTGGGAAAGCGACTAAAACCGGCGTGGCCCGCCCCCGGGTTCGCCGGGCGGGCAGGGGGGTCGGCGGCATGCGTGAAACCATTGACGACGACGTGGCGCTCCTGCGGCTGGCCCGCGAAGCCGCCGACACCCGCCAGCGCCTGATCGCCGGCGGTCTGTTTTACGTGCTGGGCTGGCTGGTGGTTTCGACCGCCGGCGACGTCTTCCGCGAACACACCGCCATCTGGGCGGCCACCGCATTGGCCTTCCTGGCGCTGGCCGCCCTGCGTTTCTGGCCTGCGGTACCCGACCAGCAGCTGGGCATGGACCGGCTCCGGCAATGGCTGGACCGCCAGTGGGCCGTGGTGCTGGCCACCGCGGCCCTGTGGGGAGGCATCCTGAGCTGGGTGCTGCTCGATCCGCACCTGGCCGGTGGTCGCAGCGCCGCGCTGTTGTGCACGATCGCCTTCGCCACCGCTTTCGCGCACAACTATCCGCTGCGCCGCAACCGCGCGCTGCTGGGCGTGGCCCTGCTGTACCTGCCGGCGCCCATCCTGCTGCCCTATACGGACGAAAGCCTGTCGGTCGGCATCACGGTGGCGGTGTATTCGGTTTACCTGGGCGTGGTTCTGGTGCGCAGTCACGGCGATTACCAGCGGCAACTGGACCTTTACGATGCCCTGCGCATGCAGCGCGACCAGTACGAGCGGCTCAGCCGGATCGACCCGCTGACCGGCGTGGCCAACCGCCGGTCCTTCAGCGGCGCGCTTGAACACCACGTCGGCGAAGCGCGCCGGTCGGGCCGGCCACTGGCGATGCTGGTGCTGGACCTGGACCACTTCAAGCGGGTCAATGACGAACACGGCCATGACGCCGGAGACGCCTGCCTGGTGCGTTTCGCCGACCGCATGCGCGAGATCTTCACCGTGCCCGGTGCCCACCTGTCGCGGCTGGGCGGCGAGGAGTTCGGGGTGCTGCTGCCCGGCCACGGCGCGGACGCGGCGGCGGGCCTGGCCGAGGCCATGCGGGCCAGCCTGGAAGACCGTCCCCTGCAGCTTCGAGAAGGTCCCTTGGCGCTTACCGTCAGCATCGGCGTGGCGGTGCTGCATCCGGACGCAGGGGAGGGCGGCGACGAGCTCTATCGCGCCGCCGACCGCGCCATGTACCGGGCCAAGACCGAGGGCCGGAACCGGGTCCGGGTCGACGGCGTCTGACCCTTGGGCGGGCGGACCGGCGCCCCCATAATGGGGGCATGTCCATCCATTCCGACAATCCCGAACACGGGTTCCAGTTCCCGGGCATCTTCGAGATCAGCGCCATGGGGTCGGCCGAGGCCGACCTGCACCTGGTGATGCCGATCGTGCTCGAGGCCCTGGGCCTCACCGTCTATCGCGACCGCATGGCCATCAAGCCGTCGGCCAAGGGCAACTACGTGTCGGTTTCGCTGGTTTTCGAGGCGCACAGCCGCGAGGACTACGATGCCGCGCACGGGGCGCTGCGCGAGCACCCGGCGGTGAAGTGGACGCTGTAGCGGCCGC
Source organism: Arenimonas aestuarii (assembly GCF_054781715.1). Classification (NCBI taxonomy): domain Bacteria; kingdom Pseudomonadati; phylum Pseudomonadota; class Gammaproteobacteria; order Lysobacterales; family Lysobacteraceae; genus Arenimonas; species Arenimonas aestuarii. The sequence goes on along the minus strand of NZ_BAAGTW010000004.1, from coordinate 1,658,594 downwards.
CTGCGACACGGCGCCGGCCGCGGCGTCGGCCGACCGGCCCTGGCTGGTGCGCGAACTGGGTCGCCAGGCCTACGAGCCGGTCTGGCGCGCGATGCAGGCGTTCACCGACGCCCGCGGCCCGGACACGCCCGACGAACTGTGGCTGGTCGAGCACGACCCGGTCTTCACCCTGGGCCAGGCCGGCAAACCCGAACACGTGCTGGCGGCCGGGGATATTCCGGTGCTGCGGGTCGACCGCGGCGGCCAGGTCACCTACCACGGCCCCGGCCAGCTGGTGGCCTACCCGATGGTCGACCTGCGCCGCCTTGGCGTGGGCGTGCGCGAGCTGGTCTGCCGCATCGAGGCGGCCGTCATCGACGTGCTGGCCGGCTTCGACGTGCGCGGCGAACGCCGCGAGGGCGCGCCCGGCATCTACGTGGACGGCCGCAAGGTCATGGCCCTGGGCCTGCGCGTCCGCCGCGGCTGCAGCTTCCATGGCCTGGCCTTCAACATCGCGATGGACCTGGAGCCGTTCAGGCGCATCAATCCCTGCGGTTACCAGGGCCTGGAAGTGACCTCGATGCTAGAATTGGGCGGTCCCGGCGAGCTCGCCGCGGTCAAGCCGCTGCTGGTCGAAGCCCTGTCCCGGCGCCTCGGCCTGCAGGCCCGGCCGGTGGCCGGCCTCCCCGATTTCACTTCCGCCTGAGGCGTCATGTCCGAGTCCACCAGCAAGTCCATCCCGCTGCAGGTCCTGGGGTCGCCCCTTGTGGAAGGCCAGAAGCAGCTGGGCGGGGACAAGATCGGCAAAAGCCCGGTGAAATTCGACGAAGCAGCGCCCATCCTGCGCAAGCCCAGCTGGATTCGGGTGCGCATTCCCTCGGGCAACGCCGTGCAGAAGCTCAAGAGCAAACTGCGCGAGAACCGCCTGGTCACCGTCTGTGAAGAAGCCAGCTGCCCGAACATCCACGAATGTTTCAGCCACGGCACCGCCACGTTCATGATCCTGGGCGAGGTCTGCACCCGGCGCTGCAGCTTCTGCGACGTCGCCCACGGCCGGCCCAAGCCGCCCGATGCCGATGAGCCGGCCAGCCTGGCGCGCACGATCGCCGACATGGGCCTGCGTTACGTGGTCATTACCTCGGTGGACCGCGACGACCTGCGCGACGGCGGTGCCCAGCATTTCGTCGACTGCATCCGCGAAGCGCGGGCGCTGGCGCCGTCGCTGAAGATCGAGATCCTCACGCCCGATTTCCGCGGCAAGGGCCGCATGGACCGCGCGCTGGAAATCCTGGCCCAGTCGCCGCCCGACGTCTTCAACCACAATCTCGAAACGGTGCCCGACCTGTACCCGAACGTGCGCCCGGGCGCCGACTACGCCTGGTCGCTGCAGCTGCTCAAGCGCTTCAAGGCGCAGCATCCGGACGTGCCCACCAAGTCCGGCATCATGCTGGGCCTGGGCGAAACCTTCGAACAGGTGATGGCCACCCTGCGCGACCTGCGTGCCCACGACGTCGACATGATCACCATCGGCCAGTACCTGCAGCCCACGCCGCACCACCACCCGGTGATCCGCTACTGGACTCCCGAGGAGTTCAAGGCGCTCGAAGCCGCTGGCCAGGCCCTGGGCTTCACCCACGTGGCCTCCGGGCCGATGGTCCGTTCGTCCTACCACGCGGACCGAATGGCCGCTGAAGCCGGGTTCGTCGCCGACACCGCCTGAACGCCGGGCGGGGTATGCTCGGAACCGTGCCCCCAGCCAGCACTATCGGCACACGCCGCGGCCAGTGCCGGGGCGCAAAGTGGGCCCCTGACGCACCGGATCCCAATCATGGTCAAGTACAAGCTCATCGCCCTTTCCGCCGCGCTGCCCCTGGCCCTGGCCTTTTCGGCCACCGGCAGCCCGGCTTCGGAAGCCGACATCGCCCGCGCCGGTCCGCCGGGGCTGACGCCTTCGGCCGAACAGGCCGCGGCGGCACGCATGGTCTACGGCATCCTGTCCGACAGCCGCTACGTGTACCGGTCCAAGCCGCTCAACGACGAACTGTCGGCCGACATCCACCGCCGCTACCTTGACTCACTGGACGGCCAGAAGCTGTTCTTCACCCGCGCCGACATCAATCGTTTCGACGCCCAGCGCCTGCAGCACGACGACGCCATCAAGTCGCAGCAGCTGGCGCCGGCCTTCGACATCTTCGCCACCTACCAGCGCCGGGTCGCCGAGCGCGTGGCCTACGCGCGCTCGCTGCTCCGGCAGCCCTTCGACTTCGCGAAGGATGAAACCTGGCTCTACGACCGCGAAGACGCGACGTGGGCGGCCAGCGACAGCGACCTCAACGACGCCTGGCGCAAGTACGTCAAGAACGACGCCCTGCGCCTGAAGCTGGCCGGTCGCAGCCAGGCCGAAATCCGCAAGACGCTGGACAAACGCTACGCCGGCATGGCCGAACGCGTCGGTGAGCTGCGCGCGGACGACGCCTTCGAAACCTTCATGAATGCCTATGCCGGTTCGATCGATCCGCACACCAGCTACATGTCGCCGCGCAGCGCGGAAAACTTCAACATGTCCATGCGCCTCTCGCTCGAGGGCATCGGCGCGGTGCTGCAGCGACAGGACGAATTCGTGGTCGTGCGCACCATCGTGCCGGGTGGCCCGGCCGCCAATTCCGGCAAGGTCAACGTTGGCGACCGCGTGATCGCCGTTGGCCAGGGCGATACCGGCCCGATGACCGACGTGGTCGGCTGGCGCATCGACGACACCGTGGCCCTGATTCGCGGCAAGAAAGGCACCCGGGTGCGCCTGGACATCCTGCCGGCCGAATCGGGCGTGGACGCCAAGCCCAGGCTGGTGGTGATCGAGCGCGACAAGGTCAAGCTTGAACAGCAGGCGGCGCAGAAGCGCATCATCGATGTCGACGACCGCCGCATCGGCGTGGTCGAGCTGCCCACCTTCTACCTGGATTTCGACGCCCGCCGCCGCGGCGACAAGGACGCGCGTTCGGCCACCGCTGACGTCGCCCGGCTGCTGCGCGAGCTGCGCGCCGAACAGGTGGACGGCGTGGTCATCGACCTTCGCGACAACGGCGGCGGCTCGCTGCTCGAGGCGGTTGAACTGACCGGCCTGTTCATCGACACCGGCCCGGTCGTGCAGGTCCGCGAAACCGGTGGCCGCGTCAGCGTCGAAGCTGACGACCAGAGCGGCGTCGCCTGGGACGGCCCGCTGGCCGTGCTGGTCAACCGCGCCTCGGCGTCCGCTTCCGAAATCTTCGCCGCGGCGATCCAGGATTACGGCCGCGGCCTGATCATCGGTGAGCCGACCTTTGGCAAGGGCACGGTGCAGAGCCTGATCGACCTCGACCGTTTCCCGCGCAAGGACGACGTCAGGTTCGGCCAGGTGAAGCTGACCGTGGCGCAGTTCTTCCGCGTCGACGGCGGCACCACCCAGCACGCCGGCGTGGTGCCCGACCTGCAGTTCCCGGTCAGCCTCGACGCCAGCGAATACGGCGAAAGCACCTACGACAATGCCCTGCCGGCAACCCGCATCGCCATGGCGCCGCACGGCAACGTCGGCAACCTGGCCGCGCTGACCCCGCAGCTGGTGGCCAACCACGAGGCCCGCGTCGCCAAGGACCGCGAGTTCCAGTGGTGGTCCGATGACGTGGCCCGCTTCCGCAGCGAACGCGAGAAGAAGCAGGTGTCGCTGAACGAAGCGGTGCGCCGCGCCGAACGCGACCGCCTCGAGGCCGAGCGCAAGCAGCGCCGCGCCGAGCGCATCGCCGCCGGCCTGGAAGTGGACGAGGACGCCGCCCTGGTGGACGACGGCCTGGCCTACAACGAGCGCAGCGTGGTCGAGCAGGCGGCCGAGGAAGAAGCCGCGAAGAATGGCCCCGACCCGCTGCTGCGTGAATCGGCCGCGATCCTGGCCGACGCGCTCGACCTGCTGTCGGCCGATCGCCAGCTCACCGCCCAGGTGCTGCCGGTGACCCGCCAGCCCACCGTCTGGGCGGAGTGAGCCCGGGCGCAAGAACCGGATAGCCGGCCCCCCGGGCGCCGGCTAACCTCGCCCGCATGGACAAGCACACACACGCCGCCGATCCCCGCCTCGACCAGGCCCGCCGCCTGCTCGACCACGCCGACCTCGGCCTGGCCGAGCTGGCCGGGGTCGTTGGTCTGAGCGCGACCTACCTGCAGCGCCGCTTCCGCCAGCAGTTCGGGCTGAGCCCGGCCGAATACCGCGCCCAGCGCCGGCTGGCCGGCCTCAAGCAGGGCCTGCGTGCCGGGCACGATGTCACCCGCGCGCTGTACGACGCCGGTTATGGTTCGCCCAGCCGCGTTTACGAACACGGCGCCGCCCGCCTGGGCATGGCGCCGCAGGCGTATCGCCGTGGCGGTGACGGCCTCGAGATCCGCTGGTCGCTGGTCGACACCGCCCTGGGCCAGGCGCTGGTGGCGGTCACCGAGCGTGGCGTCTGCGCGGTCTTGCTCGGCGAGGACGGCGACGCCCTGGCCGCCGACCTGCAGGCCGAATTCCCACGCGCGCGCCTGCGTCGCGTCGATGCGGGCCGCGACCAGTTCCTGGCGCCGCGCGTGCAGGCCGTGGCCGACGCGTTGGCCCAGCGCCGCGGCGAGGTGCCGGTGGAGCTGGTCGGCACCGCCTTCCAGCAGCGGGTATGGGACGCGCTGATGCGCATCCCCAGCGGCGAAACCCGCAGTTATGCCGAACTCGCGAACGCGCTCGGCATGCCACGCGGGGCCCGCGCGGTGGCGCGCGCCTGCGCCAGCAACCGGGTGGCCGTGCTGGTGCCCTGCCACCGCGTCATCCGCGGCGACGGCAGCCTGGGCGGCTACCGCTGGGGCCTGCCGCGCAAGCAGGCGCTTCTCGACGCCGAAACCCGCCAACATCCTTCCGGGGGACGCAAACAGGCATGAACAAGGCCCCCGTCGCGCCCCCGTCCGCTTTGGCGGTCGCGCTGGCGCTTGCCTCGGTTTACCTGGTCTGGGGCTCGACCTACCTGGCCATCCGCGTTGGCCTGGAAGGCTACCCGCCCTTCCTGATGGGCAGCATCCGTTTCATCGCCGCCAGCCTGGTGTTCTATGCCTTCCTGCGCTGGCGCGGACACGCACCGCCGACCCGCGCGCAGTGGCGCAACGCCGCGGTCATGGGACTCTTCATGATGCTGCTGGGCAACGGCATGGTGAACTTCGCCGAACAGTCGGTGTCCTCGGGCCTGGCCGCGATCGCCGTGGCGTCCATGCCGCTGTGGGCGGCGCTGTTCGGCGTGCTGCGCAAGCAGCACCCGAGCCGCGGCGAATGGCTGGGACTGGCGATCGGCTTTGTCGGCGTCATCTGGCTGAACGCCGGCAGCCAGCTGCGCGGCAGCCTGCCGGGCATGGCGGCGCTGATCCTGGCGCCCATCGCATGGGCCTGGGGTTCGGTCTGGAGCCGCGGCCGCGACCTGCCGGCACCGTTCATGAGCACGGCCGCGCAGATGTTGTGCGGCGGCGTCGCGATGGGCCTGCTGGGCCTGGGCCTGGGCGAGCGCCTGACCGAAGTGCCGCCGCTGCGCGCGACCCTGGCGGTGGGTTACCTGGCGGCGTTCGGTTCGATCATCGGCTTCAGCGCCTACGTCTGGCTGCTGCACCACGTGCGACCGGCGCTGGCCACCAGCTACGCCTACGTCAATCCGCCGATCGCGGTGCTGCTGGGCGCGCTGCTGCTGGGCGAACGCTTCAGCGTGCACGCGATCGGCGCCATGGTCGTCATCCTCGCCGGCGTCATCCTGATCACCTTCTCCAAGGCGCGCGTCGCCTGAGGCGCAGGCTCAAGCGTCCAGGCGCAGGGGCAGTTCACGCAGGCGCTTGCCGGTCAGCGCGAAGACCGCATTGGCGACGGCCGGTGCGATCGGTGGCAGGCCGGGTTCGCCGACGCCGCCGGCGCGCTCGGTGCTGGTGACGATGTGGGTTTCCACCACCGGCATTTCCGGCAGGCGCAGCGAGGGGTAGTCGTGGTAGTTCGACTGCTGCACGCGTCCGTCGGCAAAGGTGATCTGGCCGTGCAGCGCCGCGCCCAGGCCGAAGGCGATGCCCGAATCCATCTGGGCGCGGATCGCCAGCGGATTGACCGCGATGCCGCAGTCGATGGCGCAGACCACGCGATGCACGCGCAGCTGCCCGGATTCGACCGACACTTCCGCGACCTGGGCCACGTAACTTCCAAAGGACTCGTGCACGGCGATGCCACGCGCGCGTCCTTTCGCCAGCGGTTCGCCCCAGCCGGCTTTCTGCGCGGCCAGGTTGAGTACGCCGAGATGGCGCGGATGCTTTGCCAGCAGCGTGCGCCGGTATTCAAGCGGGTCGCGGCCGGCGGCGTGCGCCAGTTCGTCGACCAGGCTTTCCATCACGAAGGCGTTCTGGCTGTGGCCCACCGAACGCCACCACAGCACCGGGATGCCGGTGCGCGGTGAGTGCAACTCGACGCGGTGGTGGGCCAGGTCCTTGATGTAGGGCGAATCGCTGACGCCCTCGACCGAGGCATTGTCGACGCCGTTCTTGATGCTGCCCTCGAAGGGTGTGCCGGCCATGATCGACTGCCCGACCAGGCTGTGGTCCCAGGCCACCGGCAGGCCGTCGTCGCCCAGGGCGATCGCGGCGCGCTCCAGGAACATGGGCCGGTAATAACCGCCGCGGGTGTCGTCCTCGCGGGTCCAGACCGTTTTCACCGGCGCGCCCGCGGCCTTGGCCACGTGCACGGCTTCGGAAACCACGTCGGCGGCGGCGGTGGCGCGGCGACCGAACGCACCGCCCAGGAAGGGCGTGTGCACCGTCACCTGTTCCGGCTTGAGGCCGGTGATCGCGGCGGCGGCGTTCTGCTCGACGGTCTGGAACTGGGTGCCGACCCAAAGCTCGCAGCTGTCCGGGCCGATGCGCACCGTGCAGTTGAGCGGCTCCATGGCGGCATGCGCCAGGTAAGGCACGAAATATTCGGCCTCGACCTTGCGCGACGCCTCGGCCACGCGGGCGCGGGCGTCACCGGCGCGGGCGGCGCTGGCGCCGTCGGTTTGCGCCAGGCCACGGAACTGTTCGCGCAGCGCCTTGCTGTCGAGCGCCGCGTTCGGGCCCAGGTCCCACTCCACTTCAAGCGCATCCCGGCCCTGTTTGGCCGCCCAGAAATGATCGGCCACCACGGCCACGCCCGAGGGCACCTGCACCACCTTGCGTACGCCTTTCACCGCCAGCGCGGGCGCGGGGTCGAAGGACTTCACCTGGCCGCCGAACACCGGCGCGCGGGCGACGACCGCGGTAAGCAGGCCCTCGAACTGCACGTCCATGCCGAACATGGCGCGGCCCGTGGTTTTTTCGGGCGTATCGAGCCGGGGCGTGTCCTTGCCGATGACCTTCCAGTCGGCCGGCGCCTTGAGCGTGACGGTTTCCGGCACGGGCAGCTGGCCCGCGGCATCGGCCAGCTCGCCGTAGCGGGCGCGTTGCCCGCCGCAGATCACCACGCCGTTTTCAGTGCGGCAGTCGCTGGCGGCAACGCCGAAGCGCGCGGCGGCTGCCTGCACCAGCATCGCGCGCGCGGCCGCGCCGACCTGGCGATAGCGGTCGAATTCGGACCAGGTGGTGGTGGAGCCGCCGGTGCCCTGCATGCCGAACACCGGGCTGGCGTAAACCGCCGCCGCCGGCGCGTGTTCAACCCGGATGCGCGACCAGTCGGCGTCGAGCTCTTCGGCGATCAGCATCGGCAGCGTCGTCCAGATGCCCTGGCCCATTTCCGAATGCGCCAGCAGCACCGTGACGCTGTCGTCGCTGCCGACGCGCAGGAAGGCATTGGGCGGCGGCAGCGCGGCCTTGGCCGCGGGTTCCTGCGCGAAGGCCAGGCGTTTGCCGCCGGGCACCACGAAGGCCACCACCAGGCCACCACCCAGCAGGGCGCCGGCCTTGAGGAAGCGGCGGCGGGAGGGATCGTTGGCGGCGTTCATGCCTGGCCTCCGTCGTTATTTTGCCCGGCGGCCTTGTGAATGGCGGCGCGGATGCGCGGGTAGGTGCCACAGCGGCAGAGGTTGCCGCCCATGGCGTCATCAATCTGCTGGTCGGTGGGCTGGCCCACCTGCTGCAGCAGCGCGGCGGCGGCCATGATCTGCCCGGACTGGCAGTAGCCGCATTGCACGACATCGAGCTCGGCCCAGGCTTTCTGCACCGGGTGGCTGCCGTCGCTGGACAGGCCTTCGATGGTGGTCACCGCGCGTCCGGCCACGGCCGACACCGGCAGCACGCAGGACTTCACCGGGCTGCCGTCCAGGTGCACGGTGCAGGCGCCGCACTGCGAAAGGCCGCAGCCGTATTTGGTGCCGGTGAGTCCGACCAGGTCGCGCAGGACCCAGAGCAGCGGCATTTCCGGCGTGGCGTCGACGTCGTGTTCGACGCCGTTGACGGTGAGCTTCATGGCGACCCCTGGCGACGGCTGGTTTGAATCGTGAGCCTACTCCGCCGGGTCCTTCGGTCCAAGTGAAGACCGGACGCGCCATTCTTCACGCTGCGCCGGCGTGTCCAGGTCGTGTGCCAGGCCTGGCGCAGGCACGGCGGACACCTCCTGCTCATGCCGGCGCAGCAGTTCGCGGGCGCCGCGGTCGTCGCGGCCGGTGGCGAGCTCCTCGAACCAGGTGCGCGGCAACAGCGCCGGCACGCCCAGCACGCCGGCGTAGGCGCTGGCGGCCGCGTGCGCGGGATCCTTGCGCCAGGCCGCGACCAGGGCCTGCAGGTGTGCGCCGTCGAGGGCGGGCTGGTCGCACAGCAGGACCAGCGCGCCGGCGATGTCCTCGCCCAGCGCCTTTACGCCGACGGCCAGCGAGGCGCCCAGACCGTCCCGCCAATGATCACAAACGAGCGGCGTGACCGGCAGGTCGGCGACCCCGGCGCGCACTTCGCCGGCGCCGGCGCCAATCACCAGCAGGGCCTGCGTGGGATCGGTGGCGAGGCCGAAACGTACGGCGCGATGCACCAGGCTTTCACCGTCCACCCGCAGCAGCTGCTTGGGTTCGCCCAGGCGCCGCGACGCACCTGCGGCGAGCACCAGAAGGGCGTGGCGGGGAACACTCATCGCGATCCGTGGAAAAAACGCTGCAGGTCGGCGCTGATCGCCAGCGCGATGGCCTCCGGGCCATGCCCGCCCAGCGGCATGCCGGCGGGTGCGTGCAGGCGGGGCTGCAGCTGCGCCTGTTCACCGACCGCAAGCTGCGCCATCAGTTCGTCCCGTCGCGCCGGCGGGCCAAGCAGGCCGATATAGGGCACGTCGCGTGTTGCCAGCGCGCGCAGGGCTTCAAGGTCGGCGCTGGCGACGTGGGTCATCACCAGTGCCGCGTCCGGCGGCGCCGCCAGCTCGGCCAGCGCCTGCGCCGGACGACGTGCATGCAGGGCACGTGCGCCGGCCAGGCGCTCGGCGCGCAGCAGGGCCGGGCGATGGTCGGCCACCTCCGCCAGCCAGCCCATCACCCGCGCCAGGTGCAGCAGCGGTGGCGCTTCGGGCCCGGCGCCGAGCAGCAGCAGCCGGGGTACCGGGGCTACGAGCACGGGCAGCGCCCCCGGATCGGCCTGCGTGGCTTCGAACGCAAGTCCGCCCAGGTTCGCTGCGTCCACGCCGACCCAGATCGCCAGCGGCTGCCTCGCCGTGTGTGCCTCTTCAAGCCGGTCAAGCAGGGTTTGCCCGGTGCCGGGAACCGGCCAGGCCAGCACCCGCATGCGGCCGCGGCAGCCGGAGCCGGAGCCGAACAACAGGTCGTCATCGTCGCGGGTGTCGAACACCGCGGCCTCCGGCACGCCGCTGGCGATGATACGTGCGGCCAGGGCTTCGAGCGCCGGCTCCAGGCAGCCCCCGGAAAGCGTGCCGGTGCGCTGGCCGTTGCCGGCCACCAGGGCCAGGGCGCCGGCCTTGCGATACGTCGAACCCTCGGTATCGGTCACCAGTGCCAGCGCAAAGGCCTGGCCCTGGTCGCGATGTGCGCGTGCCGCTTCCAGTACGGCCAGCAGGCCGCCGCCGGCGATCACGGCGAGGGCTCCGTTTCGGGGGCTTCAAGCGCATCGCGCAGCGCTTCCCAAGGCAGCAGCACGCAGCGGTGGCGAGAAGGGTAGGGCGCAACGCCAGCCAGGGCGGCCAGGTCCCCGCTGGCGCCGGCGCCGGATGCGTCCTGGATGCCGGCGCGCAGCATTTCGTGGTGGCGCGCGACGCCGGCGGCGTCAAGCCCGGCCACGTGCTGGGTCATCAGCGACGCGGACGCCAGGCAAAGCAGGCAGGCCTGCGAGTCATGGCGAAGTTCGCTGATGCGACCCTGCGGATCGAGCCGCAGGCTGACCGCGACGCGGTCTCCGCAGAGGGTATTGCTGGCCTGCGCGCGCCGGGCCCGGCCGTCCAGCCGTCCGGACTGCCGCGGCTGCCGCCCGTGGTCGAGCACCTGCTGCCGGTAAAGCGCGGCGGCGGCATTCGCCGGCTCGGGGGAAGGCGTGGTCATGCGGGCAGTGTGCCGTCGGGGCGACGGGCGGCGCAAACCTACTTCGGCGGCGCGGCGCCGTCGGCGACAGGCACCTCTTCGGCGCAGTGTTCCTGCGCGGCCTTGACGGGCTGGCGGCGGGCGCGGCGCCAGCCGTCGGCGGCGTAGATGGCCAGGGCCAGCCAGATGCAGGCAAAACCCACCGCCTGCGTCGCGCTGAACGCTTCACCCAGGATCAGCACGCCGGCCAGCAGCTGCAGGGTCGGTGCGATGTACTGCAGGATGCCGACCAGCGAATAGGGAATGCGCCGCGCGCCGTAGGCGAAGCCGATCAGGGGCAGGGCCGTAAGGGCGCCGCCCACGATCAGCAGCACGTCGCTGCCGGTGTCGCCGTCCAGGAAGGCGGCAGTGCCCTGCCACTGCGCGAAGCCCAGCCAGGCCAGGGCAGGCAGCAGCAACACCAGGCTTTCGATCGCCAGGCCGGGGATGGCATCCACTTGCGCCACTTTCCGGATCAGGCCGTAGAACGCGAAGCTGAAGGCCAGGGTCAAAGCCACCCACGGCGGGTCGCCGTGCTGGAAGGCCAGCCACAGCACGCCGACCGCGGCGATCGACACGGCCGTCCACTGCGACGGGTTCAGGCGCTCACGCAGCACCAGCACGCCGATCAGCACGTTCACCAGCGGGTTGATGAAATAACCCAGGCTGGCTTCGACCACGCGGCCGTGGGTCACCGCCCAGATGTACACGCCCCAGTTGAAGCTGATCAGGAGGCTGCTGAGCACCAGCAGCCGGCCGACGCCAGGGCGGGCCAGGGCATCGGTTAGCCAGCGGCGGCCTTCGCGCAGCACCAGGTAACCCACCACGAACACCGCACACCAGATGATGCGGTGGGCGATGATCTGCAGCGAGGGAACATGCTTGAGCAGGATCCAATAGAGCGGAAACACGCCCCACAGCACGTAGGAAGCAATGGCGGCCGAGAGGCCCTTGCGGTCGATGGCGGGAATGGCTGGCGTTGCGATCACGGGGCCTCCGGGCTTGGGCGGCGATTATCCGCCCAAGCGCCCGTTCGTGGTTGCAACGATGTGGTGACTACTGCGTGCGCAAGGCCGTGGTGACTGGCAGGCGCGCCGCCCGCACCGCCGGCAGCAGGCCGCCGATGAAGCCGATCACCACCGCGATCACCAGGCCGGCCATCACCAGGCCCAGGCTGACCTGGAAGGCGAACACCACCTGGGTGAAGCTCTGGCCCAGGGTCGACACCGACAGGTTGTCGAACAGGGCCCAGGCGATGAAGGCGCCGACCAGGCCGCCGAGGAAGGCCAGCACCACCGCTTCGATCATCACCGACACCAGCACCGGGAAGCCGCCGAAGCCGATCGCGCGCAGGGTGGCGATTTCCCGGCTGCGGGTAGCGACGGCGGCGTACATGGTGTTGAGCGCCGCGAAGATGGCGCCCAGGGCCATGATCAGGGTGACCACGCCGGCCAGCACGCTGACCATGGCCCGGAACTGGCCGGTCTGGGCGCTGTAATAGGCCTGTTCCTGCAACACTTCGACGGTCAGTCGCTTGTCGGAGGTCAGCGCCTCTTCAAGCACCGCCAGGGACTCCGGCGACTCCAGGCCGACGCGCACGCCACTGACGCCGTTGCCGCGGTTGAAGGCCGAGCGCGCCGTATCCAGGTCGGCCCACATTTCGCTGTCGTTGGCGTCGCCAGCCTCGAAGATGCCGACCACGGTCCAGTCCGAGCCACGCATTCGCAGCACTTCGCCCAGCTCGACCCCGGCGAACTGCCGCGCCACGCCGGCGCCGACCAGGATCTCGCGCAGGCCGGGCTTGAACATCCGGCCTTCGATGATCTCCAGCTGCGGCCGCAGTTCGAACGAGGCCGGTTCGACGCCGCGCAGGGTGACGTTGGAGCCGTTGACGGTCTCGCCCTTCTTGAACAGTTCGGTGATGACGATGATCTCGCCCGCCGCCAGCGGCCGGCCGTCCTTGCCCTTGCGGATGCCGGGACCCAGCTTGATCAGGTCGGCGCTGTCGCCGCCGAAGCCGGAATTGAGCTCGGCGCCGGAGCCGCCGCGCAGCACGATGGCGTTGTCGGTGCGGCCGGCGTCCTTGAGCGTGGCCTGGAAGCCCTGGGCCATGGCCAGCAGCGCGGTGAATACGGCCACGACGCCGGCCAGGCCGATGACGATGACCAGGGAGGGGCCCCAACGCTGCGGGATCGAACGCAGGTTCAGGCCGGTGATGGCGATGATCTGGCTAAGCATGGTCCAGTCTCCTCAGCGCCCGGCCAGGGCGTCGATGATTTTCAGGCGGCGCGCACGCAGCGCCGGCAACAGTCCCACCACCACGGCGAGCACGAAGATGGCGACGATGCCGGCCATCCATACCCGTGCGTCGACGGCGATAGGCAGCATCGGGCCGGCGGCCTGCGCGACCACGGCGCCCAGCGCGGTGGCCAGGCCCAGCCCGACCACGCCGCCGATCAGGCAAAGCGCCAGCGTTTCGGCCAGCACGAAGCCCAGCACGCTGTTGTCGGAGAAACCCAGGGTCTTGAGCACCGCGAACTGCGGGATACGTTCGCGCACGCTCTGGGCCATGGTGTTGCCCACCACCAGCAGCAGGGTGAAGAACACCGCGAACAGGATCCAGCGCACGATCATGCCGATGTCGCCGAGCTGCTTGATGAAGCCGACCTGGAAGTCCTTCTCGGTCTGGGTCTTGGTTTCGTCCGAGGAGTTGAGGTAGCGCTCGTCGACCAGGGTGGCGATCGATTCGGCCATCTCCGGATCCTCAAGCCGCAGCACGAAGATGCCGGCGTTGCCGCCGCCGAACATCGTGGCTTCGGCGAAATAGGCGTGGTTGATGTACATGCTGCCCGCGGTCTGCTGGCGCCACTGGTCGTCCTTGCCGTCGAAGATGCCGACCAGCTCGAACTCCCAGTCCTTGGAGTTGTTCTTCTGCGGGAAGATGTTGGACTTGACCGGGATGCGGTCGCCGACCTTCCAGCCGTACTGTTCGGCCAGAAGCTTGCCGGCGATCATGCCGGTGCGGGTGTCGCGGAAGGCGTTCCAGTGCTCTTCCGGCATCACCCATTCCGGGTAGGTGTCGTGCAGGCGCTCGGGGTCCACAGCGAACGCGAAGATCTGCGGATTGTCCTGGTACACGGCGCCGAACCACTGCTGGTACATCACGCTGCGCACGCCGGGGATGGCGTCCATTTCGGGAACCATGCGCATCGGCAGCGACTGGGTGAACGACACCCGCGACTGGGTGACCAGGCGCGTGGCCCCGACGAAGTCGGCGCCGGCGCTGAACACCAGGTTGAGCGACTGCAGCAGCCCGAACAGCACGAAGGCCATCACCACCGACAGCAGGGTCAGCCAGGTGCGAGTCTTCTTGTGGAAGAGGTTCGCGATTACGAAACCGGTCTTGGTCATGGCGGTGTCCTCAGTGGGCCGCGGCGTCTTCCGCCAGCAGGCCCTTGTCCAGGTGCACCGTGTGGGCGGCGAACTCGGCGGCCTTGGGGTCGTGGGTCACCATGATGATGGTCTTGCCGTGCTCGCGGTTGAGCACCTGCAGCAGGCCCAGGATCTCGTCGGCGGTCTTTCGGTCGAGGTCACCCGTGGGTTCGTCGCAGACCAGCAGGGTCGGGTCGGTGACCAGGGCGCGGGCGATGGCGACGCGCTGTTCCTGGCCGCCGGAGAGTTCGTTGGGCTTGTGCCCGGCGCGATCGGCCAGGCCGACCAGGGTCAGCGCCACCTGGGCGCGCTTGGCCCGCTCGGCACCGCTCATCTTGGTCAGCAGCAGCGGCAGTTCGACGTTCTTCTGGGCGCTGAGCACCGGCAACAGGTTGTAGAACTGGAAGACGAAGCCGACGTGTTCCGCGCGCCACCTGGCCAGCTCGCCGCCGCTGAACTGGTCGATACGCTTGCCGTCGACGCTGACGCTGCCGGCGGTGGGCGTGTCCAGGCCGCCGATCAGGTTGAGCAGGGTGGTCTTGCCCGAGCCCGAGGGCCCCATCAGGGCGACGAAGCCGCCGCGCGGGATGTCCAGGTCGATGCCATGCAGTACTTCGACGGTCTGCTTGCCGCGGGTGTAGTGCTTGGTCAGGTTGCGGATTTGTACCAGCGACTCAGTCATGACATTCCTCGCAAAGTCTGTGGGAGGGACTTGCGTCCCGACGATCCTGAACGTGTGGGAGGGACTTCAGTCCCGAAGCGCTTGGCCTTGTTCAACCAGCACCTTCGCCCCGTCCCCGAGCTCCGCCGGCGGCGCCAGGACGACGTTTTCGCCGACCGCCAGCCCGCGGCTCACCCGCCGGCGGCCATCACGCGCATCGGCGGCCTCAATCTCGCGCAGCGAGGCCCGGTCATCGCGCACCACGAACGCGACGCTGCGACCTTCGCGCTGCACCACGGCCTCGGCCGGTACGGTGACGCCGGTCACCACCGGCGCGTTGGCGGCGGCTGGCGGCGCATCTTCGAGGAAGGACACGCGCACGCCCATGTCGGGCACCACGCGCTCGTCGCGCTCCTTGAAGGCGATGCGCACCTTCACCGTGGCCTTGCTGCGGTCGGCGGTGGGCACGATGGCGATCACCTCGGCCGGGATGCGCCAGTCGGGATAGGCGTTGAGCACGGCTTCGACCTTCTGGCCCGGCTTGACCCGGCCGATGAAGGCTTCGCTGACGTCGACCTGGATCTCCAGCGAGTCCATGTCCACGACCGTGCCGATGCCGGTGCGGGTGAAGCCGCCGCCGGCGGAAATGGGCGAGATCATTTCGCCGGGCTGGGCCGCCTTGACGGTGACAACGCCGGCGAAGGGCGCGCGCACGATGGTGTTGTCGACGCCGATGCGCGCCAGCGCCAGCGATTGTTCGGCGACGCGGATGTTGCTGCGCGCGGACTGGACCTGGGCCGCCAGGGCGTCGTGTTCGCCCTGGGCCTGGTCCAGCGCGGCGGTGGCCACCAGCTTCTGCGCGGCCATGTCGCGGGTACGGGCCAGGTTCTGGCGGGCAAGGGTGAGCTGGGCTTCGGCGCGGGTGGCGTCGTTGCGCGCCGCCTCCAGCCGGGCCTGGGCCAGGGCCTGCTGGGCCTGGGCGTCGGTGGCCTCGAGCCGGGCCATCACTTCGCCGGCCTCGACGACCTGGCCTTCTTCTATCAACACCTCGTCCACCTTGCCGGTGATCTTCGAGGACACGGTGGCGATGCGGCGGGCCGTGACATACCCGCTGGCGTCGAGAACCGAGTTGCCGGCCGAGGCGGCGGCCGAGGTTTCCGCCTCGGCGATGGCCACGCGCACGGGCACTGCCTCTGCGCGCAGCAGCCAAAGGGTGATGGCGACGATCGCCAGCAGCGTGGCACCGGCGAGCCAGGGCCAGGTACGGCGCCCACGCGCCGGACCGGGTGCGGCAGGGGCGCTGCGGTCGATGCGCAGTTCCTTGATCAGGTCCGACGAAGCAGGCATGGCGGCTCGTTTCCGAAGACAGGCGGGCAGTGTACCCGCCGTCCGGTGACCACCAAGGTGCCGGAAGTTAGTTTCTGCAGGTGACGCTTGTCACCCGCGCCGGCCTCAAGCGCCGAAACGCTTGCGCAGCAATCCCCAGGCCGCGCGCAGCCCCTGCGCTTCGCCACCGGCCGGTTTGCCCGGGCGCGTATTGTCGTTCCAGGAGTACACGTCCACGTGCGTCCAGGCCAGGCCTTCGGGCACGAAGCGCTCGAGGTACAGGGCCGCGGTGATGCTGCCGGCCATGCGCGTGGCCCCGGAGTTGGCCAGGTCGGCGACGTTGGACTTGAGGTAGTGCAGGTAGGGACGCCACAGCGGCATGCGCCAGAGCGGGTCCCGGCTGGCTTCGCCGGCAGCCAGGTAATCGGCGGCGATGGCGTCGTCGTTGGCGTACAGCGCCGGCAGGTCGGGGCCCAGCGCGATGCGCGCGGCGCCGGTGAGCGTGGCGAAGTCCATCAGCAGCGCCGGCTTGCCTTCGGCGGCGTAGGTGAGTGCGTCGCACAGCACCAGCCGGCCTTCGGCGTCGGTGTTGTCCACTTCGACGCTCAGGCCCTGGCGCGTGGCCAGCACTTCGCCGGGCCGGAAGGCGTTGGGACCGATGGCGTTTTCCACCGCCGGCACCAGCAGCTGCAGGAACACCGGCAGCTTTCGCGCCATCACCAGCTTGGCCAGGCCCAGGGCGTGGGCGGCGCCGCCCATGTCCTTCTTCATGTTGCGCATGCCGTCGGCGCCCTTGATGTCCAGGCCGCCGGTGTCGAAACACACGCCCTTGCCGACGATGGCCAGGCGCGGGTGCGCCGGGTCGCCCCAGGTGAGTTCGATCAGGCGCGGTGCGCGGTGGCTGGCGCGGCCGACGGCGTGGATGGCCGGGAAGTTCTGGTCGGTGAGCGCGTCGCCGACCACGCAGCGGGTTTCGCCGCCGTGGGCGCGCGCCAGCTCGGCGGCGGCGGCCTCGAGCTCGGCCGGGCCCATGTGTTCGGTCGGGGTGTTGATGAGGTCGCGGACCAGTCCGGCCGCTTCGATCTGCGCCAGCGCTTCGGCCACGGCGTCGCCGTCGCCGTCGCCGGGCAACACCAGCCGGGCGGGATCGCGGCCAGGCTTGAGGTAGCGGCCGAAGTGGTAGCTGCCCAGTCCCCAGCCCAGCACCGCCAGCGCGGGATCAATGGCCTGCGGGCTGGCATCGGCCAGGCGGTAGCTGCCCGGCGGCAGCATCTGCGGCAGGTGCGCCAGCGCCAGCGGGTCGGCGGCGTCGGCCACCGTGGCCAGGGCGAAGGCCGGCTGGCCGTCGGCACCGGGCACCAGCAGCGGCGCGCCGGGCTGGCCGCTGAAGTCGTTCGCCCGCAGCCAGGCCTGCACCGTCGCCGGCTGCGCGTCGCGCCAGGCCGCCAGGCCTTCGCGGCCGACCAGCACCAGCGGCAGGGCGTCGTCGGCGGACGCGGGGCGGTCGAAGCAGGCGGGCAGGTTCATCGTGGCTCCGTGGCGTCGGGGTGGGATTCAAGCCAGTCGGCGAGACCGGCTAGCGTAGCGAATTCCAGGTCGGGCCGGGGCAGGCCCAGGGGCCAGGAATCTTTCTTGCGGTTTATCCAGCAGCTGCGCAGGCCGGCCCGGCGGGCGCCCATGACGTCCAGCAGCGGGTCGTCGCCGATGTGCAGCACCTGGGCCGGTTCCAGGCCAAGGCGCTCGCAGGTGGCCAGGAAGATCGGGGTGTCGGGTTTGGCGTGGCCCTGGTCGCGGGCACTGATGAAACAGCAGAAGTGGCCGTCGATGCCGATGCGCGCCAGGTCGGCGTTGCCGTTGGTCAGGGCGGCGACCGGCCAGCGGGACGACAGCCTGGCCAGGGCCGCCAGGGCATCGGGGTAGAACTCGACCTGGTTGCGGCCGGCGTAAAAGGACTCGAAGGCGTCGTCCGCACGGGACACGTCATCGCCCGAGCGCTCCAGCGCCAGCTGCAGCGAGATCAGCCGCTGCTGCGTGTAGTCGTGCACCAGGTGCGGGTGTTCGGCCGCCACCTCCTCGCGCAGCCGGCGCATGCGGTGCACCGGGTAGCGGTTGGCCGTGCGCGGGCAGTGTTCGCGCAGGTAGGCGTCGAGCGCGCGTTCGGCGCGTTCGATCGAGGGCCAGATCGGCCAGAGGGTGTCGTCGAGGTCGAGGCTGAGCGCCCGGGGCAGCGTTTCCACCGGTGAATGATAGCGCGGGCCCCTGGCAGCGGCCCGTGAAGCCGGCGTCACTCCAGCAGCCGCGACCAGCCCTTCCAGTCCTCGACCTGGTCGGCGACGATTTTCAGGCACACCAGCATCGGCACCGCCACCAGCAGCCCGGGCACGCCCCACAGCCAGCCCCAGAGCATCAGCCACAGGATGATCGCCAGTGGATTGAGGCTCATCGTGCGGCCCAGCACCATCGGCGTCAGCAGCTGGCTTTCCAGGGCATTGAGCGCGATGTAGCCGGCGGCCGGCAGCATGGCCGCACCGAGGGTGTCGAACTGCGACAGCCCGACCATCGACAGCAGCAGGAACATCACCAGCGGCCCGACGATCGGCGTGAGGTTGAGTCCGACCGCCAGCACGCCCCACAGCAGGGGGTCCGGCACGCCCAACCACCACAGCCAGGTGAGGGTGGCCAGGCCCAGGACCGAGCTGGTGGCGGTGATGGTGAGCATGTAGCGCGACAGGTCGGACTGGATCTGCTGCACGATGCCGGCCGTGAGCTTCTTTTGCGCCCGCGTCGGCCTCAGGTCGAGCAACTTGCGCAGCACGTCGTCGCCGAACACCAGGAAACTGAAGGTCAGCAGGATCACCGCCAGGATCGGGCCGACGACGCCGGGAATGGCTTCGATCAGGTCCGGCTGTGGCGGTCGCACCACCACCGATCCGTTGCCCGTGTCCGGCTCCTTGGTCAGGCTGCCCAGGGACTCGCGGGCGCGATTGGCCTGGTTGAAGGGTTCGATCATCTGCTGCAGCTTGGGTGCTGCATCGCGCATCACGAAGGGCACCTTGCGCACCCAGTCGGCCGCCGGCGCCGCCAGGAAGGTGCCCACGGCGCCGATGGTTCCCAGCAGCGCCGCCACCAGCAGCGCCGCCGACACCGCGCGCGGCAGCCAGCGCAGCGGCGCACGCCGCATCAGCGGGGCCAGCAGCAGCGCGAAGAAGCCCGCCAGCACGATCGGCAGGATCAGGCTGCTGGCCAGGTAGCAGGTGTAGAGCAGCGCCGCGATGACCAGCAGCCACATCGGCCGCGCCTGGGCGCGCCGCTGCGCCGGCCCGGGACCGGCGCCGGGTCTGGAGTCTTGATTGGAGTCGGCCGGTAAAGACGGCGTTGCCGCCCGCGACCCGGTGTCTGGCCCGGTGCCGGACCCGCCGCCGCCGCGTGGGCGCCTACGCCGTGCCACGGCGTGCCCTTGCGGCCTTCGCGGCCCGCGCCTTCTTGGCCGCGGCGGCTTTCACCGCCGCTCGTTCAGCGGCTTGTTCGGCCTCGGCCGCTTCCGCTGCGGCGGCTTCGGCTTCTGCCTCGGCCTGCGCCTGGGCCTCGGCGTCTTCTTCGCTGATGTCTTCGGCCATCTCGTCTTCTTCGGCCGACTGCAGGCCGGCAGCGGCCGTGATGCCCGCCAGCAGGCCCGGCAGCACCGCCTCGAGCACCATGGAAAACACCGGGCCGCCGAGCACCTTGCCGGCCAGGGACTGGTGCGCGCCCTTGGGTTCCTTCAGGCCGACCGCGAAGCCCATGGCGACGCCCGAGACCAGGATGCGCGCCGGCGTGGCGCTGCGGTGCAATTCGTGGCGCAGGCGTTCACGCGAATCGCCGATCTGCAGCCGGCGCTCGACGCAGTGCGTTTCGGCCGCGTGCACGGCGGCCAGGCGTTCGCGCAGCTTCACGGCGGGGGCCCTTCATCGCTGGTCGGCGGCGGGTCGGAGGGCAGGCCCTTGAGGCCCAGCTTGACCTGCCGGCGGGTGGCCTCGAAATCCAGGTGCCGCATCAAACCATGGGCGCGCCAGGCGGCGGCCGCGCCGATGAGTGCGCTCAACACCAGAGGCACCGAAATCGCCAGCAACCAGGACGCGCCGGTGGCGCGGATGCCGGCGACGATGAGGGCCGTCAGCAGGCCCCAGGTGGTGGCCACCATCACGGTCGCCAGCATCAGCAGCACCATGGCCTGGGTCAGCGCGTGGCGGGCCAGCCCGACCTCGGCCAGGAACAGCTGGCGCAGTGCCTGCAGCGTGCCGGCATAGGCGCTGGCGGTGTCGCGGGCGGCGGAAAGCACCGCATGGGCATCGTCGCCGAGCTTGCCTGCGCCTTCGCCGGCGCGCGGATCCGCGTCGGTCATGGCGTGGCTTTACTTGCGGCGCGTCAGCGCGGCGATCAGGTAGCCGGCGGCGAAGGCGACGCCGAAGGACGCCAGCGGCTTGCTGCGGATCAGGTCTTCGGCCTGGTTGAGCATGCCGCGACCCTGTTCCATCAGGCCTTCAAGCTGTTCGTTGATTTCGGCGCGCGCTTCGGACGCGGCGGCGGCGCCGGCCTCCAGGGCCTCGTCGACGCCGGACTTGAGGGCCTCGCGGGCCTCACCCAGGTTTTCCCTGGCCTGGTCGATATGGCGGGCGTTTGCTTGCTGCGCAGGACTCATGGGGGGCTCCTCCAGGACGACAGGATGACGACGTGTTCACCTTACACCGTATGCCGCTCGCGGCGCGGCTCTACTCCATGCGCAGGTAGCCGGTGCGGCCGCCCCGGCGCACGTCCAGCTGAAGGGCCCGCGGCGGGTCCTGCATGCGGTCGCGGAAGGCCTGCAGGTCGTCCACGCGGCGCTGGTTGACGCCCAGGATGTAGTCGCCGGGCCGCAGGCCACTGCGGGCGGCGCGGCTGTCGGCGTCGACCTTGCTGGCGACCACGCCGTACCAGCCACGCTGGCGGAAACGTTCGGGCAGTTCGGCCAGGGTGGCGCCGGCCAGGCGCGGGTCGATCTCGGCACCGTCGATTTCGGTGGTGCGCGCCTTGAGCACGGCCTGCACGCTGAGCCGGCGATCCTCGCGCATCAGGTCCAGGCGGACCTGTTCGTCCACCGGCAGCAGGCCCTCGAGGTTGCGCAGGGCCTGGGCGCTGTCGACGCGGGTGCCGTTGGCGGCCACCACCACGTCGCCCGGGCGCACGCCGGCGGCTTCGGCGGGGCTGCCGCGATAGACGCGGCTGACTACGGCGCCGCGCTGGTTGGCCGGCAGACCCAGCTGTTCGGCCAGGCGCGGGCTCAGGTCCTCGCTGTCGAGGCCGAGGCTGCCGCGGCGCACTTCGCCGTAGGCAAGCAGCTGGCGCTTGACCTCGTCGGCCAGGTTGGCGGGGATGGCGAAACCCAGGCCGATGTTGCCGGCGGCGCTGCCGCGCGGGTTGAAGCTGGCGGTGTTGATGCCGACCAGTTCACCGCGCAGGTTGACCAGCGCGCCGCCGGAGTTGCCCGGGTTGATCGACGCATCGGTCTGGATGAAGTTCTGGTAGCCCATGCCCTGCAGGCCGCTGCGGCCCACGGCCGAGACGATGCCGCTGGTGACCGTCTGGCCCAGGCCGAAGGGGTTGCCCACGGCGACCACGAAGTCGCCGACCCGCAGGCTGCTCGAGTCGGCCAGCGTGAGGGCCACCAGTTCTTCGGCGGGGATGCGGATGACGGCCACGTCCGTGTCCGGGTCCGAGCCGATGAATTCAGCCTCGAAGGTGCGGCCGTCGGCCAGGGTCACCGAGACTTCGTCGGCGTTTTCGATGACGTGGTGGTTGGTCAGCACCAGGCCGCGTTCGGCATCGACGATGACCCCGGAGCCCAGGGACTGCTGGCTGCGCTGCTCGGGCATGCCCGGCATGCCGAACAGTTCGGCCAGCGGGTTGCGGACGCGGATGACCTGGCGGCTGTAGATGTTCACCACCGCCGGGGTCACCTGCTCGAGCATCGGCGCCAGCGAGGGCAGGGCGACCCCGTCCACCTCGACCGGCAGGGCGGCGTGGGCCGCGCGCGGCAGGGCCAGCTCGGCGGCGCGTTCCAGGGCCTGGTCGCCGCGGCTGGGCGCTGCCGGATCGGCGGCCGGCGCGGGCGGGGCCGGCTGGGCCAGCCAGTGGGCGGCCCCGGCCCCGGCGAGGGCGGCGACAAGGAGGGCGGCGACGGTGGGCAAACGCATCAGGCAGGTCTCCGGGGCGGGTCGGACAGCCCGCGATTCATACCAGAGTGCGTCCAAACGGCGGCTGGACAAGGGGTGGCCGGGGCAATCCGGGGGGTCGGGCCGTCTGTCCGGAGGCGGCCCGAACGTGGATCGAGAGAATTTCAGGACAGCCACAGGTCAAAGGTGGAAATGCTTGATGGGATTGGAGTTTCCCTCCTGGTTTCCGGTTTGCCGGGCGGTTGACAGCCCCTCCGGGCAGGGGTAGTTTTGCCTACCGTTGCCACTACATCTTGTGTTTGGCAGCGGGGGGCGGCCCCAAGGCCTTGGGTTGAAGGCGCGGGGTGGCAAGCAAGTACGACGCGAAGGCGAGACGGCATGCGGAAACCGGAACGGACATCACACAAGCCACGGGGCAAGGTCCCGCGGGCGGGTGACGCTTCCCCCGGATCCCGGGCCGGCTGGACCCGATAAGAACGTAGACATAAGGCGCCCTTCCCGAGGGGGCGCCCCGGGAGGAAGAAAGGACTTATGAGCACGGTTCGCCTGGAGGCGGTAAAGAGCAAAGCGGCGCAGGAAATCGAAATGCAGCCGGCATCCCAGGACATCTGGGACAAGAAGTACCGCCTGAAGACCAAGCGTGGCGAACCGGTGGATGCCACCATCGACCACACCTACCAGCGCGTGGCCCGGGCCCTGTCCGATGCCGAGCCCACTGCCGAGAAGCGCAAGTACTGGTACGAGCGCTTCCTCTGGGCGCTGCGCCGCGGGGCCATCCCGGCCGGCCGCATCACGTCCAACGCCGGCGCGCTCGAGCACAAGCCGGCCACCAGCACGATCAACTGCACCGTGTCGGGCACCATCACCGACTCGATGGACGACATCCTGGGCAAGGTCCACGAGGCCGGCCTGACGCTCAAGGCCGGCTGCGGCATCGGCTACGAGTTCTCGACCCTGCGCCCGCGCGGCGCCTACGTGTCCGGCGCCGGCGCCTACACCTCGGGCCCGCTGTCGTTCATGGATATCTACGACAAGATGTGTTTCACCGTCTCGTCGGCCGGCGGTCGCCGTGGTGCCCAGATGGGCACCTTCGACGTCGCCCACCCGGACGTGAAGGAATTCATCGGCGCCAAGCGCGAGGACGGCCGCCTGCGCCAGTTCAACCTCTCGCTGCTGGTCACCGACGAGTTCATCCAGGCCGTCGAGGCCGACACCGACTGGCCGCTGGTGTTCCCGGTGAACATCAAGGAAAAGGGCGACGTCGACGTCAACGACCCCAAGCAGGTGGTCTGGCGCGACTGGCCGCACTCGGAGAACTACGTCAGCCGCGAAGACGGCCTGGTGGCCTGCAAGATCTACGGCCACATCCGCGCGCAGCAGCTGTGGAACCGCATCATGGCGTCCACCTACGACTTCGCCGAGCCGGGTTTCATCCTGATCGACCGCGTCAACGAAATGAACAACAACTGGTGGTGCGAAACCATCCGCGCCACCAACCCCTGCGGCGAGCAGCCGCTGCCGCCCTACGGCGCCTGCCTGCTCGGGTCGGTGAACCTCACCAAGTTCGTCCGCGACCCGTTCACCGACAAGGCCAGCTTCGACTGGGACGAGTACAAGGAAGTCGTGCGTGTATTCACCCGCATGCTCGACAACGTGGTCGAGGTCAACGGCCTGCCGCTTGAACAGCAGCGCCAGGAAATCATGCGCAAGCGCCGCCACGGCATGGGCTTCCTGGGCCTGGGCAGCACCGTCACCATGCTGCGCATGAAGTACGGCGAGCCCGATTCGGTGAAGTTCACCGAGGAAGTGAGCCGCGAAATGGCCCTGGCCGGCTGGGAAGTCGCGCTGAGCCTGGCGAAGGAAAAGGGTGCCGCGCCGATCATGGACGAGGACTTCACCGTCACCGCCGAGATGCTGCGCAAGCGCCCGGAAATGAAGAAGGACGGCTGGAAGCTGGGCCAGACCATCAAGGGCCGGCAGCTGCACGCGCTTTATTCGCGCTACATGCAGCGCGTGTCCGGTGTGGCTCCGGAGCTGGTGAAGGAACTGTCCGAAACCGGCGCGCGCTTCACCCACCACAGCTCGATTGCGCCGACCGGCACGATTTCGCTGTCGCTGGCGAACAACGCGTCCAACGGCATCGAGCCCAGCTTCGCCCACCACTACAGCCGCAACGTCATCCGCGAAGGCAAGAAGTCCAAGGAAAAGGTCGAGGTCTACAGCTTCGAGCTGCTGGCCTACCGCACCCTGGTCAACCCCGAGGCGATGCCGTTCAGCACCGATGAAAAGACCCGCCTGCCGGACTATTTCATCTCGGCCGACGACATCACGCCCAAGGCGCACGTCGATATCCAGGCGGCGTCGCAGAAGTGGATCGATTCGTCCATTTCCAAGACCGCCAACGTCCCGACGGACTACCCGTACGAGGACTTCAAGGACATCTACCTTTACGCCCACAAGCAGGGCCTGAAGGGCTGCACGACCTTCCGGTTCAACCCGGCCGCCTTCCAGGGCGTGCTGGTGAAGGAAACCGACCTGGAAAACACCACCTACCGCTTCGAACTCGAGGACGGCACCGTGGTCGAGGCCAAGGGCAACGAGGAAATCGAATACGACGGCGAGCTGCATACCGCGGCCAACTTGTTCGATGCCCTCAAAGAAGGGTATTACGGCAAGTTCTGAGGTAAGCCCCGCGGCGCCCCGCCGCGGTTTTCGTAGACGAGGAGAGCGGTATGAGTAATGGCAACGGAGTCACGGCGGCCCTGTCCAGTGCCGCTGGAAGCGTCAGCGACAAAGCGCACGAAATCGGCGACGCCATCGCCCACAAGGCCGAAGCGGCGATGAAGGCGGCGAAGAAGAAGGCGGCCCCGGTGATCAAGAAGGCCAAGGCGCAGGTGAAGAAGGCCGAGAAGTCCGATGCCGGCAAGGCGGTCAAGAAGGCCGTCAAGGGCGCGAAGAAGAAGGTGAGCGCCGCGGTAAAAGCGGTCGAGGCCAAGGTTGGTGGCAAGAAGGCGGCGCCAAAGAAGAAGGCTGCCCCGAAGAAGAAGGCTGCAGCCAAGAAGGCTGCGCCTAAGAAGAAGGCCGCTGCCAAGAAGACCACGGCCAAGCGCAAGGTCGCCGGCAAGAAGGTGGCCGTGAAGAAGAAGGTCGCCGCGAAGAAGACGACGGCCAAGCGCAAGGTCGCCGGCAAGAAGGTGGCGGTGAAGAAAAAGGCCGCCGCCAAGAAGACGACGGCCAAGCGCAAGGTCGCGGCGAAAAAGGTCGCCGTGAAGAAGAAGGCAGTGGCCAGGAAGACCACGGCCAAGAGGAAGGTCGCCGCGAAAAAGGCGGCCCGCAAGAAGACGGCCCGAAAGGTTGCCAGGAAGCGCTAAAACCTAGCGGCTGTCCCGATTGTCGTACCCCGTCCCCCCGCCGCCCGGCGGCGGGGGGCTCCGGGCAAGAAACCACAGAACTGCATAAGCGGAAAGAAACCAGCATGGCCATCAAGATCAGCAAGAAAATCAAGGGATACGCCGTCCAGAAGCCGGAAGACAAGGCCAAGGCCAGCGTTGCCCCCGTCGCCGCTCCCGTGGCCGTGCCGGAGCCTGAATCGAACATCATCCAGATGCACGAGAAGGTCGAGCGCCCCGACGTGCTCATCGGCTCGACCTACAAGATCAAGTCGCCGCTGGTCGAGCACGCCATGTACGTGACGATCAACGACATCGTGCTCAACCCGGGCACCGAGCACGAGCTGCGCCGGCCGTTCGAGGTCTTCATCAACTCCAAGAACATGGACCACTTCCAGTGGATCGTGGCGCTGACCCGCATCATGAGCGCCGTGTTCCGCAAGGGTGGCGACGTCACGTTCCTGGTGGACGAGATGAAAGCGGTGTTCGATCCGCGCGGTGGCTATTTCAAGGCCGGCGGCGTGTACATGCCCTCGATCGTCGCCGAAATCGGCTCGGTGGTCGAAGAGCACCTCAAGTCCATCGGCATGATCCTCGACCCGGAACTGGGCGAGGAGCAGAAGCG
Organism: Arenimonas aestuarii; assembly: GCF_054781715.1. Lineage (NCBI taxonomy): Bacteria > Pseudomonadati > Pseudomonadota > Gammaproteobacteria > Lysobacterales > Lysobacteraceae > Arenimonas > Arenimonas aestuarii. The sequence continues at coordinate 1,632,477 of NZ_BAAGTW010000004.1, read as the reverse complement.
ACTGATCGCCGAGAAGCGCGCTGCGTTTGAAGCGCGGGCCAAGAAGAAGTCGGGCGAAGCTGCTGCCCCCGCCGGCACCGGCACCGAAGGCGCCGCGCGCGCCGACGAGGCGGTGCAGGTCACCGGCGAGGGCACTTCGTTCCCGCCCAGCGCGACCATGTGCAACAAGTGCAACACCAAGGCCACCGTGCTGATGGACGGCTGCGCGACCTGCCTTAACTGCGGCTACTCCAAGTGCGGTTGAGTGACTGACGCCCAGACCAAAAAAGGGAGCCGTGAGGCTCCCTTTTTTTCAGTCGCTGGTGCCTTTGCCCAGTAGCTTGTTGATCACCGGGTTGATTCTGGTGGCCGTGCTGCGCGGGAGCTGCCTACTTCGTCAGGCTCCGGGCCCCCACCAGGATCATCCGCACCATCGTCGTGAGCTGGTCGATGAGTTCGGCATCGCGCTCGGGTGGCAGGTCCAGGGCGGTGGCGCCCATGGCGAAGGCCAGGCGGGTGATGGCGCGGGCGGCGAGCGCGGGTTCGGCCAGGGGTTGATTGCGCAGTTCGCCGAAGCGCACGAGGTCGGCCTGCAGTTCGTCTTCGAAGAAACTCAGTTCGCGATCGACGGCGCGCTTGAAGGCGTCGGAACCCACGGTGCCTTCGCGCAGCAGCACGTGCAGCAGCTTGTCGTCGGCGCGCACCTGCTCCATGAACGCTTCGACCGAGCCGCGCACCACGCCGCGCTCGGTTTCCGCGCGATGGCGGGCGGCGCCCACGATCTTGCGCAGGGACTGGCCGGCGACATCAATCAGGGCCACGGCGAGTTCGTCGATGTCGCGGAACTGGCGGTAGAAGCTGTTCGGAGCGATGCCCGCCTCGCGCGCCACCTCGCGCAGGCTCAGGCTCGAGACGCTGCGATGCGGGCCGATCAGGCGCAGGGCGGCGTCGAGCAGGTCGCCTTGCGTAATCGCGGTGCGTCGGGCGGGGTGCGGATCGGCGGTGGCTGGGGAGTCTTGGGGCGACACGGGCGGGCCGGGGCGGGGCGGGCCTGCATCATAGCTGTCCGGGTATATACACATGTATAGACACGTGTATGCGGATATGTATAATCCCGTCCATGCACACCGATCCCCGTCCCGGCCCGGCAGTTGCCCGGTCCCCCGGGCGCCGCTGCCGTGCGCCGCTGTTCTCGCCGGCCCTGTTCGACTTCTGGGCCTCGCGCCTGTCCTCGACCTGGACCTGGAACCGCCCGCTCGCCCGGATCGTGGCGCGGGAGCCGGCTGCCTCGGACGCCGTCAGCCTGGTGCTCAAGCCCAATCGCCATTTCCGCGGCTTCGCCCCGGGGCAGCACCTGAACCTGGGTGTCGAGATCGACGGCCGCCGGGTCACGCGCAGCTATAGCCCCAGCGCGTTGGCCGGTCCGGATGGCAGCTTCCGCATCACCGTGAAGGCGATCAACGGCGGCAAGGTCAGCACCCACCTTCGCGACGTCGCCCGCGTCGGCGATGTGCTGGCGATCGGTGATGCCTTCGGCGAGCTGGCGTTCCCGGCCGACGACGGCGCGCCGCGTCTGCTGCTCGCCGCTGGCAGCGGCATCACGCCGATGATGGCGATCTTCGCGTCCTTGGCCATGCAGCCGAACCCGGCGCCGACGACGCTGCTGTATTTCACCCGCACGCGCGGGCAGCGCTGCTTTGTCGATGAGCTGCGGGCGATCGCCGCCGCGAATCCGGCGCTGCAGGTCCGCTTCGCGCTGACGCGCGACCAGGCGCTGGACCAGGACGAGGCGGAGGGTCGCCTCAACGCCGACCAGCTCGCACCGTGGCGGGACAAAACCACACACGTGCTCGCCTGCGGGCCCACCGGCTTCGTCGCCACCGCGCGCGATCTGCTGGCCGACCGCACCGCCAGCTTCGCGGCCGAGTCCTTCTCCCCGCCGGTGCACCACGACACCGAGGCTGGCAGCGTCGAGCTCACGCTTGCACGCAGCGGCCGCAAGCTCCAGGTCGCCCGCGGCAAGCCGCTGCTCGAGGCGCTCGAGGCTGCCGGCCTGTCGCCAGCGGCCGGCTGCCGCCGCGGCCTCTGCAACACCTGCGCCTGCGGAAAGTCCGCCGGCAGCACCCGCCACCTGCTGACGGGCGACGAGGAGCACGAACCGGTGTCTGCTCTGCGCCTTTGCGTCAGCAGCGCCCGCAGCGACCTCGTCCTGGACCTCTGACGCCATGAACGCCACGCCCCGCAACCGCCCCCTGAGCCCCGCCGAACTCGACGATTTCGCCGCCGAGCTCGACGCCCTGCGCGCGCGCACCGTCGCCACCATCGGCCAGGCCGATGCCGACTACATCCGCGCCGTATACGGGGCCGTGCGTTACCTCGGTCTGACCGGCCGCGTGCTGCTGATGGTCGCGGCCATCGCCGGTGCGTTCTACACGCCCGTGCTGTGGATCGCCGGTAGCCTGGGCGTGCTGTCGTTGGCGCTGTCGAAGATCCTGGAAAACATGGAGCTGGGCCACAACGTCATCCACGGCCAGTTCGACTGGATGAACGACCCGACGCTCAACGGCAAGACCTACGAATGGGATATCGCCGGAACCAGCGACAACTGGCGCAAGACCCACAACTTCCGCCACCACACCTGGACCAACGTGCGCGGCATGGACGACGACATCGGCTACGGCCTGCTGCGCATCTTCCCCGAGCAGCGCTGGCGGCCGTTCTACCTGGCGCAGCCGCTGGTGGCCGTGGTGTTCGCCATCCTGTTCGAGTGGGGCATCGCCATCCAGGACCTGCGCCTGGGTCGCTGGTTCGCCGGCAAGACCAAGGCCCGGGACGTGCTGCGCGAATTTCGTCCGGTCGGTCGCAAGATGGGCCGCCAGGTCCTCAAGGACTACGTGTTCTTCCCGCTGCTGGCCGGTCCCTTCTTCCTGACGGTGCTGGTGGGCAACGTGATCGCCAACGTGCTGCGCAACCTGTGGACCTGGCTGATCATCTTCTGCGGCCATTTCACCGCCGATGCCGAAACCTTCAGCCGCGAGTCGGTGCGCAACGAGAGCCGCGGCGCCTGGTACCTGCGTCAACTGCGCGGTTCGTCCAACCTCGCCGGCGGCCGGTTGCTGAACCTGATGTCGGGCAATCTGAGCCACCAGATCGAACACCACTTCTTCCCGGACGTGCCGGCCAACCGCTATGCCGCGATGGCGATTGAAGTGCGCGCCATCTGCGCGCGCCATGGCCAGCACTACAACACCGGCTCACTGCCCCGGCAGTTCGGCCAGGTGGTCTGGCGCATCCTGCGGCATGCGTTCCCGAGCCGCGCGCAGGCGGGCTCCGATGCACCCGTCGCCGGGGTTACCGCGACCCGTTGATCCGGATCAGGCTTGGGGCTTTTCGAAGCTCAGGTGCTCGTTGCGGATCCAGCCGCGCTCGCTGTGCCGGTCTTCGCACCAGCAGGCCCCGTGCGCGGGGTCTTCCCAGATGAGGCGGACACTGTCGCCCGGTTCAACCGTCAGTTCGGCGCTGCAGTACTCACGCTTGGCCTTGGGCGTGCCTGAATTCATGTCGACCAGGTCCAGCGGCATCCAGCCAGCGCTGAGCTGCCCGTCTTCGGCCCAGACATAACCGTCGCGATCCGGGTGGGCGTGCCGGACGTGCACGACATCGCCCGGCTTGAGCGTCAGCGGGATGGCATCGGGACTTTCCTGCGAGCCGGTGACCTGCGCATTGATGGCCTTGAGCGTCGACATCCTGGTCGTTTCCCCTGTTTGCTCCTTGGTCTGGAGCCTGTGTCGTCGAGGATACGGCGAGGTCGCCGACACGAAACGCCCCGTTGGTCAGCCCCAGGACACCATCTGCCCGAAAACGCTAAAAAGTGTGAACCAGTTCACAGTTTGAAGGGGATTTTAACCCCGAAATGTGAACCCGGACCCACTCTCAAGAGGGACCGGCATGACGCCGATCTATGTAGCCGAGAACGATCTCGACGCCCAGCTGGTCCAGGACCTGCTGGTCAGCGCCGGCATCGCCGCGCACATCTTTGGTCCGAACGTGGCCGATCCCGAAGGGGGCGTGCCCGCGACCCGGCAGGTCCGCGTGGTCGTCGAGGACGACGAAGCCAGCGAGGCGCGCCAGCTCGTCCACGACTGGCAAACCATGCCGGAAGAGAACGACGACGACGGCTTCAGCGTCGCCCTCGACGACGACCCGCATGAGATCGAAGCCAACGTCCCTGTGTTCAACCTCTTCGACACGGCGGGCAAACAGGCCTGAGTCGCAAGGCCGTGGTCAGCAGTGCTTGCCCCCGTGTAGTGATGCTGCACATTTTCGACGCGCAGGTTCAGTTCGCTGACTGACTGCGAAATTGTCGCGCCTGCTTGTCTGGTTGGCTTGCCGCGGGTCGCATAGAGTCCAAACCTTGCCCCCCGCAAGGAAAGCCCGATGACCCGACTGCTTACCGGCCTCTTCGCCCTCCTGCTGGCGCTGCCCGCCGTGGCCGCCGACCGCCCCTTCGAGCGCCCCGTGGTCGTGCGCGTGGACGTGGACACCACCGGCAGCGTCGTCGGCGCAGAAGCGGTGGGCGATCTGCCGAAGTCGCTTGCATCGGTGGCTGAAAGCGCCACGGGTGACGTCGAGTTCGAGCCGGCCCGGGTCAACGGCCGCGCAGCGGCGAGCCGCACCCACGTGGTCGTGCAGATGCGCTTCGAGCCCCAGGGCGACGACAGCGTTTCCGCCAGGGCGCTCAAGGTGGAGGCGGCCACGCCCGTCCTGCACCCGCCGGTCTATCCCACGCGCGCGGCGCAGCGCGGCTACGGCGCCCACCTGGTGATGCGCATCGAGCTCAATGCCGACGGCAGCGTGGACATGGATCGTTCTGGCCTGGCGGCGATTTCGCTGTGGAAGGGGGCTCGCAAGCTGGAAGATTCGCAGGCCTTTCGCGATGACTACGTCGCCGAAGTCATGAAGGTGATGCAGCACTGGAAGCCGATGATCGAAGAGGTCGAAGGCGCGCCGGTCGCCACCTCCTGGCACGTGCCGGTCACCTTCTGCCCGGCGAACCGCCCGATCACCTGCGACAAGATCAAGGCCGACTCGCCAGCCGCCACCGGCCGCACCGCCAACGACGACGGCATTCGCCTGGCGAGCCTGAAACCCGCAGCTGCGAAAAACGCCGACTCCTGACGCCGCGGGTCCGGCGCGACGCCTGCCTTGCAACCGTGACCGCCCAGCGGGCGCGGTAGACTCGTGACAGACAGGGCTGGGGAGCAAACATGAATGCCAATCCGTACGCGCGGACCCAAAGGGGGCGCGGCCTGGTGCGCGAATTCCTGGTGGTGATGCTGGGCGTCCTGGTGGCGCTGGCGCTGGAGCAATGGCTGTCGGACTGGCAGGAGGCGCAGCGTGCCGACGACACCCTGCTGGCCATGCAAGAGGAACTGCGCGACTTTGCCGTGGTGCTGCGCCCTCGCCTGGCGGCCTCGCCCTGCGTCGTGCAGCGGCTGCAGGATCTGGAAGCCCATCTTTCGCTTCAAGACCCGCTGCCCGCGGTGGAAGCGGTCGGCCGCACGCCCTATCTGTTCTCCAGCCGCAGCGGCTGGCGCGGTGGCGCGCCCGAACTGCTTTCGCGCCACCAGGGTCCACGGCAGGCACAGGTATACGGCGAGATCTACCAGGGCATGGAAGAGTTCGCCCTGCTGTCGAAGCAGGAGCAGGCCAACTGGGCCCGCCTGCAAACGCTGCAGACCCCGGAAGGCACCGTGGACGGGTCACGCCGCTGGCGCCTGCGCGAGGAAATCGCCAGTGCCCGCAACGCCAACCTGCTGCTCACCGCCATCGCCGACCAGATGCTGGAGCGTCTGACGTCCCTGGACGTGGACGTCGACGGCGAACCGCCGCTGGTGGACATGCAGCAGCGCGCGGTCTGCCAGCCGATGAGCCTGGTGGGTGCCTGAACAACCATGGCCTGCGAGAAATTCGCGGGTCGACGCTTCCGCTTCCGCCGTTTAGCCTCCCAGGAAGTACGGGGGTATGGATGAAGAGTTTCGGGCTGTTGCTGGGCTTGGCATTCGTGGACCTCGCGATCGCCGGCATCATGATCGGGCGCGGCGAGCGCGGCGTGGCACTCGCATTTATCGTCATCGCGGTACTCACCGCCGCCTTTGCATTGTTCGCGAAGCCAGAATTGCGTCGTGACCCCCGCGGCCGACTGCAGCCGGTCGAGCCACCGTTCGCGCGTGTACTTGGTATTGCCGGCGCCGTAGCCATTCTGGGTGCCGCCGCGTATGTCGCTGTATCCACGGGGCGCCCACTTGCGGAACAGGTACCCCGGTCAGCCAAGCCAGCGCCGTTTGTCGCTCCGGTGGCGCCTCCGGCACAAGCGGCAGGGCCTCGCCCGGCACCCGTGGGCAACTGGCTGCACAAGTGCACTGATGCTTCGGGCCACACCAGCTTCCAGTCAGCGCCGTGCCCCGCCGGGAGCCGACAGGACTGGCGGCGTCCCGTCACCCCAGAGCGGGAACCGACCCGGACCGCACGAACCGGGCAATTGGCGCCTTCCGCCAGCCAGTCCAACGCCGGCCAGGGCAGCTCAGGCTGGTCACGCCAGAGGGTGCGCAAGGAAGACTCTGTCGCCTGCCAGGCCGCGCGGGACGCAGACCGCCGCTATCGCCAACAACCCCTTAGTCAGGTGACCCACGACGGACTGCGCCAGCATGGCGATGCCATTCGAAGTGCCTGCGGTTGATCGGCACGCCGTCGGTGTAATCTTTGCGCCGCATGCCACACCCGCTCGACAACCCGGTCTTCGAATCACTGGCCCATCGCCATCGTCCGCTGGCGCTGCAGCAGGGTGGGGTGCTTCGTTACCCATCTGAAATCGCACCCTTCCTAGGAGTCCCGGATGCCGGGCATGACGACCCGGAGGCCCTGCACGCACTGGTGCCGCCGGGCGATACGGTGCTGATGCTGGGAAAGATGGCGACGCCGCCGGTCGGCTGGATTTTCGAGCCCCAGGCCGCCCTGGTGCAGATGGCCTGTCCGGAGCCGCTGGCGGAAGTCGAGGGTCCGGAGGTCATCGAACTTGGCGACGCCCACCACGCCGATATCCTTGAACTGGTGGCGCTGGTCTACCCGCATTACTTCCGCCCGCAGGCCACCCGGCTGGGCCGCTATTTCGGCATCTACCAGCAGGGCCGCCTGGCGGCCATCGCCGGCGAGCGAATGGGCCCGCCCGGCCACCGCGAAGTCAGCGCGGTCTGCACCCATCCCGATTTCCTGGGCCGCGGCTATTCACGCCGGCTGATGGCCCTGCTGTCGAACGACCTGCTGCGCCATGGCCTGGTGCCCTTCCTGCACGTCAGCCCGGCCAATGACCGCGCGCTGGCCTTGTATGAACGCATCGGCTACCAGCACCGGGCGCGTATCGCGTTTGCGTCGCTTTCCCGGCCCGATGGCATGGGCAAGCCGGCCTGATTGACCTAGAGTCACAGGCATGAAAACCGCCTACGACGCCCAGAACCTCATGGACGCCCAGTTGGTCTGCGACCTGCTGCACAGCGCCGGCATCCCGGCACGGGTATCGGGCGCCGGGCTGCTGGGTGCCGCCGGCGAATTGCCGGCCATTGGCGTGGTGCAGGTGCTGGTGCCGGACGACGAGCTCGAACGTGCCCGCGCCGTCGTCGCCGATTGGGACGCCGGCGAGGTCCCGGACGAGGAAGAACTCACGCGCCTTGCCGACCAGGCCCCGGATGATGACGTTGACCTGCTCGCGTGACACGCCCATGAGGTCCGCGTTCGCCCTGCTTCTGTTCGGCGTGCTTTGCCTCTGCGGGGTGCCCGGGGCAGGCGCGGAAGATGGCGGGGGGGAGGGCGCGGGCGATCGGGTCCTCTGGATCGCCGGCTGGGTTGCGCTTTCCGGGCATGGCGAGGTCACCGGGTTTGAATTCGATCCGGACTACAAACTGCCCGATGCCCTGAAGGAGCCGGCGGACGCACTGGTGCGCGCCACGCGCTTCGAGCCTGCGGTGTCGCAGGGCGAAGGCCGGCCCTCGCGTAGCTGGCTGCGGGCCAAACTTCGCCTCGAACCGCGTGGGGAAAGCTACGCCGTGGTCCTTGAATCACCCTACCTCGGGCCGCGCCCGTACACCCCCTTTTTCGTGCGTGGCATCGTGCCGCCGACGAAGCCGGTGCGGGTACTGCTGACGTTCGAGGTAACCGGCGATGGACGCACCCGGGCCATCGAAGTGAAGTCCATGGACGGGCGTTTGCCGTCCGGCCTGCCGCGGCGCCTGGAGGACAAGATCCGCAGCCTGCGGTTTGATCCGGTCGAAGTGGATGGCGCGGCCATAGCCACCGTGATTCGCCAGCCCCTGGCCCTGTCCAGGCATGGCAGGGTAGTACCGCCTTTCGACCTGCCACCGCTGCCGCGCGACCCGGCCCAGCCCGGTGCCGCGGGGCAACCGGCGTATTCGACGGAAATCTTCATCACCGCCAAGATCGAGGCCATGGGCAGCTTCCGTCCATGACGCCCCACCGATGACACAAATCCTCCGCCCGCTGCCGCCCGAGGCGCAGGTTGAACTGGCCGAAGCGCGCCGGCTGCTCGAATCCCCCGGCCTGGCCATGCAGCTGGCCAACGTCATCGGCGCCCCCATCGAAGGCCTGATGGCGCGCCTGCCGGGGCCGGCCGCGCGCCTGGTCGACCGCGCCGCACGCAAAGCCGTGGAGACGGCCTTCGACGCGGCCCGGCGCACGCTGCGCGAGCCCTCGCCGGGGCATACCGCCAGCCCGCGCCTGCACAAATTCGCGGTATTCGGCACCGGCGCCGTCGGCGGCTTTTTCGGGCTGCCGGGCCTGCTGGTGGAACTGCCCATCACCACCGCCGCCATGTTGCGCTCGATCACCGACATCGCCCGCAGCGAAGGTGAATCCGCGGACGACCCGGCCACCCGCATGGCCTGCCTGGAAGTGCTGGCCCTGGGCGGCCCCCGCAGCGACGACGACGGCGCCGAGTCGGGCTACTTCGCCACGCGTGCAGCGCTGGCGCAGCAGGTCACCGCCGCCACGCGCTACGTGGCCGGCGGCATGGGCACCGGCGGCGCGCCGGCGCTGGTGCAGCTGGTGAACGGGATCGCCAGCCGCTTTTCGATCCCGGTGACGCAAAAGGCGCTGGCCCAGGCCGCGCCCCTGATCGGCGCCGCCACCGGCGCCACGCTCAACCTGATCTTCATCGGTCATTTCCAGTCGGTGGCGCGCGGGCATTTCATCGTGCGCCGGCTCGAACGAGCGTACGGGGTGCATGAGGTGCGTGCGGCCTACGCAAAACTGGCCTCCAAACAAAACGGGCCCGGATGACCGGGCCCGCGGGGCTTCCTTGCCTGTTCTCGTCGATCAGCGCTGGCTGACGGCTTCGCTGCTGTCCTGCATCACGAGGCCGCTGGCGTCCACGCGTTGAACGCCGCGGATGCCCTGGGCGATGTCGATGGCCAGTTCCTTTTCGTAACCGCTCTCGACGGTGCCTTCCAGCGTCACCACGCCGTCCCTGGTTTCCACGTCGATGTCGGTGCCATGCACGCCTTCGGTCCACAGCAGGGTGGAGTTGGTCTTGGCGGTGATCCACGCGTCGCTGAGCAGGTTGTCTGCGTCAGCGGCCTCCGCCGTTGCGACCTGGCCCTTCTGGTCGGGGTCCAGCGTCAGCTTGTTGTGCACCAGTACCGCCCCGGGTGTGCCAGCCGCGAGTCGGCCGGCCAGGGCGCGCGAGCTCGGGGTGTCGGCGACGCCGGTCAGGGTGACCACGCCCAGGTTCGAACTGACCTGGATGTCCAGGCCGTCGGTGTACTGGTTCCAAAGCAGCTTGGAATCAATCATGGCTTCCAGCGTGGCGTCGGCCACGAAGCTTGAGTAGCCGGGCATGGGCTCGATCACGGTGACCACCAGCTCGGGGTCAACCTTGATGCGGTTGTCCACCCGGCTGATGCCGTCGGTCCGATCGGCGATGCGTTCGGCCAGGCGCTTCTGGATGGCGGTTTCCACGGTGCCGCTGATCGTGGCCTTGTCACCCTGCACGTCGATCTGCAGGTCCAGGGCATCGAGGCCCGGGTTGGTCACGTAGGTGGCCCAGATCTGGCCTTCGCGGTACGCATCCTTTTCAGCTGCGGACATATCCATCATGGCCGCCAGGCTCTTTTCGTCGCCGTGGCCGGCCTTGGCCTTGTCGCCAGCCAGGGCCAGGCCCGGGGCGACCAGCGCCGCCAGGGCGCCGGCAAGAAGGGTGTGTTTGATGCGGGTGTTCTTGGTCTTCATGATTCCTCCCAGTAGTGAGACTTTCCGGGTGGGTTCGGGCGGGCAGGCGCGGCTTAGTGCCGCGCTTCCATTGCCCACTTGCGCTCGCGCATGGTGTCGTGGTGCTGCTGCACCTTGGGCAGGTAGCTCAGCAGCGACTCCTTCACGGCCTTGGGCGCGTCGTCGCGCTTGATCACGTCGTGGAAGGCCGCCATCAGGCGGTCCTCGCTCTTCTCGAGCTCCTTGACGTAGGCGTAGTCGCCGTGGTCCTTCGCCATCTCGGCGCGAAGCGTCGAATAGAACTGGTGCAGGCTGCCGCGCAGGCTGCCGTCGGTGGCGGGTTCACCCGCCTCGGCGCGAACTTCGCGCGCCATGCTGCCCACGAGGCCCTGCTTCGACTCGGCCATGTCGTCGAACAGCGAGCGCAGCTGGGGATTCTTCACGGCCTTGGCCGCGTCGGCGTAAAACTCGGCGCTGTCGCGGGTGGCCTGGATGAGTTCGTTGAGGGTCTCCACCTTTTCCTGGCGGAGCCCGGCATTGTTGGTCGTCATTGGATTTCTCCTTTGATGCGGCCGGTGATCACGCTGCAGGGTGATCTCTTGATTCGGCGAACGTTCTTTCCTGCAGCTGGAAACAGCCTACGAGCCTGCGCCTGAATCTCGCGTTAGAGCGCAGTTGCATGCGATCTATCGGCTGCGAATCTTCAGGTCCGGCCACGCGCAGGACAGCGGGGATGACCGACATCCGGATGCTGGCGCGACGACGCTCAACGCGTCATGGGGCCGGGGAAATTCCGTTCAGCTTTTGATGACTCGCAGGCCGGTCCAAGGCGGCGTAGATTGTGGCCTTCACGCCCCCGGAGACCCGCCCATGCCTGCTTTCCGCCGTACCGGCCTCACCCTCGCCATTGCCTGTTCCCTGTCGCTGGGCCTGGTGGCCTGCCAGCGTTCGCCGGAACCAGCCCCGGATGCCGGCGCCAACGCCGCCAGCCAGGCGCAAGCCGAGGTGCGGCCGTCCCGCCAGTACGAGATCGAGGAGTTCATTCAATCCACCGGCGTCGGCGGCGCGTCGTTCAGCGCCGACGAGTCGCGCATCCTGTTCTCCTCGAACAAGTCCGGCGTCTGGAACGCCTACACCCTGCCGGTGGGCGGCGGCGAATGGACGGCGGTGACGAATTCGGAGACCGACAATGTTTACGCCGAGGCGTTCTTCCCCAACGACGACCGCGTGCTGGTCAGCCGCGACCAGGGTGGCAACGAGCTCGACCACCTGTACGTGATCGAAGCCGACGGCAGCGAACGCGACCTGACACCGGGCGAAAACCTCAAGGCCGGCCTGATGGGCTTCAGTCACGATGGCGACGCCTTCTTCGTCATCAGCAACGAACGTGATCCGCGCTTCTTCGACGTCTACCGCTACGACGCCGACGACTACGAACGCGAGCTGATCTACAAGAACGAGCTTGGCTACGAGCCCGGCGAGATCTCGCCCGATGGCCGCTGGCTGGCCTTGGGCCAGACCCACACCACCAACGACAGCGACCTGCACGTGGTCGAACTGGCCACCGGCAAGCTCACCAAGGTCTCCGAACACGAAGGCCAGGCGCAGTTCGCCGCCGAAGCCTTCAGCCCGGACGGACAGTGGCTGTATTACACCGCCAACGACCAGGGCGAGTTCGCCGCGCTGCGCCGGGTGAACCTGCAGACCTGGGAACACGAGCCGGTGCGTTCGGCCGACTGGGACATCGTCGATGCCGCGCTTTCGCACGACGGCAGCTATCTTGCCGTGGCCACCAACGTCGACGGCAGCACCGGCGTGCAGCTGTTCAACACCGCCAGCGGCGAAGAAGTGGCCCTTCCCGATTTCCCGGCCGGCGAGGTGCGCAACCTGCGCGTCTCACGTTCGGAGGGCAAGCTGGCCTTCTATCTCAACGGCGACCGCCAGCCCAACGACCTGTACGTGCTCGACCTGGCCGGCGGCGGCGAGCCGACCCAGCTCACGACCTCGCTGAACCCGGCGATCGATCCCGCCGACCTGGTGGATTCCACCGTCGTGCGCTTCGACAGCTTCGACGGCATGGCGATCCCCAACATCCTGTGGAAGCCACACCAGGCCGATGCCCAGAATCCGGCGCCGGCGCTGGTCTGGGTGCATGGTGGCCCGGGCGGCCAGACCACGCGCGCCCATTCCGCCCTCATCCAGTACCTGGCCAACCACGGCTACGTGGTGCTGGGCATCAACAACCGCGGCAGCTCGGGTTACGGCAAGACCTTCTTCGCCGCAGACGACGGCAAGCACGGCCGCGAGCCGCTGTGGGACACGGTCGAGGCCAAGAAGTACCTGCAGACCCTGGACTACGTGGACGACGACAAGATCGGCATCATCGGCGGCAGCTACGGCGGTTACATGGTGCTCTCGGCGCTGGCCTTCCAGCCGGGTGAGTTCAAGGTGGGCGTGAACATCTTCGGCGTCTCGAACTGGCTGCGCACGCTCGAATCGATCCCGCCGTACTGGGAGTCCTTCCGCGAGGCGCTGTACCAGGAGATCGGCAACCCCGAGACCCAGCGTGAGTTCCTCATCGAAACTTCGCCGCTGTTCCATGCCGACAAGATCGACGTGCCGCTGATGGTGCTGCAGGGCGCCAACGACCCGCGCGTGATCAAGCCGGAGTCGGACGATATCGTCGCGGCGGTGGAAAAGAATGGCGTGCCGGTGGAATACGTCGTGTTCGACGACGAAGGCCACGGGTTCTCCAAGAAGAAGAACCAGATCGAAGGCTATGGCCGCATCCTGGCCTTCCTCGACACCCACCTCCGGGGCAGCCCGGCGGCCGGGCCGGCGGCGGCGGAATAAGCCGTGCGTCGCTTCTTCCTTGCCGTGTGTTGCCTGGCCCTGGCCGCGCCCGCCGTGGCCGAGTCCTTGTTCAAGTGCACCGACGCCCAGGGTGCGGTCAGCATCCTGTCCGAGCCCTGTCCGGCCGGCAGCACCCAGGTCTGGAAACGCGACGCAACGCCCGAGCCCGGGCCCAGCGTCGAGGAGCTCGCCGCGCGCGCCGCCCTGGCTGAGGCCGAGGCCAGGCGCGCGGCGGAAGAAGCGCGTCTGGCCGAAGCCGCGCGTCTGGCCGAAGAACAGCGCTTGCAGGCCGAGGCCCAGGCCCGCGCCGAAGAGGCCGCCGGCAGCCCGCGCCGCAAGAGTGAGTGCACCCAGGCGCACGAATTCTCGGACTCGGTGCTCGAGAAGCCATGGCTGCGCCTGACCCAGGCCCAGCTGGCCGAGCTGCGCGCCTGGGTGGTTGCCCAGTGCGCGCACGTCTACGACTCCTGAGTTTTCGTACAGGCGCACAGGGGGGATCCGGGCCTGACCGCGGGTACTTGCGCGGATGTGCCAACGACCCGCGATGCGGTGCACTGGCCCCTCCGCCAGGAGCCTGCCATGTGCATACCGTCCTTGTTCCTTTTCCCCGCGCTGCTTCTTTCCAGCGCCAGCCCAGGCGCCGAACTGCGCAAGTGCGTCGCGGCGTCCGGTGCGGTCAGCTACCAGACGCTGCCCTGCGCCGAGGGCAGCCGGCAGGCCTGGGTGCAGCCGGTCAAGGTCGAAGCGGCGCCGCGCCCGCATGCGGCGCCCGCGCAAGGGGCGGCGCCTGTCCGCGGCAGGCTGCCGTCCGCCGCCGGCAAGGCCCGTGCGCGCGGTAGCGAGCTTGCGCAGGCGCGGCGCCAACGCTGCGACAAGGCCCGCGCGGCGGCCGACGAGCTGCGCGATCGGCTCTGGAACAAGCTCGATTTCCAGCAGCGTTCCGCGCTTGACGCCAAGGTCGCCCGCGCCTGCGCCCGCTGACCGGCTTCAGCCGGTTTCCCGGGCCAGGTGGTCCGCGTAGTCGGCGGCTTCGCCCCGCAGCCAGTCACGAAAGGCCAGGAAGCCGGCGTGGTCGGCGGAGCGGGGCGGATGCACCAGGTAATGGGCGTAATTGGCCTTCATGCGTTGCTTGCTCAGCAGCACCAGCAGGCCCGCGTCCACCAGTGGCTTGGCCAGGGTCAGGCGTCCCAGGGCCACGCCCATGCCTGACGCCGCGGCGCGATGAAGTGTTTCGGCATCATCGAAGCGCGCGACGAAACGTGGCGGCCGCTGGCCACCGAACCGGTTGAACCACTCCGGCCAGCGCCCGGCGTCGTCTTCAAGCAGCGGGTAGCGCGACAGGTCGCCGGGCGTGTCGCCGCCCAGGCGACGCACCAGGTCCGGGCTGGCCAGTGGCGCGATCCAATCCTCGAACAAGGGCATCGCTTCCAGGCCGGGCCAATGGCCCGGGCCATAGCGCATGGCGGCGTCCACGTCGCGGTCGCGCTGGAAATCGACCAGGCCGATGCCCGACTGCAGGTTGATCTCCAGCTGCGGGTGCGCGGCCAGGAAGCCGGGCAGGCGCGGCACCAGCCAGCTCGAGGCCATCGACGGCAACAGGCTCAGGGTCAGCACGTGGTCGCGCCGGCCTGCGCAGGGGCGCAGCGCATGCTCGAGTGATTGCAGGGGGCCGGCCACGGCATCGAACAGCCGCTGGCCATCGGCCGTCAGCCGGATGCCGCGCGGACCCCGTTCGAACAGGCGCTGCTGCAGCCGGTCCTCCAGGCCGCGGACCTGGTGGCTCAGCGCGCTGACCGTCAGGTTCAGCGCCTCTGCCGCCAGCGACAGCTTGCCCAGCCGCGCGGCCGTCACGAAACCCTGAAGGGCTTGTAGCGGGAGTCGACTCATGTTGAATCCAGTTCAAGTCCGGGTACTAAAGATATCGCTACATAAGGGTGCCGGCGAGACCTATCTTTCAGTCACCTAAACCCACGCCCCGTCGGGGCCAGGAGTCCGCCATGAGCTTCTTCCGCGACCTGCTGTTTCTCCAGGGCTTCCCCACGGCGCCGATGTTCGGCCCCCGGCCGACGCCGGCACCAGCGACAATACCGCCATGCAAACCCAGTCCAACCTCCGCGGCATCGTTGCCATGCTGCTTGCCGTCGGCTTCTTCTCGCTGATGGATGGCGGCCTCAAGCAGCTGTCGGGGCACTACCCGCCGATGCAGGTGGCGGCGCTGCGCGGACTGTCCGGCCTGCCGCTGGTCGTGGCCTGGGTGCTGGCCACGGGCACGGTGGTGGGGCTGCTGAGGATCCGCTGGCCGCTGCACCTGCTGCGTGCCGGCCTCTCGATCATGATGCTGTCGGCGTTTGCCTTCGCGCTGCGGCAGATGCCGATGACCAGCGCCTACGCCATCTTCTTCGTGGCGCCGCTGCTGATCACCGCACTGTCGGTGCCGATGCTGGGCGAACACGTTGGCCCGCGCCGCTGGGCCGCGATCGTGGTGGGCCTGGTTGGCGTGCTGGTGGTCCTGCGGCCCACCGGCGAAGGCCTGTTCGGCTGGGCCGGGCTGGCCGTGGTGGTGGCTGCGGCGGGTTACGCCCTGTCGGCCATCCTGGTGCGGGTGCTGCATCGCACCGACAGTGGCCAGTCGATGGTGTTCTGGATGCTGGTGATGACCGCCGTGGGCGCCTCGGTGCTGGCGTTGCCGGCCTGGGTGCCGCTGCGGGCGGCGGATGCCTGGGTGATAGCCGGCGTCGGCGTCACCGGATTCCTCGGCCAGGTCGCGATCACCGAAGCCTTCCGTTCCGGCGAGGCGTCGGTGGTGGCGCCCTTCGAATACAGCGCGCTGGCCTGGGGCCTGGGCCTGGACCTGATGATCTGGGGCGTATTGCCCGACGGCTGGACCTTCTTCGGTGCGGGCATCATCGTCGCCAGCGGCCTGTACATGGTGCATCGCGAGCGCGTGCTGGGGCGCCGCCGCACTGCCTGAACCCGCGGCCGGCACACGAGGGTTTATGCTGCCGGCTGACTTGATTCAAGGATTTCCCCGCATGTCGTCGCCACGCCTCTTGCTTGCCGTCCTGGTTTCCACCTGCCTGCTGTCCGCTTGCGGCGACGACGAGGCGGCTCCGGAGACCGAGGCCGCGGTGGCCGCCGGCGTCGAGTCGGCTCCGGCCGCGACCGGCCCGGATTGGGGCCCGTGCCGGATCGATGGCCTGAGGTTGCCGATCAGTGCGCGCCTGTTCGTCGTGGACGCCGCCGCGCCGGTCGCGGACGCCGAGCCGGGCCGTGAGGTCATTCGACGCGTCGACATTGTCGTGCCCGGTCCGGTGGCCTTGCTGCTGACCGCCCCGGAAGCGACGGCCTGGCACGTCCGTCCCGGTCCGGAAACCCAGGTGCGCGCGATCGTGGCCCTGGGTGACCAGCCCCAGCGCATCACCGGCCTGGGCCTCGGGAACAACCGTCGCGAAGCCTCTTCGGTGCTCGGCGCCGAGTGCGCCAGCTACGTCATGCAGGGCGGCGTCGGCCCGGACCTGGCCGAAGCCACCGCCCAGGTTTTCGGCAAGGCGCACGACGCCATCTACCAGATGCGCATCGGCAGCGTCATCATCGGCGGCAGCGACCCGACGCTCGATCAACCCCTCACCGAATGAGCCCCGCAGCCATGGGTTTTGGCCTGGTCGGATTCGATGGCGACGACACGCTCTGGCACAGCGAGGGCTATTTCCGCGCCGCGCACGCGGAGTTCGAGGCCGTCGTCGGAAACTACGTGGACCTGGCCGACGCCGGCCTGCACGAGCGTCTGCTGGACACCGAACGGCGCAACATCAAGCTGTTCGGTTACGGCGCCAAGGGCATGACCCTTTCCATGGTGGAAACCGCCATCGCGCTTACCGGCCAGCGCATCGCCGCGGCCGACATCCACCGCATCGTCGAACTCGGCAAGGCGGTGATGTCGCATCCGGTCGACCTGCTTCCCGGCATCCGGGCCGCCGTCGAGGCGGTGGCGCGCGACCGCCCCGTGGTGTTGATCACCAAGGGCGACCTGTTCCACCAGGAAGCCAAGGTGCGCGCCTGCGGCCTGGCCGACCTTTTCCAGCGCATCGAGATCGTGTCCGAAAAGGACGCGACGACCTACGGGCGCGTGCTCGGCGAGTTCTCGTTGGCGTCGCACGACTTCGTGATGGTCGGGAATTCCTTGCGCTCCGACATCGAACCGGTGCTGCGCCTGGGCGGCTGGGGCGTGCACATGCCCTATCACGTCACCTGGGCGCACGAACTCGAGCACGGGCTGGAAGCCAGCCACGCCAGCCACATGGAGACGGTGGAAACCGCCGCGCAGATTCCCGCGGCCATCGGCCTGCTCGAGTCGCGCAGGGTTCAGTCGAAGGTGTAGCCCAGGCCCAGGATCACCGAGGTGCGGCCGTCCTGGTCCACCAGCGGACTGTCGGTGACTTCGGAAGGCAGCCACGTGTGGCCAACACGCGCAAAAAGCTCCCAGCGCTCGCCAAGCGGGCGCGTGGCCAGCAGCGATACCTCCGGGAACAGCGCCGAGCCCGGCGAATACGCCGGGCGACCGACAAGGGCTTCATCCGGGCGAACGCCGTAGTAGTAGTCGACCATGTCACCGGACTGCCAGGACAGCGATGCCCCCGGCAGCAGCCGCCAACCGCCGGCGCGCACCAGGCCCGTCCAGGACAGCGCCGCTTCCTGGCCACCACTGCGGTCGAGCATGTCGGTGGCCAGCGATGCTTCGAACTGGCCGACGCGTTTCACCCGCCAGCTGGCGGCCAGTCCGATGTCGAGCGAAAAGTCGCGATCGTCCATGCCGGCCAGGAAAGGTGAATCGGCGGCTTCATAGCCGTCTCCGCGGCCCTGGAGGAAGGCACCGAACTCGAAGCCGCCGTCCTTGGCCAGCACGACGCCACCACGCAGGCCCCGCAAGTAGAAACGTTCGCCCTCGAAGCGCACCAGCGGCACCACCACCAGGTCTTCGTCGAGCTGGCGGTAGGGCGCATCGCGTTCGATCGCCAGCAGTCCCAGTGTCCAGCGCGGCTGTGGCTCCGGTGCGTCCTGGGCGAGCGCGGGCGTCCCGGCGAGGGCCAGGGCAAGGACGAGTGCGGCGGACAGCGGGCGGCGTGGGGACATTCAGTGCTCCGGTTCAATGGATCGTCACTGTGGATGACGATCCGTTGAACCGGCGTGATTGTCCAGTCTCAGGGCAGGCTGAACACGATCGGCACCAGGGCGTAGGCGGCTACCGGCCGGCCGCCGCGCTGGGTCGGATGGAAGCGCCAGCGCTCGAGCACCTGCTGGCGTGCGGCGCGATCGAGCGCACGGTGCCCGCTGCTTTCTTCGATCGAGACATCCACCGGCTTGCCGGTTTCGTCCACCAGCACCCGCAGCACCACCGTGCCTTCGTGGCCGGCGATCAGCGAGGCCCGCGGATAACGCGGCGCCGGGGCAACGTCATAGGCCAGCGTCTCGAGCGACGGCGGCCCCGGATCGAAGCTGGTGGATTCGGAACCGGCGTCGGCCATGGGTGGCGCCTCGATCTCGCCCTGGTCGAACACCGGTGTGTCGTCGGCAATCGGCAGCGGCGTGTCCTGCACGTAAGGCTGGGGCCTGCTGGGGCGTTCCACCGGTCGCTCGATCGGCCGCCGCGGCGGCGGCACGGTGACCGGGATCTCGCGCTCGGGAAGCGGCTCGAATAGCACCGGCACCGATTCGCGGCGCGTCTGGTCCACGGGCGGTTGCCAGTTCATCGGGAACATCAGCATGCCCAGCACCACGACATGCACGCTGATCGCCAGGCTGGTGCCGGCGATGCGCTTGCCATCCAGTCGGGACCAGGGTGGGGTGGGGTGGGACGACGGCAGGTTGCGGACCATGGGACACCTCCTTCGGTGGGTGGCAAGGTCTTGAACGTCCCGGCGCCGCCGATGGGGTTGGCTGTGCCGTCCGTCGTATGATTCGAACTTGCGCCAGCGCCGCTGGCGCCTGCAAGCCTTAGGATGCATTTCATGGCATTGATCACGTCCGTCGGTAGGTTTTCGTTCATGTTTGTCGCCGTGTTGGCGGTGTCGGCCTGTGGATCCGGGTCCGACGCTCCGGTGCCGCAGGACGAGGAAGCACCCGCCCTTTCGGAATCGGCGCCGCCGGGCGAAGAACAGTTCGTGCGCACCTGGCAGGGCGTATTGCCCTGCAGCGACTGTGTCGGCATCCAGGCCAGGCTCACCCTGCGCCGCGGCGACGATGGCAGCCAGACCTTCGAGCTGGAGGAAACCTATCTGGGCGCCGAGGCCGACAACGTATTCACGCTGACCGGCCCCTGGCGCCAGGTCCGGCACCGCGGCGAGGAGGGGCCGGCCGTTGTGTTCCGGATCGACCCGGACGGCGCCGACCAGTGGTTCCAGCTGCAGCCAGACGGCAGCCTGGAACTCCTTGACGCGGCCGGGCAGCCGCGCCCCGATCCGATCGGCCATCGCCTGCAGCGCCTCTGACAGTTTTGGCCGCGTTCACCCGGCCCGGGCACAATCGGCACCGGGACAAGAATCCCCAGGAGTCCACCATGAAGAACAAACTGCTGCTTACCCTCTTCCTGTTCGGCCTGGTCGTCGCCGCCGGGGCGCAGGCCGTGACCATCGGCTTCAGCCCGCGCACCGGGGATGTCTGGGTGGACACCCGCCTGGGTGACATCAACAACTACGGGCGCGGTAATCCCGTCGGTTTCATCGACGACGTGGTGCTGGTGTTCGGTGCACCCCGTCCGCTGGTGCGCGACCTCTATTACGACCGCGGCTGGGCGCCTGGCGACATTTATTACGCCTGCGCGCTCGCCCAGCAGCTGGGTCGCCCCTGCCTGGAAGTGGTCAATTATTACGACAGCAACCGCGGCCAGGGCTGGGGCGTGGTGGCACAGCGCCTGGGCATCAAGCCCGGTTCGTCCGCCTTCCACGCGCTCAAGGGCCGGGTAGGCAAGGGCCATGACCGCATGCACGGCCGTGGTGGTCCGAAGGCTTCCGGTGGCCCCAAGGGCGGTCGCGACGCCGGTCCGCCGGCTGGCCGCAGCGAAGGCGGCGGCAAGCCGGGCAAGGGCGACAAGGGCAATGGCGGCAAGGGCAACGGCAAGGGCCGCTGAGCAACGCCGTCAGCGCGCTGTGTAACCCCCGTCGATCGCCAGCTCCGCGCCGGTGACGAACTTCGATTCGTCCGAGGCCAGGTAGACCACGCCCCAGGCGATATCGTCGACCTCGCCGACGTGGCCCAGCGGATGCAGGTTGCCGAGTTCGAGGCGGGCGGCGTCGAGGTCGGTGGCGCCGCTGGCCTTGAGGTGGCCTTCGACCATCGGCGTCCAGATGTAGCCCGGGTGCACCGAGTTCACCCGGATGCGATCGGCGGCGTAACACAGCGCGTCGGTCTTGCTCATCAGCCGCACCGCGCCCTTGGAGGCGTGATAGGCGGGCACGTCGGGCGCGCCGACCAGGCCATAGATCGACGAGAGGTTGATGATGCTGCCGCCGCCTGCGGCCCTGAGGTGCGGGATGGCGTGCTTGCAGCCGAACAGCACGCCCTTGACGTTCACCGCCTGCACCTTGTCCCACTCGGCTTCGGTGATTTCGTGGGTGAGCTTGGTCGACCCGGCGATGCCGGCGTTGTTGACCAGCACATGCACGCCGCCGAACTCTGCGGCGGCTTCGTCCACGGCCTTCTTCACCGCCGCCTCGTCGCTGACGTCGACATGCCAGTAACGGGCGCGGCCGCCGCGCCCGCGGATGGCCGCGGCCACCGCCTCGCCTTCGGCGTCGTGCAGGTCGAACAGCGCGATCGCACCGCCTTCCTCGGCCAGGCGTTCGGCGCAGGCTCGGCCAATGCCCAGTGCGGCGCCGGTGACGATGCAGGTTTTGCCTTTCACGCGATCCATGGTCTTTCTCCGCGGCTTGGAGTGTCCAGTTTGCGCCGATCCGCCGGCGGGATTTTGACGCAGGTCAGGCCATCGCCTGACCCAGGTCAGGGAAGCAGGGCCTGGCGGGCGGCAGGATGGACCCATGCAGGAGGGCCCCGATGACCGCCATTGACTGGAATGACTTCGACTCCCACGCGCTCAGCGGTGTCGCCGAGGCGCTGGACGCCGCCGGCGTGGATACCTCGGCGCCTGATTCCGCCGCGGAACAGGAGCCGGGGCCGGGCCTGGTCGAGGTCGACGCAAGGCTCATCGCCCAGGGCCTTGGCCTGGCGCCCGACCAGGTGCCGGCCATGCTCGCCGACCGTCGCATCGCCACCCTGTGCGAACGGGGGACCGGCGAGGATGCCGGCCTGTTCCGGTTCACCTTCTACGTTGGCAATCGGCGATTCCGGCTGCTCACCGACAGCCACGGCAAACGCGTGGCGGCTGGCACCAAGAGCGACTGAAAGGGCCGTGCCCGGGACTGTGCCCGGGGCGAGGCGTGTATCCTTCGCGGCGCCCCGGATGTCGAGCCGCCATGTCGCGCCAACCCTACGATTCCAGCAGACGCTGCCTGTCCGTCGCGCCGATGATGGACTGGACCGACCGGCATTGCCGCGTCTTCCACAGACTGCTGGCGCCGCACGCGCGCCTGTACACCGAGATGGTGCACGCCCAGGCGGTGATCCACGGCGACCGCGATCGCCTGCTGGGATTCGACCCGGTCGAACACCCGGTGGCGCTGCAGCTCGGTGGCTCCGATCCCGCGCACCTGGCCGAGGCCACCCGCATCGGCGCCGACTGGGGTTACGACGAGGTCAACCTCAACGTTGGCTGCCCGTCCGACCGCGTGCAGGCCGGTCGGTTCGGCGCCTGCCTGATGAAGGAGCCGGCCCTGGTCGCCGAGGCCGTGGCCGCGATGATCGGCGCCGCGCCGTCACAGGTGCCGGTCACGGTGAAATGCCGGCTGGGCGTGGACGAGATGGAGGACTACGCGGTTTTTCGCGCCTTCGTCGACGCCGTTGCCGCGGCCGGCTGCACGCATTTCGTGGTGCACGCGCGCAAGGCCTGGTTGCAGGGCCTGAGTCCGAAGGAAAACCGCGAGATCCCGCCGCTGCGCTACGACTGGGTTTACCGGCTCAAGCGCGAGCGCGGCGACCTGCGCATCGAGATCAACGGCGGCCTGGCTACCGTCGAGCAGGTGCAGGCGGTGATGCCCGAGGTGGACGGCGTGATGATCGGCCGCGCCGCCTACCACGAGCCGTATCGGCTGCACCTGATGGACCGCGCCCTGTTCGAGCCGGGGTTGCCGCCGCGGACCCGGGCGGACCTGCTCGAGGCAATGCGTCCCTACGTCGAAGGCTGCCTGTCCCGCGGCATCGCGCTCAAGCACCAGTCGCGGCACTGGCTGGGCCTGTTCCATGGCCAGCCGGGCGGCAGGATCTTCCGGCAGGTGCTCAGCGAGGGCGCGCCACGCGCCGGCGCCGACTGGTCGCTGGTCGAACGTGCGCTCGAGGCAACCCGCAGCGGCTAGCATGGGCGTCCGACGCAGCCGCAAGGAGGACAGCGACATGGCATTCAAACTCAGCTCGGCCAGCTTCCAGGACGGCGACACCCTGCCGGACCTGCACGTGAAGGCGATGGGCGATACCTCGCCGCAGCTGCGCTGGACCGGCGCACCGGAAGGCACGAAAAGTTTCGCGGTCACCTGCTTCGATCCCGACGCGCCCACGGGCTCGGGTTTCTGGCACTGGACCGTCGCCAACCTGCCGGCCGACACCCACGAATTGCCCGCGGGCGCCGGTGCCCCCGAGGGCCACGACCTGCCCGCGGGTGCGGTGCAGGGCCGTACCGACTTCGGCCGCGCCGGTTACGGTGGCGCCGCGCCGCCGGCGGGGCATGGCAAGCACCGCTACATCTTCACCGTGTTCGCGGTCGATACCGAGCGCCTGGACGTGGGGCCGGACGATTCCGGCGCCGTGTTCGGCTTCAACCTGCATTTCCACACGCTCGCCAGGGCCTCGATCACCGCGACCTACGAGAACCGGGGCGAAGGGTGATAACGAACGACCCGCGGGCCTTCCTGGATTTCGCCCGCGGCGTCGCGCCCGACTTCGGGCCGGCCTGCGCGCGCGCCGCCTTCCTGGTGGCGCCCGACGGGTTCGCCCTGGCCGAGCAGTCGGCCAGCGACAACGCCTACATGGACCTGTCGGTCGCCGTGGACCCGGCACGGGCATCGGCCCAGCACCGGGCGCTGCAGGCGGCGCTGGCCGCGGACCTGCCGGTGGTGTGTTTCCCGGGCGATCCGGCGGCGCCGGACGGGCTGTTCCCGAACAATGTCTTCGCCACGGCCCCGGGCCGGCTGCTGGTCGGGCGCATGCGCCACCCGGTGCGCCAGCGCGAGGCCGAACGGCCCGACATCCGCGGCTTTTTCACCGGCCTGCTGGCTTATGAGGAAATCGACCTGCGCCGGCAGCCCGGCGTCTGCGAGCTCACGGGTTCGGTGGTGATCGACCGTGCCCGTGGCCTGGCCTATGCCGGCCTGGGCGAACGCTGCGACCAGGCCGGCGCCCGGGCGGTGCACGCGGC
The DNA here is from genome assembly GCF_054781715.1 of Arenimonas aestuarii. Lineage (NCBI taxonomy): Bacteria > Pseudomonadati > Pseudomonadota > Gammaproteobacteria > Lysobacterales > Lysobacteraceae > Arenimonas > Arenimonas aestuarii. Next base: position 1,608,854 of record NZ_BAAGTW010000004.1, on the reverse strand, counting down.
GTTGGGCCTGCGCGGCACCTTGTTGTTCGACCTGGCGGCGGGCGAGTACCACGCCAACGTGGTGATGAGCGTGCTGGCCGGGCGCGCCCTGGCCATCGCGCCCTCGGGCTTCGCCGACCCGGCCGTGGTCGAGGCGCTGGTGGCCTTGTATGCCCCCCACGTGCTGGTGCTCTCGCCGGGACAAAAGGCCGCTTTCGCGGGCAACTGCATCGCCCTGCGCGAGGATCGGGTCCGGATGAGCCAGGCCGGTGCGGGGACGCTGACGGTGGAGCAGCGGGCCGCGCTGGCCGGGGCGGGCTTCGAACTGGCCCCCGTGCCGCTGGACGAGATCGAGAAGGCCGGGGGCTCGCTGCGCTGCTGCGTCGCCGAAGTTTACTGACAGGCCCGGATTGTTCAGGTACAAGTTATTGACGTAATTAGGGTTCATACCGGATTCACCGCCCGGCGAACAGACTCCTCCCCGTCTTCCGGCTAGCCGGTCCCCCCTCTCGGAGCTATCCTCCCGCCGATGCTGAACGTCCTTCGCCCCTTGTTGCTGATCGCCATCGTCGCGCTGGCGCTGCCTGCGTGGGCGGAAGAAGCCAGCGCCCAGCGGACCGAAGTGGGCGAGCGCATTCGCGAAGTGGAGCGCGACGGTGGCCGTGTCCTGCGCGCCGAGCGTATCCAGCGCGGTGGCCAGGATGTCTACCGCATCAAGGTGCTGACCCCGGAAGGTCGCGTGCGGGTGCTGCACGACCGCCGACCGGTCCAGGACCGCGCGCCCCCGCGCACCGACCGCCGCAGCCTGATGCTGCGCGACCGTGCCAACCGGCCCGCCCAGCGCGCACCGGCGCCTGAAGCCGATGTCCGCGAACCCGCTCCGCGGGCCGCGAGCCGTCAAGACGATTGAACCCTGTCCCGGCCCATCCGGGTCGTTCCCCTGTTGAAGGAGACGCCATGCGCGTACTGCTGGTCGAGGATGAAGCCCCGCTGCGTGAAACCCTTGCCGCGCGACTCAAGCGCGAAGGTTTCGCCGTGGATACCGCCGGTGACGGCGAAGAAGGCCTGTACCACGGCAAGGAAGTGCCCTTCGACATCGCCGTGATCGACCTTGGCCTGCCCAAGATGTCGGGCATGGACCTGGTCAAGGCGCTGCGCGAGGCCGGACAGAAGTTCCCGATCCTCATCCTGACCGCGCGTTCGAGCTGGCAGGACAAGGTCGAGGGCCTCAAGTCCGGCGCCGACGACTACCTGGTCAAGCCCTTCCACGTCGAAGAGCTGCTGGCCCGCATGAACGCCCTGCTGCGGCGCGCCGCCGGCTGGTCCAAGCCCACGCTCGACTGTGGCCCGGTGCGCCTGGACCTTTCGGCCCAGACCGTCAGCGTCAATGGTTCCGGCGTCGACCTGACCAGCTACGAGTACAAGGTGCTCGAATACCTGATGCTGCACGCGGGCGAGCTGGTCTCCAAGGCCGACCTCACCGAGCACATCTACCAGCAGGACTTCGACCGCGATTCGAACGTCCTCGAAGTCTTCATTGGCCGCCTGCGCAAGAAGCTCGACCCGGACGGCGAGATCAAGCCGATCGAAACCGTGCGCGGCCGCGGCTATCGTTTCGCCATCCCGCGCGACGAGTAAGACATCGTGCGCACCTGGCGCACGCTGTCGCTGCAGGCCCGGCAGATGCTGGCGGCCAGCCTCGCGCTGGTCGCCTTCCTCGGCCTGACCGGCCTGGCGCTCGACCGCGCCTTCGCCGCCACCGCCCAGTACGGCCTGCGCGAACGCCTGGCCAACCTCGCCAACGCCTACATCCAGGAGGGCGAGGTCGACCGCATCGGCGGCTTCATTTCCCCGGAGATCCCGCCCGACATGCGCCTGCTGTCGCCGGGCAGCGGCCTTTACGCCAATATCCGCGGCGAGGGCGTCACCTGGGACTCTGCTTCCACCCTGGGCCGGTCCATGCCGCCGGTGGAACTTCTGGAGATGAACGAGCGGCGGTTCGAAGGACCGCTGACCATCGTCGATTCCGACGGCATGGAGAATTCGGTCTATGCCTATTCGTTCGGCATCATCTGGGAGTCGGCGTCGGGCGACATCCCGCTGACCCTGAGCGTGTTCGAGGACGCCCAGCAGATCGAAGACCAGGTACGGATCTACCGGCGCGCGCTTTGGTCCAACCTGCTGCTGGCGGCATTCGTGCTGATGATGGTGCAGCTGCTGGTGCTGCGCTGGAGCCTGCTGCCGCTGCGCAACGTCGAGCGCGAGCTGGCCCGCGTGCGCCAGGGTGAATCGCAGCGGCTTTCGGAACGCCATCCGCGCGAGCTCGAGTCGATCACGCGCTCCATCAATTCGCTGATCGAAAGCGAGCGCACCCACCTCGACCGCAGCCGAAACACCCTTTCGGACCTGGCGCACAGCCTCAAGACGCCGCTGGCGGTGCTGCGTTCGCGGCTCGACGCCGACGCCAGCCACGACCAGCTGCGCGAGGAAGTCGCGGCCCAGGTGCAGCGCATGAACGAGATCGTGTCCTACCAGCTTTCCCGCGCCGCCCGCACCGGCCATGCCCTGTATTCGGCACCGATCGATATCGAGCCGCGCGCCGAGGAAATTGTTGCCGGCCTGGAGAAGGTGTACGCCGGCAGCGGCGTGTTTTGTGAATTCGAGATCGATCCGGCCGCCCGCTTCCACGGCGAACTGGGCGACCTGCAGGAACTGCTGGGCAACCTGCTCGAGAACGCCTTCAAGTGGGCCGACAAGCGCGTGCTGCTGACCGTGTCGGTCGAAGCCGCGCCGCCGGACCGGCGCCCCGGCGTGAACATCACCGTTGATGACGATGGCCCCGGCATACCGCCCGAGAAGGTCGAACGCCTGCTGCAGCGCGGCGTGCGCGGCGACGAACGCGTGCGTGGCCACGGCATCGGCCTGGCGATCGTGCAGGACATCGTCACCGCCTACCACGGCGAATTGAGTGTCACCCAGTCCCCGGAGCTCGGCGGCGCCCGCTTCGCGGTGCACATCCCGCCCGCGTTCTAGGCCGTGCCGGGAATCGGCGACTCGCCGTAAAAGCGGCGCAGGTGCCCGGCCACCGCCGGCATTTCCCGCTCCAGCAGATCCGGGGCCGAGAAGTGGTACTCGCTGGTCACGGCGAAAAATTCCTCGGGCGCTTCGGCGGCGTAGGGATCGATCTCCGTCTGGTCGCCGTCATCCACGCGCTGGCAAAAGGCTTCGTAGGCGGCCTGGAAATCGCGCGCCCATTCGCGCTGCCAGGCCGCCGGCAACGGTGGCGTGCCGTCCATCGCACCATCGAGCATGTCGATCTTGTGCGCCATCTCGTGCACCACCAGCTGGTAACCGTCCCCGGGCTCGGCAAGCTCGGCCTGGATGTCGTCCCAGCTGAGCACCAGGGGGCCCTGGTCCCAGGCTTCGCCGGAGAGTTCGTCCATCCATTCGGCGACCACGCCGGTGTCCTCGTCGTGGTGCCGGCGCTGCACCCGGAACGCGCCGGGATAGACCAGCACCTGCCGCCAGCCGTGCAGGCCCTCGGCGCCGAACTCCAGCAACGGCAGGCAGGCCAGCCCGGCCAGCTGCAGACGCTGGGCGTCCGCCAGTTCCAGGCCCTGCAGGGGCGTGATGGTTTTTTCGCGCAGGAAGCGCGCCACCAGGCCATGCAGTCGTTCAAGGCGGCCGGGGGCCAGGCGGACGAGGAAAGGCAGGCCCTGGAGCAGCGCGTCGCATTGCGCATCCGAAAGTTTCGGCGGCGCGGCAACGGCAAGGAGTCGGCGGAACAGGGATTTCATGCCCGCAGACTGCGGGCGCGGCCGGCGCCGGGCAAGGGCTCAGGGGCCCTGGGTCAGCGGATCATGCCGGGCAGGAGCGAGTTCCAGCGTGGTGCCGGCCGCCCGGAGGCGCCGCTACTGCGCGGGCGGACCGGCGAGGTGGCGCCCGGCGTGGTCGCGGGTTCGGCGGCGGTCGATTCGGCCGGCTTCTCGGCGGGACCGGTGGCCTTGGCGCACGTGCCGGCTTCCGTCGTGGCAGGCGCGGGTTCGGCGGCCTGGACCATGGCGGTAGCGAGGACGAGGCTGAGGCTGAGCACGATCCGGAACATGGGCGACACCTGCAGAACGGGACACCCCGATAGATGCGCGGGGATGGCAAAAGGTTGCGCCCGATTCTACCCGTCGGGCGGGCCGCCGCCAGTGCCGCTTTTGCGGCGCTGCAGCATGGACAAGTCCGTCGCTTCGGGCAGACTCCGGCGGCACATGAATGCCGCGACCCTGACCTTCCCTCAGCCGCTGATCCGTGGCCCGGCCCTGCGCCGCGCCCTGATCGCGGGCGCGCGGCGCGTCATCGCCCAGCGCGAGATGCTCAACAAGATCAACGTCTTCCCGGTGCCCGACGGTGACACCGGCAGCAACCTCGCCTTTACCCTCGGCGGTGTGCTGACCGGCGCGCTGAGCCGGCGCGGGCAGGGTGCCGGCGACCTGCTGCGCCGGGTCGGTGAAGACGCGGTGGACGGCGCGCGGGGCAATTCGGGCGCCATCCTTGCCCAGTTCCTTACCGGCGTCGCCGAAGCGGCGGGTACGGCCCGTGCCCTGGAGGCGGCCGCGCTGGCCAAGGCCGTGCGGGCGGGCGCCACGTCGGCGCGCCTGGCGCTTTCCGATCCCAAGGAAGGCACCATCCTGAGCGTCATCAGTGCGTTTGCCGATGGCCTGGAACCGGCGGCCGAAGGTGACCTCGGTACCTGGTTCCGGCGCGCGCTCGAACGCAGCCGCCAGGCCCTGGCCGCCACGCCCACCCAGCTGGCGGTGCTGGCAAGGGCCGGGGTGGTGGACGCGGGCGCCCAGGGTTTCGTGGACCTGCTCGAAGGCATCCACGACTTCATTTCCTCCGGGGCCGTCGATGCCACCGGCGTCGCCGAAGAACTGCCCGCCGACCTCGAGGCCGCGCAGGCCCACGGCGAACTGGCCGACGCCGACCCCGAACACCGCTGGTGCAGCGAATGCCTGGTGGTCGGCGAGGGCCTGGACCGGGCCGGCCTGCGCGCGGCGGTAGGCGAACTGGGTGCGTCGTGCGTGGTGATCGCCGGCAGCAGCTCGCGCCTGCGCCTGCACGCGCACGTGGCCGCCCCAAGCCAGTTGTTCGAAACGGCGGGCCGCTTCGGCCGGGTGGAAGGCACCAAGGCCGACGACATGCACGCCCAGGCGCGCACCGTCGCCGCGGCCGCGGTCGTGGCGGTGATCACCGACAGCGCCGCCGACCTGCCGGACGAGGAGATGAGCCGGCTGAACGTGCACATGGTGCCGGCGCGGGTGAACTTCGGCGACGAGGATTACCTGGACAAGGTCGGCCTCTCCACCGCCGAGTTCTACCGCAAGATGCGCAGCGAGACGGTGCTGCCGCGCACCAGCCAGCCGCCGCCGGGCGATTTCCGCCGGCAGTTCGAATTCCTGCTCTCGCACCATCGCGAGCTGGTCTACGTGGGCCTGTCGCGCACGATTTCCGGCACCCTGCAGTCGGCGGAGACGGCCGCGCAGCGTGGTCATCCCGATCGCACCCACGTCTTCGACACCGGCAATGCCTCCACCGGCGAAGGCCTGCTGGTCATGCGTGCCGCCGAAATGGCCAGCGACGGGGCCAGCCCGGAACAGATCCTGGCTGAAGTGGCGCGGCTCAAGCCGCTCACGCTCACCTGGGCGCTGGCGCGCGACATCACCCATGCGGTGCGCGGCGGCCGCATTCCCGCCTGGGCCAAGGCGCCGGTGCACTGGCTGGGCCTTACCCCGATCGCCAAGGTCAAGCCAAGCGGGCGCCTGGGCGTGGTCGGCGGCCTGTTTGGCCAGGGCCGCGTGCCGGAACGTTTTGCGGCGTACGTGGCCCGGCGGGTTCCGACCGGCAAGCTGCGCCTGATGGTCGGTCACTGCGACGCCGCGTCGGACGGACAGCGGGTGCTCGACGCCCTGCGCGAACGCCTGGCGCCCGAACAATCCTGGCTGGTCGAGACCGGATCCGCGGTCGGTGCCCATGCCGGACCCGGGGCCCTGGTCGTTTCCGTGCAGCCGGTTTCCTAGACGGCGCCTGACGGCCGCGCAGGGCCTGGCCCATAATGCCGGCATGCTCGCGCTGATCCTTCTCCTCGTCGCCTACCTGCTCGGCTCGCTGTCCGGCAGCCTGCTGCTGGGCAAACTGCGTGGCGTCGACATCCGCCAGCACGGCAGCGGCAACGCCGGCGGCACCAATGCCCTGCGCACCCAGGGCTGGAAGTTCGCGCTGGGCACCGTGCTCGTGGATGTCGGCAAGGGCGCCCTCGCGGCCTGGCTGGCGCTTCGCTTCGGTGGCGACCTCGCCTGGCTGCCCTATGCCGCGGCGGGCGCAGCGGTGCTGGGCCACGTCTATCCGGTATTCCATGGCTTCCGCGGCGGCAAGGGCGCAGGCACGCTGCTCGGTGCGCTGCTGGTGCTGTGGCCGCTGGCGGCGGGGGTGATGGTCGGCGCCTGGCTGCTGGTCCTGGTGGCCTGTGGTTATGTTGGCCTCTCCACCATCCTGGCGGGTGCAACGCTGGTGCCGCTGGCGCTGGCGACCGATGCCGGGCCCGTGCGCCTGGTGTTCGCGATCTCGGTCGCCCTGTTCCTGGTCTTCACCCACCGCAGCAATCTCGCGCGTTTGCGCGCAGGCGTCGAACCGCGCTTCGATCGTGTGCGACTGCTGCGCCGGGGCCGGGCATGAGCGAGCGGGAACTGCTGGCGCGCCTGGCCCGGGGGCCGGCTTCGGGTGCGAAGCTCGCGGCCGAACTGGGCATCACCCGCAGCGCGGTCTGGAAGCGAATCCAAGCGCTGCGCGCGGCCGGCGTGGACGTGCAGGCCGTGCCGGGCCGCGGTTACGCACTGGTGCGCCCGCCCGACTTGCTCGATGCCGCGGCCGTGCAGGCCGGACTCGCGCCGGCCACCCGGGAACTGCTGGCCGGGTTGGACCTTAGTTTCGAGATCGACTCGACCAACGCCGAAGCGCTGCGCCACCCGCCGTCTGCCGGCGTGCAGGCCTGGCTGGCCGAACGCCAGACGGCGGGCCGCGGCCGGCGCGGCCGCCCCTGGGTGTCGCCGCTGGCCGCCCACGTCTACCTCAGCCTCTCGCGGCGTTTCGACGCCGGCATCGGCGCACTGCAGGGCCTCAGCCTGGCCGTCGGCGCCGCCACCGCCCAGGTGCTGCACGCGATGGGTTTCCACCAGGTTGGCCTGAAGTGGCCGAACGACCTGCTGGCCGACGGCCGCAAGCTTGGCGGCATCCTGGTGGAACTGCGTGGCGATGCCGGGGGGCCCTTGCACGTGGTCGTCGGGCTTGGTCTTAACGTCGCCATGCCCGAACCGGTGGGCGTGGAGATCGACCAGCCCTGGTGCGACCTGGCCTCGCTGTCGCCCAGGCCGCCGGGCCGCGGTGAACTCTGCATCGCCCTGCTCGACGCGCTGGTGCCGCTGTTGTCGCGTTTTGAAAGCGAGGGCCTGGCGCCGTGGCAGGCGACCTGGGCGCGAATGGACCTGCTGGCCGGACGCGCGGTGCGGCTCGAAGAAGGCGGCTCGCCGATCGACGGCATCGCGCTGGGCATCGACGCCGAAGGGGCCCTGCGCCTGCGCACCGCCGATGGCGAGCGTCGTTGCCACGCCGGCGAAACCAGTCTGCGCGCCGCATGAACTGGCTGCTCGACCTTGGCAATTCACGGCTGAAGGTGGCGGCCTGGCCGCGCCCCGGCGAGATCGGCGAGGTGCAGGCCTGGTCGCACGGCGCCACCGATTTCCCGGCCTCGCTGCAGCCCTGGCTGGACCAGCTGCGCCCCGGTGATACCTGCTGGCTGGCTTCGGTCGCCGGCTCGGAGACCACCGCCGTTGTTGCCGAACTGCTGGCACGCCACGGCTGCCCGGCCCAGCGCGTGCGCACGCTGCCGGAAGCGGCCGGCGTGCGCATCGCCTACGCCGAACCCTCGCGCCTTGGCGTCGACCGTTTCCTGGCGCTGCTTTCCGCGCATGCGCGCGGGCCCGGCCCATGGCTGCTGGTGTCAGCGGGCAGTGCACTCACCGTCGACCTGCTCGATGCCAGCGGCCAGCATATCGGTGGCGTCATCGCCCCCAGCCCCGAACACATGCGCGCGGCCCTGGCGGCGCGTTTCCCGGCCCTGGCCTATGCCGGCGGCGAGGCGCATGCCTTCGCCACCGACACGGCCGACGCGCTGGCCGGTGGCAGCCTGGGCGCGGCTGCCGGCCTGGTCGAGCGTAGCCAGCGCGAGGCCACGCGCCTGCTGGGGCAGGCCCCGACGGTGCTGTTGGGTGGTGGCGGCGGCGATCGCCTGGCCGCGGCCCTGGAGATCGACGTCGAGCCCGCGCCTGCGCTCGTGCTTGAAGGACTGGCGGTGTACGCCGCGCACATGGGAGTAGGCGAAGCATGATCACCCGGAGCATCGTGGTGCTGCTGGTGTGCATGAACCTGGCCGTGGGCTTGTGGTGGTTCGTGCACAAGGCACCGGTGGACGTGCCGCCGCCGCCGCTCGAAACCGGCGTCGGCGGCCTGGTGCTGCTGGGCGAGGCCGAACTTCCCGCCGCGCCCGACGCCGCCGAACTGGCCGGGGTGCCGCTGCCGATGCCCGAGCGCCCGGCGTGCATGAGCCTGGGGCCGTTCGGCACGCCGGCGGAGCTGCGCGCGGCGATGAATGCCCTTACCCCGCTTGCCGCGCGCATCCAGTACCGGGAAGTGCCGGCCACCGAAGTACGCGGCTACCGGGTGTTCCTGCCCGCCGCGGCGAGCCGCGAGGACGCACTGGCCGCCGCCCGCCAGCTGGCCACCCGTGGCGTGCGCGACTACTACGTCGTCACTGCCGGCGACCAGGAAAACACGGTATCGCTTGGCCTGTTCAACGAGCTGGCCAACGCCGAGAAGCGTCGGGAGGAAATCACCGCTCAGGGATTCAACCCGCGGCTCGAACCCCGCACCGAACAGGCCACGCAGTGGTGGATCGACCTGGTCGCCGAGTCGGGGCTGGACTGGGCGTCAGCCCTTGGCCAGCCGCGGGACGTGGAGGCGCGTGTCGCCGAGTGCGACTAGCCATGCGCACAACCAGCTAGAATCCCAGGCAAGCCGGCTTAGCTCAGCAGGCAGAGCAACCGCCTTGTAAGCGGTAGGTCCCCGGTTCGATTCCGGGAGCCGGCACCAAAGTCCTCACCATCCCGCCCCAGTCTCCTAGCGAACCGCATCTGAAAGCCTACAGCTAAGCCAGAAGGCGCGCCATCCTGCCCCGACCCACCCCATTGTATCCCCGCCCGGCTGGGGGTACCTTAGGGGGAACTTCTACCCCCTGGGGGTACGGGAGGCCGGAATGGCAGGGGATGCGGGCAAGCTCACGGCGGTAAAGGTCCGGAGCGCCGGGCCGGGCAAGCATTTCGACGGCGGCGGGCTCTATCTGCACGTGAAAGAGCAGGGCCGCTACTGGCGGCTGAAGTACCGCGTAGCCGGCCGGGAGAAGCTGCTGGCGCTGGGCGTGTTCCCCGAAGTGTCGCTGGCCGAGGCTCGCCAGCGCAGGGAGGAAGCCCGGAGCGTCATTCGCCACGGTGGCGACCCCGCCGCGAACCGGAGGGCACAGAAGGCCGCCGCCCTGGAATCCGCAGCCAACAGCTTTGAGGCCTTGGCCGCCGAGTGGCTTGGCCGGCAGGCCCGGGACATGGCCCCGAAGACCTACGCCAAGGCCGAGCGGGTCTTCTCGCAGATGCTCAACCCCTGGGTCGGACAGATCCCGGTGGATCAGGTCACCCCCCAGGAAATGCTCAAGGCCCTGCGCCGCATCGAGAGCCAGGGAAAGCACGAGACCGCCGCCCGAGCCAAGCAACGGGCAAGCCAGGTCTTTCGATACGCCATCGCGACCGGCCGCGCCACCAGCGATCCGACCCAGCCCCTCCGAGGTGCCCTCATCCCCGCCAAGGTCACCAACCGCGCCGCCATCACCGACGAGCGTCTGATGGGCCAGCTCATGCGGGCGATTGATGGCTATGAGGGCGATCTGGTGACCCGCTGCGCCCTCCAGTTCGTTGCATTGACCTTTGCGCGCCCGGGAGAAGTACGCGGCGCCGAGTGGGCTGAAATCGACCTCGACCGCGCCGAGTGGCTGATTCCCGCCGAGCGCATGAAGATGAAACGTGAGCATGTGGTCCCGCTCTCCGCTCAAGCCGTGGCGGTCCTGCGCGAACTGGAGCCGCTTACCGGCCGTGGTCGCTACGTTTTCCCTGGCCGCGCGGGAAACCGCCCCCTCAGCGATGTGACCTTGAATGCTGCCCTGCGTCGCATGGGCTTCGACAAACACACCATGACGGCCCACGGCTTCCGGGGCATGGCTTCCACACGCCTCAATGAAATGGCGTGGCCCGCTGACGTGATCGAGCGGCAGTTGGCCCACGTGCCGAAAGACAAGATCAGAGGTGCCTACAACAAGGCCCAACACCTGCCCGACCGTGTGCGGATGATGCAGGCATGGGCCGACTACCTGGACGCGATCCGTTCAACTGGAAAGGTGGTGCCCATCCACCGGGAGCGCGCCGGCTAGGCCAGAGAATCCCGGGAGACCGGGTAGCGGCCGACCCGGGCGATTGCGCCGCCCGGGCGGCCTTCCACAACCGTTCCTTAGGAGAACGAATCATGGCATTGGAAAAGGTAACTCAATCCGCGTCCGAAGTTGATGATGCTCTGAACCGACTCAGCCAGGTGGCAGGAATCCTCGCCTGCGCAGACAAGATGATTGATGCGGAACTTCTGCCGCATCACGCAGGTTGGCTTGTTTCGGAGGCTATCAGGGGTGCACAGGAACTGCTCAAAGGCTGCCACAACACTTTCTCTGTAGCGCTTGAAGCGCTCGATACAAAGGAGGCTTGATCATGGCAACTGAAAATGTAGCGGAAACCGCTAAAGGCCCGGCCCATCCCTTTGAACACTTCGACCAAAGCTGCTTCCGCGAGTGGATCAAGGGCGTCTCCGATGTTCTGATGAACTGCGACAGCGCGAACTGCGACCCTGCCTCTGTCCGGGCAACCGGGGGGCTGATCTATCAATTGGCGTCCTGGGCCGATGAGATAGAAGAGATCGAGCTTCAGGCGCAGAGGGCCGCGAAATGAGCACCAGCGACGAGAACATGAATCACACCGCCTTCAACACAGCGGCGCATGCCATCGAAACTTTTGAGCAGATTCGCGCGATTCTCGACCACTACCATTGCAGCCAAAGCGATGAGACAGCGAAAACCAAGTTGCTTCTGGCTGCCGAGTCTCTCGCTGAGTTCGAAATTGAGCGGCAGGGAAGGGCGCAAATCATTGCGCTGAGGGCCGAAGGCATGTTGAACCCTGCTGCCGACGAAGCCAAGCAAACGCACTAAGCAGTAAAGCCGCGCCTAGGCTGATCCCCGAACACCGGGCACCTTCCCCGGCTGGCGCGGCCCTCTTTGAAGGGCGCAGAGGTGCGCATGGCCTTGAGCAAGGAGTTGCGAGAAAAGTTGATTCGTGAGGTAGGCGATTGCCTTGTGGATCGACTCATACCTGTTCGAATGCTCGACTGGCGGGAGCGGCTGGCCGACATGGATGATGGAGAGCTACAGCGGTGCTGGATGGAAACCGCGGAGTTCCGACTGAACCCAAACGAATCGACAGACTTCTTGGAAGAGGGGATAACCCCCGCCGAGCGTCATGCGCGGCTTAGGCTCTTCGCGTATTCAACCCAGGTCAACCCTCTCCGCGAGATGTTTGTAGAAATGGCGGAGAAGCTGTTCGCCCAAGCACAACTAATCGATTCGGCAGACGATCTTGCAGCCGCATCAAAAGACCTCTCCATCCTGCTTGCCAAGCGCGTGAAGGCGATGCACGAAAGGATTACTGATGAGCCGAAGAAGAGAGGGAGACTGGGGGGTGAGAAGGCGGGCGCACATTGGAAGGCGGTTGCTGAAGAGGCCGTTAGGTTGGCCGATGAGCGTGGTCTCGCTAGTGGCCAGTACTCGGCGGACTATGTGGCCGGTGAAATTGAGAATGACGTCCGCGCATTTGCAAGACTGAGGGGGCGCGACTTCCCAGGAGACAGCGCGACAAGAAAGATTGCTCAGTACCTGCGCGACGCGGGAATCAAGAAGAAAAAAAGTACCCGCTAGCAGCTAAGGTGTACAACCCAGGCTCTGCTGTGGAAGCAATAGGTTTCGCCAGTCCACACCATAGGTTCCGACGCTAGCCAATCACGGCTAGCGGTAGTTGGAGCCAATCAGGATGATCCGAGACCTTCACACCGTCGAACAGTTCGCGGCTAAGACGCCTTTTTCCGCTGGGCAACTCCGCTGGTGGATACACAACGCGGAGACCAATGGCCTGGCCTCCCATAGCGCCATCGTCCGAGTAGGCGGCCGGCGCGTCTATATAGACCCCGAAGGCTTCGACGCCTGGATTAGCAGCCAGAACACCCGCCAGGGGAACGCGGCATGAGCGCCGCTCCCGCAATGCCAGAGCCCGCTCTCCCGCGCCTGGTTCGCATGCCCACCGTGCTTCAGATGGTCGGGCTGAGCCGTTCCGAGGTCTGGCGGCGAATTGCGGCTGGCACCTTCCCAAAGCCCCTCAAGTTGGGGCCGAACACCTCCGCTTTCGTGGAGGCCGAAGTGGCCGCATGGGTGGCTCGCCAGATCGCTGCCAATCCGCCGGAGGTTCGCTGATGACCGCCGCCGAAGAAGCGGGGCCGGGCGGTGGTAAGGCGAGAGCCCATGAACCGCTAACCCAATGCCTGCTGCTGGCTGCTGCCGTCGATGGCGTCCGGGAAATGGTGGCTCGCTCGGCGCTATTTGAGACTCACCCCGGCATCGGGATAGAGGAGGCCAGCCATCACCTCAACCTGGCGGCGGCCTACCTCGCCAACGCCCTTCAAGTGGGGGACTTCTGATGGCCAGGAACCCTCTCACGGGTTGTCGGTGTGAGTGTCCGACGTGCCTAGAGCAGTTCGGCAGTGTCCAAGCCTTCGACCGGCATCGGGTGGGCTCATTTGCCAGCCCCGACAGTCCCCAGCACTCGCGGCGCTGCCTTTCGCTGCGGGAAATGAAGTCGGCCGGGTGGACGCGAAATCCCAAAGGGCAATGGCTCAAGCCGGATAGCAGGCGGCCGGCGTCGCATGTCTCTGGAGGCCGGGAAAGGGTCGGGGCTACTACCACCGCCCCGGAGCCGAGAAACGCGCTCCTGAGCCCGCCCCGACACGTCAGCGGACCATCCGGGGGCACCTAGCGCCAACAAGTCGCCGGGGGGCGAATGGAAATTGATACCGCCATGACGGCGCGGTTCCTTGCCGCGCTGACGGGGGATGCTGTCTTCACGTTCCAGACCTTTGCGGAGGCCGAGGGGGCGGGGAAGAAGCTAAACCGCGTCCTACAAGGCTCGCTAAGCAAGCTGGCGCGCCAACTCATGTCCCTGAATCAACAGGGGGCCGGCGTCTTCGTCATGGTCAATCGTGGCGATGGATTCGGCCGAAAGGCGACCAACGTTGTCGCGGCTCGCGCGCTGTTCCTGGATCTCGATGGGGCGCCCGTTGAACCCGTGCTTTCCTGCCCCCTACCTCCCCGCATCGTCGTGGAGTCCTCTCCGGGCAAGTGGCACTGCTACTGGCCCGTTGCCGACCTCCCTCTTGATCAGTTCTCGCGTGCCCAGAAGGCCCTGGCGGCGCTTTTCAACGGCGATCCGAAGGTGTGTGACGCCCCACGGGTTATGCGGCTACCGGGCTTCCTGCACTGCAAAGGTGAGCCCCAGCTCACTCGGCTGGATCGGGCCGACCCCACGCCGTACACCTGGGACGAAATGACACGGGCTTTCGACCTAGCGCCGGTGATGCGGCTGCCGGATCGAATCCCCGAAGGCCAACGAAACGCAACGATCTACAGGCTGGCGCGGTCAGCTTTCCAGAAGGGAGTGCCTGAGAAGGCGCAGCTTGCGAAGGCACTCACGGTCAACGAGCGATGCACCCCGCCACTCTCCCGGGCAGAGGTAGAGGCTGCCGTTCGCAGCGCATACAAGGGCCCGGCAACGGCGATGGCCTCTCTGCCCGTCGCCGTCATGGATTCCGAGCCGTTTCTCGCGCTCGATGACTCAGGCCGGATGCTCGTACTGGTCGCATATCGCCGGGCCGACTCGTTCAACAGCCAACGTTTAACGCTGCCTTGGTCGGAACTGCGGCAGTGGTTTCCCAGGGAACAGACCTTCTACCGCGTCCGAACCCGGGTGATGGCCTCGGGTCTCTTGCAGGTGGTGGAAGAAGCGAAGGCGGCAGCCCCCAACAAGGGCAAGGGTCCCAAGCCCACCTTCTACCGGCTTGCAATACCCAACACCAATGCACCCTATTCCAAGGCTCCAATACCCCCCATAGGTGTGGGGCCTGAAGCTTTACAGGCTGTTGCTGAAGATGGCTCTTGAGGTCACTGGCCATTTCAAGGGCGCTTGCGTCAGGCCAAAGCGAGACGGCGCCCCCGAGCCCGACTCCCGGCCACCCTTGAGCAATACGCTCTGCGCGGGCGCCCGAGCCTTTGCCCGCCACGGCACACCGGAAGGCGACTCGCTGCTTGTCTGGTATCGCTCTCACGGACGCGAGCAAGCCAATGCGGTGGAGATGTACCTGGCACGGCGGGCACTGGTGTCCTGCTGGCCTCTCGACGCGGAGCGGGCAAGCGCTGTAATCCGCTGGGCGATGACCCATGTCCTAGCCGGCAGATGCCGAACCGAACCGCTACCGATTCGCTTGCGAGACGAAATGGCTCAAGCGTTGCGGGCGCAAGCTGCCGCCTGGCTGCGGGCCGGAATCATGGAGGCGCAGTGGCGCTACGGACTGGCTCGCGGCTGACCCTCGCGCCGATTGAAAAAGTATCAACCGAATCAAAGCCGGAGTTTTCCGACGCTATAAAAGGGGCGCGAACACTCGGGCCGGAATCCCAAAAACCCACGGATTGGCAAACTGGCGATAGACCTTCGACGCTCCCCCGGCGCCGACCTCGGGAGCTGCCCCCGTCAACGGCAGCAACACTTTTTGGACGCCTAAAAAAGGCGCGTTTACGTGGGCCAAGGATGGCCCGGGCGGCGGCATTCGCCACAACGAAGGGAAACCAGACATGTACAACTACGGACCGGCAGCGCAGCGCAGTCGCCCGGCGGACTCGGTTGCGAGCGACCCGGACCGCGAGAGGCGCCTTGAGCAGGCGCTACGCAATGCGGCGGCGCTGGCCCGCCAAGGCGATAGCCACGCTGACTATGCCGCGCGGCGCTTCGCTCGTGAACTCAAGCAGGTTCGTTCGGCGCGCGAGACTGAGGGCGCGCCCGCGTCGGACAAGTACCGCGTAACCGCCCCTGACGGCACCGCCTACGAGGTCACCGCCCCGGCGGGTGCCAGTGAAGACCAAGTGCTCGCGTACGCCCAAGAGCGCCACAGCAACGGCGCCGAGCGAAGCGCGCCGGCTACCAGCGGCCCGTGGGAGCGTTACCAGCAGCCCAAGGACGAGCAGGGGCCGTGGACGAAATACCAGGAGACCAGCGGCGAGGTGGGGATTCAGGAGGTTGAACTGCCGAACGGCACGATCTTGGAGTTCCCCGCGAACACTCCCCGCGACGTAATGCGCGACGCAGTGAAGCGCTACGTGCAGCAGCAGTCCGGCCCGCCCAAGCAGCGCGGCACTCTTGACGAAACGGGCCGCCAACTCGGGCTGACGGCCCGTCACGGCCTGGAGGGCATCGGCAACTTCCTGGGGATCTTCTCGGACCCGATAGCGGAAGCGGGCAATGCGGCACTGGGCACCGAGGGCCAGCCTCGGCCCTTCATGCGCGCCGGAGAGCTGGCAACGTGGGCGGCCGACTCAATGGGGCTGCCCCAGCCCGATACCGGCTTTGAGCGCGTTGTGGGCGGCGCTAGCCGCGCCCTGGTGGGTGCAGCGCCTACCCTGGGCGCTGGCGGCATCGCGTCCCAGGCGCCCGGCCTCACGGGCCAGTTCGGCAAAGCACTGGCGGCTTCCCCTGGTTACCAGCTCAGCGCCTCTGCCTCAGGTGGCGGCGCCAGCGAGATTGCGCGCGAAGCTGGAGCCGGCCCAACCGGGCAGATGCTCGCTGGCCTTGCCGGTGCTACGGCTCCCGCCAACACGTCCGCGCTGGCCCGACTTGCCACGCGAGGCGGCGAAGCGGGCAGGCAGAGCATGCTTGCCAATCTCGTGACCTACGGCAAATCCGGCGCGGGCTCACCCAGCTTGGGGCAAGCAACTGAGGGCAGGGTGGCGCGCGGTCTGGAGGCTCTGCTGGCCCGTACCCCGGGCGGCTCCGGCGTGATGGCGCGGAGGGGTGACGCACAGCAGAGCGGCATGGGCGGGCAGGTTCGACAGATTGCGGACTCGCTCTCCACGCGCGCTGACCCCGCCCAGGCAGGCCGGGCCATCGAACGCGGCGTGCTTGGCCCCAACGGCTTCTCGGCCAACTTCCGTCGAACGGCGAACTCCCTCTACTCCGAGGTAGATCAGTACCTCCCGGCCAACTCCGGGGTTGATGTGTCGAAGACGAAGGCCGCCCTGGATTCCCTGGCCAGCCCAACGCCTGGAGCGGTCAACACTTCGCGCGCATTGGCGAGTTCGCGAGTGGGTGCCATCCGGGATGCGCTGGAAGCTGACCTCTCGGCATCTTCGGCCAGTGGTCCGTTTGCTGGTCTTGGCGTGTCCAGTCGCCCGACGCTCCCGTATCAGGCGCTCAAGAACCTGCGGACCCGGATGGGTGACCTCATTGCCGATTCGACCTTTGCCACGGACGTTCCCACGAAGCAGCTCCGCCAGGTGTATGCGGCGCTTACGGAAGACCTGGATGCAGCGGCGCGGGCCACCGGCAATCCCCGGGCCGTGCAGGCGGCCAGCAGGGCGAATGCCTACTACCGCGCAGGCATGAACCGGATGGAAGTGCTGGAGCGGGTCATCGACCGCAACGGCGGCCCCGAGAAGGTCTTTAGCGCAGCGACCAGCGGAACCCGCGAAGGTGCGACCACTCTGAGGGCGGTTCTCCAGTCGCTCCCTGAGGACGGCCAAAAGCAGCTCGCGGCTGCGGTGATCCGGCGAATGGGTCGCGCAAACCCCAGCGCGCAGGACGATATCGGAGAGCAGTTCAGCTCCGAGCGTTTCCTGACCATGTGGAACAGCATGGCACCGGAAGCCAAGTCGGCCCTCTTCGGGCGCCTTGGGCCGGACTACGTGCGGGCAATGGAGACGGTGGCCAAGGCGGCAGCGAACCAGCGCCAGGGCGCCCAGGTGTTCCGCAATCCCTCGCAGACCACGGACGCCGCAATTCAAGCGGGCACGGTGTTCTCCTTCCTGACCACGCTCGGCACCGGCAACGTGGGCACGGCGGCGCTGATCGGTGGCGGCGTTGGACTGGCTAACCTGGCGGCGCGAGGGCTGACCAGCCAAACCGTTGTCAAATGGCTGGCCCGACAGACTCAGGTGCCCTATGCGGCCCTCCCGGTCCAGCTCGCCCAACTCAAGGTGGAGGCGCGGGCCAGTGGCGACGAGGAAGCTATCGAATTCGCCCGGGAGCTGGAGCAGATGGTGGAGCGCCAGCGATGAGCAAGCGACCGTCCAAGACCGTGGTTCCCAAGGCAGCACCAAGCCGGACATTGCCGGTGCCGACCAAGCCGGATGAGTCGCCCAGCCGTGCAGTCGCGCGCAGTGTCGTCAGGCCCACGGTTCTGTCTGCATTTTCTCTGGGCGCCTTCCGTCCGGCTGGAATGGAAGAGGTGCCACTTGCCGACTTGATCGATGAACTCTGTGAGCAGGTCCAGCGGACGAACTCTGGCGACATGGCGCGCCCCGTCGGGATGCTTACGGCCCAGGCGCACACGCTGGATGCCATCTTCAACCGGCTGGCATACCGGGCGGCCTCAAATATGGCCGAATATCCGGAGGCAACCGAGCTGTATCTGAAGCTGGCCTTGCGCGCCCAGGGGCAGTGTCGGGCCACGTTGGAGGCAATCTCCACGATCAAGAACCCGCCCGTAGTCTTCGCCAAGCAAGCCAACATTGCGCACGGCCACCAGCAGGTGAACAACGGAACGGCTGCCCCGCACGCGGGGGAAAGCGAAAACGCGCCAAACAAACTATTGGAGGCTGAAGATGGCCAATGGATGGACGCCCCAGCGCCGGGCACGGCAAGCGGAGCTGATCCGGCGATGGAAGCCGTGGGAGAGGTCAACCGGCCCAAGAAGCGAGGCAGGCAAGGCAAGGATTAGTCGCAACGCCTGGAAAGGAGGCTCTCGGCAAGTGCTTCGGGAGCTGGCCCGACTACTCCGCCGAGTGTGAAAGGACGATTGGCCGCCCATCGAGTCAGAGGGCGTAACCTTCTAGGACAGGGGGAGCGCATCCATGAGCCTGATTCGACTGTTCCTAGTGGCGGTAGCCCTCTTTTGGACCGCCACAAGCTCTGCGCAGACGGCTGCGCCGTTCTGCTTGGTTTCCGATTCCGGGCAGAAGAGTTGCTTCTACTACTCGCTGCAGGCTTGCCAGCAGGCCACGCTAGCGCTTGGCGGGATGTGTGCGGCCAACAGCCAAGCGGAACGTCCGCAATCTCACCCCCAAGCCGGCATCTCCCCTACACCGCAGATGGGCCCGCTTGCTGGCATGGACTATGTTCAGCAGGCCGGCGAACAGGGGCGAATCCGGGGAGAGCAACAGCGAGAGGCGAGGCTTCGCGCTGAGCTATTGGAGGCACAGATTGCACGGGAACGGGCCGAAGCGGCGAGGGCTTCAGCGAGCCCAGCCACCGGAGGGACCCCGCTCTATCGGTGCGTAGGCGCCGACGGGATTCCGAACTATTCGCCAAGGCAGCTTTCAAGTAACTGCCAACTTGTGACTGTCTATCTGGAACAGCCTGTCCTTCCACCACCCAGAGCGATCGATCAGGGACAGCGCTACTTTCACGGCTACCCCTGTACCCAAGATTGCTCCGGGCATGAGGCGGGCTATGAGTGGGCCGAGGAAGAGGGGATCGAGGATGAAGAAGACTGCACGGGGTGGTCGCAGTCATTCATTGAGGGCTGTCAGGCCTACGTCGAGGAGAACTACTAGGTCTGCTGGGCGTTGAGAATTTCTCTCAGTCCTATCCTCCCTTGCCACTCCAGCACAGTGGGATAGCGTTTCTCGATCAATCCATCGACGGAATAGGCATGACCCCAACTGTTGAACACTTCGACCCTGAAGAACTGGCAGCTATTGCGTCTGAGCTGGAAGAGCTTGAGAAGCGCTGTGAGAGAGTGCTGGGCCTGTTGGGAGACAAGCGCCACCTCACTCGGCGAGAGCGCGAAGATGTCGAGATCCTATATCGAGAGCTCAAGTCGGACCTAAAAGCCGCCGCAAAGCATGGCACCCTTTCGCGCACCAATCGCGACAAGACGCGCGCAGAAGAGTGCTTTTTCGATCCGGCGCTTCGTAGAGCAGCGGTCGCCCTCAGCCCCGCTGTGAATTCCAACCCGATTTCTTCACGGTGGTTCAGCGCCGTCTACGAGGCGCAAACGGAACTCGCCTATTGGCGATACAACCTTGAGAAAGCTCAGGAGTCCTAGGCGGCGCTCAAGCCGAGGGGCGAGCGGTTCTCCTACATGCCGGGGCGGAGATATAGGACGGCAGAGGAGGCTGGGTGGGGGCTAATGTCTCTCCGCCGCCCGGAAGCCATCCGCGCCCGCCCCCGGCCTGAAGGGGGATGAAGCTGGGCCGGGCGGCGCTACAATGTAGGGGCTGGCGGGAGGTCCCACCCCGGGCAATCGTAGCCCGGTGGTCGTCTCCCGCTGGCGCTGTCTCATCCGGTGAGCGGACGGTTCATATACTGCGATATATGGCCCTCTCACCCTTCCGCGACCGGCTAATGCGCGGCTTCGCTTGTACCCGCACCCTGGATCGCCAGGCAGATAGTCTGAGAGCCCGGATGGCGGACCTAGCCACGGATCCAGGGGCGGCCAGTGAGGTCCTGGCCACGATCGAGGCCATGCGGGGCACCCTCGCCCGGGCTGAGGCCACGGCCAAGCAGCTACTTACCGAGGTTGACGCACCCACGTAGATGGGGCCGCTACTGCCGCCTGATGGCGATGGCAGGGCCCGCCCGGGCGCGGAGCCTGCCACCGGCCCCGCCACACGCACTTGGTTCGCGCAGTTTGGCGATTCGGGCCCTTGGCGGAGCGCCGCTGAGGGGAAGAAAATGCACCTTCCGGGGAGCCCCAGTTCGGGGCAGTTCACTTAACAATTCGGGGGCACTGCCGCTTTCCCTGAACGGGGCACCACAAGGGCTGGTGTTTAAAAACAGCCACTTACGCTCCATCTTGGGGGGTGGGCAGCGACGAGCTGAATTGTTAATGCGGTCTAGACCGTCATGTAGCTGTCCTCCCCCTGAGGCATTCTGCGTCCATGCCATTGGATGGGCTTGCCTGGCGCCCGGGCCCGATATACAAAACAGGTGTTGCGAGAGCAAAGATTCGGCGCCTGAACGGCAACAAGTGGAAATGTGATGCACCGCCCGGATCCGGTTGGATTTTCGGGCTAGAAGTACAGCTATAATGCGCGGCTCGGCTTTGCGGCCCGAGTCTGCTGAAAGGCAAAGTAGCCGCATCGATAGAGAATAGACGGGGTTAAATGGTGAACGACATGAACGCGAAAGAACGACTGCAGGCCCTTGAGGCTGCGCTTCGTGAGCGCGGCGTCGTGGATGTGAAATTCTTCTTTGCTGAGGGCGCGGATGATCACGCGCTGTCGGTGGTGGGTTCGGATGTCGCCGACGTACTCGAAGCGATGCTGCGTGGCGAACATCGGGCGTACGTGCCGCAGACGGCGCCGGCGCTCGCCTAAGATAGTTCAGTTTTTTTTGCGGAAAGGGCACCCTAGGGTGTCCTTTCTTTTTTGCAGCTAGGGGGTTGCATGATTATTAACGCTGCAGATGTGCGCGACTGTCTCGATGCGGCCCGCGAAGTGGCGCAAGAGTACAGACAGACCGAAATTGCAGGTGATGCGCCATACAAGACCATCGAGGGGCTGCAGCGCGTCATCGCCAACTACCTTAACAAGAGGGTAGAGGTTCGCTCGATGGACGCTCAAAAGAATTCCGTAAAGGCGTTCTACGTTGCGATGGCTGACGGCTCTTACCGAGTGTACTTGCTTGAAGGGATGGACTACGACGAGGAGCGGTTCGCCTTAGCGAAAGAGCTGTTCCATGTGGTGATCGACGAACCGCGCTGCCGGAGCATCAACCTTTACGATCATCTTGAGGAAGTATTCAACACCTTCCCCGTGAACCAGGCCAGCTGCTCGGCTGCTTGGGAAGTCCTGGCGCAAGCAGCCGCAATGGAATTCTTCGTGCCGTTCCGCGAGCGCGAGATGTTGATCAAGAGTTCGGAAGGGAACCCTGACTTTGCCGCAGCAGCCAAGCGCTACGGCGTTCCCCAGCTCTACTTAGAGAGCTACTGCACAAACTCCAGCATGGCGTACTTCCATGCGTTCCGTTAAGCAGAGACCCTAGGGCTGCCGCCACAAGCATTCCGGTACGTCTTCCGGTCACAGGTACGTGTAGCGCGTGAGCGTCGTCCGTGACTCATGCGGCGAGGACTGTGCCCTCCGGAATGGCGTAGCTGCGTTCGACTAGTCGGCTCCTAGCTTCGTGTCTCGCCTAGAAGACTTGCGCTTTGCTGATTGGTGATTTCAGAGTCTGAAGACCGCGACCCAGGCCAACAGAATCAGCAGAGCGTGATTAATCATCACCAGCGCGTGTAGATCCTGCCGCATGTGGCGAATGTGCCATCGGACCTGATCCTCCGATGGCGCCTCGTTGAATGCGTTGCGCTTGATCTCGTCGGAAAGCCACTGCGCCCGGAAAAGCCAGATGCTGTAGGCGATCACGGCTGCCCCGAACATCACCCCTTTGTACTCGTCCATTCCTACCCCCGTTGTGCGTGTTCCTGAAAACGTGAACGGCCCTATGGCAAGAAAGCTGCCACCAAGCCATGATCGACCTCGTGCCCCTGGCGCGGCCCCAGCGTCGAAGCGCTGGGGGTACGTTTGGGGGTATCTAAGATAGATCGAAGTCGGTGAACCCACTCCTGGCGGCCCCTGTAGGGCCTACTTGGATTCCGGGAGCCGGCACCAGGGAGGCGCGCATCACGCATGGAGAGTGATCGCAACGGGAACCAGGCCAGGCCCACTGCTGCTCCCGGCGGTGAACGCATCGTGCTGGCGATGGCCTTCCTGCCCCTGCTCGTGGCATTGGTCGAATGGCTGGTGTGGGACGCCGCGCTGCCGGGTGGGTGGCCGGGCGCGCTTTCGCTGCTGGCGCCGCTGCTGGCCGGGGCGGGCGTGCACTTCCGGGCCGACCGCCGCCGCTGGATGCTGTTGGCCTGGGCCCTGGGTTTCGCCAGCCTGGCCGTGCTGTGGCTGGCCTGGCCGACCCCGGCCGGGCAAGGCCAGCGCATTGGCGCGCCCTGGTTGGCGGCACTGGCCGCGGCGATCGGCATCGGCGCCAACGTCGTCGGCAGCGCGCGCGCGGCGGGGATGGTGGCGAGTTCGCTGGGCGGCTTCCTTGTGGTGCTGGTGTTGCTTTCCCTGTCTTCCGTCTTCGACGACACGCCCTCGGGTCCGGTGGCGCTGGGCCTGGGTTCGGTGCTCGCCTACGGCGCACTGGGTGCCTGGCTGATGGTGCGGGACCTGGTGCCCGGTCCGTTCCGGACGCTGCGCATCTGCACCGACCTGCTGGCCGGCATGGCCCTGCTGGTGATGGCTGGCTGGTGGCTGCACGTGCCCTACATCGTGCAAGGCGGCACCGACTACGTGCCGATGCAGTTCAATACGGCGCTGAGCGCGCTCCTGATTGCCGCCGCACTGCGACTGCTGGCGGCCGGACGCAGCAAGCTAGCGGTCCTTCCGATGGCGCCGGTGATCATTTTTTGCGTTGCCAGCCTGTTGGAGGAATACGCCGGCCTGGCGCTGGGAACCGGCGAGTGGCTGATCCGGCACGGCATCGTCGCCGAGGACGTCGTTGCCGGGCGCATGGCACCCAATACCGCAACCGCCTTTCTGCTGGCCTGCCTGGGCATCGCACTGGCGCCGGCGGGCGGCAAAGGCAGCCCGGCGCGCTGGTCGGCGACCTGGGCCTGTGGCTTCGTCACCACCATGATCGCGCTGATCGTGCTGGCCGGTTACCTGATGCAGGTGTCGGTGCTGCGTAGCTGGGGAGCCAATACGCCGATGGCGCTGATGACCGCGCTGGCGATGCTGATGATGGGTATCGGACTGGGCGCGGGCGGGTCGGAGTATCGCAGGCTGCGGTCGCAGCGGGCCGGGTGGCTGCCGCTGGTGGTGGCGGTGTCGGCGATCGGTGTTTCCATGATGGTCTGGTTCGCGATCGACAGGGACCAGGCGACGCGGCGCGACGCGGTCCTGCTGCGGCAGTCCGAGCTGGTCGAGCAGGTCATGCAAATCGGCGTCCTCGACCGCCGCAACGCGCTCAGGCGCATGGCGCTGCGGATGGCCAACGTCGACGCGCAGTCCCGGCGCGGAGACCTGTTCGATTTCGATGCCGAAATCTACCTGGAGGACTTCCCGGCCTTCGTGACCCTTATCTGGACCGACGCCAACGCCAACGTCCTGCGCCAGCGAACGCGGCCGGGCGAGGGCGTGGACGTGGTCGGGCGTGCGCTCGATTTCGATCCCGTGCGCAGGCAGCTGTTCGCCCAGGTGCGCCGCGACGGCATGGTGGGAGAGTCGCCGCCCGTGGCCCTGCTCGACGGCAGCGTCGGCGAACTGCTGGCGGCACCGTTGCGGCGTGATGGGCAGCTGGAGGGTTTCGTGGTCGCCGTCGTCAAGTACGACGAGCTGTTCGCGCGCATCCTTGAGAACACCGCGCCGGAAAGTGCCCTGCGGATTCGCTATGGCAGCGAGGTGCTGTACGCGCGCGGCACGCCGCCCGGGGGAACCGTGCCCCTGCTGCGCTCGATACCGGCCGCGGGAGCTGCCCTGGAACTGGGCATCTGGCCCGACTCGTCGGTGTCCTCGCCGCTGGCCAACGTCTTGCTCTTCACCGGCCTGATCACCGGTGGACTGGTCGCACTGGCACTGCGGCTGGCGGGCCTGGCCCGCGAACGCGCCGAAATGGCCGAGCGCAGGGGCCAGGAGCTGGCCGCACAGGTTGATGAGGCCGAACGTGCCCGGGTTGCCCTGGAGAAGGCCGAACGGGAACTGTCCCTGGTGTTCGAGAGCATCAGCGATGCCTTCTACACCCTCGACCGCGACTGGCGCTTCGTGTTCGTCAATCCGCGTGCCGAGCAGCTCATGCAGCAGCCGCGCGACCAACTGGTCGGAAAGAGTGTCTGGGAGGCCTTCCCCGACGCAGTGGGGACGATCATCGAAGAGAAGTTCCGTGCGGCGGTCAGCCAGGGTGTCGCCGGCGAGTTCGAGGTTTATTTCCCGCCGCTCGGAAGCTGGTTCATCGCCCGCTGTTATCCGCATCCGCAGGGCCTGGCGGTCTATTTCCAGGACGTCTCGGACCGGAAGGCCGCCGAGGCCGCGGCGCGGCAGGCCACCGCCGCATCCGAGCGCGCCCAGCGCATGGCGCGGCTGGGCAGCTGGGAACAGGACCTGGTCTCGGGCGAACTGCGCCTGTCGAAAGAGGCGGAGTCGATCTTCGGCCTGGGCCCGGGCCATTCCATCCAGCATTTCCCGGAGCTGCTCAAGCGCGTGCACTTCGAGGACCGCAAGCGGCTCGCGGAAGCCCGGCACGGCCTCCAGATGGGCGACGCCACCGATCTTGAAATCGAATACCGCATCCTGCATCCCGACGGCGAGACCCGGCAGGTGCGGGAGTTGGGCACCCTGGTGCGCAACGCCGCCGGCGAGCCGGTGGCGGTTTCGGGTGCGATCCAGGACACCACCGACCAGCAGCGCGCCGAGAACGCACTGCGCGAACTTTCACGGCGGCTCGAACAATCGCTGGTGATGAACCGCCTGGTGCTGGAGAACTCGCTGGACGTGATCTGCGTGCTCGATGCCAACGGCCGGTTCACCCAGGTGTCGAGCGCCTCCGAGTCGGTCTGGGGGTTTTCGCCGGGCGAGCTGGTCGGGCGTGCGCATTTCGACCTGGCGCATCCGGACGACCGTGCCCACACCCTGCGCGAGGGCGCGGCGGTCCTGGCGGGCCGGCCCACGGTGGATTTCCGCAACCGCGTCGTGCGCAAGGATGGCCGCGTGGTGTCCATGCAGTGGTCGGCGGTGTGGTCGGCACGCGACCGCATGATGTTCGCCATCGCCCGCGACGTCACCGAGGCCAGCCGCCAGTCCGAAGCCCTGCAGCGGGCCAAGGCCAGCCTGCAGCGGGCCCAGAAGATCGCGCGCATGGGGGCCTGGGAGCTGGATATCCCCGCCAACCGCCTGCAGTGGTCGGACGAGGTCTATCGGATCTTCAAGGTTCGCCCGGACGAGTTTGCCGGCAGCTTCGAAGCCTTTGCCGCACGCGTGCACCCGGACGACCTGGAGATGCTGCAGCGGGCCCAGGCACGAACCCTGTCCGGCAAGGGCGACCTGGACGTGGAGCACCGCATCCTGCTGCCCGGCGGCGGCATCGGCCACGTGCACGAGCGCGCGCAGCTGCTGCGCGACGACCAGGGCCAGCCCTGGAAGCTGGCGGGCAGCGTCCAGGACATCACCGAACGCAAGCGGGCTCAGTCGCTGGAGGATGGTCAGCGACGGATCCTGGCCAGCATCGCCGCCCGTCGGCCGCTGGGCGAGAATTTGCTGGCGCTGGTGCGTCTCGCCGAACGTCAGATGCCCGGTGCCCTGAGCTCGGTGTTGCTGCTCGATGAAGACGGCCAGCACATCCGGGTCGGTGCAGCGCCCAACCTGCCGCCGGAATACAACGCCGCCATCCATGGCCTGCTAATCGGTCCGAGCGCCGGCTCCTGCGGCACGGCGGCGTTCAGGGGCGAACGGGTGGTGGTGTCGGACATCGACCGGGACCCGCTCTGGGCCGACTACCTGCCGCTGGTCCAGTCCCATGGGCTCAAGGCCTGCTGGTCGACCCCGGTGAAGGCTTCCGATGGTCGCGTGGTCGCCACGTTCGCCACCTACTACCGCGAGGTGCGCGAACCCCAGGATGCCGAGCTCGAGCTGATCGACCGCCTGGCGGCGCTGTGCGCCGTGGCGATCGAGCATGATGCGGCGTTCCAGTCCATCAACATCGGCCAGCAGCGTTTCCGGTCGCTGTTCGACGAGCACCCGGACGTGGTGTATTCGCTCGACCTCGAAGGCCGTTTCACCGAGGTCAACGAGCAGTTCCAGCGCGTGGCCGGGGTGCGGCCCGGGGACGTGCTCGGCCGTCCCTTCGATGAGCACGCGCTGGATTCCGAGCGCGACGTGGTCCGTGCGCACTTCGTCGCGGCCACCCATGGCGAGGCGCGCAGCTACGAAATGACCGGCGTGGCGGCCGACGGCCAGCGGATCGAAATGCGGGTGACCAACCTCCCGATCATCGTCGATGGCCGGGTGACCGGCGTGTTCGGCATCGCCCAGGACATCAGCCTGCTGCGCAAGCACCAGCGCGAACTGTCGGACGCGCTCGACGGTGCCGAAACGCTCAGCCAGCAGCTGCACCGGCTCAGCGAGGCGTCCATCTCGGTCAACCGCGACCTGGACGAGGAGACCCTCTACCAGCAGCTGGTGGACCGGGCGCGCGAAATCATCGGCGCGCACCAGGCAGTGGTCAGCGTCGAGGCCGTCGATGGCCAGGGCCAGCTGCTCAACGCGGTGTCACTGTCGGAAAAGTACGCGCAGTGGCGCGACTACGACGTGCCCATCGATGGCACCGGCATCTATGTCCAGGTCGGCAAACGCCAGGTCCCCATGCGCATGACCCAGGACGAACTTGAGGCGCACCCTGGCTGGCGCAATTTCGGCAGCGAGTCCGCCAGGCATCCTCCGATGCGCGGCTGGCTGGCGGTGCCGATGGTGGGCAGCGACGGCAAGACCCTGGGCATCCTGCAGCTGAGCGACAAGTTTCGCGGCGAGTTCAACGAGGACGACGAACAGGTGGCGCTGCAGTTCTCGCAGATGGCGGTGATCGCCATCGAGCGGGCCCGGCTGCTGGCCAAGCTGCAGGTGCGCGACCGGTTCTTCGAGATGTCGCTGGAAGTGTTCGTCGTCTACGACCCCACGTCCGGGCGCTGGGTGCAGGTGAACCAGATGCTGGCCGACATCACTGGCTACACCCGCGAGGAGCTCTGCTCGCGGCCGATCCTGGATTTCATCCACCCCGAGGACGTGCCGGCGACGCGCGAGCGGTCCCAAAGCATGGGCCGGCGCAAGAATGTGGACCTGCGCTTCGTGAACCGCTACATCTGCAAGGACGGAGGCGTGCGCTGGATGGAGTGGATGTCGGCGCCTTCATCCGACGGCCTGGTCTACGCCGTCGGACGCGACATCACCCAGCGCCTGCAGGCCGAGGAAACCCTGCGCCAGACCCTGGCCGACCTCAATGCGCGCAACCGCGAGCTGCAGGATTTCGCCTTCATCGCCTCGCATGACCTGCAGGAACCGCTGCGCAAGATCCGTGCCTTCTCCGACCGGCTCCAGCAGCGCTACGCCGGCTCGCTGGCCGATGAAGCCCGCGACTACCTGGACCGCACCAGCCAGGCTGCCAACCGCATGCAGGTGCTGATCAGCGACCTGCTGGCGTATTCGCGCGTGGCTGCCCGGGGCAAGCCGTTCACGCAGGTGAAGCTCGACGCGGTGCTTGCCGGCGTGCTCGATGACCTCGAAACCAGCCTTGAGGCCAGCGGTGGCCGGGTTGAGGCCGGGCCGCTGCCGGAGATTGAGGCCGACGCCACGCAAATGCGGCAACTGTTCCAGAACCTGCTCTCGAACGCGCTGAAGTTCCGGTCGCCGGACCGCGCCCCGGTGGTCCGGGTCAGTGCCCAGGCCGATGCCGGGGTGGACGGTCCGGGATGGATCCTGCGTTTCCACGACAATGGCATCGGTTTCGACCCCCGTTACGCGGACAAGGTGTTTGCGCCCTTCCAGCGCCTGCATGGCCGCCAGGAGTACGACGGCACCGGCATCGGCCTGGCGATCGTGCGCAGGATCGTGGAGCGGCATCGGGGCACCATCCGGGCCGAGGGCCGGCCCGGCGAAGGAGCGGCCTTCATCATCCGCCTGCCGGGCCGCCAACCCGGCGGGAATGCCGGGCTGGCGGTTCCGCTCTCGGAAACGTAGAGTCGGGCAAGCCTGCCCAGGGACCCTGTCCTTCGATGAATAGCCCGCGCCAGCCCATCGCCATCCTGATGGCGGATGACGACCCGGACGACCGCCTGATGACCCAGGAGGCCTTCGCCGAATGCCGGTTGCGCAACCCCCTGCATTTCGTCAGCGACGGCGAGGAGCTCCTGGACTACCTGCGCCGCCGCGGCCAGTACAGCGACGACGACGCCTATCCGATGCCGGGCCTGGTGCTGCTTGACCTGAACATGCCGCGCAAGGATGGCCGCGAGGTCCTGCGCGAGATCAAGGCCGACCCGAAGCTGCGCGCCATCCCGGTGGTCATCCTCACCACGTCCAAGGCCGAAGAGGACGTGGCCCGGAGCTACAGGGACGGCGTCAATTCCTTCATCACCAAGCCGGTCACTTTCACGGGCCTGACCGACGTGGTGCAGACCCTGGGCAAGTACTGGCTCCAGGTGGTGGACCTGCCGCCCGAGGCCGGGGGGGACGCTTGTTGAACGACGAAGTGCTCCGCGTACTCGTCGTCGACGACGACGAAGAGGATTTCCTGATCCTGCGTGACCTGCTGGCGGACTATCCGCAGGGCCGGTTCGAACTCGAATGGGTGGCCACGCTGGCCGAGGGCGTGGAGGCGCTGCGCGCGAACCGGCACGACGTATTCCTGGTCGACTACCACCTGGGGCCCGACAACGGCATGGACCTGGTGCGCATGGCGGTGGCCGAGCGAAGCGCGCATCGCCCGGTGATCATGCTCACGGGCCAGGGCAACCCGGACGTGGACCGCGAAGCACTGGCCGCGGGTGCGTCCGACTACCTGGTGAAGGGGCACATCGACGCCGAGAAGCTGGCGCGCTCGCTACGCTATGCCGCCGAGCGCGCCCGCCAGGTCGCTGAAATCGAGGGCGGCAAGCAGCGTTACCGCCAGCTGTTCGAGCTCAACCCCTTCCCGACCTGGGTCTACGACGCCACGAGCTTCAACTTCGTGGCGGTCAACGACGCGATGGTGTCGAGCTACGGCTACGGCCGCGATGAACTCGAGGACATGACCATCTTCGACATCCGCGACCCCGAGGAGGCCGATCGCCTGCGGGACTACCTATCGCGCAATGGCAGCCTGGCGGGCAACGCGGGCGTCTGGCGCCATCGTCGCAAGGACGGCAGCCTGGTCTGGGCCGAAGTGACCGGGCATCCGGTCGAACTCAACGGCAAGACCTGCCGCATGGTCATTGCCCACGACATCACCGGGCAGCGCGCCGCGCAGGAGCGCCTGCTGCTGCTGCAGCGCGCCGTCGAGTCGAGCATGAATGGCATCGTCATCGCCGATGCCCAGTCCGACGACCTTCCCATCATCTACGTCAATCCCGCCTTCGAAGCGCTTACCGGCTACAGCTCGGATGAAGCAACGGGTCGGAACTGCCGGTTCCTGCAGGGCGAAGAAACCTGCCAGCCCGAGCTCGAGATCCTGCGCCGCGCGGTGTCGACGGGCAGCGACTGCAACGTCATCCTGCGCAATTTCCGCAAGGACGGCTCGCTCTTCTGGAACCACCTGTTCATCTCGCCGGTTCGCGACGACGGCGGCAACACCACCCACTTCGTCGGCATCCAGAATGACCTGACCGAGCGCCGCCAGGTCGAGGCCGAACTGGCCTACGCCGCCAACCACGACCCGGTGACCTCGTTGCCGCGCTACCCGATCCTGGAATCGGCCATCGGGACCCTGCTCGAACGCGAAAACTCCGAACTGTCGGTGCTGTTCATCGACATCGACCATTTCCACGCCATCAACGAGTCCATGGGCCACATCATCGGCGACGAGGCGCTTCGCCTGGTGTCCGAACGCCTGCGCGACGTCCTGGGCGGGCCGGGATACCTGGCGCGTTTCGCTGGTGACGAGTTCGTCGCCATGGTGCCGGATGCGCCGCGTGAGGAGGTGCTCAAGGTCGCCGACGCGCTGCGCCAGGCCGTGGCACAGCCGATCGAAGGCGACGGCTACAGCCTTTACCTCACGGCCAGCATCGGCATCGCGCGTTCGCCGCTGCACGGCGACAGCGGTACCGACCTGCTGCGCCGCGCCGAGGCCGCGATGAGTCGCGCCAAGCGGGAAGGGCGCGACGTTGCCTGTGAATTCTCGACCCTGCAGATGCAGGAACTCGAAGACCGCCTGGTGCTGGGTGCGCGCCTTCGCGAGGCGGTGACGCGGGACGAACTGCAGCTTCACTACCAGCCGCAGCTCGACGCCACCAGCCGCCGCATCACCGGCTTCGAGGCCCTTCTTCGCTGGAACAACCCGGAGCTGGGCCCGGTGCCGCCGGGCCGGTTCATTCCCATCGCCGAATCGCTGGGGCTGATGCCGGAACTGGGGCTTTGGGTGCTCAACGAAGCCTGCCGGCAGCTCAGCGCCTGGCGCGAACAGGGCAGGGAGGGGTTCACGGTGGCCGTCAACTTCTCGGCCCACCAGCTGCAGCGCCCGGACATCGTGCAGCGCGTGCGCGAGGCGCTGGAGCGCCACGGCGTGCCGCGCGGCATGCTCGAGATCGAGCTGACCGAAAGTTCGCTGATGGAAAACGTCGACCGGGTGAAGGGCCGGCTCGCCGAAATCAAGGCCCTGGGCGTGTCGCTTTCGCTCGACGATTTCGGCACCGGCTATTCCAGCCTGGCCTACCTCAAGCAGTTCTCGCTCGACAAGCTCAAGATCGATCGGAGTTTCGTGACCGAACTGCCCGACAACGCCGCCGACGCCGCCATCGCCCGCACCATCGTCGCGGTGGGACACGAGCTGCACATGGTGGTGGCGGCCGAGGGCGTGGAAACCCAGGCCCAGGCCGACTTCCTGCGTGAAATGGGCTGCGACGAACTGCAGGGCTACCACTTCGGCCGGCCGGCGCCGGCCAGCGAGATCGACGCGCGCTTCCCGCGCGACTGAATTCCTTCGCTTGCATGCACCGGCGGCGGTCCTGCCTGGCGGTGGTGGCCAGTCCACCACCGGCGGGACTATCCTGACGGGGTCCCGAAACGCTGGAATTCCGTCATGCGCAAGTCAATTCGCCCTTTCCTGGTCCTCGCCCTGTTGCTGCCGCTGTCCGCGCTGGCCGGTCGCCCGGCGGTGTCGCCGGCCGCGGTCGCCGAGATCACCGCGCGCGACGATGCGCCGCTGCTGCTCGACGTGCGCAGCCCCGAGGAGTTCGCCCAGGGGCACTTGCCCGGCGCCGTGCTGATCCCGCACGACCAGCTGGCCGCGCGCCTGGACGAGATCGACCGTGACCGCTGGGTGCTGGTCTATTGCCGCAGCGGCAAGCGCGCCAGCATGGCCCAGGACATCCTGGAGGACGCCGGCATCGAAGTGCGCCAGGTCGAGGGCAGCTGGCTACGCTGGCAGGCGGAGGGCCGCCCGGTGCAGGTGCCGGCCAAGGCGGAGGCCTCGGAATGAGCCTGTCACGCACCCTGGCGCTCATCGGCGCCCCCACCGACATCGGCGCCGGCCATCGTGGCGCCGTCATGGGCCCGGAAGCCCTGCGCGTGGCCGGCCTGGGCGAAGCCCTGCACGAGCGTGGCCTGGAGGTCATCGACACCGGCAACCTCGCCGGCCCTGCCAACCCCTGGCTGCCGCCGACCGACGGCTACCGCCATCTTGAGCAGGTCGTGGAGTGGAATCGCCTGGTCATGGAGGCCGTACAGTCCCAGCTCGGCCAGGGCCGCCTGCCGGTGTTGATGGGCGGTGACCACTGCCTGGGACTGGGCAGCATCAAGGCCGTCGCGCGCCACTGCAAGGACACCGGCAAGAAGCTGCGCGTGCTCTGGCTCGACGCCCATGCCGACTTCAACACCAGTGACGTCACGCCCTCGGGCAACGTGCACGGCATGCCCGTCGCGTGCCTGTGCGGCGTCGGCCCGGAGTCGCTGACCCATCTGGGCGGCGATTCCCCCGCGATCCATCCCAGCGTGCTGCGCCAGATCGGCATCCGGTCGGTGGACCAGGGCGAAAAGCGCCTGGTGAAGGAATACGGCGTCGACATCTACGACATGCGCTACATCGACGAGATCGGCATGAAGCGGGTGATGGAAGAAGCCCTGGAAGGCATCGACGACCAGACCCATGTGCACGTCAGCTTCGACGTGGACTTCCTGGATCCGTCGATCGCCCCCGGCGTGGGCACCACCGTGCCGGGCGGTCCGAACTACCGCGAGGCACAGCTGGTGATGGAAATGATCGCCGACACGGGCCGCCTGGGTTCGCTGGACATCATGGAGCTCAACCCGGCCTACGACGACCACAACCGCACCGGCAAGCTGGCCGTGGACCTGGTCGAAAGCCTGTTCGGGAAGTCCACCCTGATGCGCGACTGAACCGGGGCGTGAATCATCCGTGAAACGTGCGCGGGGGATGATTGACAGTCTCTCCGCGAAGTCTAGACTCAGCGGGCAACCCACCCACAGGAGTTACCCATGACCCGTACCCGTCTGATGCTGGCGGCCATGCTGGCCGCGTTCGCGCTTTCTGGCTGCAACACCATCGAAGGTTTCGGCAAGGATGTCTCCAAGGCCGGCGACGAACTCGAAGAAGCCGCGGAAGAGGCCAAGAACTGATCGGCGCCTTTTGCGACTGATCGGCAAGAAGAGGCCGGGCAGCAATGCCCGGCCTTTTTCTTTGGCCGGGTGTCAGGGATCGGGTGCGAAACCGATCGGGAAGGCCGCCGGGGCGTCGTCGTAGCGCGGCCAGCGGCGCGGCAGCACGCCGCGGGCCATCAGGGCGTCGGTGCCGTCGTAGTGAAGTTCCAGGACTTGCGCCGGCCAGCGGCTGGCGCGTTCGAAACGGGTGGTGGTGGCGGCGTCCCAGCGGCGTTCGCCGTGGCCGGTGCCCAGCTTCTGGCGGGCCAGGCCTTCGTCCATGCGGCTCGACTCCGCCAACGGTGCGGCAGCATCGCTGGCGTGTCCGGGTTTGCCCGCGCCCCGGGATTGCTCGCGTGCGATCGGCGCCGGATACGACGGGTGGACCGGGGCCTGGCGTTCGCGGAACACCGCCACGCCGATCACGCCGACATTGCCGGGACGGCCGGTGCGGGCGGCGTAACTGTCGGGCAGGTCCGTGAAGTGGAACTGCGCGACCTCGGACAGGTTCTTGCGCCAGCCCCGGACCTCCAGGCGCTGCCAGGGGCCCAGCACGTAGCCGGACTGGCCGGTGCCGGCGGTTTCGCCGCTGATGGCGTTCACGCCGTCCACCGATACCACCGCCAGCACCCGTTCGCCGGTGGTGTTGTGCAGGACCAGGCTGTAGCGGTGGCCGGGCCGGCCCTCGACGTAGTGGCGGCCACGGTGCGGGTGCCAGGGCAGGGCCTGGCCCAGCTCCAGGTCCTGCACCTGCAGATCGACCAGGGGCGCCTGGCGGGCGCAGGCGGGCAGGCTGGACAGGGTGGCCAGGGCGAACAGCAGCAGGGCATTGACGGACTTCATGGCGGACTCCTCGTGCGGGGTAGGAGATTCAACGTTCCAGCGGCCCGGACGGGGTTGGACCGCCGACGCGGTAAACTCGCCGGGTTCCTTCGCCCGATGAATCCATGACCGTCACCCGCGTACTCACCGGCATCACCACCTCCGGCACCCCGCACCTGGGCAACTACGCCGGCGCCATCCGCCCGGCGGTGGCCGCCAGCCGCCAGCCCCGCGTGGAAAGTTTCTTCTTCCTGGCCGACTACCACGCCCTGATCAAGGTGCAGGACCCGGCCCGGGTGCAGCGCTCAACCCTGGAGATCGCGGCCAGCTGGCTGGCCTGCGGCCTGGACCCGGACCAGGTGTGGTTCTACCGCCAGTCCGACATCCCCGAGATCCCGGAGCTGACCTGGCTGCTGACCTGCGTGGCCGGCAAGGGCCAGCTCAACCGCGCCCATGCCTACAAGGCCGCCGTGGACAAGAACACCGAGGCCGGTGAAGACCCCGATGCCGGCGTCAGTGCCGGCCTGTTCATGTACCCGGTGCTGATGGCCGCCGACATCCTGATGTTCAAGGCGCACTCCGTGCCGGTCGGCCGCGACCAGGTGCAGCACATCGAGATGGCGCGTGATTTCGGCGCCCGCTTCAACCATCTCTATGGCGACCACTTCGTGCTGCCCGAGGCGGCCGTGGAGGAGAACGTCGCCACCCTGCCGGGCCTGGACGGCCGCAAGATGAGCAAGAGCTACGACAACACCATCCCGCTGTTCGCGCCGCGCGAAACCCTGAAGAAGCTGGTGTTCTCGATCGTCACCGATTCGCGGGCACCGGGCGAGCCCAAGGACACCGAGGGCTCGGCGCTGTTCCAGCTGCACCAGGCCTTCGCGACGCCGGCGCAGTCGGCGGCGTTCGCCCGGGCGTTCGCCGACGGCATCGGCTGGGGCGAGGCCAAGCAGGCGCTGTTCGAACGGCTGGACGAGGAGCTGGCGCCGCTGCGCGAAAAGTACGACGCGCTGATGGCCCGTCCCGGGCACATCGAAGAAGTGCTGCGCGCCGGTGGCGACAAGGCCCGCAACATCGCCAAACCGCTGATGACTGAGCTGCGCCGGGCCGTGGGCCTGCGCGACCTGCGCGAGCAGGCGGTTGTGAGAACCGCGGAAGCCGCGAAGAAGGCCCGCCCCGAGTTCAAGCAGTACCGGGAAAAGGACGGCCGCTTCCACTTCAAGCTCGTCGATGGCGATGGCCAGGAACTGCTGGGCGGCGGTGGTTTCGATTCGCCGCGTGATGCCGGCGTCCGGGTCGCGCGCCTGAAACTCGAGGGCGCCCGCGACCTGCGGGAGGAGCAGGACGGCTTGTGGCTGGGGGATGTACGGATTGGTGCGCTGGCGCCGGGCGTTTCCCTCGACGCCGCGAAAGCGGCGCTGCAGGCCTTCGTCGAGGAGGGCGCCTGATGGCTGACGTCGCCGACCTCGCCCTGATCCTGTTCCTGCCCTGGTTCGCCATCCTGGCCGTGCTGTACTGGTTCTACCCGCGCACGCTCGAAAAGACCGCGGCGCGCCGGCGTTTCGACGCCATCGCCCTGTTGCTGGCCTTCCTGGCCGCCTTCCTGGCGGGGCGTTGGGGCTTTGCCACGGCGGCCACCGGCATCGAGGCCGGTCCGATCTGGCGCCAGGTGCTGGCCAGCCTGCTGGCCTACAAGGCCTTCCTGCTGGTCGTGGGCGTGGCCTGGGCGCTGCGCGGGCAGCGATTCCGCCGGGCAGTTTGATTGCGTTGGGCTGGCCTGGCCTAGACTGCCCCCTGACCCGCGAGCGAGGAAGTGCGATGAACGCGAACCCTGGCCCGCCCTCCGACTGGAGCCCGCCGCCGGACGACCAGCGCCGGCTGCAGGCGCTGCGTCGTTACCGGATCCTCGACAGCCTGCCCGAGCAGGCCTTCGAAGACGTGGTGCAGCTGGCGACCGCGATCTGCGGCACGCCGCAGGCCGTGGTCACGTTCGTGGACGAAGACCGGCAGTGGTTCAAAGCCAGCCATGGCATCCAGGGCGAAGAAACCGAGCGCAGCATCGCCTTCTGCGACATCGCGATCCGGCGGCCGGACGAAGTGACCATCGTCAACGACGCCTCGCAGCACCCGGTCTTCCGGAACTATCCCCAGGTCACCGGCGACGACCACCTGCGTTTTTACGCCGGCGCGCCGATGGTCACCCGCGACGGCTACGCCCTGGGCACGGTCTGCGTCGTGGACGTGGTGCCGCGCGAGATCAGCCTGGAGCAGGTCGAGGCGCTGCGGGCGCTGGCACGCATGGCCGTGTCGCTGCTGGAACTGCGGCAGCGCGAACTCGAAGGCCAGCGCCTGCTGGCCGAACGTGAACTGGCCACCCGCGAGCTGCAGGACTACCAGCGCAGCCTCGAGGCGCGCAACACGGCCCTGGCCGAAGAAGCCCGGCGCGATTCGCTGACCGGCCTGCTCAACCGCGGCGGGCTGGAAGAGGCGACCGTGGGGGGCTTCTGGGCCGGGGGCGGCCAGTTCACCGTGGCCGTGCTCGACATCGACCACTTCAAGCGCATCAACGATGGCCACGGCCATGCCACCGGCGACGAGGTCCTGAGCCTGGTCGGCGAACAGATACTCAAGGCGGTGCGCGGTGGCGACGTCGCCGTGCGCTATGGCGGCGAGGAGTTCCTGGTGCTGATGCCGGCAACGCCGCCGGATGGCGCGATCACCGTGGTCGAACGCATCCGCGAGACGGTGGCAAGCCACCCGGACCTGCCGGTGCCGGTGACGCTCTCGGCGGGCATCGCCAGTGGCCAGGCCGGACGGGACGCGACCGAATCGGTGTTCGAGCGTGCCGACCAGGCCCTGTACCTGGCCAAGCGGCGCGGGCGCGACCGGATCGAGGTCGCCCAGGACTGAGCCGGGCTGCGTCGCCCGGCGCGGCGATCAGGGGTGGACGTTGGCGTTGGCGCGGGTCAGGCGCTTGCGGGCGCGCACCACGCAGAAGCGGTGCCCGGTGGGCGCTTCGAGCACGATCCAGCGGCCGTCGTGCGGCCGGGATACTTCCTTGGCGCCCAGGGCCACCAGGCGCCGGGCTTCGGCTTCCATGTCGTCGGTCTCGACGTCCAGGTGGACGCGCGAGGGATGCGCCACCTTCTGGACCTCGATGTGCAAGCCCAGTGCGCTGCCATCGAGGCGGGCATATTTGTCCTGTCCGCCCTCGTCGGGGTCGGTCACGGGCAGGCCCAGGGCCTGGCTCCAGAAACCGGCGGCTTCGCCCAGCGAGCCGCCCTCGCAGTCGATGATGAAACCCGCCAGGCGACTGCGGTGGGCCATCAGCGCGCTTTTTGCAGGTCGTCGATCAGGGCGCGCAGGAACCGCGCGGCCTCGCCGCCGGTGGCGGCGCGGTGGTCGAAGGTGAGCGAGAGCGGCATGATCCGGTGCGTTTCCAGCCCGCCCAGCACGGGCACCACGGCGTGGTGCAGGCGGCCGGCGCCGATGATGGCGACGCAAGGCGGCACCACCACGGGCGTGGCGTACTTGCCGGCGAAGACGCCGAAGTTCGACAGCATGATGGTGTAGTCGCGCAGCTCTTCCGGCGGCAGCGAGCGGTTCTTGACGCCGTCGCGGATTCGGTTGATGGCCTGGCGCACCTGGTAGGGCTCAAGCCGCTCGGCGTTGCGCAGGTTGGCCACGAACAGGCCTTCCGGGGAATCGACCGCGATGCCCACGTCCACGCGCGCATGCCGGCGCAGGGTGCCTTCCTTTGCGTTGAGCCAGGCATTCATCGCCGGCTCGGCTTCGGCAGCGACGGCGATGGCGCGGATCATGCGCGCCATGATGTCCTCGCCCGGTGCCCAGGCATTGATGTCGGCGTCGTCCATCAGCGTGGTCGGCACGACCTCGGCGTGGGCCTGGGACATGGTGCGGACCATGTTGCGGCGCACGCCGCGGATGGGTTCGTCGACGTCCAGCGCGGCCTCGGACCGGGCCGGGGCCGCACGGCCCGGCGTCGGCGCCTCGGTCCGCGATGGTGCCGGCGCGGCGGCTGCCGCGCGGCTGCCCGCGGCACCGGCCGGGGCGCTGCCTTCCGCCGCCGCCTTCTTGACGTCCGCGGCCGTCACCACGCCGTCGGTGCCGGTGGCCTTGACGCGGGAAAGGTCCACCTTGAGCTTGCGCGCCAGCGCACGCACGGCCGGCATGGCGCGCACGCCGCCGACTACGGACGCCTGCTCGCTGCGCACGGCGTTGGAGCTTTGCATGGCGCCAACGACGGTGCCGGCGTCGCCGGACTCTTCTTCAGGCTCCTCGCGGATTTCGCCGCCGGTGTCGGAAGCGACGACGGTGAGGTCGTCGCCATCATCGCGGGATTCTTCGTTCGGCACCGTGTTGCCGGCGCCCTTGTGGCCGTGCGAATGCCCGGTGTCCTGGGCATCTGCACGCTGGGGCAGGGACGGGTCGATTTCGATCTCGACCAGCCAGCTGCCGGTCTCGATGACGTCGCCGGCCTTGCCGGCCAGACGGGTGACCTTGCCGGAGAACGGCGAGGGCACCTCCACCACGGCCTTGGCGGTTTCCATGGAGACCAGCGGCTCGTCGAGCTTGACGATGTCGCCTTCCTTGACCAGCCACTCGACGATCTCGGCGTCGGGAAGGCCTTCGCCCAGGTCGGGCAGCTTGAACAGCTTCTTGTCGCTCATGTGTGTTTCCTCAGCCCGCCGCCAGCGCGCGCTTGGCGGCGGCAACGATCTTGTCCACGCTCGGCAGGTACTTCATCTCGAGGCGGAACAGGGGGATGTGGGTGTCGTAGCCGGTGACGCGCTCGACCGGGGCCAGCAGGTCGTACATGGATTCCTCGGCCAGGCGCGCGGCGATCTCGGCGCCGAAGCCGGCGGTTTTCGCCGCTTCGTGCACGATCACGCAGCGGCCGGTCTTGGCCACCGACTCGCGGATGGTGTCGAAATCCAGCGGCTTGAGCGTGGCCACGTCGATCACCTCGGCGCTGATGCCCTGCTTGGCCAGTTCATCGGCCGCTTCCAGGGTTTCCTTCACCTGCGCGCCCCAGGTGACGAGCGTGAGGTCGTCGCCGTCGCGCAGCTGGAAGCACACGTCCAGCGGCAGCGCTTCGCCATCGTCGGGCACGTCTTCCTTGTACTGCCGGTAGATGCGCTTGGGCTCCATGAAGATGACCGGATCCGGGTCGCGGATCGCGGCCAGCAGCAGGCCGTAGGCGCGCTGCGGCGAACTGGGCATGACCACGCGCAGGCCCGGGACGTTGGTGAAGATCGACTCGTTGGCCTCGCTGTGGTGCTCGGGTGCGCGGATGCCGCCGCCCCAGGGCACGCGCAGCACCATCGGGCAGGTCAGGCGGCCGCGGGTGCGGTAACGAAAACGCGCCGCATGGCAAATGATGTGGTCAACCATCGGGTACATGAAACCGTCGAACTGCGCCTCGGCGACGGGTTTCATGCCCTGCGAGGCCAGGCCGACGGTGAGGCCGGCGATGGTGGTTTCGTCCAGCGGCGTGTCGATGACGCGCTGGTCGCCGAAGGTCTGCTGCAGGCCGGCGGTGGCGCGGAAGACGCCGCCGTTGACGCCGACGTCCTCGCCGATCACCAGCACGGTGTCGTCGGCCTTCATTTCCCAGGCCAGGGCCTGGGTGATCGCTTCGATCAGGGTGATGGCGGCCATCTCAGCGGCCCTCCCACTTGATCGCGTCGGCACGCTGGGCTTCCAGGTCGGCCGGCAGTTCGGCGTAGAGGTAATCGAACATCGCTTCCACCGGCTGCACCTTGGTTTCCAGGTAGGCGTTGACCTCGATGTCCACCTGTTTGCCGCATTCTTCCTTCCACTGCGCTTCTTCGGCCTCGCTCCACACGCCCTCGGAGATCAGGAAGGTGCGCAGGCGCGACATCGGTTCGCGTTCCCAGGCCGCCTTGACCTCGGCGTCGTCGCGGTAGCGGCGGGCGTCGTCGGCGGTGGTGTGGTCGGACAGGCGGTAGGTGACCAGTTCCAGCACGCTGCCGCCGTGGCCGTTGCGGGCGCGCTTGAGCGCGTGGTCCATGGCGGCGCGCACGGCGATGATGTCGTTGCCGTCCACCTGCACGCAGTCCAGGCCGCCGGCGATGCCCTTCTGGGCCAGGGTCTTGGCACCGGTCTGGGCCTTGCGTGGCACCGAGATCGCCCAGCCGTTGTTGATGATGCACAGCACGAAGGGCAGGGTGTAGGCGCCGGCCGAATTGATCGCGGCGTAGGTGTCGGTCTTGGAGCTGCCGCCGTCGCCGACGCAGGTGACCGCCACCCGCGGTTCGCCGCGCAGCTTGAAGGCCAGCGCGGCGCCGGCCGCGTGCAGGCACTGGGTGGCGATGGGCACGCACCAGGGGTAATCGTGCGGCGGGCCCGAGAAGTCGTTGCCGCGTTCGTCGCCGCCCCAGTACATCAGGACGTCACGCGGTTTCACGCCGCGCATGAACTGGGCGCCGTATTCGCGGTAGCTCGGCGCCAGCACGTCGTCGTACTGCATGGCGCTGCCGATGCCGATGTGCGCGGCCTCGTGGCCCAGGCAGCTGGCGTAGGTGCCCAGCTTGCCGGTGCGCTGCAGTGCCACCGACTTGGTGTCGAAGGTGCGCACCAGCAGCATGTGCTTGAACAGCTCGACCAGGTTGCGGCGATCCTTGGCGAACTCGGGCAGGTCCTCACGGACCAACCGGCCGTCCGGGCCAAGGTATTGAAGGTATTCGATCTCGAAGGTGGCGATCCGGGACATCGTGTCCTTCCTTGGGAAACCCTCCCGATCATAGCCAGCCCCCGGGTCGAAAGCGAAACGGGCGCCCGAAGGCGCCCGTTCGCTGGCGTAGGGTCGTGCGTGCCTTAGCGGCCGCCGCGACTCCGCGGCCGGCCAACCACCTTCACGCTGGCGTCGTCGGCATCGTTGCCGGCGTGGGTGTCGTTGCTGCGCGTGCGCGCCTGCAGGTGAAGACCAACGCGGTCCTGCACGGTCTCGCGGCGCGCCTGCAGGTCGAAACGCAGCAGGTCGAACGCGCCCGGCGCCAGGGCCTCTTCGCGGCCACAGACCAGGCGGCTGCCGTCACCGTCGGCCACCGGCGCATCGCAGAGCCAGCCTTCGGCGTGCACGGCCAGCAGCTGGTCCGGGCGGGCGTCGAGCTGCACCACCAGTTCAGGGCGCAGTGCGCGTGCCCGGCCCAGGTTGCCCACCAGCGCCAGGAAGGGCGCGCGCTGGCCATCAAGCACCGGCGTGAACGGACCGGCCACCAACACCGCCAGATCGGCGTCCAGGAAGGCGGGCACCACCAGGTCGGCCACCAGCGGATCGTGGTCGGAGCTGCGCACCGGCACGGTCGGGTCCGCCGCCAGGTCGGCGGCGAAGTCGCTGTTGACGCGGGCATGGTGGAGCGTGGCCTCGGTCGCCTCGAGCAGGGCCTGGTTCACCAGCGCGTGGTCCAGGTTCTGGGCGTTGCCCTCGAACACGTAGGAATAGCGCTCGCCCACCGGGCGGGTGCCGATCAGGTTCACCAGCGGGCGGGTGACCGCGCTCTGGCCAGCCAGCAGCACTTCGTCGGCCGGCGCCGGCGTGCCGGCGATGATGCCCATCACGTCCACGTAACCATCGCTGAAATCGAAGGCGTTGAAGTCGCCGACCAGCACCATCGGCATGTCCGGGTCGGCCTGCTGGATCGATTCGACCAGCTGCGACAGGCGTTCGGCCTGCTGCTTGCGCTTTTCGCGCGAGCGGTTGCCGACCGTGCCCCATTGGGCGTTGGACGAGAGGTTGTTGACGTCGAGCAGGGACAGGTTGTGGTTGAGCAGCACCTGCACCGGGAACTGGCGGCCCTGGCCGTCG
The DNA here is from genome assembly GCF_054781715.1 of Arenimonas aestuarii. NCBI lineage: Bacteria > Pseudomonadati > Pseudomonadota > Gammaproteobacteria > Lysobacterales > Lysobacteraceae > Arenimonas > Arenimonas aestuarii. The sequence continues at coordinate 1,567,320 of NZ_BAAGTW010000004.1, read as the reverse complement.
TTCACCCGGGCATCGAGCTGCAGCGGCGGGCGGTCGAACAGGCGCAGGCTGGGATTGATGCTGCCGTCGGGCGCGACCAGCGGTTCATCGACGAAATGTTCGACCACGCCGCGCACCTCGACCCGCGGCTGGCCGTCGGCCACCGGCGCCGTCCTGACCAGGTAACCCAGGCGCTGGCTGCCGCTGGTGGACAGCAGGTAGGCCTCGTAGGCCGGGTTTTCCGGGCAGTTGTCGAACTCGTCCTCGTTGATGGCGCGCGCCAGGCGGCGGGCGGTTTCGAGGTTGCCGATTTCGACCAGGCCCACCACGTCCGGCGTGCGCAGGTACTGGCAGAACACGTCGGTCAGCTTGGCCAGGCGGTCGAGCGGCACCGATTCACCGCCGCTGAGGTTCTGGATGTTGTAGCTGGCGATACGCACGGCACCTTCTTCGGCGACCGGCACCGCGGCAACCATCGCGCCGCCGGCGTGGGTGGTCGACGCCCGCTCGCCCAGCAGCAGCGTGAAGTCGCCGCGGTCGTAGTACAGGATGCCCTCCATGCCCGCGACCACGGCGCCGGCGTCGAGGTTGAACGCACTGCCGCCTTCCAGGCCCAGGCTTTCCACGCGCAGGCGCTCGGGGTTGCGGTCGAACACCGGGATCGCGTTGCCGGGCGGCAGCGGCACGGCGTCGAGCGCGGCGATGCCGGGCTCGCGCACCGGGCGCGGCACGTCGGGCAGGGTGACGTGGAAGTCGCCAAAGCCGTTGGTCGGACCGACCACGACCGCGGACGGCAGTTCCACGCGCATGCCCTGGTAACGGCCCAGTGCGTCGGTCGCGACGTTCGGCGCCAGGACGGTCTGGTCGATCACCACCGGCGCCGGCAGCGCCTGGCCGGTGGCCAGCACGGTCAGGCTGGCCCAGTTGAGCTGGGTCAGCGGGTAACCGTGCGGCGTGCGCGAAAATTCGCTGACCCGGCCCGCCACCCGTACGCGGTTGCCCACGGCGGCATCGGCCGGCGGCGGCGCGGAGGTGAACACGAACACGCCTTCGGCGGTGGCCGGGTCGCCGTCGTCTTCGCCCGGCGCGCTCTGGATGAAGTAGCCGTTGCCGCGGCGCGCGGTGACGATGCCTTCGGTCACCACCTCGGTGCCGACTGGCAGCGGCGAGCCGACGCCCTGGCCCTGGATGCCCGCGATGTTGACGCGGACCGCCACCGACAGCTCGATCGAGCCCGTTCCGCTGCGTGCCTGGTCATCGGTGACCAGTACCGGCAGCGTCTTCGGGCCGGGCGAGGTGCCCGGCGCGACGGTGCCTGCCCAGGTGAACACCAGGTCGTTGGCGACCAGGTCGCCGCCCAGTCCGTCGTCGCGGAAGGACTGGCCGGCGCTGCCGCCGATGTCGCCCAGATCGGCGCTGACCAGCAGGCCGGTGCTGACCGGGTTGGCGCCGGGCGTCACCTGCACGGTGAGCACGGTGTCGTCGCCCGCGGCCAGGCTGGCCGGGCTGGCGCTGCCGGTAGCGGTCGGGTTGCTCGGCTGCGGCGTGCCGCCGCAGTTGCTGGCATGGCTGCCCAGACCGTCAAAGGTGTCCTGGGCATAGCCTTCCCACTCCAGGGCCGGGTCGAAAGCGTCGTCAGGCGTGGTATCGCCGGCGCAGGCCGTGGCCAGCCGGCGCAGGGTGTTGTCGGCGGTCGAGACCAGGCCGGTGCCCCACTGGCTGCCCGGGTCGACACCGACCTGGCCCAGCGAATCCACCACCGGACCGCCGCTGCCGCCGCGGCGCAGCACGATGGCGTCGTCGCCGTTGAACCAGGTGCCGCCGGTCTGGTCGGCCTCGGCCAGGATGGCCGCGGTCGCGGACGAGGGCGCCAGGACGTAGACGTCACCGTCGGCCAGCGTGCCGGACAGGGACAGGGTCGTGCCGGGGCTGGTATTGCCGTTGAAGTAGAACTGCAGCGTGTAGCCGCCGGTGGACAGGTCCACGGGGGCGCCGGTGCCGTTGTGGATCTCGACGGCCTTGTTGTTGCTGCTGCCTTCGATGACTTCGGAGATCAGCAGGTCGGCGGCGGTCGCCTGGGCGGCCAGCGGCAGGAAAAACAGGGCACAAAGGGCGTGCAGGCGCGGGTTATGGCGCATGGTCAGGAGCCTCGGATGATGGTCGGAGCTGCCGGCCAGTCCGGGCTACCCCCAGGGGGTCCCCTGCCGAACTGTGACAGAGCCCGCAGTTTATATCGGAAAATGCTGCGGTCGCATGACAGACTTCCCCTTTCGCCGTCGGACCCCGCCATGACCCAGCCCCCCAACCAGCGCGCCCTCGAGCAGGGCATCACCACCGACCTGCGCGACCGCCTCACCTATGGCGGCTACCTGCAGCTCGACACCCTGCTTTCGGCCCAGAAGCCGCTGTCGGACCCGCCCCACCACGACGAGATGCTGTTCATCGTCCAGCACCATGTGTCCGAGCTGTGGCTGAAGCTGCTGATCCATGAGCTGCGGGCGGCCCTGGCCTGCCTGCAGAACGACGAGCTGGGTCCCATGCAGAAGATCCTGGCCCGGGTGAAGCAGGTGCAGAAGCAGCTGACCGAGATGTGGTCGGTGCTCGAGACCCTGACGCCGGCCGACTACCTGCAGTTCCGCGACATCCTGGGTCCCGCCTCGGGCTTCCAGTCGCTGCAGTACCGGCTGGTGGAGTTCCTGCTGGGCAACAAGAACGCCGACATGGTGAAGGTGTTCTCGCACGACCCCCGGGCCACGGCCGAGCTCGAAGCCGTGCTCAATGCGCCCAGCCTGTACGACGAATTCCTGCGCCACCTGCACCGCAAGGGTTACGCGGTCCCGGCTGGCTGCGTGGAGCGCGACTGGTCCCAGCCCTACGAGCGCGAGCCGGCCCTGGTGCCGGTGTTCAAGGAAATCTACGAAGACACCGACACCCACTGGGAGGCTTACGCCACCTGCGAACAGCTGGTCGACGTCGAGGCCAGCTTCCAGTTCTGGCGCTTCCGCCACATGAAGACGGTGGAACGCATCATTGGCTACCGCCGCGGCACCGGTGGCAGCTCCGGCGTCGGCTTTCTCAAGCAAGCGCTTGAACTAACCTTCTTCCCGGAGCTGTTCGAGGTCCGCACCGTGCTGGGGCAGCCGGGCTGAGGCAGGCAGCCGGAGGGGCTGCTAGTCTTCGGGCCTTGTCCGTTTCCAGCCCATAGCCCGGAGCCATCATGAGCCAAGCCACCCCGCCCGACATCGCCAAGCGCGGCTGGATCGCCCGCAGTCTCGACCTGGTCGAACGCGTCGGCAACAAGCTGCCCGACCCGGCGGTGCTGTTCCTGATCCTGATGCTGGTCACCTGGGCGGTGTCGGCGCTGATGTCGAACATGGCCTTCGCCGAGCTCGACCCGCGCAGCGGCAATCCGGTCGAGGTCGTCAACCTGCTCAGCGGCACCAGCCTGACCGCCTTCCTGGCCAGCATGGTCAACACCTTCGTCACTTTCGCGCCCCTGGGCGTGGTGCTGGTGGCGATGCTGGGCCTGGGCGTGGCCGAACACACCGGCTTCATCAACGCGGCGCTGCGGGCGATGCTGAGCATCACCCCGAAATCGCTGCTGACACCGACCCTGATCGGCGTCGGCGTGCTCAGCCATGTCGCCGTGGACGCCGGCTACGTGCTGGTCATCCCGCTGGGCGCGGTGATCTTCTACGCCGCCGGCCGGCATCCGCTGGCGGGCATCGCGGCGGCCTTCGCCGGTGTATCGGGCGGTTTCTCGGCGACGTTCATCGTGCCCTCCAGCCTCGATCCGCTGCTGGCCGGCCTGACCCAGGCCGCGGCGCAGCTGATCGACCCGGCCTACGAGGTCAACCCGCTCAACAACTACTTCTTCACCACCAGTTCGACCGTGCTGATCATGCTCGTGGGCTGGTTCCTCACCGACCGGGTCATCGAGCCCCGCCTGAAGGCCACGCCGGTGGACGGCGACACCAGCCAGATGCCGACGATGAGCCCGCTCAAGCCTGAAGAGCGCAAGGGCCTCGGCTGGGCGATGGCCGCCATGGGCATCGCGGTCGTGCTGTTCGTCCTGACCCTGCTGCCGGCCGGCACGCCCTGGGGCGCCGACCCGGCCACGCTGGCGCCGGGCACGCATCCGCTCTTGGCTTTCACCTCGCCGCTGATGCGCTCGATCGTGCCGCTGATCTTCATCTTCTTCCTGATCCCGGGCGCGGTGTACGGCTACGTTTCGGGCACGGTGAAAACCCACCGCGACATCATTGCCGGCATGTCCAAGGCGATGTCGGGCATGGGTTATTACATCGTGATGGCGTTCTTCGCCGCCCAGTTCATCTATGCCTTCGGCCAGTCGAACCTGGGCGTGCTGATGGCGATCAAGGGCGCCAACCTGCTGCAGGCCATGGGCCTGCCGATGGCGCTGACGCTGGTGGGCATCGTGCTGCTGTCGGGCTTCGTGAACCTGATGGTGGGCTCGGCCTCGGCCAAGTGGGCCCTGATTGGCGCGGTGATGGTGCCGATGCTGATGCAGCTGGGCGTTTCGCCCGACCTCACCCAGGCCGCCTACCGTGTCGGCGACAGCTCGACCAACATCATCACGCCGCTGCTGCCGTATTTCCCGCTGATCGTGGTGTTCTGCCAGAAGTACGTGAAGGGCGCCGGCGTCGGCACCCTGCTGGCGCTGATGCTGCCGTATTCGATCACCCTGCTGGTGGTCTGGACCGCCTTCCTGATCGGGTTCTGGGCCCTGGGCATCCCGCTGGGCGTGGGTTCGAGCTTCGCCTACCCGGCCGCCGGCTGAAACTGAACGGTGGCGCCGGCGTTTGACGCCGGCTGCCGCCACCGGTTACACCTTCGCGCCTTGTTTCACTTTGATTACCCAGGGGAGTAAGCATCCAAGTGGCCACCCAACCCAACCTCGCCGAGGGCAAGACCTTCCTCGGCCACCCGCGCGGACTCTACGTCCTGTTCTTCGCCGAAATGTGGGAGCGTTTCTCCTACTACGGCATGCGCGCGCTGCTGATCTTCTACCTCGTCAAGCACTGGCTTTACAGCGAGGAAGAATCTTCGATCATCTATGGCGCCTACACGGCGCTGGTGTACATCACGCCGGTGCTGGGTGGTTACCTGGCCGACCGTTACCTGGGCCAGCGCAAGGCGGTGCTCTACGGCGCCGTGCTGCTGACCATCGGCCACAGCCTGATGGCCATCGAAGGCAGCGGCGGCCAGGACAGCTGGGCCATCAACTGGTTCTGGTTGGCGCTGAGCTTCATCATCGTCGGCTCGGGCTTCCTGAAGGCCAATATCTCGGTGATCGTCGGCCAGCTGTATCCGCGCACCGACCTGCGCCGTGATTCGGCGTACACGATCTTCTACATGGGCATCAATCTCGGCGCAGCGTTCGGCGCCCTCGCTGCAGGCTGGCTGGGTGAAACCTACGGCTGGGCCTACGGCTTCGGCGCCGCCGGCCTGGGCATGCTGCTGGGCCTGATCGTGTTCGTGATCGGCAAGCCGGCCCTGATGGGCAAGGGCGAAGCCCCGGACCCCGTGCGCTTGGCCAACCGCACCGCCGGCCTGAGCATGGAGTGGTGGCTGTACCTGGTGGGCATCGTCGGCGTGGGACTGGTCTGGGTGCTCATCCAGTACCAGCACCTGGTGGGTTTCCTGCTGATGGGAGCCGGCGCGATCCTGGTGGCCTACGTGCTGTTCACCGCGGTGTTCAAGCTGCCGGCACACGACCGTGACCGCATCTTCGCGGCCATGTACCTGATCTTCGGCTCGGTCCTGTTCTGGGCCCTGTTCGAACAGGCGGGTTCGTCGCTGAACCTGTTCACCGACAGCTCGGTCGATCGCAACCTGCTGGGCTACGAAGTGCCGGCCTCGATGTTCCAGTCCATCAACGCGATCTACATCGTGCTGCTGGGCCCGGTCTTCGCGGGTCTTTGGCTGTTCCTGGGCCGTCGTGGCCTGGAGCCCTCGTCGCCGGCCAAGTTCGGCCTGGGTGTCATCCAGCTCGGCGCGGGCTTCCTGGTGCTGGTCGCCGGTTCCGCCGCGATCTACGAGGGTGGCATGACGCCGGTGCTGTTCATCTTCCTGATCTACCTGCTTCACACGACCGGCGAACTCTGCCTGTCGCCGGTGGGCCTGTCGGCGATGAACCGGCTGTCGCCGGCGCACCTGGCCAGCCTGATCATGGGCACCTGGTTCTTCGCCTCGGCCTCGGGCAACTTCGTCGCTGGCCTCATCTCTGCGGCCACGGGCGCCGAAGGCGTGGACAATGCCGGCCCCGAGCGCGTGCTCGAGGTCTACACGACGGTCGGCTGGGTCGCCGTGGGCGTGGGCGTGTTCATGGTGGTGATCGCGCCGCTGGTCAAGAAGCTCATGCACCTCGACACCCTCAAGGATTTTGAGGACGACGTGCCGGGCCAGGCCGAAATCGGCGAGCCGCAGGCCGGTGGTACGCATCCCAAGCCCTGAGTTCGCGTGACGCGACGACGGGTGCGATTTCCTTCCGGGAATCGCACCCGTTTCCTTTTGGGCAGGGAGATTCAGCGCGTACCGACCTCAGAGCAGGTGGCGCAGCTCCGGCAGGTATTTCTCCAGCGAGCCGGTGTTCACGGCGACCACGCGCTCGCCCTTCCGGACCAGGCCGCGGTCGAGCAACTGCGGCAAGGCCGCCAGGCAGGCGGCGCCTTCGGGTGAGATCCAGTGCCGGCGCTCACGCCAGACCGTCGCCAGTTCGCGGGCGGTGTCGGCTTCGGCCACGGCGACCGCGGCGCCGCCGCTGGCGCGGATGATCTGCAGCACCCGGAACTGGCCGACGCCGGCCGGCACGTTCAGGCCGGTGCAGAGCGTCGGCCCGGTCTGTGGCAGTGCCTGGGTATCGTCGGCGCCCTCGTCGAAGGCGCGCACCAGGGGCGTGGTCACTTCGGACTGCACGCAGATCATCCTCGGCCGGCGCGAGTCCACCAGGCCAAGGGCCTCGAGCTCGTCGAACGCCTTCCACATGCCCAGCACGCCGGTGCCGCCGCCGGTGGGGTAGACGATGGCATCGGGCAGGGACCATCGGGTTTCCCCCGGGGGCGGCTCGGCCATCTCAAGGCCCAGCGTCTTCTTGCCCTCGATGCGCCAGCCCGGCTCCTGGAAGGTGGCGCAGTTGAACCAGCCTTGCGGCCAGTAGTCCGCCTTGAGCTTCGCGGCGGCCTCGCGGATCGTGCCTTTCACCAGCTCGAGCTGGATGCGCCCGGGGTGCAGGCGGGCCATGGCCGCGACCTGGCCCAGGATGGGCATGGGCGTGTCGTCCGGCATCGCCACGACCACCTGCAGGCCGCCGGCCAGGCCGTAGCGGACCAGCGAATCGCCGGCATTGCCCTGGGTCGGCACGGCCAGGCGCTCCAGGCCGGCGCGGCGGGCCATCGCCACGACCATGGCCATGCCGCGGTCCTTGAAGCTGCCGGTCGGATTGGCGCCGAAGCCGGGGTGGGCCTGGCCTTCGTCCTTGAGCTGCAGGCGCAGGCCGGCGGCGGCGGCGACGGGATGGTCGCCATAGTCGAGCAGGGGCGTGTGGCCCTCGCCCAGCGCCACGATGTGCGCAGCCTCGGCCGGGTCGGTGATGTCCAGCGGCATCAGCCCGCCGAAGCGCCACATGTCGCGGCGGCCGGGGTCGTACCAGGTGGCGCCGGGTTTGTCCCGGGCCAGGCGGTCGAGGTCCAGCACCATCTGCACGGGCCGGCCGTCGGCCGGGTCGAGGTTCATCGGCGGCTCGACCGGGTATTCGATGCCCGAACCGATGCCTTTCAGGCAGCGCAGGTAGCCCATGCGGGGGAGGTCCTTCAGTGGGTGCTTTCTTCCGCGTCGCCCAGCAGGTCGATCAGGCGGGACAGGGCGGCGCGGTCTTCGGCGGCGAAATTGGCGAGCAGCCGGCGTTCGTAGGCCAGCGCCGCCGGCGCCACTTCGGCGTAGACGCGCTGGCCTTCGCCGGAGAGTTCCAGCACCGAGCGGCGGCGGTCGGCGCCGTGGGTGTCCCGGGTGATGCGGCCATCGGCCAGCAGGCGGGAGACGGCGCGGCTGACGGCGACCTTGTCCATGGCGGTGCGTTCGGCCAGCTCGCTGGCCGAGAGGCCGGGATAGCGGCCCAGCACGGCCAGGACCCGCCATTCGGTCACGCCCAGGCCGAAGCGGTCGGCGTACAGGCGCGCGATGTCCTGGCTGATGCGGTTCGACAGCACCGACAGCCGGTAAGGCAGGAAATGCTCCAGGTCCAGGATGTCCCGTTCAGGCATTGCGGCGCCGCACCTTGCAAATGGTTTCAAGTGAAACTATAACGGACGTCTTCCCCATGCAAGCGGCATCCCCGGAGGTTCCCCCATGAGCGCACAACCCAACCTGGGCATGCAGCCCACCACCTTCGAAAACCCGATGGGCATCAACGGCTTCGAATTCGTCGAATTCGCCGCGCCGGCCGATCGCGGCGAGGCAATGGCGCAGTACCTGCGCAACCTGGGCTTCACCGCGATTGCGAAGCACACGAGCCGTCCGATCACCCTTTACCGCCAGGGCACCATCAACTTCCTGCTCAACGAATCGCCTGATTCGTTCGCCTCGGATTTCGCCGCCCAGCACGGCCCTTCGGCCTGCGGCTTCGCCATCCGCTTCAAGCAGCCCTCGGGCGAAGTGCTCAAGCACGTGCTGGCCAACGGCGGCGAGCGCCAGGACCACCGTGCCGACACCCGCGCCGTGGACGCGCCGGTGGTCAAGGGCATCGGCGACTGCATGCTGTACCTGGTCGACGACGGCCGCGAGGACCTGTACGCCGACTTCGCGCCGATCCCGGGCGTGGACCAGCACCCGAAGGGCTTCGGCCTGACCTTCATCGACCACCTGACCCACAACCTGTTCATGGGCAACATGCAGAAGTGGTCGGACTACTACGAGAAGTTGTTCAACTTCCGCGAAATCCGCTACTTCGACATCAAGGGCGCCAAGACCGGCCTGCTGTCGAAGGCGATGACCGCGCCCGACGGCGTGGTGCGCATCCCGCTCAACGAGTCGAGCGACGAGAAGAGCCAGATCAACGAATACCTGCGCGAGTACAAGGGCGAGGGCATCCAGCACATCGCGCTGTTCACCGACGACATCTACAGCTCGGTCGAGGCCATGCACCAGGCCGGCGTGAAGTTCCTGGACACCCCGGACACCTATTTCGACGTGATCGACCAGCGCATCCCCGAACACGGCGAAGACGTCGCCCGCCTGCGCAAGAACAGCATCCTGATCGACGCCGACCCGGAGACCAAGCAGCGCAAGCTGCTGCAGATCTTCACCCAGAACGCGTTCGGCCCGATCTTCTTCGAGATCATCCAGCGCAAGGGCAACGAAGGTTTCGGGGAGGGCAACTTCCAGGCCCTTTTCGAATCCATCGAGCGCGACCAGATGCGCCGCGGCGTGCTCTGACCGGAGCCCGCCATGAGCCTGGACTACCAGAGCGGGTTTGGTAACGAGTTCGCGACAGAAGCCTTGCCGGGCGCGCTGCCGGTGGGGCGCAATTCGCCCCAGAAGGCGCCCTACGGCCTCTATGCCGAGCAGGTCAGCGGCACGGCCTTCACCGCGCCGCGCGCCAGCAACCGGCGCAGCTGGCTGTACCGCATCCGGCCGGCGGCGATGCACGGGCCCTTCTCCGAACTGGCCCACGCGGGCTTCCACAACGATTTCGGCCACGGTCCGGTGACGCCGGACCAGCTGCGCTGGAGCCCGCTGCCGATGCCGTCGGCGCCGACCGACTGGCTCGATGGCCTGTTCACCATGGCCGGCAACGGCGGCTGCTGGGCCGGCACGGGCATGGGCGTGCACCTGTACGCGGCCAACAGCGACATGGATGGCCGGTATTTCTACGACGCCGACGGCGAGCTGCTGATCGTTCCCCAGCAGGGCCGGCTGCGCATCGCCACCGAACTGGGCGTGATGGAGGTCGAGCCGCAGGAGATCGCGCTGATCCCGCGCGGCCTGCGCTTCAGCATTTCGCTGCCCGACGGCGAGGCCCGCGGCTACGTCTGCGAAAACTTCGGCGCCATGTTCCGGCTGCCCGACCTGGGCCCGATCGGTAGCAACGGCCTGGCCAACCCGCGCGATTTCCTGGCGCCGGTGGCGGCCTGGGAAGACCGCGAGGGCGACTTCGAACTGGTCGCCAAGTTCCAGGGCAGCCTGTGGCGCGCACACATCGGCCACAGCCCGCTGGACGTGGTGGCCTGGCACGGCAACTACGCGCCGAGCAAATACGACCTGCGCCGCTTCAACACGATTGGTTCGATCAGCTACGACCACCCGGACCCGTCGATCTTCCTGGTGCTGCATTCGCCCAGCGACACCGAGGGCACCAGCAACATCGACTTCGTGATCTTCCCGCCGCGCTGGCTGGTCGCCCAGGACACCTTCCGGCCGCCGTGGTTCCACCGCAACATCGCCAGCGAGTTCATGGGCCTGGTGCATGGCGCCTACGACGCCAAGGCCGAAGGTTTCGTGCCGGGCGGCTGTTCGCTGCACAACGCGATGACCGGGCACGGGCCGGACGCGGCGACGTTCGAGAAGGCGTCGAACGCCGACCTGTCCAAACCCGACGTCATCACCGGCACCATGGCCTTCATGTTCGAATCGCGCCACGTCATCCGGCCCGCCGCGCAGGCGCTGGACGCCGGTCATCGCCAGCGCGATTACCAGGCCTGCTGGCAGGGCCTGCGCAAGCACTTTTCACCGGAGGCACCCTGATGCAGCGACTCCCGTGCAGCACCTTGCTCGCTGCCTGCCTGGTCCTGGCGGCCTGCGCTGGCGACAGGGAAGACGGCGGTGCGAGCGCCATGCCCGCCCCGGACGCGGACCAGGTGGCGGCCACCCCGGATGCGCCAGCGAGCAGCCCCGCGCCGGTCCCCGGCCCGGCGGCGGCTGCCCTGGGTGAGTACGACCGCGAGCAGGTCCACTTCACCGGCTTCGGCGCGGCCAGGTTCGGCGCCGACGAAGCCGCGGTCCGCCAGGCCTGGGGCGGTCGCCTGCTGCCTGAAAGCCTGGCCGGCAGCACCCTGTGTTACTACATTGAACAGGACCCGCGTCCCGCCGGTGGCGGCATCGCCTTCATGTTCGAAGACGCGAAGCTGGTGCGCTACGACGTGTTCGGAACCCCGCCGGGCGTTTCCGCCGCGCCGGGTGGTTTCACCGTCGGCGCCCGCGCCGAGGACATCCTGAAGGCCTTCGGCAGCCGGGTCGAGGTCCAGCCCCACAAATACGTCGAGGGCGGTCGCTACCTGGTGCTGTCGCCGGAGTTCGGCGAACCGGGACGGATCGTTTTCGAAGTGGACCAGGACGGCCTGGTCACGCAGTGGCGCGTCGGCGTGCCGCCGCAGGTTTTTTACGTCGAGGGCTGCAGCTGACGCCGCGGCCCCGCCAACAACAACGGAACTGACATGAAGCTCGGATCACTCAAGGAAGGCGGCCGCGACGGCACGCTGATCGTTGTCTCCCGCGACCTGGCGCGCGCCGTCAAGGCGACCGGCATCGCGCCGACGATGCAGCGGGCCCTGGAAGACTGGTCGAACCTGGCGCCGCGACTGAACGCCGTCTACGAGGCGCTCGAGGCGGGTAAGCCGGAGACGGTGAACGGCGAGCCGGTCTTTGCCCTGGACGCCACCCAGCTGGCCTCGCCGCTGCCGCGTGCCTACGAGTTCGTCGACGGCAGCGCCTACCTGCCGCACGTCGCGCGGGTTCGCAAGGCGCGTGGCGCCGAGGTGCCGGAAAGTTTCTACACCGATCCGCTGATGTACCAGGCGGTCAGCGCCGGCTTCTACGGCCCGCGCGACCCGGTGCTGGTGGCGGACGAGGCCCATGGCATCGACCTCGAGGCCGAGGTGGTCGTGATCACCGACGACGTGCCCCAGGGCGCCTCGCCGGCCGAGGTCGCCGGCCACATCCAGCTGGTGGGCCTGGTCAACGACGTTTCGCTGCGCAACCTGATCCCGGGCGAACTGGCCAAGGGGTTTGGCTTCCTGCAGTCCAAGCCGCGCTCCGCGCTGAGCCCGGTGTTCGTCACGCCCGACGAACTGGGTGACGCCTGGAAGGGCAACAAGCTGCACCTGCCCCTGCTCACCCATGTCAACGGGAAGTGGTTCGGGGCGCCCGAGGCCGGCGTGGACATGCAGTTCGACTTCTCCCAGCTGGTCGCGCACGCGGCGAAAACCCGCCCGCTGTCGGCGGGCACCATCGTCGGCTCCGGCACGGTCGCCAACGAGGACACCTCGCTGGGCGCCAGCTGCTTCGCCGAGCAGCGCACGGTCGAGGCCCTGCGCGACGGCAAGCCCAGCACGCCCTTCATGTCCTTCGGCGACACCGTGCGCATCGAGATGATCGACAAGACCGGCCACAGCATTTTCGGCGCCATCGAGCAGCGCATCCAGAAGGCCTGAGCGGCCAGGGTTGCCACAAATCGCGGGGCCGGGCGTATGCTTGGCCCAGACAGGGCAGGCAAGGGGCAAGCCAGATGACCGCGGGCTCGATCCGGCTTTATTCGTACTGGCGCTCAAGCGCCGCCTACCGGGTGCGCATTGCGCTCAATCTCAAGGGCTTGCCCTACGAGACCGCGGCCGTGCACCTGGTGCGCGACGGCGGCGAGCAGCACAAGGCGCCCTTCAGCGACCTCAACCCCCAGGAACTGGTGCCGGTGCTGCTGCACGGCAACCGCATCCTGCGCCAGTCCCTGGCGATCATGGAATACCTGGACGAAACCTGGCCGACGCCGCCGCTGATGCCGGCCACGGCCCGCGACCGCCAGCGCGTGCGCTCCATCTCCCAGCTGATCGCCAGCGACATGCACCCGCTCAACAACCTGCGGGTGCTGCAGTTCTTCGAAAACACCTGGAACGTGCCCCAGGCCGAGCGCGAGGCCTGGGTGCGGCACTGGGTGAAGGCGGGTTTCGACGCGCTCGAGGACACCCTCTGCGACAACCCGTCCACCGGCGCCTTCTGCGACGGCGACGTGCCGACCATGGCCGACTGCTGCCTGGTGCCGCAGGTCTACAACGCGGAGCGTTTCGGGGTGGACATGGCGCCCTACCGGACCATCCGCCGCATCACCGCCGAATGCCTGGCGCTGGATGAGTTCGACGCGGCCCGGCCGGAAAAGCAGCCGGACGCACCCGCGACCGGCTGATCGGGCTCAGTAGGCCTGGGTTTCGCTGCTCGGGCCGCCGCCGCCGTACATGTCGCCGTAGGGGTCGTGCTCGCCGCTGGCCCCTTCGGACAGGCGGATCTTCAGGGCCAGGCCGTCACGCGAGTCGGCCTTGCGCAGCGCTTCCTCGAGCTCGACCTTGCCTTCCTTGTACATGCGGAAGAGCGACTGGTCGAAGGTCTGCATGCCTTCCTGCAGCGACTTGTCCATCGCGTCCTTGATCTCGTGCACCTCGCCGCGGCGGATGAGGTCGCGGATCATCGGGGTGTTGATGAGGATCTCGGCCGCCGGCAGGCGCTTGCCGTCCTTGCCCACCACCAGGCGCTGGCTGATGATCGCCTTGAGGTTGAGCGAGAGGTTCATCAGGACGTTCTTGTGGGCCGACTCCGGGAAGAAGTTCAGGATGCGGTCCAGGGTCTGGTCGGCATTGTTCGAGTGCAGGGTGGCCATGCACAGGTGGCCGGTCTCGGCGAAGGCGATGGCCGACTCCATGGTGATCGCGTCGAGGATCTCGCCGATCAGGATGACGTCCGGGGCCTCGCGCATGGCGTTCTTGAGCGCGTTGTGGAAGGCGTGGGTGTCCAGGCCGACTTCGCGCTGGTTCACGATCGACTTCTTGTGCTTGTGCAGGAACTCGATCGGGTCCTCGATGGTGAGGATGTGCCCGGTGGTGCTGGCGTTGCGGTGGTCGATCATGGCCGCCAGGGTGGTGGACTTGCCCGAGCCGGTGGAACCGACCACCAGCACCAGCCCGCGCTGCTCCATGACGATGTCCTTGAGCACCGCCGGCAGCTTGAGCTGGTCGATGCCCGGGATCTCGGACTTGATGGCGCGGATGACCATGCCCACTTCGCCGCGCTGCTTGAACACGTTCACGCGGAAGCGGCCGGTGTCCTTCACGGCGATGGCCATGTTGAACTCCAGGTCGCGCTCGAAGGCGGGTACCTGGCCCTCGTCCATCAGCGAGTACGCGATCTTCTTGACCATGCCGGCCGGCAGGCCGGTATTGCCGAGCGGGTAGAGTTTGCCTTCAACCTTGATATAGACGGGCGCGCCGGTAGTCAGGAACATGTCCGACGCGTTCTTTTCCGTCATCAGCTTCAGGAAGTAGCCGATGTCCATGTCAGTATCCTTGCATCCCCTGGTTCGGTCCCGGTGGGTGGCCCGGCGTGGCTACAATGCCCTTGCCGAAACGCCAACCTGCGAGTTCGCCTTATGACACTAATGCCGTTAAAAATCCATCGTGCGCTGCCAATCCTGCTTGCCGTTTCGCTGTTTTGCGCGAACAGCGCGCTTGCCGACGAGGTCGACGCGGCGCTGGCTGCGGCCGAGCGCGCGGTGATCGCCGCCGAGTCCGCCCAGCCGCGCGGTGATGCCGCGCAGGCGCTGGAACAGGCGCGCGGACAATGGTTGGCGGCCCGGGAGGCCAGGCGCAAGACCGACCAGCTGCGGCTGGCCGAGGCCGCCGCGGCCAACGCCGACCTGGCCCACGCCAAGGCGCGGCTGGACACGGCCCGCCAGGCGGTTGAAAGCGCTGCCGCGCGCAACGCCGACCTGCGCCGCCGCCTGCTGATGAACGGGGGAGGCTGACCATGCCCGTCCGACTGCTGACCCTGCTGCTGGCCGCCGGCCTGGCCCTGTCCGGGCCCGCCACCGCCGCCAGCGACCACGAGGACGCCGTGGCGCGCCTGGCGGCCGAGCTGCAGGCGCTGGAGGCCGACCCGTCCCTGGGTGGCCTGGCCCGGCTCGAGCGCCTGCAGGCGCGCCAGGCCATCGCAGATGCCCGTGACGCCCGCCGCCGCGACCGCGAGCACAAGCTCGGCCTGGCCGGGGTGCGCGTGGAAACCGCCCGCCTGGCCGCCGAAGCCGAGTTGCTGGTCGGCCAGGCCGAACAGCTCGACCGCGAGCGCGACCAGATCATGCTCGAGGCCAGCCGCCGGGAGGCCGAACGGGCCCGCCGGGAGTCCGAACGCCTGCGCCTGCAGGCCCTGGCGCGGGAAGAATCCATCCAGCGCGAGCTGGAGCAGGCGGAAACCATGCGCATGGCCGAGGTCGAGGCCGCCGAGGCGGAAACCGCCCAGGCCCGCAAACTGGCCGCCGCACGCGCCCGTGAAGCGGAGCTGGCGCGCCAGGAGGCCGAGCTGGCCGCCGCCATCGCCGCCGACGACATCACCGATGCCAGTCCGCCGCCGCTGAGCCGGGAAGGCGGCCGCGAGGTCTACACCCTCGGTGGCGATGCCTTCGGCAGCGGCAGCGCCAGCCTCACGGCTCCGGCGAGGGCCAGCCTGAGGGCCCTGGCCGGCCTGCTTGGCAGCAGCGGCAGCGTGCGCATCGAGGGCCATACCGACAGCCAGGGCGGCCAGGCCGCCAACCAGGCCCTGTCCCAGCGTCGGGCCGAGGCCGTGATGCGGGTCCTGGTCGAAGCCGGCGTTGACGGCGGGCGCCTCCGGGCCGTCGGCCAGGGCGAATCCAGCCCGGTGGCCGACAACGGCAGTGCCGCCGGGCGGGCCCGCAACCGGCGGGTCGAGATAATCATCAACTGATGTAAAAACAAAGACTTACGAAAGGGGTTGCGACCCCCTGAGAGGGGGAGTAGGTTCAAATTCCCGGTGGCCCGATGCCCCCGGGACCATGAGCCAGGCCGATGAAAGCAGACCTCGCCACCGCCGAACGCGCCGCCTTCCTTCCGGATGTGCGCGCGTCGCGTGGAGGCGCCGCCCGCGAAAGCGACCTGACCTTAATCTCGATCCGCAACGCCCCGGTCTACCCAACCGGGGCGTTCGCGTTTTATGGAGGAGGTCAATCCGATGTTTGAAGGGCAACCGCAACAGGAACTCGAAGCGCTGATGAAGAGCGACCCGGAATTCCGGCAGCTCTACCACCACCACCGGGAACTCGACAAAAAGGTGCTGGATGCCGAACTGGGCGTCCTGCCGCTTGACGACACCACCCTGGGGCGCATGAAAAAAGAAAAACTAAACGCCAAGGACCGGCTGACCCGGATGTTCGACCAACATCGACACTGAGTTACCGCTGCGGCGGCGGCCCACCTCGTCGGGTCGCCGCCGCAGCCCTTGGGCCGGGCCAGCCTGCACGGGCTGGCCGCGGGCGGCGCAAGGGCCCGGGCTGCTAGAATCTGCGCCCTGCGATCCCGCCCAATACCCCCCATTCCCATGACGGTTCAGTCCAGCGTCCTCCAGTTGGTAGGCAATACCCCGATAGTCAAGGCCAGCCATCTTGATACCGGCCCCTGCGAGCTGTTCCTGAAGCTCGAGTGCATGAATCCGGGGGGGTCGATCAAGGACCGCATCGGCCTGAAGATGATCGAGGCGGCCGAGGCCCGGGGCGACCTGAAGCCGGGCGCGCTGATCGTCGAAGGTACCGCCGGCAACACCGGCATCGGCCTGGCCCTGGTGGCCCAGCAGAAGGGCTACCGGCTGCTGCTGGTCGTGCCCGACAAGATGAGCCGCGAGAAGATCTTCAACCTCCGGGCCATGGGTGCCGATGTGGTGTTGACCCGCTCGGACGTGGCCAAGGGCCATCCGGAGTATTACCAGGACATGGCCGCCCGCATCGCCAGCGAAACCCCGGGCGCCTATTTCATCAACCAGTTCGGAAACCCGGACAACCCGGCGGCCCACGAAGAAGGCACCGGCCCGGAGATCTGGGCGCAGATGGACGGCGACATGGACGCCATCGTCTTCGGCTGCGGCAGCTCCGGCACCATGACCGGCCTGTCGCGTTATTTCGCCAAGGTGGCGCCGCACGTCGAGCTGGTGCTGGCCGATCCGGTCGGCTCGATCCTCACCCAGTACATCAACGAAGGCGTTTTGAGCACCAAGTCCGGCAGCTGGCTGGTCGAAGGCATCGGCGAGGACTTCCTGCCCGACATTTCCGACTTCTCGCGCGTGAAGAAGGCCTACGCCATCTCGGACAAGGAAAGTTTCCTGGCCGGGCGCGAACTGCTGGTCAAGGAGGGCGTGCTGGGCGGCAGCTCGAGCGGCACCCTGCTGGCTGCCGCCCTGAAGTACTGCAAGGAACAGACCGAGCCGAAGAAAGTGGTCGTTTTCGTCTGCGACACCGGCAACAAGTACCTGTCGAAGATGTACAACGACTACTGGATGCTCGACAACGGATTCCTCGAGCGTGAAACCCACGGCGACCTGCGCGACCTGATCCTGCGGCCCTATGCCCAGCGCGACACCGTGGTGGTGGGGCCGGACGATACGCTGCACGTCGCCTACCAGCGCATGAAGATGTACGACGTGTCCCAGCTTCCGGTGATGGACGGCGACAGCATCGTCGGCATCGTCGACGAATCGGACGTGCTGATGCACGTGTACGGCAAGGAAGAGCGTTTCAAGGACAGCGTGGCCACCGCCATGGTCACCCAGCTGACGCTGCTGCAGGTCACCGAGCCCATGGAAGCGCTGCTGCCGGTGTTCGACCGCGGCCAGGTGGCGATCGTCGTGGACGGGAGCAAGTTCCTTGGCCTGATCACGCGCATCGACCTGCTCAATTACCTGCGCCGGCGCGTGCCGTGACGATGCGCGGGCGCCAATGCGAATAATTCGCTGACCGCCACGCACCCACCTTCCCAGATAATCCCCATCGAGGCCGGTTAGCCGGCCCAGAGGCGAAAAGAAATGAGCAAAACCCACGGAATCGGCACCCGAGCCATCCACGCCGGCCAGTCACCCGACCCGAGCACCGGTGCGGTGATGACCCCGATCTACGCGACGTCCACCTACGTGCAGGCCAGCCCCGGCCAGCACCAGGGCTTCGAGTACTCGCGCAGCCACAACCCGACGCGTTTCGCCTACGAGCGCTGCGTCGCCGAACTCGAGGGAGGCAGCCGCGGCTACGCCTTCGCCTCGGGCCTTGCGGCCACGTCCACCGTGCTCGAGATGCTCGACAGCGGCGACCACGTTGTCTGCATGGACGACGTCTACGGCGGCACCTACCGCCTGTTCGAGCGCGTGCGCCGCCGCAGCGCCGGCCTGGACTTCAGCTTCGTGGACCTCAACGACATGGCCGCGGTGGAAGCCGCGATCACGCCGAAAACCAAGCTGATCTGGTGCGAAACGCCGACCAACCCGATGCTCAAGCTGGTGGACATCCCGCGCCTGGCCGAGTTCGCGCGCAAGCGGGGCCTGTGGCTGGCCGTCGACAACACCTTCAGCTCGCCGGTGCTGCAGCGCCCGCTGGAGCTGGGTGCGCACCTGGTGATGCATTCCGCCACCAAGTACCTCAATGGCCATTCCGACATGGTCGGCGGCATGGTGGTCGTCGGCGACGACGCCGGCCTGGCCGAGCAGATGACCTTCCTGCAGAATTCGGTGGGCGGCATCCAGGGCCCGTTCGACAGTTTCCTGGCGCTGCGCGGCCTGAAGACCCTGCACCTGCGCATGAAGGCGCACTGCGAAAACGCCATGGAGCTGGCCAACTGGCTCGAGTCCCACCCGGCGATCGACAAGGTGATCTACCCGGGCCTGGCTTCGCACCCGCAGCATGAGTTGGCCAAGCGGCAGATGCACGGCTTCGGCGGCATGATCTCGATCTACGTGAAGGGCGGTGGCGATGCCGCGCGCCGGTTCATGGAGCGCTGCAAGCTGTTCGCCCTGGCCGAGTCGCTCGGCGGCGTCGAAAGCCTGGTCAACCACCCGGCCATCATGACCCATGCCTCTGTGCCGGCCGAGCGCCGCGCGGCGCTGGGCATCACCGACAACCTGGTGCGGCTGAGCGTGGGCGTGGAGGATGTGGCGGACCTGCGGGCGGAACTGGACGCGGCGCTGGGCGCGGCTCAATGAGTAACCGCTACCATTCCCATCGCGGCCAGGGTTTGTTGCCACAGCTCTGGCAGAGCCTGAGGCAACCCGACTATTGGGCGTACTCGAGCTGGCTCGAGATCGCGACCAAGTACCGGCGCACCAGCCTGGGCCTGCTTTGGCTGGTATTGCCCACCCTGGTGTTCGTGGTCGTTCTGGGCAACGTGTATTCGCACCTGATGGGTTACGCCCTGGATGAATACTTGCCCTACCTGGCGACGGGCTACGTGACCTGGCGTTTCCTGGTGCAGGTGGTCAGCGATGCCTCCGGTGCGTTCAGCGTGCACAAGGCCTTCATCATGGAAGGGCGAATCCGACTGACCGATTTCATCCTGGTGTCGTTTTCCAAGGCCGGTTTCCACCTGTTCTTCGGTGCGCTGATCGTCGCGGGCGTGCTGCTGTGGTCGCCGGCCACCAGCCTGACGTCGGCCTGGACCCTGCTCCTGACCCTGCCGATGCTGCTCGCCAACCTGGGCTGGATCGCCGTGTGCATCGCGCTGATCGGCGCCCGCTTCCGCGACACCCATGAATTGATCGGCACGGTGCTGGTGCTGGGCTTCCTGCTGACACCGATCCTGTGGACGGTCGAGCGTTTCCCGCCGGACACCCTGCGTGGCAGCGCGGTCCGGTTCAATCCGGCCTTCCACCTGATCGACATGCTGCGTGCGCCGATCCTGGGCGACATGCCGGAACGGATTTCGATACTGGTTGTCTGCGTGATGGCGCTGGTGGGTTGGCTGTTCACGACATGGCTGTTCCGGCGCTACGCCCGCTACGTGCCCATCTGGGTCTGAGGCCAGGAGCCGAACATGAGCGCACGCATCATCGCAAACAACGTCAGCCTGGATGTCCCCAACTTCGTCCAGGCCGAACGTTCGGCCAAGACATTCCTGTCAACGCTTTTCGCCGCCGCCACGTCGCGGCCCAAGCGTGAGTACCGGACCATCCTCGAAGACGTCAGCCTGGAAGCACGGGAAGGCGACCGCATCGCGCTCCTGGGCCGGAACGGCGCGGGCAAGACCACGCTGCTGCGGGTCCTGTCCGGCGCGTTCCAGCCGACCCGGGGAGAGGTGGAGGTCCATGGTTCGCGGCAGGCGCTGCTGAACCTGGGCCTGGGTTTCCACGTCGAGGCAACGGTCCGCGAGAACATCTTCCTGCGGGCGGCCGCCATGTCGCTGCCGGCGCGCGAAGTCTCGGCGCTGTTGCCGTCGATCCTGGAATTTTCGGGCCTGGAGGAGTGCGCCAACCACCGGCTTGCCACCCTGTCCTCGGGCCAGCGCATGCGTCTTGGTTTCGCGATCTCCACCAGCGTCCAGCACGACATCATGCTGATGGACGAGTGGTTTGGCGCCGGCGACGCCGAGTTCGTCGACAAGGCCCGCATGCGCATGACCGATCGTGTGCAGGGCAGCAAGATCGTGGTGCTGGCCAGCCACAACTTCCAGATGCTGCGGGAAATCTGCAACGTCGGCCTGGTGCTCGACTACGGCAAGGTGGTGCATGCCGGCCCGATCCGCGAGGCGATCGACGCCTACAAGGCCATCTACCAGTCCACGCCCGAATACCTGGCCCGCCGGGCACAGATCGAAGCCAAGGAAACGCCCGAGGCCAAGGCCCGTCGCGAACGCGCCGAACGCCGCGAGCGGCAGGAGCGTGAGGAACGCAGGCTGGCCCGCGAGCGGCGGCTCGCGGCCGAGGGCAAGCAGGCGGGCGCCGAGGAAGGGACCGAACCCCGAGCCGGGCAAGAGGATACGGATGCCCGGTGAGCACGCCAGGCGGATTCTCCTGATCGCCCACGAGTTTCCGCCCAGTCCGTCGCCGCAGTCGTTGCGCTGGGCCTATCTCGTGCGCGAGCTGGCCCTGGCCGGGCACGACGTGCACGTGCTGGCGCCGGAGAACCCCGCGTCGGGTTCGGGCTTGCCGGTAATGCCGCCTTCGGTCACGGTTCACCGGACATTCCCGGGTCCGCTGATGGGCCTGCTGGTATGGCGCGCGCGCCACCGCCCGGACCCCGTGGGCGAGGGCGCGAAACAGGACGCGCCGACACCCGGATTGCCGGCGTCGCGTCCGCAGCTGAACTGGAAGGGTCGTCTCTGGCACACCGGACTCAACTGGAAAGGGCGCCTGTTCAATCGCCTGCAGGCCCTGCTGGCCTGGTTCCTGTTCCCGGACCTGCGCGCGGAGTGGCGGCCCTGGGCGGCCCGCCGCCTGCGCCGCCTTCTGCGTGACCTGACACCGGACGTCGTCATCAGTTCGCACGAGCCGGCAACCACCATCGAACTGGGCCTGCTCGCCAAACGGGCCGGCTTCAACTGGATCGTGGACATGGGTGATCCGGTGCTGGCGCCCTATACGCCCTGGCGCTGGCGCCGCCGCGCCTTGCGGCTTGAGCGCGCAGCCTGCCAGCAGGCCGACCACGTCGTTGTCACCACGGAACCGGCCAGGCAACTGCTCGCCGAGCGCCACGGCCTGGCTGCTGATCGTTGCAGCGTGCTCACCCAGGGCTTCGACCACCGTTTCCAGGCATCGGCTCGCATGGGGCAGGGCACGCCTTTCAGCCACGACCGCCTCGAACTCTTCTACACCGGCAGCTTCTACGGCTTCCGGCGCCACCAGCCGTTGCTGCAGGCCGTGCTGGCGACGCCGGGCGCACGCCTCAACATCGCTTCGATCAGCGTCCCTGCGGACATCGAAGCCGCCAGCCAGCAGGCGCCGGAGTCGGTGCGCCTGCTGGGCTTCATGCAGCACCTCGACGTCCTGGACCTGCAGCGAAAAGCGGACGTGCTGGTCAACCTGGCCAACGACGACCCCTGCCAGGTGCCGGGCAAGATCTACGAATACCTGGGCGCCGGGCGTCCGATCCTGCATGTCGGGGGTGCCGGCGACGACGTCGCCACGCAATTGCTGCGGCAATCCGGGCGCGGCGAGGCCTGCGAAAACGATCCGGATGCGATCGCTGGGCTGCTGGCGCGCCTGGCCGAACGGCGGCGCGAAGACGCCTTGCCGATGGACGACACCATCCTTGCTTATGCCTGGGCGACAGGCGCCGCCCGGCTTGATGCGATAATCCGGCGCTTGACTGCGCCCACCGCGCTTCGGGCCCCCACGCCGGGCCCGCAAAACCATGACCAGACGAGCCAAGAGAATCCAAGATGAATGACACTGCCCGCCCCGCCCAGCCGCTGGCTGCCGCCGACCCCGTCGTGGGCGCCCTTGCGGTCGTTGGCCTGGGTTATATCGGCCTGCCCACGGCCGCGATGTTCGCCGCCAGCGGGCTGCGTGTGCACGGCATCGACATCAGCCAGCGCGCCGTGGACAGCGTCAACCAGGGCCGGGCGCATATCGAGGAAGGCGACCTGGACGACCTGGTCGCGCGCTGCGTGGCCTCGGGTCATTTGTCCGCACACCTCGAGCCGCAGCCCGCGGACGCCTTCATCATCGCCGTGCCGACGCCGGTCGGGCACGACGATGACCATGCCCCCGACCTCTCCTACGTCGAGTCGGCCGGCCGCGCGATCGCACCGGTGCTCAAGCGCGGCGATCTCGTGATCCTGGAGTCGACTTCGCCGGTCGGCACCACGGGCATGCTGGCGCGGGTCATGGCGGAAGTCCGGCCCGACCTCGTCTTCCCGGGCGGCGAAGGCGAACCGGACGTGTCGCTCGCCTACTGCCCTGAGCGCATCATCCCGGGCCAGATGCTGCGGGAGCTGGTCGAGAACGACCGCATCATCGGCGGCATGACGCCCGTGTGCGCGCGTCGCGCGGCGGCCCTGTACAAGCGTTTCGTCAAGGGCGACTGCCTGCTCACCAATGATCGCACCGCGGAAATGGTCAAGCTGACCGAAAATGCGTTCCGCGACGTCAACATCGCCTTCGCCAACGAACTGTCGATGATCTGCGGGCGTTTCGACATCAACGCCTGGGACGTCATCTCGTTCGCCAACCGCCACCCCCGCGTCTCGATCCTCAATCCCGGTCCCGGCGTGGGTGGCCACTGCATCGCGGTGGATCCCTGGTTCATCGTCGCCAGTGCGCCGGACGATGCCCGCCTGATCCGCCAGGCCCGCCTCGTCAACGACGCCAAGCCGCAGTTCGTCATGGCGCAGGTCGAAGAAGCGCTGGCGGGCAAGCCCAATGCGCGTGTTGCCTGCCTGGGCCTGACCTACAAGCCGGACGTGGACGACTTCCGCGAAAGTCCGGCGCTCCAGATCGCCAGCGAGCTCAGCAAGCGCCTGCCGGGCCGCGTGGCCTGCGCCGACCCCTACGAAGCGGCGTTGCCGCATGCCGGCCTGGGCGACCTGGGATTGAGCTTCCTGCCTGCCGAAGAGGCCGTGGCAAAGGCCGACGTGGTGCTGTTGCTGGTTGGCCATTCGGTTTTCCGCGGGCTCGACGTGGCGCCGGGCAAGCAGGTGATCGATACGGTTGGTTTCTGGCGCGCCTGAATCCTCCCCGATGAGCAACAAACGCCAGCCCGAAACCCCGGAAGCCAAGCAGGCCGCTGGCGGCGACGTCCACCCGCCGGGGGGCGGTGGTCCGCGGGCGACCGAGGAAGACCTCGCACGCATGCGCGAGGCGCTGGCGGACCGCGCTTATTCCCTGGGATTGCACGAGACCAGCGTCGCGCGCCAGCTTGGCCTGGCGCAGCTTGAAGCCCTGCGGTCCTGGCGCGGCCTGGTCGCGCTGCCCCGCCGGCTGTGGCAGCTCCTGCGCAGGCTGCGGCGCGGCAATCCGGCGCTGCAGCGCAGCCTGTCCGAACTCGAAACCATGGCGGACGAACTGGCGGCCCGCTTCGCGGCCGAGGGGTTCACCGCCGCCGACGCGGACGCCAGCTCCCGGTTCCTGTCGGTGCCCCAGCGGGCGCATGTCTACACGGAGCTGGCCAAACGCGTCTTCGCGGCCGACCCCACCAGCGCCTGCCGGTTCGGTGCGGTCGCCGAGGCGCTCGACCCACAGCCATTCCGGACGCTCTGGCTGGCCTTCATGCGCTTCGATGCCGGGCAGCTCGATGCCGCCATGGCCACGCTGGCGCGCTATCGCACCGACGCGCCCATGGACCCGTCCGAGCAGGCCAAGGCGGAACAACTGCGTGGCCTGTTCCGGGTGCGGCACCAGCTGCCGGTCGTGCCTGCCGCCCCGGTCGTGCGCGAAAGCGTCGACGGCCCGGTGCTTTACGTGGCGGCGTCGGCGCTGCCGCACCACGTCACCGGCTACACGCTGCGGACCCAGCGGCTGCTCACGGCGCTGCGTGCCCGCCAGGTGGACGTCGCCTGCCTGATGCGGCCGGGTTATCCGGGCGATCGCCCGGACCGGCTCCCCGGCGTACAGCCGGTCGGCGACATCGATGGCGTGCCCTACCTGCGCGCGCCGGGCGACCGCGCCAGGCTGCCGCTCGACAAGTACCTGGCCCAGGCCGCCAAGGCGATCGCCGACGTCGCGAAGGCAAGAAAGGCCGTGCTGGTGCACGCGGCATCGAACTTCGAGAATGGCCTGCCGGCGCTGCTGGCCGCGCGAAAGCTCGGGCTGCCCTTCGTCTACGAAGTCCGCGGCTTGTGGGAGTTCACCGCGGCCTCGCGGGTGCCCGGATGGGAGTCCAGTGAACGCTTCGCGCTCGAGCGCGAGCTCGAGTCCCTGGTGGCCCGGAACGCCGACCAGGTCCTTGTACTCAACGAAGAACTGGCGGTCGAACTGCGGCGTCGCGGCGTTTCGCCCGAGCGCATTTCCATGGCGCCCAATGGCGTCGATCCGGGCATGGCAGCGCCGGTGGATCCGGCGTTGCGCGAGAGCCTGGGCCTGGCCGGCGCGGACTTCGTCGTGGGTTTCGCCGGCTCGCTGGTCGGCTACGAAGGCCTGGACGACCTGCTGCGCGGCATGGCCCTGCTGGCTAATTCGCAGCCGGGCATCCATGCCTTGCTGGTCGGTGACGGCGAATCACGTGCCGCCCTGGAAAAGCTGGCGGGCGAACTCGGGCTGGCCGGGCGCGTGCATTTCGCCGGGCGCGTCGCGCCTGCCGACGTCGCGCGCCACCTGGTCCTGTGCGACTGCGTTGCCCTCCCGCGCAAGCCCGTGCGGGTTTGTGAACTGGTCGAGCCGCTCAAGCCGGTCGAAGCCATGGCACTTGGCTTGCCGCTGCTGGTTTCGAACGTCGCGCCCTTGCGCCGCCTGGTCGAGGACGGCGTCACCGGACGCGTGCATGCAGCAGGGGACCCGGCCTCGCTCGCCCGTTGCCTGGCCGAGATGGCCGGAAATCCCGACGCCACCCGCCGATTGGGCAGCGAAGCCCGCCGTGTCATGGCGGCCGAGCGCAGCTGGGAAGGCGTGGCTGCGAAGGTGGCGGCTGTATACCGGGGACTGCCTGCTTCGGGCTCGTCGGGCGACAGCCACGCCGGCCCGCGGCCCGCAGCTCCGGACCGGCTGCGCGACCTGCGGGTCGTGGCGATCATGGACGAATTCACCCAGGCCTGTTTCGAACCCGAGTGCCAGCTCACGCCGCTGTCGCTGGCGGACTGGCGCGCGCAGGTGGACAGCGTCCGTCCGCACTTGCTGCTGGTGGAGTCGGCCTGGCACGGCTTGCGTTCGGAATGGGAGAAGAAGGTTCCCCAGTGCAGCGACGACCTGCGCGAGCTGGTGTCGTACTGCCGGTCGAAAGGCATTCCCACTGCGTTCTGGAACAAGGAAGACCCGGTCCACTACGCGCTTTTCCTGCGCACGGCGGCGTTGTTCGACGTGGTGTTCACCACCGACATGGATCGCCTGAAGTCGTACCGGCAGGACCTTGGCCACGCCCGCGTGCACCTGCTGCCGTTCGCGGCCCAGCCCCGGGTGCACAACCCGGTTGAACGTTACGATCGCAAGGACGCGTTCTGTTTCGCCGGTTCGTATTACGCCAAGTACCCGGAGCGTCGCGCCGACTTCGACCTGCTGGTCGAGGCCGCGAGCGCCCTGCGGCCGGTCGAGATCTACGACCGCAACCACGGCAAGGACGATCCCGGGCTGGCCTTCCCGGAGAAGTACCAGCCGCTGGTGCAGGGCTCGCTGCCGTTCACGGCGATCGACCGCGCCTACAAGGGCTACCGCTACGCCATCACCATCAACACGGTGAAGCAGTCGCAGAGCATGTTCGCGCGCCGGGCCTTCGAACTGCTGGCCTGCAATACCCTGACCATCAGCAACTACTCGCGTGGCCTGCGGGCGCTGCTGGGCGACCTGGTGCCCTCGGCGGGTGATGCCCGCCGCCTGCGCGAGGTCCTGCAGCCGCTGCTGGACGACGAGTCGGCCATGCGCCGCTTCCGGCTGGCCGGCCTGCGCAAGGTCATGTCCGAGCACACCTATGGCCACCGGTTGGCCTGGCTGGCAAGCCACGCACTGGGCGAAGGCATCGCACCGGCCGCGGCCCGGGTTGTGGTGGTTGCCCGCGTCAGCGACCAGGCCGGGGTTGATGCGGCCCTGGCTGGCCACGATGCCCAGCAATGGCCGGACAAGTCCCTGGTGCTGGTGGCCGCCGAAGGTTTCCTGCCGGCGATGCCGGCCGGCCGCCGCGACCTGAGCGTGCTCGGCGAGGCGCAGTCCCGCACGCTCTTCCCGGCCGAGGCCTGGCCGGGCGCCTGGGTCGCAGTGCTGGATCCGCGCGACCACTACGGGCCGGCCTACCTGACCGACCTGGCCCTGGTGGCGCGCTACGCGGAGGTGGATTTCGCCGCGAAATCCGCCTGCTTCCGCTGGACCGACGGCGGACCGGTGCTGGTCGAGGATGGCAGCCAGTACCGCCCGGCGGCCGCCTGTCCGATGCGCCGCAGCCTGGTGCGAACCGAGGCCCTGGCGGGGCAGGCGCTCGCCTCGCTGCTCGACGGCGACACGCTGGTGCCCGCGGCCAGCGGCCTGGCCATCGACGAATTCAACTACTGCGAAGGCGGTCGGGGCCGGGATGTCGCGGGCGCGGTGGACGACCTGGCCGTGGATGCCGGCCACCCCATGGACGAGCTGCTGGCGCGCAGCGAGATCCGCGGCCATGCCGCGGCGCCCGTCGTGTCAGGCATTGAGGCGCCCGCCTATGGGCTCGAGGCCCTGCGCGTCCTGTTCCCGCCATCCAGCCACGTCGAAGGCAAGCTGAAGGTGGTGCATGCCGGCGATGACGTGGAGGTGCACTCCCGGCTCGACGAAGGCAAACACGGCTACGTCTACGCCTCGCGCTGGTTCAGCGCAGGCGAGCTGGCCAAGGACGGTTTCGCCCGTTTCCACCTCAGGACGTCGGCGGGCCTTTACGTCAACGCCGCGCTCGTCTTTTTCGACGCGGCGCGCGAACGCATCAGTCACGCCATTGTTTCGTCGGACACCAACCAGGCAATCCCGCTGCCGGCCGGCACCGAATGGATCCGCTTCGGCCTGAGGGTGCTGGGCGCGGGTGAAACGCGCCTGCTGTCGCTGGTCCGGGGCGCCGTGGCGCCGCACATCGACCAGATCATGGGTCGCGGCCAGGCGCTGCTGATCACCAAGGACTATCCGCGTTACGACAACCTGTATCGCTACGGTTTCGTGCATCGCCGCGTCCTGGCCTACTCGGCCGAAGGCCTGCGCGTGGATGTCTTCCGCTTCAGCAACCAGGCCCTTTGTTTCGACGAGTTCCAGGGCGTGGACGTCGTGGCCGGGCAGGAGGAACATCTTCGCCTGATGCTCGAGGGCCACGACTACGCCGCGATCCTCGTGCACGCGATGGACGTGCCCACCTGGGAGGCGGTCAAGCCGCTGCTCGACCGCTACCGGGTCATCGTCTGGGTGCATGGCGCCGAGATCCAGCCCTGGTACCGGCGCAGCTTCAACCTGGGCACGGCCGCCGAACAGGACAAGGCGCGGCGCGCCGGCGAGAAGCGTCGCCGGATGTGGATGGACGTGCTCGCCCATCCGCACCCGAACCTGCGGGTGGTTTTCGTGTCCCGCTACCTGGCGCACGAGGCGCTCAAGGACCTGGGCCTGTCGCTGCCCCCGGGCCAGTTCACGCTGATCCCGAACTTCGTCGACGGCGACCTGTTCCAGTGGCGGCCCAAGCCCGCGGCGCAGCGCCTGCGCGTGCTTTCGATTCGTCCGTACGCATCCGCGGTGTATGGCAACGACCTGGCCGTGCAGGCCATCGTTTCCCTGTCGAAGGAGCCGTGGTTCGACGAGCTCGAATTCCTGCTGGTCGGCGACGGGCCGCTGTTCGAAGAGACCGTGGCGCCGCTGCGGGGCCTGGCCAACGTCAGGCTCGAGCAGGGCTTCGTGTCGCAGGCGCGCATCGCCGAGCTCCACCGCGACCATGGCGTGTTCCTGGTGCCCACCCGCATGGACAGCCAGGGCGTGTCGCGTGACGAGGCCATGGCCTCGGGCCTGGTGCCGGTGACCAACCGCGTGGCCGCCGTGCCCGAGTTCGTCGACGAGCAATGCGCCTGGCTGGCCGAAGCCGAGGACGCGGAAGGACTCGCCGAAGGCATCCGGCGCCTGCGTGCGGAACCGGAGATGTTCCTGCGCATGTCCGAGGCCGCGGCGAGGCAGGCACGACGGCTTTCGGGTTACGACGCCACCATCCGGCGCGAACTGGCGCTGGTGCAGGGGCAGCCGTCCGTGCCCGTGGTCCTCGACGTGGGCCCGGTGCATCGCCGCATCGCGATCTACGGCGACGTCAACCTCAACATCACCGATGGCTCGGCGATCTGGGCGGCGTCGCTGGCGCAGGTGCTCGGCGGCGCGCCAGGAGTACGGACGACGCTGTACCTGAAGGCACGGGTGAAGCAGACGCACATCATCGCGCCGCTGCTGCCGATCCAGCACCTGCGCCTGGCCGAACCCGACATCGCCACCAACCAGGCCCTGTCGCCGGATGAAGCACTCGACCGGATCGAGGCCGACCACCAGCACGCGCCCTACGACGCGATCGTGCTGCGCGGTTTCGACCTGTGCGAACGCGCCGCTGCGCGCGGCGCCCTGCGTGGCCGGCTCTGGATCTACATCACCGACCTGCCGCAGCGCCGCGAGGACCTGGGTGACGCGGAGCTCGAGCGCCTGCGACTGATCGCGGACGCGGCGGGCGTCATCCTGTGCCAGACCCGACAGTTCGAAACCTACCTGCTGTCCTTGCTGCCGGAGGCAAAGGGCAAGACCCGCCTGCTGCCCCCGATGATCCCGGACCTTGGTCCGGCCGGGCAGGCGCCGCGGCACGACGGCCCGCTGCGCCTGGGTTACGCGGGCAAGTTCGCGCCCCTGTGGGGCATCCGCGAGATGTTCGCCAGCGTGGCCACGCTGCGGGATGACGGCGTGCCGATTGAACTGCATGCCTTCGGCGACAAGATCCACAACCCGGCCGACGACCCCGCCTTCCGCGACGAGGTGCGCACAGCGCTGTCGGCGGGCGAGGGCGTGAGCTGGCACGGGGCAATGGAACGCGAGGCCCTGCTCGAACAACTGCGTCGGATGGATGTCGGCTGGGCCTGGCGCCATGCCAGCCTCGAAGAGCACACCCACGAGCTGTCCACCAAGTTGCTCGAATACGCCGCCTGCGGCGTGCCGCCGATCATGGTCGCCAACGCCGTCAATCGCGACGTGTTCGGGCCCGATTACCCGCTGTATGCGGGCAGCGAGGACGACGCGCGCGCGCTGCTGCGCCGGTTGGCGACCGAGCCCGATCTGCTTGCCCAGGCCCGCGCCCGCGTCGAAACGGTCGCCGCCGGTTTCACCTTCGATGCGGTGCGCAGCCGCCTGGCCGCACAGGGCCTGCTGGGCCCGGCGGACTTGGATGCAGCGCGTGGCTGATCCGGCCGACCTGGTCCTGCCCAGCGTTCGTGAGCGGCTGGATGCGTTCTGCGCGAATCCGGGCGCGATGCGCCTGGGGCGCCGCCTGGTCCAGGACGGGCTCTACCAGTTCCGGGGCTTCAAGCCGGCGAAGGTGGACCTGTTCGCCGACTGGACCGTCAATCCCTTCGGCCACCGCAGTTGGCAGTGGCAGACGGCTTCGTTCAACTTCATGCCTTGGCTGTTGGCCTTCCATGCCGCCGAAGGCGACCGGTGCGCGCTGGAGCATGGCTTCGCGGCGGTCGACTCATGGCGCGACAAGTACTTCCAGGGCAAGAGCGACTACGAATTCGCCTGGCACGACCACGCGACCTCGTCGCGGGCCCTGAACGTCTTCTGGTTCCTGAGCTACCTGCGCATCCACGGGCTTGAAAGCGAACGCCAGCCAGGACTCGAACAGTTCCTCGCCGTACTCGGCGAAAAACTTGCCGGCAAGGACATCTACAGCCGCCATACCAACCACGGCATCGACCAGTGCCGGGTCCTGGCCCTGCTGGCGGTGAGCCTGCCGTCGGTGCCCGAAGCCAAAGGCTGGCTGAAGATCGCCGTGGAACGCCTGGGCGATGAACTGGCTTTCGCCTTCCGCAACGACGGATGCCACGTCGAGAACAGCCCGGCCTACCACCAGTTCGTGGCCGGCCTGTTTGGCGAAATCGCACGCACCTTCAGTCCTGGCCAGCTTGGCCCGCTCGAGGGCCGCCTGCGCGACATGCTGCCGCGCGCCGCCGAGTTCATGGCCTGGATCGTGCGGCCCGACGGGCAGCTTCCGCCGATAGGCGATACCGAACAGCGCACGGGCATCAACGTGTTCCGCACCCTGGCGGGAAGCCAGGTGCATGCCGAGCTGGAGTGGGTGATCAGCCGCGGCCAGCGCGGGCGGCAGCCCTCGGGCTGGGCGCGCACCTTCGCGCAGGGCGGGTACTTCATCGCCCGCGAAGACTGGAGCGCCGGCCGCACGCCCGGCGAGGCCTTCCACCTGGTGCTGCGCTGCGGGGCGCATTCGCGCTACCACCGCCACGATGACGACCTGTCGCTGGTGTTGAGCTGGGGCGGCGAATGGCTGCTCGACGGCGGCATGCACAACTACGTCGAGGCCGCGCCGGTGCGGCGTTACCTGCGTTCGAAGTGGGCGCACAACCTGCCCCTGCCGCTTGGGTTCGGTCCGGACTGGTCGCGGCCGGCCTCGGAGGCACCCGGCAGCCTGCAGTGCCTGAAGCTCGACGATGAACAGGCCGAGGTGCAGGCCAACACGGCGTCCTACCCGGGCTTCAAGGCCAGCCGCCGGCTGCAGGTTGATCTCCCCGGTCGCCGGTTCACCGTGCACGACGTACTGGTTCCCGAAAGCGACGGAGAAGCCGGGCACCCGGGGTTCCTTTCGCTCTGGCACGTGCCGGCCGACCGCCAGGTGGAGCTGGACGGGCGCCGTGCGCGCATCATCGATCCGGCCACCCGGCGCGAACTGCGTATCGAGGCGCTTGATGACACCTGCGAAGCTGTTTCGTTGCTTGAGCCCGGCATTGACGAAGAACATACCGGCGCAGTCTGGTCGCGCGACGTCAACCGCCTGCTGCCGGCGCAGGTGCTGGCGTTCCGCTATGCCGGAACCTCGCTGGACTCACGACTGAGGTTCACCATGATCGATCCTTCCCCGGCCATTGGCCCGGCGCCCGGCAGCCATGGCCGCCGGCTGTTCGCCAGTTATTGCGCCACGCCCGAAGCCTGGTGGCCGGAGGCCGGCCAGCGACAGGCCCGCAAGATCACCCTCGCCCTGGCGCAGATGGCCGAGCGCGACCAATCCGCGCCCGAGCAGGTGGTCGATGACTGCTTCGCCGCCGCCACCCTGCGGCAGCGCAGCCGGCGGCGCAGCGTTTACCTGGCCAATGCCGGCAGTTCCGGCGCGCATTGGCTCGAATCGCTGCTGGTCGCCGCCGGCGGCATGCTGGCCGCCGGCGAGGTGCACCTGCCCGAAAGCATCAGGCAGCGCCTGCTTGAGCTGGCGCCACGCGACCACGCCTGCTTCGTGGATGCGCTGCACCTGCTGCATGCGCGCGCGCTGCCGTCCCGGTCGCTGGTGGCCAACACCATCAATTCGGCGCATTCGCTCAAGCCCGAGGCTTTCCTGCGCAGCGAGCCCGGGGCGATGCGGGTGCTGCTGCTGCGCGATCCCTATGACGTTTGCCGGGAGCGTGGCCAGGGAGCCCCGGATCCTGCCCACGCCGATGCCGCCATTCGACGCGTCAGGCTGTTCCTGGCCTGGGCGGCCAGACAGAACTTCGACCTGGTGGTGCGTTACGAAGACCTGCTGGCGGACCCGCGGCCGGCCGTGCGCGCCATCTGCGGGAAGGCCGGCGCACCCGTGCACGAGGATCGCCTTGAGCGGGCCATCAAGCGCCTGGCGGCCACCGCGCCCGCGGCGAAAGGCAGTGCCGGACCGGCGCCGGACGCGCTGGAGTCGCGGATCCACGACGCCCTGGGCGAACTGGCGGAAAAATTCGGCTACGCGCGCGGGAAAGATCAATGACCGGCCATCGGGCTATCCCCGGTGGCGGCTCTAGTATCATCCCCGCAGGTTGGGTGGATTGCGTGCCCGACGGAACCAACTGGGGAGAATGATGAGGATTCCGGACATGGCGGAAGGGGCGACCAGCCCCGCAGAGGCCTTCGTTGATGCCGTGCTTGCGCAATCGCAGGTCATGCCCGACTTGCCCTTCGTCCTGAACTACGCGCCGGTGGCGCAGATGAACCCCTTCCAGCGCCTGCTGTACTCGCGGGCCGCGGAAAACGGCTTTGCCGTGGTGCCGGCACTCAGGTTCCAGCACCTGGACGTCGCCAGCTGGGCCGGGCGCTCCGTGATCCATCTGCACTGGCTGGCGACATTGCTCGACGGGGTCAGCACCGAAGCCGCGGCCAGCCAGCGGATCGAAGGCTTCCGGGCCGACCTGGCGCGTTGGAAGCAGGCCGGCCACCGCATCCTGTGGACGATGCACAACGTGCTGCCGCATGACTGCGACATCCCGGAGGCCGAAATCGCCCTGCGCCGCGTGATCGTGGAGGGTGCCGACGTCATCCACCTGCTTTCACGGTCTTCCGCCGACGAGGCGCGCCGCCACTACGCGCTGCCCGAAGAAAAGCTCTTCCATGTGCCGCACCCGTCCTACGAGGGCTGGTACGCCAATGCCGGCGACCGCATCACCGCGCGCCTGGACATCGGCGCGGAAGCACGCGATTTCGTCTTCGTGCTGTTCGGCTCCATCCAGCCCTACAAGGGCGTGCTGGAACTGGTGGACGCCTTCGAAGCCCTGCGCGCCGAGGTGCCGGAACGGTCCCTGAAACTGGTGGTGGCCGGCAAGCCGGTCGACCGTGACTACCTGGCCGCGGTCAGCGCCCGCATGGCCGGCGTGCACGGGGCCCGCCTGGTCCCGAACGCCATGGACGAACGCAACATCCAGTCGCTGTTCAATGGCTGCGATGCCGTGGTGGCGCCCTACCAGCGCACGCTCAATTCCGGCGTCGCCCTGCTGGCGGCGACGTTCCGGCGGCCGCTGGTGGCGCCGCGTGCAGGCGGCGTGCTCGAAACCTATGCCGATGATGCCGCGCTGCTCTACACGGGCGATGCCGGCGACACCCTGCTCGACGCCATGCGCCGCGCGCTGGGCCATCGACCGGACCCCGCCGTCTTCGACACTCTCCTGGCAACGCACCGGCCGACTGCCGTTTCGGACCGATTCTTCGGCGCCCTGAAGCAGCACCTGGCCAAGTGCGATCAAGAAGGATCGATTCACCGATGAGCCAATCCCCAACCAGCCCCGGCGAGGGCAATGCGGCGGCCCTGCAGGGTGAGTTCCCGGTCGTCCCTGGTCGCCATTACGGCGTGCGCATTGATGCCCGGGATGTTGCCGGCAGCGTCGGTCCGAAGGCGCTGATTGCCGCGGTGAGTTTCCACGACGACCAGGGCGCCGCGTTGCCGGGCGTTCCGCCGGGCTGTTCGAAGTCTGATCGTTACGGTGCCTTTGTCTACCTGCCGAGCGTCGTTGACGGCGAGGCGCCGCGCTGGGCGGATGCCGTGGTCGGCGCACCCGAAGGCGCGGCGACCGTGCGCCTGCAGGTGATCCCGTGGA
The DNA here is from genome assembly GCF_054781715.1 of Arenimonas aestuarii. Classification (NCBI taxonomy): domain Bacteria; kingdom Pseudomonadati; phylum Pseudomonadota; class Gammaproteobacteria; order Lysobacterales; family Lysobacteraceae; genus Arenimonas; species Arenimonas aestuarii. Next base: position 1,533,373 of record NZ_BAAGTW010000004.1, on the reverse strand, counting down.
AAGCATCGACCGCGCTGAAGGTGTCGGGCGTGATCGAGTTCACCGATGAGCGTGAACTGGCGCTTGCCTCGGAAGCCTTCGAGGTGGCGGGCGGACATCCCTACCGAGTCTCCGTCGGCCTCGCCGACGAATCCCCGGCCGAACGTGCTGCCGTGATCGCACTCGATTTCTATGACGGCCAGGGGCAGCTATTGCCGGGGCCGTTTGCCGGCACCAGCCAGTCGGCGCGTTTCGGCGCGTTCCGGTATGCCGGCGTGCGCGACACCGGCGATACCGCGGTGGCGTTCAACGTCGCCAGCCCCGATGCAGCGGTTCGCCTGGTCGTCCGGGTGCATCGCTGGCAGGGCAGCAAGGCACTGGCCCTGACGGGCCCGATCGCCGTTGCCGAAGAAGTGATCGAAGGCCTTGATTCCGGGAAGTGGCGGCTGGCCGGGCCCGAGGGCGTGGAGCTCGAGGCCGCCTTGCCGGCCGGCCCCGCCGGACTGGTGGCCCTGGACATCGGTTACCGGGCCCAGGGGCCTGGAAGCACCGCGCGCCTGAGCTTCCTGGATGAAAACGGCCACCCGGTGGTTGCCGAGGAAGGTGGCGATGCCGCCACCCTGGCCCTGCTGTTCGACCTTCGTGAATCGGAGAATGCCGACGTGCGCCGCCTGCTGGCCTGGCGCCCGGAAGGGGCCCGGTCGGTTCGCCTGAAGGCGATGCCGGGCGACCAGCGCAGCGTGCTGGCGCTCGAGCGGCAGTTCCAGGTGGCGATGATCGAACCTTCCGGGACAGCCGCGCGGGCCTGCGAGGTGGCGGCACCGTGTGCCCACTTCGAGAAGCGCGAGCGGGCATTCAACGCCTGGCAGTGCCAGGTCCGGCTGGACGGCTTCCGGCGCGCGATGCCGGGGGCGCCCGCACCGGAACTGACGCTGTTCTTCGGCGACGCCGCTGGCAAGACGGTGGCGCCCGGCGACAGCCTGGTCGACCGGGCCGCCACGCCGCATCGCCTGGCGGGCAACGCCTACCGGGTCGCCTGCCAGCTGCACCCTTCCGGCTCGGCGGCGCTGGACGCCTTCAGCGTGCAGGTGCGGCTGCGGCCGCCGGCAGGGGCCACGACCCTGGTGGCGCGCGTCACCAATGGCGGCAGCCAGGAAGACCTGTTCGTGTCCCTGGTCGTGCAGCCCATGGACACGCTGGTCGCCGAGGCAGTCAACGCGACGACGGCCGCGCAGCTGCTGGCGATGGAAGAGGTGTCGCCAGCCGCCGCGCGCCAGACCTTCGACCTGCTGCTGGAGAAGGTGGGCCATGAGGTGCCGGTGATGGCCGCGGGCATGGACCTGTGCCGCCGGCTGGGCGACGTGACCCGGCTGGAAGAACTTGCCGCCCGCGCCCTTTCGACGCAGGGGGCCGCCGCCGGCAAGCTGCGCATGAAGGCCAAGCACGCGCTGGCCGTGGTGCGCGAGCTCGACACCCACTGGCTGCCAGACCCGGGTGCGATTCCCGCCGGGCAGGCCGTACCGGACGGGGGGCAGGGCCTGCGCGTGGCGCACCTGTTCAAGACCACCTTGCCCTATGAAAACACCGGCGGCGCGATCCGTTGCCTGAACATCGTCAAGTTCCAGAAACAGCTGGGCATGCGGCCGCTGGTGATCACGCCCCTGGCGTACCCCGGCCGAGGCGGCACGGGGGGTGCCTGGGAGCGCGAAGACGTCGAGGGCATCCCGCACTTCCGCCTCAACGGCCTGTCGCGCGAAGACGTGCGCACGGTGCCCTCCACCCGGCAGCTCGATTTCACGGCCCTGCTGACCGCGCACCTGCTGCGCGAGCAGGGCGTGGACATCGTGCAGGCAAGCTCGGGCTACCGCGGCTACGAACAGGCCCTGGTCGGCCTGGCCGTGGCAAGGCGGCTGGGCGTGCCCTTCGTCTACGAGGTGCGCTCCTATCACGAGCACACCTGGCGCCGCATGGCCGACTGGGTGATGGACACCGAGATGACGCGCGGCCGCATGGCGCAGGAAGACCGCTGCATGCGCGAGGCCGATGCCGTGGTGACTATTTGCGAAACCATGAAGGAAGGCCTCGTGGCGCGGGGCATCCCGGCGGAGAAGATCTTCGTGGTGCCCAACAGCGTCGACCTGGACCACTTCAAGCCGCAGGCCCCGGACCCGGCGCTGCGCGAGCAGCTGGGCCTTTCGGCCGCGACCACCGTTGGCTACATCTCGAACGTGTCGGCGCGCGAAGGCCACGCGGTGCTGCTGCGGGCCGTGGCGCAGGCCCGCGCGCAGGGCGCCGACATGGACTGCCTGATCGTCGGCGGCGGACCGGAACTGGACCGCCTCAAGGAACTGGCGACCGCCCTGGGCATCGCCGGGCACGTGGTGTTCACCGGTGAGGTGCCGCATGACGAAGTCGAGAACTACTACGCACTGATAGATATCTTCGTGGTGCCCCGCGTCGCCGATTTCGCCAGTGATTTCGTGACCCCGATGAAACCCTTTGAGGCGATGGCGATGGGGCGGCCGGTGATCATCAGTGACCGGCCGGCGCTGCGCGAGATCGTGGAGCCGGGAGTCCGGGGGCAGATGTTCCCCGCGGGCGATGCCGCTGCGCTTTCGGCCCTGCTGCTGGCTTCGCATGCCGACCCGTCTGCCCTCAGGCGCCAGGCAGAAGCAGGGATGGCGTGGGTCAAGACAGATCGCGAGTGGAGCAAGACGATCCGGATCTACGAGGACATCTACCGCTTAGCAGAAAGCAGCCATGGCGGAAGGAAAGCATGATCCCGACGGCTTCGATGCAGACTGACGGCAAGGCGATTCCGAGGTTCACGGCCATTGAGGGGGCGAGGGCCCTGTTAGCCTGGTGGGTGGTTCTGGCGCACGTGATCGACTTTTCCGGCTTTGATGCAAAGGACTTGCCGGCCGCAGTGATGCCCCTGCGGCAGGGAATACTCCCTGTCTACGTCTTCATGATGATTTCGGGCTTTGTGATCACCCACCTCCTGCTGACCAGGGCTGAACCTTACGGCACCTATATTGTCCGGCGGTACTTCAGGTTATTCCCACTCCATGCGTTTGTGCTGGCTGTCGTTCTGCTGTTGGTGCTGCTTGGCCTGCCTGTAACCAGAGTCGGTACCGATGTTGTCTACGAGCGATTCCTGCTCGAGTTGAGCATGCTCAATGGCGCGGTTCCCCGCTCCATGGATCCGGCGTCATGGGGTTCGCTCAATACGCCGAACTGGTCCATAAGCGTGGAGATGCAGTTCTACCTGATCGCACCCCTGCTCATCATCCCGTTGGTAAGTCGGTCGCGGTGGCGATGGGCTGCGGGTGGCGTCGCGCTGGCGTTGATCATTGCCGCCGGGCTCTCCTATGGACGCTGGCTATGCTTCTTCCCTGGCGTCTCGTGCACACAGTTCCCGCATCCTTCGTTCCTGCCGATCGTCGCAAATTATTTCGCCATCGGAGTCGGCACCTACCTGCTTTGTTTCAGGAGGGAAACTTTGGGGGGATCAGTTCTGGGGTGGTTGTTGGTTCTGCTTCCATTTGCCCTGATCGAGTCGGTGGTAATTCCCGCTGTCATCTGGGCCGGCTTGGTCGCCATCCTTCTCAGTCCCGGAAGCGTGGTGTCGCGGCTGCTCTCTTCAACCCCTCTTTTCAAGCTAGGGTCAGTCAGCTATTCGACCTACATGATTCATTTCCCCATCGTTTATTACGCGGGAAACCTGGCAAGGCAGCAGGGGTTCGGAGGTACAGATATGGAGACCCTGGCTTTTGTGGCTGCCGTCTCCATCCCGCCCGTGCTCCTCCTGTCCTTCCTGGTCTATCGTTTCGTGGAGGTGCCTGGGATTCGGCTGGGTGCGACTTTGGCGCGCAAGCTGGATCAGCGCGAGAAGACTAAAAATGCCGCGTAACCCATTGTTCTACGTGCAAAAATCCTGCCGTTGATGACGCGTCTCCAGCGGTTGGTGACCCTTCGAGGCTTTGAACTGCGTTCTTTGGACTAGCGAGACAACGGTCTTGCCACTGCCTTCGGGTGAAAACTGAAGACAGTGAACAACTTTGGAGAACCTAATATGATCCGCACGAGCCTCACCGCCGCTTCAGTCGCTATTCTCTCGCTCTCGATGATGTCCGCGCCTGCCTCCGCAGCGACGAGCCGTATCATGTACTACGGCGCTACGGAAAGATGCGAGGCGGTCGACCCGGCCAACTTCACCGGATTGCGTTACCGCAATGTCGGCGTCTACAACGCTTCCAATGCGTCAATCCAGATCGCTTGCACGCTCCCCGCCGAATTTGTTGCGGACGTCGGCGCGACCGACATCTGGATCAGGCTCCATAACTTCAAGAACGCGGCGACCAACGTGAACTGCACGGTTTTCGCCGGCAGTCGAGCCACGGGTACGAATAGCTATCCGACCACTGGCAGCATCGACCCACTCGTGAGCACCTGGCGCACTTTCAGCAGCGTTGATCGAGTTGACGGCTCCTATACGCACTATGCACTCGCTTGCGTGCTGCCGCCGGGCGTCGAGCTGAGCATGATCCGTGTGTCTGAAACCGACGCTGGTGATGGCCTCTAAGCACTGCTAGGGCGAGTGGACCAAGGAGTAGCAAGGCGTGAATAATGGATTAAAGTATGTTTTCAGCCTGCTACTTCTTGGGCTTGGCGTGCTCAGCGGTCTTGCGCTCTCCGGCCAGATCGGCCGCAAGGGCGAGGCTGCGGGTAGTGAGGGCAAGGACGCCCTCGACGTCGACGGCCGCGTGTCTCGGCTGGAGGAGCGATTGCAGGGGTTGGAGTTGGCAATTCGCTCTCTTTCCGACAGCCGCGGTTCAACGGTTCAGCAGGCCGGGCAAGGAATCGGCGATCTGGAGGAGATTGAGCGCGCAAACGGTCTGGATGAGGCTGGGCTCCAACTGGCGCGCGAGCAAAAGTTGTCTGAATACCGGAACCGATTCCTTGATGAAACTGTTGATGCCCAGTGGTCAGCGACTGCCATGAAAGAACTTCAGGTCAAGGTTGCCAGCGACCAGATGCTCGCGTCAGCTCCAGGGCTTCCAGATGAGTGGAGCGTCGACTGCAGGTCAACAATGTGCGAGATCACGTTTGAGTTCTCAGACGCAGCGATGGCGGCAGACTGGAGTGAAATCTACCTAACCGATGTAGGCGGAACACTGGGGCACATCTGGACCACGGAGATTCAGCAGCCCGATGGGTCCACGCAGATAGTCATGTACGGAACCCGCGGCAATGGAGGTTGATGGCTGACTGCGTGTCCGGTTCCGGGGTCAATAGTCGCGAATCTCGCCGGCGTGGCTGACACCTGGCATGCAAGCCGAAAGGTTCACTCTGGCCAGTTGCGGAAACTGAGTCTGGGGGAGGGGGCGTTGGACATTCGTGCCAGCCAGGTCCAGCGCCTGGAGGCTCGCAAGATTGCCCCAGTTGGACAGGGTGTCGTCATCGAGACGATTGCGCCCGGCAGCGCAAATGTCAGTAATTGCTGCCTTCATGAGACTCGTGCCCGGTGGCGGCGCCAATGACCGCCCGATACGGTACCGCACGCGCGCAACCGTGCTATCGAGTTCCCACGCCTTTGCACCAGTGATCCAGGCGGAATCCCCTTTCGCCTGCACCTGGAAAGACCCCAACTGTTCAGCAGTCAGGTCGGCTGCCAATTGCCGCCAGCTCAGCGCCTCTGGCAGGCCGGGAAGGGTTTCGCCCGGGAAGCAGTCACATATCGGGTAGCCTTGCTCTTCGATCGCGACCGCCATGACGCTATGCATCGTTCTCTGGAACTTGGGCTCAAGCTCCCGCCATGACTTCGCGATACCCCCTTGATCCAAGTTGCCCTTTTCAAGCCGCTTGCCTTCCGCGCTGCGCAGGTACTCAGGGCTGTTGAGCCAGGAGACCCGGTCAACCAGCTCGCGGGGGGGCTCAATGTCCACGGCGGCAAGGGTCGAAGCCAGGGTGTCCGGGCCACGACTCCGAAACGACTCGTAACTGATTTGGAGATCGGCCTTCTTTGCCAGGTTCGAGTAGCGATCCCAGTAGCTCTGGCTGCGTCGTGCCTTGGATAGCATGTAGCCGAAGTCGTCCAGGCCGGTGGACTCATAGGCGCGGAATTCGGCCTTGCGGAAACTAACCGACATTGTCCGGTCACGCGGATCCCGAACTAGGTGGATCACGCGCGCGTCAGGTCGGAGGGCGCGGTAGAATGCAATCTTCTCGCAGCCGTGCGCTGAGTTGATCATGCGTGCGCCGAGGAAATCGTCCGGAGACAGCCCGTAGAGCAGGCCATGGGCAAGTTCAACGGCGTCCAGAATCCTGGCTCCTTCATTCGGATTACCCTTGAGCAGGTCCCGGTACAGGTTCGGCGGAAGGTAGACTTCGCCGGCATCAGCCAGGTTTCCGGCTTGCGCCATCATCCGGCTCACCCAGTGAGATCCGCAGCCACCCAGGTTGACCAGATAAATCGGCTTGGTCGAATCGACGGGACGTGCTTCTACGGCATCGATCAAAGTCTGTATGAACTGCTCGCGGTCCAGATTGTGACGGGTCCTTGCGGTCGTCAGAACGGACTCAAGCTTGGTTACCTGGCGCTCTCCCGGATTCCCCCAGGCTGTGGCGGGTTCGCGAAAATACTCATTGATCCAGGACTTCCAGTTGATCTGGTCGGTCATTACTTGGGCTTCCGGGCTGATGCGGCGTCGGCCTGCGCAGGCAGTGCCGCGATGGCGAACTGTCGATACGTGGTGATTCGGGGGGCGCGTTCCGGGAGGGTCACGTCAATTTCAACAAACCGGCCTCCCTCTGATCCATTAGAGACCAGGGCGCGGAGAAGCTTTCCGCCGTGCAGCTGATGGACGCGCAGGGTCATGTCTGGATCCGCCGTCAGCAAGGTTGCGATCCAGCCGCCGGTGGCGCGAAACCCCGTGCAGATAATGGGGGCTGGTTCCAAGTGGGCAAGATCACGGGTGACCCATGACCTGGGGAAACCTTCGTTGCCGCCGGGTCCAACATGCCGATCAAGGGCCTTCGCGCCTACCTGGTGGACGAACAGCGTCCTGGTCTGGGAGCGGGCCTCGATCCGGCCGTCGGCTTCCTCTCGCAGGGTGATGGAAGGGGCAAATCTGATCAGGGTGTCGAAGCGATGCCTGCCTTTCGCCTTGACCTCGTCAAGCACCAGATAGGTGCCTTCACCCAGGTCGACAAAACAACGTTGCCAGGCCGCGCCCGAAAGGTCATCGCAGATGATGCGTACACCCCGGCCGAGATCACCAGCAACCTGACTGGCCGTGCGCGTCAGGTACTGGCTGGATTTTTGGTCGACAAGCAGGACGTTGTGGGCTTCGGCCGCCTTGAAGTAGTTGAAGCGAAGCTTCTGGCCATATGCATAGGGCCCACCCGAATCAACGACCATGTCTTCGCCTGCGAGATTGATCGTGAAGCTCCCGCCATCAACATGGGCATGGGCGCCGAGATAGGGCTTGTCGAGCACAACCGCGACGTTCGCATCCTCGGGCTTGCCGTTACCGCCGCCGTGAAAAACATGAAAACCGGTTCGCGGGAACGAGGTCAGGGCTTCCGGCGCCTCGCCTTCGCCGCCTTTGTTCGCAAGGCTGACTGACAGGCTGGTTGGCTCAACCAGCGCCGTGATTTCGTCAAGCATGGGGTTTTCGGAAGTCCGGCCGAAGGTTGTGTCACCAACTGCAGGCAGGCTCCTCATGCCGGGTGCGACACGATGATAGAACTCGATCATGTCCTGCAGCACCTTGCGGTAGCCGGGGATGACGTCAACATCAAACTGCGCCATGTAGCGCGCACTCTGCGCGAGGAGCCATGCGTCGAAAAGGTGGTAGTAGAGAGAATGCTCCCGGCAGACCCCTTCCTCTGCGTCTATCATCTCCCCGTAGACGTTGCGCATGGCTTCAAGCGCAAGCTCGCGCGTCATCTCCGGGTCGATGACGTCCGTGAAGACGTGCGCCATGTCCCAAAGAGCCTCGGCATGGAAGATGCCGTGGTTGTTCGCACGCCAGCGGCCGGATGCAATGAACTCCCTGAGCTTCTGGTCATGCATGCGCACGACGGCAGAAAGCTGGCCTGACTGGGATTCAGTGAGCGTGCCCCGGAAGTACTTTTCATAAAAGTAGGCGAGGGTGGAGGCGCGCCAGGCCGTCGAGTGGTCAAACCAGACCATCTTGTGGAACTCGCTTTCTGGCGTGACTGCAAGGAAGGCAACATATGACGTGAAGAGATCCTTGAGCCGTGCAAGACATTGCTGCCGCTGGGGTTCTGTCGGGGCCTGTTCAGCGCCCATGTCAATGATCGAGAACCAGACCAGTGAGTGGTAATAAAGTCCCCAGGTGTCATCCCGATAGGGGTCTTCATTCCACTGGGGCGACTCCGGAAGCGCCCAGGGCTCGAACGGCCTGCAGATGTCAAGAATTCCCGACTTGAGCCAAAGCTCCAAGCCTCTGGGCGTGCGCTGGCGACCGAAATCCGGCTTGCGTAGCTTGTCGAACAATGGGGGTTGATTCATCTTCTTGGTCTGCTCAGGCTGATTCGGGCGGCGCCGGACAGGCACCTGCGCCCTTTTGGCCGTGCGGCGGGGGTTGGCAATAATAGTTGTTTCAGCGGGTTAGGTCACTTTTACACAGCCTAGCCGCGTCCTGTCGCCTTGGCTGGTCCCTAAGGCCTTATCCAAATAAATATGACGGGCAATCGGTTCGCTGCGACCCGTGAAGCAGTGCCAGGAGAGGGCGATTGGAGTCAACTTCATTCAGGGACGATATTCAGGGCCTGCGCGGCTTGGCCGTTCTGCTTGTGGTCGCCTTCCACATCTGGCCGGCCTGGGTCCCGGGCGGCTACGTCGGGGTCGATGTTTTCTTTGTCATCTCCGGGTATCTGATCACAGGACTTCTTAAGCGCGAGATCGAACAGTCCGGAAAGATTCGATTGGGGCGCTTCTTCGGGAAGAGAGTCCGGCGCCTGCTTCCTGCCGCCACAGTTGTCCTTATGCTTACTGGGCTTGGAACACTATTGCTCCTGCCTGAATTCAGGTGGCGGGACATCGGTCATGACATCGCCGCAGCAGCGCTCTACTTCCACAACTGGCGGCTCGGTTGGCTGTCAATTGATTACCTTGCAGTAGACGAAGCGGCCGGACCACTCAGGCACTTCTGGTCCCTGTCGATAGAAGAGCAGTTTTACCTCGGGTGGCCGCCACTCCTGCTTCTACTGGCAGGAGTTACCAGGGGAAGGTCAACGCCGAGCTCAACGATTCTGGCGGCGTCAATCCTGGTGCTGCTCGCCTCCTTCCTGGCTTCCGTAAGACTGACGGCTGAAAGCCAGGAATTCGCCTATTTCGCAACACATGCCCGCGCGTGGGAGTTTGCACTGGGTGCAGCCTTGGCGGCCATTGGTGGTTCAGGTGGTCACATCAGATCGTCCTCAAGGTGGCTCGAGTTCTGCGGGTTTGCCGGGTTTTCGATGATTGTCGGCAGCGCTGTTTTCTATGATGCCGACACTTCCTTTCCCGGATACGCGGCAGTTGTTCCGACTATTGGCGCCGCACTGTGCTTGTGGTCAGGCGAGAGCAGGAATTCACGCGTGTACGTTTCTGTAATCAGCCTTCCTGTGCTCAATTGGCTAGGCAATATTTCCTATTCACTCTATCTGTGGCATTGGCCGCTGCTGGTCTTTGCATTGCATGTTTCAGGTGGCGAGCTCAGCACGCTGGCTGCCTTCCTGGTGGCATCGACGTCGCTGGTTGTCGGCTATCTTTCGATGCGATGGGTAGAGAATCCATTTCGGGAGAAGAGCTCCGTCAACGACAACGCGCAGTTCGGTGGCCGATTCAATTCCGTCTTGTTGTTGGTGTCCGGTACATCCCTGTCAGTTGCCGTCGCCTACAGCTTGATTGCACTCGCAGGGCGTTCCAGCATGCCTTTGCAGGTCGGCCCGCAGTCGTCCGTATATCCAGGAGCAGCAGCACTTTTCGGTGGGTTGGAAAAGGGTCCAGGTGTCAGCTACGTGCCTGAACTGAAAAGTGCGAGGCGAGACGTTCCGATCGTTTATGGGAACGGCTGCCACCAAGGACACGAAGAATCAGTCCCAAGGTCCTGCGTGGTCGAGAAGGGATCCGGCGAGGGTACGATCGTCCTGGCCGGAGACTCCCATGCCGCACACTGGATCCCCGCACTGCAAGGTGTTGGGGAAATATCCGGCATGGAAGTTGTCTCCTACACCAAGTCCGGCTGCGCCATCACCGCAAAGGATATTGACCTGAGGGGGCGCTCGTACGTCGAGTGCACGGAGTGGTCCCGACAGTTGCTGGAAACCCTGGTCAAGAGCAAGCCGGCGCTTGTGGTTCTTTCCCGCTATCGGGAGCCCCTGCTTTACGCTGCAGCCACGCGGGAAGAAAGCGACCTACTGGCAGTCGAGATGTATTCCGAACTTCTGAGGGAGATGCGCTTGGCTGGCCTGAGAGTTGTCGTCATTCGCGACACGCCAAAAATGACCAGGGACCCGTTGGAGTGCTTGGCGGAGGCCGGGTCATGTAGCGTGTCTCGAACCGAGGCCATGCAGGGAATGGACCCGCTGGCCATTGCGGCCGAGCGCGAAGCATCGGTCATAGACATGACGGACGCCATTTGCCTGCAGGATCGGTGCGACTACGTGGTTGGGAACATCCTGGTGTGGCGGGATACCCACCACCTGACCGCAACGTATTCCCGAACCACCGCTCCGATTCTGGCCCGTCGTCTCGGGCTCGATGCCCGGTAGCCTCCTGGGCCGAGCCCGCCATGCTTGCCCCAAAGTCCAGTGCGTTGTGGCTGGCCCTCAGGGTAAACTTCGACGCCTGCGCAAAGGAGTCCCCATGAGCCCGAAAAACGCTGATAAAAGTTCATCTTCATCGCCCGGTCGAAAGGTCTACCCGGATGTCGGCTCTGCCCTGCGCGACCTCGTCGCCGACAACCAGACCCTCGCCGTGGGCGGCTTCGGCCTCTGCGGCATTCCCGAAGCCCTGATCGCCGCATTGCGCGACTCGGGGGTCAAGGGCCTGACGGTCATTTCCAACAACGCCGGCGTCGACGGCTTCGGCCTCGGCCAGTTGCTGGCCACCCGCCAGATCAAAAGGATGATTTCGTCCTACGTGGGCGAGAACAAGGAGTTCGAGCGCCAGTTCCTGGCCGGCGAACTCGAGCTTGAATTCAACCCGCAGGGCACGCTGGCCGAACGCCTGCGCGCTGGCGGCGCCGGCATCCCGGCCTTCTTCACCGCCACCGGCTACGGCACCGTGGTGGCCGAAGGCAAGGAAACCCGCGAATTCGACGGCAAGCACTACGTGCTCGAAACCGCGCTCACCGCCGACGTGGCCCTGGTCAAGGCGTGGAAGGCCGACACGTCGGGCAACCTGGTTTTCCGCAAGACCGCGCGCAACTTCAACCCGGCCTGCGCCATGGCCGGCAAGGTTTGCGTGGCCGAGGTCGAGGAAATCGTCGAGATCGGCGACATCGACCCCGACCAGGTGCACCTGCCTGGCATCTACGTCGACCGCATCGTGCATAACACCACCCCGGAAAAGCGCATCGAACAGCGCACCGTGCGAGGAGCGAACTGATGGCCTGGACCCGCGATGAAATGGCGCAGCGCGCCGCCGCCGAACTCAGCGACGGCGCCTACGTGAACCTGGGCATCGGCCTGCCGACCCTGGTGGCCAACCACATTCCCGAGGGCATGGACGTCTGGCTGCAGTCCGAGAACGGCCTGCTGGGCATCGGCCCGTTCCCGACCGAAGACGAAGTGGATGCCGACCTGATCAACGCCGGCAAGCAGACGGTCACCGCCCGCGCCGGCGCCAGCTACTTCGGCAGCCACGACAGCTTCGCTATGATCCGCGGCGGCCACATCGACCTGGCGATCCTGGGCGCGATGGAAGTCACCGACCAGGGCGACCTGGCCAACTGGATGGTGCCGGGCAAGATGGTCAAGGGCATGGGCGGCGCCATGGACCTGGTGGCCGGCGTCAAACGCGTGGTGGTGCTGATGGAACACTGCACCAAGACCGGCGAGCCGAAGATCCTGCCCCAGTGCACGCTGCCATTGACCGGCGTTGGCGTGGTGGACCGCATCATCACCGACCTGGCCGTCATGGATGTCACCGCCGATGGCCTGGTGCTGGTGGAAAGCGCCCCGGGCGTGACCGAGGACGAGCTGCGCAGCAAGACCGGCGTCGGCTTCCGCGCGGCGGCCTGAGCCACGATGATCCGCCAGGTCGTCGGCTTCGGCCTGGTCGGCGGCCTGCAGCTGGGGCTGGACTGGGCCTGCTTCGTGGCCCTGACGGCGCTGGGCGTCGCGGTGCCGCCGGCCAACCTGGCCGGCCGGGTCGCGGGCGCCGGCCTGGGGTTCTGGGCCAATGGCCGATTCACCTTCGCAGGGCCCGATGAGCCGCCCCGGCTCGGGCGCCGGCGGCTGCTGCGCTTCGTCCTGTTCTGGCTGGCCACGACGGCCCTGAGCACGCTGGCCGTGACGGCCCTGGACCAGCAGCACAGCCTGCACGCCGCCTGGCTGGGGAAGCCGCTGGTGGACGCCGTGCTGGCGATCCTGGGCTTCGTGGTTTCCAGGGCCTGGATCTACCGGTGATTGCCCGGGGGGCCTTCGGCGCCCCGTCCGCGCACCGGCCCGGCGCCGGGCGCATCGGGGTGGCGGTCAGCTCCCCGCGATGATGTCGGCGATACGGCGGGCGGCTTCGCCGTCGCCGTACGGATTGTGCGCACGCGACATCACGGCATACGCCTCGGCGTCGTCAAGCAGGCGTGCGGCTTCGCCGACGATGCGGTCGCGGTCGGTGCCAACCAGGCGCACGGTTCCGGCCTCGACGGCCTCGGGGCGTTCGGTGGTGTCACGCATCACCAGCACCGGTTTGCCCAGCGACGGGGCTTCTTCCTGGATGCCGCCCGAGTCGGTGAGGATCAGGTGCGCGCGCGACATCAGGAAGACGAAGGGCAGGTAGTCCTGCGGTTCGATCAGGTGCACGTTGCCGACCTCGCCCAGGATCCGGTTCACCGGCTCCTGCACGCGCGGGTTCAGGTGCACCGGGTAAACCACCTGGGTATCACCGCGTTCGGCCAGGTCGCGGATGGCCAGGCACATCTGCTCGAAGCCGTCGCCGAAGTTCTCGCGGCGGTGGCCGGTGACCAGCACCAGGCGCTTGCCGGGGTCCAGGAACGGGAACCGGGTCGCCAGCTCGCCCGCCAGCGACGCATCGGCTTCGAAGCGCGCGACCACCGACAGCAGCGCGTCAATGACGGTATTGCCGGTGACGTGGATGGACTGCGCAGGCAGGCCTTCGGCCAGCAGGTTGTCGCGCGAACGCGGCGTCGGCGCGAAGTGCAGCGAGGAAAGCGGCGCGGTCAGGCGGCGATTGGCCTCTTCCGGCCACGGCGCCTGCAGGTCGCCGGTGCGCAGGCCGGCCTCGACGTGCCCCACCGGCACCTTGGCGTAGAACGCCGCCATCGCCGTGGCCAGCGTGGTCGAGGTGTCGCCGTGCACCAGCACCAGGTCGGGGCGGCGGGCTTCGAGCACGCCGGTCATGCCGGTCAGGATGCGGCCGAACAGGTCCGGAAGCGCCTGGCCCGGCGCCATCACGTCGAGGTCGTCGTCGGGCTTCAGGTCGAACAGCTCGAGGACCTGGTCAAGCATCTGCCGGTGCTGGGCGGTGACTGCCACCAGGGTGTCGATGTCGGACCTGGCCTTCAGGGCCGACACCACCGGCGCCATCTTGATGGCCTCCGGACGCGTGCCGAAGACCACCATCACGCGCTTGTTGCTCAAAGCGCCTTCTCCAGCTCCGGCACGATCTGGAACAGGTCGCCGACCAGGCCGATGTCGGCGATCTCGAAGATCGGCGCTTCCGGATCCTTGTTGATCGCGACGATCGTGCCCGCGTCCTTGATGCCGGTCAGGTGCTGGATGGCACCCGAGATGCCAATGGCGACGTACAGGTCGGGCGCGATGATCTTGCCGGTCTGGCCGACCTGCAGTTCATTGGGCACGTAGCCGGCGTCCACCGCGGCGCGCGAGGCACCGACGGCAGCGCCCATCTTGTCGGCCAGCGAGTAGATGATCTTGAACGCGTCCGGCGAACCCATGGCGCGGCCACCGGAAATCACCTTGTTGGCGCCCTGCAGGTCAGGGCGGTCGGACTTGCCCTGCTTGAGTTCGACGAAGCGGGTGTGGTCGGGCAGGGTGGCGTCGACGCTGGTGGCTTCGACGCCGGCACTGCCGCCTTCGCCGGCCTGCGGCCAGGACGCGGTGCGCACGGTGGCCACCACGGCCATCGAGGACGGCGCCTCGACGGTGATTATGGCGTTGCCGGCGTAGATCGGCCGCTTGAACACGTGCGAGGACTCCACCGCCATGATGTCCGACACCTGGGCCACGCCCAGCAGGGCCGCGACGCAGGGCATCAGGTCCTTGCCGAAGGTGGTGGAGGGGCCGAATACGTGCGAATAACCCTCGGCCAGCTTCGCGACCTGCGGGGCCAGCACCTGGGCGATGGGGTGGGCGTTGGCGGCGTTGGCGACCGCGAGCACCTTGGCGACGCCGTCGATCTTCGCCGCTTCGGCGGCGACGGCGTCGGGCGCGTCCGACAGCACGGCCACGTGGATCTCCGCGCCATCGATGGCCTGGGCGCAGCTGACGCAGCGCGCGGTCGAGGCGTTGAGCTTGCCGTCGAGGTGTTCGGCAACAATCAGGATCTTGCTCATGTCTGGGTCTCCTTAGGCCAGGCCCTTGGCCTTGAGGGCCGAGACCAGCTCGGCGACGTCCTTCACCATCACGCCCTTGCTGCGCTTGGGCGGCGGGGCATACGAGGTGGTCTTGAGGTGGTTGCCGTCCTCGACGCCGAGATCGGCGAAGGGGATGGTTTCCATCGGCTTGGACTTGGCCTTCATGATGTCGGGCAGTTTGATGAACCGCGGCTCGTTCAGGCGCAGGTCGGTGGTGATCACCGCCGGCAGCTGCACTTCCAGGGTTTCCAGGCCGGCATCGACCTCGCGCATCACCACGGCGGTGCTTTCGGTGGCGTCGACCTTGCCGGCGAAGGTGGCCTGGGGGCGGCCCCACAGGGTGGCCAGCATCTGGCCGGTCTGGTTGGCGTCGTCGTCGATGGCCTGCTTGCCCAGCAGCACGATCTGCGGCTGTTCCTTCTCGACCAGCTTGAGCAGGGCGCGGGCCGCGGTGAGCGGCTGCACCGGCTGGTCGGTGACCACGTGGATGGCGCGGTTGGCGCCCATGGCCAGGCCGTTGCGCAGGTGCGCCTGGCAGTCGGCGGGACCCAGGGTGACCACGACCACTTCGGTCGCGATGCCCTTGTCGCGCAGGCGCAGGGCCTCTTCGAGGGCGATGTCGTCGAAGGGGTTGGCGGAGAGCTTCACGCCGTCCGTGACCACGCCCGAGCCGTCGGGCTTGACCTGGATGCGGACGTTGTAGTCCACCACCCGCTTGTAACCGACCAGAATCTTCATAAACGATGCGCTCCGTTCCGGTGGGCGCCCGTGGGGGGACGCCAGCAAGTAGAATCGACAATTCTACCTTGGCCGCTGGTGCCGGGGGTGTGCACGGGCCCCCGGGGCCAGGAAAGGAGCGGTAGTCCGTATGGTGGAAGGCTTGGGCTGGCAGGCATGGCTGACGGTTGGCGTGGTTTTCGCCACCCTGAGCCTGCTGTGGTGGGGCCGCCTGGGCCCGGACAAGGTGCTTGCGGGCGCCGCGGCGGCGCTCATGCTTTCGGGCGTGCTGGGCCCGGCCGAGGCCCTGGCGGGCTTCTGGAACCCGGGCGTGCTGACGGTGGCGGTGCTGTTCGTGCTGGTGGCGGCCCTGCGCAGCACCGGCGCCATCCACTGGATCGGCCGCGGCGTGCTCGGCCCCCCGCGCGGTGAATGGCGGGCGCGGCTGCGGCTGTCGGGCCTGGCCGGCGTGCTCAGCGCCTTCGTGAACAACACCCCGATCGTGGCCACCCTGACTTCGGCGGTCGAACACTGGAGCCGGGCCAGCGGCGTGGCTCCGTCCAAGCTGCTGCTGCCGATGAACTACGCCACCATCATGGGCGGCATGTGCACGCTGCTGGGCACCAGCACCAACCTGATCGTCGCCGGCCTGGTGGTGGCGCACGGCCTGCCGGCCATGGGCATGTTCGACCCGTTCCCGGTCGCGTTCCCGGTGCTGCTGGCCGGCCTGCTGTACCTGGCGGTGGCCAGCCGCTGGCTGCTGCCGGTCCGGCGGTCGGCTTTCGACCAGGCTGCGCAGGACGCCAGGGAATACGCCGTCGAGATGCTGGTCACCGAAGGTGGCGGCCTGGCCGGCAAGACCGTGGCGTCCGCCGGGCTTCGCCACCTCAAGGGCAGCTTCCTGGTCGAGCTCTCACGTGAACGCGACCTGCTGTCGGCGGTGGGACCTACCACCGTGCTGCGTTCGGGCGACCGCCTGATCTTCGTCGGCGGTACCGACGCCGTGCGCGAACTGCGGCGCATTCCCGGCCTTCGCCCGGCCACCGACCAGTGGTTCAAGCTCGATACGGTCAGCGGCAAGCGCCACCTGGCCGAGCTGGTGTTGTCGCGGTTTTCGCCGGCGGTGGGCCACACCCTGCGCGACTCGGCCTTCCGCGACCGCTACGGCGCCGTGGTGATCGCGGTCAACCGCCACGGCCAGCGCCTGCACCAGAAGCCGGGCGACGTGGTGCTCCAGGCCGGTGACACCCTGCTGGTCGAGACCGAGCCGGATTTCACGGCCCGTTTCGCCACCTCCTCGGACTTCCTGATGGTGACCCTGCTCGACGGCGAACGGCCGGTCGACCGTCGCCGCGCGCTGATGACCCTGGGCATCCTGGGCGCGATGGTGCTCGCGAACGTGCTTTTCGGCGTGCCGATCCTGTGGTCGGCCGTCGGTGCCGCACTGGCCGTGGTGCTGGCGCGCTGCGTGGACCTCAAGGAGCTTTGGCGCAGCCTGGACCTGCGCCTGCTGGTGGTGATCGCCTGCTCGTTCGCTCTGGGCGCCGCGGTGGACCGCACCGGCGTGGCCGCCGCCGTGGCTTCGGGCCTGGGTGGCCTGGCCTCGGCCGATCCCTTCACCAGCCTGGTGCTGGTGTACGTGATGGCGGTGGTGTTCACCGAACTGCTGACCAATAATGCCGCGGCGATCCTGGTCTTTCCGATCGCCATGGGCGTCGCCCAGCAGTTGGGCGTGAGTCCGATGCCCTTTGTGATCGCCCTGATGATAGGCGCCTCGGCGGGTTTCATGACGCCAATCGGCTATCAGACGAACCTGATGGTGTATGGCCCCGGCGGCTACCATTTTGGTGACTACGTGCGCCTGGGTGCGCCGCTTTCGGCCGTGGTCGGGCTCGTGTCCCTGTGGCTGATACCGAAGTTTTTCCCGTTCTAGACCCTGCTTGCGACTGTCTATACTTCCCCCTTACGCCAGAAAATGCCCCCAAACATGATTCCTGCCGACCGACTGTCCCACCTCGACCGCCTAGAGGCCGAGTCCATACACATCCTGCGCGAGGTGGCGGCCGAGTTCCGAAACCCGGTGATGATGTATTCGGTGGGCAAGGACAGCTCGGTGTTGCTGCACCTGCTGGTGAAGGCCTTCGCGCCGGCGCGCCCGCCGATCCCGCTGCTGCACGTGGATACCGGATGGAAGTTCCGCGAAATGATCGCCTTCCGCGACCGTCGCGCCGCCGAAACCGGCGTGCAGCTGCACACGCACACCAATCCCGAAGGCAAGGCACAGGGCGTCGGCCCGGTCACCCACGGCGCCACCGTGCATACCGACGTGATGAAGACCCAGGCGCTCAAGCAGGCGCTGGACCAGTGGGCGTTCGATGCGGCCATCGGCGGCGCCCGTCGCGACGAGGAAAAGTCCCGCGCCAAGGAACGCGTTTTCTCCTTCCGCAGCGCCCAACACCGCTGGGACCCCAAGAGCCAGCGCCCCGAGCTGTGGGACCTGTACAACGCCCGCATCCACAAGGGCGAGAGCGTGCGCGTGTTTCCGATCTCGAACTGGACCGAGCTCGACGTCTGGCTCTACATCTTCCGCGAGAACATCCCGGTGCCTTCGCTGTATTTCGCCGCCGAACGCCCGGTGGTCGAACGCGACGGCGCCCTGATCATGGTGGACGACGATCGTTTGCCGCTGCGGGAAGGCGAAACGCCGATGATGCGCAAGGTGCGCTTCCGCACCCTGGGCTGTTACCCGCTGACCGGCGCCATCGAATCCGAGGCCGATACGCTCGAGGCGATCATCGCCGAGATGCTGGTCTCGACCACCTCCGAACGCCAGGGCCGCATGATCGACCACGACCCCTCGGCGTCGATGGAAAAGAAGAAACAAGAGGGTTATTTCTGATGGCCGGCTCCGACCACGCCGCGGCGGTCGCCGCCTACCTGCACCAGCACGAAACCAAGGGCCTGCTGCGCTTCATTACCTGCGGCAGCGTCGACGATGGCAAGTCCACGCTCATCGGGCGCCTGCTGCACGATACCAAGCGCCTGTTCGACGACCAGGTCGCGGCGCTGGAAGCCGACAGCCGCCGCCACGGCACCCAGGGCGACGGCATCGATTTCGCACTGCTGGTGGACGGCCTGTCGGCCGAACGCGAGCAGGGCATCACCATCGACGTGGCCTACCGCTTCTTCGACACCGAACGACGCAAGTTCATCGTCGCCGACTGCCCGGGCCACGAGCAGTACACCCGCAACATGGCTACCGGCGCCTCCACGGCCGACCTGGCGGTGGTGCTGGTGGACGCGCGCAAGGGCCTGCTCACGCAGACCCGCCGGCACAGCTACATCGTTTCGCTGCTGGGCATCCGCCACGTGCTGCTGGCGGTGAACAAGATGGATCTCGTGGACTACGACCAGTCGGTATTCGACGAGATCGTCGAAGGCTATGCCGACCTGGCCAAGCAGCTCGACATCCCGCACGTGCAGGCGATCCCGCTGTCGGCGCTGAAGGGCGACAACATGACCGGCGCGTCGGCGGCGATGCCCTGGTACACCGGCCCCAGCCTGCTTGAACACCTGGAAACCGTGGACGCGCGCCGCGACGGCAGCGAGGTCGGTTTCCGGCTGCCGGTGCAGTGGGTGTGCCGGCCGAACCAGGATTTCCGCGGTTTCGCCGGCAATATCGCCGCGGGCGAAGTGCGCCCGGGTGACGCCGTCGTGGTGCTGCCGTCGGGCCGCCGCTCGAGCGTGGCCCGCATCGTCACCGCCGACGGCGACCTGCCGGTGGCCGGCGCCGGGCAGGCGATCACCCTGGCCCTGGCCGACGAAGTGGACGTCAGCCGCGGCGACGTCATCGCTTCGGCCGACCAGGCCCCTCAGGTGGCCGACCAGTTCGCCGCCCACCTGCTGTGGATGGGCGACGCCCCGCTGCTGCCGGGCCGCCCCTACTGGCTGAAGATCGGGTCGCGCACCGTCAGCGCCCAGGTCACCGAAATCAAGCACAAGGTGGACGTGAACACCCAGGCGCAGCTGGCGGCGAAGTCGCTGGAGCTCAACGAGGTCGCCTACTGCAACCTGGGCCTGGACCAGGCCATTCCGTTCGAGGCCTATCGCGACAACCGCGCGCTGGGCGGCTTCATCCTGGTGGACCGACAGAACAATGCGACGGTGGCCGCGGGAACCCTGGATTTCGCCCTGCGCCGGGCCGCCAACATCCATTGGCAGCCGCTGGAGGTCGACAAGACCGCGCGTGCCGCGGTCAAGGGCCAGGTGCCGCGTTGCCTGTGGTTCACCGGCCTGTCGGGCGCGGGCAAGTCAACGGTCGCCAACCTGGTCGAAAAACAACTTCTGGCCCAGGGTTACCACACGTATTTGCTCGACGGCGACAACGTGCGCCACGGCCTGAACAAGGACCTGGGCTTCACCGACGAGGACCGCGTCGAGAACATCCGCCGCGTTGCCGAAGTCGCCCGCCTGATGACCGATGCCGGACTGATCGTGCTGGTGAGCTTCATCTCGCCGTTCCGGGCCGAACGGCGGATGGCGCGCGAGATGTTCGCCGACGGTGAGTTCCTCGAGGTGTTCGTGGACACGCCCCTCGACGTTGCGGAGAAGCGCGACGTGAAGGGCCTTTACGCGAAGGCGCGCGCGGGCAAGATCAAGAATTTCACCGGCATCGATTCGCCCTACGAAACCCCCGAGTCCCCTGAGATCCACCTGCGGACCACGGAGGCGGACCCCGGCGAAATGGCCACCCGCATCGTCGAGACGCTGTTGCGCCAGCGCGCCTGAACTCGGGCCGGGACGCTCAGCCCCGGCTCAGCAGGCCCTGCAATACTCCCGACTCCCCAGAATCCTCCCCCGGAGCCACCCCATGAAAAAGCTGCTTGTTTCCCTCCTGGCCGTCGCGGCCCTTTCCGCCTGCGGCGAACAGGAAGCGCCCGCGACCCAGACGCCCGAACCGCAGGCGCGCGAAGCCGCACCGCAGCAGCCCGCGGGCCCGCGCGGACGCAAGATCCCGCAGGCCCTTCCCGAAGGCGTGGTGCTGGGCTTCCCGCACCATTTCCGCGGGCAGCAGGTCGCGGTGACCGACAGCGGCCGCACCGAGCGCCGCATGACCGTGGAGTTCCTGTCGGGTGATGTCGACGCCACCGCCCAGGCGCTGCGCGAGAGCATGATCAGCGCCGGCTTCCGGGCCAGCGGCGAGCGCCGCTTCGACGATGGCCGCGTGCGCCTGGTGTTCGGCAAGAAGGGGTTTGGCCGGGTCACGGCCATGGTGGCGCCCATCGGTGGACGCAAGCTGCGAAACCCGGATGCCCGCGGCACGGTGTACATGATCTGGCCGGAGCCGTCGGCCTGACACGCGACGCAATGCGACCAGGCCAGGGGAGGGGGCAGTGAGCACCAGCAGTGTCGGCGAGGGCTATCGGCCCGATATCGACGGACTGCGGGCGCTCGCGGTCCTGAGCGTGGTCGCCTACCACATCGACGCCGCCTGGCTTCCGGGCGGCTACGTCGGGGTGGACATCTTTTTCGTGATCTCGGGCTACCTGATCACTCGCAACATCTGGGGGGAGATGCTGGCGGGTCGGTTCTCGCTCGGCCAGTTCTACCTGCGCCGGATCCGACGGATCGCGCCCGCTTTCCTGGTGATGGCCGCCGTGACCGTGCTGGCTGGCTCTCTGTTGCTGCTGCCCCAGGACCTTGACCGGCTTTCCAGGTCCGCCCTGTGGGGCGTGTTCTCGGCGGCGAACGTCTTCTACTGGTTGCACCTGGACACGGGTTATTTCGCCGAGAGCTCCAGCCAGGAACCCCTGCTGCACACCTGGTCGCTTGGCGTCGAGGAGCAGTTCTACTTCCTCTGGCCCGCGCTGCTGCTGGTGCTTCTGCGCGCTCCGCGCCGGCAGGCGATGGTGCTGGCGGCGGCCGCGCTGGTTTGCGTGGTGTCATTCGCCGCGGCGGAATGGTGGGCGATCAATTCGCCCAAGTTCGCCTACTACATGCTCCCGGCCCGGGCCGGCGAGCTCATGGTGGGCGCGCTGCTGGCGCTGTCGTGGCGGGACCGACGCCCCGTCGCCGGCGGTTGGAAGCCCGAAACCATGGCCGTGGCGGGTCTCGCCCTGGTCGCCTATGCCCTGTTCGCCTTGAATGACGAGTCCAGGTTCCCGGGCATCAACGCGGTTTACCCCTGCCTTGGTGCGGCGCTGCTGATGCTTGCCGGCCAGGGCGGTTCGCGCCTGGTGCGTCTCTTGTTCACCTCGCGGCCCGTGGTCGCCATCGGGCTGGTGTCGTATTCGCTTTACCTGTGGCACTGGCCGATCCTGGCTTACGCCCGTTATTTCCTCGGTGAAATCACTTCCGCGCAGGCGATCGTGGCGGTCGCCGCCATGGCCGTGCTCTCGGTACTGAGCTATCGCTTCGTGGAGCAGCCGGCGCGACGGTGGCGGGCAGCCCCGATGAAGCAGGCGATCGGTCTTTACGGCGTGCCCAGCGCGCTGCTGGCCGGCGTGGCGATCTGGATCATTTCAACCCAGGGCCTCAAGTCCACCATCGAGGACACGACCCGGTTCAGCGAGGCCATGGCGAAGCTGGAGGAATACACCGCGCCTGCCGGTGGCGATCCCGGGGTCTGCCAGCTTTCTCGGCACGACCCGGAGGTTCTCGACCAGGCGCGGTGCGTGCTCGGGGCCGAGGACCTTCGCCGTCGTGGCGAGCAGCCGCAGGTGCTGCTATGGGGCGACTCGAACGCCGCGCACTACGTCGGCGCCCTTTACGTGGTCGCCTACCGCAACGGCTTCCTGTTCCGAAACGCCACCCATTCGTCCTGCCCACCGGTCTTCGGCGGCGACTACGGATTGGGTCGGTTCCGGGAGGGCTGCAACCAGTTCCGCCCGCTGGTGGAAGAGGCGCTGCGTGGCGGCCAGTACCGCACGGTCGTGATGGCGTCCGCCTGGGACAACCACTTCCGCCTGCCCGGTTTCGAGGCGGATTTCGAGCGCACCATCGATGAGCTGGCGGATGCCGGCATCCGCGTTGTCCTGCTGGGGCAGATTCCCAGGATCGCCAACTACGGCCGGCAGTGCGACGTGCGTGCCGCGCGAATCGGGGGCCTGGACTGCCGGACCCGCAACAGCATCCCCGACCGGGGCGAAACCGGCGTCAACAAGCGACTCGCCCGAATGGCTGCGGCCCGCGACGGCGTCGAGTTTCTCGGACTGCATGGCGTGATCTGCCGCCAGGGCCGCTGCGATCCCTATCTCCGGGATCGCCCCGTCTACTACGACGCGGGGCACCTGAGCATGTCCGGATCGGAAGTCATCGGCCGGATCATCGATGACGGGCCGCTGCGCAAGAAATGGCTGCAGGCGATCTCGCCTCCCGGCGTCGGCGAGCGCCCCTGACTCGCAGGGAAGGCGGGACCTAGGCCCGGCGCGCCCTCGACGCCAGGGCCCGGTGCACCGCCCGCCGCGGTACCGACGCCACGTCGTAGCTGACGAAGGCCAGCAGGAACTGCAGGCCGCTGATCACCGCCACCGTGCTGATCATGATCGTGCCCACCGGCGTGGCGACGCCTTCCTGGGCCGAGTTCCACCAGTGAAGGCCGCCGAAGACGGCGCCGAAGCCCAGCAGGCCGATCGCCGCCAGCAGCTCGATCGAACCCACCGACATGTCGCGGAAGAAGTAGTTGTAGAAGATCCGGCGCAGGGCATTGCCCAGGTGGCGCAGCGGGAATTCGAACAGCGCCCGCGCCGGGCTGAGGTGGCTGGTCTGGTCGCCGTAGCGCGCGGCCATGGGCACGTCCACCACGCGGGCCCGCTGCAGGTTCAGGTGGAACAGCAGGTCGGATTCGAAGAAATAGCGTTGGCCGATCCTGTCCATGGGCAGCCGCGCCGCCAGGTCGGCGTGGATGGCGGTGTAGCCGTTGGTGGGGTCGAAGATGTCCCAGTAACCGGTGCTGGCCTTGGCCAGGAAGCTCAGGCCGAGGTTGCCGATGCGGCGCGCCAGCGGCATCTCGCGCACGCGGTCGAGGTCCCAGAAGCGGTTGCCCTTGCTGTAGTCGGCTTCGCCGGCAAGGATCGGGGCAACGAAGGCCAGCAGCAGGGCCGGGTCCATCTGGCCGTCGCCGTCGATCTTGACGATCACGCGGGCGCCATCGGCGATCGCCCGGCGGTATCCGGTCAGGGTGGCGGCCCCGACGCCCTGGTTGTGGTCGTGGCGCAGGACCACCACGCGCGGGTCCCGGTTGCCGGCTTCGATGTGGTCGCCGCTGCCGTCCGGGCAGGCGTCGTCCACGCAGTAGATGCGCCCGACCTCCGGGCCGATCGCGGCCAGCAGGGGCAGCACATGGCGGGTGACCCGGTAACACGGCACCACCACCGCGATGTTGGCGGGCGGGGGCGGCGTACCGGCCATCAGGCCCCGCCCAGCCGGCGTGCCAGCGCCTGGGCGAAACGCGCGGCGCTGCCTTCGCCGTAGGGCAGGAACACCGAGGGCTCGGTGAGCTCGAGCTCCAGCAACTGCGGGCCGGTGGGCGAGGGCAGCAGGTCGACGCGGGCGTACACCAGCGTTTCGAAAGGCAGGCTGGCCAGCACGGCGGCGGCCAGCGCGTGTTCGGCATCGGAGGGATCGCGCGCCTGGATGTGTTCTTCCTTGAACAGCGCCCGCGTCGGGCCCTCGCCTCGGCGCAGCAGCGGCGCCTTGCGGATGGCGTGGCTGAACTGGCCTTCGAAGAACAGCAGGGCGGTTTCGCCGTGTTCGTCCACGGCATGCAGGTAGGGCTGCACCAGCACGTGCCGGCCGGCATCGAGCAGGCGGCGGACATGGGCGATGGCGGCCTCGCGTTCGCTGCGCTGGTAACGCTGGGCATCGCGCGAACCGGCGCCGACGGTGGGCTTGACCACGAACTCCTCGAGGTCGGGCAGGGAGGCCGGGTCGTCGCCTGGCGCCAGGAAGTGGCTTTGAATCACCGGCAGGCCGCGCGCGGCCAGGTCGCCCAGGTAACGTTTGTCGGTGTTCCAGCGCACGACTTCGGGCGGGTTCCACAGGCGCGACAGCGAATGCACACGATCGCACCAGGCCAGGAATTCCGGCAGCCGGTCCATGTAGTCCCAGGTCGAACGCAGCAGCACGGCGTCGAAGCGCGCCCAGCTGACGGTCGGGTCGTCCCAGGCCAGCACCTGCGCGTCGATGCCCGCGGCCAGGCAGGCCGCGTGCAGCGGCTCCAGGTCGCCGTCCAGGTCGCAGGCGGCGATGGCGGTGGCGAGGGCGAGCTTCACAGGTTCTGGTAGTTCGGCCCGGCGCCGCCTTCCGGCGTCACCCAGTTGATGATCTGGTACGGGTCCTTGATGTCGCAGGTCTTGCAGTGCACGCAGTTGGCCGCGTTGATCTGCAGGCGCTTGCCCTTGTCGTCCTCGACGATTTCATACACCCCGGCCGGGCAGAAACGCTGGCAGGGGTTGCCGTATTCCTCGGCGCAGCGGCTGATGCAGACGTCGGGGTCGGTGATCTGCAGGTGCACCGGCTGGTCTTCGTCGTGTTCGGTGGCGGCGAAATAGACGCCGGCCAGGCGGTCGCGCGGGGCGAGGGTCCGATCGACGTAGTCACGCAGGGGCTTTTCGGCCTCGTCGAGTTTCTGCAGCGAACTCCAGTCCGGGCGGCAGCGCCAGGTCCAGGGCGACAGGCCGGCGGTGGCGGTTTCCCAGGCCGAATTGAGCAGGCCGAACCACAGGCCCTTCTTGAAGCCGGGCTTGATGTTGCGGACCTTGCGCAGCTCGGCCATGACCGGCGACGCGCGCAGCCTGGCGTCGAAGCCAGCCGGCGCCGGGGCCTCCTGGCCAGCCAGGTGTTCGGCCGCCAGCATGCCGCTGCGGATCGCCTGGTGGGTGCCCTTGACCTTGGGTACGTTGAGCAGGCCCGCGGTGTCGCCGATGAGCAGGGCGCCGGGCATCTCGACCTTGGGCAGGGACTGCCAGCCGCCGGTGACGATGGCGCGGGCGCCGGCGCTGAGGATTTCACCGCCCTCGAGCAGCGGCTTGACCATCGGATGGTGCTTGAACTGCTGGAAGGCTTCGTAGGGCTTGTAGTCGGGGTCGCGGTAGTCGAGGCCCGAAACGTAGCCGATGGCCACGCGGTCCTTGTCCAGGTGGTAGATGAAGCTGCCGCCGTAGGTCTTGCTGTCCGCCGGCCAGCCGAAGCTGTGGAAGATCTTGCCCGGCTGCGCACGGCCCGCGGGCAGCTGCCAGAGTTCCTTGATGCCGATCGAGTAGTTCTGTGGGTCCGATTCCGCGTCCAGGCCGAACTTGCGGATGAGCTGCTTGGTCAGGTGGCCGCGCGCACCCTCGGCCAGCACGGTCACTTTCGCCCTGATGTCGATGCCCTGGGTGTAGCCGGCCTTGTGCGAGCCGTCCTTGGCCACGCCCATGTCGCCGATGCGCACGCCGCACACGGCGCCGGCCTCGTCGAACAGGGGTTCGGCCGCGGCGAAGCCCGGGTAGATCTCGACGCCCAGGGCCTCGGCCTGCGGCGCCAGCCAGGCGCACATGGCCCCCAGCGAGACGATGAAGTTGCCGTGGTTGGACATGCCCGGCGGGATGACCGGGAACTTGCTGCCGCCGGTCTTGGTGAGGTACCAGAACTCGTCGTCCGTGGCCGGCACGCAGACCGGCGGCGGGTTGTCGCGCCAGCCGGGCAGCAGGTCGTCGAGCGGGCCGGGCTCGATGACCGCGCCGGACAGGATGTGGGCACCGATGGTCGAGGATTTTTCGATGACGCAGACCGACAGCTCCGGTTTGAGCTGCTTGAGCCGGATCGCGAACGACAGGCCGGCCGGGCCCGCGCCCACCGCCACCACGTCGTATTCCATCACGTCACGCTCACTCATCCGGGTAGTCTCCATACGCTCATGGCTGGATTGTCCCGGTTTGCCGACGGGCGGGCAATCAAGGACACTGCGGGGCCAGTCAAGCCACGGAAACATGCGCGCATGACCGCCAGCCCCGACGACCTGCGCCAGGCCCCGCTGTATCGCGTCCTGCACGCCCTGGCCCGCGGCGAAACCACCAGCGAGGCGCTGACCGGCGCCTGCCTGGCGGCGATCGCGCGCGACGGCCACCTCAATGCCTGGACCTGGGTTGATTCCGCCGGGGCCATCGCCGCGGCCCGCGCCAGCGACGACCGCCGCGCCGAGGGCAAACCCCTGGGTCGCCTGGACGGCGTGCCGATCGCGATCACCGATGCCTTCGACATCGCCGGCATGCCCACCGGCCTGGGCCTGCCCGGGCATCCGGGCCTGGCCGCCGAGGACGCCCAGGTGGTGCGCCGGCTGCGTGGCGCCGGCGCCGTGTTCCTGGGCAAGACCAATCTCGACGAGGCCGCCTTCGGCACCGTCGGCCGCAACCCGCATTTCGGCGACGTGCGCAATCCGCGCCTGCCCGATCGCGCCGCCGGCGGCGCCTCGGGCGGTTCGGCTGCAGCACTGGCCGCCGGCCACGCGGTGGTGGCGCTGGGCGTTGATACCCTGGGCGCCACCCGCATCCCGGCCGCGTTCTGCGGCCTGGTCGGGCACAAGCCGACCCTGGGCGAACTCAGCGTCCGCGGCATGGCGTCGGCGCTGCGCCGGCTCGACTGCCCCGGCCTGCTGACGCGCGCGGTCCAGGACGTGGGCCTGGTGCTGCCGGTGCTGGCGGGCTACGACGCCGGCGACCCGCGCTCGCGCAAGCGCCGCGTGCCGCTGGCGCCGCCGGACTGGGTGCCGGGCGAGCTCAAGGCCGGCGTGGTCACGGACCTTTCGGCCATGGGTGCCGATGCCAGGGTGGTGGAGAACTTCAGCGCCCTGATGGCGAAGGTGGCACCCGTGTTCGGCAGCGCGCTGCCGGTGGCGCTGGAAGTGGCGCCGCTGGACGTCGCCGAAACCCGGCGCGCGGCCCTGCTGCTGATGGAGGCGGAGATCCTGGCTGCGCATGAGTCGCGCCTGGGCGGGGCGTCCGACCGGCTCAAGGGCCTGCTGGCGTTTGCCCAACGAAAGTCGGCCGCCGACGCGGCGCGCGCACACCGTCGTCTCGACGGCCACATCGTCAAGGTGCGGCGTTTGTTCGAACAATTCGACGTGCTGTTGCTGCCGACGGTCTCGACCGCGCCGCCCGCCTGGGGCGCGGCGGAGCCAGCGCACCTGGCCGACCTGACCGCCCTGGCCTCGCTGGCCGGCTGCCCCGCGCTCAGCCTGCCGCTACCCGACGGCCTGGGCCTGCAGCTGGTCGGTGCACCCGGCAGCGACCTGCGCCTGCTCGAGCTCGGCGGCGTCCTGGCTTCCGTCGCGGACACCGGTGAATAGCCGCGCAGGCACCGTTCCCGAAACGACGTTTCTCCCCGACTGGCTGCCGGCCGAAGAAGCGGATGAGCTGCTGGCCGCGTTGTTGCGCGACGTACCGTGGGAAGTGCACCGGATCCGGATGTTCGGGCGCTGGGTGGACTCGCCGCGGCTGAGCTGCTGGATCGGCGATCCGCACACGGGTTACGTGTATTCGGGTGCGCGCTTCGAGCCGCGGCCCTGGCCGCCGGCGCTGCAGGCCTTGCGGGCGAGGGTGGACGCCGCGGCCGGCGTGGCGATGAACAGCGTGCTGGCCAACCTCTACCGCGACGGGCGTGATGCCATGGGCTGGCACAGCGACGACGAGCCCGAACTGGGTCCGCGGCCGGTGATCGCCTCCTTGAGCCTGGGCGGCAGCCGTCGCTTCGTCTTCAAGCACCGGCGCGACCCGGCCCGCAAGTTTGAACTGCCGCTCGGACACGGCAGCCTGCTGCTGATGACCGGCGACTGCCAGGCCGACTGGAAACACGCGCTGCCGCGTACCACGCGGCCGGTTCCGGCGCGCATCAACCTTACTTTTCGCCGGATCCTTCCGCGCCCTCGCTGAGCGCGCGTTCGCCCTCGACCAGCGACCAGCCGACGATGTCGGCATTGATGCTGGCCATCGCCTCGCCGAAGGCCGCGACCACCGGCTCGATGCCGGCGCCGGCCGGCGCGACTTCGGTGCGGAAGCGGCGCGCGGCGACCAGGCCACCGTCGGCCCGGAACTTCACCAGCCGGGCCTGGATCTCCACCACCACGCGCGGCTGGCCGTCCACGTAGACGGTCTCGAAGCTGCGCAGGTCGGTGAACAGCCCGAAGTCACCGCGCCCGCCGCCCCAGCGGCTGACGGCTTCGATCCTGCCGGAGTCCTCGAATGCCTCGACCAGCGCGAGCTGCACCAACTCCGGCGCGGTGTCGGCCCAGCGTGCACCCTTGTAGGTCTGCAGCCGGTCCGGTGATGGCCGAACGGCGATGCGCTGGGAATCGAGCAGGGCGTGGGTGTCGGGTGCGCCGACGGTCAGCTGCCAGTCCACCGCGGGCCAGTCCGGGTCGGCCTGGATGCGGGTCTGCGGCGAATAGATGCTGACGTCGGTCTTGGGGCCGCCGATCGCAGTGCAGCCGGCCAGCAGTACCAGCGCGGCGATCGGGGCGAAACGCAGGGAAGCGATCATGGTTCGAACTCCTCGGGTTCTTCGCGGCCCAGCAGGTAGCCGGCCGGATTGTTCTCGAGCTTGTTGGCCAGGTCGTCAATTTCGCGGATCAGGCCGCGCAGCTGGCGCATGGTCGGGCCGACCTGGCCCAGGCCGTCCTGGCTGAATTCGGCCCAGGAGTCGCGGTTCTCGTTGAGGATGCCGTTGGCGTTCTTGCTGGCCGATTCAAGCTGGCTGAGCGTGGCGTCGAGTTTGTCCACCAGGCCGGGAAGTTCCTGCACCAGGCCCTTGTCGAGGTTGTTGATGGTGCGGTCGGCGCTGGCCAGGGTGGCGTCGAGCTTTTCGCTGGCGGCGCGGGCGTTGCGGATGAGCGCCGAGATTTCCTCGCGCTCGGCGGCGATCGAGCCGGTCACCTGGTCGAGCTGGTCCAGCGTGCGGGTGATGCGTTCGACGTTGGCGTCGCTGAGCAGGCGGTTGATGCGCTCGACGATTTCGTTGGCGGTGGCGGCGATGTTCTGCAGGGCCGAAGGCTCGGTCTGGATCACCGGCACCTCGTTGCCCCGGCTGCCTCCCTCGAGGCGCGGTGCGCCCGGGCTGCCGCCGCTGAGCTGGATCACCGCCACGCCGGTCAGGCCGGTCATGGTGAGCTTGGCGCGGGTGTCGGTGCGCACCGGGGTGTCGGCCGACAGGCGCACGCGGGCGACGACCTTGCGCGGGTCGTCCTTCATGAGCGACAGCGCGCGGACTTCACCGACGCTGATGCCCGAATAAAGCACCTGGCTGCCGGTGCTCAGGCCGGTGACGGCCTCCTGGAAGACGACGTCGTATTCGGCATAGGCCTTCTCGGTCGTGTACTTGGCCATCCACAGTGCGAACAGCACCGCGAACAGGCACACGCCGAGCGTGAAGGCGCCGATGAGTACGTGGTTGGCGCGGGTTTCCATCTCAAGCCTCCTTGGCCAGGGCGGCCTGCGCAGCGCGTCCGCGCGGGCCGTGGAAATATTCCTGCACCCACGGGTGGTCGAATTTTTCGACCTCGGCCAGTGGGGCATTCACCAGGACACGCTTGTCGGCCAGTACGGCGACCCGGTCGCAGATGGCGTAGAGGGTGTCGAGGTCGTGGGTGATGAGGAAGACGGTAAGGCCCAGCGCATGCTGCAGGGTCTTGATGAGTTCGTCGAAGGCCGCGGCACCGATCGGGTCGAGGCCGGCCGTGGGTTCGTCCAGGAACAGCAGCGCCGGATCCAGCGCCAGGGCGCGGGCCAGCGCCGCGCGCTTGCGCATGCCGCCGGAAAGCTGGGACGGCAGCTTGGCGCCGGCGTCCTCGCCCAGGCCGGACATGCGGATCTTGAGCATGGCCAGGTCGTGGATCATGTCCTCGGGCAGCTCGGCGTAGTGCTCCTTCAGCGGCACCGAGACGTTTTCGGCCACCGACAGCGACGAGAACAGGGCGCCGTTCTGGTAGAGCACGCCGGTGTTGCGTTCGATCAGGCCGGACTCGCGGGCACGGTCGGACAGCGCGTCCACGCCCAGCACCTCGATCTGGCCGGCCTGCGGCGGGCGCAGGCCCAGGATGGCACGCATGAGCACCGACTTGCCGGTGCCCGAGCCGCCGACCACGCCGATGATCTCGCCGCGTTTCACGTCCAGGTCGAGGTCGTCGTGCACCACCTGTTCGCCAAAGCTGTTGCGCAGGCCGCGCACGCGGATGGCCGGGGCCGAGGTGTCGATGTTTTCGTCGATCACCAGTTCATCTCCATGAAGAACATGGCCGCGAAGGCGTCGAGCAGGATGACCAGCGAGATCGTCTGCACCACCGAGGAGGTCGTTCGTTCGCCGACCGACTCGGCCGTGCCCTGCACCTGGAATCCCTCCAGGCAGCCGATCAATGCAATGACCATCGCGAAGATGGGCGCCTTGGACACACCCACCCAGAAGTGGCGAAGTTCCATGGTGTCCTGGAGGCGCTGCATGAACATGTCCGGGCTCATGCCCAGGCTGGCCACGCTGACCGCCATGCCGCCGGCCATGCCCGAGACCATGGCCAGGAAGGTCAGCAGCGGCAGCATCACCAGCAGCGCGGTGAGCCGCGGCAGCACCAGCAGTTCGATCGGGTCCAGGCCCAGGGTGCGGATGGCGTCGATTTCCTCGCCGCTTTGCATGGCGCCTATCTGGGCGGTGAAGGCGCTGGCGGTGCGACCGGCCAGCAGGATGGCGGTGAGCAGGACCCCGAACTCGCGCAGGAAGGCGATGCCGACCAGTTCGACCACGAAGATCTCGGCGCCGAAGTCACGAAGCACCGTGGCGCCCAGGAAGGCGATGACCGCGC
The DNA here is from genome assembly GCF_054781715.1 of Arenimonas aestuarii. Lineage (NCBI taxonomy): Bacteria > Pseudomonadati > Pseudomonadota > Gammaproteobacteria > Lysobacterales > Lysobacteraceae > Arenimonas > Arenimonas aestuarii. The sequence continues at coordinate 1,502,059 of NZ_BAAGTW010000004.1, read as the reverse complement.
CGACCATGAAACTCAGCAGCAGCACCAGGGGCACGGCGTCGAGGCCGACCTGTTCCATGTGGTGCACGGTGGACGTCAGCCGGAAGCGTGCGGGGCGCAGGATGACGCCCAGGCCGGTCTTGAGCGTCAGGCCCAGGAAACCCACCAGGGCCAGCACTTCGCGCGTGTAGTCGTCGACCGCGAAGCCCATGCGCGCCAGCATCTGCTGGACGCCATAACCCTGGCGCTTCTCCCGCGGCGGGTTCTCGCAGATCGAACGAACGGTTTCGGTCAGCGGCTGGTGCATCGCCTTGACCTCGACCGTGGCCAGGCCCAGGCCCACCTTCACCGCGTAGCGCGAGAGCATCATCGCGCCGGCCGAATCCATGCGGCCGATGTCGCGGCCGTCGATGTCGGCGGCCGATTCGGGCGCCTTGTCGATCAGTGCCAGCATTTCCCCGGCATGCGCCAGGGTCCAGTCGCCGCGGGCGATCAGGATGCCTGGATGGCGTTCGCTGGTTTCAATGCGGGGACCTTGGCTCATCAACTCGTGCGGGCGCGCGGGGAGGGTCTCAGGATAGCCGAAACATGCCATGCTTCCCTGCCATGAACGCCCCGGTCCTCACCAGCCAGGCCCAATACGAGGCCCAGGCCGATTTCGTGGCCGAACTGGCCATGCGCCTGCACGTCTACGGCACCACGGCGCAGCGCCTGGAAGCCGCCGTCGAGGGCGTGGCCAACCGGCTGGGCCTGGACCTGGAGATCTGGTCCAACCCGACCGGCATGATCCTGAGTTTCGCCGACCCGGTGCGTGGCCAGCAGAACGGCATCACGCGCGTGATCCGGCTCGACCCGGGCGAGCAGAACCTGGCCAAGCTGGCGGCCACGGACGCGATCACCGAAGACGTGCTGGGCGACCGCCACGACCTGGCTGCGGGCGTCGCGGCACTGCGGGCCCTGGACCGTCCCGAACCGGCCAGCGCCCAGGTGCTGGCGGCGCTCAGCTTCGGCCTTTCGGCCGGCGCCGTGGCGGCGCTGCTGGGCGCGGCCCTGCCGGGCGTACTGACGGCCGGCGTGATCGGGCTGGTGATGGGCGCCATGGCGGTGCTGGCCAAGGGCCGCCCGCGCCTGAACGAGGCCCTGGAGGCCATCGCGGCGCTGGTGGCGACCCTGCTGGCGGCGGTGGTGGCGACCTTCATCGAACCGATCGCCTTCAAGACCGTCATCGTCGCTTCGCTGATCGTGCTGATGCCGGGCCTGATGCTCACCAACGCCGTCAGCGAACTGTCGGCCCAGCACCTGGTGTCGGGCACGGCGCGTTTCGCCGGGGCGCTGATGATCCTGCTCAAGCTGACCTTCGGCACCGTGGCCGGCATGCAGGTGGTGCAGGTGCTGGGCTGGCTGCCGCAGGACGCCTTGCCGGTGCCGCTGTCGGCCACCGGCGAACTGGCTTCGCTGGCGGTGGCGGCCTTCGCGTTCGCCGTGCTGTTCCAGGCGGCCCGGCGCGACTACCCGCTGGTCATGGCCTCGGTGTTCCTGGGCTACGGCCTGACCCGCCTGGGCGGCGAAGTGCTGGGCCTGGCCTCGGAAAACTTCGCCGGCGGGGCCTTTTTCGCCGGCATGGGCGTGGCCGCGATCAGCAATGCTTACGGCCGCTGGCGCAACCGGCCCGGCGCCCTGATCCGGGTGCCGGGCATCATCCTGCTGGTACCGGGCAGCATGGGATTCCGCAGCCTGAACTTCGTCATGGAACGCGACGTGTTTCTGGGCCTGGATACCACCTTCGCGGTGCTTTCGGCGCTGGTTGCGCTGGTCGCCGGCCTGCTGTTCGGCAACCTGCTGGTGCCGTCGCGCCGGAATATCTGAATCCGGTCAGTTGCCGATCTTGAAGTCTTCGAGCTTCTTGCCGCGGGCCAGTTCGGCCGAGAGCCACTTGGGCGGCATGCCGCGGCCGGCCCAGGTCTGGGAGGGTTCGGCCGGGTTGCGGTACTTCGGCGGCACCTTGGTGCCCTTGGCGCTGGACTGGCGGCTGGAGGCGGACTTCTTCGCCGAGGTGCCGGCCTTTTCCCGGACCTGGCGGCCGGTATTGAAGAGTTCGTCGACGGTATACCCCTCGGCCTTGGCCATCGACACCAGCTTCTTACGCACGGCCGCGACCGGCTTGCGCTTGGCGAGGGTCTTCTTGCGCTTGTTGGCCTTGGCGATCAGGGCCTGGAGTTCCTTGGCCGACAGGCCTTCGAGATTGATGCTCATGGGGTTTCCTCGGTTTGCCTGAAATGGGTGGGCTAAAGCCCTGCAAAGCCCATGCTAAACCTTTCGGCGAGGCCGGATGAAGCCGGGGCAGGTTTTGCCCCGGGTTTCCGACAAGCACCCGGCCGGTTTTCTCAGGCCAGGCCCAGGCGTTCGCGCAGGGCGGCCAGGTCGAGGTTTTCGCTGTCGGCGTCGCGGCGGCCCCGGTACTCGTAGGTGCCCGCCTCCAGGCCGCGGCCCGATACCACCACGCGGTGCGGGATGCCGATCAGTTCGATGTCGCCGAACATCACGCCCGGGCGCAGGCCGCGGTCGTCGAGCACCACTTCAATACCGGCTGACTGCAGCTGTTCGTACAGGGCGACGGCGGCGTCGACCACCGCTGGGTCGTTTTTCGGGTTGATGATGCAAACGGCCACCTGCCAGGGCGCCATCGGCACCGGCCAGATGATGCCGCTGGCGTCGTGGTTCTGTTCGATGGCAGCGGCGACGATGCGCGAAACGCCGATGCCGTAGCAGCCCATGTGCATCACCTGGGCCTTGCCGTCGGCGTCGAGAACGGTTGCCTTCATCGCCTCGGCGTACTTCTGGCCCAGCTGGAAGACGTGGCCGACCTCGATGCCGCGGGCGATGCCCAGGCGGCCCTGGCCGTCGGGCGACGGGTCGCCCTGCACGACGTTGCGGATGTCGGCCACCGCGTCGGGTTCGGGCAGGTCGCGGCCCCAGTTCACGCCGGCCAGGTGATGACCCTTGCGGTTGGCACCGACCACGAAGTCGGCCATGGCGGCGACGCTGCGGTCGGCGACCACGGTGATGGGCTTGGCGGGTTTCACCGGGCCCAGGAAGCCCGGTTCGCTGCCCAGGTGGTCGGCGATCTCGGCTTCGGTGGCCAGGCGGTAGTCGGCCAGGCCGGCCAGTTTGGCCAGCTTGATCTCGTTCACCGAATGGTCGCCGCGCACCAGCGCCAGCACGAAACCCTGCTCGCCCACCAGCGCCACCGACTTGACCGTGCGCACCAGCGGGATATCGAGCAGGGCGGCCACGTCTTCGCAGGTTTTCTGCGTCGGCGTCTCGACCTCGCGCAGGTCTTCGGTGGGGCCGGGTCGCGGGCCGGGCGACACGGCCTCGGCCATTTCCACGTTGGCGGCGTAGTCGCCGAGGTCGGAAAACGCGATCGCGTCCTCGCCCGACTCGGCCAGGACGTGGAATTCATGCGAGGCACTGCCGCCGATGGCGCCGGTGTCGGCGTTCACGGCCCGGAAGTGCAGGCCCAGGCGGGTGAAGATGCGCGCGTAGGCGGCGTACATGGCCTGGTAGGTATCGGCCAGGCTTTCCGCGCCCAGGTGGAAGGAGTAGGCGTCCTTCATCAGGAACTCGCGCGCGCGCATCACGCCGAAACGCGGGCGGATCTCGTCGCGGAACTTGGTCTGGATCTGGTAGACGTTCAGCGGCAGCTGCTTGTAGCTGCGCAGCTCGGCCCGTGCGAAGTCGGTGACGACTTCCTCATGCGTGGGGCCATAGCAGAACTCGCCGTCCTTGCGGTCCTTGATCTTGAGCAGCTGGCCGCCGAACTTCTGCCAGCGGCCGGTTTCTTCCCACAGCTCGCGCGGCTGGATGGACGGCATCAGCATTTCGATGGCGCCGGCGCGGTCCATTTCCTCGCGCACGATGGCCTCGACCTTGCGCAGCACGCGCAGGCCCAGCGGGGTCCAGGTGTAGAGGCCGGCGGCCAGCTTGCGGATCATGCCGGCACGCAGCATCAGCTGGTGGCTGATCACTTCGGCGTCGGCGGGGGTTTCCTTGCTGGTGCTGAGGTGGAACTGGGAAAGGCGCATGCGGGGACCGGGCCACGTATCGGGTCGGCCATTGTAGCGGCCGACCCGTCCCCGTGGCGGCCCTTATTCGGCCTCGGCCTCGCAATAGGCGGTGATCTGGCGCTGGGCCAGCTCCTTTTCGGCCTGGCGTTCTTCGGGCGTCAGGTCCTCGGGCTCGCCGTCGCCATCCTTGTCGCGCTGCAGGCGGTTGTCCGAGCCCAGCAGCTCGAGGTTGGCGCGGGCGCGCTCGCAGGCGATCTGGATCTCGGTCTTGGGCGTCTCGGTTTCGGCGGCGACCTGACCGGTGCCCGCGTCCACGCTCTGGCGCTCGGCGCCGGAGACCTCGAGCTGGGAATAGACGTTTTCGCCGGACGCGCCCTTGGACTTGTAGACGGTGGTCTTTTCGGACGCATGGGCCAGGCCCGCGCACAGCGTGGTGGCGACCAGGAAAGAGAGGGCGAGGCGGTTCATGGCAGGACTCCGGGGGCAATCGTGCGACCGTGATACCACCGCCGCCCGGGCCCCGCAAGGCGAGACTATGGGCAGCCGTGGCTAGCCGCTACACTGCCAGTCATGGACCTGAACGAAGAATCCGGCGCCGCGCGCGGTCGCGGCATCTACCTGCTTCCCAACCTGCTCACCACGGGCGGGCTGTTTGCCGGCTTTTACGCCATCCTGGCCGCGGCCAGCGGCAACTTCGAGAACGCCTGCATCGCGGTCTTCGTGGCCGGCCTGTTCGATGGCATCGACGGCCGGGTGGCCCGCCTGACGGGCACGACCAGCGAATTCGGGGTCCAGTACGACTCGCTGGCCGACCTGGTCAGCTTCGGCATGGCGCCTTCCCTGGTGATGTACCACTGGGCCCTGGTCGGCTTCCAGGCCGACGGCCCGGTGCTGGCCAAGGTCGGCTGGGCAGCCGCCTTCCTCTATGCCGCCTGTGCGGCGCTGCGCCTGGCCCGTTTCAATACCCAGGTGGGTTCGACCGACAAGCGCTGGTTCATCGGCCTGGCCAGCCCGGCGGCGGCGGGTTTCGTGGTGTCCTTCGTCTGGGCGATGAATACCTTCGGTTACGGCGGCCAGGGGCTGCGTTGGCTGGCGCTGGCGGTGACGGTGGTGGCCGGCCTGCTGATGGTCAGCCGCATCCGCTTCTACAGCTTCAAGGGCCTGCCCAAGGGCGACCGGGTGCCCTTCTTCGTGATGGCGCTGGTGGTGGTGACGATCGCGGTGCTGTTCATCGCGCAGGCCAAGGGGCTGTTCGCCCTGGCGCTGCTGTACGTGCTTTCCGGCCCGGCCTGGTGGCTGTGGCTGAAGGCCAGGCGGCGGCAGGCCGCGGCATGAACTGGAGCGCCGACCAGCAGGTCCTGCTGGGTGCGATGGGCTACGTGCTCTATCGCCACGGTGCGGCCGCGCCCGAGGTCCCGGAGGCCGGTGCGGTGCTGCCGGAAGGCCGGCTGCTGCAGGCGCTTCGCCGGGCGGCGCGGCGCGACGACCTGGACGGACTGGCCCTGCCGCCCTTCGAAAAGCTACGCGCCGATGCCTCGGCGAAACGCGCGCTCTGGGCCCGGCTGCGGGCAGCCCGCCGCTCGCGCTGACCCGACGTGAACGCGCGTCCTTCCGACGCCACCCAGGTGCGGCCGATGAAACAGGCCGATGTGGAGGCGGTGTCCGCGATCGAAAAACGCGCCTATCCGTTCCCGTGGTCACCGGGGATCTTCCGCGACTGCCTGCGGGCAGGGCACCACTGCTGGGTGCTTGAGTCGCCGGGGGTGCTGCTCGGCTACGGGGTGCTCAGCGCGGCGGCGGGCGAAGCGCATCTCCTGAACCTGTGCATCGCGCCGGAACACCAGGGGCACGGGCACGGGCGGCGGCTGCTGGCGCGCATGATGGACCTGGCGCGCTGGAACCGGGCGGCGCAGGTCTTCCTGGAAGTGCGCCCGTCGAATCCGCGGGCGATCGCGCTGTACCGCGAATACGGCTTCAACGAGATCGGGCTGCGGCCGAACTATTACCCGGCCTCGAAGGGCCGGGAAGATGCAATCGTGATGGCGATCGAGCTGGTGCCGCCGGAGTTTGACCGCTGAAGTTTAGGCGGAGAAGCGGCGGGTGGCATTCGCGGGTGGAGGCAGTGCGTGTGCACTTTCCCCGACACGCCGTGAATACGTCCCTGTAGGCTCCTCGTCGACATCCATGTCTCCGAGGGTCGGGGAAAGTGCACACGCACTACCTCCCCGACGGGTCGCGGCGCTTGCCACGAAATCAAGAGCAAAGGGCAGATGTCGCCGTCCTGGTGTGTGGCTGCTTACGGCCAGGAGCGGACTTCCGCACGCGAGGACGTGTCCGAAGCCATCGCGCGTGACCATCGCAAATCTTCTCGCAGGGCCCGACGGGCCCCGCGCCAGCATCACTCCGCGGGCGGAGTCTCATCCCCGCTCAGGTCCCGGTACGCCGCCGGCACGTTCAAGCCCGGATGCACCCAACCGAAGATGGCGTAGCCGGCGAACTCCGGCAGCGTCACGCGCGCCACGGTTTGTTCGAGGCTAAGGCCGTCGGCGATCGCCGCCTGCACCTGGTCGCGGACCGCACGCAGGTAGTCGATGTGCCAATCGAGGTCCCGCTTGGCCAGCGGCACGCCGTGGCCGGGAACGATGCGGGCATCGTCGGGCAGGAAGTCGCGGACGCGTTCCAGGGTGCGCAGGGTGTCGAGCAGGCGTCCATCGAGCAGCCAGGGCAGCGCGGGCTTGCCGGCGATCACCGGATTGCCGGACCAGAGCACCTTGGACTGTGCGTCCCACACCCAGAGGTCGCCGCCCGTCTGGGCGAAACCGAAGTCGATGATCTCGACTTCGCGATCGCCCAGGTCGAGCCGCAGCCGGCCGTCCTGCGGCACCAGCAGGTCGGCGGCGCGCGCCTGGATTGGCTCGATGCCGCGATCGCTGCCGAAGTACTGCAGCATGAAGGCCTTGTCGGCCTCGAGATGGCCGGCGATGAAGCGCTGCGTGCGTTCGTGCTGGATCAGCAGTGTGCCGGCCGGCAGGTACATGTTGCCGAAGCTGTGGTCGCCATGGGCGCTGGTATTGAGGGCGTAGCGCAGCGGCTTGCCGGCCAGGTTTCCGGCGAGTTCCTGCACCTGGGCATTCAGGCGCTCGTTGAGCATCGTGTCGATCAGCAGCGCACCCCGGCTGCCCACGATGAGGCCGGCGCTAGTCGCGGCGGGCTCGCCGCGGGCGTTGCGCGCCCCGGCATCGGCGGCATAGAACGCATAGGCCCCCGGAGCCAGGGTTTCGCTGACCATGCGGACCTGGTTGGCATCCCAGATCGGCTCTGCGGCGGCGGCCGGCCCGGCGCCGAGGCCGAGGCCGAGCACGAGCAGGACGGTGCGGGTGAGGGGGTGACGAGCCATGGCGGATCTCCCAGTCGGACGATGTATCCAGCTTGCACCGTCGAAATGTGCAATAACATTCGCAAAACGGGCATGCGGGGTTTGCACGAATGCACAGGTCTGAAGACCTCAACGATCTCCGCCTGGTCGCCCTGGTCGCGGAAACCGGCTCGCTGTCGGGTGCAGCCCGCCTGCTGGGCGTCAATCACGCCACGGTGTTCCGGCGCCTGGGCCGACTGGAAACGCAGCTGGGGGTGCGCCTGTTCGAGCGTGTCGGCGGCCGTTACCACGCCACGGCGGCCGGCGAAGCAGTGGCCCAGGCGGGGATGCGGCTGCAGGCAACCGCCACCGAGGCGCTGCTACGGGTCTCCGGCCAGGACCTGCGGCCGAGCGGCGAGGTGCGCATCACCAGCACCGACAGCCTGGCGCTGGGGCCGCTGCCGAAAGCACTGGCGGTTTGCCGTGCCCGATACCCCGACATCCGACTCTCGGTCGAAGTGGACAACCGCGCCTTCAACCTGTCCCGGCGCGACGCCGACATCGCCTTGCGCCCGACCTCGTCGCCGCCGGATTACCTGATCGGCGCCCGCATCGCCGGCCTTCCTTTCGCCATCTACGGCAGCGCCGACTATCTCGCCGCGGCCGGCGAGCGGCCCTTGCCGGCACATGCGTGGATCGCTCTGGACGACGGCTACACGGCGCACCGCACCTTGCGCTGGCTGGAGCAGCGCCTGCCCCTGGCGAACGTCGGCTACCGCACCAGCAGCTTTGGCTGCATCCGCCAGGCCTGCAGCGACGGTCTCGGTCTGGCCTTGCTGCCGTGCTTCCTGGGCGACGACAGTCCGGCGTTGCGCCGGGTCGGCGAGCCGTTGCCGGACTGTGCCGCCGAGCTTTGGCTGCTGACCCACCCGGACCTGCGCGACACCACCCGCGTCAAGGCGGTGTTCCAGGTGCTGCAGGCCGAACTGTCCGCCGCCCTGGCGGGCACGTCCAGCCAGGGCCAACGCCACGAGCGGTCGTCCTGATGCTGCGAGCGATGCGCCGCCAAGGGCCCCTCAGGCGGAATGTCCGCTTCGGGTCGTCTCCGGACATGCAACGGTCCAGCCGTGCGCTTCTGACTTCGTGACGAGCGCTGCGATCGGTCGGGGAGGTAGTGCGTGTGCACTTTCCCCGACCCTCGGAGACATGGATGTCGACGAGGAGCCTACAGGGATGTATTCACGGCGTGTCGGGGAAAGTGCACACGCACTGCCTCCACCCGCGTATCCAGCCCGGCTCCCTACGACGAAGCCACGTCACCCCAGCTTGGAGCGCTGCGCCTGCAGGCCGGCATGCTGGCGGGCCCAGTCGGCCAGGCGGCCGCGTTCGGTATCCACGACGGTGGCCGGGGCGTTCTGGACGAAGGTGGCGTTGCCCAGTTTGGCTTCGCACTTGGCGATTTCGCCGGCGATGCGCTTGAGTTCCTTGTCCAGGCGCGCGCGTTCGGCGCCCAGGTCGATCAGGCCCTCGAGCGGGATCAGCAGCTTCAGGTCGCCGACCACGGCGGCGGCGGACGCGGGTGCCTCGCCCTCGTGCCAGTCGATCGACTCCAGGCGGGCCAGGAAGCTCAGCGCCTGTGCATGGCGATCGGTGCGCGCGCGGTCCTTGGCGTCGCCGCCCTGCAGCAGCAAAGGCACCGCCTTCGACGGCGCGATGTTCATCTGGCTGCGGATCGAGCGCAGCTGGGTCACGGCGGCCTTCAGCCACTCGATGTCGGCGGCGGCGTCCGGTGCGTCGAAGGCGGGGTTCGCTTCCGGCCAGGCCTGGGTGCTGATGGTGTCGGCGCGGATGCCCAGCTTGGGCGCCACCGCATGCCAGATTTCCTCGGTGACGAAGGGAATCACCGGGTGCAGGGCACGCAGCAGGCCTTCGAGCACGAACAGCAGCGTGTGCCGCGTACTGTCGGCGGCCGCGCCCTTGCCGGCGTGCAGTGCCGGCTTGGCCAGTTCCAGGAACCAGTCGCAGAACTCGTTCCAGGCGAATTCGTACAGGGCCTGCGAGGCCAGGTCGAAACGATAGTCCGCGTAGGCCTTCTCGACCTCGCGCAGGGTTTCATTGAAGCGATGCAGGATCCAGCGTTCGGCGTCGGTGGTGGGTTCCGGGGCCGAGGCCGAACCCACGAATTCCTCGCAGTTCATCAGCGTGAAGCGCGCCGCGTTCCATAGCTTGTTGCAGAAGTTCTTGTAGCCCTCGCAGCGCGCCAGGTCGAACTTGATGTCGCGGCCGTGCGTGGCCAGCGAGGCGAAGGTGAAGCGCAGCGCGTCGGCACCGAAGGCCGGGATGCCGTCGGGGAATTCCTTGCGCGTGGCCTTTTCGATCTTCGGCGCGTCGGTCGGTCTCATCAGGCCGCCGGTGCGCTTGGCCACCAGGTCGTCGAGGCTGATGCCGTCGATCAGGTCGATCGGATCGAGCACGTTGCCCTTGGACTTGGACATCTTCTGGCCGTCCTTGTCGCGCACCAGGCCGGTGATGTAGACGTCCTTGAACGGCACTTCCCCGGTGAAGTGGTCGGTCATCATGATCATCCGGGCCACCCAGAAGAAGATGATGTCGAAGCCGGTCACCAGCACGGAGGTCGGCAGGCGCTTGGCGTAGCCGTAGGTTTCCATGTCGCCGGCGTCGGGCCAGCCCAGGGTGCTGTGCGACCACAGCGCCGACGAGAACCAGGTCTCGAGCACGTCGTTGTCGCGGGTCAGCACCACGTCGGCGCCCAGGCCGTTGCGGGCACGTGCTTCGGCCTCGTCGCGGCCGACGTAGGCCTTGCCGGCGGCGTCGTACCAGGCCGGGATGCGGTGGCCCCACCAGAGCTGGCGGCTGATGCACCAGTCCTGGATGTTGCCCATCCAGTGCCGATAGGTGTTGATCCAGTTTTCCGGCACGAAGCGCACGCTGCCGTTTTCGACCAGTTCCAGGCCGCGCGCGGCCAGGGTGTCCATCTTCACGAACCACTGGTCGGTCAGGTAGGGCTCGATCACCTGGCCGGTGCGGTCGCCGCGCGGCACCTGCAGCTTGTGCTTCTTCTCCTCGACCAGCAGGCCGGCGGCCTCCAGGTCGGCCAGCACGGCCTTGCGCGCGGCATAACGATCAAGCCCGCGGTATTTCTCCGGGGCGTTGTCATTGATCGCCGCCTCGGGCGTGAGGATGTTGATCATCGGCAGGCCGTGGCGCTGGCCGACGGCGTAATCGTTGAAGTCGTGCGCCGGGGTCACCTTCACCACGCCGGTGCCGAACTCGCGGTCCACGTAGTCGTCGGCGATGACCGGGATCTCGCGGTCGCTCAGCGGCAGCTTGACCGTCTTGCCGACGAGGTGGGTGTAGCGCTCGTCTTCCGGATGCACCATCAGAGCGGTGTCGCCGAGCATGGTTTCCGGGCGCGTGGTGGCGACCACGAGGTCGCTGCCGTCGGCGAGCGGGTAGCGGATGGACCAGAGCTTGCCGTCTTCCTCCTCGCTGACCACCTCGAGGTCCGAAATGGCGGTCTTGAGCACCGGGTCCCAGTTGACCAGGCGCTGGCCGCGGTAGATCAGGCCTTCTTCGTGCAGGCGGACGAAGGTTTCGACGACGGCCTTGCTGAGGCCCTCGTCCATGGTGAAACGCTCGCGGCTCCAGTCGCCCGAGGCACCCATGCGGCGCATCTGGCGGGCGATGGTGTCGCCCGATTCCTGCTTCCAGGCCCAGACCTTTTCGATGAACTTGTCGCGGCCGAGCGAGTCGCGGGTTTCGCCCTTGCCTTCGAGCGCGAGGTTGCGCGAGACGACCATTTCGGTGGCGATGCCGGCATGGTCGGCGCCGACCTGCCAGAGGGTGTCGTAGCCCTTCATGCGGTGGTAGCGGACCAGGGCGTCCATGAGGGTGTGCTGGAAGGCGTGTCCCATGTGCAGCGTGCCGGTGACGTTCGGCGGGGGCAGCATGATGGTGTAGGGCTGGCCTTTCCCCGAGGGCTTGAAGCAGCCGGTGGTCTCCCAATGGGCATACCACTTGGTCTCGAAGGTGCTGGGCTCGAAGCTCTTTTCCATGGGGGCGGGTCGCTACCCCGGTGATTTGCCGGGGTTTTTGGGCTGAAAGGACGCGAATTCTATCAAGAATCAGGTAGTTAGTGCCCTGGTGGATCTTCGCGAAAGCCGCCCGCCGCTCTTGGTTGCCGCTAAACGGCCGCGAAGGCATCCCGCGTCAGGTTTTCGGGCGCGCCGTCGGTGCAGTGCACTTCGTCCTCGATGCGCACGCCGCCCCAGGGCAGCAGGCGCTCGACCTTGTCCCAGTTCACCGACTTGCCTTCGGGCCGCGCCCGCAGCTTCGACAGCAGCGTCGGGATGAAATACAGCCCCGGTTCGATCGTCACCACCATGCCCGGCTCCAGTACCCGGGTCATGCGCAGGAAGGGGTGGCCGTCGGGTCGCGGGATCACCGTGCCGTCTTCGTCGGTGAAGCCGGCCACGTCGTGCACCTGCAGCCCGATCGGGTGGCCCAGGCCATGCGGGAAGAACGTGGACGTCAGGCCGCTGGAGAGCATTTGCCCCGGGTCCATGTCCACGATGCCCAGGGTGCGCAGCACCCCGCCCAGGCGCAGGTGGCATTCCAGGTGCAGGTCGCGGTAGTCCGTGCCGGCGCGCACCTTGTCGCACAGGGCCAGCTGCTCGTTGTCCACCGCGTTCACCAGCGCCGCGAAGTCGGCGTCGCCGTCGCCCCAGGTGCGCGTGATGTCGGATGCGTAACCGTCCACTTCGGCGCCGGCGTCGATAAGCAGCGAACGGTTGCGTCCCGGCGCCTGCGCGTCCTTGTACTGGTAGTGCAGCGTGGCGCCGTGCTCGTTGAGCCCGACGATGCTGTTGTAGGGCGCATCCAGGTCGGTGTGGCCGGTGGCGGCGAGGTAAGCGGCGTGGATACGGGCTTCGGAGGCGCCGGCCTGGAAGGCGGCGCGGGCGGCGAGGTGGCCGGGCACGGCGCGGCGCTGGGCGGCGCGCATGCGGTCGAGTTCGTAGGCGGTCTTCCAGGTCCGGTGGAAGTGCAGGTAATTGATGACGGTCTTGGGATTATTGGGCTCGAAGCCGGGCAGGGCGGCATCGGCTTCACCCAGGATCGCGCACTTGCCGGTCGTGGGAAGGTGCTGGGCCGCCTCGGCGGGATCGGTGATCACCCGTATGTCGAAGTCGTCCACCCACACGCCTTCGGGCGCGGTCGGCGGCACGTGCCAGTAGTCGTCGGGCTGGAAATACACCAGCACCGGCTTGCGGCCCGGCGTGTAGGCGATCCAGCAGGACGGGTGCCGGGTCAGCGGCAGCCAGGCCTTGAAGTGGGCATTGGGCTTGAACGGGTAGGGACGGTCGTCGAGGAACTCGAACTTTTCGACCCCCGATGCCACCAGAAGGTGATCGAATCCACCCTTTTCCAGGGCCCTGTCGGCGCGCGCCTTGATTGTCGACAGGTGCGCACGATATAGATGGCCGATGTCCTGGTTGGTCATGGATGGCTTCCTTATGAGGTCAGGACCGGGATTCTGCCGCAAACCGGGGTAGGGACGCAGGAGAGAGGCGTGCACGAGCACCGCAAAGACGGCGGCTTCCTGGGCCAACCCACGTGGTTGTGGAGCTTCGGTGCGCTGCTGGTTGGCCTGGCGCTGAGCGTTCTGGCGGCTACCCTGCACCACGATGCGTTGGAACGTTCGGACCGCCTGCGGCTCGACCGGCTCGCCGAGCGCAGCTTCGAGGCGGTGGATGCCCAGCTGCAAACCTGTGGCCTGCTGGTGCGGGCGGTGCAGGCGCTGTTCCTGGCCTCGGATGAAGTCACCGAGGCCGAGTTCGAGGCCATCTACGCCAACCTGCGGCCGCGCGAGCAATTTCCCAGCCTCCAGGCCATGGCTTTCGCCGAACGCGTGGACCGCCCGGCTCCGGACGCCGAGCCGGATGGCCGTGACCACTATCTGACCAATCTGGTGGCGCCGCGTTCCGGCAACGAATCCCTGGTGGGCCTGGACATCGTCACCCAGCCGGCCAACCTGGCGGCGGCGCGGTTTGCGCGCGATGCCGACCGGCCGGTCATGTCGGCGCCGTTCCAGCTGATCCAGCGTACCGGCATGCCGGGCCCCAACGATGGCGTGACGATCCGGCTGCCGATCTTCAGCGCCGGGCCGCCGCCGCGCGACCTTGCCGAACGGCGCAGCCGGGAGATAGGCACGCTGGCGGCTTCGTTCCGGGTCAGCCGGCTGATCGCCGACGCCTTGCCCAGCGAAACCCAGGAACGTTTCCGGATACGCGTACTGGACGTCACCGATGGCGGCCGGGCGCTTCTTTTCGAGCAGGCCACCCAGGCTGCCGCCCCCGGCACCGTCGCGCCGGCCCGGCCGGCCCCGACCAACTATGTGCACGACCTCGCCTACGGGGGCCGCACCTGGCGCATCGAGGCCGAGCCCTTGCCCGAGGCCGATACGGCGACCTGGCTGCCGGCGTTTACCTTCGGCATCGGCGTGCTGGCCAGCCTGTTGCTGGCCGGCCTGGCCTGGTCGATCGCGGGAACACGATCGCGGGCCTTGGCGCTGGCCAGTGAGATGGCGTCGCAGTACCGCCAGAGCGAGGCACGTTTCCGCGCCCTGAACGAACTGCTGCCGGCCCTTGTGATGCTGGCGCGGGCGGACGACACCTCGCTGGTGTACGCCAACCAGGCCTGCCGCGACCGCTTCGGCGTCGGCGACGACGCCGTGTCCATCCGGCTCGTCGACCTGGTCGACGACCCCGCGTTGCGCGACCGCATCGCCGGGCTGGCCGGTTCGCCGGAGGGCATCATCAACGAGTCGGCGCAGCTGCACGGGCCGCAGCAGTCGCCGTTCTGGGCCACGCTCTCGGTGTCGAACATCGACCTGGGCGACGAACCGCACCTGCTGGCGGTGGCCAATGACATCACCGAGCTGCGCGTACTCAGCGAGGAGCTGAGCTACCAGGCCAAGCACGATTCCCTGACCAGCCTGTACAACCGCCGCGAGTTCGAGCGCCGGCTGGACGCGGCGATCGCCGCGCTCGACGCCGGCGGGCCGCCGTGGGCGCTGCTCTACATGGACCTGGACCAGTTCAAGCTGATCAACGACACCTCGGGCCATTACGCGGGCGACCAGCTGTTGGCGCAGCTCGCGAACCTGCTCCAGGGCATGCTGCCGGAGGAGGCCGTGGTTGCCCGCCTGGGCGGCGACGAGTTCGCGATCCTGGTCGAAGGCGCCAGCGAAAACGACGCGGTCAACCTGGCCGAACGCATCCGCACCGACATCGACGGCTATTCATTCGGCTGGGAACAGCGCAACTACACCATCAGCGCCAGTATCGGCGTGGTGATGCTGCGCGGTGCCGGGCTCAGCCAGCGCACGCTGCTGGCCCACGCCGACACCGCCTGCTACATGGCCAAGGAACGCGGCCGCAATCGCGTGCACCTGTTCTCGGAAGAAGATTCAGAGACCACGCAGCGCCGTAGCGAAATGGAGTGGGCCGGTCGGATCCGCCAGGCGCTGGTCGATGGCCGCTTCCTGCTGCATTTCCAGGAGCTGGTGCCGCTGTGGGAGGGCGAACGCTCCGAAGGCGTGCACATGGAAATGCTCATCCGCCTGCGCGACGAAAAGGGCATGCTGGTGCCGCCGGGCGCCTTCATTCCCGCGGCCGAACGTTTCGGCCTCATGCCGGCGATCGACCGCTGGGTGGTCGAGACCACCCTGGCCAACTTCAGCCGACTGCATCCCTCGGGCCGGCCGATCAGCCTGTGCGCGATCAATCTTTCCGGCCCGACCTTCGAGGACGCGGCGTTCGCCGACTTCGTGCTCGACGCGATCGAACGCCATGGCGTCTCGCCGCGGCACCTGTGCTTCGAGATCACCGAAACCGCGGCCGTGAGCAACATGGCCCGGGCGGTGGAGTTCATGCAGCGGCTGCGTGCGGCGGGCTGCAAGTTCTCGCTCGACGATTTTGGTTCGGGCATGGCCTCGTTCGGCTACCTCAAGAACCTGCCGGTGGACTTCATCAAGATCGACGGCAGCTTCATCCGCAACATCGAAACCGACCCGGTCAGCTATTCGATCGTGCGTGCGGTGACGGACATCGGCCACCAGCTGGGCCTCCAGGTGATCGGCGAATGGGTGGCGGACGAACGCGCGCGCGACCTGCTGCGCGGCCTGAGCGTGGACTACGCCCAGGGGTTCGCCGTGCACAAGCCGGAACCGGCACTTTGCTTCAGGGATGCCCCGCGCGCCTGAGGGTCGGCGTCAATCCTCGGGCGTTGCGACGCAGGAGGGGCCCAGGTCCAACGGCGCTCCCAGCGGCACCGGGTCGCGGGCCAGGGTGACCCGTGCCTTCATCGCGACGGTCACCAGCAGTTCGTTTTCATCGGTCACCATCAGCGCACAGCCCAGCCCCAACCGGCGCGCCAGGTCGGCGAACCCGGACGGACCGGCGACGAACAGGGCCGAGGCCGCGACATCGGCGAGGACCGGGTCGGGATGCAGCACCACCACCGAGGCGGCGCCGCGCGCAGGGTGGCCGGTGCGCGGGTCCAGGATGTGGGCCTGCCTGGCGCCTGCGGCGGAATAGCGGAACTTGTTGTAGTCGCCGGAACTGAAAATGGATTCGGCGTCGCTCAGTTCCACGGTGCCGATCACGCCGCCGAAGGGGTCGCGCAGGGCCACCCGCCAGGGAGGCAAACCCTCGCCCACCAGGGCGGTGACGTCACCGCCCAGGTTCACCAGCGCATCCCGCACGCCGTGGCGTTGCAGGGTCGCCATTGCCTGGCTGGCCGCCACGCCTTCGGCCATGGCCGCGAAGTCGAGCTGGGTGCGCGGGTTGTCGGCGCGCAGCTGGTTGCCCTGAATGTGCACGTCGGTGATGTGCGGACGGTCCTGGCGCCACTGCGCGAGGACTTCATCACGCGGGGCCGGGGTCAGGATGGGGTAGGTGGAGGTGTGGAAGCCCCAGGCCTCGACCAGGCCACCTATCGCGGGGTCGAACAGTCCGTCGGTGGCCACCGACAGCGGCTGGGCCAGCCGGACAAGTTCGAGCACCGATTCCGGCGCCTGCACGGCCTGGCCGGCGGCGAAGGCCTGGTTGATGCGGGTGACGTCGGAGGGCTGCCAGGCATGCCACTCGCGGTGGCGCTGGTTGAGTTCGGCGGAAAGTTCGGCAAGGGCGGCCTGGGCGGCTTGCGGATCGGCGTCGCGCAGGCGGATTTCGGCCGTGGACCCGAACACCAGCAGCTGTTCGACGCGCTCCGGGGGCGGGCTGCAGCCGGCCAGCGCCAGGGCGGCGGCCAGGGCCAGCCAGCGCCGCGGGTCAGACGTACTGGCTGCCCGGGGCATCCACCCACCCGCGGATGAAGGCCACGTCTTCGGGCGCCATGTCGATGAACCGGAAGCCCGTCCAGACCTGCCCCGGCGCGGCGGCTTCGTCCGACCACAGCTCGTGGGAGCCGAGCTCTACCGCGCGGGCATTGCCGGCGCCGTCGGTGAGCGTGAAACGAAGCTGGAAGAGTGCGTCGCTGGTCAGGGCTTCGCCCAGGATCAGCAGCATGCCGGTTTCGGAGAGGTTGCTGAGCTTGCCGATGACGCGGCCGGTCATGGTATCGGTGACATCCACATCGAAACCGACCTTGCGGCGCTTGGCGCGGCGGTATTCGGTGTTCATGGCGCGGGGGCCTCCTTGCCGTTCTTGGGCTGGCCGGCGAAGGAGCGCAGGGCGTTCATCACCGTGCTCCAGGCGCGGTCGATGAGCGTGCCCTTTTCTTCCTCGACGACCTTCACCTGGCCTTGCGCGATGGCCTTGGCGAGGCCTTCGAGGGTGTGCTCGCCGACCTTCTGGCCGCGGTGGTTCACGAACAGGACGTGGCCGGTGACCGTGGAGAACCAGGACAGGCGACGGCGGACCTTCTCCCCCTGCTGGTTGATCGTGAACTCGAACCAGGTGCCGAAAGGCAGGTGCTTGATCTGTTCAAGGCGGGCCTGTTCGTCGGGCGAGAGGCTGACCTTCTTTTTCTTTTTCGCTTCCTGCAGGTCCTCGCCAAGGCGGGCGCGGGCCTTGAGGCGCATGGTGAGCTCGGTGCGGCTGGCGGCGGAATCGTCGTCCGCCGCGGCGGCGCCCTGCGGGTCGACCAGGCGCTGGGCGATCGCGGATGCTTCTTCGTTGTGGTAACCGACCTGGGTGAGCGCCCCCTGGATGTCCTGCTGCAGCGCGGTGGCTTCGTCGGTGGGAAGGCCGGCGGCACCCGGCCCGGCCTTGGCCACGCTGACCAGGCGTTCGGCAATTTCCAGCTGCTGTCGCCAGGCGTCGGAGTCCTCGCCCTGGCGCAGCGCGGTGAGGGCCATCACGTCGGTCCAGGCCTGGCTGAGCAGGGTGTGGGTGAAGCGGGGCAGGTTCTGCTTCTTGAGCATGGCCTCGACCACGGTCGCCGCGCGGTCGCGGGCCAGGGCCAGGCGCTCCTTGCCGCGTGCGGCTTCGACGTGGCGTTTTTCCGCCACTTCGGCTTTGCGCGACACGGTCTGCAGGTGGGAGCTGAGGTCTTCGAGCAGGTTGCTGAAGACGCCCAGGTCGCCGTCGAATTCGCGCACCGTGCGGTCGACGACGGACTGCATCTTGCCCACCAGCTGCTGGTCGGCGTCTTCCTCGCCCAGCCAGTAGGCGCCGGTTTCGGCGATGGCGTTGAGCATCTGGCGCGCCGGGTGCTGCTGGCGGGTGAAAAAGCCCTTGTCCTGCAGGGCCACGCGCAACAGCGGTACCTGCAATTTCGCCAGCAGGTTGGAGGCCGGGCTGCTGGGCCGCACGTCCTTCATGAGGTGGTCGAAAAGCATGCCGACCAGGTCGATCGCGTCGCTGTCCTCTTCCGGCAGCGCCGGTGACTTGCCGTCCGGGGTCGACTGCCTGAGCTGCGCCAGCAAGTCCTGTTTGAGGTGGTTGACGGTACGCACGCTCGGCACGCCGTTGACCATGACCGGTGCCGGCGCCTTTCCCTGCAGCAGTCCGAGGGCTTCCTGGACCCGGCCCGGTTCGACGACAACGGCATTGCCGGGGGGGGTGCGGGTTCCCGTCCCGGCACCGACAAGCTTGCCCAGCAACTGGCGCCGTCCGGCAAGCAGGTGCCGCATCTGCTGGAAACTGTCCTCGCCGGCCGGCACGCCGCCGCCCTGGCCACCGCCGCCACTGGTGCCGCCGGTACCGGTACCCGTACCGTCCCCGGCGCGCGCACCGCCTGCCGTGCCCGCGGCGGATTCCTCGCCCGGGCCGCCCGTGGCCTTGGCCGGCCCGGTGACGGTCGCGGTTGGTCGCGCCCGCACCGGCACATAGTGGAGGTTGGGCAGCACGCCGTTGCGCGCCAGGTAGGTGTTGATCGATTCGATGAACGCGCCGTAGAGCGGCGACAGGTGCCGTTCGAAGGTGCGGTAGAGCAGCGCCCGGTGTTCGGTGCTCAACTCCAGGCATTCGGCCGCGAGTCGCAGCATCCGGCACAGGGCGTGCGGCCCGACCGGAAGGGTTTCGGCGTCGAAGGCGGGTTTGCCCGCAAGTACGCCAAAACGCTGGCCCAACAGGTAAAGCGGCAGGCTGTTGCGAACCTCGATGCGACCCGAGACTTCGGTCAGCACCGACGCTTCGTCCAGTTCGAGGTTGTCGACCAGGGCCAGTTCGTCGCGGTTGAAGCGGAAGCCGCCGATCAGCGTCTTCGGGCCGGCGGCGTCGCGTACGCAGGCCAGTTCGGCCTCGAGTGCGATCAGGAAACGCGGCACCAGGTCGGGGCGGGTGCGTTTGACCAGGCGCTGCGCTTCGAGCCAGCGGGTCTGCACGATGTTGCTTCGCGCCTGCTCGGCGTACTTGAACAGCTGCTGCTCGAATTCATTGAGCATTCCCACCAGGGTGCGTTCGATTTCATCGGACGCATACTCGAGGATGCCGCCCAGCAGGCCGCGTACCCGATCCGGCAATGGCCGCGACGCCAGCGTCGGTGCCGACGCGTGCGGAGGTGGTGCGGATGCGGACATCCGTCTCTCCGATTGATTCCCCAGCGCGATTCTAGGCACACCCGGGCGCCCGCGCCTAGGGCCGGGCCACCCGCGACACTTGTGTCGCGGGTGGCCGGAAGCGCTAGTTCCCGCCGTTCCAGACCAGGCCAAGCACCCCGCTGCGGCCGGGGGTGTTGTAGCCCTGAACGAGGGTGTAGTCGCGATCGGTCAGGTTTTCGATGCGTGCTTCGAGCCGCCATGACGGAGACAGGGACCAGGCCAGGCGCAGGTGGGCGATGGCATATGCGCCGGGGTCTCCCCCGAAGTCGCGACGGGACGAGGCGTAGTCGCCGTCCAGGCCCAGTTCCAGCCCGTTGCCGAAACGGTAGCCGACGTCCACGTGGGCCTTGTGCCGGGCACGGCGCAGCAGCGCCAGCCCCGTGGCCTCGTCCTCGGTGTCCAGCCAGGCCAGGTTGCCGCCGAAGGTCCAGTCATCGCCGTCGAAGCGGTAATCGAGCTCGACGCCGTCCATGCGGGCACGGTTGATGTTGATGGCGTTGTTGGTGCCCGGGGCCGCGAAGGCGATCAGGTCGCGCACGCGGGTGCGGTAGGCGGAGAGCCCAAGCTGGTGCCCAACCGCCGGTGCCAGGGAAAGGCCGGCCTCCCAGGTTTCCGAATGCTCGGGGCGCAGGTCCGGGTTGCCGGCGAAACCAAAACCGCTGTCCGGGTAATAAAGCTCGTTGAAGTTCGGTGCCCGGAAGCCCTCGCCCCAGGACAGGCGCAGAAGCGCGTCGGCGCTGAAGTTCCAGCCCCAGGCCGCGTTGGCCGTGGTGGCGCCACCAAACTGGCTGCTGTGGTCGCGGCGCACCGAGAGGTCCAGCAACTGCTGGCCGAAGCGGCCGCCGTAGCCAGCGAACGCGGCGCGGCTGCTGCGGCTGCGCGAGAAGGTCTGGCCATCGAAGACGTTGGAGGAAATGCCTTCTTCGTCCTGCCAGTTCACGCCCAGGTTGAGCGTGCCCGAGGGGCCCACCGCCAGGCTGTTCACCCAGTCCAGGCTGGTGCGGCGGCTGCGGAAGGCGTTGGAGAAGCCCGACACCGTGTCCAGGTCCTCGCGGGCATGGCCCAGGGAGAGCTGGTGGCTCCAGTTCGCACCCAGGTCGCCGCCCAGGCTCAGGCCGGCGGAGCTGTTGCGGGCCCGGGTGTCGCCCTGGTCGAACTCGACGTCGGCATCGGTGGCCACGGCGCTGAAGGCCAGGCGCTGGTTGCCCAGCTGGGTGCGCCCGCGCAGGCCCAGGTTGACGTTGCGGTAGCCGTCGTCGTCCGGGTCGTAGCCCCAGCTGTCGGAGTTGGTGGCCGAGAAGCCGCGCAGCCGCTGCCAGCCGGCCGTCACGCCGAAGCCGCGATCGTCGTTACCAACGCCGGTGCCGGCGTTGGCGCCAACGCGACCGTAGCTGCCGGCGAAAACGCGGGCCGAGGCCGCCGAGGGATCGCGGGTGATGACGTGGATAACGCCGGCGACGGCGTCCGATCCCCAGATCGCCGCGCGCGGTCCGCGCACGATCTCGATGCGCTCGATCTGCTCCAGCGGCAGGTGGGCGAAGTCGAATACGCCCTGCCCGGTGGACGAAACGCGCACGCCGTCGATCAGCACCAGCGTGTGCGGCGCGTTGCCGCCGCGAAGGAAGACGGTGCTGGCGCTGCCGGGACCACCGGTGCGGGCGATGTCCACGCCGACCTGTCGGCCCAGCAGGTCGATCAGGGACGGCGCCTGGCTGGCTTCGATCTGCTCGCGCGTGATCACCGTGACCGAGGCCAGTGTTTCGGCGACCGGGCGCTCGACGCGGCTGGCGGTGACCTGCACGGCGTCCAGCGTGCGGGCGTCCTGGGCCAGGGCCGGCATGGAAAGGGAAAAAGCGATGGCCGCGCACAGCGCGCGACGTTGGCAAGGGGAAAACATGGTGGTGGAACCTCCTGTGGCGCTCACCCGCGGGTCGGGGCGCGCGCGGGGAAGGAGGGAGAACGCGCAGGGCAGGGGCCATGGCGTCGCCCCGTCGCCCACCGCGACGCGCCGTGTTGGCCGCCGGGCATGCCGACGGCCAGCCCCCGGCCGGTCTCCGGGCTTGCCAGTGGCGCGACGGGCGTCGTGCCGGACCTCCCGCCTTCCCATGCCCGGGGGCACAGTGGCTTGCTGGAAGGGTTGACTGGCCTACCGTTGCGGGGGCAGCGCCGGATTCAGACCGGCTTCCCGAGCACCTGGGGCGGGGGGATTCTAGAGCAAACCCGGGTCAGTCGTCGCGCCCGGCATCGAATCCGTCGAGTCGGCCGTCGCCGCCCACGTGCAGGCGCACGGTGATCGGCCGGCAACAGACGAAGCAGTCCTCGACGTACTCGGCATCGCCGGCCGACGGGTCGGCCAGGGTTTCGAAACGTTCGCCGCAGTGCGGGCAGGTGAGCAGGATGGTGTCGAGCATGGCGCCAGCCTGCCCGGTCGGACCTTAGTGCAGCGTGAGCCACGGGCCGGGTCCCGGGTCAGTCCTTCAGGAACAGGCCGATGACGTCGTTGGTGAAGCGCCGCCCGAGTTCGGTCGGCTGCCAGTGGCTGCCCCTGGCCTCCAGCCAGCCACGTTGCCGGGCCTGCCCGAGCTCGGCGGCGACCTGGTCGCGGCCCAGTCCGGTGCGCGACTCGAAGTCGGCCAGGTCGAAGCCTTCGACCAGGCGAAGGGCGTTGAGCATGTAATCGAAGGGCCGGTTGGCCGGCGCGATCGGGTCGTCACCGCCGATGCCGGCGGGCGTGCCGGCGTGGGCCAGGTAGTCGCGCGGGTTCTTGGGCTTCCAGCGCCGGCGGATCTCGCCGGTGGCGCCCAGGCTGATCTTGCCGTGGGCGCCGGCGCCGATGCCCAGGTAGTCGCCGAAGCGCCAGTAATTGAGGTTGTGCGCGCACTGCCGGCCAGGCCGGGCGTAGGCGCTGACCTCGTACTGGGCGTAGCCCGCGGCGGCCATGGCCTCGATGCAGCGTTCCTGGATGTCCCAGGCGCTGTCTTCGTCCGGCAGGCCTTCGGGCGGGCGGGCGGCGAAAGCGGTGTTGGGCTCCATCGTCAGCTGGTAGTGCGACAGGTGCGCCGGCTGCAGCGCGACCGCGCGCTCGACGTCATGCAGGGCCATCGCCAGGTCCTGGCCGGGCAGGGCGTACATCAGGTCGAGGTTGAGGTTGTCCAGGCCGGCGTCCTGGGCCAGCTTCACCGCGCGCTCGGCTTCGGCACTGTCGTGGATGCGGCCCAGTCGCGCCAGGCAGCCGTCGTCGAAACTCTGGATGCCGAAGCTCACCCGGTTCACGCCGGCGGCGCGGTAACCCTCGAAGCGGCCGAATTCGGCGGTGCCGGGGTTGCATTCCATGGTTACCTCGGCGCCCGGGGTGAAACGCAGGCGGGCGCTGCAGGCGTCGAGGATGTCGCCGATGGCCTCGGGCGGAAACAGGCTGGGCGTGCCGCCGCCGAAAAAAACGCTGTGCACGGGGCGGCCCCAGACCAGGGGCAGGTCCTGCTCGAGGTCGCCCACCAGCGCGGCAACGTAGTCCTTCACCGGCAGCTCGCCGGTTTTCCCGTGCGAATTGAAGTCGCAGTACGGACACTTCTTCACGCACCAGGGGATGTGGATGTACAGCGACAGCGGCGGCGGCACCAGCATCGGCTCAGGCCCCGGCGAGCAGGGCGCGCAGGCGGGCGATGGCCTGGCCGCGGTGGCTGCAGCGGTTCTTGGTGGCGGCGTCGAGTTCGGCCGCCGTCAGCCCATGGCGGGGGTCAAGGAAAACCGGGTCGTAGCCGAAACCCTTTGCCCCGCGCGGCGACAGCAGCACCTGGCCGAACCAACGGCCCTCGGCCACCAGCGGCTCCGGGTCGTCGGCGTGGCGCAGAAGCACCAGCACGCAGGTGAAATGCGCGGCGCGCTGGCTGTCGGGCAGCGTCCGCATCGCCTCGAGCAGTCTGGCGATGTTGGCCGCCGAATCGCCGTGCGTGCCGGCGAAGCGTGCGCTGTGGATGCCTGGCTCGCCGCCCAGCGCCGGGACGACCAGGCCCGAATCGTCGGCCAGCGCCGGCAGGCCGGTGGCGGCGCTGGCATGCCGGGCCTTGATGATCGCGTTCTCGATGAAGCTACGGCCGTCCTCAATCGCGTCGCTGACGCCCAGTTCACCCTGGGTCACCAGCGCATAGTCGAACTCCGCCAGCAGCGGCTTGAGTTCCGCCAGCTTGCCCGGGTTGGACGTCGCGAGGACGAGCTGCTTCACGAGGCCAGCGCAGCCCGCTGCAGGGCGACCAGCTCCGACACGCCCTGTTCGGCCAGGGCCAGCAGGGCGTCGAGTTCGTCGCGGCGGAAAGCATGGCCTTCGGCGGTGCCCTGGACTTCGATGAAGCCGCCGCCGTCGTTCATCACCACGTTCATATCGGTGTCGCAGCCGCTGTCCTCGCGGTAATCAAGGTCTAGCACGGGCGTGCCCTGCCAGATGCCGACCGACACCGCGGCCACCGCGCCGATGACCGGGTCGCGGGTGATGTCGCCGCGGGCCTTGAGCCAGCTGACCGCGTCGCACAGCGCGACGTAGGCGCCGGTGATGGCCGCGCAGCGGGTGCCGCCGTCGGCCTGCAGCACGTCGCAGTCCAGGGTGATGGTGCGCTCGCCGAGCGCGCGACGGTCCACGCAGGCGCGCAGGCTGCGGCCGACCAGGCGCTGGATTTCAAGCGTGCGGCCACCCTGCTTGCCGCGCGCGGCCTCGCGGTCGTTGCGGGTGTTGGTGGCGCGCGGAAGCATGCCGTATTCGGCGGTGACCCAACCTTCGCCCTTGCCGCGCAGGAAGCCCGGGACGCGCGATTCGACGCTGGCGGTGCACAGCACACGGGTGTCGCCGAAGCTGACCAGGACCGAGCCTTCGGCGTGCCGGGTGTAGTTGCGCTCGATGCCGATGGCGCGCAGTTCGTCGTGGGCGCGTCCGCTGGGGCGGTTTGAAACGGTCATCAGGTGTAATCCGGCAATCTTTGGCCGGCTAGATTACCATTCGGGCTGTTTCCCACGGCCGACGCCCATGATCCGCAGCATGACCGCCTTCGCCGCCTGCGAGCGCGCCGCCACCGGCGGCCAGCTGGCCTGCGAGCTGCGCTCCGTCAATCACCGTTTCCACGAACTGACCGTGCGTGCGCCCGAGGAACTGCGGGCCATCGAGCCGGGCCTGCGTGAACGGGTGGCCCAGAAGGTCTCGCGCGGCAAGGTGGACCTGGTCCTGCGCTTCCGCCCGGTGGCCGGCAGCCGCGGCGAGCTCAGGCTCAACCAGGCTCTGCTCGACCAGTTGGCGGAAGCCGCCCAGGGCGCGCAGACCCGCTTCCCGGGACTGCGCACCGAGTTCACCGAACTGCTCCGGTACCCGGGCGTGGTCGAGGAAGAGGCGCTGGACCAGGCCGGGCTGCAGGCCGATGCGCTGGCCCTGCTGGACCAGACCCTGGCCGAATTCGTCGCCGCCCGCGAACGGGAGGGCGCCAAGCTGGCCGCGGTGATGCGCGAACGCATCGACGGCATCGAGCGCATCACGGGCCAGGTCCGCGATTGGCTGCCGGACATCCGTGCTGCCCTGCGCGCCAAGCTCGACGGCAAGCTGGCCGACCTCAAGCTGCCGCTTGACCCGGGCCGCCTGGAGCAGGAAGTGGTCCTGAACCTGCAGAAGATCGACGTCGACGAGGAGCTCGACCGCCTCGCCAGCCACGTTGCCGAGGCCCGCCGCGTGCTCGGCCTGCCCGAAGCCGTCGGCCGCCGGCTGGACTTCCTGATGCAGGAGTTCAACCGCGAGGCCAACACCCTGGGTTCGAAGTCCGTGGACAGTCGGACCACCCAGGCCGCGGTCGAACTCAAGGTGCTGATCGAACAACTCCGCGAACAGGTGCAGAACCTCGAATGAACACCACCCGGGGCACGCTCTTCATCGTCGCCGCGCCCTCGGGGGCCGGCAAGTCGAGCCTGGTCAACGCCGTGCTGGCCAAGGAGCCGGGTATCGCGCTGTCGATCTCGTTCACCTCGCGCGCGCCGCGGCCGGGCGAGCGCCATGCCCAGCACTACCACTTCGTCAGCAAGGAAGAATTCGTGGGCATGGTCGCCGCCGGCGACTTCTTCGAACACGCCCAGGTGCACGGCGACTACAAGGGTACGGCCCGGCAGTCGGTGGAACCCCAGCTGGCTGCAGGCAAGGACGTGCTGCTGGAGATCGACTGGCAGGGCGCCCGCCAGGTGCGCGAGCAGGTGCCCGACTGCGTCAGCGTGTTCATCCTGCCGCCGTCCCGCGACGCCCTGCAGACCCGCATGCGCAACCGCGGCCAGGACAGCGAGGAGACGATCGCCCGCCGGCTGGCGGCCGCCCGCGAGGAAATGAGCCACTACGACGAGTTCGACTACGTCATCGTCAATGAACACTTCGATGCCGCCGCCGCCGAGCTCCGGGCCATTTTTGTCGCCCACCGCCTGCGCCGGTCCGTGCAGGCCCAGCGCCACGCCGGCCTGATCCGCGACCTGCTGGCCTGAACCCGGCCGCGGGGGCCGCCTGGGGCCCCTTGGATTGCACCGAAAGCGGCCCGGGCGTAGAATACCCGGTTCGCGTAACTTATTGATTTTCCGTGGTGCCCTGGCCGGGTGCCGCGGTCGAGGAGATCCCATGGCCCGCATTACCGTGGAAGATTGCCTGTCCGTCGTGGACAACCGCTTCGAGCTGGTCCTGATGGCGTCCAAGCGCGCCCGCCAGCTGGCCAAGGGCGTGGAGCCGGCGCTGGACAACAGCGAAAACGACGACAAGCCCACCGTGCTGGCGCTGCGTGAAATCGCCGCCCGCAAGGTCGACCAGGCCATGATCGACGACGTCGAGCGCGCCGAGCGCGAGCGCGCCGAGCGCGAGGCCCTGGAGTGGGCCGCCGCCGAAGTCGTCGACGACGACCTCGGCAAGGGCGTCGACGACATCTGATCGTCCGGGTCGGCCTTGCCGGCCCCGTGTGAAGGCCTCGCCCGGGTCGCCGGCGAGGCTGCAGCCCCCGGCATTGATGCCTTTCCCGCGCCCGCGTAGGCTGCGGACATGTCCTCGTTTTCCAAGCCAAGACTGGCGGACGCCCCCTGCCCGGACCCCTGTCCGGACGCGGTGGAGGCGCTTGAGCGCCGGCTGACCGAATACCTGCCGATCGAGCAGGTCCGGCAGGTGCGCCGCGCCTATGAAATCGGCGCCCGGGCCCACGAAGGCCAGCTGCGCAAATCCGGCGAGGCCTACATCACCCACCCGGTGGCGGTCGCTTCGCTGCTTGCGGAACTGCGGCTCGACGCCGAAACCCTGTGCGCGGCCATCCTGCACGACGCGCTGGAAGACACGCCGCTGCCGCGCAGCGAAATCGAGCGTGAATTCAGCCCCACCGTGGCCGAGCTGGTGGACGGGGTCACCAAGCTCGACAAGCTGCACTTCCGCGACCGCCAGGAGGCCGCGGCCGAGAGTTTCCGCAAGATGATGCTGGCGATGGCGCGCGACCTGCGCGTCATCCTGATCAAGCTCGCCGACCGCCTGCACAACATGCGCACGCTTGACGCGATGGCCGCCGATTCGCGCCGCCGGATCGCCCGCGAGACGCTCGAGATCTATGCGCCCATCGCCCAGCGCCTGGGCATGAACAAGTTCAAGGCCGAGCTGCAGGACCTGGGGTTCCGTGCCCTGTACCCCAAGCGGCACGCGGTCATTTCAAAACGCGTCGCGTCCCAGCCGGTGATGCGCCGCGAGGCCCTCGCCACCGTCGAGGCCCAGCTGGCCCAGCGCCTGGCCCAGGAACAGCTGCCGCATTCGCTGGTGAGCCGGGTCAAGTCGCCCTGGAGCATCTACACCAAGATGAAGCAGGAGCACAAAAGCCTCGACCAGGTGCTCGACGTCTTCGGCTTTCGCATCGTGGTGCCCGAAGTGATGCAGTGTTACCACGCCCTGGGCGCCGTGCATTCGGTGTACAAGCCGCTCGAGGGCCGGTTCCGCGATTTCATCGCCATTCCCAAGGCCAACGGCTACCAGAGCCTGCACACGGTGCTGTTCGGTCCCTACGGCGCGCCGGTGGAGGTGCAGATCCGGACCGAGGAAATGGACCAGGTGGCCGAACGCGGCGTCGCCGCCCATTGGCTCTACAAGAGCGCCGGCAGCGGCAGCAGCGCCGCGCAGGCGCGTGCGCAGGACTGGATCCGCGACTTGATGGACACCCAGCAGACGGCCGGTTCGTCGCTGGAGTTCCTCGACAACGTCAAGGTGGACCTGTTCCCGGACGAGGTGTACCTGTTCACGCCGCAGGGCGACATCATGGCGCTGCCGCGCAATGCCACGGCGCTCGATTTCGCCTACGCCGTGCACACCGACGTGGGCAACCATGCCGTCGCCGCCCGCGTGGACAAGAAGCTGGTGCCGCTGCGCACCAAGCTCACCAGTGGCCAGAGCGTGGAGATCATCACCGCGCCTTCGGCCTCGCCGGGCCCGCAGTGGCTTGAGTACGTGGTCTCGAGCAAGGCGCGCACCGCCATCCGCCACTTCCTCAAGCGCCTCGAGCACGAGGACGCGGTGGACCTGGGACACCGCATGCTCGATCGCGCGCTCGAGGCCATGGAAAGTTCGCTCGACCGCGTCCCGCCCGACCGCATCGAACAGCTGCTGGCCGACCAGCGCTATCGCCGCCTGGAAGAGTTGCTGGCCGACATCGCCCTGGGCAACCGCATGCCTGCGCAGGTCGCGCGCATGATGGTCAACGGCCAGGACGACCTGCCGCTGACCGATGCCGAACTCCCGGTGACGCCGACCGAACGCATCATGATCAGCGGCACCGAACGCGGCGTGCTCAGCTTCGCCGCCTGCTGCCACCCGATCCCCGGCGACGAGATCATGGGCTACCTGAGTGCCGGCAAGGGCGTGGTGGTGCACCGGTTGGATTGTCCGAACGTCATCGAATACCGCAAGTTCCCCGAACGCTGCGTGCCGATGGCCTGGGACCGCAGCGTGGTCGGCGACTTCCGGGTGATCCTGCGGATCGACGTCGAGAACAAGCCCGGCGTGCTGGCCCAGGTGGCGGCCGCGGTGGCCGAAAGCAATTCCAACATCGACGCGGTTGAATACCGCGAGCGCGACCTGACGGTGTCGGTGATGGAGTTCTCGATCGAGGTGCGCCACCGCAAGCACCTGGCCGACGTGATCCGGCGCATCCGCCGCCTGGGCGTGGTGCACGCCGTGCAGCGCCTCTGAAAGCGGCTGGCGGGTGGCCGGGGGGCGCTTACAATGCTCGTCCACACCCCGCATCGAGGTCCGCCATGCCCCGCCACGCCATCGCCACCGACCAAGCCCCGGCCGCCATCGGCCCGTATTCGCAGGCCGTGCGCGCAGGCGGAACGGTGTACCTGTCGGGGCAGATTCCGCTCGACCCGGCCACGGGGGAGCTGGTGCAGGCCGACATCGGCACCGAAACGCGGCGCGTCTTCGATAATCTCAAGGCGGTCTGCGAGGCGGCGGGCGGCAGCCTCGACGACGTTGCCCGCATCGGCATCTACCTCACGGACCTGTCCGATTTCGCCGCGGTGAATGCGGTGATGGCCGACTATTTCCAGGCGCCATACCCGGCCCGCTCGACCATCCAGGTCGCCGGGCTGCCCAAGGGGGCGCGGGTCGAGGTGGACGCCGTGCTGGTCACCGGCTAAGGCATGAAGCGCGCGCCGCGCCGCGGCGGCACCGACGCCACGAGCCTGGGCCCCGCGGGCGCGCAGCGCGTATCGACGCTGCCCGGAGTCGGCCCGAAGGTGGCGGAGAAACTGGCTGCGCGTGGGATCGAGACGCTGCAGGACCTCTGGCTGCACCTGCCGCTGCGCTACGAAGACCGTACCCGCATCGAGGCCATCGCCATGCTGCGACCCGGCCAGCCGGCGCAGGTGCTGGCGCGCGTGGAAGCGGTGGAGCGCAGCTTCCGGTACCGGCCGATGCTGCGGGTGGCCATCGGCGATGAATCCCACGGCACCCTGGTGCTGCGCTTTTTCCACTTCGGCAAGGCGCAGGTCGCGCAGTTCCTGCCGGGGCGGCGGATCCTCTGTTATGGCGACGTCCGGCCAGGCCAGCACGGGCTGGAGATGGTGCACCCCAGCTACCGGCTGCTGGCCGACGAGGCCGAGGCCGGACCGCGCGATTCGCTGGACCCGGTCTACCCGGCGATCGAGGGCCTGGGACCGCTGTCGGTGGCGCGGATCGTAGGCGAGGCGCTCAAGCGCCTGCCCGGGGCGGCCGAGCTTGAGCTGCTGCCCGCGGGCATGCGCGAACGCCTTGCCCTGCCGACCCTGCGCGAGGCCCTGCTGACGGCCCACCGGCCGCCGCCCGATGCCGACCAGGCGCTGTTCGCCGTCGGCCGCCACCCGGCGCAGCGGCGGCTGGCGCTGGAAGAACTGCTGGCCCACCACCTGAGCCTGCGCCGCCAGCGCATCGCGCTGCGCGCCCACGGTGCGATGCCGGTGCGGCCGCCTGGCAAGCTGGCCAGGTCGCTGCGCCAGCGCCTTGCCTTCACGCTGACGGGGGCCCAGCAACGGGTGCTGGACGAGGTGAGCCATGACATGGCCCGTCCCGAGCCCATGCTGCGCCTGGTGCAGGGCGACGTCGGCAGCGGCAAGACGGTGGTCGCGGCGCTGGCCGCCGCCAACGCCGTCGAGGCCGGTCGCCAGGTGGCGCTGATGGCGCCCACCGAACTGCTGGCCGAGCAGCACCTGGGCAATTTCCGGGCCTGGCTCGAACCCCTGGGCCTGCGCGTGGCCTGGCTGGCCGGCAAGGTCACCGGCAAGGCCCGCGCCGCGGCGCTGGAGGAGATCGCCAGTGGCCGCGCCCAGGTCGTGGTGGGGACGCATGCGCTGATGCAGGACAGCGTGGCTTTTGCCTCCCTGGCCCTGGCGATCGTGGACGAACAGCACCGCTTCGGCGTGCACCAGCGCCTGGCGCTGCGCGACAAGGGGCTTTCCGGCAGCCAGGTGCCGCACCAACTCGTGATGACCGCCACGCCGATCCCGCGGACCCTGGCGATGTCGGCCTACGCCGACCTCGACGTGTCGGTGATCGATGAAATGCCGCCGGGCCGCACGCCCGTCACCACGGTGGCGGTGAGTGGCGAGCGCCGCGCCGAGGTGGTCGAGCGCATCCGCGCCGCCTGCGCGGAGGGGCGCCAGGCCTATTGGGTGTGCACCCTGATCGAGGACAGCGAAGAGGTCGAGGCCCAGGCCGCCCAATCCACCTACGAACAACTGGGCGCGGCCCTGCCGGAACTGCGCCTGGGCCTGCTGCACGGGCGCATGAAGCCGGCTGAAAAGCAGGCCGTCATGGCCCGCTTCAAGGCCGGCGAGCTGAACCTGCTGGTGGCGACCACCGTGATCGAGGTCGGCGTGGACGTGCCCAACGCCAGCCTGATGCTGATCGAAAACGCCGAGCGGCTTGGCCTGGCCCAGCTGCACCAGCTGCGTGGCCGGGTCGGGCGCGGGGCGGCGGCCTCGAGCTGCGTGCTCATGTACAAGCCGCCCTTGTCGGCGCTCGCCCGCGAGCGCCTGGAGGTGATGCGCTCGAGCACCGACGGCTTCCTTATCGCTGAAAAGGACCTCGAGCTGCGCGGTCCCGGTGAACTGCTGGGCACGCGCCAGACTGGCCTGGCCAGTTTCCGGGTCGCCGAACTGGTGCGCGATGCCGACCTGCTGCCGGAGGTGCACCGTGCCGCCGAGGAACTCCTGGCGACGGCACCGGCGCTGGCCGAACGCGTGGTCGCGCGCTGGGTCGGTGGCGCGGCGCGTTTCGCCGGGGCCTGAGCCCGCGTCGTGGGTGATTCGGGGATAATCCCCGGATGGACGAACGCATACCGCTGCTGATCGACACCGACCCGGGCGTGGACGATGCCCTGGCCCTGCTGATGGCCTTTGCCGATCCCCGCCACCGCCTGCTCGGCCTGACCATCACCGCCGGCAATGTCGGCCTTGCGCACACCGTCGCCAATGCCCTGAAGTTGTGCGAGGTCGCCGGCATCGACGTGCCGGTGTTCCCGGGCTGTCCGGTGCCGCTGGTGCACCCGGCCGAGGACGCCGCCTACGTGCATGGACAGGACGGCTTCGGCGACACCGGCTACACCCCGGCCGCGCGCAGCGCGGAGGCCGAACACGGCGCGCTGGCCATCCTGCGCCTTGCGCGTGAACACGAGGGCCGGCTGCTGCTGGTCACCCTGGGTCCGCTGACCAACCTGGCCCTGGCCCTGCGCCTGGACCCGGCGCTGCCGTCCCGGGTGGCCCGCCTGGTGGTGATGGGCGGCGCCGTGACCGGGCAGGGCAATACCTCGATCCCGGCCGAATTCAACATCGCCTTCGACCCCGAGGCCGCCGACGTCGTCTTCCGGGCGTTCCCCCGGGCCGAGGTGGTGGACTGGGAGGCGGTGCTGCGGCATGGGCTGCGCCACGCCGATTTCGAGGCCTGGGCGGCCGCCGGCGATGGCCGGGGTGCGTTCTACGAAGCCATTTCCCGCTTCACCCGGCGCTGGTCGCAGGAGCGCCGGGGTGAGCGCTGGCACAGCGCCGATGCCCTGGCCATGGCCGCGGCCCTGCGGCCGGAGGGCATCGTGCAGGCCGAGGACCGGTATCTGGCGGTCGAGCTGGAGGGGCGCTTGAGCCGGGGCGCCACCCTGGTGGACTGGCAGCAGCGCACCGGCAAGCCGGCCAATGCCCGCATCGTGCTGGCCTACGACCAGGCCTCGTTCGAAGCCCAGGTACGGGCCGCGCTGGGGGCGTGAGGTCCGGACCAGGGGGTGCTTGCCCCGGACGCAAAATCCGGCTTATAATTCCGGTCTTTCCCCACGAATAACCGGCGGAGCACCAGCCATGAAGGCCGACATCCATCCGACCTACAAAGAAGTCGTCTTCCAGGACCTGTCCTCCGACTTCGCGTTCCTCACCCGCAGCACCCTTTCGAGCAAGGAAGTGGTGAAGTGGGAGGACGGCAACGAATACCCGCTCATCAAGATCGACATCAGCTCGGCCTCGCACCCGTTCTACACCGGCAAGCAGAAGGTGATGGACACCGGCGGCCGCGTCGATCGCTTCCGCAAGCGCTACGCCAAGTAAGCGCCTGGCCCGGGCCGCCTGGCGGCCCCAGCCCCCGAAAGGCCACCC
Organism: Arenimonas aestuarii; assembly: GCF_054781715.1. Taxonomy (NCBI): domain Bacteria; kingdom Pseudomonadati; phylum Pseudomonadota; class Gammaproteobacteria; order Lysobacterales; family Lysobacteraceae; genus Arenimonas; species Arenimonas aestuarii. The sequence continues at coordinate 1,469,457 of NZ_BAAGTW010000004.1, read as the reverse complement.
TCGCGGGTGGCCTTTTGCGTTGCAGCCATGGGGTCGCGGAACCCCCTCGCGTCACTGACTTCGCCGACGGGCCGTGAGATACTTATGCGAATGGTGACCGCCCCGGCGGCATCTTCGATTTCCTGTAGCGGGCGCCGCGCCAGCACCTTCGTGGATTGCGGCCCGCATATCCCTGAAAGGAGTCTGCCCGTGTCCGACAACAAGAGCGTCGTACTCAACGCCGCCGGCAAGAACGTCGAGCTTCCCGTCCACCAAGGCACCCTCGGCGCGCCCTGCGTCGACATCACGCGGCTGCCGAAGGAAACCGGGATGTTCACCTACGATCCCGGCTTCGTGGCCACGGCCAGCTGCCGCAGCGCGGTGACCTACATCGACGGCGACGAAGGCGTGCTGCTGTACCGCGGCTACCCGATCGAACAGCTCGCCAAGCACTCGTCCTTCCTGGAAACCAGCTACCTGCTGATGAACGGCGACCTGCCGGACAAGGCGCAGTTCGCGAAGTTCGAGCACGAAGTCACCCATCACACGATGATGCACGAGGCCTTCAAGAGCTTCCTGCACGGCTTCCGCCACGACGCCCACCCGATGGCGATGCTCTGCGGCATGGTCGGTTCGCTGGCCGCGTTCTACCACGACGACCTCGATCTCGAGGACCCGGAGCAGCGCCGCCTGGCCGCCATCCGCCTGCTGGCCAAGGTGCCGACGATCGCCGCCGCCTGCTACCGCCATTCCATCGGCTGGCCGATCCGCTACCCGCGCAACAACCTCGAATACGTCGACCGCTTCCTGCACATGATGTTCGAGGTGCCGTCGGGCCCGCTGGAGCTCAAGCCGGTTGCCGCCAGGGCGCTGGACCTGCTGTTCATCCTGCACGCCGACCACGAACAGAACGCATCGACCTCGACCGTGCGCCTGGTCGGTTCCACCGGCGCCAACCCCTACGCCTGCGTCGCCGCCGGCGTGGCTGCGCTCTGGGGCCCCGCCCATGGCGGCGCCAACGAGGCCGTGCTCAAGATGCTCGACGAAATCGGCCGTCCCGAGGACGTGGCCAAGGCCGTCGACCGCGCCAAGGACAAGAACTCGGGCTTCCGCCTGATGGGCTTCGGCCACCGCGTGTACAAGAACTTCGATCCGCGCGCGACCATCATCCGCGAGATGTGCCACCAGGTGCTCGAGGAGCTGGGCGTGGACGACCCGCTGCTCGAGGTCGCCATGCGCCTGGAGGAAGCCGCGCTCAAGGACGACTACTTCGTGCAGCGCAAGCTGTACCCGAACGTGGATTTCTACTCCGGCATCATCTACAAGGCGCTGGGCATCCCGACCGAGATGTTCACGGTGATGTTCGCCATCGCCCGCACCGCCGGCTGGGTGTCGCACTGGCTCGAGCAGCAGACCGACCCGGAAGCCAAGATCGGCCGCCCGCGCCAGATCTACACCGGTGCCGCCAACCGCAACTACGTGGAGCTGGCCAAGCGCTGAGCCCACCCGCTTGCGTGACCCGGACGCCCCGCCCCGTGCGGGGCGTTCGCGTTTCAGGGGCCGGCCGATCCTTCCAGGAGCCGCGCCACGGCCGCCAGTGACGCCCGGGGTAGGGCACCCCCTCCCAAGGGGTCGCGTGGCGCCTGTCGGGCCGCAGAGAGCGGCAGGACCCACAGTTCGAAGGCCTGGCCGTCTGCCACCAGCTCCCAGCAGGGGACGTCGGTGGCGCCGCCGGCGGCAAGATGGATGCGGCGGCGCTGTTGGCGTGCCGGCGCGCCGCTGTCGGCAAGCAGGTGCGCCACGGCATCGGGCTCTTCGGCGTGCAGGTGCAGCAATACGGCGTCATCGGGACCGGCGCTGCCGTCGAGCACCGGACCGGCGAGGCGGGGTTCGAAGCCCGCGAAATGGTCCATCGCGGCAAGGGCGGCCTCGCGTTGGCGCCGCAGCCGGCCCGGGTCCGCGTGACCTGGGGAAAACAGCCGGTGATGGGCCTGCAGGGCTTCGCGGATTTCCTCGGCATCGGGCAGGAAGGCCGGGTCGCGAAGACCCAGGCGATCGGCCGCCTTGCGTCGCGCCGTCGCCATGTCGCCGCCGCCCTGGGCCAGCAGGCGCGCGGCTTCGGCGGCGACCCGCTGGCGGCGCGCCCGCGCCGCCGCCGGGTCAGAAGATGTCGAACGCCTCTTCATTGCTCAGCACCGGCTCGACGTCGAAACCCTGGGCGGTGATGCGGTCGTAATCCTCGCGCTTGAAGTAGTCGCGCACGCTGCCCGGCGTGCCTTCCGGCACCAGGCGGCCCGAGCTGGCGTCCACCGAGGCGGTGACCAGGCCGCTGGGCGGTTCGGGCTCGTAGAGCGGCACGTCCTTGAGCGCGGCGTCCATGTAGTTGATCCAGATCGGCAGCGCCGCCTTGCCGCCGTATTCGCCGCGGCCCAGGCTCGAAAAATCGTCCTTGCCGACCCACACCGTGGTCACCAGGTCGCCGCCGAAGCCCGAGAACCAGGCGTCGCGGTAGTCGTTGGTGGAGCCGGTCTTGCCGCCGATGTCCGGGCGGCCGATGACCTTGGCGGCGGTGCCGGTGCCGCGCTGCACGACGTCGCGCAGGATGGACTGGATCATGAAGGCCGTGCGTGCATCGATGGCACGCGGGGCCAGTGAAACCGGGCCTTCCGGCAGCTCCGGCGCAGCCTCCTCGGCTTCGGTTTCCGGCGCGGCCGGGGGCGGCGCGGCCGCGCCCAGGTTGAAGCCGTCCACCACGGTGTTGTCGCGCCCGCCCGTCGGGCCGTCGCCGGCCCGTCCGGGGCAGGCGAGGCAGGCGCGCAGCGGCACGTGTTCGCTGAGCACACGGCCGTCGCGGTCGAGCACGCGCTCGATGTACCAGGGGTCGACCAGGTGGCCGCCGTTGACGAAGACGGTGTAGCCGCGGGCGATCGACAGCGGCGTCAGCGACGACGTGCCAAGCGACATCGACAGGTTCGGCGGCAGGCTTTCCTGGCTGAAGCCGAACTGGGTGATGTAGCGGCTGGCGAAATCCACGCCGATCGCGTCCAGCAGGCGCACCGACACCAGGTTGCGCGACTGCACCATCGCCTCGCGCAGCCGCATCGGGCCGGCGAAGTTTCCGGCGTCGTTCTGCGGCCGCCAGACGTTGCCGGCGCGGTCACGGAACACCACCGGCGCGTCGAGCACGATGCTTGCCGGCGAGAAGCCACGCTCGAACGAGGCCGCGTAGACGAAGGGCTTGAAGCTCGAGCCCGGCAGGCGCTGGGCCTGGGTGGCGCGGTTGAACTTGTTCAGGCCGAAACTGAAACCGCCCACCAGCGCGCGGATGGCGCCATCCTCGGGCTGCAGCGAGACCAGGGCGGCCTGGGCCTGCGGCAGCTGGGCCAGGCGCAGTTCGGCGGACTCGGGGTCGAGCGTGAGCCGGATGACATCGCCGCGCTTGAACAGCTGGACCGGGGTCTTGCGGGTCCAGCGGGTGGCTTCGGCGCTGAGGGTCAGCGAGGTGCCGGAACTGGTGAGCACGTTGGCGGCGTCGCCCTCGAAACCGGTCACCAGCACGGCCTGCAGGCCGCCCAGGGTGGGGTAGGGGCGCAGGCGTTCGCGCAGATCCTCCGCCGATTCGCGGTCACCGATCTCGAGCTGGGCTTCGGCGCCGCGGTAGCCGTGGCGGCGGTCATATTCGAGCAGGCCGGCCTGCAGCGAACGAACGGCCGCCAGCTGGTCGTCGGAGACCAGCGTCGTGTACACGCTCAGGCCGCTGGTGGTGGCCTCGGCGCCGTAACGCTGCTCCATTTCCGCGCGCACCATTTCGGCGACATAGGGCGCCTCGACCTCGACCTTGGGCTCGTGCGGGCTGGCGTGCATGGTTTCGGCGCGCGCGGCCCGTTCCGTGGCCTCGTCGATCATGCCTTCCTCGCGCATGCGCTGGAGCACGTAGTTCCGGCGTACCAGGGCGCGCTCGGGGTTGATGATCGGATTGCCGGAGGACGGGAACTTCGGGATCGAGGCCAGCGTGGCCGCTTCGGCCAGGGTCAGCTGGTCGAGCGTCTTGCCGTAGTAGAAGTCGGCGGCCGCGGCGATGCCGTAGGCGCGATTCCCGAAGAAACTCTTGTTGAGGTAGAGCTCGAGGATCTCGTCCTTGCTCAGCTCACGCTCCATTTTCAGCGCCAGGAAGATCTCGTGCAGCTTTCGCGTGTACGAATATTCCGTGCTCAGGAAGAACTGCCGGGCGACCTGCTGGGTGATGGTGCTGCCGCCGGGAACGCGCTTGTCGTCGGTCGTGGCGAGCAGCCAGACGGCGCGGGCGATGCCGCGCCAATCGACGCCGGGATGCTCGTAATAACGGGCATCCTCGATGGCGATGAAGGTCTGTTTGACCTGCTCGGGCACGTCCTCGATGTCCACCGGGAAGCGGCGAGTCTCACCGATGACCGAGATCAGGCGGCCGTCCCGCGTGTAGATCGAAAGCGGCACCTGAAGCTGGACATTGCGCAGTTCCTGCACGTCCGGCAGGCGCGGTGCGATCAGCCAATACAGGATGCCCAGGGAAGCCAGGCCAAGCACGGCAAGGCCGGTGAAAAGGATCAATGCCCGCCGTAGCAGGCGTTTGAATCGGGCCATCCAGGGCCCCTCCGAGGTTTACAGCGGCGTGGGTCGGGGAGTATAGAACGAGGCAGGGTCCGGCCGCGTTGTTTGGGGACGGCCGGAATCGGACCCGGAATGCGTCTTGTAGGGGAAGCCAGGGCCGGTCAACGGGGCCTTCGGGGAGATCCGGGCAGGGGGGGCATTGCCATTTGGGAATTTTTCGTTATTTAATGTAATGGCGCACCATTCGTGTGTAAGCGCCCGTCGGAAGGGGAGAAACCGTGGGTCTTTTCGGAAATGCCAAGACACCGCTGGTCGGCCTGGACATCAGTTCCACTGCCGTCAAGCTACTTCAGCTCACCGAGTCCGGCGGGCGGTACCGCGTTGAGCATTACGCGGTGGAACCGCTGCCACCCAACGCTGTGGTCGAGAAAAACATCGTCGAGGTCGAGGCCGTCGGCGAGGCGATCAAGCGTGCGGTGGCCCGGTCCGGCACCAAGGCCCGGCACGCCGCGGCCGCGGTCTCGGGTTCCTCGGTGATCACCAAGATCATCCCGATCCAGGGCGACCTGGACGAGGACGCCCTCGAGGACCAGGTGCAACTCGAAGCCTCCAACTACATCCCGTTCCCGATCGAGGAAGTCAGCCTCGACTTCGAGGTTATCGGCCCCGTGCCGAACAACCCGGAGATGGTGCAGGTGATGTTGGCGGCCTCGCGCACCGAGAACGTCGAGCTGCGCCAGTCGGCGCTCGAACTTGGCGGCCTGACCGCCCAGGTCGTCGACGTCGAGGCCTTCGCCATGGAAAACGCCTTCAAGCTGGTCGCTGACCAGTTGTCGGTGCCCAAGGACGCGATCGTCGCCCTGGTCGACATCGGCGCCACCATGACCACGCTCAACGTGCTGCGCGCGCAGCGCAGCATCTACACCCGCGAGCAGGTCTTCGGCGGCAAGCAGCTCACCGACGAAGTGATGCGGCGCTACGGCCTGAGCTACGACGAGGCGGGCCTGGCCAAGCGCCAGGGCGGCCTGCCGGAAAGCTACGAGGTCGAAGTGCTCGAGCCGTTCAAGGAAGCGCTGGTCCAGCAAGTCAGCCGACTGCTCCAGTTCTTCTACGCCGGCAGCGACTTCAACCGTGTCGACCAGGTGGTCCTGGCCGGCGGCTGCGCCTCGATCGCCGGCATCGCCAACCTGGTCGAGGAACAGCTGGGCGTCCCGACCGTCATCGCTAACCCGCTCGCCAACATGGCGCTCGGCCCCCGCGTCCAGGCTCATTCCCTGGCGCAGGACGCCCCGGCGCTGATGATTGCCTGCGGCCTGGCCCTGAGGAGCTTCGACTGATGGCCAGAATCAATCTGCTTCCCTGGCGCGCCGAGCGACGCAAGCAGCGCCAGAAGGAATTCATGACCATGCTGGGCCTTTCGGCCGCGGCAGGCCTCCTGATCAGTTTCCTGATCGTCGTCTACTACAACGGCCAGATCGAAGGTCAGCAGGCACGCAACCAGTACCTGCGCGACCAGATCGTGCTGGTGGACGAGCAGATCAAGGAAATCGAGGCCCTGGACAAGAAAAAGGCCAACCTGCTTGCCCGCAAGCAGGTGATCGAGGAACTGCAGGCCAGCCGCTCGCAGATGGTGCACCTGTTCGACCAACTGGTCCGCACCATTCCTGAAGGCGTCCGCCTGAACTCGATCAAGCAGGCCGGCCAGCAGCTCACGCTGGAGGGCTCGGCGCAGTCAAACGCCCGGGTCAGCTCCTACATGCGCAACCTGGAAGAGTCCGGCTGGATGGCCAACCCGGATCTCTCGATCATCGAGGCGAAGGGTGACGACAAGGGGCTGCCAAACGCCTTCTCGCTGAAGGTGCAGCTGGTGACGCCCAAGCAGGAAACCGACGACATGGCGGCCGAAAGCAACGCTGTCGCGGGAGGTGCCCAGTGAGCAACAACATCGACCTTCGAAACCTCGATTTCAACAACTCCGGCGCCTGGCCCGTCCAGGTCAAGGCGGGAGCCTGCGTTCTCCTGGTCGGGCTGATCATCGGCCTGGGCTGGTACTTTTTCGTGAGCGACAGGCGCCTGACGCTCCAGGCGGAAGAGGTCACCGAAGTCCAGCTGCGCGAAGAATTCCAGGGCAAGCAGGGCCGCGCGGCGAACCTCGAGCCGCTCAAGCAGCAGCTGGCCCAGATGGAAGTGATGCTGCAGCAGATGCTGCGGCAGCTGCCGAGCAAGAATGAAATGCCGGACCTCATCGTCGACATTTCGCAGACCGCGCTTGCGGCCGGCATCAACAATGAACTCTTCCAGCCTGGTGCTGAAAGCCAGCGTGAGTTCTATGCCGAGAAGCCGATCCAGCTTCGCATGGTGGGCTCCTACCACCAGTTCGGCGCCTTCGTCAGTGGCGTGGCATCGCTGCCGCGCGTGGTCATCATGACCATGCACGACATCTCGCTGCAGCCGCGCGACGGTTCGAACGGCACGCTCGTGCTTTCGGGCACGGTCAAGACCTACCGGTACCTCGATGAAGATGAGGAAGCCGGGGACACCAATACCGCGGGAGGCTCCAAGTGATGGCCCCGTCCATGACCCGTAAAGCCATGAGCGGGCTGCTAGTCGCGGCCATCGCGCTGTCCCTGTCGGCCTGCACCCGTGGCAAGCGTGACCTCGAGGCCTGGGTGGCCGAGGTCAAGGCCCGCCCGGCGCCGCCGCTGGACCCGCTGCCGGTGATGAAGCAGTTCGAAACCTTTGAATATGCCGCGCAGGACCTGCGCGACCCGTTCGCCCAGCCCAGCGCGGACCGCGACAGCAACAACGCGCTGCGGCCTGATCCGAACCGGCGCAAGGAGGTCCTCGAGGCCTTCCCGTTGGACAGCCTGGACATGGTCGGCACGATCGGCGGTGGCGCCGACGTGGTCGGGCTGGTGATGGGACCGGACCGCGTTACGCATCGCGTGCGCGCCGGCAACTACCTGGGTCTCAACGACGGTCGTATCACGGCGGTTTATGAAGACCGCATCGAGATTGTCGAACTCGTACCGGATGGGGCGGGAGACTGGCTGGAACGCCAGGCCCGTATCGCCCTTGAAGACAATTGATTGGGGGAATGCACGATGACCGCGAATAAAACGATCGGCGAGGGGATGGGCACCAAGCGACGCTGGGTGCTGGCCATGGGAGCGCTCGCCGTCGGCATGGCGACGTCGCTTTCCGCGCTGGCAGAAAACGTCCTGCAGGACGTCCGTTACGCCTCCGCGCCCGGAGGCAAGGTGGACATCACCCTGGAGTTCTCCGAACCCGTCGGTGACGTGCAGGCCTTCACCACCGACACGCCCCCGCGTATCGCGATGGACCTGCCCGGGACCAGCAATGGCCTGGACAAGCGCCGCATCGTGATCGGCAGTGGCGCCACGTCGGCCGTGTCCGCCGTCGAGGCAGGCGGCCGTACCCGCGTCGTGGTGGACCTGTTCCGCCCGGCCGGCTACACCACCCGCGCGGCCGGCAACCTGCTGGTCCTGACGGTCGATGCCGGCGCCCAGCCCAACAGCCTGGCGACTGGTCCCGACCCGAGCAAGAAGGTGGCGACCGACCTCCAGGTGGCCAACATCGACTTCCGCCGTGGTGAGAACGGCTCCGGCCGGGTCATCCTGAAGTTCAGCGGAGACGGTGCCGCCGCGGACATGCGCAACGAAGGCAACCGCCTGGTCGTCGACGTCGCCAACGCCAGCATCCCGGAGGCCCTGCGCCGCCGGCTGGACGTGACCGACTTCGCCACCCCGGTGCAGAGCCTGGAACCGAACGCCAATGCCGGCAGCACCCGCCTGGTGATCCACACCAACGGTGCCGTCGATTCCATGGCCTACCAGACCGGCAACGAATACGTCGTTGAGGTCACGCCCAAGCGTGGCGTCGCCGGCGCGGTCGTCGCGGGTGCACCCGGCCGCGCGGCCGGTGCGGTCGCCGCCGATCCCGAGGCCAAGCGCTACAGCGGCCGCCCGGTGACCTTCAACTTCCAGGACGTGCCGGTGCGCACGGTGCTTCAGCTCATCGCGGAAGAGTCCGGCCTCAATGTGGTCGCGGCCGACACCGTGCAGGGCAACGTCACCCTGCGACTGATGAACGTGCCCTGGGACCAGGCGATGGACATCGTGCTGCGCGCCAAGCAGCTCGACAAGCGTCGTGACGGCAACGTCATCTGGGTCGCACCGCAGAAGGAAATCGCCGAGTTCGAGAAGGCGGTTGCCGATGCCCGCATCGCCAACGAAGATCGCGAGCCGCTGGTCACCGAATACATCCCGGTGAACTACGGCATTGCCGAGGACATCGCTGGCCTGCTGACCGACGACAGCAAGCAGGCCCAGACGACCGGTGGCTCGGGTGCCGAGCAGCGTGGCGCCGGCGGTTTCCTGTCGCAGCGAGGCAGCGTGAGCTTTGACTCGCGCACCAACACCCTGCTGGTTGTCGACATCCAGAGCAAGGTGGACGAGATCAAGAACATGCTCGCCACCCTCGACCGCCCGGTCGACCAGGTTCTGATCGAAGCCCGCATCGTGGTGGCCACCGAAGTCTTCGCCCGCGAACTGGGCGTGATGTTCGGTGTCCAGGACCGCACGGGCACGCTGCCCAACAGCAACGAAACCACCACCGACTCCGGCTTTATCGTCGACCTGCCGGTGAACCCGGCGGCCGGCATCCTCAACCTCAGCATCCTGCGCCAGGACATTGCCCTGGACCTGGAGCTGTCGGCGCTCGAGGAAGAAGGCCGCGGCGAAGTGGTTTCCAACCCGCGCGTGATCACCGCCAACCAGCGCGAAGCCATCATCCGCCAGGGTGACGAGGTGGGCTACCTGACGATCCAGCCGGCCACCACGCCGGGTGCCGTCGCGCAGGCGACCGTCGAGTTCAAGGAAGTGCTGCTTGAGCTCAAGGTCACCCCGACCATCACTCAGGACGGCCGCGTCTACCTGAACCTGGCCGTGAAGAAGGACGAGGTCAGCGAGCTTGTCGCGAATCCGTCCGGTGGCTTCGTGCCGCAGATCGCCCGCCGCGAGGTCAGCACCGCCGTGCTGATCGACAATGGCCAGACCGTGGTCGTGGGCGGCGTGTACGAATTCAGCAACCGCGAGGACCTGCGCAAGGTTCCCTTCCTCGGCGACCTGCCGGTGCTGGGCAACCTGTTCAAGAACAAGACCCGCGGCATCGAGAAGGCCGAGCTGCTGATCTTCGTCACCCCGCGCATCCTGCAGGTGGCGCACCGCGGTTCCTGACCGGACCCGGGTGGCTTAATCCAAGGACAGGGCCGCGAAAGCGGCCCTGTCTGTTTCTGGCATCCTGAGACCATGCATCCGTCGCTAAGAACAAGCCTGAAACCCGGTGAGATCCTCTTCCGGGAAGGGGACCCCCCTGATACCGCCTACCTGATCGAAACCGGCGGCATCGAGGTGCGGGCCAGGCAGCGCGGCAAGGACGTCGTGCTGAGCCTGCTTGGCCCCGGCGATCTGGTCGGCGAGATGGCGGTCATCGACGACTCCCCGCGCACGGCAACGGCGATCGCCATCAGCGAAACCGTGCTGTTCCCGATCAACCGCAGCCAGATCGCCGAGCGGCTGGCCGGCACCGATCCGATCGTTCGCTCCCTGCTTGAAGGCCAGCTCAAGCGCTACCGCGGTGCGCTATCGGCGCTCCAGGGCCGGGGGCCTGACCTCGCGTCGGCGCCGATGACTCCCTCCGAACGCCTGGGCGTCAACAAGATCCGCCTGGAGTCCCAGCTGCGCGAAGCCCTGGCGGCACGTGGGCTCGAGCTGAGCCTGCAACCGCTGCTCGATGTCGGCCGGGGCCGGATAGCCGGCTACGAGGCGCTGGTGCGCTGGCACCACCCCGAACGTGGCCCGATCTCACCGGCCGAATTCGTGGCCCTGGCGGAAGAAACCTCGCTGATCGTCCCGGTCGGTGAATACGTGATGGACGCCGCCTGTGAATCCGTCGCGCGCCTGGTGGACGCCGGGCACGGCCAGCCCTTCGTCGCCGTCAATGTATCGGCCCGCCAGATTTCCCACCCCGGGCTGGTCGAACGCATCGTCGCCCGCGCCGATGCCGCCAGCCTGCCGCGTGGCACCATCAAACTGGAAATCACCGAGAGTCAGGTGCTCGACTACGATCTTGTCAGCCAGGTCATCGCCCTGTGCCATGGCCATGGCATCAAGGTGGCCCTGGACGATTTCGGCACAGGCTATTCGCACCTGGCGCACCTGCATCGCCTGGACTTCGACGTGCTCAAGGTCGACCAGGCCTTTTCCCGGCACATGGTCGGCGACCCGCGTGCGATGGCGGTGGTGGAGGCCATCGTGCAGCTGGGCCGGGCCCTGCAGGCCGATATCGTGGTCGAAGGCGTCGAGACGGCCGCGCAGCTGGAGGCGCTGCGGCGGCTCGGCTGCCACTACGCGCAGGGCTACCTGATTGGTCGCCCGCGCACCCTGGTGGAAATCCTCGCGGAACCGCCGCCGGGTCCCTTCGGCGGCTAAGGTAAGCTTCGCCCAGACCCAGGCCGCACGGAGCGCCAGGAATGCCCTCGATGTCATTGCACACCCGCATGTTGCTCGGCTTCATCGCCGGCACCGTGCTGGGGCTCGCCGCCAACCTCTTCGCCGCCGACGCGGGCTGGCTCGCCATCGTCACGACCTATGTCGCAGACCCGGTGGGCCAGGTGTTCCTGCGCCTGCTGTTCATGCTGGTCATTCCGCTGGTGTTCTCGGCGCTGGTCCTGGGCGTGGTGGAAATCGGCGACCCGCAGTCGCTGGGACGCATCGGTGGCAAGACCCTGGTCTGGATCCTTGCCGTCACCACCATCGCCGTCACCATCGGCCTGGTGATGGTGAACGTGATCCGCCCCGGGCAGGGCATCCCGCCGGAGCTGGGTGCCGAGATCATGGCGGGTGCCGGTGAGCGCGCGACGCAGATCGCCGCGGGCCGCGAACAGGTCTCCGGGCTCCAGGTGCTGCTCAACATCGTGCCGCGCAATCCCGTGGCCGCCGCCGCGAACGGTGACCTGATCGCGGTGATGTTCTTCGCGCTGATGTTCGGCATCGCCGCCACCGTCATCCGCAGCGACGGCACCCGATCCTTCGTGTCGGCGGTGCAGGGCGTCTACGACATCTGCCTGAAGCTGATCGACTGGGTCATCCGGCTGGCGCCCTGGGCCGTGGCGGCGCTGCTGTTTTCGATCACCGCCAAGCTCGGTTTCGACGTGCTGGTCCAGCTCGCGCGTTTCGTCGGTACCGTGCTGGCCGCGCTGGCGATCCACTTTTTCATCGTCTTCCCGATCCTGCTGCGCGTCTTCGGCGGCATGTCACCGGTGGCCTTCTTCCGCGGCGCCCAGCCGGCGCTGCTGACGGCGTTCTCCACGTCCTCCTCCAGCGCCACCCTGCCGACCACCCTGAAGGTGACCGAAGAGGCCCTGGGCGTCCCGCGCCGGGTCGCACGTTTCGTCTGCACCCTGGGCGCCACCGCCAACATGAATGGCACGGCCCTGTTCGAGGGCATCACGGTGCTGTTCCTGGCCCAGTTCTTCGGTGTTGATCTGAACCTGTTCCAGCAGGCCATGATCCTGGTGCTGTGCATGCTCGGTTCGATCGGCGCCGCCGGCGTTCCCGGCGGCTCCTTGCCGGTGATCGCCATGATCCTGGCCATGTTCGGCATCCCGCCCGAGGGCATCGGCCTGATCCTGGGCGTCGACCGCCTGCTGGACATGTGCCGCACCGTGGTGAACGTGGGCGGCGACATGGTCGGCTCGGTGGTGATCGGTCGCAGTGAAGAGGGCGTGCGTGAATCCCCGCCCGAATCCCCGGTGGCCGGCTAACATCCCGGCCGGGCTGGTTCAAGCGCGACATCGGCGGCCGGGTCGGCGACAATAGCGCCCCGCTGGCCCGGCCCCGGGCCCCACGCCCTGGACGCCACGATGACCACGCCCTCCCGCCGCGACCTCGCCAACGCCCTGCGTTTCCTCGCCATTGATGCCGTTGAGGCCGCCAAGTCCGGCCATCCCGGCATGCCGATGGGCATGGCCGACATCGCCGAGGTGCTGTGGAACGACTTCCTGAGCCATAGCCCGAACAACCCCAAGTGGTTCAACCGCGACCGCTTCGTGCTGTCAAACGGCCACGGCTCGATGCTGGTCTATGGCCTGCTGCACCTGTCGGGCTACGACCTGCCGATCGAAGAGCTGCGCAACTTCCGCCAGCTGCACAGCAAGACCGCCGGCCATCCGGAGTTCGGCCACACGCCCGGTGTCGAGACCACCACTGGCCCGCTGGGCCAGGGCCTGGCCAACGCGGTCGGCATGGCGCTGGCCGAGCAGCTGCTGGCCCAGCGCTTCAACCGGCCTGAGTTCGACATCGTCGACCACCACACCTGGGTTTTCCTGGGTGACGGCTGCCTGATGGAAGGCATTTCCCACGAAGTGGCCTCGCTGGCCGGCACCTGGGGCCTGGGCAAGCTGATCGCGTTCTGGGACGACAACCGGATCTCGATCGACGGCGACACCGCCGGCTGGTTCACCGACGACACCGCGGCCCGCTTCGAGGCCTATGGTTGGCAGGTCATCCGCAAGGTCGACGGCCATGATCCGGAGGAAATCGCCCAGGCGATCCGCACCGCCCAGGCCGAGACCGGCAAGCCGACCCTGATCTGCTGCCGCACCACCATTGGGTTTGGTTCCCCCGGCAAGGCCGGCAAGGAATCGAGCCACGGTGCGCCGCTGGGCAAGGACGAAGTGGCCGCCACCCGCGAGGCCCTGGGCTGGCCGCACGCGCCCTTCGAGATCCCGGCCGATATCCGCGACGGCTGGCGGGCCGGCAACGCCGGCCTGGTGCGCGAGGAGCAGTGGAACCAGCGCTTCGATGCCTATGCCAAGGCTTATCCGGAGCTGGCGGCCGAGCTCGTGCGCCGCTCGCACGGCGAACTGCCCGAAGATTTCGCCGATGCCGCCCAGGCCTACATCGCCAAGCTGCAGCTCGACGGCCCGGTGGTCGCCTCGCGCAAGGCCTCGCAGATGGCGCTCGACGCCTTCGGTCCGCTCCTGCCGGAGCTGATCGGCGGTTCGGCCGACCTGGCGCATTCGAACCTGACCCTGTGGAAGGGCAGCAAGTCGGTCACCAGCGGCGACCCCAGTGCCAACTACGTGCATTACGGCGTGCGTGAATTCGGCATGTCGGCCATCAGCAACGGCCTGGCCCTGCACGGCGGTTTCATTCCGTACGATGCCACCTTCCTGGTGTTTTCCGACTACTCGCGCAATGCCCTGCGCATGTCGGCGCTGATCCCGACGCGCGCGATCCACGTGTTCACCCACGACTCGATCGGCCTTGGCGAAGATGGCCCGACCCACCAGCCGGTCGAACACCTGGCGTCGCTGCGCTACATCCCCAACAACGACGTCTGGCGTCCCTGCGACGCGGTGGAATCGGCCGTGTCCTGGCAGGCCGCGATCGAACGCACCGATGGCCCCAGCTGCCTGGTGTTCAGTCGCCAGAACCTGGCGCACCAGCCGCGCACGCACCATCAACTGGCCGACATCGCCCGCGGCGGTTATGTGCTGTCCGACCCGGGCGAGGGCAAGTTCGACCTGATCCTGGTCGCCACCGGTTCGGAAGTGGAGCTGGCCATGGAGGCCATGCGTCGCCTGGCCGACAAGGGCGTCAAGGCCCGGGTGGTTTCGATGCCCTGCGCCGAGGTGTTCGCGCGCCAGCCGATCGAATGGCGCGAGGGCGTGCTGCCCGGCTGGTGTCGCAAGCGCGTGGCCGTGGAAGCCGGCGTCACCGGCTACTGGCGCCAGTTCGTTGGCCTGGACGGCGCCGTGGTCGGCATCGACCAGTTTGGTGCCTCGGCGCCGGCCGACAGGCTGTACGCGCACTTCGGCATCACTGCCGATGCCGTGGTGGACGCGGCACTGTCGCTGGCCTGATCGCCTGCCGCGGCCGTGCGGCCGCCCCTCAGCCTTGCACCGGACCGCAAAGGTTCCGGTGCAGCACTTCGATGACATCGTGCACCGTGCCGTCGGCCACGGAGTAGAAGACCGTCTGGGCCTCGCGCCGCGTGGCGACCAGGTTCTTGTCGCGCAGGACCGCCAGGTGCTGCGACAGCGCCGACTGGCTCAGCGGCACCAGGGCGTTGATCTCGCCCACCGACATTTCCCTTTCCACCAGCAGGCACAGCACGCGAAGGCGCTGCGGGTTGGCCATGGCCTTCAGCAGCTCGGCCGCCGCCTCCGATGCCGATTCCATGAGCTCGGCCGACGTAGTGGCGGGATCGAGGGAAGCCTGGCGGGGGGGTGCTTTCATGGGTCTGCCTGCGTGGGGTGTTGACATCATGCCAGAATGCTAATTAAGATTCTACTAAATTAGCACGGCCGGATAGACCGGCCCGGGAGGAAGGCATGGCCAGCATCGTTGTCCTCGGCGCCGGCATCGGCGGAATGAGCGTCGCCTATGAGCTCCGGGCCCTGCTGGGCAAGGACCATCCGATTACCGTGGTGGGCGAGGGCGAACATTTCAGCTTCACCCCGTCCAATCCCTGGGTGGCGGTGGG
This sequence comes from Arenimonas aestuarii, assembly GCF_054781715.1. Taxonomy (NCBI): domain Bacteria; kingdom Pseudomonadati; phylum Pseudomonadota; class Gammaproteobacteria; order Lysobacterales; family Lysobacteraceae; genus Arenimonas; species Arenimonas aestuarii. Next base: position 1,454,319 of record NZ_BAAGTW010000004.1, on the reverse strand, counting down.
CTGGCGAAAGCCCTCGGACATCCAGATCGGCGTGCGCCCTTACCTGGCCAAGAAGCATATCGACTTTGAGCCGGCCGGCGCCGCCGAAGTACTGCCGGCTGAAAACAGGCTGCGCCTGCGCGACGGCCGCGAGCTGGGCTACGACTACCTGGTGGTCGCCACCGGCCCGCGACTGGCCTTCGATGAAGTGCCGGGGTTGGGCCCCGAGGCCGGTTTCACGCAGTCCGTCTGCACCACCGCGCATGCGCTCACCGCCTGGGACGCCTACCAGGCATTCCTGAAGGCGCCGGGACCCATCGTCGTAGGTGCCGCGGCCGGCGCCAGCTGCTTCGGGCCGGCCTATGAGTTCGCGATGATCCTCGACGCCGACCTGCGCAAGCGCAAGCTGCGCGACCAGGTGCCGATGACCTACGTCAGCCCCGAGCCCTACATCGGCCACATGGGCCTGGGCGGCGTCGGCGACTCCAAGGGCCTGCTCGAGTCGGAGCTGCGCCAGCGCCACATCAAGTGGATTACCAACGCCAGGATCACCCGGGTTGAACAGGGGTTGATGCACGTCGATGAAACCGACGCGCGCGGCCAGCCGCTGGCCACCCACGAACTGCCATTCGCCTATTCGATGGTGCTGCCGGCCTTCACCGGCGTCGATGCCGTGCGATCGGCCAAGGACATGTGCAATCCGCGCGGCTTCGTCCAGATTGACGCGCACCAGCGCAACCCGACCTACCCGAACGTGTTCTCGGCCGGCGTTTGCGTCGCCATCCCGCCGGTAGAAGTGACCCCGGTACCGACGGGCGCCCCCAAGACCGGCTTCATGATCGAATCCATGGTGACCGCCATTGCCCGGAACATCGCCGCCGACCTGGCCGGCAAGACCGCCGACCACAAGGCCACCTGGAACGCGGTCTGCCTGGCCGACATGGGCGACACGGGCGCGGCCTTCGTGGCCTTGCCGCAAAACCCGCCGCGCAACGTTACCTGGGCCAAGGTCGGCAAATGGGTGCACGTGGCCAAGATCGCCTTCGAGAAGTACTTCCTCTCGAAGATGAAGTCCGGCAACACCGAACCGCTGTACGAAAAATACGTGCTCAAGGCCCTGGGCATCGAGCGCCTGAAGTAAGACCCCCAGTCAACCCAAACCCTGGAGAATCCCATGAACCTCGACCGTGCCGTGATGGCCTTTGCCGGCGTGATGACCCTGATCAGCGTCGCGCTCGTGTACTTCGTTTCGCCCTGGTGGCTGTTGTTCACGACCTTCATTGGCCTGAACATGCTCCAGGCGTCCTTCACCGGCTTCTGCCCGGCGGCCATGATCTTCCGCAAGCTCGGTTTCAATGCCGGCTGTGCCTTCAAGTGAGGTAGACGATGTCCATGCCCCGCGCCCTGGCCACTTCCGCGCTGGCTGCCCTGTTCCTCGCGGCCTGCGCCAGCGAACCGGACCTACCCGCTCCCGCCCCGCCCGTGAACTTCGAGACAGTCACGGTCGCGCCGCGCACTTCTGCGCGCGAGCGCAGCTGGGACGGCGTGGTCGAGGCCGTCAACCAGGCCACGCTGTCCGCGCAGACGCGCGGCCGCGTGCTGGAGCTGCCTTTCGACGTCAACGACTACGTCGAGGCTGGCCAGGTCGTGGTGCGTTTCACCGACGTCGAGCAGGTGTCCGCCCAGCGCCGGGCATCGGCATCGCTCAGCGCCGCCCAGGCCGATTACACCGAGGCCGAGGCGGCATTCCGCCGCACCGAGGAGTTGGTTGCCAAGCAGCTGCTGGCCCGGGCCACTCTCGACCAGGCCCGCGCCCGTCGCGATGCCGCCCGCGCTGCGCTTGAAGCCGCCCGGGCCGGTGTCAGCGAGGCCGGCGAGCAGGTGGACTACACCGTCATCCGCGCGCCGTACTCGGGCATCCTGACCGAGCGCCACGTGGAAGTCGGCGAGTCGGTGCAGCCGGGCCAGCCGCTGGTGTCGGGACTGTCGCTGCAGCAGCTTCGCGTCAACGTCGAGGTGCCGCAGAGCGACGTCGCCGCCCTGCGCGAACACGGCACCGCCACCGTGGTCTTGCCCGGCGGCGGACGCCTGGAGGCCGAGGAGCTGATCGTCTTCCCGTACGCGGACCCGGGCACCCACAGCTTCAAGGTGCGCGTGGAACTGCCGGAGGCCGAAACCGGGCTGCAGCCGGGCATGACCGTCAAGGTCGCCTTCAAGACCGGCGAAGCGCGTCACCTGTGGGTGCCGGCGAGGGCGCTGGTGACCCGCAGCGAAGTGACCGCCGTGTACGTGGTGGGTGCCGACAACCGCGTGGTGCTGCGGCAGGTCCGCCTGGGCCACCGCCGCGAGGACGAGGTCGAAGTGCTGGCCGGCCTGGCCGAGGGCGAACGCATCGCCGCCGATCCGCTGGATGCGCTGGCGCACCTGGCGAACGCGGGCACGGAGCCAGGCAATGACTGAGCCGCGCTTCGGCCTGTCCGGGCGCCTGGCCCGGGCCTTCCAGTCCAATCCGCTGACGCCGGTGCTGGCGGTGGCGGGCCTGCTGCTGGGCCTGTTCGCAACCCTGATCACGCCGCGCGAGGAAGAGCCTCAGATCGACGTGACCATGGCCAACATCATCGTGCCCTTCGCGGGTGCGCCGGCCGCGGACGTCGAAAACCTGGTCAGCGTGCCGCTGGAACAGGTGCTGTCCGAGATCGACGGCGTCAAGCACGTGTACTCCGTCAGCCGCGCCGGTTCGGCGCTGATCACCGTCGAATTCGCGGTCGGCGTGCCGCGCCAGGACGCGCTGGTCCGCCTGTACAACCAGGTGTATTCCAATGCCGACTGGGCGCCGCCGGGCCTGGGCGTCGGCCAGCCGCTGGTGCGGCCGATGGGCATCGACGACGTTCCCGTCATGGCGGTGACGCTGTGGACCGACGACCCCAACCGCGGCGGCGTCGAGCTGGCGGAAGTGGCGCACACGCTCGAGGCCGAGATCAAGCGCGTGCCGGGCACCCGCGACGTCTACACCATCGGCGCGCCGCAGCGCATGGTGGTCGTCGAGCTCGACGCCACCCGCCTGGCGTCCTATGGCATGACTGCCGACGACCTGGCGGGCGCGCTGTCAGCTGCCAATGTGGTGAGCCAGGCCGGCGACCGGGTCACCGCCGAGGGCGTGCTTCCGATGACCGCGGGCCGCTACCTGGCCGACGCCCAGCAGGTCGCCGAACTGGTCATCGGCCTGCGCGATGGCCGCCCGCTTTACTTGTCCGACGTCGCCAGCATCCAGCGCGGCGCCGACCTGCCCAGCCAGTACGCCTGGTACACGGCGCCGCAGGACAAGCTTCGCCCCGAAGGCGTGATCGCCCCGGCGGTGACCATCGCCGTGGCCAAGAAGCCCGGCGCCAATGCCGCCGACATCACCAGCGCGATTGCCAGCCGCCTGAAGGTCCTGGAAGCCACGGTGATTCCCGAAGGCATCCACGCCACCGTCACCCGGGACTACGGCTACACCGCCAACGACAAGGCGATGAAGCTGATCCAGAAGCTGGTGTTCGCCACCGCTGCGGTGGTGCTGCTGGTGCTGTTCGCGCTGGGCTGGCGCGAAGCCATCGTGGTCGGCAGTGCCGTCGTGCTGACCCTGGCCATCACCCTGTTCGCATCCTGGGCGATGGGCTTCACCATCAACCGGGTGTCGCTGTTCGCACTGATCTTCTCGATCGGCATTCTGGTGGACGACGCCATCGTCATCGTCGAAAACATCCACCGGCACATGCGCCTGGGCGGCAAGACCCTGCTCGAAGCCATCCCGCCGGCCGTGGACGAAGTCGGCAGCCCGACCATCCTGGCCACGTTCACCGTCATCGCCGCGCTGCTGCCCATGGCCTTCGTGTCGGGCCTGATGGGCCCGTACATGCGGCCGATCCCGATCAATGCCTCGGTAGGCATGCTGCTTTCGCTGGCGATCGCGCTGACGGTCACGCCCTGGCTTTCGCTCAAGCTGCTCTCGCGGCACGTGCACGCCGAAGGCGGCGACCACGAATCCGCGCTGTCGAAGCGGGTGCGCGGCCTGTTCGAGCGGACCATGCGCCCCTTCCTGGACGACAAACGCGGCAAGGGCCGCCGCCGCATGCTGTTCGCGGGAATCGGTCTTGCGGTGCTGGCCGCCGCCGGCCTGGCGGTGGTGCAGCTGGTGGTGCTGAAGATGCTGCCCTTCGACAACAAGTCGGAGTTCCAGGTGGTCGTTGACCTGCCCGAGGGCACGCCGCTCGAGCGCACCAACGCCCTGTTGCTGGAAATGGCCCAGGCCCTGAACGACGTCCCCGAGGTGCTGGACATCCAGGGTTATGCTGGCACCTCGGCGCCGGTCAACTTCAACGGCCTGGTGCGCCAGTACTACCTGCGCGAGGGCGCCAACCTTGGCGACCTGCAGGTGAACCTGGTCGGCAAGCACGACCGCGACCGCCAGAGCCATGACATCGCCCTGGACGTGCGCCCGGTGCTGGCCAGCATCGGCAACCGCTACGGGGCCTCGGTCAAGGTCGTGGAGGTGCCGCCGGGGCCGCCGGTGATGGCGCCACTGGTGGCCGAGATCTATGGTCCCGACGCCGGCCGCGCCCGTGCGATCGCCCGTGACCTGCAGGCCCGTTTTATCGCTACCGAGGGCATCGTGGACGTGGACAGCACCGTCGAGGCCGACGCAGAGCGCGAGTTGGTGCTGGTGGACCGCGACCGGGCCGCGCGGCTTGGCGTCAGCCAGGCGGCGATCGCGCAGGCACTGCAACTCGGCGTCAGCGGCCGCGACGCCACCTACCTGCGCGACGGTGCCTCGAAGTACCCGGTGCCGGTGCGCCTGCGCCTGCCCGCCGGCGACCAGGCCAGCCTGGAACAGCTGCTGACCCTGCGCGTGCGCGCCGGCGACGGCCGCCTGGTGCCGCTGTCGGAGCTGGTGACGGTGCAGCGCCTGCCCTGGGAGCCGGTCATCCACCGCAAGGACCTGCTGCCAGTGGTGTACGTCACCGGCGACGAGGCCAGCGCCATCGACAGCCCGCTCTACGGCATGTTCGACCTGGTCGGGCAGGTCGGCGACAAGCCGCTGGCGGATACGACCGTGGAACAGCGCTTCCTGTCCGCCCCCACCGACTCGCTTGGTTTTTCGATCAAGTGGGACGGCGAGTGGCAGATCACCTACGAAACCTTCCGTGACATGGGCCTGGCCTATTCGGTCGGCCTGCTGCTCATCTACCTGCTGGTGGTGGCGCAGTTCCGCGACTACCTGGTGCCGCTGGTGATCATGGCGCCGATCCCGCTAACGGTGATCGGCGTGATGCCCGGGCACGCGCTGCTGGGCGCGCAGTTCACCGCCACCAGCATGATCGGCATGATCGCGCTGGCGGGAATCATCGTGCGCAACTCGATCCTGCTGGTGGACTTCATCAACCAATCCATCGCCGAAGGACATGCCCTGGCCGACGCCGTGGTCGAGGCTTGCGCCGTGCGTGCCCAGCCGATCGCGCTGACCGGCCTGGCGGCCATGGCGGGCGCCTTCTTCATCCTGGACGACCCGATCTTCAACGGCCTGGCGATCGCGCTCATCTTCGGCATCCTCGTTTCGACCGTGCTGACGCTGGTGGTCATCCCGCTGCTGTACTTCGTGTTGCTCAGCGCGCGCGCCCGACGGCAGACGTCCCGGGGAGAAACGGCATGAGCCATCCCGTCACCCTGGCCTGTCCGCATTGCCACGGCATGAACCGCGTCCCCGTGTCCCGGCTTGGCGAGCATCCGAAGTGCGGCCATTGCCACGAGCCGCTATTCACAGGACAGCCGCTGGTGCTGGGCGTGGATGACTTTTCCGTTCACGCCGAACGCAGCGAATTGCCGCTGCTGGTGGATTTCTGGGCGCCGTGGTGCGGCCCCTGCCAGATGATGGCGGCGCATTTCGAGCGCGCGGCCGGACAGCTTGAGCCCCGGGTCCGCCTGGCCAAGGTCGACACCCAGGTCGCGCCGACGCTGGCCCAGCGCCACGGCATCCGCAGTATCCCCACGTTGATACTTTTCCGGCAGGGCCGCGAACTGGCCCGCCAGTCCGGCGCGATGGACGCCAACAACATCGTGCGCTGGACCCGCCAGCACCTGGGTGATTGAACCCTTGCCGCTACAGCTGGTCGATCGGCAGCTTCAGGTAACGCACGCCATTGGCCTCGGGTTCGGGCAGTTCGCCGGCGCGGATGTTCACCTGCACCGACGGCAGGATCAGCGTCGGCATCGCCAGGGTGGCGTCGCGTTCGGTGCGCATGCGCACGAACTGGTCCTCGCTGGTGCCGATGCGCACGTGGATGTTCGAACGCTTCTGTTCGCCGATGGTGGTTTCGCAGCGCGGCTCGCGACCGCCCGGGCCGTAGTCGTGGCAGACGAAGACGCGGGTTTCGTCGGGCAGGGAAAACAGGCGGTGGATCGAGTGGTAGAGCGTGGAGGCGTCGCCGCCCGGGAAATCGCAGCGTGCCGTGCCGCCATCGGGCATGAACAGCGAATCACCGGTGAACAGCGCGTCCCCGGCCAGGTAGGCCACCGAGTCGTTGGTGTGCCCCGGCACGGGAATGACCCGGGCGCCGACACCGCCAACGGAGAAAACCTCGTCGTCGGCGAACAGGTGGTCGAATTGCGAGCCGTCCACCGGGAAGTGTTCACCCAGGTTGAAGATCGGCCGGAAGGTCTTTTGCACGGTCCGGATGCCCTGGCCAATGGCCAGCTTCGCGCCGGGCAGCGTTTGCCTGAACCAGTGCCCGGCGCTGAGGTGGTCGGCGTGGGCGTGGGTTTCCAGGATCCAGTCCACCTGGACGCCGGCTTCGCGCACCGAGGCCAGCAGCTTCTCGGCGCTGGTGGTGCCCGTGCGGCCAGCCTTGGGATCGAAGTCGAGCACGGGGTCCACCAGCGCGGCGCGGCCGGTGCCGGGGTCGCTCACCAGGTAACTCCAGGTGCCTGATTCTTCGTGGTAGTGCGGCTTGACGCAGGCTTTGCGCATGGCGGTTCTCCCGAAGGCTGGCTTCACGTCTGGGTGGGCGCGGGCGGGGAAGGATGGACCCGGGATTTCGCCAGGGCGTGGCGAAGCAGGCGTGCCTGCAGGCGTTCGCCCAGTTCACGCGGTGCCTGCAGGTCCATGCGCCGCAGCGCCGCTTCGTCGCTGGCCTGCTCGCCGGCAAGGGCAGACAGCACCGTGGCGATGCGGCCGCCCAGGGTGCCGGTGCGCGCCACCAGCCAGGCCAGGGCCGCCACGAGGCGCTGTTCTTCGGGCGTGAAATCGCTGCCCATCGGATAGTCGGGCAGCACCCCGGCGCGCCGCAGCGGCGCGAGACGCGCTGACAGCGAGGCCAGGGTGTTCGCCGACCAGGCGGCTGGCGCGCTGAAACCATGAGCAAGCTTGCCGGCCTTGCGTGCCGCTTCGAGCAGCGGCTTCTGGTCGTCCGCATGGGCGATGGCGGCCATGGCCAGCACGCATTCGCCGTCGCTGCGCCCGCGCAGGTCGGCAATGCCGTGTTCGGTGATGACGATGTCGCGCAGGTGCCGCGGGATGGTGACGTGGCCGTAGTTCCAGCGAACGTTGGCGGTGGCCTGGCGGCCGTGGCCGCGGCGGGCCCGCAGCATCAGCGCCGAACGCGCGTCGTCGAGCGCGTGCGCCATGGCGACGAAGTTGTACTGTCCGCCCACGCCCGAGACCACGCGTCCGTCCTCGAGGGCATCGGAAACCGCGGCGCCGAGGGCGGTCATCATCATGCAGGTGTTGAAAAAGCGAGCGTCGCGGCGCTGCTCGCGCTCCAGCGGTTCGTCGGCACCGTAGAGCTGGTTGATATGGGAAACGCGGGTCATGCCGATGCCGCGGGCCTGGTCGGCGGGCAGGGCGCGCAGCCAGTCGTAGAGCGCATGCGATCCGAGATAGAAGGCACCATCGAGCCAGCGGCCGTCGCGCGCCAGGCGCTCGCGGTCCCGGTCGGTGGCATCACCGCGATTAATGCGTGCCATAGCGCCGACGTCGTCGAGCACGCGGCGCTTGAGCACCCCGGCCTGCGCGAGCGCCCGGAAGCCGTCGTTGACCATCTCGCTGGCGCCGTACAGCCCTTCGGAGAACGGTGCCGTGCCGCCGACGTCGCGCACGAGCGGCGATTGCGCCAGGCCGGGCGAGAGCGCTTCCAGCGCCGCCAGGTAGTCGTCGTTGCGCGTGTGCCGGAGCACCAGCGCATGGCACAGCGCGTCGGCCAGCGAGCCGATGCCGATCTGCAGCGTGCCGCCATCGCGCACCAGCGTGCTGGCGTACAGGCCGATCGCATGGTCGGCGTCGCCGACCGGCTCGCGCGGCAGCGCGAACAGGCGCGGCGCGGGCGAAGGATGGTCGATCACAAGGTCGAAAAAGCCAGCCGGCACCGCGCAGGGGCCGTCGAGCCAGGGCAGGTTCGGGTCCACTTCGCCGACCAGCATCGGCCGCGGCTTGCCAAGGCGCAGGCATTCGTCGAGCAGGTCGAAGGTGAGATCGGGATTGCAGCTGAGGCTGATGCGGCTGCCGCCGGGTTCGCGCGCCACCTTCTGCACCAGGACATTGACGCCGCGCGCCGCGACCGCGCGGGCGACGTGCGTGTAGTTGAGGCTGACGTAGTCGCGCTGGGCACAGGGCGAGCCGAGCAGGGCGCCCGACTGCATGTAGAACTCCTCGACCCGGATCTTGGCCGGAAGCGCGTCGCGGCGCATGGCGACCGCGTAGTCGAGTACGGGGAAGTCGCTGCCGAAGTGCCGTGCCAGGAAAGGCATCAGGAAACGGCGCTGCAGCCCCTTGCCCGCCGAAGGCGGCGTCAGCGAAAGCGCCGTCAGCAAGTGCAGGGACAGCGAATCGTCTGCCGCCACCCGACGGGTGATTGCATTGAGCAGCCGGTGCGGCTTGCCCAGGCCAAGCGGCGCCGCCAGCACCAGCTGGCCGCCGGCGTGGGCCAGCAGGCGGTCGACGGCGGCGTCCAGTGCAGGGTCGGGCGGGGCGGTCAGGCGTTGGCTCATGGGTGATCCGGAAAGCAGCGAGGGTCAGTATCGCACCCGTCCCATCCCCCTTGACAGCCACGATTACGTGCGTAATCTACGGAAAAGTTTACGGACGTAATCGAAATGCAGATCAGCGACGCCGAATCCGTGGTCATGCAGGCCCTGTGGGACGCCAGCCCCCTGGCGGCCGAAGACGTTTTCGCCGCCGTGGCCACCGGCCAGGGCTGGCAGGAGCCAACGGTGAAAACCCTGCTCAACCGGCTGCTCAAGAAGGGCGCGATCAGCGCCGAACGCGACGGCCGGCGCTTCCTGTATTCGCCGGTGCTGCAGCGGGAGCAGTGGCTGCGCCAGGAGAGCGAGGGCCTGGTTGACCGCCTGTTCGGCGGACGGGTCGCGCCGATGGTTGCCCACTTCACCGAAAACGGCCGGCTGTCGAAAAAGGACCTCGCCGAGCTGCGGCAGCTGCTGGAGGACATCGACGATGGGCATTGAATGGCTGCTTGAACCCACGCTGGCCCTGACCGGCGCGCTGATCGCCGTGTTCTTGCTGCGGCCACTGGTACGCCGCAGCTTCGGCGCCGCCGCGGCCTACGGGCTGTGGGCGCTGGTGCCGGCAAGCCTGGTCGCCGTGCTGCTGCCGGCGGCCGCGGAGCCGGTATTGCCGGCCCTGGTGCGCATGGCGCCGATGGCCATGCCGGGTGCCGCCGGCCCGGGAACGGCGGTCGCCGCCGATCCCCTGCCGTGGCTGTCCTGGCTTTGGGCGGCCGGTGCGCTGGGCGTGCTGGCCTGGCTGCTGGGCCAGCAGCGGCGTTTCCTTGCCGGCCTCGGGCCGGTGTCGCGTCGCCCCGACGGTTTGCACCAGTGCCTGGCCACGCGTGGCCTGCCGGCGGTGGTGGGCCTGCGTCCGCGCATCGTGCTGCCCGGCGATTTCGACCAGCGATACGACCCACTCGAGCGCGAGCTGGTGTTGGCCCACGAAACCGAACACCTGCGCCGCGGCGACCTGCCGGCCTGTTTGCTGGCCGCGGTCCTGCGCGTCCTGTTCTGGTTCAACCCGCTGGTGCATTTCGCGGCGGCGCGTTTCCGCAATGACCAGGAACTGGCCTGCGACGCCGCCGTGCTTCGCCGCTATCCCGGTCAGCGCCGCCGCTACGGCGACGCCATGCTCAAGACCCGCCTGGCCGACCAGCCACTGCCGCTGGGCTGCCACTGGTCCGGCTTTCATCCACTGAAGGAGCGACTCGCCATGCTGAAGAATCCACTGCCGTCCCGTCGCCGTCGTTTCGCCGGCCTCGCCTTGGTCTCACTGCTGGGCCTGGCCGCCGCGGCCGTCGCCTGGGCGGCCCAGCCCGGAACCAGCGTCGAGCTCGCACCGGGCAAGGTGAGGCTGGACATCAGCGCGAAGGTGGACGGCGTGCCGGTTCCCGACATCGTGGCCGTCGTCGAACCCGGTCAGCCGCACCGAGCGCAGTTCGAGCACGCCGGCCAGGACTGGGACACCACCTGGACGGTGACGCCGCTGGCCGACGGCACCTTCGACATCGCGGCGAAGCTCCTGCGCGACGGGCAAGTGGTTGGCGAGCCACGACTGGTTACCCGCGAACAGGCCGCCATCGGCATCGGCCAAAAAGCACCGGACGGCAGCTTCAAGGGCATCGAGATCGAAATGGCGCTGACCCTGGGGCCGCCGGCGCCGGGCATGGCTGCGGTGGGTATCCAGGGCGAGGTGCCGGCCTACCCGAAAGTCGCGGCCGACGCAGGGAAGGGTGGGCTGGTGATGCTGCGGGCGTTCATCGAAGCGGACGGGTCGGTGCGCGAAGTGACGGTGGATGCGGCCGGCAGCACCGTGGCGGCGGATTCCGACTTCGCGCGCAACGCGGTCGCCGCCGCGGCCAAGTGGACGTTCCAGCCGGAGATGAAGGACGGCAAGCCCGTGCCCGGCTGGGTGATGGTGCCCGTGCGCTTCGAGCCGCCGACCAGTCAGGCGGCCGCCGACGAAAGCTGAGCCCTCAGGGCGCCAGCGTCTTTTCCAGCAGCGCCGCCAGGCGCGCCCCGGCAAGCCGCAGGCGCGCATCGGCGACGGGGCGGTGCCGGTCGAGGTAGGCGTCGGTGATCTTGCGGCCGGGCGGGTACAGGCCTTCGCTCCGGATCAGGCGGCAGGATTCGAGGGTCCAGGCCTGGGCGGGGTTTTCAGCGCCGGTCGCGGGATCGGAGGGCAGCTCCAGCGCATGCAGGTGTTCGACGTAAGCCGCGTTGTCCATGCCGGCGCCCTGGACAACCCAATAATCCCAGACCCCGTGCAGGTTGGTGCCTTCGCCTTCGGGCGAGCCCTTGCCGGTGTAGTTGAGCTGGTGCTTGTTGCCGCCGCGGTCATGCGGATAACCCGCATGCATGGGCTGGTGCGCGTCGCCGACGAAATGCACCAGGAACTTCAAGGCCTCGACGCGCGCCTGGCGCGGCTGGGACAGGTCGCCCAGCACCTTGGCCTGGGCGTTGATCGCGCCGATCACGCAGTCGCCGTCCGGGCAGTCGCGGGCCGCGACGTAGTCGCAGTCATCGGCCGGGATATTGACGTAGTGCCAGCGCTGGCTGGCTTCGCCCAGCGGGCTCTTGGCGGCGCGGATCTCGTCGGCCCAGGTCGATACGCCGGCCAGGCTGGGTTCGGGTTCGTCGGCCAGCAGGTCCTGCACCTGGGCGCGGGCGGCCGGCGAGAGCTCGCGCTCGGCCAGTTCGCCGACCAGCTGGTGGCCCTGCCGGCTCCAGGCCAGGGCGGGGGGCGTGGCCAGCGTCAAGGCCAGCGCAAGGACGGTCAGGCTTGGTTTCATGGCCGCGGACTTTACGCCAGCGGCCATGAATCTCGCCATCACGGGGTTCAGAAGGCCCAGACGAAAGCAGCCCCGTAAACCGTCGGGTCGATGTTGACGGTGCCCACGCGGGTGCCGTTCACCTTCACGCTGGTGTCGATGTCCAGGTAGCGGGCATCCACGCGCAGCCACTTGCCGGTGCCGATGGCGAAGTCGACGCCGGCATGCGCGGCCAGGCCCCAGGACGGCCTGAGCGACAGGTCGGTGCCGGCCAGCGGACCGGTGGTTTCCTCGTCGAAGAAGCGCGTGTAGTTCACGCCTGCGCCCACGAACGGGGTGGCGATCGAGTCGTTCCGGAAGTGGTACTGCAGGGTGAAGGTCGGCGGCAGGTGCTTGGTCGAGCCGGCCCTGACGCCATTGAGCTCGATGTCGTGCTCGAACGGCAGGGAGGCCAGCACTTCCAGGCCCCAGTTCGGGCTGAAGAAGTACTCGGCGGTGACGGTGGGGCGCCAGTCGTCGCCGACATCGGCCGCCAGGGCGCCACCGGCCAGGGTACCGTTGCCGGACTTCGGGGCGACCACGTGGGCGCCGACGGAAATCGTCCAGTCGCCCGCCTGCTGGGCAAGGGCCGGGGCGGAAAACGCCAGGGCAAGGGCCAGGGCGATCGGGGTGGTGTGGGAAAGTTGCATGGTCGAACTCCAGTGGGGAATCTGCTGGCGCCAGTTTCCTCCCCGGCCACGGGCCCGGCCTTGAGGGAAGTCAAAGTGCCTCCCGGGGCGCGCGCTCCTTGTCCGGGGTTTGGGCCGGACCGCCCGCGCTTGGTAGAATCCCGGGTTTCCACCCACCTTTCGCCGGCCGGGCCGGTCCAGGAGAACCCATGTCCATCAAGGTCGCCATCAATGGCTACGGCCGCATCGGTCGCAACATCCTGCGGGCGCTGTACGAAGCCAACCGCACCAACGAAATCACCATCGTGGCGATCAACGACCTGGGCGACGCCGAAACCAATGCCCACCTGACCCAGTACGACACCGCCCATGGCAAGTTCCCGGGCACGGTCACGGTGGAAGGCGGCGACCTGGTGGTCAACGGCGACCGCATCAAGGTCTGCGCCGAGCGCGACCCCGCCAAGCTGCCCTGGGGCGCGCTGGGCGTGGACGTGGTGCTCGAGTGCACCGGCCTGTTCACTTCGAAGGCGAAGGCTTCCGCGCACCTCACCGCGGGCGCCAAGAAGGTCATCATCTCGGCCCCGGGCGACAAGGACGTGGACAACACGGTCGTGTTCGGCGTCAACGAAGGCGTGCTGAAGGCCTCCGACACCGTGATCTCGAATGCCTCGTGCACGACCAACTGCCTGGCGCCGCTGGCCAAGGTGCTGCACGAAAAGATCGGCATCGTGCACGGCCTGATGACCACCATCCACGCCTACACCAACGACCAGGTCCTGACCGACGTCTTCCACAAGGACCTGCGCCGCGCCCGTTCGGCCACCCAGAGCCAGATCCCGACCAAGACCGGCGCCGCCGCCGCGGTCGGCCTGGTGCTGCCGGAGCTCAACGGCAAGCTCACCGGTTTCTCGATGCGCGTTCCGACCATCAACGTCTCGGTGGTCGACCTGTCCTTCGTGGCCGCGCGCGAAACCAGCAAGGAAGAGATCGACGCGGTGCTCAAGGCGGCTTCGGAAGGCGCGCTCAAGGGCATCCTGGGCTTCAACACCAAGCCGCTGGTGTCGATCGACTTCAACCACGACCCGCACAGCTCGGTTTACGACAGCACCCTGACCCAGGTCATGGGCGGCACGCTGGTGAAGGTCTGCTCCTGGTACGACAACGAGTGGGGTTTCTCCAACCGCATGCTCGACACCACCCTGGCGCTGATGGCCGCCAAGTAAGCGCTCCGGCGGGAGGGACCTCCGTCCCGATCAGTGCGACACCGAAGACCCCGGCTCCGGCCGGGGTTTTTATTGCCGCGGCGAGACCCTAGGTCGGGTCTCCCTCGAACCCGCCTGCGCCGGCGGCACTGCGGCGCAGGCGGTCGTGGATGGCCAGCCAGGGGTCGCCATCGGGCGGACGCTCGGCGAGCAGCAGGTTGGCGCCGCGGCCGTCGAGTTCGCGCAGGGCGGCATACAGGCCGTGGGCGTAGCTGGCCGGGTCGGCGGCCAGTGCCAGGCCGGGCACCCCTTCGGGCAGTTCGCCCAGGGCCAGCACCTGGACGGCCTTGCCCAGGGCTTCCTGCTCGGCGGCCTCTGTTGCCAGCGCCGCGCGCGGCAGCAGAAGCAGTGGCGTGCGCGGCGCGTAGTGGGCGTCGAGCGTGCCCGACGCGCGCGGGCTGGCCGCGGTGGCGCCGGCTTCGACCGGGCCGACCACCGCTTCGATGCGGTCGCGCCCCAGCATGCCCGGGCGCAGGATGCGCGGCGTGTCGCCGGTGAAATCGACGATGGTGCTTTCGATGCCGATCGTGCAGTCGCCGCCCTCGAGCACGACCGGCACGGCGTCGCCGAACTCGGCGCGCACGTGCGCGGCCGTGGTCGGGCTGACGTGGCCAAAACGGTTGGCCGAAGGCGCCGCCAGGCCGCCGCCGAATTCCCGCAGCAGGGCCAGCGCCACCGGGTGGTCGGGACAGCGCAGGCCGACGGTGTCCTGGTTGCCGGTCACCACGTCCGGCACCCGGGCCTGCTTGCGCAGCACCAGGGTCAGCGGGCCGGGCCAGAAGGCCGCCGCCAGCTGCCGGGCCGTCGCCGGGATGTCGGTCGCCCAGTGATCGAGCGCCTCGACGCCGGCCACGTGCACGATCAGCGGATGGTCGGCCGGCCGGCCCTTGAGGGCGAAGATGCGGCGCACGGCCTCGGCGTTGCCGGCGTCCGCGGCCAGGCCGTACACGGTTTCGGTGGGCAGGCCGATGGCCTCGCCCCGGCGCAGGGCCGCCAGCGCGGCTTGCAGGGCCTGGTTCATGCCGTCCTCCGGTAATCGTCGCGCAGCAGTCCATAGATCCAGGAGTCGGCGAATTCTCCGCCGACCCGCCAGCGATGGCGAAGCAGGCCCTCGCGGTGGAAGCCGAAGTGTTCCAGCAAATGCCAGGAGGGCGCATTGCGGGGATCGACGTCGGCTTCGACGCGTTCGAGGTCCAGGGGCCCGAAGGCGTAGGCCAGCGCCAGGCCCACCCCCTCGCGCGCCAGGCCTTGCCCCTGCCGGGAAGGCAGGAGGGAATACCCCAGTTCGGCCCGGCGATTGGGGCCGCTGAGCGAAAACAGCGTGGTCGTGCCCACCAAGCCATCGTCGTCGCGATCCGCCAGCGCCCAGCCGAACGTCGCCGGCGGCTTCCAGCCCAGGCGCTCGTCCAGCCAGGCCTCGGCCTGGGCCGGTTCGGTCCAGGGTGCGAAGCTCCAGTAGCGGCAGACTTCCGGGTCGGAATAGAGCGTGAAAAGCGCCGCGGCGTCGCTGCGGCGCAGCGGTCGCAGGCGGACACGCTGGCCTTCGATCACGGGCAGGCTGGTGCAGTCGTCCATGCCGGCATTGTCCCACGCGGTCCCGGCGTTTGCCGGCACCGGGCGGCGCGGGGGAAAATGCCGGCTTTCCCGTATCCGGAGCCACCCCATGTCCATCCTCCGCATGGCCGACCTCGACCTGGCCGGCAAGCGCGTCCTGATCCGCGAGGACCTCAACGTGCCGGTCAAGGACGGCCGCATCACCTCCGAACAGCGCATCACCGCCGCCCTGCCGACGATCAAGCTCGCGCTGGAGAAGGGCGCCGCGGTGATGGTCACCTCGCACCTGGGTCGCCCGAAGGAAGGCGTGTGGACGCAGGAGGATTCGCTGGCCCCGGTCGCCGCCCGCCTGGGCGAACTGCTCGGCCGCGAGGTGCCGCTGCTCAAGGACTGGACCGACGGCGTGCAGGTCGAACCCGGCCAGCTGGTGCTGCTGGAAAACTGCCGCATGAACGTCGGCGAGAAGGCCGACGACGAGGCCCTGTCGAAGAAATACGCTGCGCTGTGCGACGTGTACGTCATGGACGCCTTCGGCACCGCCCACCGCGCCCAGGCGTCCACGCATGGCGCCATCCGTTTCGCGAAGGTCGCCTGCGGCGGCCCGCTGCTGATGGCCGAGCTCGACGCCCTGGCCAAGGCCCTGCTGGCGCCGGCGCGGCCCCTGCTGGCCATCGTCGCCGGCTCCAAGGTCAGCACCAAGCTTGAGCTGCTGGGCGCACTGGTGTCCAAGGTCGACCAGCTGATCGTCGGAGGCGGCATCGCCAACACCTTCATCGCCGCGGTCGGCCACCCGGTCGGCAAGTCGCTGTGCGAAGCCGACCTGCTCGACACGGCCCGCAAGATCATGGCCGATGCCAAGGCCCGCGGCGCCGACATCCCGGTGCCGACCGACGTGGTGGTCGCCCCGGCCTTCGCCGCCGATGCGCCGGCGACGGTCAAGCCGGTCTCCGAGGTTGGCCCCGACGACATGATCCTGGACATCGGGCCGGAAACGGCCGCGCGTTACGCCGGCATGATCGCCAAGGCCGGCAGCGTCATCTGGAACGGCCCGGTCGGTGTGTTCGAGTTCGACGCCTTCGGCAAGGGGACCGAGGTCCTGGCCCATGCCATCGCCGATTCCGAGGCCTTCTCGATCGCCGGCGGCGGCGACACCCTGGCCGCGGTCGACAAGTACGGCGTGCAAGCCGGCATCAGCTACATCTCCACCGGCGGCGGCGCCTTCCTGGAATTCTGCGAAGGCAAGGAGCTGCCGGCCGTGGCGGCGCTGAAGGCGCGCGCCAGCTGACGTGGCGACGATCTTCTTCGACCTCGACGGCACCCTGATCGATTCGATCGAAGGCATCACGCGCTGCGTGGTGCACGCCTTCGAGCGGCTGGGTGAACCGGTGCCCGGCGAGCACGAGCTGCGCGGCTGGATCGGTCCGCCTCTGCGGGACAGCTTCGCGCCGAAGCTGGGCGACCCGGCCCGGGTGGAGCGGGCGGTCGAGTTCTACCGCGAACGATTCGAGACCGACGGCTGGCGCGAACACGCCGTTTACGCGGGTATCGGCGACACCGTGGCGGCGCTGGCCGCCGACGGTCACCGCCTAGCGGTGGTTACCGCGAAGAACGAACCGCATGCGCGCCGCATCGTCGAACACCTGCCCTTCGGCGGCCACTTCGAAGACGTCATCGGCGCCACGCCCTGCGGTCGGCTGAGCCACAAGCCCGAACTGATCGGCGAAGCCCTGGCGCGGCTGGGCCTGGCCGCCGACGCGTGCTGGATGATCGGCGACCGGCACATGGACATCCACGGCGCCCGCCATCACGGCATGCCCTCGGTGGGCGTGCTCTGGGGCTTCGGTGGCGAAGCCGAACTGCGCGAGGCAGGCGCCACCCACCTGGCCGAATCCCCCGCGGGTTTGCGCGCTTTGTTCGCCACGGCTGCGTGCTAGCTTAAGTCCATGACCCAGCCCCTTCGCCGAACCAAGATCCTCGCCACCCTCGGCCCGGCCACCGATGCCCCGGGCGTGCTCGACGCCGTCATCCGCGCGGGCGTCAACGTCGTGCGCATGAACTTCTCGCACGGCACGCCGGAGCAGCATGCCGCACGGGTCGCCGCCGTCCGCGAAGCCGCGGCGGGGCAGGGCCGCGAAGTCGGCATCCTCGCCGACCTGCAGGGTCCGAAGATCCGCATCGAAAAATTCGCCGGCGGCAAGGTCTCCCTGTCGGCGGGGGATGAATTCAGCCTGCTTTGCCGCGCCGAGGTGCCGCCGGGCGACGCCAGCCAGGTCGGCGTCAGCTACCTGGGCCTGGTCAATGACGTGCATCCGGGCGACACCCTGCTGCTCGACGATGGCCTGATGGCGGTCGAGGTGCTGGCGATCGAGGGTGATCGCATCCGTACGCGGGTGCTCACCGACGGCGCACTGTCCGACCGCAAGGGCCTCAACCGGCTGGGCGGGGGGCTGTCGCTCGGCGCGCTCACCGAGCAGGACAAGCAGCACATCGACATCGCCGCCGGCCTGGGCGTGGACTTCATCGCCGTCTCGTTCTGCCGCTCGGCCGCCGACATGGACGAAGCCCGGGCGCTGGCGCGGGCCGCCGGCTCCGATGCCTTCATGGTCGCCAAGATCGAACGCGCCGAGGCGATAGACAACCTGGTCGAGATCACCCGCGCCTCTGACGTGGTGATGGTCGCGCGCGGCGACCTGGGCGTGGAGATCGGCGACGCCGAGCTGCCCGGCCTGCAGAAGAAGATCATCCGAACCGCGCTCGAACACAACCGCATCGTCATCACCGCGACCCAGATGCTGCAGTCGATGGTGGACAACCCGATCCCGACGCGCGCCGAGGTGCTGGACGTGGCCAATTCGGTCATCGACGGCACCGATGCGGTGATGCTCTCGGCCGAAACCGCCTCCGGCAGCTACCCGGTGAAGGCGGTCGAGGCCATGGTCCGCATCTGCCTGGGCGCCGAGCGCCAGTTCGACCACGACACCGACTTCGAGAAGGCCCAGCGCGGCCTCGAACGCGCCGACCAGGCCATCGCCATGGCCACCATGTTCCTGGCCGAACACGTCGACGTGCGCGGCATCGTCGCGCTGACCGAGTCCGGCGGCACGGCCCGGTTCCTGTCGCGGTTCCGGTCCAAGGTGCCGATTTTCGGGCTGTCCCGGCACGATGGCGCCCGCCGGCGCATGGCCCTGGTCAGGGACGTGTTTCCGGTGGACTTCGACAGCGCCGGCCAGAGCACCCGCGAAGCCGCCCGCGGCGCGCTGCGGCACCTGTTCGGACTGGGCCTGCTGGCCGAGGGCGACCGCGTCATCATCACCAGCGGCGACCACATGGAGTTGCACGGGGCCACCAATACCCTGCGCCTGCTCAAGGTCGGTCCCGGAGGCGGCGCCGAGGGCCTCGGCGAGCTCTGAACCCGGCCAAAAACCGGGTATAATCAGCGGCTTTCCACCAACCTCCGGAATCCCGCCATGAGTATCGACCAGCTCGCCGAAACCGCCCAGGCCATGGTGGCCCCGGGCAAGGGCATCATCGCCATCGATGAGTCCACCGCCACCATCAAGAAGCGTTTCGACGGCGTCGGCATCGAGTGCACGGAAGAGAACCGCCGCGCCTACCGCGAAATGCTGCTGACCACGCCCAAGCTGGGCGACTACATTTCCGGCGCCATCCTGTACGACGAGACCCTGCGCCAGTCCACCAAGGCCGGCGTGCCTTTCACCAAGGTCATGATGGACGCCGGCATCCTGCCGGGCATCAAGGTCGACATGGGCGCCAAGCCGCTGGCCGGCTTCCCGGGCGAACTGGTCACCGAGGGCCTGGACGGCCTGCGCGACCGCCTGAAGGAATACGCCAAGCTGGGCGCGCGCTTCGCCAAGTGGCGCGCCGTGATCACCATCGGCGAAGACATGCCCTCGGGCACCTGCATCGACGCCAACTGCCACGCACTGGCCCGCTACGCGGCGCTGTGCCAGGAAGCCGGCATCGTGCCGATGGTCGAACCCGAGGTGCTGATGGACGGCGACCACGACATCGACACCTGCTACGAAATCACCGAGGTCACCCTGCGCTCGCTGTTCGGCGCGCTCTACGAGCACAACATCATGCTCGAGGGCACCATCCTCAAGGCCAGCATGGTGGTGTCGGGCAAGGACTGCCCGGACCAGGCCGGCATCGAGGAAGTCGCCGAGCTGACCCTGCGCTGCCTGAAGTCGGCGGTGCCGGCGACCCTGCCGGGCATCGTGTTCCTGTCCGGTGGCCAGAGCGACGAGCATG
Organism: Arenimonas aestuarii; assembly: GCF_054781715.1. Lineage (NCBI taxonomy): Bacteria > Pseudomonadati > Pseudomonadota > Gammaproteobacteria > Lysobacterales > Lysobacteraceae > Arenimonas > Arenimonas aestuarii. The sequence goes on along the minus strand of NZ_BAAGTW010000004.1, from coordinate 1,434,780 downwards.
CCACCGCCCACCTCAATGCCATGAACCAGATGGGCGCCAAGCCCTGGCCGCTGAGCTTCAGCTACGGCCGCGCCATGCAGTCGGCCGCCCTGAAGCTGTGGTCCAAGGACATGGCGGGCAACGTCAAGTCCGCCCAGGACACCGTCTTCGCCCGCGCCCGCGACAACGGCCTGGCCGCGCTGGGGCAGTGGAAGAAGGGCTGAGTCCCTACCGCTGGCGGCGGCCTCCGGGCCGCCTGCCCCGCAGTCATGTAAACGCCGGCCCCGTGCCGGCGTTTTTTTTCCGGCATCATCGCGCCGCCTGCACGCCGGCTTGCCAGCGCGACCGTACAATCGGGCCCTCAAAAAAGGACACCGCCCCGCCATGACGTCTGGCCGATCTTCCCTGCGCGCCCTGTTCGTTTTCCTGCCGCTGCTGGCCCTGCTGGCGGCTTGCGGCGAGGCGGAGGTGGGTGGTCGCACTTCGACGCCGGCCACCGTGACCGCGATGGAGGTGCAGGCCAAACCCTGGCGCGACACCATCCAGGCCCTGGGCACGGCGCGGGCCAACGAATCGCTGATGGTCACGGCCAAGGTGACCGAAACCGTGGTGCGCGTGAACTTCGAGGACGGCGAACTGGTCGAGGCCGGCGACGTGCTGGTGGACTTGTCCGGCCGCGCCGAAGTGGCGGGCCTGGAAGAAGCTGCGGCGGAGTACCGCGAGTCGCAGAAGCAGTACCAGCGCCAGCAGCAGCTGGCCGCGCAGAAACTCATCCCGGCCGGGCAGCTCGACACCCAGCGCGCCGCCATGGAGTCCGCACGTGCCCGCCTGGACGCCACCCGGGCCCGCCTGGCCGACCGCGTGATCACCGCGCCCTTCGCCGGCGTGCTCGGTTTCCGCCAGGTAAGCCCCGGCACCCTGGTGACGCCCGGCACGACCATCGCGAGCCTCGACGACGTGTCGGTGATAAAGCTCGACTTCTCGGTGCCCGAATCCTTCCTCTCGGCGCTTTCGCCGGGGCAGGCCATCCGCGCCACGAGCGTCGCCTACCCGGATCGCGAGTTCACCGGGGAGGTGGCCACCATCGATTCCCGCGTGGACCCGGTGTCGCGCGCGGTCACGGTGCGCGCCGACCTGCCCAATCCCGATCGCCTGCTGCGCCCCGGCATGCTGCTCACCGTCGAGGTCTTCCAGCCCGAACGGCAGGCGCTGGTGGTGCCGGAAATCGCCGTCATCCAGGTCTCGCGCACCGCCCACGTGTTCCGGGTCAAGCCGGACAACACCGTGGAGCAGGCGGACGTGGCGCTGGGCCAGCGCCGTCGCGGCGAGGTGGAGATCCTCGATGGCCTTTCGGCCGGCGACAGGATCGTCGTCGACGGCACGGTGAAGCTGCGTGACGGCAGCGCCATCAGCGACGTGACGCCGGCGCCATGATCCTCTCCGACGTATCCATCAAGCGGCCGGTCTTCGCGGCCGTGATGAGCCTGCTGCTGGTGGTCCTTGGCCTGATCGCCTTCACCCGGCTGACGCTGCGCGAGCTGCCCAACATCGACCCGCCGATCGTGTCGGTGGAGGTCGGTTACCCGGGCGCGTCGGCCGCCGTGGTCGAAACCCGCATCACCCAGATCCTGGAAGACGCCGTCGCCGGCATCGAGGGCATCGAGACCATCGAGTCGCGCAGCCGCAACGGCGAGGCCGACGTCACCCTCGAGTTCTCGCTCAACCGCGACATCGAAGCGGCCGCGAACGACGTGCGCGACGCCATCAGCCGGGTCGGCGACCGCCTGCCGCCCGAAGCCGACCCGCCCGAGATCGAGAAGGTCGAGGCCGACGCCGACGTCATCCTGTGGCTGAACATGAATTCCGAGAAGCTCGACACGCTCGAGCTCAGCGACTACGCCGAACGTTATATCGTCGACCGGCTGTCGAGCATCGATGGCGTCGCCCAGGTGCGGGTGGGTGGCCGCCAGCGTTATTCGATGCGCATCTGGCTCGACCGCGAGGCCCTGGCGGCGCGCAGCCTGACCGTGAACGACGTCGAGAACGCGCTGCGCCGCGAGAACGTCGAGCTTCCCGCCGGCAGCATCGAATCCCGGGACCGCGACTTCACCCTGCGCGTGATGCGCGGATACGAAGACCCGGCCGATTTCGCCCGACTTACGCTCGCCAAGGGCGAGGACGGCTACCTGGTGCGGCTGGGCGACGTGGCCCGGGTCGAGCGCGCTTCGTCCGAGCGTCGCGCCTACTTCCGCGGCAACGGCCAGCCCAACGTCGGCCTGGGCGTGATCAAGACGTCCACCGCCAACAGCCTCGACGTCGCCCGCGAGGTCAAGGCGGCCCTGCCGGCCATCCAGGACACGCTGCCCGAGGGCACCGATATCTTCGTCGCCTTCGACAGCACCATCTTCATCGATGCGGCGGTGAACCGCGTCTACTGGACGCTGTTCGAGGCGATCGCGCTGGTGCTGGTGGTGATCTACCTGTTCCTTGGCAGCGTGCGCGCGGCGATCATCCCGGCGGTGACCGTGCCGGTGTGCCTGGTCGCGGCCTTCATCGCGCTGTGGGCCTTTGGTTTTTCGATCAACCTGCTGACCCTGCTGGCGCTGGTGCTGTGCATCGGGCTGGTGGTCGACGACGCCATCGTGGTGCTGGAGAACGTGCAGCGCCGCGCCGACCTGGGCGAGCCGCCCCTGGTGGCCGCGCGTCGTGGCACCCAGCAGGTCGCCTTCGCCGTCATCGCCACCACGGCGGTGCTCGCGGCGGTGTTCCTGCCGATTGGCTTCATGGAAGGCAACACCGGCCGGCTGTTCCGCGAACTGTCGGTGGCCCTGGCCGGCGCGGTCATCATTTCGGCCTTCGTCGCGCTGACGCTGACGCCGATGATGTGTTCGCTGCTGGTGCGCCCGCATTCCGAACCCAGGGGCCTCAACCGCTGGATCCAGGGCCACCTGGACGACCTGGGCAGGGCTTATCGGCGCGCGGTGGAACGTACCGTCGGCAAGCCGCTGCTGTTCGGCCTGGCGCTGCTGGGCACGCTGGGGCTGTCGGCCTTCCTGGCGCAGGTGATCCCGGCCGAGCTGTCGCCGCCGGAGGACCGCGGCGCGTTTTTCGTCAGCGTGTCCGGCCCCGAGGGCGCGGGCTACGACTACACGGTCGAACAGATGCAGGGCCTGGAAGCCATCCTGTTCAAGTACACCGGCGAGGGCCAGCCCATCGATCGCGTGAATACCGCCGTGCCCGGTGGCTGGGGCGCCGGTGGCACCATGCACACCGGGCGGGCGATCGTGCTGCTCAAACCCTGGGACCAGCGCGATCTCGACACCAGCCAGCTGGTCGAGCAGGTGCGCGGCGAGCTGGCTCGGCTGCCCGGCGTCGTCGCCAGGCCGCAGGTGCGCACGGGACTCGTGCGCAGTGGTGGCCAACCGCTGCAGGTGGTGCTTGGCGGGCCGGACTACGTGGAGCTGGCCGAGTGGCGGGATCGCATGCTGGCGCGCATGGAGCAGAACCCGGGTCTGTACGGCGCCGATTCGGACTACAAGGAAACCCAGCCGCAGCTGCGCGTCGAGATCGACCGCGCCCGGGCCGCCGACCTCGGCGTCTCGGTGCAGGAAATCGGCCGCACGCTCGAGACCATGATGGGGTCGCGGCGGGTCACCACCTACGTGGAGGACGGCGAGGAATACGACGTCATCCTGCAGGCCCAGCGCGAGGACCGCGCCTCGCCGGCCGATCTGGACAACCTGTACGTGCGTTCGATCGGGAGCGGCGAACTGGTGCCGCTGTCGAACCTGGTGAGCCTGACCGAACTGGCCGAGCCGGGCGAATTCAACCGCTTCAACCGCCTGCGCGCGATCAGCCTCTCCGCCGGCCTGGCCCCGGGTTACACCCTGGGCGAAGCCCTGGAATGGGTGCGCCAGACCGCCGATGAAGAACTGCCCGACCGTGCCCAGCTCGACTACAAGGGCGAGTCGCGCGAATACCAGCGCGCCGGCGGCGCGGTCATCTTCACCTTCGCGATGGCGCTGCTGGTGGTGTACCTGGTGCTGGCGGCGCAGTTCGAAAGTTTCCTGCACCCGGTGGCGATCATGCTGACCGTGCCACTGGCGGTGCTGGGCGCGCTGCTGGGGCTGTGGGTGTTCGGCAGCTCGCTCAACCTGTTCAGCCAGATCGGCATCGTCATGCTGGTCGGCCTGGCGGCCAAGAACGGCATCCTGATCGTCGAGTTCGCCAACCAGCTGCGTGACGAAGGCCTGGCCGTGCGCGACGCCATCGTCGAGGCGGCGGCCGTGCGCATGCGGCCGATCCTGATGACCTCGATCGCGACGATGATGGGCGCGGTGCCTTTGGTGGTGGCCGGCGGCCCGGGTTCCGCCAGTCGCGCGACCATCGGCATCGTCATCATCTCGGGCGTGGCGTTCTCGACCCTGCTGTCGCTGTTCGTGGTGCCGGCCTTCTACACCCTCCTGGCCCCGCACACGCGCTCCCCGGAAGCCGTGGCGCGCAGGCTCGAAAAGCTCGAGCGCGAAACCCCGGCCGTCGGCGGCCACGCCTGACGCGGGCCGGGCGGCCCTTCGCCCGGCCCGTCCGTTAGACTGCTGCCATGAACGACACCCGACCCCCGGCCGGCCGCGGCCCCTACCGCGGCCCGCCCTCCCAGCCGCGCGACAAGCGCGAGCGCCAGCGCGACCGCGAAGCCACCGCGTCGCGGCCATCGGCCCCGCGCCCGTCCGCGCCGCGTCCCGAGTCGGCCGAGCCGGCCACGCCGCGCGGCCCGCGCGAGCAGAGGCTGTACGGCCTCAATGCCTGCCTGGCGATGTTCGCGCGCCGCCCCGGCGACCTGCGCAAGGTCTGGCTGCTCGAATCGCGCATCCACAGGCTCAAGGACGTGCTGGCCTACTGCGTCCAGAACCGCCTCGGCTACACCGTGGTCGGCGACGAAGACCTGCAGAAGCTGGCCGCCAGCAGCCACCACGAAGGCGTGGTGTTCGGCGCCATGCCGGCGCCCGAGCTGTCGCTGTCGGGCTGGCTGCGCGAGCTGCCGCCGGGTCCGCAGGTGGCCCTGTGGCTCGACGGCGTCGGCAATCCGCACAACCTCGGCGCGATCCTGCGTTCGGCCGCGCATTTCGGCGTGGCCGGCCTGTTGCTGCCCAAGGACTCCGCGCTGGCGCTGTCCGGGGCGGCGGCGAGGGTGGCCGAAGGCGGCGCCGAAATCGTCCCGCTGGTGCGCCTTGGCCGGGCCGACAACAGCCTGGCCCAGCTAACGTCGGCGGGTTTCGTGGCCGCCGCCACCGTGGTCCGCGGCGGTCAGGCGCTGCACGCCGCGGCCCTGCCGGAACGCCTGCTGCTGGTGATGGGCGCCGAACAGACCGGCGTCGACCCCTTCCTTACGGACGCGGCGACGCTGCGGCTGGCGATCCCGGGCACCGGTGCGGTGGAAAGCCTCAACGTGGCTTCGGCCACCAGCGTGTTCCTGGCCGAATGGTGGCGCCAGCAGCGGGCATGAACCGGAAATTCAGCCCGGCGGCGGCATAATTCAACGGATGGACATCCCAATGCGGCTTCCCAACCTGCTGCGCGGCCTGGCCCTGGCCCTGCTGCTGCTCCCGAGCCTGGCCCTGGCCGAACGCACCGAATACGGCCTCGACTACCTGGTGCGCTTCCTGCCCGACAAGGGCCAGGCCGAAGTGAGCATCCGCCTGACTCCCGGTACCGGCGAAGTCCGGCGCCTGCGCATGCGCATGCCGGAGGACCGTTATTCGAACGTGCGCGGCGACGGCGAGGTCAGCCGCAAGGGCGACATGGTGACCTGGGTGCCGCCGCGCGGGCAGCCGGCGCGGCTGCGATTCCTGCACACGGTCAACCACCAGCGCCGCAATGACGGTTACGACGCCCGCATGACCGCCGACTGGGTCATCCTGCGCGGCGACGACCTGGTGCCGCCGGCGGCGGTGCTTGCGACCAAGGGCGCAGACTCGCGCGCACGACTGCGTTTCCAGCTGCCCAAGGGATGGTCCAACGTGGACACGCCTTTCAAGCTGAGCCGCGATCGCAAGTCCTATGTCGTGGTCAATCCCGAGCGCAACTTCGACCGTCCGACCGGCTGGATCATCGCCGGCGACGTCGGCACCCGCCGCGAACAGTTCGACAACATCGAGGTCAGCGTTGCCGGCCCCAAGGGCGACGAGGTACGGCGCAACGACATGCTGGCCTTCTTCAACGTACTGGTGCCCGAGTTCGAGCAGCTTTACGGCGAGCTGCCGATCAAGGTGCTGATCGTCAGCGCCGGCGATCCGATGTGGCGGGGCGGCCTTTCGGGCCCGCGGTCATTGTTCCTGCACGCCGACCGGCCGCTGATCAGCGAGAACGGAACCAGCACCCTGGTGCACGAGCTCAGCCACGTCTTCACCCGCCTGCGCGGTGCCGACGGCGACGACTGGATCACCGAAGCGGTGGCCGAGTATTACTCGATCGAACTGCTGCGCCGCGCCGGCCTGCTCAGCCAGGGCCGCGCGGACAAGGCCCAGGCGTGGATGGCCAACCACGGCCAGGACGTGGACTCGCTGACCTCGAACCGGTCCCGTGGGCCGCGTACCGCCCGCGGCGTCGCGCTTCTGCGGGAACTCGACGCCGAGATCCGCAAGGCCACCGCCGGCAAGCGCCGCCTCGACGACGTGGTCCGCCATCTGCTCACGCTGCGCGAGGTGTCGCGCGAAGACCTGCGCGAGCAGGCCGAAATCGTGATGGGCCGCCCCTCCCGGGTGCTCCAGTCTCCATTGCTCGACTGATGCGCGGCTGGCTGCGACGCAAACTGCGTGCACCGTGGCTTCCGGTGTCCGACGGCGTGTTCGCCCCGCCGCAGGCCAGCGCGTATTCGGGCCTGGAGGATTGGCGTGCGGTGGCCGGAAGCGAGCGCGAACGGGCCCAACAGCAGATCACTGGCCAGGTGGGGGCCGCCGCCGGCGCCGATGGCTGGTCGGGCTGGTGTGGCCTGTGTCGCGTTCCCGTGGTGTTTTCGCTGCCGTCCGCGGCATCGGGCCAGGTACCGAACCTGCGGGAGGAAATGACCTGCCCGCGCTGCCGGCTGATTGCCCGCAACCGCGCCGCGTTCGCCTTGCTCCTTGACGGGCTGGACCCTGCCCAGGCGCAGGTGTACCTGACCGAACAGGCGTCCGTGGCCTACGTCTGGCTGCAGGCACTGTGCCCCGGCCTGATCGGCAGCGAATTCGGACTGGACGCGGCCAAACGTGCCCGCCTGCAGGGCTGGTACGCCAGCATGGGCGGGCGGGGCGAACTGGCGGAACGGGACGTCACCCGGCTCGACCTTGCCGATGCCGGCCTCGACGCCATCGGCAGCTTCGACGTCCTCGAGCACGTGCCCGATTACCCGGCGGCACTGCGCGAGTTCGCCCGTTGCCTGCGGCCCGGCGGCCGGCTGGTGCTGACCGCCCCGTTCATCGAGTCCGCGGCCGGCAGCGTGCTGCGTGCCCGCATTCGCGAGGACGGCTCGATCGAACACCTGCTGCCGCCGGAAATCCACGGTGACCCGGTGTCCGGCGGCGTGCTGTGTTTCCACCACTTCGGCTGGGACCTGCTGCAGGCCTGCCTGGACGCCGGCTTCCGGCGTGCGCAGTGGGTGCGGACCTGGTCGTCGCGCGAAGGCCTATTCGGGCTGTGGACCCTTGTCGCCCACCGCTGATCGCGGCGGCCGGGCGCCCGGCTTCAGTTTTCCTTCTTGACCGGCAAGCTGCCGAAGTCCACCTCGGATTCCGCCGCCAGGTAGGCCAGCACGGCATACGCCGCGACCTGCTGGTCCAGGGCGCGCGGGTCGATCTTGTCCAGGGTGTCGTTGGCGGTGTGGTGGTAGTCGAAATAATCGATGCCGTCCTGCGCCAGCTGCGCCCAGGGCGCGCCCTTGGCGACGATCGGGCCAACGTCGGGGCCCGGGCTGCCGCCGCGTTCGGTGGTGATGCCCAGCGGGGCCAGGACCTGGCCGATCTGTTCGATCACGGGCCAGGCGGCCGGGTCGACGCCGGCGCGCAGCGCATAGATGCGGCCGGCCCCGAAGTCGCTTTCCGCGCCCAGCTGGTGGTCATCTATTTCGCCTGCGGCGGCGCGCGCTTCGGCGTAGGCCTTGCCGCCGTAGAGGCCCTGTTCTTCGTTGGCGTAGGCGATCACGCGCACGGTGCGGCGCGGTGCACGCTCAAGCTGGCCGATCAGCGCACCGGCGGCGAAAGTGATGCCGATGCCGGCGCCATCGTCTATCGCGCCGGTGCCCAGGTCCCAGGAATCGAGATGGCCACCGATGGTCACGACCTCGCCCGGCAATTCGCGGCCGCGGATCTCGCCGATGACATTGTGCGAGGTGTAGCTGGCCCGCATTTCGGCGCCGATATCCAGGCGCAGGCGCACCGGCTTGCCGCGCGCGACCATGTGTTCGATCAGGTCGGCGTCGGGATTGGACAGCGCGGCGGCCGGGATGCGCGGCACGTCGGCCACGTAACGCATGGCGCCGGTGTGGGCGAATCGGTCGGAACTGGTGCCGATCGACCGGATGAGAATCGCGATGGCGCCCTTGCGTGCCGCCTCGACGGCACCATTGCTGCGTGCGCCGACGGCGGGGCTGTAACCGCGTCCGTCCTTGAAGCGCACCATGCGGTTGGTGATGACCGCGATCTTGCCCTCGAGGCTGCCCTCGGGCGCCGCCTTGAGCGCGTCGAGGTTGGCGAAGGCGACGACCTCGGCCTCGATCGGCGCGTCCCCGGTGCCGACGCTGCCGCCCAGGGCGGTGACGACCAGTGGCTGCGGATAGGGTGCCAGTACCTCGGCACGCTCATGGTGGCGAAGCCAGACCGGGAAGCTCACGGGCTCGAGGTAGACCTTGTCGAAACCCATGGCCTGCATCCTGGCCTTTGCCCACTGCACCGCCTTGGCGTCGGCAGGCGTGCCGGCCATCCGGGGGCCGACCTCGGTCGTCAGCGACTCCACGACGTTCCAGGCCTCGCTGCCGCGCATCGCGCGTTCGCGCAGACCCTCGGCCGCGGCGATGTCGCCGGCATCGAGGCCGGTGCCGGCGAAGGCCGGCGCGGTGGCCAGCAGGGACAGGGCGAGCAGGGTACGGGCAGGGTGCATCCGGTGTCTCCAGCAAGGCGACGCCGGCCCGGAGGCCGGCGTCGGTGTGAAACGTTCGCTATCAGCGCGACTTCAGGCTGTCGCGGATCTCGGTGAGCAACTTAACTTCCTCACTGGGCGCGGGCGGCGGCTCGGGCGAGGCCGCTTCCTTGCGCTTGAGCGAGTTCATCACCTTCACGGCCACGAAGATCGCCAGGGCGATGATCACGAAGTCCACCACGGTCTGGATGAAGGCGCCGTATTTGACCAGCACGGCCGGTATCTCCGTGCCAGCGGCGTCCACGGTGGCGGCCTTGAGCTCGATGGCCAGGTCGCCGAAATCAACGCCGCCGATGGCGTATCCCAGGGCTGGCATGACGATGTCGTTTACCAGCGACGTGACGATCTTGCCGAATGCGGCGCCGATCACCACGCCGACCGCCAGGTCGACGACATTGCCGCGCAGCGCGAATTCCTTGAATTCCTTGGCCATTCCCATGTGTTTGCTCCGGTCGGTGGTTGCTGGTCCGACCGAGAATTTACACCGGACGGCGGATCAGGTGATACGACCTTCCAGCGTCACCAGGCCTTCGATGCCCGCGCGGAAAGAATCGCCGTGCTGCAGCGCCGCGACGCCCGCGGGCGTGCCCATGAAGACCAGGTCGCCGGCCTTGAGCGCGTACAGCTTCGAAAGTTCGTTGATCACCTCGGCGACGCTGAAGACCATGCTTGCCAGCGTGGCCTGCTGGCGACGCTCGCCGTTGACGTCCAGCCACAGCAGGCGCTGGTCGAGGTCGCCTGCCTCGCCCGCGGGCACCAGTTCGCTGGCCGGCGCGGAGTGGTCGAAACCCTTGGCGGTGTCCCAGGGCAGGCCCTTGGCCTTGGCGCGCGCCTGCAGGTCGCGGCGGGTCAGGTCGAGGCCGACGCCGTAGCCGAACACCAGGGCCATCGCGCCGTCCACCGCCACGACGCCCTTGGCATCGTCGCCCAGCGCCACCACCAGCTCGACTTCATGGTGCAGGTCCGAGGTGGCGGACGGGTAGGGCACGTCGCCGCCGCCGGCGACGATGGCGTCGGCAGGTTTATGGAAAAACACCGGATTGCCGCGATCGACGCTGGCGCCCATTTCCGCGGCATGGTCGGCGAAGTTGCGGCCGACGCAATAGATGCGGCGCACGGGAAAAGCGCCGCCGCCGCGCACGGGCAGCAGGGTCGGGGCGGGCAGGGGAATGACGGTTCCGGGCAGGGCCACGCGTTGCCGGATCAGCGCAGGTGAAGCGGCGAATGCGGGTCGCGTACGCGGGTGTACTCGCCTTCGATCACGTCGGCAGGCGCGGCGGCGGCCGGGCGACGCGTGGCGCCGAACAGCCGGCGGGCGCCGGCGAACAGCAGCATGCCCAGGCCAATGACCAGACCGAATCCGACCAGCACCAACAGCAGCGCCAGGCCCAACAGGCCGACGAGCACCTTGAGCAGCGGGTTGCGCGGCTTCGAGGGGCAGTAGCTGAACATGCGATGGAAGAAGAAGGTCATGCGTCGCCGTGGCAAACTCGGGGACGGGAAGTATGGCGAGGCGCCGCGTGGAAAGTGTAAGTGGTTCGTTAATCGAACTGACCGACTGGCCCCCCGAGGGCCTGTCCGAAACCGAGGCCGAGCTTGACGGAGAGCGGCTGTCGCTGGTGCTGCTGCGCCAGGGCGGGGCCCTTAAGGCCTGGCTGAACGTGTGTCCCCACGCCGGGCGCCGGCTGGACTGGGCGCCGGGCAGGTTCCTGGTCGACAAGGGGCGGCTGGTCTGCGCCGCGCACGGCGCCAGCTTCGAGCTTGAACACGGCGAGTGCGTGGCGGGTCCCTGCAAGGGGGCCTCGCTGGTGCCGGTGCGCGTGGCCGTGGCCGGCGCCGCGGGCTAGAACATCAGGTTCACCACCAGCAGCACGATCGCCAGGTAAACCAGCGTGAGCGGCGCACCGGTGCGCCACAGGTCCTTGGCGCGGTAGCCGGCCGGGCCGGACACCATGGCCAGCACCGGGTTGGAGACGCTGAGGAAATTGTTCGACGCCGACAGCGCCACGACCAGCGCGAACGCCATCGGGTTGCCGCCGGCGGCCAGGGCCACGTTGATCGCCATGGGCACCACCACGACGGTGGCGCCGACGTTGCCGATGACAAGTGCAAACGCAGTGGCGAGCAGGCCGAAGGCCGCCTCGAGCACCCAGATCGGCACGTCGCTGCCGATGCGTTCAAGCACCTGCTGGGCAATCCAGCCGGCGGCGCCGGTGGAGTCCATGGCCCAGCCCAGCGGGATCAGGCAGGCCATCAGGAAGACGGTTTTCCAGTTCACCGCCGCGTAGGCCTCGTCCATGTTCAACACGCCGACCAGCATCATCGCGGCGGCGCCGGCCATCAGCGCGATCGGCACCGGCACCAGCGTGGACAGCGCCAGCGCCATCGCGCCGACGAACACCGTGAGCGCCCACCAAAGTTTTTGCGGCCGCTGTTCGCCCTTGGGGTAGTCGGTGACGACGACGAAGTCGCGGCTCTCGCTGGCCTGGGCCAGGTCGGTCCAGATGCTGTGGAAGACCAGCATGTCGCCGGCCTTGAACGACATCTTGCGGATGTCCTCGCGCCAGACCTGGCCGTCGCGGTTGATCGCGAGCAGGCTTATGCCGAACCGCTTGCGCAGCTGCAGCTGCGACTGCGACTTGCCCAGGAAGCTCGAGGTCGGCGGGATCACGGCCTCGGAAATGCCCGACCGGCTGGGATTGAACAGGTCGGCGAAATGCCGCAGTCGGGCCGACATGCGCAGCAGGTTCTTTTGCGCATAGTCCTGGATGGCTTCGCGCGGGCCCATCACGCCGAGCACGCTGCCGACCCAGATCATCTGGTCGGCCGGCGGCGCCAGGCGGGCTTCGTTGCCGCTGAGCAGGGCCAGCAGCAGCGGCGCGTCGCGCTGGGCCTCGGCTTCGCCCACGCTCATGCCCACCAGCGGGCTTTCGGCGGTGACCGTGAGTTCGTAGACATCACCCTCGATGCCGTAGGCGCGGGCGAAATAACTCTGCGTGCGGCTGGGCGCCACGCCCTTGTCCTCGGCCTTGGCGAACCAGCGCTGGCCCAGCCAGCGCCAGTAGCCCAGCCCGACCAGCAGCAGCGCCAGGCCGACCGGCAAGGGCGCGAACATTTCCAGTGGCTCGAGCGTGGCCACGCCCGAGGGCAGGTTGCGGTTGGCAGCGACCAGGAGGTCGTTGAGCAGCATCAGCGGCGAGTTGCCGATCATGGTGAGGCCGCCGCCCATCACGATGGCGGCCGCCACCGGCAGCAGCAGGCGCGACAGGCTCAGTCCGGTACGTCCCGACAGGCGCGAGACCACCGGCAGGAACAGCGCCATCACCGACGGGTTCTGCATGAAGCCCGACATCAGGCCGGCCAGCGCGGAGGTCAGCAGGATAAGCCGCTCCTCCATGCCCTTGGAGACGCGCAGCAGCCACACGGCCACGCGGTTGAGCGCGCCGGTGCGGTCCAGGCCGGCGCCCAGGATCATGGTGGCGATGACGGCGATGACGGCGTTGCCCGAAAAGCCGTCGAAGAGCTGGTTGGCCGGCACCAGGCCGGTGAGCCCCAGCAGCACCAGCACCACCAGCGCGGTGGCGTCGGCGCGGATGCGCTCGATCATGAACATCACGATGGTGAAGCCGACCAGCCCCAGCACGAGCATCATGTCGCGGGTCAGGGTCAGGCTGGTGTCCATGCGTTGGCGGCGTCCTCAGGTGCGGTCGTAGAGCAGGTCCCAGACGCCGTGGCCCAGCTTCAGGCCGCGGGTCTCGAAGTGCGTCTGCCGCCGCCAGTCGGGCCGGGGCGCCGCGCCGCGCGGTCCGGCGCGGTTGCGCAGGCGCGGTTCGGCGTCGAGCACGTCCCACATGTGTTCGGCGTAGTTTTCCCAGTCGGTGGCCAGGTGCAGCAGGCCGCCGGGCTTGAGCCGCTGGCAGAGCAGGTCCACGAACGCCGGCTGCACCAGCCGCCGCTTGTGGTGCCGCTTCTTGTGCCAGGGGTCGGGAAAGTAGATGCGCACCTCGTCCAGGGAGCCGGGCGCCACGTCGTCGCGCAGGACTTCGACGGCGTCATGCTGGTAGACACGCAGGTTGTTCAGGCCAGCGGCCGCGGCGGCGTTGAGCAGGCGGCCGACGCCGGGCCCGTGCACCTCGATGCCGATGAAGTCCCGGCCGGCCTCGCGTTCGCAGGAAAACAGCAGCTGCTCGCCGTTGCCGAAACCGATCTCGAGCACGCGCTCCGCCTTGCGGCCGAAGACCTGGTCGAAGTCGCGGGGCGTGCCGGTGTGTTCCAGGCCGTAGGCCGGCCAGTGCAGTTCGAAGGCGCGCTTCTGGGCCTCGGTCTGGCGACCCTGGCGCAGCACGAAGCTGCGGATGGGGCGGTGCCGATCGGGCTGATCCGGTGTGCCTTCGTCATTCGTGCCGGTCATGCCCTGGTCCACCTCAGAGGAAGTGCCCGTCCAGGGGCGAGGAGGCGCTGGCGTTGCGCTTCTTCGGGATCCGCCCGGCCAGGAAGGCCTCGCGTCCGGCTTCGACCGCCTTGCGCATCGCGCTGGCCATCAGCACCGGATCCTTCGCGCCGGCGATGGCGGTGTTCATCAGCACGCCGTCGCAGCCCAGCTCCATGGCGATGGCCGCGTCCGAGGCAGTGCCGACGCCGGCATCCACCAGCACGGGCACCTTGGCGTTCTCGACGATTTCCAGGATCGACCAGCGGTTCTGCACGCCCAGGCCCGAACCGATCGGCGCAGCCAGCGGCATCACCGCGACGCAGCCGATCTCTTCCAGGCGCTTGGCCAGGATCGGGTCGTCGGAGGTGTAGACCATGACGTCGAAGCCGTCGGCCACCAGGATTTCGGCGGCGGCCAGGGTCTGCACGACGTCGGGGTAGAGGGTTTTCGGGTCGCCCAGGACCTCGAGCTTCACCAGCTTGTGGCCGTCGAGCAGTTCGCGCGCCAGGCGGCAGGTGCGCACGGCGTCGTCGGCGGTGTAGCAGCCGGCGGTGTTGGGCAGGAGGGTGTAGCGGTCCGGCGGCAGCACGTCGAGCAGGTTGGGTTCGCCCGGGTTCTGGCCGATGTTGCTGCGGCGGATCGCGATGGTGACGATCTGCGCACCCGCGGCCTCGGTGGCCAGGCGGGTCTGTTCCAGGTCGGCGAACTTGCCGGTGCCGGTAAGCAGGCGTGAATGGTAGGTCTTGCCGGCGATCACCAGCGGATCGGCGGGCCGGGAGTCGGGGGCGCGGTTCATGCCCCTGATTATGGCCGCTTTTGCCGGTCGGGTTAACCCTTTTTTAAGAACATATTCAGGGAAATCTCACCCGCCGCCGATGGCGTGGATGATCTCGACCCGGTCGCCTTCCGCCAGCAGGTGCTGGTCGTGCCGGCTGCGCGGCACGACTTCCTGGTTGACCTCGATGGCCACCTTGCGCCCGGCCAGGCCGGTTTGTTCCAGCAGCTGGGCGACGGTGGGCGTGCCGGTGAGTTCGGTGGACTGGCCGTTGAGTTGGATGCGCATGGCGCGATTCTATCGCCGGGCACGCATTGCGGGGGCACCGGGCGCTCGTCATAATCGCGTCCGAACGCGGGTGTAGTTCAATGGTAGAACTGCAGCTTCCCAAGCTGCTAACGTGGGTTCGATTCCCATCACCCGCTCCATTTCGACGGCGGCCTCGTGCCGCCGTTCCGCCCCCCGGAGGACGCCGTGCCGAAAACGCTGCCGCTGGGCTGGCGCGAATGGCTGGCGTTGCCCGACCTGGGCATCACGGCCGTGCGTGCCAAGGTGGATACGGGGGCGCGCAGTTCGTCGCTGCATGTCGATTCGCAGGAAACCTTCGACCGCGATGGCGTCGAATGGGTGCGATTCGAGCTCGATACCGGCCGCTACCACGCCCCGCATGCCTACGGCGAAGCGCCGGTGCTGGCGCGCCGCAAGGTCACCGACTCCGGCGGCCACCGCACCGAACGCATCTTCATCCGGACCCGGATGCGCCTGGCCGGCCTTGAGTGGCTGGCCGAAGTGAACCTGGCCCAGCGCCGCAACATGCTCTTCCCGATGCTGCTGGGCCGCACCGCGCTGGCCGGCCGCTTCGTGGTGGACCCCGCCGCCTCCTTCCTTCAGGGCGAGCACGCCCCGGTGCCGACCAAGTGAAACTCGCCATCCTTTCGCGCAATGCCAAGCTCTACTCGACCCAGCGCCTGGTCGAGGCCGCCCGCGAGCGCGGCCACGTGGTGCGCACGCTCGATCCGCTGCGCTGTTACATGTCGATCGCGCCCGGGCGTTTCCAGATGCGCTACAAGGGCAAGGAACTGGCCGGCATCAACGCGGTGGTGCCGCGCATTGGTGCGTCGGTCAGTTTTTATGGCACGGCCGTGCTCCGGCAGTTCGAGCTGATGGGCGCTTACAGCCCGAATCCCTCCGATGCGATCCTGCGCGCGCGCGACAAGCTGCGCTGCCACCAGATGCTGGCCGGCGAGGGCCTGGGGCTGCCGCTTACGGTGTTTGGCGACAACCCCGACGACACCACCGACCTGCTGGGCATGCTGGGCAAGCCCCCGCACGTGATCAAGCTCAACGAAGGCACCCAGGGCAACGGGGTGATCCTGGCCGAGACGGCCAGCGCCTCGCGCGGCGTCATCGAAGCCTTTCGTGGCCTGTACGCCAACTTCCTCGTGCAGGAGTTCGTGGCCGAGGCCAAGGGCGCCGACCTGCGCTGTTTCGTGGTGGGCGACCGGGTGGTCGCCGCCATGCGCCGCCAGGCCGGGGAGGGCGAATTCCGGTCCAACCTGCACCGGGGCGGCAGCGCCAGCCCGGTCGAGCTGAGCCCGCCGGAAATCGACACCGCCCTGCGGGCAGCCCGGGTCATGGGGCTCGGTGTTGCAGGCGTGGACCTTCTGAGGTCGAAATCCGGCCCATTGGTGCTTGAGGTGAACTCATCGCCGGGCCTGGAGGGCATCGAAGGGGCCTCCGGCGTGGACGTGGCCGGCGCAATCATCGACTTCACGGTGGCCGGGGTCGGGACCCCGGTGAGGGCCCCCCGCCGGCGGGCCCGGGGATTAACCAAAGGCTGAAGCAGATTTAACGCGGCCTTAATACCTTCGCGCCTAGGCTTGCTCGGCCAGTAACCCAGTGGTCCTCCTCGTCAGAGTGGTTTCCATGGATTACGGCAATCGGGGCAGTAAGCAACCTTTCGGCCCGGGTCAGTCGCCAAGGCGCCTCCCGGGCCTTTCTTTGTCCGGCTGGCAGGACCTCCGGCCTGTTTACACAGCCTTGACGTGTGGTAACAATCAAACGCTCATCCGCGAAGAAACACGCCCCGAGGACACCACGCCATGAAAAAGACCCTGATAGCCTTCCTGCTGGCTGCGACACCGGCCTTCGCCTTCGCTGCCCAGGAAGCACACCTGGCCCTTGCAGAAGGTGATTTCGCCGAGCAGCGCGCCGAAATCGAAGAAGACCTGGCCGACGGCAAGACCTACGCCGAGATCAACAGCCGCGACCGCGCCGAAGTGCGCGAAGCGCTTGACCGCATCTCCCGCGAACTCGAGGGCGTTGATTCGGTGGCCGAGCTGGCCGAGCCGGCCAAGGTCACCGTGTTCAACGAACAGGAACGCATCAACACCATCCTGACCCAGGCCAAGGCCGACAGCCAGATGGTCTGCGACCACAGCCGCCCGACGGGCAGCCACCGCAGGGTCACCAAGTGCCGCACCGTGGCCGAGCGCCGCCGCCGCATGGAAGAAGACCAGGACCACCTGCAGCGCAGGATCCAGAACGGCATCGGTCCGGCGAACAACTGACCGATGCGCATCCTGGTCGTAGAAGACAACCGCGACATCGCCGCCAACCTCGGGGATTACCTCGAGGACCGTGGCCACACGGTCGATTACGCCGCCGACGGCGTCACCGGCCTGCACCTCGCGGTCGTCAACGACTTCGATGCCATCGTGCTCGACCTCAACCTGCCGGGCATGGACGGCCTGGAGGTCTGCCGCAAGCTGCGGCAGGAAGGGCGCAAGCAGACCCCGGTGCTGATGCTTACGGCCCGGGACTCGCTGGACAACAAGCTCGAGGGGTTTGATTCCGGAGCCGATGACTACCTGGTCAAACCCTTCGCGCTGCAGGAAGTCGAAGCCCGCCTGGCCGTGCTGGCCCGGCGTGGCAAGGCCGCGCAGCCGCGCGTGCTCAACGTCGCCGACCTCGAATACAACCTCGATACGCTCGAGGTCCGCCGTGGTGGCAAGCTGCTTCAGCTCAATCCGACGGCCCTCAAGATCCTGCAGTCGCTGATGGAATCCTCGCCTTCGGTGGTGACCCGCCAGGAGCTGGAAACCCGCGTCTGGGGCGAGGAACTGCCCGACTCCGATTCCCTGCGCGTGCACATCCATGGCCTGCGGGCTGCCGTGGACAAGCCCTTCGACAAGGCGCTCATCCAGACCCGCCACGGCATCGGTTACCGCATCGCCGATCCCGAAGCGGGCTAGGTCATGCGCTACCGGCGGAGACTCCGCAGCCGGATCATCCTTTCCTTCTTCCTGCTCGGCTTCGGGCTGACGGGGCTGTTTGCCGTGGCCACGGTGCTGCTGCGCGAACAGCTGGAGGACCAGCTGATCGGCGAAGCGCTGCTGGAGAACGTGTCCGACTTCGCCAGCAGCTTCTACGAAAACCCCGAGGGCGGGGAGCTGATCGTCTTCGAGAAGATCAAGGGCAACATGTTCAGCGAACGGCGCTTCGGCAATGTGCCCTTCGAGTGGCGGGACCTGACCGACGGCGTGCACGAACTGACCGAGACCGACGACCGCGGCCGGACGCGGACCTACAAGCTGGCGGTCAAGAAGGACGAGGACTACTGGTTCTTCCTCAGCTATGACATCGCCCAGGAAAGGGCCAGCCAGCAGCAGCTGACCTACGCGCTGATCGGCGTGGTGGCGCTGTTCTCGGTGCTCTCGCTGTTCATCGGCATCTGGTCGTCGAAGCGGGTCATCAGCCCGGTGACGGAACTCGCGAGAAGGCTCGAGGGGCTCGCCGGCCGGGACCGCCCCGAAAAACTGGCGCCGCATTTCGCCCAGGACGAGGTTGGCCAGCTGGCGGCGGCGCTGGACGACTACGCCGAACGCATGACCACCCTGGTCAAGCGCGACCGTGAATTCAATTCCGACGTCAGCCACGAGCTGCGCACGCCGCTGGCGGTGATCAGCGGCGCCACCGAACTGCTGCTGGCCAACCCGGACCTGCCGGAAAAAATGCGCCAGCGCCTGCTGCGCATCGACCGCGCCGCGCTGCAGTGCACCGACCTGACCACGGCGCTGCTGATGCTTTCACGCAACGAGCGCGGCACCGGCCACACGCCGCTGCTGAAACTCTGCCAGCAGCTGGCGGACGCCGCACGCACCCAGCTGGGCGGCAAGCCGCTGGAAGTATTGTGCGAGGGCGACGAAAACGCCCTGGTCGAGGCGCCGGAGGCGGTGCTTTCGGTGGCCATCGGCAACCTGCTGGGCAACGCCTGCAAGTACACCGCCGAAGGTGAAGTGCGCCTGGTGGTCGAGGCCAACCAGGTACGCATCGAGGACACCGGCCCGGGCCTGAGCGAAGAAGACGCAGCGCGCCTGTTCGAACGTGGCTACCGCGGCTCGGGCGCCGGCGGCACCGTCGGCGGCGGCATTGGCCTGTCCATCGTGCGCCGCCTGTGCGAGCTCTACGGCTGGGAAGTGAGCATCGCCCCCCGCCCCGAACACGGCGCCGTGGCGATCCTTCGCTTCGGGCCGTAGCAGGTTCTTGCCGCGTGAGTCCGCGGCAAAAAAATCAAACCTTCTCGAGCCAGCCGTGTTTGTCCGGCGTGGCGCCGTCGAAGAGGCCGAAGAACAGATCCTGGATGCGGCGGGTCACCGGGCCGGGTTTGCCGGTGCCGACCGGGCGGCCGTCGACGCTGCGGATGGGCGTGATTTCCGCCGCGGTGCCGCACATGAAAAGTTCGTCGCACAGGTAGAGGTATTCGCGCGGCATGTCGCGTTCGACCACTTCCAGGCCCGCTTCGCGCGCCAGCACCATGATCGAATCGCGGGTGATGCCGTTGAGCAGCGCCGCACTGACCGGCGTCGTGTGCAGCGCGCCCTTGAAGACCAGGAACAGGTTTTCGCCGGCACCTTCGCTGAGCAGGCCGGTCGAGGCCAGCGCAATGCCTTCGCCAAAGCCCAGCCGCCGCGCCTCACGCGCCACCAGCTGGCCCGACAGGTAGTTGCCGCCGGCCTTGGCGCCGGCCGGGATGGTGTTGGGCGCGAAGCGCTGCCAGCTCGACACGCAGGCGTCGATGCCGGCTTCCAGCACGTCCGGACCCAGGTAGGGGCCCATGTGCCAGGCCGCGATGGCGACGTCCACCGGCGTTTCCGCCGACAGGCCAAAACCGCCCAGGCCGCGGTAGGCGATCGGGCGCAGGTAGGCGCGTTCCAGGCCGTTGGCGCGGATGACGTCGCGGCAGCCCTTGGCCAGGGCTTCGATGTCGTAGGGCACCGGCATGTCGTAGATCCTCGCCGAGGCGTACAGGCGCTGCAGGTGGTCGGTGAGCCGGAAGATCGCCTGGCCCTGCGGCGTGGCGTAGCTGCGGATGCCCTCGAACACCGAGCTGCCGTAGTGCAGGCCGTGGGCCATCACGTGCACGGTGGCCTCGGCCCAGGGTTTGACCTGGCCGTTGTGCCAGATGTGTTCGGGGTAGTTCATGCGCGTCGGGCTCCGTGGCGAAGCCGGCATTCTAGCCTTGGCGCGGCGCGGGCGGGATGTGCCTAGAGCTCTATCCACCAGCAGCCGGCATGCCGGCGCAGCAGGAAGTCGGTGCGTGCCGAGCCCGGGTCCGAAGCGCTGCTGGCCTGCTCGACGCGCAGCGCGCTGGGGCGGGTCCGGCGGGAGGGTGCGGGGGTGCGGCCGTCCTCGCTGCCGTCCGCGCGGCTCATCGGGTAGTCGGATTGCCGCGGTGCGGTCGCGGGGTCCTGGGGCAGTGCGGGCACAGGGCCGCCCGACGGACCGTAGTCGAAGTCATCAGGCAGCGTCGGCGCCGGTCCCGGATAGACGAAGTTGATCGCCACCAGCGGTCGCCGGGCGATGGCCTCGAGTTCGTCCATCAGGTAGCGGCCGCCGCGGGCGCTGGTTCCGGTCCAGTGGTAGTGCGTGGCCAGGCGGTTCACGTCGCCCGATTCCAGCGCGCCGCGGACCCCCATCAACAGGGACTCGATGCTGCGGGCACAGCCCGCGCGCACGGTGCCGGTTCCGGTGGTGAACCCCTGGGCGCTGGCCGCCGCCGGCTGGGTGGGCGCCTGGCGCGCCACCGCCCCTTCGGAGTGGCAGGGCTGGTCGCTGTAGACACTGCGGCCGTCCGCACCCACGCAGCGGTTCACCGTCTGTGCGTGCACGCCGGCGGGCAGGACCAGCAGGGTGGCGACAAACAGCAGGAAAGCGGCAACGCGGGACATGCCGCGGAGCCTAGCGCCTTGTCAGCCCAGGCGCGACAACACGGCTTCGGTCGGCCGGGCAAGGTTCAGCGTGTAGAAATGTAGTTCAGGCGCGCCACCGGCGAGCAGCCGTCGGCACATCGCCGCCACGGCGTCGGCGGCGAATTCCCGGATGCTGTCGGCGTCGTCGCCGTAGGCCTGCATGCGCTTGGCCATCCAGCGCGGGATTTCGGCACCGCAGGCTTCTGAGAAGCGCCGCAGCTGGCTGAAGTTCGAGATCGGCATGATGCCGGGGATGATGGGGATGGTGATGCCGGCCGCGCGCATGTCGTCCACGAAGCGGAAGTAGGCGTCGGCATTGAAGAAGTACTGGGTGATCGCCGAATCGGCACCGGCGGCCACCTTGGCCTGGAAGTTGCGCAGGTCGGCCAGTGCATCTTCGGCCTGGGGGTGGGTTTCCGGGTAACAGCCGACCTCGATGCGGAAATGGTCGCCGTGGGTTTCCCGGATGAAGGCAACCAGGTCTGCCGCGTAGCGGAAGTCGCCGGCCCGGGCCATGCCCGAGGGCAGGTCGCCGCGCAGGGCGACGATGCGGGTGCAGCCCATGGCCCTGTAGGTGTCGAGCAGTTCGCCCAGCTCGGCGCGGGTGCCGCCCATGCAGCTCAGGTGGGGCACGGCGTCGAGCCCGTGGTCGGCGCGCAGGCCGCGCACGGTTTCCGGGGTGTAGCTCAGCGTCGAACCGCCGGCGCCGAAGGTGACCGAAACGAACTCCGGCGCCCGCGGCTTGAGCTTGCGCACCGTGCGCTCGAGCTGGGCGCGCTGCTCGTCGTTCTTGGGCGGGTAGAACTCCAGGCTGATCGTGGTCATGCGGGCGGATTCGGAGGGAACTGGCCCGACTATATCCTTTCATCCGGATGAAAGGAAACCTCAACTTGGGCGTGCTTTTCCCCGACAATCCGCGCATGAGCATCGAAATGACCGACTTCGCCCGCCGCCGCCTGTTTCCCGGCGACGGCCGCCGCACCGCCATCCAGGACATCAGCGCCGAAGCCTTCGTGGAACGGCTCAACAGCGAGGCCCCGGAGGCCGTGCTGCCCGGCTACGCGCCCTTCTGCCAGCTGCACGTGTTTCGCAACTGGACCTCGACCCGCTGTTCGGCCATTCCCATCACGCCGGAAAACCGCCAACTGCTGTGCAGCGCCTATGAAGCCCGTACTCCGGCCGAACTGCCGGTGCTGGTGCGCTGGTTCGAAGGCCTGGAGCCGCCGGTGGCCAATTACCTGGTGCCGATCCTCTACGACCGCGAACAGCTGGCGAAGGAGGGCACGGCCATCGAGGCCGACTGGGGCATCGTCGGCTGCCTGTACACCATGGAGCCCGCCGAGATCCCGATGGTGCCCATCACCATGCTGCGCAACGCGCTGGGCGTGGAGGAGGGCGGCAGCGGCGTGCCGATCGACCGGGAGGCCTACAAGCGCGCCGTTGCCTTCTGGGGCGAGCACGCCAACTGGCGCTGACCAAAAAGAAACGGGCGCCCTGCGGCGCCCGTTCCAAAGACCACTGCAGGAGCGCCTTCAGGCGCGAACCCCTTAGTAGCGGTAATGCTCCGGCTTGTACGGACCTTCCTTCGCCACGCCCAGGTAATCGGCCTGTTCGGTGGTCAGGGTGGTCAGCTTCACGCCGATCTTTTCCAGGTGCAGGCGGGCCACTTCCTCGTCCAGCTTCTTGGGCAGGATGTAGACCTTGGCCTCGTAGCTGTCCTTCTTCTCCCACAGGTCGATCTGCGCGAGCGTCTGGTTGGCGAAGGAGTTGGACATGACGAAGCTGGGGTGGCCGGTGGCGCAGCCCAGGTTCACCAGGCGGCCCTCGGCCAGCAGGAAGATCGAGTTGCCGTTGTCGAAGGTGAACTTGTCGACCTGCGGCTTGATGTTGGTCTTCTTGGCGCCCGAGTTGTAGAGGGCGTCGACCTGGATCTCGTTGTCGAAGTGGCCGATGTTGCAGACGATGGCCTGGTCCTTCATGCCCTTCATGTGCTCGAGGGTCAGCACGTCCTTGTTGCCGGTGGTGGTGACGTAGATGTCGCCGCGGCCCAGGGTGGATTCAACCGTGTTGACCTCGAAGCCTTCCATCGACGCCTGCAGGGCGCAGATCGGATCGATCTCGGTGACCACGACGCGGGCGCCGTAGGCACGCAGCGAAGCAGCGGAACCCTTGCCGACGTCGCCGTAACCGCAGACCACGGCGACCTTGCCGGCCAGCATCACGTCCAGCGCGCGCTTGAGGCCGTCGGCCAGCGACTCGCGGCAGCCGTAGAGGTTGTCGAACTTGGACTTGGTGACCGAGTCGTTGACGTTGATCGCCGGGATCAGCAGCTTGCCCTGTTCGGCCAGCTGGTAGAGGCGGTGCACGCCGGTGGTGGTTTCTTCCGAAACACCCTTCCAGTCCTTGACCACGGTGGTCCAGAAACCCGGGCGCTCGCGGGCAACACGCTTGAGCAGGTTCTTGATCACCTGTTCTTCGTGGCTGGCGCCGGGGCTGTTGACCCAGCTGTCGTCACCCTTCTCGAGCTCGTAGCCCTTGTGGATGAGCAGGGTGACGTCGCCGCCGTCGTCCACGACCAGCTGCGGGCCGAGGAAGCCGCCCTTGCCGTCCGGGAAGGACAGGGCCTCGAGCGTGCAGTCCCAATACTCTTCCAGCGTTTCGCCCTTCCAGGCGAAGACCGGGGTGCCGGTCTTGGCGATGGCCGCGGCGGCGTGGTCCTGGGTGGAGAAGATGTTGCAGGACGCCCAGCGCACGTCGGCGCCGATGTCCTTGAGGGTTTCGATCAGCACGGCCGTCTGGATGGTCATGTGCAGCGAGCCGGTGACGCGCACGCCCTTCAGGGGGGCGGCCTTGGCATGCTTGCGGCGGATGGACATCAGGCCCGGCATTTCGTGCTCGGCGATGTCGATTTCCTTGCGGCCCCAATCGGCCAGGGACAGGTCGGCGACCTTGAAGTCGTGCTTGAGGGGAGTGACAGCGTTCATAGGTAAAGCTCCGTCGGTGGGCGACGCCGGCCGGGCAGGGGCCTCGGGGGTCGCTCGTTAACGGGCGCGGTTGAACTTGGAACCTTCGCCGAGCCTGATCCCTTGCCCCCTTGCGGGGCCGGGCTTGCAGCGCCCCTCGGCGGGGTGGGCCCCTGGGGGCCGGCGGGCATTATATCGCTGTCTCGCGATGGGGGGATGAATGCCTGTCCCGCGGAAATGAAAACGGGCCGCTTTCGCGGCCCGTTCCCCTCTCCCAAGCCCTCTCCCGCAAGGAGTGAGGGTACAGAGGCCTTACTTCTTGAGCCCGGCGGACTTGCGCAGCGCATCGGCCCGGTCGGTCTTTTCCCACGAGAACGCCGTGGCGGTGTGCTTCTTGCCCTTGGCGTCGGTGTAGGTGATCTGCTTGGGCTTGCGGCCGAAGTGGCCGTAGGCCGCGGTGAGGCGGTAGATCGGGTGCAGCAGGTCGAGCATCTTCATGATGCCGTAGGGACGCAGGTCGAAGTGCTGGCGGATCAGCTTCTCGATCTTCTCGTCGCTGATCTTGCCGGTGCCGAAGGTGGTGACCGAAATCGAGGTCGGCTCGGCAACACCAATCGCGTAGGAAACCTGCACTTCGCACTTGTCGGCCAGGCCGGCGGCGACCACGTTCTTGGCGACGTAACGCGCGGCGTAGGCGGCCGAACGGTCGACCTTGGACGGGTCCTTTCCGCTGAACGCGCCGCCGCCGTGGCGGGCCATGCCGCCGTAGGTGTCGACGATGATCTTGCGGCCGGTCAGGCCGGCGTCGCCCACCGGGCCGCCGATCTCGAACTTGCCGGTCGGGTTGATGTGGATCTTCGACTTCGGCAGCGCCTTGAGCCACGCCTTGGGCAGCACCGGCTCGAGGATGTGCTTCATCACGCCCGCGACCAGGTCCTTCTGCTTCACGCCCGGGTCGTGCTGGGTGGAAAGCACCACGGCGTCGAGGCCGACGATCTTGTTGCCGTCGTAGCGCAGGGTCACCTGGCTCTTGGCGTCCGGGCGCAGCCACTTGAGCTTGCCGGACTTGCGCACCTTGGCCTGCTGTTCGACCAGGCGGTGGGCGTAGTAGATCGGGGCCGGCATGTATTCCGGCGCCTCGTTGCAGGCGTAGCCGAACATCAGGCCCTGGTCGCCGGCGCCCTGTTCCTCGGGCTTCTTGCGGTCCACGCCCTGGGCGATGTGCGGCGACTGCTTGCCGATCATGTTGACGATGGCGCAGGTGTGGCCGTCGAAGCCGACGTTCGAGTTGTCGTAGCCGATGTCGTTGATCACCTTGCGGGTGATCTCCTCGATGTCCACCCAGGCGTTGGTGGTGATCTCGCCGGCGACGATGGCGGCGCCGGTCTTCACCAGGGTTTCGCAGGCGACGCGCGCGTTCGGATCCTGGGCGAGGATCGCGTCCAGAACCGCATCGGAGATCTGGTCGGCGAGCTTGTCCGGGTGGCCTTCGGAAACCGACTCGGAGGTGAAGAGGTAGCTGGACATTCGGTCTTATATCCTTTGATTGCGATGAAAGGATGGGTGAAGGGGCGAAATAATACACGCCCCGGCCCCGGGGTGCATCCTGCCGCCCGGCCCGTTTCCGCGGCGTTAAGCCCCGGCCCGCGACCAGGCGTTAGGGTCTTAGCTGCCATTTCCGGCCACATGAGGAATCCCCCGCATGCGAATTTCGACCCCGTCCCTGACCCGTTCCCTTCGTCCCCTGGTCGCCGCCTTTGCCGTAGCCGGCCTCGTCGGCTGTGCCAGCTACGTCAAGCGCGACGAATTCGACGCCACCGTCGCCGAGCTGCGCGCCGCCGACCAGGCCCAGAACCAGCGCCTGGACCAGCTGCAGGCCACCATGGAAGAGCGTTTTGGCCAGTACGACGCCCGGTTCGCCCAGTTCGAGGGCCGGCTGCACGTCGAGACCACCGCCCACTTCGCCTACGGCAAGGCCCAGGTCCGCGAGGCCGACAAGCCGATGCTGGCCGACTTCGCCAAGACCCTCGCCGAACACCACGACGGCGTCGTCGTGACGGTGGAAGGCTTCACCGACCCGGCTGGTTCGGCCAGCTACAACCAGCGCCTGGGCCAGCGCCGCGCAGATGCCGTGCGTGACTTCCTGGTCAGCCAGGGCCTGGCCGCCGACCAGGTCCGCGCCGTCAGCTACGGCGAAGCCAACAACCGCCAGATCCGTCCGGGCGCCTGGGGCGACGATGGCCTGGCCAATCGCCGCGTGGCCCTGGTGATCGACTTCGTCGAGGCCGTCGCCGCGCGCTGAGGCCGCATCAACATGCAACACCGACAGGCCGGGCCCCGTGCCCGGCCTGTCCGTTTCCGGGCGGCGGCGCTGTCATGGTCCTGACGCCTACGGGTAACCGCCCTGCAAGCCGGTCGGCCCAAGCTGCGCGGCAATCCTCCCCGCCCCCGGATGCCGCATGCTTGATCTTCAGCGCCAGCTGGCCCAGCGCCACCCCCGCTGGTTCAAGGGCCCGCACGCCCGCCTGGTGAAACCGCTGCTGGGCAAGGTGCACCGGGCCACGCGCCTGGGCGAAGCCCGCGACTTCCTGGAAACCCACGGCCACCTCGGCGGCCTGGCCTTCGTCGAGGCGGCCTTGCGCTACCTGGACGTGCGCTACACCGTCGACCAGGTGGAGCGCGAGCGCATCCCGGAAACCGGCCGCCTGCTGGTGGTCGCCAACCACCCCAGCGGCGCGCTCGACGCGCTGGCGTTGCTGCATCTGGTCGGCAGCGTGCGCCGCGACGTGCGCGTGGTCGCCAACGACCTTCTGGGCGCGGTGTCACCGCTGCGCGACCTGCTGCTGCCGGTGCGCATCGTCGGCGGCCGGCCCACGCCGGAGTCGCTGCGCGCGGTGGAGGCGGCGCTGGAGCAGGAACAGTGCGTCATCGTCTTCCCGGCCGGCGAAGTATCGCGCCTGGGCTGGCGCGGCGTGCGCGACGGCCGCTGGCGCCGGGGCTTCCTGCGTTTCGCCCGCAGCGCCGCCGCGCCGGTGCTGCCGGTGCAGGTGCAGGCGCGCAACTCGATGCTGTTCTACGGTGTGTCGGCGCTGTACCGCCCGGCCGGCATGCTGATGCTGGCACGCGAGGTGTTCGCCCGCCGCGGCAGCCGCATCGGCCTGCGCATCGGCCACGCCCGCCGCATCGCCGCCGACGAACCAGACCGCCGGGTGATCAAGGCCGTGCGCCGGGCGCTGGGCGCCATTGGCTCGCGGCGCGAGGCCCGGCCGGAGGGCCCGCAGCCGCTGGCCCACGCCGTCGACCGCCGCCTGCTGGTGCGCGAACTCTCGCGGCTGCCGCTGCTCGGACGCACGCCCGACGGCAAGCGCATCCACGCAGGCCCGCTGGACGCCGACTCGCCCTTGCTGCGGGAAATCGGCCGCCTGCGCGAACTCACCTTCCGCGCGGCGGGCGAGGGCACCGGCATGCGCCTGGACCTGGACGCCTACGACACCTGGTATGACCACATCGTGCTGTGGGATTCGGTGGCGCTGGAAATCGCCGGTGGTTACCGCGTCGCGCCCTGCGAGCGCGTGTTCGCCGAGCGCGGCCTGGCAGGCCTGTATTCCGCGTCCTTGTTCACCTACCCCTGCCACCTGCTGCCGCGGCTGGTGCAGGGCATGGAGCTGGGCCGCAGTTTCGTCGCGCCGGGTTACCAGGGCAGCCGCAGCCTCGATTACCTGTGGCTGGGCATCGGCGCCTACCTGCGCCACCAGCCTGGCGTGCGTTACCTGTTCGGACCGGTGTCGATGAGCGCCGAGCTGCCGCTGGCGGCGCGCGAGCAGATGGTGGGCTATTACGCGCGCTATTTCGGCGACGATGGCCAGGGTGTGGCGGCGAACAGGCCATTCCGTTTCGCCGCGGCGCCGCCGGACTTCGGAGACCTGGGCATGGACGACGCCTTCCGCCTGCTCAAGGCCAACCTGGGCGCGCTCGGCGCGCGGGTGCCGACGCTGTTCAAGCAGTACACGGAACTTTGCGAACCCGGCGGGGCGCGCTTCCTGGCCTTCGGCGTCGACCCGGACTTCAACCACGCGGTGGACGGGCTGATCGAACTCGACCTCACCCGCGTGCGGCCGCGCAAGCGCGACCGCTACCTGGCTGGCCCCGCGCCGGCCGTGGCCGGGCCGGAGGCGGCGTGAGCGCCGCGACGGCCCAGCGTCACCGGGCCGTCTTCGTTTCCGACGTGCACCTGGGCTCCGCCCACTGCCATGCGGCCGAGCTGGCGGATTTCCTGGAAGCCCTGCACACGCGCAAGCTCTACCTGGTGGGCGACATCGTCGACCTGTGGTGGCTGGCCGAACGACGGGCGGCCTGGGGGCCACACCAGCGCCGGGTGGTCGAAGCCCTGCATGCCCTGGCGCGCGGTGGCACCGAACTGGTGTACGTGCCCGGCAACCACGACCGCCCGATCCGCAATTTCTGCGGCCTGGCGCTGCCCAACATGCGCCTGCGCCGGCGCACCATCCACACCACCGCCGATGGCCGTCGCCTGCTGGTGACCCACGGCGACGACTACGACGCGCTCACCCAGTTCGGCAACCTGCAGGAACGCTTCGGCGACTGGCTGTACGAACGCATCCTGGCCGGCAACCGGCTCACCAACCGGGTGCGCCGCCGCCTGGGCCTGCGCTACTGGTCGCTGGCCGATTTCCTCAAGTCAAAAAGCGGCGCCGCCGAACGCTACATCGCCCGCTTCGTGCAGGCCGGCCTGGATGACGCCGGCCGCCGCGGCCTGGACGGCATCGTCTGCGGGCACATCCACCGCGCCGGCCTGTTCGAATGCCAGGGCCTGGTTTATGCCAACGACGGCGACTGGGTCGAAAGCCTCACCGCGCTGGCTGAAGAACCCGACGGCAGCCTGGTGTTGCTGCGCCACGACGGTGGCGAACTGGTACGGCTGCCGGCGCGTCGCCGGCCGGTGCTTCAGGCCGCACGCCCCAGCCACGCCGCGTAACAGCCCATCGCGGCGTAATGCGCGTGCAGGTAGGCCACCTCGTCGCGGGCCAGGAGCGTGCGCGCGGCGTCCAGCACGTCGGTGCCGGGCGTCAGCGTGGCGCCCAGCAGCCAGCCCCCGGCATTGAAGGCCCTCAAGGACAGCGTGCGGCGGGCCAGGGCCGGCGGCACGGTATTGACGGCATCGAAGGCCTGGTTGGCGGCCAGGCGCACGTAGATGGCGTGGCTGGCGCGGAAGGGCGTGGCGGCGTCCTGGTGCTGGAAGTTGGCCAGCACCACGGTCTCCCCGGGCAACGCGTCGTCCAGGCTGACGCGGCAGGGAAAACCGGGGTGGCTGTCGACCGTGCGCACCGTGGCCAGGCGCTCGGCCTGGTCCTCCGTCGGCAGGTGGGCCAGGGCGTGGAAGGGCGCGGCGTCGAGGCCGCGGATACGGATGTCCATGGCGTTCTCCAGGGTGGGTGGCGGCAAGTTAGGGCGCCGCCGCCCGGCGCGCTATCCGCTTCTTGCACCTCACGTCGCCACGACCCGGCCAGCGGTTAGCATCCGGCCATGGATTCCATCACCCAGATCGTCCTGGGCGCCGCGATCGCCGGCGCCATCGCCCCGGCCCGGCATCGCCGCGCCGCCCTGGCCGCCGGCGCGGCGCTGGGCACCCTGCCGGACCTCGACTCGCTGCCGATGTGGTTCATGGGCCTGGACCCGGTGACCAACATGACCTGGCACCGCGGGCCTTCGCATTCGCTGCTGGTGCTGGTGCCGCTGGCGGCCTTGCTGTGGTGGTTCTTCAAGCGCACGGGCGGCCGCGTGGCCGAGGCGCCGACCCGCTGGTACTGGGCGATCACGCTGGCGCTGGTGACGCACCCGCTGCTGGATGCCTTCACCGTGTATGGCACCCAGCTCTGGTGGCCTTTGCCGTCGTCGCCGGCGATGTGGTCGAGCGTATTCATCATCGACCCGCTGTACACGCTGCCGCTGCTGCTCGGCTGCCTGGTCGCGCTGGTGCGCGGCTGGCGGCCGTCGGCGCAGAAGGCGCTGGTGGTCGCGCTCGCGTTGAGCAGTGTTTACCTGGGCTGGTCGCTGATGGCCAAGGCCATGGTCGATCGCGCAGCCGGGCGCACGCTGGCGACCCAGGGCCTGCAGGATGCGCCGCGGTTTTCGGTGCCCATGCCCTTCAACACGCTGCTGTGGCGCGTGGTGGTGATGACGCCGGATGGTTTCCTCGAAGGCGAGCGTTCGCTGGTCGCGGACGAGGGGCCGATGCTGTTCCGGGCCTATGCCTCGGACACCCAGGCGCTGGAGGAAGCCCGGACGCTGCCGGTGGTGCGTCGGCTGCTGTGGTTCAACCAGGGCTTCATGAAAGCGGAAGTGCGCGGGCAGCGGCTGGTGCTGTCGGACCTGCGCATGGGCGCGGAGCCGGACTACAGCTTCCGTTTCGTGGTGGCCGAACGCGACGGCGCCGGCTGGCGCGCCTACGGGCCCGAGCAGGCGCAGTGGCCCTGGGAGGCGCGGCGGCGCCTGTCTTCCATGTGGGACCGCATCTGGACCCGGCCACCCGGGGAGCTGCAGGACATCTCGGCCGGCGCCAGGGTGATGCCGGCTCAGGCCGCGGCGGCGAATTCCGGCGAGACGCCGGCCACCAGCGCGTCGAAATAGTCGCGGGTCAGGCGCAGCTGGTCGGACGGGGTAGTGGCGCGATTGACCACGCCGCGGAAGGCGGCGTTTTCGGGGCGGTCCTTGGCATACCAGCCAAGGTGCTTGCGTGCGATGCGCACCCCCGATTCTTCCCCGTAGAAGGCGTGCAGGTGTTCGAGGTGCGCAAGCAGGATGTCGCGCACTTCGGCCACGCCCGGCTCGGCCAGCAATTCGCCGGTGGCGAGGTAATGCGCCACCTCGCGGAAGATCCAGGGCCGGCCCTGGGCCGCGCGGCCGATCATCACCGCATCGGCACCGGTATGGCGCAGCACGAAGGCGGCCTTCTGCGGCGAATCGATGTCGCCGTTGGCCAGCACCGGGATGGCCAGCGCGGCCTTCACCGCGGCGATGGTGTCGTACTCGGCGACGCCGGTGTATTGCTGGTCGCGGGTGCGGCCATGCACGGCCAGTGCGGCGATGCCGCTGTCCTGCGCGATGCGGGCGATGGCCAGCGCGTTTTTCTGCTCGGCGGCCCAGCCGGTCCGGATCTTCAGCGTCACCGGCACCGCAACCGCGGCCACCACCGCCGACAGGATGCGACCCACCAGCGCCTCGTCGCGCATCAGCGCCGATCCGGCCCAGGCATTGCAGACCTTCTTGGCCGGGCAACCCATGTTGATGTCGATGATCTGCGCGCCGTTGTCGACGTTGTGGCGGGCCGCTTCGGCCATCACTTCAGGCACGGTGCCGGCGATCTGCACGCTGATCGGGTCGGGTTCGCCGGCGTGGTCGGTGCGGTGCAGCGACTTGGCCGTCTTCCACAGGCGCGGATCGGATGTCGTCATTTCCGACACGCACAGCCCCGCGCCCAGCTGCTTGCAGAGCATCCGGAACGGCTTGTCGGTGACGCCGGCCATCGGGGCCAGCACCACGCGCGGATTCAGGGCGTAGGGGCCAATGTGCATGGGGCGGCATTCTAGCCGCCCGCTGCGGGGCCTGCTCAGCCGGCCAGGTCGTCGCGGCGGGGCATGGCCAGGGCGGCGCCGTGGCGTTCGGTGGATCGGGCGGCGTAGCGCCCGGCAAAGGCGACGCTGTCTCGGAAGGGCGCGTCGGGCTTCGCCGCCAGCGCCGCCGCCAGCGCGCCGCTGAAGGCGTCGCCGGCGCCGGTGGTGTCCACCGGCTGGGCCGGGTGGGCCGGCGCGCGGTAGGCGTGGTCGTGGTCGCCCCGTTGCTTGCCCGGCGGATGGGAGACGAAGGCGCCGTGTCCGCCCAGGGTGATCACCCAGGTGGCGGGATGCAGGGACTGGCACAAGGCGTGCAATGTGTCGTCGGCCAGGGCGTGCAGCGTGTCGGCGTCCACCGTCTTGTCCGCGTGGCGGGAAAGCAGCGCGGCAAACTCCGTCTCGTTCGGGGTGAGGATGTCGGCCAGCGCAACCAGCGCCGGACTGGTCGGCGCATTGGCCGGCGCCGGGTTCAGCACCGTGGTGGCACCGCTGTCGCGCGCGAGCGCAAGGGCCTCGAGCACGGCTTCGGGGGCGACCTCGAGCTGGGCCAGCACCACGTCGGCACCGGCGAACGCAGGACGCGCCGCGCGCACATAGGCCGGCGACAGCGCACCGTTGGCACCGGGGGCAACGGTGATGACGTTCCGGCCCGCCGCATCCACGAAGATGCCGGCGGTGCCCGATGGCAGTGCCGGGTGCACTTCGGCAAGCAGTTCGATGTTTTCGTCGTCGGCAAGTGCGCGTGCGCTGTCCGCGGCGGCGTCTTCACCCAGTGCGGTCAGGAAACCCGTGCGGGCCCCGGCACGTGATGCCGCGACGGCCTGGTTGAAGCCCTTGCCGCCGGGCCCGCTGGCGTAGGTGCCCAGGCGCGTGGCGCCCGGCGCGGGCAGTTGGTCGGCGGTCCAGACGTGGTCCTGGTTGTACGAACCGACCACCAGCACCACGCCCGGCATGGCTCAGGCACCCAGCGAGGTCAGCACGCCGGCGATGGTGGCGGTCATGAAGGTGGCCAGGGTGCCGCCCAGCACGGCGCGCAGGCCGAAGCGGGCCAGGTCCTGGCGGCGTTCCGGGGCCAGGCCGCCGATGCCGCCGATCTGGATGGCGATCGAGCTGAAGTTGGCGAAGCCGCACAGCGCGTAGGTGGCGATCAGCCGGCCCTTCTCGGTGAGCTCCACGCCTTCGACGCGGCCATTGACGATTTCCGCCAGCTGCAGGTAGGCGACGAATTCGTTGATCACGATCTTCTGGCCGATCAGCGAGCCCACGGTGGTGGCGTCCTGCCAGGGCACGCCGATCACCCAGGCGATGGGCGCCAGCAGGTAACCGAACAGCGTGGCCAGGTCGGTCGGCCGACCCAGCGCCTCGGCGGCGCCGGTGACGTCGCCGATCCAGGTCAGTGGCCAGTTGATCATGGCGATGAGCGCGATGAAGGCCAGCAGCATCGCGCCGATGTTGAGCGCCAGGCGCAGGCCGTCGGAGGCGCCCGCCGCGGCGGCGTCGATGATGTTGCTGGTGGTCTTTTCGACCTCCATCTTCACGGTGCCGCGGGTGAGCGGGTTGCCGGTTTCCGGGATCAGCAGCTTGGCGATCACCAGGGTCGCCGGCGCCGCCATGATCGACGCGGCCAGCAGGTGCTTGGCGTAATACGCACCCTGCACGGGGTCGCCGGCGCCCAGCATGCCGACGTAGGCCGCCAGCACGCCGCCGGCGATATGCGCCATGCCGCCGATCATCATCGTGATCAGCTCCGATTCGGTCATGCGCGAAATGTAGGGGCGCACCGTCAGCGGCGCCTCGGTCTGGCCGATGAAGACGCTGGCGCAGACGCTGGTGGTTTCCGCGCCGGAAACGCGCATCACCTTGGTGATGGCCCAGGCCATGATCCGCACGATGAACTGCATCACGCCCAGGTGGTAGAGCACGCCCATCAGCGCGGCGAAGAAGATGATGGTCGGCAGCACCTGGAAGGCGAAGATGAACCCGTAGGTTTCGGTGTCCATCAGGTTGCCGAAGATGAAGGTCGAGCCGGCCTTCACGAATTCGAGCAGGTCGACGAAGCGGTTGCCCAGCCAGTCGAAGACCTCGCGGCCGCCGGGCACCAGCAGCACCAGCGCGGCGAAGGCGATCTGCAGGGTGATGCCGGTCAGTACCAGGCGCCAGTCCACGGCCCGCTTGTTGTTGGAGAAGAGCCAGGCGATGCCGATCAGGACCGACAGCCCGAACAGGCCAAAGAAAATGCTGGATACCATGGGAGGCTAGACCGCAGAAGGATGCGGCAGGGTAGTTCACGCCCCCCGCCCGGGCAAGGAGGCCTAGTCCCCGTCGCGGGCCACCACGCGGTTGCGGCCACCGGCCTTGGCGGCACGAAGGCGCTCGTCGGCCCGTTTCATCAGGCCCGACAGGTCATTGGCGTCCTGCGGGCAGCAGGCCACGCCGGCGCTGAGGGTGAGCCGGCGCGGCTCGGATTCGGGTTCGGGAATGTATGGCGCCGCTTCGAGCTTGCGGCGCAGCACCTCCATGCGCTCCCAGGCGGCACCCACCGGCAGCGGCAGCAGCAGCACGAACTCCTCGCCGCCGACCCGGATCATCGGCTCCTCGCGGCCCAGTTCGCGGCGGATCACCGCCACCGCGTGGCGCAGGGCGCGGTCGCCGGCCAGGTGGCCCAGTTCGGCGTTGATGTGGCGGAAGTTGTCCAGGTCGACCAGGGCCAGGCAAAGGGTCTGGCCCTCGCGGCGCGCGGCCTCGACCCGGGCGGGCACCTGGGAATTGAGGAAGGTGCGGTTGTGCAGGCCGGTCAGGCCGTCGGTCGCCGACCATTGGGCCAGGCGCTGGGCGCGGAACACGATCACCGCGGTCACCAGGGTCGCGACCGCCACCAGTACCAGCCGCTGCAGCTGGGTGGACGTGGACACCGTGCCGTAGTCGGCCGACACCAGCGGGCCATCGGCCGTGGCCACGACCACCAGCCACAGCAGCGCCGACTGAACCATTGCCAGTGCGCCGGCCGCCAGGGTGACGCGCAGGTCGTGGCGCATCGCGGTGGCGAAGATCGCCAGCAGGTAACACGACCACACGACCGTGCTGTTGAGCGTGGCCACCGGCAGGCCCGACAGGCCGAGCAGGGCGAGCACGCCGGTAACCAGGGTGACGTCGAAGCACGAAGAGAACATCGGCAGCCAGGCCAGGCGCCGGGCGCGCAGGGCGAGCCGCAGCCAGGTCACCGAGAGCAGCAACACGCCGACGGCTCCGGTCAGGCCAGCCAGGGATTCATTGGCCTGGCCGCCCAGCCCATAGTTCAGCAACGGCAACAGCAGCAACAGGCACGCGACGAAGACGCGCAGGCGCGCGACCAGCAGTTCGCCGCCGGCACCTATCTCGAGAAGCAGGTCATCGGGACGCTCGCGCAGGGCGGTGGCGAGGTCGTCGAGGGTTTCTCTCAGGGTACTCACGCCGGGGGTCGTGGCCTGTTCGGATCTGGGACCAGCATAACCGGGGCCTGCCCGCACGTCTGCCGCAGTGTCGTCCTCAGCCGGGTATTCCGGTGAAGGCGACCCAAAGGCCGAGTCCTGCGAACAGCGCCGCCGCGGCATACCGGGCGGCCTTGAGCGGCAGCTTTGCCGCGAATCGCGAACCCAGCAGCACCACCGGAGCGTTGGCCAGCACCATGCCCAGGGTCGTGCCGGCCACCACCTGCCACAGCGGCTCGTACTGCGCCGCCAGCACCACGGTGGCGACCTGGGTCTTGTCGCCCATCTCGACCAGGAAGAAGGCGACCAGCGTCGCCAGGAAGGGCCCCAGGCGCGGCGCCCTGGCCTCGTCTTCGTCCAGTTTGTCGGGCACCAGGGCCCAGGCGGCCACGGCCAGGAACGACACGACCACGCCCCAGCGCAGCCACTGCGGGTCGACCCAGCCCGACACCAGTGCGCCGAGCCAGCCGGCCAGCGCATGGTTGAGCACCGTGGCGACCAGGATGCCGGCCACGATCGGCCAGGGCCTGCGGTAGCGGGCCGCCAGCACGAGCGCGAGCAATTGGGTCTTGTCGCCGATTTCCGCGATGGCGACGGCGAGGGTGGAAACGAATAGTGCGTCCAAGGAAATCTCCGGGGCCGGGTGTGGGGCAAGGGAAGGCCGGCGCGCCGCCACCCGGCCGGGGTGCGGAACACCAGCCTTCGGTCTTGCCCGCAAGGCCTTCGCCTTGCCCGCGCACCATGGCTGCTGCCAAGTGTGTTGACGCGCGGAAGCCCCGTGGGGGCCGGGCTACTCCCCGAAGACAGGGAAAGCGGGGACGATTATAGCGCCTTGGGCAGGCTACAGAAGTCGGCGGCGCCCAGCGCCGGTTGCCGGTAAGGGCCCTGTGCCGAAAGTTCGGCGGCGGCGAAGGCCTGGCCGCCGAAACGTTCTTGGTGCAGGTGCCGGGAGTCGTCGCCCCGCCAGGTGTCGAACTGGGATGAACGCAGCTACCCGTAGCTGGCGCCTGAAATCGAAGTGGCGATCCCGATCAGGCCTCCGACCGGGTGCATGCTCATTCTTGGTCCCCGCAAGGCTCGACCTGCCCATCGCGTGCGTGAAAGTAGGGCGGAACGGCCATGGCCCGCATGCTGTCGAAACGTTTGCCGTCGAACAGTTCGGCGTGCAACTGGCGCGCCTGGGCGCGGGCCTGCTCCTGCGCCTGGGGATCCAGCTTGCCGAGCCAGAGAGGCATTTCCCTCATGCCGAACAATCGCGTCGAGAGCAGGTGGTACACCGCCGTTTGGTAGGGGTCGTCGGCGACCAGGGCATTGGGCAAGCCGAAGTTGTCTGCGAACGCCATGTACAGCGAAAATGCGGCCGCCGGATTTCCGGCGCGAAGGGCGCGATGGAGCATATCAGGAGCTTCCCGGACCCAAACGTCGAAGTCGGGGCCGGCGGCCATGCCGCGTCCCGTCGGGTTCAAGTGCTGGCCCTGGCCATAGAGAAGCATCGCGTCCGCATCGCCGGCCCGGGCCGCTGCGCGCAGGTAATGGGCACCCCGCTCGCGCAGTGCTTCAGGCACGAGGCGGCAGTCTCGCTCGAGTTCCAGGTGCCACAGTTTCATTTCGGCCATCTGGTTCGCGGCCGCCAGGTTGCCCTTGGCCTCGTATTCTTCCTCGGCGTCCTTGCCGTCTTCCCCCAGAATCGCCGCGATGTTCAGGAACCGGGCATGCTGGCACCGGAGCAACTGGTAGCCGAGCCGGCAGGCGGCGCGCCGATCGCCGGCATCGGCCCGCGCGTGCAAGGCCGGCAGGGCCGTCACGAACTTGGTGGCTGCCGAGGGCATCGGGGGTAAAGGATTGGATCGCGCTTCATGCGCGTCAGCCGTTGACCGCGCAGGAGGCACGGGCGACTGGGCGGGTAACCCTGACGTATCGGTACCCCTCGACGAAGCCGGCGAACGATCGATTCCAAGCATGAGCCAGGCGCCCCCCCCCAGCGAGAGCAGCGCCAGCACAGCGAGAATCCGTCGCGCACGGCGCTGTTTCATGGTTCCGCTCCCGGATCCGGGTCGCAGGCCGATTTCCATTCCTCGGCCGTGAACATGCTGTCGGCATACGACGGTTGGAACGGATGCCCGTAGTCGAGCACCGATTCACTGATCGCGATCCGCCGGCCTGCAAAGTGTTCCTCGTGCCATCGATCGGCCAATGTGTCTGCCTCCCTCCGCGTCCTCGCGTCCGTAGGGTCGCTTTGCCAGGCATTGGGCAGGTGGAAGTCGCTGAAGAGGCGCTTCGCCAAGCGAAGGTAGGCCAGGTCCATGCGGGGATCCGGCGGGGTGATCATGCCGAGGTTGCTGCCTTGGTGGGAGTGTGCTTCCAACAGGAGCAGGACCGCCTCCGGCCGCCCCTCGCGCAATAGTGACTGCAGCAGGCCAATGGCTTCCTCGCGCCACAGGTGGAACGCCGGGTTGGTGAAGTCGCTGCCGTCAACGGCGCCGAACAGCATGAAGCCGTCACCACGCAGGTAAGCCACCTGGGCCCGGCGGTTCCCGGCGAGGGCCGCCTGTCGCAGGTACGTCGGGGCGCGACGCAAATAGGAGGGCGGCAGGTCCTCGCAGTAGCGCCGGTGGTTTTGCGCCAGCAGAAGCAATCGTGCCGAGTAGTTGGCGGACGTGAGGTCGCCGCTGGCCGTCTGTTCCTTCGCCTGGTGGCGTAGTTGTGCGATCTGTTCGTCGGAGAACCGAATGAGGCTCGTCTGGCGGCAAGTCGACAGCAGGGTTCCAAGCTGGCAGGCGGCGCGGGCGTCACCGGCATCCGCCTGGGCAGCAAGGTCACGAACGAACACGGGAAGCGGACGCGGGGCGATCGCATGATCGGCCGTATCGTCGGCCTCCAATTCGGCGGGCCGGTTGGTCAGCGTCACGTCCGAAGGCGCCACATGGGACGCCGGCTTGTCTGTCACCGCCGCAGCCGGCGGGCGATACGCCAGCCAACCCATGAGGCTCGCCGCCAGGCAAATCAGGAGAGCCAGGCCCAGCCGGGCCCGTCTGGACAATCGCATGCGTTGGCCGTCAGTGGGAGAGCGGGCATTGAACCCCAGCCTCCCACCGGCGGCAAGCCGGATGCGGTCAATCCACCTGCGTCGACCGCGTCGCGATGCGCGTCACCACGCCGTCGGCGAACACCGCGACACCGTCGTCCGCGGGCGGTGCCGGG
Source organism: Arenimonas aestuarii (assembly GCF_054781715.1). Classification (NCBI taxonomy): domain Bacteria; kingdom Pseudomonadati; phylum Pseudomonadota; class Gammaproteobacteria; order Lysobacterales; family Lysobacteraceae; genus Arenimonas; species Arenimonas aestuarii. The sequence goes on along the minus strand of NZ_BAAGTW010000004.1, from coordinate 1,396,913 downwards.
GGCGCCGGCGGGGCTGGCGGCGTGGGTGCGGTGGGCGGCGAGGGCGGGGCAGGAGGAGCGGGCGGTGCCGGCGGCGCGAACCACTTCATGGTCGGCGCTTCGGGCACCGTGACCTGCACGGTGCGCGACTTGCGATCGCGCAGCAGCTGCACCTGCAGCTTCTTGCCGGCATCCTGGCCGCGCAGGGCGCGCATGGCTTCGCGCGGGGTGGACACGGCGGTGTCGCCGATGCGCTGGATGACGTCGCCGGGTTCAAGCGATTCCAGGCCCTGGCCACCGCTGAGCACGAGCACGCCGCGGTCGGTGCCGAAATAACGTCCCAGCTTCGCATCCACCGACGCCAGGTTCAGGCCGTTCCAGCGGAAGGCCTGGGCCAGCACCGGCAGCTTGCAGTCGGCGTCGCCCGGTGCGCAGGGCGCGGTGGCGATGCGGGCGATCTCCATCTCGATGCCCGGGTGGATGAGCGGCTGGGCGCGCAGCTGCGCGAGCTCGCGCAGCTCCATGGCCTTTTCAAATTCTTCGCCAAAATGGAATTCGAAATCGTCGCCGCTGGTGAACATCATCACCCGCGCGGCGTCGCCGGCGGTCACCGTGGCCGTGGCGGGCTTGCCGTCGCGGCGATAACCCAGGCGGACCTTCTGGTCCTTCTCCAGCTTGCCCAGCAGTTCGCGCGCCTGCTCGACCGCGGCCTCGCCCTTGGCGCTGATGGCCTTGCCGTCGATGCTTTCGAGCTGGTCGCCGCTGCGCAGGCCGGCTTTTGCCGCGGGACCCTCCGGGGTGACGGCGGCGATACGCACGCCGGCGACGCCGGGTTCGGCGCCCATGACGATGCCCAGCCGGGCGCGTCGTGCTTCGCTGCGGATGCGTTCGACGTCGACGATGCGGGCGTGATGCTCGCTGCGGCTGAGTTCGGCGACACGTTTGGCGGCGGCCTGGAGTTCGGCGCGGGCGCGTTCGAGTTCGGCGCGTCGGGCGGCTTCGGCCGCGTCGGTTTCGGGGCTGGCGTGGGCGGTGGCCGCGAGGGCAGCGGCAACCATCAAAGCAACAAGGCGGAGTTTCATGTCGGTTTCCTCGGTGGGGGAGGGTCAGAAGGTGGCGACCAGGGCGCCGTCGAGCTGGTCGCCCTGCACGGCGACCCACTGGGCGGTGCCCTGCAGGCCGGCGTAGTCGCGCAGGGTGTCCACGCGCTGGCGCCACAGGTCGGTGCGTTCGGAGTCGGGCAGGCCGGGGTCGGCCAGCGCAGCGTCGACCCGGGCGATGCGGTCTTCAAGCTCCAGGCCCAGCAGCAGGGTATTGGCCGAAGCGACCTCGTCGCGCGAGACCGTGGCCAGCAGTGCTTCGAGCTGGGCCGATTCGGCCATCAGTTCCTGCAGGTCGGTGGGTTCGGCAGCGATGCTGGCCATCGACGGCGAGCCTTCCGGCGTCGTCGCGGCCTGCTCGCGTGGTATCGGCAAGACCAGGGCCAGGGCCAGCACCGCCGCCGCGGCCGCGGCCAGCGCGAAGGGCCAGCGGGGGCCGCGCGGTCGTTTGCGCACGGCGTCGAAACGTTCGGCCAGCAGCGGCCAGGCGCTGCGGTCGGGGGCTTCGAGCGGCAAACGCGCGATGGCCTCGCCAAGGCTCAGGCCGCGCGGCGGGGTGCGGATGTCGTCAGGCATGGGAATCCACCTCCTGGGTGATCTTCAACAGGTCGCGCAGGCGGCGGGTGCCGCGCGCGAGCTGGGATTTCGAAAAGCTGGCGGTCTTGCCCATCAGGGCGGCGATCTCGTCGTGGGTGTAACCCTCGGCGTGGTAGAGCCAGATCACGCTGCGGGTGGCGTCGGGCAGCTTCTGCAGCGCCTGGCCGAGCAGGGCGGCGTCGGCGGCGGCGGGCGGCAGCAGCACGTCGTGGCCTTCGAGCTCGAGCTCGTCGCTGTCCTCGGTGTGCGGCTGCCGGTTGCGCCGGCGCAGGCGCATCAGCGCTTCGTTCACCGCGATCTGCCGCAGCCAGCCCCAGAACGGGCTGTCGCCGCGGAATTCTCCGATGCGGTCGAACAGCTTGAACATGGTGTCCTGCAAAACATCCTGGGCCTCCTCGCGCTGGCCGGTGAGGCGCAGCGCCAGGGTGAACACCGGCCGCTCGAAGCGCCGGTAGATCTGCTCGAAGGCACTGGCCTCCCCGCGCTGGGCGCGCTGGACCAGGGTGTCGGGCAGGTCGATGGCGAAGGAGGAGGGTGGGCTCACATCGGTCTTGGATGCGCCGGGAGGCAAAAGCGTCGCACATAAAAAAGGCCGGGGTTTCCCCCGGCCCTGTCGTCCCATCCCTGGACGTTGGATCAGAACTTGTAGCGCAGGCCCAGCACGGTGGTCCGGGGCAGGCCCGGGCGCAGGCCGGCCGGGCGGCGGGCGGTGACGTAGGTCTCGTCGGACAGGTTCTCGACCCGGCCGTACAGCTCGAAACGTTCGGTCACCTGGAAGCCCACGGCCAGGTCCCACAGCAGCACCGAATCGATGCGCTGGCCGGCGGGCACGCTGCCCTGGCCGGCGAGCGTGCGCATCTCGCCGATGTAGTTGCCGGCCAGGTCCAGGCGCCAACGCTCGCCGCGCAGGCCGGCGCTGGCGTGCAGCAGCTGCTCGGGCAGGTAGGGCAGGTTGTCGCCCGACTGCACGTCTTCCCACTCCTCGAAGCTGGAGCTGAAGCTGTTGCGGAACTGTGCGTCGGTCCAGGTGTAGGCCAGGGCCACCGGGATGCCGACCGGACCATTGGCGCCGAAGTCGTAGCTCAGGCTGGCCTCGATGCCCTGGATGCGGGCTTCGCCACCGTCGAACTGGTCGCCGATGTTGCAGTTGCCGCCGGTCGAGGCGGTGCAGGTGCCGACCAGGTTGGAGTAGTCGTTGACGAAGCCAACCAGCTCGGCCGACAGCGAATCACGGCCGTAGCGCAGGCCGAACTCGGTGTTCACGCTTTCCTCGGGCTCGGCGTTCGAACCCGGGCCCGGCGGGTTGAAGCCGCGGTGCACGCTGGCGAACACGGCCAGGTTGTCGCCGACCAGGTAGGTGGCGCCGATGCCGGGGATCAGCGCATCGACGTCGCTTTCCACGCGCGAGAGGACGACGTCGCGCTGGCCGGTGGCGGTGGAGTAGTTGGTGCGGGTCAGGTCGACCTGCTCGTAGCGAACGCCCGGGGTGAGGATCCAGTTGCCCCATTCGATGGTGTCCTGCACGTACAGGGCCAGGGCCTCGGCGTCGCCGACGCGGTTGTCCTGGGTGCCCGGGGCGCCGTCGGTGGTCAGCACCAGTTCGCCACCCAGCATCTGGAAGCGGTCGTCGTTCTGGTAGCGGTCTTCCTGGTCGCGGTGCACGCGCAGGCCGATTTCCAGGTCGTGGCTGGCTTCGCCGGTGTCGAAGCCGACGCCCAGCACGCTCTGGATGCCCTGGGCGTAATAGCTGCGGTTGTTGTTGCGCAGGCGCAGGGCGTCGGCCGGGCTGTCCTCGCCGCTGATCCAGGCGTACTGGTCGGCGTAGGTGGCCGGGTCGGCCAGGATCGAGGAGATCGAGACGCCCTGCACGTCGTTGAGCTTGAACCAGTTGCGCTGGAACTCGGTGCGGTAGGCGACGGTGGTGAGGTCGATGCTGTCGGTGAGCTCGATCAGGTGGCGCAGTTCGTAGAGCTTGTGCCGGGTCTGGATGTTGTCCAGCGCCGAGCCGGCGTAGCGGCGGAAGGGCGTGGCCGCGTAGTCGTCCTCGGTCAGGCCCAGGTAGGTTTCGTCGCTGTCCTGGGTATTGCGGCCCAGCTTCAGGTCCACCTGCTGGTAACGCGCGGCGTCGGGCGCGCTGGTCCAGCGCAGCTTGGCGACGAAGTCGTTGAGTTCGTAGCCGGTGTCGCCGCCGCCGTCGAGCGTCTTGAAGCCATCGGTCTGCTGGCGGGTGCCTTCGATCAAACCACCGAAGCGTTCGCCCATGCCGCCCACCCAGCCGTGGCCGAGGAAGCTGCCGTTGCTGCCCATGGCCAGGTCGAGTTCACCGGCGGTTTCCGACGGGATCGGGGTCGACAGCAGGTTCAGCGCGCCGCCGGTGGTACGCGGGCCGGCCTGCACCGAAGCCGCGCCCTTCTTGATCTCGACGGCATGCATGCGCGCCATGGTCGGGAAGTAGTAGGCCGACGGCGCGGCGTAAGGCGCCGGCGCGATGAGCACGCCGTCTTCCATCACGGTGATGCGGTTGTTGCGATCGGTGCCCGAGCCGCGGATGCCGATGTTCGGACGCAGGCCGAAGCCTTCTTCCTCGACCACGTAAACACCGGGGACCTGGCGCAGCACGCGGTTGACGTCGCGGAAGTTGAAGCGCTCCAGGGTGGCCTGGTCGATGTAGTGGGCCGAACCGGCGGTCTTTTCGACCTCGGCGCGGCTGCCGAAGACGTTCACGCGGTCCAGGCGGACCAGGCTCTGGTTGGGGTCGGTGGCGGCATCGGTGGCGGCCAGGACGGGCGCGGCCGGCAGCAGGGCCAGCGCGATGGCGGTGCGGAGCAGGGTGGACATGGGAATTTTGTCTTTATTGGCAGCGGGGACAGGGCCGGCAGCACCGGCGGAGCAAATGGTACTGCGGACGAGAATGATTCGCAATACCGTTGGCCCCGGGTCAGTGGCACCGGTCCGGCTGGCTTGGATTTAGACTGCGGTCCAGGCCACCAGGGGAAGCGGACATGTTGGAGATTCTGGGCATCATCATCCTGCTCGCAGGCGTCGTGCTGCTGTTCAAGGCGGTGCGCATGGTTCCGCAGGGCTTTGAATGGACCGTCGAACGGTTCGGCAAGTACACCCACTCCATGTCCCCCGGCCTGCACCTGCTGGTGCCGGTGGTGCAGACGGTGGGTCGCAAGATCAACATGATGGAGCAGGTGCTGGACGTGCCCAGCCAGGACGTCATCACCAAGGACAACGCGGTGGTGAAGGTGGACGGCGTGGTGTTCTTCCAGGTGCTCGACGCCGCCAAGGCCGCGTACGAAGTGTCCAACCTCGAGATCGCGACGATCGCGCTGGTGCAGACCAACATCCGCACCGTCATCGGTTCGATGGACCTGGACGAATCGCTGAGCCAGCGCGAAACCATCAATGCGCAGCTGCTCAACGTGGTCGACCAGGCCACCAACCCCTGGGGCATCAAGGTCACCCGCATCGAGATCCGCGACATCCAGCCGCCGCGCGACCTGGTCGACGCGATGGCCCGGCAGATGAAGGCCGAGCGCGAGAAGCGCGCCAACATCCTGGAAGCCGAAGGCCATCGTCAGTCCGAGATCCTTCGCGCCGAAGGCGAAAAGCAGGCGGCGATCCTGGAAGCCGAAGGCGAACGCGAAGCCGCCTTCCGCGAAGCCGAAGCCCGCGAACGACTGGCCGAGGCCGAGGCCAACGCCACCCGCATGGTGTCCGAGGCCATCGCCGGTGGAAACCTGCAGGCGATCAACTATTTCGTCGCGCAGAAATACATCGAGGCGTTCAAGGCCCTGGCCGAGGCACCGAACCAGAAGTTCGTGCTGATGCCGATGGAGGCCAGCGGCGTGATCGGTTCGCTGGGCGGCATCGCCGAACTGGCCCGGGCAACCCTGGGCGTCAAGCCGGGCCCGACGCCGCCGGCGACGCCGTCCTCGCGCGCCCAGTTCCCCGGAGGCTGATCCATGCGCATCGAACTGGTGGTCTGGGCGGGCGTGGCGCTGATCCTGATCGCGGCCGAGGCGCTGCTGCCGGGCGTGTTCCTGCTATGGCTGGGATTCGCGGCGGCGGCGATGTTCCTGCTGCTGCTGGTGGTGGACCTGCCGCTGGTCTGGCAGGCCCTGGCCTTCGTGGTGCTGGGTTTCGTGTCCATCGGCGTTTACATCCAGTACTTCCGCGACCGGGAGAAGCCCAGCGACCACCCCACCCTCAACCGCCGCGGCGAACAACTGGTCGGCCAGGTCTTCCCCCTGGACCAGGCCATCGTCGATGGCCGGGGTCGCGTGAAGATCGGCGACGCCTACTGGCCGGTCGAAGGGCCGGATCTGCCCGTGGGCACGCGCGTCCGGGTGCTGTCGGCCCACAGCATGGCGCTGCAGGTCAGGGAAGCGGGCTGAACGGCTCGCCAAGGGAGTACCCCGGCACCTTTGCGTTGGAAGTGAGAACCATTATCATCTGATGGTCCCCACGAGGAGCCGCTGATGTCCCGCACCCTTATTGCCTTGTTGTTGGCCAGCCTGGCCGCGCCCGCCCTGCAGGCGGCCGAGCTGGTGGTCTACACCGAACGCCGCGAACCGCTGGTCACGCCGCTGTTCGACCGTTACGAGGAAGAAACCGGCACCCGCATCCGCGTGCTGTCCGACGGTGCCCCGGTGCTGATCGAACGCCTGGCGGCCGAAGGCGCCAACACCCGCGCCGACATCTTCATGGCCGTTGACGCCGGAAACCTCTGGCAGGCCGCCGAACGGGATCTGTTGGCGCCGACCGAATCGGCTGCGCTCGAGGCCGCCGTGCCCGCGCATCTTCGCGACCCGCAGGGCCGCTGGTTCGCCCTGTCCCAGCGCGCGCGCACCATCGTCTATTCCACCGAACGCGTGCAGCCGTCCGAACTGTCCACCTACGAAGCCCTGGCGGCGCCGGAATGGAAGGGGCGCCTGTGCCTGCGTTCGTCCAAGAAGGTCTACAACCAGTCGCTGGTGGCGACGATGATCGAACGCCTCGGCGCCGGGCGCACCGAAGAAGTGGTGCACGGCTGGGTCGCCAACCTCGCCACCGCGCCCTTCGCCGACGACACCCAGCTGGCCAAGGCGATCGCCGCCGGCCAGTGCGACGTCGGCATCATCAACACCTATTACCTGGGTCGCCTGCAGGCCGAGGAGCCCGACTTCCCGGTGCAGGTGTTCTGGGCCAACCAGGGCGCCGGCGGCGCGCACGTGAACGTCTCGGGCGCCGGCATCGTCGCCGCCTCGAAGAACAAGGGTGCCGCGCGTGACTTCCTGGAGTGGCTGGCCTCGGCGTCGGTGCAGGCCGACTTCGCCAGCATCAACTACGAGATCCCGGCACGCGAAGGCGTGGCCCTTGATCCGGTGGTCGCGGCCTGGGGCCCGTTCAAGCCCGACCCGGTGAACGTCACCGTGGCCGGCAAGCGCCAGGCCGAAGCCGTGCGCCTGATGGACCGGGCGGGCTGGCGCTGAGCGCATGAACCCTGGCGCGACCGGCGGCCTGCGCAGGTCGCGCCTGTTGGCCTGGCTGCTGGCGGCACCGCTGGTGCTGCCGGCGCTGTGGCTGGCTACGTCCTTCGCGGTGCCGCAGCCGGACGTCTGGCCGCACCTGTTCGGGCAGGTGCTGCCGCTGGCGGCGCGCAACACCCTGGGCCTGCTGGTGCTGCTGGCCGCGGTCGCGATGATTCTTGGCGTCGGGTTCGCCTGGGCCAGCGCACGTTATGACTGGCCGGGCCGGCGCTTGTTCGACTGGGCGCTGGTGCTGCCGCTGGCCTTGCCCGCCTACGTGGTGGCTTTTGTTTATGTCGGCCTGGCCGACTACGCCGGCCCGCTGCAGACCGGCTGGCGCGCGCTGGGCCTGCCGCCGGGATCCTTCCCCGAACTTCGCAGCGTTCCGGGTGCGGCGGTGGTGCTCGGTCTGGTCCTGTATCCCTATGTGTTCCTGATCGTACGCGCGGCCTTCCTGCGCCAGGGCAGCGCGGCCATGGACGCGGCACGTTCGCTCGGCCACGGGCCGCTCTCGGCCTTCTTCCGCGCGGCGCTGCCGATGGCCCGGCCAGCCTGGGCGGCCGGCCTGTCGCTGGTGCTGCTTGAAGCATTGGCTGACTTCGGCGCGGTCAGCATCCTGGGCGTGGACACCTTCAGCACCGCCATCTACAAGACCTGGTTCGGCCTGTACTCGCTGCCGGCGGCGGCGCAGCTGGCCTGCGGCGTGATCGGCCTGGTGGTGCTGGTGCTGCTGCTCGAACGCTGGACCCGCGGCCGCGCCCGCCACGCCGGCAGGCAGCTGATGCCGCCGGCGCGGCGACCCCTGCGCGGTTGGCGCGGCTGGGCGGTGACGGCTGCCGCCGCGATGACGGTTGGCCTGGGCTTCGTCGTACCGGTGGCGCAGCTGCTGGCGTGGTCCTGGCAGGTGCGCGGGTCCTTGCCCGACGTCGGCGAAGCCGCCGTCAACACCGCCCTGCTGGCGGCAATGGCCGCGGCGGTCGTGCTTGGCCTGGCCCTGGTATTCGCCGTGCTGTCGCGGCGCAGCGGCAACGACCGCGGCGTGCGCTCGGCGGCCTTCGTTGCCGGCCTGGGCTACGCGGTTCCCGGCACCGTGCTGGCGGTCGGCGCGATGTGGCTGCTGGTCGCAGCCGAAGGCGCCGCGCCCTGGCTCGGCGCGCTGGCGCTGAGTTCCTCGGTGCTGGCGGTGCTGCTGGCGCTGACCGCGCGTTTCTTCCGCGTCGGCAACGAAACCATCGACGCCGCTTTCCTTGCGCTGCGGCCTTCGCTGCTCGATTCGGCGCGCCTGCTCGGCGCCTCGCCCTGGCAGCGCCTGCGCCGGGTGGTGTTGCCCTTGCTTCGCCCCGGCGTGGTCGCGGCCGGCCTGCTGGTGCTGGTGGAGGTGGTCAAGGAGCTGCCCGCCACCCTCATGCTGCGACCCTTCGGCTGGGACACCCTGGCGGTGAAAATCCACGCCTACACCAGTGAAGGCCTGTGGATGCAGGCCGCCTGGCCGGCATTGTGGCTGTGCCTGATCGGGCTGCTTCCGATCTGGTGGCTCGTCAGGCAGCAGCGGTAATCCTCCCGCATTCGCGGCAGGATCACCCCCACGATCTGCTGCGCAGATCGCGGGCTCCGGCTCATTCCTCCCGATCCCCGCGCCTGCCGGCACGCCCCCTTGACCAAGGGGGCTCTTCATCCTGCGATAATGCGGGCTTTACGGTGGGGTAGCGAAGGCTCATGAGCAAGAAGACGGTACTGAACGAGACCCACCGGGCGCTCGGCGCCAAGATGGTGGACTTCGGCGGCTGGGACATGCCGATCAACTACGGCTCGCAGATCGAGGAACACCACAACGTGCGCCGAGACGCCGGCATGTTCGACGTCTCCCACATGACCGTGCTCGACCTGCGCGGCGACCAGGTCCGCGCCTTCCTGCGCAAGCTGGTGGCCAACTCGGTGGACAAGCTCAAGAAGCCGGGCAAGGCGCTCTACGCCTGCATGCTCGACGAAAAGGGCGGCGTCATCGACGACCTCATCGTCTATTACCTGGCCGAGGACTTCTTCCGCCTGGTGGTCAACGCCGGCACCCGCGACAAGGACATCGCCTGGATCACCGCCCAGGCGGCGCCGTTCGGCCTGCACGTCACCGAGCGCCGGGACCTGGCGATCATCGCCGTGCAGGGTCCGAAGGCGCGCGAGAAGGTGCTGGGCCTGCTCTCGCCGGAGGCGGCCGACGCCGCCGGCAAGCTGGGCAAGTTCGTCGCCTGCGAAGCCGACGGCCTGTTCGTCGCCCGCACGGGCTACACCGGCGAAGACGGTTTCGAGGTCATCGTGCCCGAGGCGATGGCCGTGGACTTCTGGAACCGCCTGCTCGACGCCGGGGTGAAGCCGGCCGGCCTGGGTGCACGCGACACCCTGCGCCTGGAGGCGGGTATGGCGCTCTACGGCCAGGACATGGACGAATCGGTGACGCCCTACGAAGCCGGGCTGGACTGGACCGTGGCGCTGGACGAGGGCCGTGACTTCAACGGCCGCGGTGCGCTGGAGGCGCAGAAGGCCGGCGGCGTCCCGCGCCGCATCGTCGGCCTGGTGCTGGACGAAAAGGGCGTGCTGCGCCACGGCCAGGCGGTGGCCACCGCCACCGGCCAGGGCGAGGTGCTCTCGGGTACCTTCTCCCCGACCCTGGGCAAGGCGATCGCGCTGGCGCGGGTGCCGGCCGGCGACCTGGGGGAGGTCACCGTGGACATCCGCGGCCGGCAGCTGCCGGTGCGCGTGGTGAAGTATCCGTTCGTGCGCGACGGCGCCGCCCAGCCCGGCGTGCTCGATTGATCCGACCGGCCGGGTGCCATGTCGCCCCGGCCGCGTTTAAACTAGCGGCCACTACCGCTGCCCCCCGAACCGAGGCCCAGACCATGAGCGAGATTCCCGGCGACCTGAAGTTCCTCAAGTCCCACGAGTGGGCCCGCGTCGAAGACAGCGGCCGCGTCACGGTCGGCATCTCCGACCATGCCCAGGGCCTGCTTGGCGACCTGGTCTACGTCGAGCTGCCCAACGTCGGCGACACCGTCGAGCAGGGCGGCGCCAGCGCGGTGGTCGAGTCGGTCAAGGCCGCCTCCGACGTCTATTCGCCGATCGCCGGCACCATCATCGAGGTCAACTCGGCGCTGTCGGACAAGCCCGAGACGATCAACGAAGACGCCTTCGGCGAAGGCTGGATCTTCGTGGTCGAGCCGTCCGAACCCGAGCAGCTCAAGGAGCTGCTTTCCCCGGACGATTACGCCCAGCTGCTCGAGGACGACGGTCACTGACACCGGCGCCTCGCGTTGCGAAAAAGACGGCCGCCCTCGGGCGGCCGCTTTTTTTTCCGGCGTTCGAACCGGCGCTGGCGGCGCCGGAAATCCGCGCAGTTTTGCTTTTTGCGGTGCGCAATCGGCGGTTCCGGGCGGGCGCGGGAAATGTTTTTTTAAGCCGCCGTTGTGTCGCTTCCGGCGCCGCGCGGACGTGTCGGCAAGACCGGCGCGCGCGCAGGCGCGCACGCCATGCAAATGCATTGGAGGCTTTTTTACCGATGTTTTTTTCAATGCGCGTTTTCCTACGCGACGACGGGCGCGCGTCCACGGGTCGGCGGGGCGATGCCGGCCGGCCGTAACCTGGCTGACACCCCTTGAAAATTTTCGCGCAAAGTTGTTGACATCCCGAAAACCCCTGATTAGCTTTCGCCCAGCAGATGCAAACTGCGGAAGCGAGTGATCAGGAACGTATCGACAACGCGAGCCACCACACCGAACTCCACCCCAGGAATCATCATGGTGGATCAGGGCAAACATCCCTCCGCGAAATCGAATTCGTCCCGCAGCGACATCCCTTTTTCCAACGCCCGGACCGGTTGCGGCCCGGGCGTTTGTGTATCCGGCGCCGCCCCGCGCCGGCAAGAATCCGATCGCCACGGCATGACCGTGGTGGCGGTACGTCCCGGGCCCTGACCCGTGACGGTGCCTTTGAGACTGGGCAGTCCAAAAGCCAACTGACGAGGAGTTGACCATGGCTACGAAGAAAGCTGCGAAAAAACCGGCCAAGAAGGCCGCGAAAGCTAAGAAGACCGTGAAAAAGGCCGCCAAGGCCGTGAAGAAGTCGGTGAAGAAGGTCGCCAAGAAGGCCACCAAGAAGCCGGCCAAGAAGGCTGCGAAGAAGACTGCGCGCAAGCCGGCCAAGAAGGCTGCGAAGAAGAAGGTCGCCAAGAAGGCTGCCAAGAAGAAAGTAGCCAAGAAGGCTGCGAAGAAGACCGCGCGCAAGCCGGCCAAGAAGGCTGCCAAGAAGAAGGTCGCCAAGAAGAAGGTAGCCAAGAAGGCCGCCAAGAAGAAAGTTGCCAAGAAGAAGGTAGCCAAGAAGGCTGCCAAGAAGAAGGTAGCCAAGAAGGCTGCCAGGAAGCCGGCCGCCAAGAAGGCTGCCAAGAAGAAGACTGCGAAGAAGGCGGCCAAGAAGCCGGCTGCCAAGAAGAAGGCCGCGCGCAAGCCGGCTGCCAAGAAGAAGGCGGCGCGCAAGCCCGCCGCCAAGAAGCCGGCTCCGATGCCGGCCGCCCCGGTTGCCCCCGCGCTGTAAGGCGCGAAGAGCATCCAAACGCGGTAAAGCTGGGCTCTCTCCCCGTGTTGCCCAGGCGGGGAGGGAGACTTTCCAAAGGCACGCAGACGCCGGCTCACGCCGGCGTTCGCTTTTATGGGGTTCGGTTGGCGCCTAGCGTCGGCGCCGGCCCGCCGGCGCCATCCAGTCGCGCCCGTGCAGGCCCAGTGCGCGGTCGATGGTGCTGGGGAACAGCCCCGAGGGCATCGCGCTCTCGCTGTTCCAGAGGATCACCACGCCGATGTCTTGTTCGGGCAGGAAGCCAGTGATGGCCCGGTAACCCTGCACGGCGCCCGCGTGGTAGACCAGGGTGTGGCCGGCGTAGTCATAGATGCGCCAGCCCAGCGCATAGTGCGCCTCGCGCAGGCGCTCGCGTCGCCAGCCGCTGCCGCGGATCTCGCCCGGTGTTTCCACCTGGGGGCTGCGGATTTCCGCCAGCAGTTCCTCGGGCAGCACCTCGGGCCGGTGGCCCATCTGGCCGATGAGCCACTGCGCCATGTCGCGCGCCGAGGCGTTGACGCCGGCCGCGGGCGGGATGCGGTAGTAGGTTTCCTTCGGGCGGACAGGCACCCAGGTGCCGCCGCTGCGCACGTGCGGTCGCGCCCAGCTCGAGCTCGCCTCCAGGCCGCTGCGGCCAAAGGTGGCGCCGTACATTCCAAGCGGCTGGAAGATGCGCTTCTCGACCTGGGCGGCATAAAAGTCGCCGGTGGTGGCGAAGACCATGTCGCCGACCAGGCTGAAGGCGATGTTCTGGTAGGCATAACACTCGCCGGGGCTGCAGGTCAGCGGCGCCTCCGCCAGTTTCGCGGCGAGCAGCGGGTAGGGTTCGTTTGCCTCGAGGTCGCGGTCGTAGGTGTTGTAGGCCAGGCCGACCTGGTGGCTGAGCACCTGGCGCACGGTGATCTGCTGGGCCGCCTGCCCGTCGCGCAGGGTGAAGGTGGGCAGCTGGTTGACGATCGGGCTGTCCCAGTCCATCGCGCCTTCGCGCACCAGCATGGCGCTCAGGGTGCCCGCGAAGGCCTTTGACAGCGACGCGACCCGGAACGCGGTGTCGGCTGTCACCGGCTCCTGCAGCTTGCTGTCGACCACGCCGTAGCCGCGGAGCGACACCACCTCGCCGTCGGCGACGATGGCCATGGCCATGCCCGGGATGCGCGCGCGCGCCATCATCTGCTCGGCCAGGACCTCGATTTCCCGCGCCTCGTCATCGAAGTCGGTGGCGGCCCCGGACGGCGCGGGCCAGGCAAGGCCGGCAAGGACGAGCAGCGGCAGGGCGAGCAGGGAGGTGGGGTGGAAACGGGGGCTGTCTTTCTTGCTTGGCATGACCGACGTATGCTTGGCGAACGGACCCAAGTCTATCGCGGCTACCGCACTAGGGTCCCCACCTGGGGGAGGTTGGAAAGATGACGAGCCTGATCGTGCTGGTGGTACTGGCGGCGGTAATGCTGTTCTGGGGCGTGGGTATCTACAACGGCCTGGTGACGGCCCGCAACGCCTTCAAGAACGCATTCGCCCAGATCGACGTGCAGCTGACGCGTCGCTACGACCTGATCCCGAACCTCGTCGAGGTGGCCAAAGGCTATCTGAAGCATGAACGGGAAACCCTGGAAGCGGTCATCCAGGCCCGCGCCGCCGCGGTCAGCGGCCTGGCCGCCGCCAAGGCCCGTCCGGGTGACGACGCCGCCATGGCCCAGCTGGGCAGCGCCGAATCCGGCCTTGCCGGGGCCCTGTCGCGCCTGATGATGGTGGCCGAGGCCTATCCCGACCTGAAGGCCAACCAGAACATGATGCAGCTGACCGAGGAGCTCACCTCCACGGAAAACCGCATCGCCTTCGCGCGCCAGGCCTACAACGACAGCGTGATGGCCTTCAACAACAAGCGCGAGGTGTTCCCCTCGAACATCATCGCCGGCATGTTCAACTTCGCCCACGCCGCCCTGCTCGAGATCACCGAGCCCGAGAAGCGCGAGGCGCCCAAGGTCAGCTTCTAGGCTTGAACTTCTTCGCCCGCCAGGACCTGGCCCGGCGCCGGTCGCGGCGGCTGGTCGTGCTTTTCGTGCTCGCGGTGCTCGCCATCGTGGTGGCGGTCGATGTGCTGTTCCTGCTGTTCTTCGGCGGCATGGGCACGGTGTCCGAGCCCGGTGCGACGGCCGGCGGCATGGTGATGGCGACCCTGCTGACCCTGGGCATCATCGGCGCCGGGTCCCTGTTCCGCATGGCGAGCCTGCGCCAGGGGGGCTCGGCGGTGGCGGTGCAACTGGGCGGCACGCCGGTGCCCGAGGACACCCACGACTTCCACTACCGGCGGCTGCGCAACGTCGTCGAAGAGGTCGCCATCGCTTCGGGCGTGCCGGTGCCGCAGGTGTTCGTGCTTGAACACGAGTCCGGCATCAATGCCTTTGCCGCCGGCTACTCGCCCAGCGATGCCGCCATCGCGGTGACCCGCGGCGCCCTGGACAAGCTCAATCGCGACGAACTCCAGGGCGTTATCGCACACGAGTTCAGCCATGTGCTCAACGGCGACATGCGCCTGAACATCCGGCTGATGGGCGTGCTGTTCGGCATCCTGGTGCTGGCGGTGGTGGGCCGGAAGATCCTGCTTTACGGGCGCGGCGGCCGCAGCAAGGACGGCATGCCGCTGCTGGTGGCGGCCCTGGTGCTGATGGTGGTGGGCTACATCGGCCTGTTCTTCGGCCGGCTGATCAAGGCCGGCGTCAGCCGCCAGCGCGAGTACCTGGCCGACGCGTCGGCGGTGCAGTTCACCCGCCAGACCACCGGCCTTTCCGGTGCCCTCAAGAAGATCGCTGGCCTGCCCGCCGGTTCGAAGCTCGAAAGCGGCGACACCGAGGAAATCTCGCACATGCTGTTTGGCGACGGCGTCGGACTTTCCTCGATGTTCGCCACGCACCCACCGCTGGTCGAGCGCATCCAGGCCCTGGAACCGTCCTTCAAGGCGACGGCGCTGGCCGACCTGGCGGCCCGCTGGCAAATGAATCCCCCCTCGGGGCTGGACGAGGACCTGGCCCTGGGACTGGTGTCGGCCGCGTCGACATTGCCCACCGACCAGGCGGAGCTGTTGGTCGCGCCGCCGGCGGTGGTCGCCCAGGTCGGCGCGCCCCAGTCCGACGATTACGTGCGCGCCGGCGCCCTGGTGGATGCGCTGCCGGATGTACTGCGCCAGGCCGCGCACGAACGTGAGGAAGCCGTGCCGCTGCTGCTGGGCCTGCTGATGGCCGAAGCCGGGCCGGTGCGCGAAGCCCAGCAGTTCGAACTGGCCGCCCGCCACGACGAACGTCTGGCCCGGCAGGCCCTGGACTACGCCGACCGGCTGCAGGACCTGCCGCGGATCCTGCACCTGCCGCTGGCCGCCATGACCATGCCGGCCCTGCGCAAGCGACCGCGGCCCGAGCTGGAAAAGTTCATGGACAGCTGCTTCGCGCTCAGCCATGCCGACGGCCGCATCAGCCTGTTCGAGTATTGCCTGGGCCGGCTGCTGCGGGTGCAGGTGCACGATGCGCTGGATCCGTCCCGCGCCTGGGTCCCCGGCCATCGCCAGCTTTCACGCTGCACACCGCAGGCGATCACCCTGCTGGCGGTGCTCGCGCAGGCCGGCCATGCCGATACGGCGACGGCCATGCGTGCCTACCTCGCCGGACTGCAGCGTGTGTTCCCGCGCCTGGACGCGCCCTACCGGCCGCCGGCCGATCCGCAGCGCGCCATGGACGAGGTCTGGCCGGTGCTCGACGAGGTGGACCTGATCGGCAAGGAGCTTTTGCTCGAGGGGCTGGTCGCCGCGATCAGCCACGATGGCCGCATGAGCGCGTCCGAGGCCGAATTGCTGCGCGTGGTCTGCGCTTCGCTGCACTGCCCGCTGCCGCCGATGCTCGAACAGGCGCGCTGAGCGCGCGTCCGGTCGCGGTGCTCAGGCCGCCAGGCCGCGGATCAGGTCGGCAGCACGTTCGGCGATCATCATGGTCGGGGCATTGGTGTTGCCGCCGACCAGCCGCGGCATCACCGAGGCGTCCACCACGCGCAGGCCGTCCACGCCCTTCACGCGCAGGTGCGGGTCGACCACCGTCGTCGGGTCGTTCTCCCGGCCCATGCGGCAGGTGCCAACCGGGTGGTAGATGGACTCGGCCTTGCGGCGGATGAATTCGACGATGCCGGCTTCGTCACGGACATTGGCCCCGGGCATGATTTCCTCGCCGCGGAAGGGCGCGAAAGCCGGCTGCGCCAGGATTTCGCGCGAGAGGCGCACCGCCTCCACCATCACCTTCAGGTCGAAACCTTCGGCGTCGCTCAGGTAGCCGGCGTCGATCAGCGGCTTGTCGCCGGCCGACGCGCTGGCCAGGCGGATGCGGCCCCGGCTCCGCGGTCGCAGGCCACAGGCGTGCAGGGTGTAGCCATTGCCGGGCAGGCGGTTGCGGCCGTGGTCGTCGAGCTGGGCCGGTACGAAGTGGAACTGCATGTCCGGGCGTTGGTCTTCGGCCAGGTGGCTGCGCAGGAAACCGCCGGTTTCGGCAATGTTGCTTGCGCCCGGACCCTTGCGGCCCATCAGGTAGTACTGGAAGGCCACGGCAGCGTCGCTCAGGCCGTCGTAGCTCAGGCCCTGGGTGCAGCGCTGCAGCGAACAGATGTCCAGGTGGTCGTGCAGGTTGGCGCCCACGCCCTGCAGGTCGGCCTGTACGTCGATGCCCAGGCGCCGCAGTTCGTCGGCCGGGCCGATGCCCGAGAGCATCAGCAGCTGCGGGGAATTGATGGCGCCGCCGCTGAGGATGACTTCGCGCGCGGCACTTGCATGGTGGTCACGGCGACCGACGGTATAGACCACGCCGGTGGCGCGGCCCGCCTCGAAGGTGACCCGGCTGGCATTGGCCCCGGTGATCACCTGCAGGTTCGGGCGCTGGCGCACCGGTTTCAGGAACGCGGCGGCGCTGGAGCTGCGCGCGCCGTCGCGGGTGGTGGTCTGGTACCAGCCGAAGCCGTCCTGCCGCGGGCCGTTGAAATCGTCGGTGAGGGCATGGCCGGCCTGGCCGGCGGCTTGCAGGAATGCTTCGGACAGCGGGTTGCGGTGGCGCGGATCAGACACGCCCAGCGGGCCGTCGCCGCCATGCAGCTCGCTGGCCCCGCGTTCATTGCCTTCGCTGCGTCGGAAGTAGGGCAGGGCATTGTCCCAATGCCAGCCGTCGGCGCCCATCGCCGCCCATTCGTCGTAATCGGCGGCATGGCCGCGGATGTAACACATGGCGTTGATGGAACTGGAGCCACCCAGCACCTTGCCGCGCGGCCACCACAGCCCGCGCCCGTCCAGGTTGTCCTGGGGCGCGGTGGTGTAGTCCCAGTTCACGCCCTTCTTGCCGACCAGCTTGGCCAGTCCGGCGGGCATGTGGATGAAGGGATGCCAGTCGCGTGGGCCGGCCTCGAGCAGGAGCACACGGCAGTCCGGGTCTTCGCTGAGCCGGTTGGCCAGAACGCATCCCGCCGAGCCCGCACCCACGATGATGTAGTCGTACACGCCTAGAGCTTCTTTTCCATGACTTCCGGAGGCTAGGCCCCCCCTCTAGAGCAAACACTCGGTGCGGGTGTCCGGAATCACGAACCGTGCGTAGCGTCACTATGCAGCCGGGTGGCGGGGCCGGCCCGGGTTGGCTATCGTGCGGCGTCCCCGACCGGAAGCACGATGCCCCAGGCCCTGCCCACCGCCGGCCGATTCGACCACCTGCGCGGCGCGCTGCGGGAGTTCCCGCCGCTGCTGTGGTCGTTCCTGTACTTCTTCTTCCTGCTCACGGGCTATTACGTGCTGCGCCCGGTGCGCGACGCCATGGGCGCGGCCAACGACCCGTCGGCGGTTTTCCCGGTGGCGATGGTCGACTGGTTCTCGGCGCGGGGCGTGGCCCTGGGCGACTACCAGGTGCAGGCCCTTTTCACCGGCACCTTCATCGCCATGGTGGTGCTGCAGCCCGTTTACGGCGCCCTGGTGTCGCGCTTTCCGCGCCGCCTGTTCCTGCCGGTGGTCTACCTGGCCTTCATCGCCAGCCTGCTGGGCTTCCGGTTTGCCTTCGAAGCGGGCTTGCCCGGGCGCGGCGGGCTGTTCTTCGTCTGGGTGGCGGTGTTCAACCTGTTCGCGGTGTCGGTGTTCTGGAGCTTCATGGCCGACATCTACACCGACCCGCAGGCCAAGCGCCTGTACGGTTTCATCGCCGCGGGCGGGACCGTGGGCGGGCTGCTCGGCCCGGAGATCACCACCCGGCTGGTTGGCCAGCTGGGGGTCGGCAACCTGCTGCTGGTGTCCGCCGCGTTCCTGGCGCTGTGCCTGGTCTGCATCCTGCGCCTGGCGCCGTGGGCGAGGGCGCGCGAGCAGGCCGCGGGCGCACGCAGCGGCGACGAGGCCATGGGCGGCGGCATCCTGGAAGGCCTGCGCCGCATCGCCACCGACCCGCTGCTGCGCGCCTTCGCGGTGCTGATGTTCTTCGGCGTCGGCGTCGGGACCCTGCTCTACAACGAACAGAACACCATCGTCCGGGCCATGACCCTGGGCAATCCGGCGGCGGCGGAAGAGGCCACCGCCTTCTTCTCGATGATCGACAAGTCGATCAACTGGCTGGTGCTGCTGCTGCAGGTTTTCGTCACCCGCGCGGTGCTGACGCGCTGGGGCGTGGCGCCGCTGCTTGTGGGTCCGGCACTGCTCATCCTGGCCGGCTTTTGCGTGCTCTGGGCCTCGCCGCTGCCGATGCTGGTGGCGGTCGTGCAAGTGGGCACGCGCGCCTCGGAGTTCGCCCTGGCCAAGCCGGCCCGCGAAACGATCTACACCCGGGTCGATCGCGAGGCCCGCTACAAGGCCAAGGCCGCGATCGACACCGTCGTATACCGCGGCGGCGACCTGTCCTTCGCCTGGCTGTACAAGCCGCTGTCGGTGTTCGGCTCGAGCGTGGTCTTTGGTGCCGGCGTGCTGGTCGCCGGTGGGTTCCTCTACGGTGCCTGGCGCCTGGTGCGCGAACAGGCCCGCCTGCCCGCCCAGCCCTAGGCCCGGGACCGGCCTTCGCGCCGTCGAAACACGCGGCGGCTGCGGCGGCGTTACCCTTGTCGGCAATCGCCAGGGAGCCCGCCCCATGAAAGTCAAAGCCGCCGTCGCACACAAGGCCGGTGCACCGCTCACCATCGAAACCGTCGATCTCGAAGGCCCGCGCGCGGGTGAGGTCCTGGTCGAGCTCAAGGCCACCGGCGTTTGCCACACGGACGAGTTCACCCTGTCGGGCGCCGACCCCGAGGGCCTGTTCCCGGCCATCCTGGGCCACGAGGGCGCGGGCATCGTGGTGGACGTGGGCCCGGGCGTCACGACGCTCAAGAAGGGCGACCACGTCATTCCGCTGTACACGCCCGAGTGCCGGACCTGCGAATACTGCCTCAATCCCAAGACCAACCTCTGCCAGGCCATCCGATCGACCCAGGGCCAGGGCCTGATGCCCGACGGTTCCAGCCGCTTCAGCCTGGACGGCAAGCCGGTGCTGCACTACATGGGCACGTCCACCTTCGCCCAATACACGGTGGTTCCCGAGATCGCGCTGGCGAAGATCCGCGAGGACGCCCCGTTCGACAAGGTCTGCTACATCGGCTGCGGCGTCACCACCGGCATCGGCGCGGTCATCTTCACCGCCAAGGTGGAGGTGGGTTCTAAGGTCGTCGTGTTCGGCCTGGGCGGCATCGGCCTGAACGTGATCCAGGGCGCGCGCCTGGCCGGCGCCGACATGATCGTGGGCGTCGACCTCAACCCCGGTCGCGAAGCCATGGCGCGCAAGTTCGGCATGACCCACTTCGTCAACCCGAAGGAGGTCGAGGGCGACCTGGTGCCCTACCTGGTCTCGTTGACCAAGGGCGGCGCCGACTACACCTTCGAATGCATCGGCAACACCCAGGTGATGCGCCAGGCGCTCGAATGCGCGCACAAGGGCTGGGGCACCAGCGTCATCATCGGCGTCGCGCCGGCGGGGGCCGAGATCAGCACGCGGCCCTTCCAGCTGGTCACCGGCCGAAACTGGCGCGGCAGTGCCTTCGGCGGCGCCCGCGGCCGCACCGATGTCCCGAAAATCGTGGACTGGTACATGGACGGCAAGATCGACATCGATTCACTGATCACGCACACGATGCCGCTGGAGAAAATCAACGACGCCTTCGACCTGATGCACCGCGGCGAATCCATCCGCAGCGTGGTGGTCTACTGATGACGCTCGAGCGGCTGTCCGAGCATGCCTGCTTCGGTGGGGTGCAGGGTTTCTACCGGATGGATTCGGCGGCCTGCGGCGGTCCGATGCGGTTTGCGGTGTTCAAGCCGCCGCAGGCGCAGGAGACACGGGTGCCCGTGCTGTATTTCCTGGCCGGCCTGACCTGCACGGAAGAAACCGCGGCGATGAAGGCCGGCGCGCAGCGGGTGGCGGCCGAGCTGGGCCTGATGCTGGTGATGCCCGACACCAGCCCGCGTGACACGGGTTTCGAGGGCGCCACGGGCGACTGGGAGTTCGGCGAGGGCGCGGGTTTCTACCTCGACGCCACCCAGG
Organism: Arenimonas aestuarii; assembly: GCF_054781715.1. Classification (NCBI taxonomy): domain Bacteria; kingdom Pseudomonadati; phylum Pseudomonadota; class Gammaproteobacteria; order Lysobacterales; family Lysobacteraceae; genus Arenimonas; species Arenimonas aestuarii. The sequence goes on along the minus strand of NZ_BAAGTW010000004.1, from coordinate 1,376,573 downwards.
CGCCATGGTCGTCGCGCTTCCGCATGGAAAGCCACGTGGTTCACGAACTGCCGGCGGTGGTGCGCGAACACTTCCCGGCCGATCCTGGCCGCACGGGCATCACGGGGCACTCGATGGGCGGGCACGGGGCGCTGACGCTGGCGCTCAGGCACCCGCAGCAGTACCGCAGTGTGTCGGCTCTGGCGCCGATCGTGGCGCCGCGCGAGGTGCCCTGGGGCCGGAAGGCCTTCGGCCGCTACCTGGGCGACCACCACGCGGTCTGGGCGGAACACGATGCCTGCGCGCTGGTGCGCCGTCGGCCGCTGGGGCGGCCGATCCTGGTGGACCAGGGGCTGGACGACAAATTCCTGGAAACGCAGCTCCAGCCGGAGCGCTTCGAGGCGGCCTGTGCCGAAGCGGGGCAGTCGCTGACGCTGCGGCGCCACGCGGGTTACGACCACGGGTACTATTTCATCGCCAGTTTCATCGAGGACCACCTGCGGCACCATGCCGCGCAGCTGGCCGACTGAAGGAGGCCACGATGTCCACCCTCGCGATCATTCTGACGACCCTGGTGGCGGTTCTGCACCTGGGATTCATGGTGCTGGAGATGCTGTTCTGGACGCGTCCCCTGGGACGCAGGGTGTTCGGCCTGGACCCGCAGGTGGCCAGGGATTCGGCGAAGCTGGCGATGAACCAGGGGCTGTACAACGGTTTCCTGGCGGCCGGCCTGCTGTGGGGGCTGTGGCGGGACGATCGCGGCATCACGCTGTTCTTCCTGATCTGCGTGGTCATCGCCGGCCTGTTCGGCGCCGCCACCGTCAAGCGCAGCATCCTCTACGTACAGGCAGTGCCCGCCCTGCTGGCTGCCGTCGCCGTCCACTATTTCTGAGTTCCTTTGCCCTGAAAGGGACTCCAGCCCCGGGCTTGGCCTTCGGCCAAGCCCGGGAGCCTCAGCGGCTGGGGCTGACCCACATGGTGATGGTGGCGTTGAAGACCTTTTCGCCGGCCGGGTCGAAGACGTCCACGTTCACCGGGAAGTCGTAGCCCGTGTCCGAGGTGACCAGCGGGATGCCTGGCGTCGCAACGCCGCGCTGCGTGCCAACGGCACGCTTGAGGTACTGCACCGTCATGCCCTTCGGGATCCAGCGCATGCCCTTGGGCAGCGAAGCGTCCGTCATCACACCGCCCACCAGCTCGGCCAGGTTGCACAGCGCGATCGCGTGCACCGTGCCGATGTGGTTCTGCATGCGCCGCTTGTGCGGGATCGTCGCCTCGCAGCGGCCGTTCTCAAGCACCGTGAAGCGTGGCGACACGCTGCCGAAGTAGGGGGCCTTGAAACACACCGCGCGGCTGAAGAGCCAGTGGCCGGCCGGCCAGCGGGTGAGTTTGTTGTACAGGCGAAGAAGCGGCGTCTCGGCCATAACGGGTTCCGGGGGGCGGTGGAAACAGGGGGCGCCGTTCGGCGCCCCCGCGGGTTTCGTCAGGCGGCGCGCGACTTCTCGCCCGACTGGGGCTTGTCCATGTGCAGCGACGCGGCCTGCAGTTCGAACGGGTCGAAGTCGTCGACCATGATCGCGTCGAGCGTCATCACCCGCAGTTCCTCGAGCTGCGTCTTTTCCTCGGCCGTGATCCAGCCCTCGGCCACGCCCTCGGCCAGCTGCGAAGCGAAGTCCAGCGCCTCGATGTCGCTGCTCTTGAGCGCCTTGAGGAACTTGCGCTCCACCGGCTCGGCCAGGATCACCCTGGGCAGGTAGCTGTTGATGCGGCCGGCAGGATTGTTCTCGCAGGGCGTGAGGAAGGTGCCCTCGGCCAGGCGGTCGCGGGCGTCGCAGGGCGACATCAGCAGGGCCGCGGCGCGACGGCCCAGGCGGTCGCTCGGGGCCTGGGCGCGACGGCCCCAGGGGAAGACCAGCAGCCACAGCAGCCAGCCCACCGGGCGGATCGGGAAGTTGCGCAGTGCGCCCGACAGCGCCAGTTCGATCTTGTGCGCCGAATCGTGGAAGGCCCAGGCCAGCAGCGGCTGTTCGGCGGCCGGGCGGCCTTCGTCCTCATAGCGCTTGAGCATCGCGCTGGCGATGTAGAGCTGGCTGAGCACGTCGCCCAGGCGGCCCGACAGCTTTTCCTTGAACTTGAGCTTGCCGCCCAGCAGCAGCATCGACGTGTCGGCCACCAGGGCCAGGTTGGCCGAATAGCGGTTGAGCTTGCGGTAGTAGCGGCGCGTGTAGGCGTCGCCCGGCGCCTTGCCGATGCGCGAGCTGGTGAGGCCGAGCACCCAGCTGCGCACCGCATTGGAGATCGCGAAGCCGATGTGGCCGAACAGGTTGGCGTCGAACTCGCGCACGGCCTGCTCGCGGTCGGGCAGCATCGCCGCCTGCATCTCCTTGAGCACCCACGGGTGGCAGCGGATCGCGCCCTGGCCGAAGATCATCAGCGAGCGGGTCATGATGTTGGCGCCCTCGACGGTGATCGAGATCGGCGCCGCCTGCCAGCCGCGGCCAAGGTAGTTCATGGGGCCCAGGATCACGCCCTTGCCGCCGTGGATGTCCATGGCGTCGGTGGCGCATTCGCGGGCCAGTTCGGTGGTGTGGTACTTGGCGATGGCCGAAGGCACGGCCGGCTTCTCGCCGCGGTCGACGGCGGCGGCGGTGGACTGCGAGAGCGCGGCGCAGGCATAGGCGTGACCGGCCAGGCGCGCCAGGGCTTCCTCGACGCCCTCGAAGCGGCCGATGGACAGGCCGAACTGCTTGCGCACGCGGGCATACGCGCCGGTGACCACGGCCGCCAGCTTGGACGCACCCGACGACGTGGAGGGCAGGGTGATCGCGCGGCCGACGCTGAGGCACTCGACCAGCATGCGCCAGCCGGCGCCGATGTAGTCTTCGCCGCCGATCAGCTGGCTCAGCGGCAGGAAGATTTCCTGGCCGCGCACGGGGCCATTCTGGAAGGCGCAGTTGAGCGGGAAGTGGCGACGGCCGACTTCCAGTCCCGGGGTGTCGCGCGGGATCAGCGCCAGGGTGATGCCGCGGTCGGATTCTTCGCCCAGCAGCTTGTCCGGGTCATGCAGGCGGAAGGCCAGGCCGATCACCGTCGCCACCGGCGCCAGCGTGATGTAACGCTTGTCGAAGGTCAGCTTGACGCCCAGCACCTTGGCGCCGTTCCACTCGCCCTCGCAGACGATGCCGAAGTCGGGCAAGGACGTGGCATCGGAACCGGCGAAGGGACCGGTGAGCGCGAAACACGGGACTTCCCGGCCATCGGCGAGGCGCGGCAGGTAGTGGTTCTTCTGCTCCTCGGTGCCGTAGTGCAGAAGCAGCTCGGCCGGGCCCAGCGAGTTGGGCACGCCGACGGTGGAACTGAGCGTGGCCGAGACCGAGGCCAGCTTCTGGATCACCTTGTGGTGGGCGAGCGCGCTGAACCCGAGGCCGCCGTATTCCTTCGGGATGATCATGCCGAAGAATTTGTTCTTCTTGAGGAACTCCCAGATTTCCGGGGTCAGGTCGGCGTGGACGTGGGTGATTTCCCAGTCATTGGTCATGCGGCAGACGTCTTCCACCGGGCCGTCCAGGAACGCCTGTTCCTCGGCGGTGAGTACCGGCTTGGGCTGCGCCAGCAGTTCGTTCCACTTGGGCATGCCCGAGAACAGTTCGCCTTCGAAGCCGACGGTGCCGGCTTCCAGGGCGGTGCGCTCGGTGTCCGACAGCGGCGGCAGGATCTTCGTGTAGAAGGCCAGCAGCGGCGTGGTGATCAGCTTCTGCCGCAGCGGGGTGATGAGCAGCGGCAGGGTGCCGATGGCCAGCAGCACGGCGGCGACGACCGTCGCGGCGAGGTTGGCGCCGGCCAGGCCGACGGCCACCAGCAGCGTGGCCGAGGTGGCGGTGAAGACCGCCAGGCTTAGCCGGTGGTAGGCGACCACCAGGATCGCCAGCAACAGGGCGAGGAATGGCGCGAGGATGCTCATGAAGATTCTCCGTGGGTGGCCGCGTGGGGGGCGGCCAGTGTGCTCAGGAACTCAAGCAGGGTATCGGTGAAGGCGTCGTTGTCGTCACCGGCCACCATGTGGGTGGCATCGGGCAGGCGGACATGATGCGCGTGCGGCGCCAGTTCGAGGAAATGGCCGACGGTCTGGTCGCTGACCAGATCGCTGCGACCGCCGCTCACCAGCAGCACCGGTACATCCAGGCCGCGGCAGGCGTCTTCGATGGCGCCCTGCAGGTCGCCGGTCGAGGGTATGAATTCGGCCAGCAGGCGTGGATCCCAGTGCCAGCCCAGGCGGCCATCTTCGCGCGGCTTGAGAAGGTGCGCCAGCTGCGCCGGTGATTTGCGCTGGCGGCGGTGCGGCAGGTAGGCGGCGATCTGGTCGGCGGCGTGTTCGAAGGATTCGAAGCCTTCGGGATGGGCGGTCATGAAGCCCAGGATGCGTTCGACGCCCGAGGCTTCCCAGCGCGGCGTGATGTCCACCAGCACCAGCGCCGAGAACACCCGGTCGCGGGCCTGGGCCATCAGGCCGGTCAGGCCGCCCATCGACGCGCCGACCAGCACCGGGCCGACGCCCAGCGCGCCGGCGGCCAGCACCACGTCATCGACGAACTGTTCGCCCCGGTAGGGCAGGTCGGCGGGGTTGCGCCCGGACTGGCCGTGGCCGCGCAGGTCCCAGGCCAGGCTGGCCCGCCCCGATTCGGCCAGGCGGCGCTGCGTGCCGAGCCAGGCCTGGCGGGTCTGGCCAAAGCCATGGGCGAGCAGCAGGCCGGGGCCCGTGCCGTCAGCCGCGCTGGCCTCCAGGCGCACGCCGCCGCTCGCCGCGAGGGAAAGCGGGCGCGAGCCGGGCAGCGTGACGGCGGGGGCGGAATGAACCATACGGCCGAGTATGGGTTGCGGCTTGTTCGCCTGTCAATACCAGCCCGTATGGTGCATGATCGCTCCATCCCGTAAACTTGCCGACCGTATGGTAACTCCCGCCACCAAACTAGACCGCCCGGCTCGCCTCAGCGCAGACGACTGGGCCATGGCCGCACTCGACGTCATCGCCGAGCAAGGGCTGGCGGCCGTCGCCGTCGAACCGCTCGCGCGCCGTCTCGGCGTCACCAAGGGCAGCTTCTACTGGCACTTCCCGTCGCGCGAAGCGCTGCTGATCGCCGCGCTCGAACGCTGGGAAGTGATGGAACAGGAAACCGTGTTCGGCCAGCTCGAGGCCGTGCCCGAGCCGCGCGCCCGCCTCAAGGCGCTGTTCCAGCTGGTGGCGCACGAACTCAAGCCGCACATCATCTACAGCGAACTGCTCAAGGCGCTCGACCACCCGGTCGTGCAGCCGGTGCTCAGCCGCGTCTCGCAGCGCCGGCTGGATTACCTTGCCGCCAGCTTCCGCCAGGCCGGCATGCCGCGCCTCGACGCGCAGAACCGGGCGCGACTCACCTATGCCGCGTACGTGGGCTTCCTGCAGCTGTCGCTGCAGCTGGGCCAGCCGCGGCTGCACCACGACGAATTCGAAGCCTACGTCAGCCACGTCATGGCGACGCTGATTCCCGACTAGCTTCCCACCTTTTCTTTTTCTTCCCTTTCCCTTTTTGGCCCCGACAGGAGCCCTCCCGCACATGACCAGCAAGCTCACCAGCCTCAACCAATGGGTCGATTCGGTCGCCCAGCTCACCCAGGCCGACGCCGTGCACTGGTGCGACGGCAGCGACGCCGAAAACGCCAGGCTCGTCGAGCTGATGCTTTCCACCGGCGACCTGGTCGGGCTCAACGAACAAAGCCATCCCAATTGTTACCTGCATCGCTCCAGCCCCTCGGACGTGGCGCGCGTCGAGCACCTGACCTTCGTCTGCACCCACAATCCCGCCGACGCCGGTCCCAACAACAACTGGATGGCGCCCGACGAGGCCCATGCCGAGATGGACGCCCTGTACAAGGGCTGCATGCGCGGCCGCACCATGTACGTCATTCCCTACTGCATGGGCCCGATCGACTCGCCGCTGTCGCGCTGCGGCGTCGAGATCACCGACAGCCCGTACGTGGTGGCGAACATGCGCCTGATGACCCGCATGGGTGCCCCGGCGCTGGCGCGCATCGAACGCGAGGGCTCCTTCGTGAAGGGCCTGCACTCGATCGGCGAACTCGATCCGAACCGCCGCTTCATCATGCATTTCCCGGAAGAGCTGGCCATCCAGAGCTACGGCTCGGGTTACGGCGGCAATGCCCTGTTGGGCAAGAAGTGCCACGCCTTGCGCATCGCCAGCTACCAGGCGCGCCAGGAAGGCTGGCTGGCCGAACACATGCTGATCGTCGGGATCGAGAATCCGCAGGGTGAAACCCACTACGTCGCGGCCGCATTCCCGTCCGCCTGCGGCAAGACCAACCTGGCCATGCTCATCCCGCCGGAAGGTTACCGCCGCGACGGCTGGAAGGTCTGGACCGTCGGCGACGACATCTGCTGGATGCGCCCGGGCGAAGACGGCCGCCTGTACGCCATCAACCCCGAAGCCGGTTATTTCGGCGTGGCGCCGGGCACCAGCGAAAAGACCAATGCCAATGCCATGGCCATGCTCAACCGCGATGCCATCTTCACCAATGTCGGCGTCACCGCCGACAACCAGCCCTGGTGGGAAGGCATGACCGCCGGTACGCCAGCGAAGGACTGGCAGGGTCGGCCCTACGACAAGGCCGTGTCGCCCGCAGCGCACCCGAACGCACGTTTCACCGTCAGTGCGAAGCAGTGCCCGAGTTACACCGACCAGGCCGAAGCGCCGCAGGGCGTGCCGATCAGCGCCATCGTGTTCGGCGGCCGCCGGGCATCGCTGGTGCCGCTGGTGCTCGAGGCGCGCGACTGGACCCATGGCGTGCTGGTCGGCGCCTCGATGGCATCCGAGACCACCGCCGCGGCCACGGGCGCGGTCGGCGTGGTGCGCCGGGATTCGATGGCGATGAAGCCCTTCGCCGGCTACAACTTCGGCGACTACTTCGCGCACTGGCTTTCGTTCGACCGCGAAGGCGCGAAGCTGCCGAAGATCTTCCAGGTCAACTGGTTCCGCAAGGACGCCGACGGCAAGTTCATGTGGCCCGGTTTCGGCGACAACATGCGCGTGCTCGAATGGATGCTCAAGCGCGTCACCGGCCAGGCGCATGCCGTGGAAACGCCGGTGGGCAACCTGCCGCTGCCGGCCGACATCAATACCGACGGCCTCGAGCTCGATGCCGCCACGCTTGAACAGCTGCTCTCGATCGACCGCGACGGCTGGAAGGCCGAGATGGCATCGATCGCCGAATACCTGGACGAGTACGGCGACCGCACGCCGGCGGCCCTGAAGGCCGAACGGGCCAAGATCGCCGCCCAGCTGGTCTGATCCGGGACCACCGGCGGCATCAGGCAGGGCCGGCCACACGCCGGCCCTGCTCTTATCCGGCGCCTTAAACCCTGCGGCCCGGCCCGGCATCCCAGTGGGTATGCTCAGCCACGCCGTGACCATTGAAGCCGCCGCCGACGCCAGCGTGCCCGACCGCGATGCCGACCATGCCCTGGTCCGCGCCGCCGGCGCCGGCGACATGGGCGCCTTTGAGCAGCTCTATCGCCGCCATTACCGGCGGATATTCGCGCTGCTGCGCAGGCTGTGCGGCCATGAGTCCCGCGCCGAGGACCTGCTCCAGGAAGCCTTCGTCAAAGCCTGGCAGGCCCTGCCGGCCTTTCGCTTCGAGAGCGCCTTCGGCACCTGGCTGCACCGGCTGGCGGTGAATACGGCGCTGATGGACCTGCGCAGCCGTCGCGGCGGCGAGGACCGGGAAACCGACGATTCCGCGCTCGAATGGCAGGGAACCGCTGACAGCGCCGGCCAGCGCACGGCGCTGGGCCTGGACCTGGAGCGTGCCGTCGCGACCCTGCCGCCGCGTGCGCGCGCCGTGCTGGTGCTGTACGACGTGGAAGGCTGGAAACACGAAGAGATCGCCGCCGAGCTGGGCATGGCGGTCGGCAGTTCCAAGGCCCAATTGCATCGCGCGCGCCAGCTGTTGCGTACGCGCCTGGGAGGACACGATGACCGAGCATGAACTTCGCTGGCAGCTGCGGCAGCTGCCCCGGGAACTCGAACCGGGCCGCGACCTGTGGCCGGGACTCGCCGCCCGCCTGCAGCCGCCGGCCGCCAAGCGACGCCGGCCCTGGCTGGCCGGACTCGCCTTGGCCGCCTGCCTGTGCCTCGCCGTGGGCCTGGCCGTGGTGCTGGGACCCGCGGCGGCGCCCACCGCCGACCCGGCGGTCGAACTCGTGCAGCGCGAAGCCCAGGCACTGACCCGCGAATACGAAGCCGCCCTGCTCGAAATGCAGGCGGGCTCGGTACCCGGGGACCTGGCGCCCGCCCTGGCCACCCTGGACGCCAGCGCCGGCGAGATCCGCGAGGCCATGGCCGAACAGCCCGGCTCCGCCCGCCTGCTCGACCAGCTCAAGCGCACCTATTCCCGCCGACTGGCGCTGACCCAGCGCGCCGCGCTCGGTTGAGCCATCCGGACATATATAGATAAGGAGTACGCCATGATCATTCGACCGACCTGTCTCGCCGTTTCGCTGCTGCTGGCCCTGCCGGCCCTGGCGGCCACGCCCATCGACCAGACCCGGCCACTTGCCGCGGACGGCAGCCTGCGCATCGAGAACGTCAAGGGCCAGGTGCTGGTGCGCACCTGGGACCGGCCCGAGGTGCACATCACGGGCAGCCTGGGCGATGGCGTCGAAAAGCTCGAGGTCGGTCCCGGTGGCGACAGCCTGACGATCGAAGTGAAGTACCCCAACAGCGGTGGCTGGTTCGGCGGTGGCAACCGCTCCGAGCCCAGCCGGATCGAGGTGCGCATGCCGGCCGGTGCCTCGCTGGACGTGGACGTGGTCAGTGCCCGGGTCGACGTGGAAGGGCTGGAAGGCGCGAAGCGCCTTGCGGTGGACAGCGTCAGTGGCAGCGTCGAGGTGCGGGCCAGCCGGGCCGGGGAGGCGCGCTTCGACCTGGTCAGCGGCAGTCTCGAGGCCGAGCTCGACAGCGACGACATCTCCGTGGACACCGTCAGCGGGGGTGTCCGGCTGTCGGGCCGGGGTGGCGGCGAACTGGGCGTGGATACCGTTTCCGGCGACGCCGACCTGGCTTTTGAAAGCCTGCGGCGGGTCGTCATGGACAGCGTATCGGGCGACATGACGCTGCGCACCGCCCTGGCCCCGGCCGGGCGCATCAGCGCCGACACGGTCAGCGGTGGCGTGCGCCTGCGGCTGCCGGCGGACACCTCGGCCCGGCTGTCGGTGGAAACCTTCAGCGGCGGTATTTCCAGCCCCGTCGGGGAGGTGAAGACCGAAAAATACGGCCCCGGCAAGACCCTCGAGGCCCGCCTGGGCGGGGGAGAGGGGGAGGTCCGGCTGGCGACTTTTTCGGGTAGCGTCCGGATTACTCTAGACGACAACTGATTGAATTTACAGGTAAAAAATGGCCCGGGACGGCATGCCGCCCCGGGCTTTCTGCTAACGGCCGCACGGTTTTGCCTATACAGGGCCTTAACCCAGTTTGCGGACCGTAAAGATTGCGTTATGCTCCGGGAGCCAAGGCGTCCTTCAATGACGAAAGTCGTCTTTAGGCTTTTTGAGTCCCGAACTCTAGAGTCACCATCACTCTGACGTTGGAGAGAGAGTAAATGTCTAATTTCAATCAGCTGTCCGGCGCGATCCGTTTCGCGCTCCTCGCCGGCGCCGCTTCGACCTTCGCGGCGGTTCCCGCCTTCGCGCAGGAAGAAGAGGACGCCGCCACCCTCGAAACCATCGAGGTCACTGGCTCCCGCCTGAAGCGTGCCGAGATCGAGGGCGCCGTTCCGGTCGTCGTGATCGACCGCGCCGCCATCGATGCCTCGGGTGACGTCTCCGTCGCCGACGTGCTGCGCGACTCGACCTTCGCGTCGTTCGGCAACTTCCGTCCGCAGTCCGGTTCGTCCGCCCAGTCGCTGGCTTCCATCGACCTGCGTGGCCTGGGTTCGGGTCGTACCCTCGTCCTGATCGACGGCCGTCGCGCCCCGACCAGCCCGATGGCTGCCTCCTCGGGCTCCGACCTCAACGCCATCCCGCTGGCTGCCGTTGAGCGCATCGAAATCCTGTCCGACGGCGCCTCCGCCGTGTACGGCTCCGACGCGATCGGTGGCGTGGTCAACGTCATCACCCGTAAGGACTTCAACGGCGCCGAGCTGCGTTACGGCATCGGTTCGACCGAAGTCACCGGCGGCGACCTGGAAGACATGTCCGTCGTGTTCGGCGCGTCCTCCGACCGCACCCGCGTGATCGGTGGCGCCTCCGGCTCCAAGCGCGGCATGGTCTTCACCCGCGACCAGATCGGTGGCGATCGTCCGGGCGTCTCGACCTTCGGCAACAACTACTACAACTGGAACACCCAGTCGATCGAAGCCGTTCCGGGCTTCAGCTGCGACCAGGGCGCGTTCTACTTCCTCGGCAACGGCCTGTGCTCGTTCAACTTCAACTCGGTTGCTGCGAACGAAGCCAAGGTCGGCAACAAGTCCGTCTTCCTGCGCGCTGATCACCAGATCAACGACGACTGGAACATCTACGGCGCCGCCAACGTGACCAAGGTCGAGACCTTCGGTCGTTACGCCCCGGGTCCGGGCGTGCTGGTGGTCGACGACGGTACCCCGTCCGACATCAACAACGGCGTTGCTTGCGGCGCCGGCGGTTGCGCCACGGGCACCACCGACGGCCTGCCGACGTACTACTTCCACCGCTTCGCCGCGGCCGGCAACCGTGACAACTACACGGACGCCACCAACGCTGATTACCTGGTTGGTTTCCAGGGCCAGCTGACCGACACCATCGGTGTTGACTTCGGCCTGCGCCGCACCGACTACAAGTTCATCGAACTGGGTCGTGGCTACATCGTGACCGATCTCGCCGCCGCCGCCGCCAACAGCGGTGCGTACGACCTGGCCGACCCGTTCGGCGCCGACCCGTCGGTGCTCTCCGGTATCCAGGCCACCATCAACCGCGAGTCGCGTTGGCAGACCGACGAAGTCTACGGCCTGGTCAGCTTTGACCTGTTCGAGATGGGCGGTGGTACCTCCAACGGTGTGTTCGGTGCCGAGTACCGTTCGGACACCTTCTCCGACCAGTACGACTCCCTGTCCGAGGCCACCAGCCAGTCCGGCGGCCCGGCGATCATCGGTTCGGCCGGCAACTCGTCGGCTGGTTCGCGTGACGCCAAGGCTGTCTACTTCGAGTGGCTGCTGCCGTTCACCAGCACCTTCGACATCACCCTGGCCGGCCGTTGGGATAACTACAGCGACTACGGCAGCGACTTCTCGCCGAAGGTTGCCCTTCGCTGGCAGCCGCTCGAGACCCTGACCTTCCGTGGTTCCTACGGCCAGGGCTTCCGTGCCCCGGGCCTGGACATCCTGACCCAGAAGACCACCTTCTCGGCGGAACCGGTCAACGATCCGGCGTCTTGCGTTGCGCTCGGCCAGCCGACCAACTGCCAGCTGCAGGTCGACACCTTCTTCCAGGCCAACCCGGACCTGGCGTCGGAAAATTCGACCCAGTTCAGCGTCGGCCTGGTTTGGGACCCGCTGGAATGGCTGGACTTCTCGGTTGACTACTACGACATCGAAGTCGAGAACTCGATCTCGCAGATCGGTGCCCAGGACATCATCAACTCCGACCTGGATCCGGCCACCTTCGGTCCGATCCCGCCGGGCCTGAGCATCACCCGTCGTCCGAACGGCGCCATCGACGAAATCGTCGGCGGTTTCGCCAACCAGGGTACCGTCACCACCTCCGGTGTTGACTTCCGCATGAACACGAACTTCGACATGGGCGGCTGGGGCGAAATGCGCAACCGCCTGACCGTGTCGTACATCGAAAGCTACGAGGTCGATGACGAGCGTGGTTCGGTGACCGAGTTCGCGGGTCGCTTCGGCACCCCGGATATGCGCGCCACCCTGCAGAACAACTGGACCTTCGGTGACTTCAACGCGGCCTGGAACATCAACTACATTGATGGCCAGACCAACAACACCACCGTTGCCTCGACCATTGGCGGCTACGCCACCAATGACCTGCAGCTGTCGTGGAATGCTCCGTGGAACGGCACCATCGCCATCGGTGCCACCAACATCGGCAATCGTTACCCGCCGCTGAAGGCCTACCAGGGTCGTCCGTTCAACTTCTTCCTGTACGACGCCTACGGCCGCACCACCTACTTCCGTTACACCCAGACCTTCTGATTTGGGTTTAATCGGTTGATTCGAAGGGCCCCGGCAACGGGGCCCTTCTTTTTTGCCGGGTCGCCCCGGACAATGGCGGCATGGACCCGACTCAGAACACCGCGGCCGATGCCTCCGCCCGGCGTGCCGCCTGGAGCGCCTACTGGGCCACCGGCGACCTGCACTCCTGCGTGGGCAGCTTCGACGGCAATTACAGCGGTGCCATCGGCGACTTCTGGCGCGGGGTATTCAACGACCTGCCCGAAGGCCCGCTGCGCGCACTCGACCTGGCCACCGGCAATGGGGCCCTGCCACGCCTGCTGTGGGATTGGCGCGGCGACCGTCCCGGCCTGGAAATCGACGCCGTGGACCTGGCCCGGCTCTCGCCAACCTGGTTCGATCCCGACCGCCACGCCGGCCTGCGCTTCCACGCCGACGTGGCGATGGAAAAACTTCCGTTTGAAGACGCCTGCTTCGACCTGGTGGCCAGCCAGTACGGATTCGAATACGCCGACCGCGATGCCGCGCTCGCCGAAGCCCTGCGGGTGTTGAAGCCGGGCGGGCGGCTGGCCCTGGTGATGCACCACGCCGACTCGGTGCTGGTGCGGGTGGGCCGCAGCGAATTGCGGAACCAGGCACTGCTGCTGACGCCCGACGGGCTGCTTGCGGCCACCGCGGCGGTGCTGCCGTGGATAGCGCGCGCGCGCGCCGGACAGGACCCCAGCGGCGAGCCGGAGGCGCTGCGGGCCCGCGAAGCCTACAACGCCGCCATCCGGGCGATCGCCGCCGCCGTCGCCGGTTCCGATGCACCCGACCTGTTGCTTGAAGTGCGCGCCTGGGTGAACCGCCTGCTGGCGGGCACCGGCCCCGATCCGGCGCCGGCCCTGGCGGCCCTGGCGAACTATCGCGACGGCCTGGTCGCCGCGGGCCTGCGGACCGGCGAGCTCATCGGCCATGCGCTGGACGACGCGCAGTTGGCGACCCTGGTCTCGGCGCTGCAGACAGCGCGTCCTTCCGACCGGGTTCGGGTCGAGCAGGTATCGCAGGCCGAGGGTCTGCTGGGCTGGGGCCTGCGCCTGGATCCGGTCTGAGGCCCGATCAGGCGTCGGTGGGCTCGTCGCCCAGTACCGCCAGCAGGGGCGCCAGTTCGTTTTCGTAGTGGCGCCAACGGCCGATCGAACGACTATGCACCGGCTGGCGCACCTGCCAGCGGCTGGGCGTCTGCACGCCGCGTTCGCTGCGGTGGAAGTCCAGGCAGGCCGGATCCCAGTCCAGGCCCAGGAAGTCGAGCGCACGCCGGGCCTGGCCTTCAGTGTCGGCGACCACGTCTTCGTAGCGCACTTCCAGGATCGGCAGCGGCAGCACGGCCTGCCAGTGGCGCATCAAACGCGACTGCAGGCGCACCAGGTGGCCGATGCCGTCCAGGCGCGTGGCCAGGCGCTCGGCCAGCGCGAAGTTTTCGCCATAGATCGAAATGGCGACGTCGCGCGGATCGCGCCGGCACCACAGCACGCGTGCCTTCGGGAACATCAGCGCGACCAGGCCAAGCAGGTAGTAGTTCATCGGGTACTTGTCGACCACCCGCGTGATGCCGGCGGGTGCCTGGCGAAGCGCGGCCGCCAGGTAACGCTTCGCCGCGCCGGGCAGGGGCTCGAGTGCGATGTCTTCGAGGATGTGCGGCCACTGCTGCGGTCGCCCGCGGCGCGAGGGCAGGTCGCGGGCGATCAGCGAGACGTCGGGCAGTTCGCCGGCACCGTGCACCTGCGGGTGCGACGCGAGCATCTGTTCGAGCAGGGTGGTGCCGCTGCGCGGCATGCCGACGATGAAGACCGGTCGTTCGTCCGGACTGCCCAGCCCGGCGCTGCGCTCGAACAGGTCGCGGTTGAACACGGCCAGGCTGGCTTCGACGCGGCTGGCCAGGTCGGCGGGATCGGGTTCGCCCTGGTCGCGCCGGCGCGCGGCATTGGCCGCATGCCAGGCCCGCATGGCGCCAGGAAAGTCGCCGCGGCCGTCGAACACCTTGCCCAGTTCGTAGCCGACCAGCGCGCGTTCGTCGTCGCCGCGCGCGGGGTCATCCAGCAGGGCCTGGGCTTCGGCCACATGGTCCTGCGCCGCCTGACCGCGGCGCAGGCCCAGCAGTCCGGCCAGCGGGAAGGCCCAGCCGGGACGCAGGGCCAGGGCGCGTTCGTAGGCGGCCCCGGCCTGGTCACGCCGGCCGGCGATTTCTTCGGCCTGGGCCCGGGCCATCCACAGGTTCGCCGAGGCGGGGTCGCGCTGCAGCGCCTGTTCGTAAAGCGCACTCGCCGCGTCGGCGTCGCCGAGCCGGCTCAGGGTCTCACCCAGTTTGAGTTCGATGTTTTCATCGCCGGGCCGCAGCGCATGCAGGGCGCGCCATAGCGGCAGGGCGTCGGCGGCATCGCCGACCTCGAACTCCGCCTGGGCAAGGCGTTCGAGTACGCGGACATTGCCGGGCTCGAGGGCGTGCGCCCGCCGCAGCGGCGCCAGGGCGTCGTGCAGGTGGCCCTGGCGGGCCAGGGTGAGCCCGATGAAGTGCCAGGCTTCCGCGAAGCCCGGCTGCAGCCCGACGCAGGCGCGGAACTGTTCCAGCGCGTCGTCCGGGCGACCCAGGTGGGCCAGCAGGCAGCCGAACTCGAAGCGATGCGCCACCGAGTCCGGCGCCAGTTCGCAGGCCCGCTGCATGTGCTGCAGGGCCAGGCCGGTCTGGCCGGACTGCAGCGCGGCCTGGGCCTGCAGCTTGTGTCCGGCGGCGGTGGCGGGGGTGGGCGGGCTCATTCGGGAGGTGCTGGCGTCGGGGCCACAAGTCTAACCGCCCGGCCGGCGCTGCCGCGGCAGTAGACTATGGAGATGTGCCCGGAACCGCGACGCCCATGATCAGCAACCACCTCGACATCGCGCCTTACCGCCAGCGCCTGGCGCAGACCGGCCGCGTGCAGATCCCCGGTTTCCTGCAGACTGATGCCGCCGATCGCCTCGCCGACTGCCTGCGCCGGGAAGTGCCCTGGACCACGGCCGAACGCGGGCTGCCCGACAGCCCGCCCTGGCGCGGCGACACCGCCCGCCAGCGCATGCCCGAGGCCTACCGGCGCGCCGCCGCGGGCTTCCATTTCGTCTACGACCGCTACCTGATGGTCGAGGCCATGCGCGAAGGCCGTGACCCGCAGCTGGTGCTGCACGCGGTGCTGGCTTTCTTCAACAGCCCCGAATACCTGGGTTTCATCCGCGAACTCACCGGCGATGCGTCGCTGGCGATGGTGGGCGCGCAGGCCACGCGTTACCTGCCCGGGCAGTTCCTGCGCGTGCACGACGACCGCCACGACGACGAGGCGCGGCGCTACGCTTACGTGCTGAACCTGTCGCGCAACTGGGAAGTGGACTGGGGCGGCCTGCTGCACTTCGTGGACGAAGACGGCGGCCACCGCGACGCGATGATGCCGCGCTTCAATTCGCTGAGCCTGTTCAAGGTGCCGGCGAAACACTTCGTCGGCGTCGTCGCGCCCTGGGCGCAGGAGCCGCGCCTGGCGATCACCGGCTGGTGGCACGCCCCGCCGGCGGCCTGATCGGCCGCCAGCCAGGGACGCGGCGGGATCAGCAGCAGCCGTGGTCGCCGAACTGGGCGTTGCCGGCCTGGGCCGCGACGCCGCGGGTCAGACCCTTCTCGCTGGCGACGTAGTGTTCGGCGATGACCTTGGCCACGGCCGAGGTGACGCGCTTGCCGGTGGGGATGTGCAGGAATTCGTTGGGGCCGTGCGCGTTCGAATGTGGCCCCAGCACGCCGGTGATCATGAACTGCGCGCCCGGGAATTTTTCCCCCAGCATGCCCATGAACGGAATCGTGCCGCCTTCGCCCATGTACATGGCCGGGGCGCCGAAGTATTCCTGGCTGGCGTGGTCGATGGCGTGTTCAAGCCAGGGCGCAAGCGCCGGCGCGTTCCAGCCGGTGCTGGCCTTTTCCAGCTCGACCTCGACCTTGCAGCCGTGCGGCGGGTTGGCCTCGAACAGGCGCTTGAGCACGTCGCCGGCGCGTTTGGGTTCCAGTGTGGGCGGCAGGCGCAGGCTCAGCTTGATGGCGGTATGCGGGCGCAGCACGTTGCCGGCGCTCGACAGCGGCGGCATGCCGTCCACGCCGGTGACCGACAGCGCCGGGCGCCAGGTGCGGTTTAGCACCAGCTCGGTGAGGTCGGCGTCCATCGGCGTCATGCCCGGCAGGAACGGGAACTTGTCCCAGATTTCCGTGCCCAGGACTTCCGACGCGCGGCGGGCCTGCTGCAGGCGCTCGTCGGGGATGTCCACGAAAAGGTCCTCGACCAGGATCTTGCCGGTGGCTTCATCCTCCAGCCGCGAGAGCAGC
Organism: Arenimonas aestuarii; assembly: GCF_054781715.1. Lineage (NCBI taxonomy): Bacteria > Pseudomonadati > Pseudomonadota > Gammaproteobacteria > Lysobacterales > Lysobacteraceae > Arenimonas > Arenimonas aestuarii. Next base: position 1,360,015 of record NZ_BAAGTW010000004.1, on the reverse strand, counting down.
TGGCGCAGGATGCGGAAGCTCGAGGGCACGACGCCGCTGGCGTCGCCGCTGTGCACGCCTTCGCTGAGCACGCTGACCTTGAGGTTGCCGCCGGCCAGGCCGCGCAGCGAGGTGGTGCACCAGAGCTGGTCGTAGTTGGCGCAGCCCGAATCCAGGCACACCACCAGCGAAGGCTTGCCGATGCGGTCGGCGAGGTGGTCGACGTAGTGGGGCAGGTCGTAGCTGCCGGATTCTTCGCAGGCTTCGATCAGGATGACGCAGCGGGCGTGCGGCAGGCCCTGTTCCTGCAGCACCCGGATCGCGGTGAGCGAGCCATAGAGCGCGTAGCCGTCGTCGGCGCCGCCGCGACCGTAGAGCTTGTCGCCCTTGATCACCGGCTTCCAGGGACCCAGGTCGTCGGCCCAGCCGGTCATTTCCGGCTGCTTGTCCAGGTGGCCATAAAGCAGAACGCAGTCGTCGCCCTGGCCCGGCACTTCGATGTAGATCAGCGGCGTGCGGCCCTCGAGTTCGACCACCTCGACGCTCATGCCCTTGATCGGCTGCGCCTTCGCCCAGCCGGCGAGCAGCTTGACGGCGTCGTCCATGTATCCGTTTTCGCGCCAGTTCGCGTCGAACATCGGCGACTTGTTGGGGATGCGGATGTACTCGACCAGCTGCGGGACGATGTCGCCGTCCCAGGCGTCGGCGACGAAACGTTCGGTCTTGGCGGTGTCCATGGAGATCCTTGCGGCGGTCATCCCGCGATTTTAGCGCTTCCGGGCCATTGCCGCCGTGAGGGTAGGAAGGCGCCGACGGCGCCGGGCGGCCGGTTCGCAGGCAGTGCAGGGCCGTTTGGCGATGGGGCCGGCCTTGTCGGCCGGGGACACTTTCCCTGCCGACGCCAGCCCGGCGCGGCGAGACCCCAAACCCAAGGAACCGCCATGAACAAGACCGTTTCCCTGCTCTCCTCGCTGCTGCTGTGCGCCTTCCTGTCCGGCGGCGCCCTGGCCGCCGAGAAGGTGGACATCAACCATGCCGACGCCCAGACCCTGGGCCGCGTGCTCGACGGTGTCGGCCCCAGCAAGGCCGAGGCCATCGTCAGCCACCGGGCCAAACACGGCCCCTTCCGCAGCGCCGACGAACTGGTCGAGGTGAAGGGCATCGGCCTGGCGCTGGTCGAAGCCAATCGCGATCGCATCGAGGTCGGTGCCGGCAAGGCACGCGCGCCGGCGCCTGCCACCGAGACCGACTGATTCCCCACCCCGCGTGGAGCCCCCTTGGCCCGGCCCGCGCCGGGCCCTTTTTCCCCTGGAGGACAGCATGCCGACCTCGATGCCGGTGCGTGATGCGCCGGATGCCGCCTTCCGCCGGGTTCGTCTCCTGCGCCGCTCGGTGCCGGGGCGTACCTACCTGCTGTCGGTGGCTACGCTCTACCGGCGGCCAGTTTTCTGTGACGACGAGGCCGCGCGCGCGGTCTGCCGGGTGCACACCGCGCAGTGGCCCTGGCGCGACAGCACGGTGCTGGCCTGGGTCCTGATGCCCGACCACTGGCAGGGCCTGGTGACGCTGGGTGAGCGCGACAGCCTGTCGACCCTGCTCGGGCGTTTCAAGGCGCTGACGTCCCGCGCCGTCGACGACCGGTATCGGGTGAACGGCTGGCTGTGGGGGCGGGGGTTCACCGACCGCGTGCTGGGGCCGGACGAGCCGGCCATGGACGCTGCCCGGCATCTGGTCGGGCTTCCGCTTCGCGCCGGCCTGGTGCGTCGCCTGGGCGACTACGCCTACTGGAACACGGCCTGGCTTGATCACGTCGGCCCCTGAGGCCGCTGCGATAGACTGGGCGGCATGATCCTGCCGCCGTACCGCATCGCTGCCTCGTCCATCCCGGGTGCCGGCAAGGGCCTGTTCCTGTTGGCGCCAGTGGCGCGCGGGCGGGTCATCATCGCGCCCGACGATATCCGCGGCACCCAGCGCTGGGAGCAGGTGCGCGCGCGTCCGGACGCCGATGCGGCCATGGCGGCCAGCGTGCGCTGGTTCGAGGACCAGTGCACGACCAGCCTGGACTGGCCGGACGAATGTTTCGTCAACCACAGCTTCGAACCCAATGGCCTGTGGCACCTGGGTTTCGTCTTCGCAAACCGCGACCTCGCGGCGGGCGAGGAACTGACCGTGGACTACCGCCACCTGCTGCCGGAGGGCGAAGCCGAAGTATTCCGCGACGCAGGCAGCGGCCGGGAGATCATCGGGTTTTCCTGGGCTGAATCCCTGGGCCAGTCCAGCCGCGCCCTGGTGGCGCTACAGGACGCCTGATGCGCCTTCTGCACCTGCCCGCACAGGAATACCGCCGGGAACGATGGCGGAACGAGAGGGGCTGGACGCGCGAGATCCACCGCCATCCCGAGGGCAGCGCCGACTGGACCTGGCGGGCCTCGATCGCCGAGATCGACCAGGACGCGCCGTTCTCCGCCTTCCCGGGTGTCGACCGCGAACTGGTGTTGATGGCCGGCGAGGGCATGCACCTGCATTTCGAGGATGGCGAATCGGTGACCCTGCTGCCACCGCATGGCCGCATCCGTTTCGCCGGTGAGCGCCCCTTGCGCGCCGAGCTGATTGCCGGCCCGACCCACGACTTCAACCTGATGTGGCGACGCGGCGCCGTTGATGCCACGGTCCTGCACCGCCCGCTGGTGGGGCCGATGGTGTTTTTCGCCGAGGCCGGCACCACCTGGCTGGTGCACCTGATCCGCGGCCAGGCCTGGTTCAAGGACCTGGCCCGGCCACTGCGACTGGAGCAGGCCGACAGCGTGCTGCTGCTGCCCGACGCCGAAGGCCCGTCGCGGCTGATCCTCGAAGGCGGTGGCGAACTCCTGCTCGCGAAACTGCAGGCCTGCGCGTCCGCGGCTTCCGACTGACTCAGCGGTCGTCGCGGGTCCAGACGGCGCCGTCTTCCACCTTCACGGGGAAGCGCGGCACCGGCGCGTAGGCCGGTGCGCACAGGGCTTCGCCCGTACGCAGGTCGAAGCGCGCGCCGTGCAGGGTGCATTCCACTTCGCCGCCTTCGATCGACCCGGCGCTGAGCTCGAAGTCCTCGTGCGTGCACTTGTCCTCGACCGCGTAAAGGTCGCCGTCGAGATTGACCACCAGTATTGGCGTGTCGCCGTCCCAGGCGACCCGCGATTCCCCGGGCAGCAGCTCGGACGTGGCGCAGACCCGTACCCAGGCGGTCACAGCGCCTTCTCCAGCACTTCGAAGCGCAGGTCGTCGCGACGGGGCAGGCCGAACCTGACGTCGCCGTAGGGGAAGGGCTTCTTGATGCCCGTGCGGTGGTAGCCGCGGCGTTCGTACCAGGCGATGAGTTCCTCGCGTAGGTCGATGACGGTCATGCGCATGGACTGCATGCCGAATTCATCGCGGGCGATGCGCTCGGCCTCGGCCAGCACCTGGCCGCCGATGCCTGCCCCCTGCAGCCCTGGCCGCACCGAGAACATGCCGAAGTAGCCGGCACCGTGCTCGACCGCGACGTGCGCGCAGGCAAGCAGCTCGCCATCGCGTTCGGCGAGCAGCATCCGGCTTTGTGGCCTGGCCAGTTGTTCCAGGACGTCCTCCGGGCCGGTCCGGCGACCGTCGAGCAGGTCGGCTTCGGTGGTCCAGCCGGCGCGGCTGGCCTCGCCGCGGTAGGCCGACTCGACCAGCGCGACGATGGCGCCCACGTCGGCGGCCGCGGCGGCGCGAAAACGAAGCGCGGGCGATTCGGACTGGAAGGTCATTTCGGCGTTCCGGGTGTCAAAGCAGGAGTTTGCGGACTTTTTCGATGCCGGCAGCGAGCTTCTCGACTTCCGCTTCCGTGTTGTAGAAGGCAAGCGAAGCGCGGCAGGTGGCCGGCACGCCGAAGTGCGCCATCAGCGGATGCGCGCAGTGGTGCCCCGAGCGAACGGCGATGCCCTCGAGGTCGAGCAGGGTGGCCAGGTCGTGGGCGTGCGCGCCTTCGACCAGGAAGCTGATCACCGCCGCCTTGCCCGGGGCCGTGCCCAGGATGCGCAGGCCTTCGATGGCGGACAGGCGCTGGGTGGCCAGGGCCAGCAGGGCCTGTTCGCGGGCTTCGACCTCGGCCATGCCGATCGCCGACAGGTAATCGGCCGCCGCACCCAGGCCAACGACGCCGGCGATGTTGGGCGTGCCGGCCTCGAACTTGTGCGGGGCGTCGTTGAAGGTGGTGCCCTCGAAGCGCACTTCCTTGATCATCTCGCCGCCGCCCAGGAAGGGCGGCATCTCGCGCAGGTGCTGGCGGCGCGCCCACAGGCCGCCGGTGCCGGTGGGGCCGAGCATCTTGTGGCCGGTGAACGCGTAGAAGTCGCAGCCCAGCAGCGGGATGTCGACGGCCCGGTGCGGCAGGGCCTGCGAGCCGTCCACCAGCGTCACCACGCCGAGCTTGCGCGCCAGGCGGCAGATGTCCGCCACCGGGTTCACCGTGCCCAGCACGTTGGAAACATGGGTGAAGGCCAGCAGCTTCACGTCGCCGGTGAGCTTGGCGCGCAGGTCGTCCATGTCCAGCGAACCATCGGGCGCCAGTTCAACCACGCGCAGGCTGGCGCCCGTGCGCTCGCAGACCAGCTGCCAGGGCACGATGTTGGCGTGGTGCTCCATGCGCGTGAGCAGGATGACGTCGCCGGCCTTGAGCCGCGGCAGTGCCCAGCTGTAGGCCACCAGATTGATGCCGAAAGTGGTGCCGGACGTGAGGATGAGTTCGTCGGCCGGCACGTTCACGAAGGCGGCCAGCCTGCGGCGCGCGCCTTCGTAGGCCTCGGTGGCCTCGCTGCCCAGTGCATGCACCGCGCGCGACACGTTGGCGTTGTGCTCGCGATAGAAGGTATCCACGGCCGCGATCACCTGCTGCGGCTTCTGCGAGGTGTTGGCCGAGTCCAGGTACACCAGCGGCTTGCCGTGCACCTGGCGCGCAAGCACCGGGAAATCGGCGCGGACGCGCGACCAGTCCGTGTGCTTGGCACGGGTCATGGCGTGTTCCCGGTGGTGCCCAGGCGGGCGGCAACGGTTTCGCCCAGCAGGCTTGCCAGGTCGGCATCGTCCAGTGCGCGCAGGGGCTCGCGCAGGAAGGCCTGCATCAGCAGCACCCGCGCCTGCGCCGCCGGCAGGCCGCGGCTGCGCAGGTAGAACAGGGCGGTCTCGTCCAGCCGGCCGACGGTGGCGCCGTGCGCCGCCTTCACTTCGTCGGCGTGGATCACCAGCACCGGCTGGCTGTCGATTTCGGCGGATTCGGACAGCAGCAGGTTCTTGTTCGACAGTTCGGCTTCGCTGCCGTCGGCGCCGGCGCGGATCTGGATGCCGCCGTGGAAAACGGCGCGGCCGCGTTCATCGGCCAGCCCGCGCCAGGGCAGGTCGCAGCGGGTGTCGCGGGCCTGGTGGCGGATGCCCAGGCGGGTGTCGAGATGACGCCGGCCATCGGCCAGCAGCACGCCACCGGCGTGCAGGGCCGCGCCTTCGCCCTGCAGGTCGACGTTGAGTTCGTGGCGGGAGAGGCCGGCGCCAAGCTCGAGGTCGACGCGGCGGTACACCGTGTCCGAGGCCAGCACGGCGTCGGTGCGTGCGAACAGCGTCGCACCGCTGTCGTCCTGCTGCAGGCGGGCATGGCGCAGGCGGGCGCCGCCGGCCAGGTGCACGTGCGTGAGGTGGTTGGCGAGGTTGCGGTGGGCGCCGGCGCCCAGGTGGTGTTCGACCAGGGTCAGCGAGGCGCCCTTGCGAAGTTCGACCAGGTGCCGGAGGTGCGCGGCCTGGTCGTCGCCGGCGGGGGCGCCGACGAAGACCAGGTGCAGCGGCCTCGCCACGGTGGCGTCGGCCTGCACGCGCAGCAGCGCGCCTTCGGTCGCGAGCGCGGCGTTGAAGCGCGCGAAGGGTTCGTCGGCGCGTTCATAGCGGCGCGCCAGCACCGACACCGCGCGCGGGTCGTCGCCGGCCAGGGCCTGGGACAGCGGGCGCAGTTCGACGCCGGCGGGCAGGTCGTCGAGCAGGCTGAGGGCGGCGTCAAAGCGTCCGTTGACGAACACCAGCCGCGGCCCCGGAACGGCCGCCAGCAGTGTCGGGTCGATCTGCGCGGATGCCGGCGCCGAGGCGAAGCCACGATTGGCCAGCGCCCGCAGCGAGGTGTACTTCCAGGCTTCGACCCGGGCACCGGGCAGGCCGTCGGCCAGGGCCGCAGCCAGCGCCGCGCGACGGGCGGCGCCCAGGCCCTGCGCGTCAACCAGCGCCGGCGGCAGCGTTTCGAAGCCCTGCCGGAAGGAGTCGACCAGGCTGCTCATGGCGTCGCCGACGCCTGCGGGGCGATCCGGTCCTTGACCCAGGAATAGCCGTGGGCTTCGAGCTCGAGCGCGAGCTCCGGGCCGCCCGACTCGACGATCCGGCCGTCGGCCAGTACGTGCACGACGTCGGGTTTGATGTAGTCGAGCAGGCGCTGGTAGTGCGTGATCACCAGGAAGGCGCGGTCCGGCGAGCGCATCAGGTTGACGCCGTCGGCCACGGCCTTGAGGGCGTCGATGTCCAGGCCCGAATCGGTTTCGTCGAGGATCGCCAGCTTGGGCTCGAGCAGGGCCAGCTGGAAGATTTCGTTGCGCTTCTTCTCGCCGCCGCTGAAACCTTCGTTGACGCCGCGGTGCAGCAGCTCGTCCTTGAGGTCGAGCACCGAAAGCTTTTCGCGCACGCGCTTGAGGAACTGCATGGAGTCGAGCTCTTCCTCGCCGCGCGCCTTGCGCTGGGCATTGAGCGCGGTGCGCAGGAAGTAGGTGTTGTTCACGCCGGGGATTTCGACCGGGTACTGGAAGGCCAGGAACACGCCGGCGGCGGCGCGTTCTTCCGGTTCCAGTGCCAGCAGGTCGCGGCCCTCGAGTTCGATCGAACCCTCGGTGACCTCGTAACCTTCGCGGCCGGCCAGCACGTTGCCCAGCGTGGACTTGCCGGCGCCGTTCGGGCCCATGATGGCGTGCACCTGGCCGGGCGCGAGCTCAAGGCTGAGTCCCTTGAGGATTTCCTTGCCGCCGATGCTTACGTGCAGGTTGTTTATCTTGAGCATGTTCATTCTGATCCTGGTTATCCGACGGCGCCTTCCAGCGACACTTCGAGCAGCTTCTTGGCTTCCACCGCGAATTCCATCGGCAGCTCGCGGAACACCTGCCGGCAGAAGCCATCGACGATCATCGACACCGCGTCCTCCTCGCCGATGCCGCGGCTCAGGCAGTAGAACAGCTGGTCCTCGCTGATCTTCGACGTCGTGGCTTCGTGCTCAACGGTGGCCGTCGGGTGCTTGACCTCGATGTAGGGGAAGGTATGGGCGCCGCACTTCTTGCCGATGAGCAGGCTGTCGCACTGGGTGTAGTTGCGGGCATCGGCGGCGGTTTTTTCGATCTTCACCAGGCCGCGGTAGGTGTTCTGGCCGTGGCCGGCACTGATGCCCTTGGAGATGATCTTGGACTTGGTGTTCTTGCCCAGGTGGATCATCTTGGTGCCGGTGTCGGCCTGCTGGCGATGGTGGGTGAGCGCCACCGAATAGAACTCGCCGACCGAATCGTCTCCGCGCAGCACGCAGCTGGGGTACTTCCAGGTGATCGCCGAACCGGTCTCGACCTGGGTCCAGGAAATCTTCGAGCGTGCGCCGCGACATTCACCGCGCTTGGTGACGAAGTTGTAGATGCCACCCTTGCCGTTTTCGTCGCCCGGGTACCAGTTCTGGACCGTCGAGTACTTGATCTCGGCGTCTTCCAGCGCCACCAGCTCGACCACCGCCGCGTGCAGCTGGTTTTCGTCGCGCTGCGGCGCCGTGCAGCCTTCGAGGTAGGACACGTGGCCCTTGTCCTCGCAGATGATCAGGGTGCGCTCGAACTGGCCGGTGTGGCCGGCGTTGATCCGGAAATAGGTGCTCAACTCCATCGGGCAGCGAACGCCCTTGGGGATGTACACGAAGCTGCCGTCCGAGAAGACCGCGGAGTTGAGCGCGGCGAAGTAGTTGTCGCCGGTGGGGACGACGGTGCCCAGGTACTTGCGCACCAGCTCGGGGTGCTCCTTGATGGCTTCGGACATGGAACAGAAGATCACGCCCTTCTCGGCCAGTTCCTTGCGGAAGGTGGTGCCGACCGACACCGAGTCGAACACCGCGTCCACCGCCACGCCGGCCAGCTTGGCGCGTTCGTGCAGCGGCACGCCAAGCTTCTCGTAGGTGTCGAGCAGCTCCTGCGGCACCTCCGACAGCGACTGGTACTTCGGGCCCTTGGGCGCGCTGAAATAGCTCAGCGACTGCAGGTCGATCGGGGCGATCTCGAGCTTGGCCCACTCGGGCATCGGCATGGTGAGGAAATGCCGGTAGGCGGCCAGGCGCCAGTCGGTCATCCACTCGGGCTCCTCCTTCTTCGCCGACAGGGCACGCACGATGTCCTCGCTCAGGCCGGGCGGGAAGGTGTCCGATTCGATGTCGGTGATGAAGCCGGCGTCGTAGCGACGCGCCAGCCGTTCGTGGATCTGTTGGTTCTCGATGGCCATGTCAGCCTCCTGCCGGCGCCAGGCGTAGGGGAATGGCCCGGCGCGCCGGCGGTGCCGGCAGCATCTGGGCCAGGGTGATGCCGCCGAGGGCTTCGGCGATGACGTCGTTGATGCGGCGCCAGTGGACCTGCACGCCACAGTGCGGCTCGTGTTCGCAGCTGGAGTGTTCGCCCGAACATTCGGTCATGCCCAGCGGGCCTTCGATGGCCTCGACGATGGCGATGAGCGGGATGTCGGCGGCCGGCCGCGCCAGGCGGTAGCCGCCGGCGGCGCCGCGGAAGCTTTCCACCAGCCCGGCGTGGGCGAGTGGCTTGAGCACCTTGGCGACGGTGGGGGCCTCGAGCCGGGCCAGTTCGGCCAGTTCGGCCGAGCTGTGCACGCGGTCGGGCGCCCGGGCCAGGGCGACCAGGATGACGGTGGCGTAGTCGGTTAGCTTGGTGACGCGGAGCATGGCGTCGGCCTGGCGTTCGAATCAGGACCGAAATTGTACGCTTTGCGGCCGCCCGGCTCAATCCACGGGGCGTGAAGCCGCTTTCAGGCCAGTTCCACGCCGATCAGCCGGCCGATGAGGAAGACGGTCGCACCCGCGGCGGCACCGATACCCAGCATGCGCAGGCCACCCAGCCAGGGATTGCGCCCCGAGAACAGGCTCATCGCGGCACCGGTCCCGAACAGGCCGGCGGCGGCCAGGCCCGTGCCCCAGTAGGCCGCTTGTGGAAGCGCGCTGCCGGCGAAGAAGGGCACCAGGGGCACCAGGGCACCAATCGTGAATGCGGCGAAGGAAAAGGCCGCGGCGCCGACCGGCGAGCCCAGGTCGTCGGGGTTGAGGCCCAGTTCTTCCCGGGCCAGCACGTCCAGCGCCTGCTTGGGGTTCTGCACCAGCTGGCGGGCAAAACCGCGGGCCTGGTCCTCGGGCATGCCGCGGGCGATGTAGATCAGCGCCAGTTCCTCCGCCTCGGCGTCCGGGTACTGCCTGAGTTCGTCCGCCTCGAGGCCGATCTGGTACTCGAACAGTTCGCGCTGCGAGCGCACGGACACGTATTCACCGGCGGCCATCGAAAGCGCGCCGGCGAGCAGGCCGGCGATGCCGGTGGCCAGCACCGTGCCGGTGGTGGCCTGGGCGCCGACTACGCCCAGGATGAGGCTGGCATTCGATACCAGGCCGTCATTGACGCCGAAGATGGCCGCGCGCAGGTTGCCGCCGCCCACCGTACGATGGCTGAGCCCGACCTGGGCCAGGTCGGTGGGCAGCAGGTGGCCGCCCAGCGCCGCGGTGTAGGCGGACAGCCCGCGCACCTTCAGCGCGGCCAGCGCCGGCTTGACCCGACGCGGGCCCAGCCGCCGGGCCAGCTTCGCCACCAGGCGTGCGCGCGCGGAAGGCTGGAAATCCACCGGCAGCACCTGGCCGGCCTTGGCCGCGGCCTGTTCCCAGGTCCCGGCCTGGTCGTCGGCGGCGGCAGCCAGGGCGCGAAACAGGTCGGCGATGCGTGGATCGCGCTCGGCATCGGCCAGGGCCCGGTAAAGCCAGGCCGACTGCTTTTCCTCGCTCCAGCTATTGGCCGGGTCCATGAAGAGTCTCCCGCTGGTGCGGGCAGCATAAACCCGGGGCTGCACCCGGCGCGCGGATTGGCGACAATGGCGGCCCACCTGCGCCACGGAATGCACCATGCCCAAGAAGATCGAAGCCCGCCGCTCCGCCATCCACGGCAACGGCGTCTTCGCCACCGACGCGATCGCCAAGGGCGAACGCGTGGTTCGCTACAAGGGCCTGCTGCGGACCCACGACGAGGCCGACGAGGTGTATGCCGACGACCCCGACACCGGCCACACCTTCCTGTTCACGCTCAACGACAAGTACGTCATCGACGCCAACGTCGACGGCAACGACGCGCGCTGGATCAACCACAGCTGCGACCCCAACTGCGAGGCGGTCTGGGAAGAAAGCGACACCGGCAAGAAGCGCAAGGACCGGATCTACATCGAGGCCATGCGCGACATCAGCCCGGGCGAAGAGCTGACCTACAACTACGGCATCACGCTGGTCGAAGCGCACACCGCCAAGCAGAAGGCGATCTGGGCCTGTCGCTGCGGGTCGTCCAGGTGCACGGGTACGATGCTGCAGCCCAAGGCCGGGAAAAAGGGCAAGAAGAAGGGCGGCAAGACGTCCTGATCATCGCGGGGTCCTTGCACCACCTGCCCGCATGACCTTTGGGCCTGCCTGGCCCCTGTCCTGGTGCCCATGCTTCGCCGGCGCCACCACCACGGATTACAGATGCCCTTGTTCCGCCATCCGCTGGCACGCGTGTTCGTGCTGGCCATCGCCAGCCTGCCCTGCGTCGCCGCCGCCGTCACCGTTGACGGCCGCATCGATGCGGACGAGTGGGCGCAGGCGCGACACATCACCGAATTCGTGCGCGTCCAGCCGCTGGACCGTGGCGAGCCCGCGCTGCGCACCGAAGCGTGGCTGCTGGCCACGCCGCAGGGCCTGGCCGTGGCCTTTCGCGCCGAGCAGCCGCCGGGCGTGCCACGCACCACCCAGCGCACCCGCCGCGACCAGGGCGGGGCCCTGGACCGGGTGAACCTGATGGTGGACTTCGACGGCGACGGCCGCACCGGCTACGACTTCATGGTCACGGTGGCCGGCGGCATCAGCGACGAAGTGATCACCAGCGAGCGCAGCTTCAACACCGACTGGGACGGCCACTGGCACCGCGCCGTGCGCCAGGACGAGCAGGGCTGGTCGGTCGAGATGCTCGTGCCCTGGCACGTGGCGCCGATGTCCCGGCCCGACGGTGGCGAGCGCACGATCGGCATCTACCTCGACCGCGTGGTCGGCAGCACCGGCGAACGTTACGGCTGGCCTTCCATCAGCTACCAGAACCCGACCTTCCTGTCCGAATTCCACAAGGTCCGGGTGCCGCACTTCGAGCAGTCCCTGCTGGCGGTGACGCCCTACGTGGTCGGCGTGCACGACGCGGTTGGCGGCGGCAGCGAGTTCGATGCGGGTGCCGACCTGTTCTGGAAGCCCAACGGCCAGTTCCAGCTGTCGGCCACCCTCAACCCCGATTTTGGCCAGGTCGAGAGCGACGACCTGGTGGTGAACTTCGGCGCGGTGGAAACCTTCTTCGGCGACAAGCGGCCCTTCTTCACCGAGAACCAGGGCCTGTTCGACGTGCCATTCGGCGCCGGCAACAGCCGCCTGCTGTACACGCGGCGCATCGGCGGCCCGGCCGACGATGGCAGTGGGTCCGGCGACGTCACCGCCGCGGTGAAGCTCAACGGCAGCCTGGGCCAGGTGCGCTACGGCGTGCTGGCCGCGACCGAAGATGGCGACGGCGGCCGCAATTTCTACACGCTGCGCGCCACCCGGGATTTCGGCGACCAGGACCTGGGCGTGATGCTCAGCCGGGTTGACCGACCGTTCCTGGATCGCGTCGCCACGGTCTATTCGGCCGACCACCTGTGGACGCCGGACCCGGCCTGGGTGGTGCGCACCCAGGCCGTGGCCTCGTCGGTGGACCAGGCCGGCGCGCGCAGCGACGATTTCGGCGGCCAGCTGCGCGTCGACCACGCCCTGGGGAACGGCTGGCGCCAGCAGCTCTACCTGCTGTACCTGGGCGACGGGCTGCAGCTCAACGACATCGGTTACCTGGACCGCAACGACTTCAGCTACCTGCGCTACGAGCTGGCGAAGCGTCGCAACGAGTTTCCCGGGGACTCGGCGTATTCGTCCTGGGAAACGCGCTGGGCCGTGTCCAACCGCCGCAACGTGCAGGGCACCGTGATCGCCGAAGCCGCGGCGATAAGCCGCTCCTCGGAGCGCCGCGACGGCGGCAGCGAGTTCTGGGAGGTCGCCGCCTGGTCCAGCGGCCACGATGACCTGATCACGCGTGGCAATGGCGTGCTGCGGGTGCCGGAAAAGCTTTACGCCAACTGGGAGCGTTCGCGCCCGCGGCAGGGTGCCTGGGCGCTCAAAGGCTGGGTGCGCGTGGCCGGCGACGGCCTGGAGGGCTCCGAAGGCAGCGGCATGGAGCTGGGCGTCGAGCCCACCCTGCATCTGAGCGACAGCCTGGCGCTGCAGGCCAGGGCCTCGATCAAACATGCGCCCGACTGGCTGCTGTGGCGCGGCGGCGACCGCCTGGGCAGCTTCCGCGCCGACACCGCGCGCCTGGCCCTTAACCTGCAGTGGCAACTGGGTCATCGCCAGGAGCTGCGGGTGAAGTTCGAGACCATCGCGCTCGACGCCCGCCTGCGCCAGGCCTGGCAGGTCGGCCCCGGCGGCCGGCCGGTGCGCACCAGCGATCCGATCCCGGACTTCAGCCTGGCCAACCTGGGCTTCCAGGTGCGCTACCGCTACGAGCTGGCGCCGCTGTCCGACCTGTACGTGGTGTACGGGCGCGGCGGGGCGCTGCTGGAGGATGGCAGCCGGCCGCTGGCCGAGCTGCTGGGCGACGCCAGCGACCTGCGCGACGCCGAGCAGCTGCTGGTCAAGCTGAGCTACCGCTTCGCCAACTGACCGCCCCCGTGATGCCTGGCTGAACCGCCATGCCACGTGGCTTGTCTTGCCGCCTTGATCTAGGTCTAATGTTTCAGAAATTTCTGAAACCACAGGTGGCGACATGGACCTCCCCCCGCTCAGCCAGGCCTTCGTGCTGCATTTCGGTGAAATGGGCAGCCGTTGGGGCATCAACCGGACGGTGGGCCAGATCTACGCCCTGCTGTTCATTTCGGCCCGGCCGCTGACCGCGGACGAGATCACCGACCGCCTGGGGGTCAGCCGTTCCAACGTCAGCATGGGCCTGAAGGAGCTCTCGTCCTGGCGCCTGGTGCGCCTGAGCCACCAGCCGGGCGACCGCCGCGACTTCTACACCGCGCCCGAGGACGTCTGGGCCATCTTCAAGACCCTGGCCGAGGAGCGCCAGCGCCGGGAAGTGGATCCGACCCTGTCGATGCTGCGCGACGCCCTGCTGGAAACACCGGACTCGGTCGAAGAGCGCCACGCCCAGGCGCGCATGCGCGAGATGCATGACCTCATCGAGCAGCTGACCGACTGGTTCGCCGAAGTGCGCAAGCTGTCCCCGGCCACGCTGGAAAAGCTGATGGCCCTGGGCACCACCGCGACCAAACTTCTGGACATGAAGGAGCGCCTGCTCGGCGGGTCCGACAAGTCCCTGCCCGCCGAGCCGGCGCCGGAGCCGCGCTGATGGACGCCGGCGGCGCCATGGACGCCCTGATGCTGGCGCGCGTGCAGTTCGCCGCCAACATCAGCTTCCACATCCTGTTCCCGACCATCACGATCGCCCTGGCCTGGGTGCTGCTGTTCTTCAAGCTTCGCTACCTGCGCACCGGGAATGAAAAGTGGCTGTCGGCCTATTTTTTCTGGGTGAAGGTCTTCGCGCTGAGCTTCGGCATGGGCGTGGTCAGCGGCGTCACCATGAGCTTCCAGTTCGGCACCAATTGGCCGGGTTACATGAACACCGTCGGCAACATCGCCGGCCCGCTGCTGGCCTACGAGGTGCTGACCGCGTTTTTCCTGGAAGCGGGTTTCCTGGGAATCATGCTGTTCGGCCGCAAGCGCGTGGGCGAACGGGTGCATACCCTGGCCACCGTGCTGGTGGCGGCCGGCACCACACTGTCGGCGTTCTGGATCCTGGCGCTCAACTCCTGGATGCAGACGCCGGCCGGCTTTGAAATCATCAACGGCGTCGTGCATCCGACCGACTGGTGGGCGGTGGTCTTCAATCCGTCCTTCCCCTACCGGCTGGCCCACATGCTGCTGGCCTCGGGCCTGACGGTGGCCTTCCTGGTGGCCGGCCTGTCGGCCTTTCGCTGGCTGCGCGGCGACCGCGGGCCCGACGTCGCGGCGACGCTGCGCACCGGCGTGCTGATGGCGGCGATCCTTATCCCGGTGCAGATCTTCGCCGGCGACCAGCACGGGCTGAATACGCTGGAACACCAGCCCGCGAAAATCGCCGCGATGGAAGGCATCTGGCAGGACGAACGCGGCGCGCCGGCGCTGCTGTTCGGCTGGCCCAATGAAGCCGAGCGCCGCAACGACTTCGCGATCGGCGTGCCCGGCCTGGCGGCACTCATCCTCACCCACGACCTGGACGGCGAACTCCAGGGCCTGGACAGCTTCGAGGACCACCCGCCGGTGCTGGCGGTGTTCTGGGGCTTCCGCATCATGGTCGGCGTCGGGATGCTGATGCTTGCGGTCTCCTGGCTGTCGGCCTGGCAACTGCGCCGGCGCGGCGAACCCTCACCCTGGCTGGCGCGGGTGCTGGTGGCCATGACCTTCTCGGGTTGGGTGGCAACGCTGGCCGGCTGGTACGTCACCGAAATCGGCCGCCAGCCCTGGCTGGTCACCGGCGTGCTGCGCACCGCCGACGCCGTGTCGGCAACGCCGGCGCCGATCGTGGGGCTCAGCCTCAGCGCGTATCTCGTCATCTACCTGGTGTTGCTGGCCGCCTATGTGTCGGTGCTGTTCCACCTGGCCCGAAAGTCCGGCGCGACGGTCGCGCCACCGATCACCGCCGACCGCGGCGAACCCGATGAAACCTGACCCGGAGGTCCCATGGACGCCTGGCTGCCGCTGATCTTCATGGGCCTGATGGCCCTGGCCATGCTTGTTTACGTCGTGCTCGACGGTTACGACCTGGGCGTCGGCATGCTCGTGCCCTTTGCCGACAACCCGGGCAAGGACCGCATGGTTGCCTCCATCGGGCCGTTCTGGGACGCCAACGAAACCTGGCTGGTGCTGGGCGTCGGGCTGCTGCTGGTGGCCTTCCCGGCGGCGCACGGCATCATCCTGGGCGCGCTGTACCTGCCCGTGCTGGTGATGCTGCTGGGCTTGATCCTGCGCGGCGTCGCCTTCGATTTCCGGGCCAAGGCGCACGACGAACACCGGGTGCTGTGGAACGCCGCCTTCAGCGTCGGCTCGCTGGCCGCGGCGCTGGCCCAGGGTTACATGGTCGGGCGTTATGTCGTGGGCTTCGAACCGGGGCTGGTACCGGTGCTGTTCGCGGCCTTCATCGGCCTGTGCCTGGCCGCGGGTTACACGCTGCTGGGCGCGACCTGGCTGCTGCTGAAGATGGAGGGCCCGCTGGTTCGCCAGGCGGCCGGCTGGGGCTGGTGGGCGCTGTGGCTGACCGGCCTGGGTATCGCCGCGGTGTCGGTGGCGACGCCCTTCGTGTCGCCGCGCATCTTCGAGAAGTGGTTCGCGCTGCCGAATTTCTTCCTGCTGATGCCGGTGCCGCTGCTCACCGCCGGCCTGTTCGCCATGTGCGAGAGCAACCTGCGGCGCATCCGCCGCGGCGGCAAGGGCCGCGACTGGGTGCCGTTCGCGGCGGCCATCGGCATGTTCGTCCTGGCCTTCGCCGGCCTGGCCTACAGCGTCTATCCCTACCTGGTGATCGACCAGCTCGTGTTCTGGGACGCCGCTGCGGCCCCGGGCTCGCTCAAGATCATCCTGGTCGGGGCGTTGGTGACGCTGCCGATGATCATCGGCTACACGGTGTTCGCCTACCGGGTGTTCTGGGGCCGCAGTACCGCGTTGAGCTACGAGTAAGCCGGCCCGCTCAGCGGCATTCCGGCAAGCGGGTTGCGGCCGGGTAGTTGCGGGCGCGGCAGGCCCAGTCCAGGGAGCCGTCGGCAAGCACGGTGGGCACCAGCCGGATCTCGCCGCCACGCGCGACGTGTGGCTTCATCGCGACGGCGACCTCGCCGTCGGGACGCACGCTGATCGCGGCCACCGGGCCGCCGGCATGGCTGTCGGGGTTGCCCAGGCCCAGCTGCGCCAGGTTGCGCGGCCAGGTGCCCTCGGCGACGTAGAACGCATCCACCGCGGCCTGGATCGGGCGCGCGCGTTCCAGTGCGTCGGCGGCCTGGGCCTGTTCCGGGGACAGGGGCGCCTCGGGTGACTCCATCTCCTCCCGCGTCAGCGGCGGCGGGCGCCCCGTGGGCGAAGCGTCCGGCGCGGCCGGCGAATCGGCCACCGGGAAGGTGGCGTAATGCACGGCCACGCGATACGCGACGAGGGCAAGCAATACGCTCAGTACCAGCGCGACGATGAGGGGGGCGACACGTTTCATCCGACACCTGCAAGGCGCGACCAAGGGGCTCGCGCCTGCAGTCTAACCGCCATCACTCATCGTCGTGTCGAGGCCGGTAGGCCTCCATCAGCTGCTTCTGCACGCCCACGGGCACCGGTTCGTAGTGGCTGAACTCGAGTTCGTAGCGGCCGCGCCCGGCGGTGGCGCCCTTGAGTTCGGTGGCGTAGTCGGTCAGCTCGGACAGGGGTACCTGCGCCTTGACCAGCATTTCGCCGCCTCGGCCGGCGTCGGTGCCGTGGATGCGTGCGCGTTTGCCGGCCAGCTGGCCGGTGATGTCGCCCATGTGTTCTTCGGGCACGCTCACCACCAGGTCGACGATGGGCTCGAGCACCTGCGGTCGCGCCTTCAGGATGGCATCGAGGAAGGCGCGCTTGCCCGCCGCCACGAAGGCCACTTCCTTGGAATCGACGCTGTGGTACTTGCCGTCGTAGACGGTGACGCGCACGTCCTGCAGCTGGTAGCCGGCGATGGCGCCGCCATCGAGCACCTGGCGCACCCCTTTCTCCACGGCCGGGATGAACTGCCCGGGGATGGTGCCGCCCTTGACCGCATCGACGAACTCGAAGCCCTTGCCGCGCTCCAGCGGTTCGATGCGCAGGAAAACCTCGCCGAACTGGCCGGCGCCACCGGTCTGCTTCTTGTGGCGGTAGTGGCCCTCGGCGGGTGCGCCGATCGTTTCCCGGTAGGCGATGGAGGGCGGCCGCGTGGTGACGGCGACGCCGTAGCGTTCGCGGATGCGTTCGAGCATCACCCGCAGGTGCAGTTCGCCCAGGCCGCGGATCACGGTTTCATTGAGCTCGGCGTCGTGTTCGACCAGGAATCCCGGGTCTTCTTCGGCCAGCTTGTGCAAGGCGGTGGCGAGCTTCTGTTCCTGGCCGCGGGTGCTGGCCTCGACCGCCAGGCCGAACATGGGTTTTGGGAAGTCCAGCGGCTTGAGCCGGATGTCGTCCTCGTCGTGGCTGTCGTGCAGCACGGCATCGAAGTGGATGTCCTCGACCTTGGCCACGGCGGCGATGTCACCCGGCACCGCCTGGTCGATCTCGACGTGCTCCTTGCCTTGCAGCTTGAACAGGTGGCCGACCTTGAACGGCTTGCGGCCGTCGTCGATGAATAGCTGGCTGTCCCTGCGCACCGTGCCCTGGAAAACGCGGAACACGCTGAGCTTGCCGACGAAGGGATCGTTGACGATCTTGAACACGTCGGCGACCACGTGCGCCTCGGCCTGGGGCAGGGCCTGGAAAGGCTGGCCATTCTTCTCGAAGGGCGGCGGGTTGCCTTCCAGGGGGTTGGGGAACAGTTTTTCGGCCAGGTCCAGCAGTTCGGTCACGCCGACGCCATTGCGTGCGGAAACAAAACACACCGGCACCAGGTGGCCTTCGCGCAGGCACTGTTCGAAGGCGTCGTGCAGCGCCTGGCCGGACAGGCCTTCTTCGCCGTCCTCCAGGTAACGTTCCATGACTTGTTCGTTGATCTCGACCACCTGGTCGACGATGCGCTGGTGCGCGTCGGCCACCGGGCCGAGGTCGGAGTCGCCGGCGGGGTTGAAGAAACAATCCACCACGCGCGTTCCCTTGTCGGCCGGCAGGTTGATCGGCAGGCATTCAGGGCCGAAGGCCTCGCGCAATTCTTCGAGCAGCACCGGCAGGTGGCCGGGGTCGACGTCCATCTTGTTGACCACCAGTACCCGGCACAGGTTGCGCGCCCTGGCGTACTCCATCATGCGGCGGGTGCCGTATTCGACGCCGGTGGCGGCATTGACGACCACCGCGACGGTCTCCACCGCCGAGAACGCCGACAGCGTCGGGCCGCGGAAGTCGGGGTAACCGGGAGTATCGATCAGGTTGACGTGGATGCCGGCGTGGTCGGTGCTGGCGATGGCGGTGTTGAGCGAATGGCCGCGGGCTTTTTCCATCGGGTCGAAGTCCGACACGGTGCTGCCGCGTTCGAGGCTGCCTGCCGCGGGAATCGCGCCGCCGGCAAACAGCAGGGCTTCGAAGAGGGTGGTTTTGCCGGCGCCGGAGTGGCCCGCCAGGGCCACGTTGCGGATCTGTTTCGTGCTGTACGACATGAGGCCGTTCCTCCCGTGCGTGGGTGGTTGGGCCGTCATGGTCGGCGGCGCGATGGCGCTGCCTTATCGGTCGTCGAACGCGACCGCGCGTCGGTCATGGCGGACGCCCGGCCGGGGCCGGGGCGACTAGACTTCCACTCCCGCCGCCCCGGGTCAACCGGCGGCGCGGGCGGCCCGGTCGACGGTGGCCTGGATGGCGGCCAGGCGCGGCTCGATGTCGGCGGCGTGCTTGCGCCACTTGTCCGGGGCCGGCGTGGTGAGGGTGTAGCGCGACAGCGGCAGCACGCCGCCCAGGTCCTTGTCCCAGCCCCAGCCGGCCCAGGCGCCCAGGCGTTCGACGGCGCCCTGCGGGTCGGCCAGGAAGCGGTCGTGGTCGACGCCGGTCCAGAGCGCGCCGTCCAGCGCCTGCAGGTCGTCGAGCAGGATGCGGGTGGCGGTTTCCCACTGCCGGGTGACGACGTCGGCCAGCGGCTGGCCGGACAGCTCGCGCCAGCCGGGTATCAGCAGGAAGGACCAGGGCAGGCCCTGCCAGCCGGGCAGGTTGGGGTACATCACGAAACGCCCGGACTGCCAGCCTTCGATCATGCTGGCCAGCACCTGGCGCGGGTCGCGGTGCAGGTAGATGAAACGCGCGTCCGGAAACACCGCGCGCAGGAACGGAATGCGCAGGGCGTTTTTCGGGGTTTTTTCGAGCAGCCGCACCGCGGCGTCGCCCGGGGCGTGGCCATCGCGGTCGCGCAGGGCGTCGAAGAAACGCTGCTGCAGCTGGGCGGTGACCTCCGGCGTGGCGTCCTGCGCCTGCAGCCGGTTCGAATCGTAATCGCGCTGCGACGGCGCCAGGCCCGGCACGCCTTCGATGAGGCTGTGGCTTTCGTCGCCGATGCTGAAGACGCCAGGCGCCTTGACCAGGGTTTCGAACAGCAGCGTCGACCCCGAACGCGGCGGGCTGACGATGAACACCGGGCGTTCGAAGCGGCCGGCGGCGGTGCGCCGGCTGGCGGCCTTGGGCGCCGTGGCGCCGGGCAGCGCCGGCGCGTCACCGTGCACGTCCTTGCGCAGCGACTGGTTGGCGGTGTTCTGGTCGCCCAGGGCGACGCCGAACACGTACATGTCGAGCATGTACATCAGTCCGACTTCGTTGCGCAGGCCGATCTCGCCGGCGCCGCGCGCCAGGATGTCGGCGCGGGTGGCGTCGAGCAGCTCGCGGTAGCGCGGCCAGCCCGTCTTGGCGTCGCCCAGGGCCGACCAAAGCGCATGCCAGCGCCGGGCGAAATCCAGCAGGCCCTGCTGGACCACGGGCAGGCGCGGGTGCGGCACGGCTTCGCCGAGCAGGAAGACGAAATGGTCGCGGATTTCCCAGGGGGTCATCACCGACGGCAGGTTCACCGACTCGAAGTCGATGTGCACCTTGCCGGTGCCGGGCAGCGGCACCGGCGGCGCCTGCCAACCGGGGATGCTGCGACCCGCGGGCCGGCCGCGCGAGATCAGGTCCCACAGGCCGGCGCCGCCGACGGTGTCGGCGACCAGGTGGATGCGGGTGCTGTCGTTGCCGTTGATCACGCGATGCCGCGACCAGGTGTCGAAGATCCAGCACTCGCCGGCCTTCATGTTGGTTTCCGCGTCGCCGACCTGGAAGCGCACGTCGGGCGTGGTGGTCACCGGCACGTGCACGCGCATGCGTTCGCGCCAGTAGTAGTTGGTGTCCACGTGCGCGGTCACTTCAGCCTGGCCTGAAAGACGCATCAGGCGCGAACGACCCCAGGTGGCGCCGAGCGCGGCCAGCACTTCCTTCACCCGCGGCAGCTGCTCAAGCGCCGCGGTCGGCCGCATGTTCCCGACCAGGTCGTCGTTGTCCGGTTCGCCGTTGGTGGCGATCAGCGTCAGCGCGCTGTTGCCGGGCAGCTTGTTCGGATGCGGGCGCCAGTGCGATTCGTCGACCTGGGCGATTTCATGGGCCAGGGCCTGGGCGTCGAAGGACACCGGGAGCTGGACGAAGGGAACCTGGATTTTCATGGCGCGCCCATGGTACCGGCCGCGTCACGGGCCGGCCAATGCCGGTTGCCGGGGCGGCGTAGACTGCAGGGCACCGGCCGCGCCGCGGCCCGCCGACAGGAGCAGCACCATGGGATTCAAGCGCCACGCCACCGCCCACTGGGAAGGCAATCTGGAAACCGGCCAGGGCCGCATGAGCACGCCGCAGAGCGGACTGTTCGACGGCACCCGTTATTCATTCAAGACCCGTTTCGGCGACGAGAAGGGCAGCAACCCCGAGGAACTGCTGGCCGCCGCCCATGCCGGCTGCTACTCGATGGCGCTGAGCTTCATCCTGCAGAACGCCGGCCATACCGCCGAGCGCATCGATACCCGCGCGGACGTGCAAATGGAAATGGCGCCCGGCCCGCATGCCACCGGCGTGCACCTGACGGTGTCGGCCAAGGTGCCCGGGCTGTCGGCGGATGAGTTCTCGGACTTCGCCAACAACGCCAAGGAGAACTGCGTGATCTCCAAGGTGCTGGGCATTCCGGTCACGATGGACGCCAAACTTGCCTGAACCCCTGGCCGCCGCAGTGTTCGTGCACGGCGCGGGCGCAGGCGGCTGGGAGTGGACGGCCTGGGCGCGGGTGTTTGCCGCAGCCGGCGTCGCGGTGGCCGCGCCCGACCTGCGGCCCGGGCCGGCGGGCCTGGCCGGGACGACGCTGGCCGACTACTCCGCGCAGGTGTCGCGGTGGCTGGACGCCGTGCCGCGGCCGCGCGTCCTGGTCGGTGCGAGCCTGGGTGGCTTGCTGGCGGCGATGAACGCCGCCGACGCCGACGCGCTGGTGCTGGTCAACCCGATGCCGCCGCAGGGCCTGCCGGACGCGCCGCGCCGGCCCGCGGTGGTTCCCTGGGGGCGTTGCGCTTCCTTGGCCGGTACCCGGCGGGCCCTGCCAGGCGCCGACGACGCCGCGGCGCTGTTCGCCTTCCGGCGCTGGCGCGATGAGTCCGGTGCCGTGCTCGACCAGGCCGGCGCCGGCGTCGCACTGGCCAAACCCCCGGTGCCGGTGCTGGTGATCATCTCCGAAGCCGACCCGGACGTGCCGCCCGCCTGTTCCCAGGGCCTGGCAACCGCCTGGAACGCAAGCGCCTGGCGCGTGCCCGGCGGCCACGTCGATCCTCTGCTGGGCCGCGCGGCCCCCGAACTCGCCGAGCGCACCCTGTCCTGGCTCGCGAGCCAGGAAACACGGTCCTGAAACCGGGTCCAGGGTCGGCTTGCCGCCTCGGCCGCAGCGGGCATCGAAGCGTCGACACTGGCCCCGGCCTAAAGCGTTAAGGTTCTCCGACCCCCCTCATGGGTTTGCCTGGGAGAGATTGATGCGCCGGATTTGCCTACTGATCAGCCTGGCTGCGGCCAGCGGCCTGGTCCACGCCGAAGGCGAGCACCTGCTTGTCGCCAAGCGCATCCACACCGGTGATGCCGGGACGCCGGTCGTCGGGGCCATGGCCTGGGACGCAGAGGGCAAGGTGCTGGCCATCGGCTCCGCACAGGCGCTGTCGGCGCGCTACCCGGATGCGATCCGCCACGACGCCGGCGATGCCACCGTCGTGCCCGGGCTGGTCGATGCCCACGCCCACCTGATGAACCTGGGTTTCGCGCTGCTGCGCGCCGACCTGGTGGATGCGACCAGCAAGGCCGACGTCATCCGGCGCCTGCAGGCCTTCGAGGCCACCTTGCCCGAGGGCGCCTGGCTGCTGGGCCGCGGCTGGGACCAGAACGATTGGCCAGGCAAGCAGTTCCCGACCGCAGCCGACCTGGACGCGGCCTTCCCGGACCGTCCGGTCTGGCTCGAGCGCGTGGACGGTCACGCCGGCTGGGCCAACAGCGCTGCGCTGCGCGCCGTCGAAACCGACCTGTCCGGCGACTGGCAGCCCGACGGCGGCCGCATCCTGCGCGACGAAGCCGGCAAGGCGACCGGCGTTTTCATCGACACCGCCGCCGCCCTGGTCGATGCCGTCGTGCCGCAGCCCGATGACGCCCTGCGCGCCGAAGCCCTGGAGCGCGCGCTCGCCGCCGCGGTGGCGAACGGCCTGACCGGCGTGCACGACATGGGCGTGTCGCTGGCCGACCTGCGGCTGATGCGTGGTTTCGCCGACGCCGGCAAGCTGCCGCTGCGCATCCGTGCCTACGCCAACGGCGACGCCGACGCCCTCGACGCCCTGTGCGCGATGGGTCCCTACGAACATGCCTCCGGTCGCCTGGCCATGCGCGGCGTGAAGTTCTACGTCGATGGCGCCCTGGGCAGCCGCGGCGCCGCGCTGATCGAGGACTACAGCGACGAACCCGGCCATCGCGGCCTGCTGGTGACCGAGCCGGCCGCGTATGCCGCGGGTGTCGCCAAGGCCCGTGGCTGCGGCATCCAGCCGGCCAGCCATGCCATCGGCGACCGCGGCAACCGCGTCGTGCTCGACACCTATGCCGCCGTGCTGGGCGAGCAGGCCGGCGGCGACCACCGCTGGCGCATCGAACACGCCCAGGTGGTGCACCGCGACGACCTGCCGCGATTCGCCAGCCTCAAGGTCATCGCCTCGATGCAGCCCACGCACGCCACGTCCGACATGCCCTGGGCCGAGGCCCGCGTCGGCCGCGAGCGCCTTTACGGCGCTTATGCCTGGCAGCGCCTGCGTGCGCTCGGGGTCCCGCTGGCGCTGGGCTCGGATTTCCCGGTGGAGTCGGTGGATCCGCGCCTGGGCCTGTATTCGGCGGTGACCCGGCAGGACCGCGAGGGCAAGCCGCCGGGTGGCTGGCTGGCCGACCAGAAGCTGTCGCCGGAGCAAGCGCTGCGGGGTTTCACCGCCGGCGCCGCATTTGCGTCATTCGACGAAAAAAACACCGGCCGCCTGGCGCCCGGCTTCAGCGCGGATTTCGTCGTGCTCGACGCCGACCCGCTGGCCGTCGATGCCTCGCGCCTGCCGGCACTGACGGTGCGTTCGACGTGGGTGGATGGCCAGGCGGTCTACACCGACGACTGAGGCATGCCGCCCGCGGTCGGGGCTACCAGTCCAGGCTGCCGCGCACGACGGTTTGTACCTGGCCGCCCGACCAGACTTCGCCCTCGGCGTCCACCTGCAGGAACAGGCGGGCGTCGTGGCCGACTTCCCGGCCCTGGCTGACGACGTAGGCGCCGTCGGCGCGGGGCAGGGCGCCGGCGTGGTGCAGCCAGGCCGCCAGGGTGGCGTTGGCGGCGCCGGAGGCGGCGTCCTCCACCTGGGCCGGCTGGCCGACGAAGGCGCGTACGGCCAGATCGTGCGCGCCGCCGGTGCAGCGGGCGTAGACGCACAGGCCCATGGCTTCGGTGTCCGCGGCCAGCGTCGCGATCGCCGCCCAAGGCGGTGACAGCGCACGCAGCGAGGCCTCGTCGCGCAGTTCGGCCAGCCACCAGCGGCGGCCGCCGTCCATCAGTACGGGCGGCAGGGCGCCCAGGGGCAGCCCCGAGAGCACCGGCGCCAGGCGCGGATCGTCGATCCGGCCGGTTTCCAGCACCCGGGCGCGCGGGGCACGCACGGCCAGGCGGCGATCGCTGCCTTCGCCCTGCACCCGGATCGGCAGCAGGCCGACGGCACATTCCTGCACCAGCAGGCCCTCGCGCGGCGCCGCCAGGCCGGCGTCAAGCACGGCGTGGGCACTGCCGATGCTGGGGTGGCCGGCGAAGGGCACCTCCCGGCGCGGGCTGAAGATGCGCAGGCGGTAGCTGGCCTCCGGCGTCGATGGCGGCAGCACGAAGGTGGTTTCCGGCAGCCGGGTCCAGCGGGCGATGGCCTGCATCGCGGTCTCGTCCAGCGACGTGGCGTCGAACACCACCGCCAGCGGATTGCCGTCGCCCGGGCGGGCGGCGAAAACGTCGAGTTGTACGAACGGGTAGCGCATCGGGGGCTTCCTGCCCTGGGAGGCGCGAAGATTAGCAGCCCGGCGGTGAATCACCCCTCCACGCCCTTGGTTTACACTCGACCGGCCCGTGCCCCGCGTACCGGCTTCCCCCAGCCAGAACCCTGACCATGACTCCTGCCGCGCCCGCCGCCGGTGCCGTCGCACCGGATTGGATCGTCCTGAAGTTCGGAGGCACCTCGGTGTCCCGACGCCATCGCTGGGACACCATTGGCGCGCTGATGAAACGGCGCGCTTCCGAAGAGGGCGCGAAGGTGCTGGTGGTGGTGTCGGCGGTGTCGGGCGTCACCAACGAACTGCAGGCGATCTGCGAGGGCCACGCCGACGCACCGGGGTCCGCCGCGCGTTTTGCCGCGCTGGCCTTGCGCCACCGCGACTTCTGCCGCGACGAGCTGGGCCTGGACCCGGACACCGTGCTGGGCGAACGCCTGGCCGCGCTGCAGGCCCTGGCCGACGATCCAAGGCGCATCGCCGGTGATCTCGCCTGGCAGGCCGAGGTGCTGGGCCAGGGCGAACTGCTGTCCTCGACCCTGGGCGTGGCCTACCTGCGCTCGCAGGGCCTGGACGTGGGCTGGACCGATTCGCGTGACTGGCTGGCCGCGCGCGCGCTGCCCAACCAGAACGAATGGGCACGACGCCTGTCGGCCTCCTGCGACTTCGAAGGCGACGCCGGCCTGCGCGCCCGCTTCGACGCCGCCGGCCCGTCCCTGCGCATTGCCCAGGGGTTCATCGCGCGGGCCGAAGACGGCGGCACGGCCATCCTCGGCCGCGGTGGTTCCGATACGTCGGCGGCCTATCTGGGTGCGCTGCTCAAGGCCCGCCGCGTCGAAATCTGGACCGACGTGCCGGGCATGTTCAGCGCCAACCCGCGCCAGGTGCCGGAAGCGCGGCTGCTGTCGCGCCTGGACTACGCCGAAGCCCAGGAAATCGCCACCACCGGCGCCAAGGTGCTGCACCCGCGCTGCATCCATCCCTGCCGCGAGGCGCGCGTGCCGCTGTGGATCCGCGACACCACGCGGCCGGACATGCCGGGCACCGTCATCGACGCCTCGGCCACCACGGTGCCGGGCGTCAAGGCGATCAGTTCGCGCCGCGGTATCGTGCTGGTGTCGATGGAAACCATCGGCATGTGGCAGCAGGTCGGTTTCCTTTCCGACGTGTTCGAACGTTTCAAGGCGCACGGGCTGTCGGTGGACCTGATCGGTTCGTCCGAAGCCAACGTCACCGTGTCGCTCGACCCCAGCGACAACCTGGTCAGCACCAACGTGCTCGATGCGCTGTGCGCCGACCTGGGCCAGGTCTGCCGGGTGAAGGTGATCGCGCCCTGCGCCGCCGTCACCCTGGTCGGGCGCGGCATGCGCTCGCTGCTGCACAAGTTGTCCGACGTCTGGGCCGAATTCGGCCGCGAGCGCGTGCACCTCATCTCGCAGTCGTCCAACGACCTCAACCTCACCTTCGTGCTCGACGAAGACCTCGACGAAGACATGCTGCCGCGCCTGCACGCCCTGTTGGCGCAGTGCGGCGCGATGCCGGTGACCGAAACCGCGGTTTTCGGGCCCAGCTGGCGCAGCCTCGACAAGCCCGCGGCCAGCCGCCCGCCGACCTGGTGGCAGCGCCTGCAGCCGCGCCTGCTGGACGCGGCGAAGGCCGGCACCCCGCGCTACGCCTACCATCTGCCGACGGTGCGCGAGCGCGCCCGCGAACTGATGGACGTGGCGGCGATCGACCGGCGTTTCTACGCGCTCAAGGCCAATCCGCACCCCGACATCCTGCGCACGCTGGAAGCCGAGGGATTCGGCTTCGAGTGCGTGTCCCAGGGCGAGCTCGACCACCTGTTCGGCGTGCTGCCGGGCCTGGCGCCGGACCGGGTGCTGTTCACGCCCAGCTTCGCACCGCGGCGGGAGTTCGAGGCGGCGCTGGCGCGCGGCGTGTTCGTCACCCTCGATTCGCTGGTGCCGCTGCAGCAGTGGCCGCAGCTGTTCAAGGGCCGCGACATCGTGCTGCGGGTCGACCCGGGTTTTGGCCAGGGCCACCACGAAAAGGTGCGCACCGGCGGCAAGGACGCCAAGTTCGGACTGGCCGCGGAATCGGTGCCCCAGTTCGCGGCCGTCGCGCGCGCCACCGGCGCCCGCATCACCGGCCTGCACGCGCACATCGGCAGCGGCATCCACGACGCCCGCCATTGGCACACCGTGTACGCCAGCCTGGCGGCGATCGCCGAAGGCATCGGCACGGTGTCCTTCATCGACGTCGGCGGCGGCCTGGGCGTGGCCTACGACCCCGACGCCGCGCCGTTCGACCTGGAGGCCTACGGCGCCGCCCTGGCCGAACTCAAGGCGGCGTATCCGCATTACGCGCTGTGGGTGGAGCCGGGCCGCTACCTGGTCGCCGAAGCCGGCGTGCTGCTGCTGCATGTCACCCAGGTGGTGGACAAGCAGGGCCAGCGCCGGGTCGGCGCCGACGGCGGCATGAACGCCCTGATGCGCCCGGCGCTGTACGGCGCCTGGCATGAAATCGTCAACCTGAGCCGCCTGGACGCGCCGCCGGGCCCGCCCTGCGAAGTGGTCGGCCCGGTGTGCGAGTCGAGCGACGTGCTCGGCAAGCAGCGCCGCCTGCCCGAAGCCACCGCCGAAGGCGACGTGCTGCTGGTCGGCCACGCCGGGGCCTACGGCGCGGTGATGGCCAACCGCTACAACCTGCGCAGCTTGCCGCAGGAGGACGTGATCGATGACTGACTTCGAGCCCGGCGCGGTGCGCGCTTTCCGTTTCCTGGGTTGCCGCTTCGACCCCGGCACCGGCGAGGCGGGCCTGGACTACGCCTTCGACGACGGCCCGGTGATGACCGAGGTGCTGCGTTTCCCGGGCGCACCCTTCACGCTCGATGACGAACGCGCCGCCGCGGTGCAGCGGGCGTTGAGGCTGCTGCACCTGGTCGCCGGCGTCAGCTACTACAAGGCGGCGGTGCCGCCGGAGATCCGCATCGAGGGCTACGACATCGATGCCGCCACCGCGGCGCTGCTGACGTCGATCTACGAAAACGGACTGGGTGAGTTCGCCTACCGCAACGGGTTGTCGCTGCGCGGGAAGATCGTCTTCCCGGCCCGGGCGGATGCCGCGCCCGCGCCGGCGGCCGGGCTGTCGGAACACGCCGTGGTCGCCATCGGCGGCGGCAAGGATTCGCTGGTCAGCATCGAAGCCCTGCGCGGCGCCGGTGTCGCCCAGACCGTGGCCTGGGTCGGCGGCTCGCCGCTGATCGCCGCCTGCGCCGCGCGCACCGGCCTGCCCACGCTCAACGTGACGCGGGCCCTGTCGCCGCTGCTGTTCGAGCTCAATCG
The DNA here is from genome assembly GCF_054781715.1 of Arenimonas aestuarii. Lineage (NCBI taxonomy): Bacteria > Pseudomonadati > Pseudomonadota > Gammaproteobacteria > Lysobacterales > Lysobacteraceae > Arenimonas > Arenimonas aestuarii. The sequence continues at coordinate 1,332,064 of NZ_BAAGTW010000004.1, read as the reverse complement.
CCGCGGCGCGCTCAATGGCCACATCCCGGTGACTGCCGTGAACTCGGCCATCCTGGCCCTGGCCGCGCTGCTGCACGGGCACGACCAGGTCGTGTTCTCCAATGAACGTTCGGCCAGCTATGGCAGCCTGATCCCCGGTACCGGCGAGGTGAACCACCAGTGGTCCAAGGGCTGGGAGTTCGAGCGCGACTTCGCCGCCCACCTGCGTAGCCATGTCGCCGCCGACCTGCGCTATTACTCGCTGCTGCGGCCGTTCTCCGAGCTGGCGGTGGCGCGCCAGTTCGCGCGCATCGACCACTACGACGCGTTCTTCTCCAGCTGCAACCGCAACTTCCACCTGCTCGGCGAGCGGCCGGCGCAGCGCTGGTGCGGGGTTTGCCCGAAATGCCACTTCGTGTTCCTGGCGCTGGCGCCGTTCATGCCCAAGCCGCGGCTGATGGGCATCTTCGGTCGCAACCTGCTCGACGAAGCCGACCAGGCCGCGGGCTTCGACGCGCTGATGGAATACCGCGACCACAAGCCCTTTGAATGCGTCGGCGAAGGCCGGGAATCGCGGGCGGCCATGGAGCTGCTGGCCAACAGCGCGGCCTGGCGCGAGGATGCGCTGGTGAAGCGATACGCCCGCGAAATCCGCCCGCAGCTCGACCCGGCCGAAAGGGGGCTGGCGTCGCTGCTCGAACCCTCGGATGATCACGGCATCCCCGACGCCTTGTGGGAGCGTCTGCGTGCGAATTTCGGAGCTTGAAGGAAAGCGGGTCGCGATCTGGGGCTACGGCCGCGAGGGTCGTTCGGCGCTGGCCGCCCTGCGCTGGCGCCTGCCCAGCCAGCCGGTAACGGTGTTTTGTTCCCACGACGAAGCCGAACCCCTGCGTGACATGCAGGACCCGGCCCTGCGCATCGAAACCAGCGTCAACGCGCAGATGCTGGCCGAACACGAGATCGTGGTGAAGTCACCGGGCATCAGTCCCTACACCTCGCCCGCCGCCGACGCCGCGCTCGAGGGCGTGCGATTCATCGGCGCCAGCGGACTGTGGTTCGCCGAGCCGGGCGCCGGCAAGCGCATCTGCATCACCGGCAGCAAGGGCAAGTCCACGACGACCGCCCTGGTGGCCCACCTGCTGCGCGCCTCGGGCGCGCGCACCGCGCTGGCCGGAAATATCGGCCTGCCCCTGCTCGAACTCCTGGACGTGCAGCCTCCGCCCGCCTACTGGGCGATCGAGCTGTCGAGCTACCAGACCGGCGAGGCCAGCGACGTGGACGTGGCGGTGGTGCTGAACCTGTTCCCGGAGCACCTGGACTGGCACGGCAGCGAGGCGCGTTATTACGCCGACAAACTGGCCCTGGTCACCCGCGCAGCCCCGCGCGTGGCGGTGCTCAACGCCGGCGACCCGCGCCTGGCCGAACTCGACGTGCCGGCCGCCACCAAGGTGCACTGGTTCAACCATTCCGACGGCTGGCACCTGCGCGAAGCCATGGTCTACCGCGGCGAACAGCCGGTGCTCGATGCGCGCCACGTGCCGCTGCCGGGCCGGCACAACCGCCTGAACCTGTGCGCGGCCCTGGCCACCGTCGAGGCCCTGGGCCTGGATGCCGTCTCGCTGGCGGCTTCGGCGGCCGGTTTCCGGGCCCTGCCGCACCGCCTGCAATCACTGGGCCTGCGCCACGGCATCGAATCGGTGAACGACTCGATCTCGACCACGCCCCAGTCCACCATCGCGGCGCTCGATTGTTACCGCGGTCGCCGCGTCGCCCTGCTGGTGGGCGGCTATGACCGCGGCCTCGACTGGGGCGTCTGCGTCGAACGCATCGCCGCCGAACCGGTCACTGCCGTCGTGACCATGGGCCAGAACGGCCCGCGCATCCATGAAAAGCTCAAGCCCTTGGCCCAGGGCGGCCGTTTCATCCTGGCCGAAGCCGAGGAAGTGGACGAGGCGGTGAAGCTGGGCCTGCGCGCCCTGGGTCACGACGGCGTGCTGCTGCTCTCGCCCGGTGCGCCGAGTTTTCCGCGCTACCGCGACTACATCGACCGCGGCCGTCACTTCGCCAAGGCGGCCGGCTTCGATCCCGACCTGATCAATACCATCCCCGGCCTCGGCGTCGCCTAGGCCCTGGGATCGGTTTTCATTGTTATTTCACGGTTGCAGGGACAGCATTGCCAGCGCTCGACGCTGACCCCGGTTTCCGGGAAAGTCGTCCCTGATCCCGGTTTCCCAGGAGCCCCTGCCATGCGCCATTGCCTTTCCTTCCTCGCCTTGTTCGTCCTTGCCGCGGCCGCCCAGGCCAAGCCCACCGCCGAGCCGGTGAGCTGGCAGCATGGCGGCACCACCTTCGACGGTTACCTTGTCTACGACGCTGAAAACAAGGCTCCGCGCCCGGGCCTGGTGATGGTGCCCAACTGGATGGGCGTCACCGACGCCGCGGTCGAGAAGGCCAAGGCGCTGGCCGGCGACGACTACGTGATCCTGCTGGTGGACATGTATGGCAGCGGCGTGCGCCCGGCGAATGCCCAGGAGGCCGGCAAGGCCGCCGGCGCCGTGTATGCCGACCGCGAGGCCCTGCGCGGCCGCATCAATACCGCGCTGGGCGTGCTGCGCGATTCGGCCGGCAGGGCGCCACTGGATGTCGCGGACATCGGCGGCATCGGCTTTTGCTTCGGCGGCGCGATCGTGCTGGAGCTGGCGCGCAGCGGCGCCGACGTGGCCGGCGTGGTCAGCTTCCATGGCAACCTCGAAACGTCGATGCCGGCGAAGGAAGGCGAGGTCAGCGCCAGCCTGCTGGTGCTCAACGGCGCCGCCGACACCTACGTGCCGCAGGCGCAGATCACCGGCTTCCAGGACGAGATGACGGCGGCCGGGGCCGACTGGCAGTTCGTGAACTTCAGCGGCGCGGTGCACTGCTTTGCCGAGGCCGACGCCAACAGCCCGGGCTGCATGTACGACGCCCGGGCCGCCAAGCGCGCCTACGGGATGATGGAAAACTTCTTCGCCGAGCGCTTCGCCGACTGATCAGTGCCCGCGGGCGACGGCGTAGCGGGCCAGGCCGCGCAGGGCCCGCGCCCATTCGGAGTCGGGCAGGGCATCGAGGGCGGCTTCGGCGCGATCGGCATAGTGGGCTGCGCGATCGCGGCTGTAGTCGATGCCGCCGGAGCGGCTGATCGCCGCCAGCACGTCGGGCATCGCGTCGGCGTCGCCGGCTTCGATGGCCTTGCGCAGGCGGGCCCGCACGTCGTCGTCGGCGTGGGCCATGGCGTGGATCAGGGGCAGGGTGGCCTTGCCCTCGGCGAGGTCGTCGCCCAGGTTCTTGCCCAGGGCGTCGGCGTCGGCGGTGTAATCGAGCACGTCGTCGGCGATCTGGAAGGCCAGGCCCAGGTTCATGCCGTAGTCGTGCATGGCCTGCTGGGTGGCGTCGTCGGCCCCGGCCAACAGGGCGCCCAGGCGCGTGGCCGCCGCGAAAAGAACCGCCGTCTTGCGTTCAATGACCCGCAGGTAGGCCGCCTCGTCGGTGTCGGGGTTGTGCACGTGCAGCAGCTGCAGCACCTCGCCCTCGGCGATCTGGTTGGTGGTGTCGGCCAGGATGCGCATGACCGGCATCGAATCGAGCTCCACCATCAGCTGGAAGCTGCGCGAGTACAGGAAATCGCCGACCAGCACGCTGGGTGCGTTGCCCCACAGGGCGTTGGCGGTGCGCCGGCCGCGGCGCAGGTCGGATTGGTCCACCACGTCGTCGTGCAGCAGGGTCGAGGTGTGGATGAACTCGATGATCGCCGCCAACTGGTGCGCGCGCGGGCCGCCGCCGCCCAGGGCCCGGGCGGCCAGCACGACCAGCATGGGCCGCAGGCGTTTGCCGCCGGCGGCGACGATATGTTCGGAAATCTGGTTGATCAGCACCACGTCCGAGGCCAGCCGGCCGCGGATCAGGGTGTCCACGGCGGCCATCTCGCCGGCGGCGAGGGCCTGGATCTGGGATATGCCGGGCAGGGTAACGGGGCGGGGTTGGGCTGACATGGCGCGATTATACGATTCCCGGCGCCCTTTCCGGGCGGATTCCGACCCCCCGCGGGGGTGGCGGCCGGTGGCCCGGGCGGCGAAGGCTGGCATAATCGGCCCTTCATACAGCTGAACCATACAAAGGCAGGATCGCCATGGCGCGCGGTGTCAACAAAGTCATCCTGGTCGGAAACCTCGGCAACGACCCCGACATGAAGTACACGCAGGGCGGCATGGCCATCTGCACCCTTTCCCTGGCCACCAGTTCGGTGCGCAAGGACAAGGAAGGCAACCAGCAGGAACGCACCGAGTGGCATCGCGTGAAGCTGTTCGGCAAGCTCGGCGAAATCGCTGGCGAATACCTCAAGAAGGGTCGCCAGGTGTATATCGAGGGCGAGATCCGCTACGACAAGTTCACCGGCCAGGACGGCCAGGAAAAGTACATCACCGAAATCGTTGCCAACGAGATGCAGATGCTCGGCGGCGGCGGTGGTGAAGGCGGCGGCGGTGGCGGTGGCGGCGGCATGCGCTCCGAGCGACCCGCGCGTCCGGCGGCCCGTTCCGGCGGCGGTGGTGGCGGCGGCGACTACGGCAACCGGGGTGGTGGTGGCGGCGGTGGTGGCGGTTCGGCGCCTTCGCGCGGCGATGACCCGTTCCCGGACGACGACATCCCGTTCTGATCGCGTTTCCCCGCCCTACCTGACAGGAACAATGCAATGCAGACCTGGCTGGTCACTGGCGGCGCCGGCTTCATTGGCGGCAACTTCGTGCTCGACGCGGTGGCGTCGGGCATCCGCGTGGTCAACCTCGATGCGTTGACCTACGCCGGCAACCTCGACACGCTGGCGTCGCTCGACGGCAACCCCGGCCATATGTTCGTCCAGGGTGACATCGGCGACCGCGCACTGGTGGGACGCCTGCTAGCCGAATTCCGGCCCCGGGCCATCGTCAACTTCGCCGCCGAGAGCCACGTCGACCGCTCGATAGATGGGCCGGGCGCTTTCGTGCAGACCAATGTCGTGGGTACCTTCAACCTGCTCGAGGCGGCGCGCGAGTATTTCCGCGGCCTCGATAGCGACGAGCGGGGCGCGTTCCGCTTCCTGCACGTGTCCACCGACGAGGTTTACGGCTCGCTGGGCGACGAAGGCAGGTTCACGGAAGACACGCCCTACGCGCCCAGTTCGCCTTACTCGGCGTCCAAGGCGGCCTCCGACCACCTGGTGCGCGCCTACCACCACACCTACGGGCTGCCGGTGCTGACCACCAACTGCTCGAACAACTACGGGCCCTATCAGTTCCCGGAGAAATTGATCCCGCTCATCATCCAGAAGGCCCTGGCCGGGGACTCGCTGCCGGTTTACGGGGACGGTCGCAACGTGCGCGACTGGCTGTTCGTGGGGGACCATTGCGCCGCCATCCGCCGGGTCCTGGAAGGCGGTCGGGTGGGCGAGACCTACAACATCGGGGGCGATGCCGAGCGGCAGAACATCGAGGTCGTGAAGGCCGTCTGCGCACTGCTCGACCAGCGCCGCCCGCGCGCGGACGGCAAGCCGCGCGACTCGCAGATAAGCTTCGTCAGCGACCGCCCGGGCCACGACCGCCGCTATGCCATCGACGCTTCGAAAATCCGCTCCGAGCTGGGCTGGAGTCCGTCGGTGGACTTCGAACAGGGACTGGCGACCACCATCGACTGGTACCTCGACAACCCGGACTGGGTGCGGCGTGTACTCGACGGCAGCTACCGGCTCGAACGATTTGGCCAGGAGGCCTGAATGAATCGCAAGGGAATCATCCTGGCCGGCGGTTCCGGCACGCGGCTCTATCCGCTCACGCAGTCGGTGTCCAAGCAGCTGCTGCCGGTGTACGACAAGCCGATGATCTACTACCCGCTCAGCGTGCTGATGCTGGCAGGCATCCGCGAAATCCTGGTCATCAACACCCCGCACGAGCAGGAATTGTTCAAGCGCCTGCTGGGCGACGGTTCGCAGTGGGGCATGGACATCCGCTACGCGGCCCAGCCCAGCCCCGATGGCCTGGCCCAGGCCTTCCTGATCGGGGAAGACTTCCTCGCCGGCCAGCCAAGCTGCCTGGTGCTGGGCGACAACATCTTCCACGGCACCGGGTTGACCGAGCGGCTCAAGCGCGCCGATGCGCGCGAGCACGGCGCCACGGTCTTCGGTTATTGGGTCAAGGATCCGGAACGCTACGGCGTGGCGGCGTTCGATGCCGCGGGCAAGGTCGTGGACATCGAGGAAAAACCGGCCAAACCCAAGTCCAACTACGCCGTCACCGGCCTGTACTTCTACGACGGCCGCGCCCCTGGATTCGCGAGAACGCTCAAGCCCTCGCCGCGCGGCGAGCTGGAAATCACCGACCTCAACCGCATCTACCTCGAGGAAGGCGGCCTGCACCTGGAGCAGCTGGGCCGCGGCTACGCCTGGCTCGACACCGGCACGCACCAGTCGCTGCTCGAAGCCTCGACCTTCATCGAAACCATCGAAGCGCGCCAGGGTCTGCGCGTGTGCTGCCCCGAGGAAATCGCCTGGGGCAACGGCTGGATCAGCGACGCGCAGCTGCTTGAGTTGGCCAAGCCCCTGGCCAGGAATGGCTACGGCCAGTACCTGATGTCCCTGGTCGAACGCGGGTCGGTGCCGTGAAGGTCATCGAAACCGACCTGCCCGGCTGCCTGCTGTTCGAGCCCAGGGTGTTCAGCGACGAGCGCGGCTATTTCTACGAAGCTTTCAACCACGACAAGCTCAAGCCCCTGGGTCTGGCCCCGGGCTTCGTGCAAGGCAATGTCTCGCGCTCCGGACGCGGGGTTCTGCGCGGCCTGCACTACCAGTGGCCAAAGCCGCAGGGCAAGCTCGTTTCGGTGCTCGAAGGCGAAGTCTGGGACGTGGCCGCGGACATCCGCCGCGGCTCGCCGACCTTCGGCCGCTGGGCCGCGGCGGTGATCAGCGCGGAGAACAAGCGCCAGTTCTGGATCCCGGAAGGTTTCGCGCACGGGTTCGTCGTGCTCAGCGAACAGGCCACCTTCCACTACCTGTGCACGGCCACCTACGACCCGCAGGCCGACGCCGCGGTGCGCTGGGACGACGCCGACCTGGCGATCGACTGGCCGGTCGGGAATCCGTCGCTTTCCGGCAAGGACGCCGCCGCGCCATTCCTGGCCGACATCCCGGCCGACCGCCTGCCGCCTTACGAGGCCTGAGCCGGCATGCGCCTGCTGCTGCTGGGTGCCAACGGACAGGTCGGGCATGAATTGCGCGCCGCCCTGGCCCCCCTGGGTGACGTGGTCGCCGCCACCCGCAGTGGCCAGCTGCCGGATGGCAGCCAGGCGGAACGGGCCGACCTGTCCGATCCCGCGAGCCTGCCCGGCCTTGTCGGGCGCGTGGCGCCGGACCTGGTCGTCAACGCCGCCGCCTATACGGCCGTGGACCGCGCCGAAAGCGAACCCGAGCTGGCCTCGTGCATCAACGCGCAGGCACCGGGCGAGCTTGCGCGGGCCTGCGCGGAGGCGGGCATCGGCCTGGTTCACTTTTCCACCGATTACGTCTTCGACGGCAGCCAGTCGCGGCCCTGGCGCGAGGACGATCCGACCGGGCCGCTTGGCGTCTACGGCCAGAGCAAGCTGGCCGGCGAAGAGGCCATCCGCGCCAGCGGCGCGGCACACAAGATCTTCCGCCTGTGCTGGGTCTACGGCCCGCGGGGCCACAACTTCCTGCTGACCATGCTGCGGCTGGGCAGGGAGCGCGACCAGCTGCGGGTTGTGAACGACCAGCGTGGCACGCCCACCAGCGCCCATCGCATCGCCGCGGGCGTCGCCGGCGCCCTGCAAGCGATGCCCGACGCCAGTGGCACCTGGCACCTGGCGGCCGAGGGCGAGTGCAGCTGGTTCGAATTCGCCGAAGAGATATTCCGCCAGGCCGTCGAACGGGGCCTCCTGACGAAGGCGCCGGCGCTGGAAGGCATCCCGGGAAGCGACTATCCGTCGCCAGCCCGGCGCCCGGCCTATTCGCGGCTCGACACCGCTGCCTTCACGCGCGATACCGGTCTTCACCTTGGTGACTGGCGGGAAGGCCTGGCCGAGGCCCTGGCCGCGCTTGCGCGCTAGCGACGGGGCCCCTATCGTTCGGCGTTGACGTCGTCAAACACGAACCGGGGAGTTCCGATGAAATCCGTCATTACCGCGCTGGCCCTGCTTGCCGGCGCCAGCGCCTCTGCCGCCGAGTTGCCCTCGGTCGAGCACTTCATGCGCCACGCCACCTATTCGAATGCACGTATCTCGCCCACCGGCGAATACCTGGCAATCGGCGTGGACCGCGGAGGTCAGGACGTCCTGACGGTGATCCGCCTCAAGGACATGAAACTCCTGAAGGTGAACGTGCTGCCCGACGAGAAGTCGGTGTCCGGCTACCAGTGGATCGGCGACGACCGCCTCATCTTCACCGCCATCCGCAAGGTCGGCAGCTTCGCCCAGCCCTTCGGCACCGGCGAGTGGTACGCCGTCAACGCCGACGGCAGCCAGCCGCGCCCGGTCATCTTCTACGGCAGCCGCGGTACCGCCGAGCGCGCCAAGGCGGTCTTCAACCAGCGCTTCGGCATGGTCGACCCGCTCGAGGACGATCCGCGCAACGTGCTGATGTCGGCCAGTTCCCCGCGCTCGCGCACCGGCTCGAACACCGAGCTGGTGATGGTCGACACCGTCACCGGCACCCGCAAGACGCTGGCGACCGCGCCGCGCGAGAACTGCAGCCTCGCGGTCGACGAGAAGAAGCAGCCGCGTTTCGCCCTGTGTTTCGACCAGGAAAACGAGGACGGTGAATACGACACCCGCACCGAGCTCTACCGCCTCGGTGACGACGGCAAGTGGGCCCTGGTGAACAACACCGACATCGGCGACGGCAAGCAGGTCCGCGTCGCCTGGACCGCGAAGGACGGCACCATCTACGCCCTGCAGGACGACGGCAAGAAGCCGGCGGCCTTCGGCACGCTGGACCGCCAGACCGGCACCTTCCAGAAGATCTTCCAGGACGAGGTGTCCGATATTTCCCGGTACGTGGTGTCGCCCACGGACGACAAACCGCTGGCCGTGGTGACCGAGGCGGGCATCCCGCGCATCGAACTTGTCGACGAAGCGCACGCCGACAGCGAGCTCTACGCCTCGCTCGCCGGCGCCTTCCCGGGCCAGGTGGTGAACTTCAGCACCGCCACCCGCGACGGCAGCAAGGTCGTGGTTTCGGTCTACAGCGACCGCAACCCCGGCGAGCTGTACCTGTTCGACCGCGACACCGGCAAGGCCCGCTTCCTGATGAAGGCCCGCGAATGGGTCAACCCGGAAAACTCGGCTTCGGTGCGCCCCTTCGATTTCGTCAACCGCGACGGCATGCGCATTTACGGCTACCTGACGATCCCCAAGGGCAGCGACGGCAAGAACCTCCCGCTCATCGTCAACCCGCATGGCGGCCCGATGGGCCCGCGCGACAACTGGGGCTACAACCCGGAAACCCAGCTCTTCGCCAGCCGCGGTTACGCCACCCTGCAGGTCAACTTCCGCGGCTCGGGTGGTTTCGGCAAGGCCTTCCAGGACATGGCCTTCGGCCAGTGGCACACCGGCATCATGAACGACATCATCGACGCCACCCGCTGGGCCATCAATGAAGGCGTGGCCAACCCGGACCGCGTGTGCATCTACGGCGGAAGCTTCGGCGGCTATTCGGCGATGATGGCGCCGGCCCGCGAGCCCGACCTGTACTCGTGCGCCTTCGGTTATGTCGGCGCCTACGACGGCGAAGTGCAGATGAAGCTCAGCGACACCAGCCGCAGCGAGGCTGGCCGCGCCTACATGCGCCGTGCCTTCGGTGCGACCGAGTCCGAGCGCGCCGAAGCCATGCCGGTCACCTACGCCTCCAAGATCGACATCCCGGTCTTCCTGGCCGCCGGCGCCCGCGACCCGCGCTGCCCGCCGGAGAACACCGAAGTGATGTTCGAGGCGCTCGAACGCGCCGGCAACAAGCCCGAAGGCATGATCATCCAGTCCGGCGAGATGCACGGCTTCTACGACGTCGATAACCGCGTGAACCTGTATTCGCAGATGCTGGAGTTCTTCAACCGGCACATCGGGGACAAGGCTCAGGTCGCTACCAACTGAGCCTGGCCCGCAGGTCCGATATGGAAACGGCGCCCGGAAGGGCGCCGTTTTTCATTGCCGAGACGAGTGAGGGGTCTATTTCACCCCGTGCATCCAGCGCTTCACCAGCGGGCTGGCAAGCGCGAACACCAGGCCGGTGCCGACGCCCACCCAGAGCATCAGTTCGAACAGGCCACCGTATTTCGCCCCGGCGTCGGCCATGTCGATGACGCCGTCCGCGGGCAGGTCCAGCGCCGCGAGTTTTCCGAACTGCGCGGCCAGCACCTCCGAATAGGCCGTTGCCAGCCAGAACGCGCCCATCATCAGGCCCACCACGCGGGCCACGGAAAGTTGCGTCACCGCCGACAGTCCGATCGGGGACAGGCACATCTCGCCGATCTCCAGAACGAAATACGCCAGCACCAGCCACCAGACGCTGGCCATCACGCCGCCCGAGGCCGATTCGGCGGCCAGCATCAGCGGCACGAACGCGAGGCCGGCCGCGACCAGGCCGATGCCCATCTTCAGCGGCTTGGAGGGATTGAGGCCGCGCCGGTCCAGCCAGGGCCAGAGCCAGGCGAACACCGGCGACAGGACCACGATGAAGAACGCGCCCAGGAAGGTCAGCGAGCCGGCGGTCTGCTGCACCATCACCACGTCGTGCACGATGGCCACGCCGATGCCCAGGGCCAGCAGCGCGACCATCGCCTTGGCAAAACCATCGCGGCCGCGGTCGCTGGCCTTGAGCGCCAGCACCATCAGCACCGGGCTCAGGCCCAGCGCGAAGATGGCCCAGGGCACGGTGGCCTGGTAGCCGATCGGCAGCGCGCCGAAGAGGTCCTTGGTGAGCATGCGGTCGGTGAACGTCACCCAGGAGCCATAGGTCTGCTCGTACAGGGTGAAGAACACCAGCACGCCCATGATCAGGAAGACCAGCGCCAGCATCTGCTGGCGCTCCTTGCGACTGCAATGCTTGACCAGGAACCAGGCGAACCAGGCCAGGAAGACCACCGCAATCAGGTGCATCGCGCCGTGCACGGTCCAGGTGCGCTGGATCAGCTGCCAGACCAGGGCGACGCCGGCGAGGCTGCCCAGGTAGATCCAGATTTCGCGGCTGAACGGGCCGACCCGCTGGCGAAGTTTCGCCGGGTCGTTGGGCTCGGCCTGTCCCATCAGGTATTTCTGGCCCCACAGGAAGACGATGAGGCCGGCGACCATGCCTATGCCGGCGGCGCCGAAGCCATACTTCCAGCCATAGGTCTCGCCCAGGAAGGCACAGACCAGGCTGGCGAACATCGCGCCGACGTTGATGCCGGCGTAGAACACCGTGAAACCCGAATCCAGGCGCGGGTCGTTGGCCGGGTACAGCCGGCCGACGATGGTGGAGATATTGGGCTTGAGGAAACCCACGCCCATGATGATCAGCGCCAGCGACAGGTAGAACACCTGCAGCGCACCTTCGTCGCGCACGATCACTCCGTCCACCAGTCGCGCCTGCTCGCCCTCGAAGGCCATGCCCAGGTGGCCCAGCACCAGCAGCACCGCGCCGAACACCACGGCCTTGCGCATGCCCAGGTAGCGGTCGGCCAGCAGGCCGCCGATGACCGGCACGGCATACACCAGGCCGCCGTAGGCCCCCAGCAGGTCCAGGCCCAGCGCGTCAGTGAACAGGTGGTACTTGAGCAGGTAGAGCAGCAGCAGCGCCTTCATGCCGTAGAACGAGAAGCGTTCCCACATTTCCGTGAAGAAGCAGACGTACAGGCCCTTGGGATGGCCCAGGAAGTCGTCGCGGGCGGGCAGGGGGGTCGCGTTCACAGGCAGGCTCCGGTCGGGGTCGGCCGAGTATAGGGTCGGTTGGGCCCGCCGGCTTTGCTTCCCCGGCACGGGCTGCCTAACATGGCGGCTGGCATCCCGAGGATCACGTCATGGCCCTGCGCTCCCTGCTCACCTTGCTGCTGGCGCCGGCCTTGCTGGCCCCCGCGGCGGTCGACGCCAAACCCTTCGACGCCCGCGACCTGGTCACCCTTGACCGCGTATCCGCGCCGACCCTGTCACCCGATGGCCGGCACCTGCTGGTGACGATTCGCGAAGTGGACTTCGAGGCCAACAAGGCCAGCACCGGGCTCTGGATCAGGGACCTGTACGCCCGCGACGTCGCGCCGCCGAGACGTTTCACCCCGGAGGGACTGGGCGCCGGCAGCGCGGCGTTTTCGCCCGATGGCCGCGCGGTGTATTTCCTGTCCTCGAAGTCCGGGTCGTCACAGCTTTGGAAGCAGGCCCTTGGCGCCGGTGAGCCGGTGCAGGTGAGCGACTACCCGCTGCCGGTCGGCACCTTCAAGGTCTCCCCCGACGGCAGCGCCGTGGCGCTGAGCTTCGAGGTCTTCACCGACTGCGGCACCCTGGCCTGCACGAAGCAGAGGCTCGATGCCAATGCGGACGCCAAGACCAGCGGCGTTCTTTACGAGGGCCTGTTCGTCCGCCACTGGGACACCTGGAAGGATGGCCGCCGCAACCAGCTGTTCGTGGCCCGCTTCGACGATGAAGGCATGGCCGGCAGCGAACCCGCGCGCGTGAGCGCCGGCATCGAAGGCGACGTGCCCGCCAAGCCCTTCGGCGGCAAGGACGACTACACCTGGGCGCCGGACAGCCAGTCGCTGGTGTTCGCCGCCAAGGCCGTGGGCCGCGAGGAAGCCTGGTCCACCGACTTCGACCTCTACCATGCGCGTGCGTCCGGCAGCGGCGCGCCGAAGAACCTGACCGAGGCCAATTCGGCCCTGGACGGCGGCCCGGTGTTCTCGGCCGACGGCAAGACCCTGTATTACCGCGCGATGAAACACCCCGGCTTCGAAGCCGACCGCCTGGCCCTGATGGCCATGGACCTGGCCAGCGGCAAGACCCGCGAGATCGCGCCGGACTGGGACCGTTCGGCCAGCAACATCACGCTGTCGGCGGACGGCAGCGCGATCTACGCCACGACCAACGACGTCGGCACCTACGCGCTGTACAAGGTGGATATCGCCAGCGGCAAGGCAGAAAAGATCGTCGGCGGCGGCACGGTCGGCGGTTACGACCTGGTCGGCGACACCCTGGCCTATACCTTCGAGGACCTCGATTCCCCGGCCCAGGCCTTCGTCGCCCGCGCCGACGGCAGCCGGGCCCGGCAGGTCACGGTGCAGAACGCCGAGGTGCTGGAGAACATTCAGTTCGGTGCCTACGAGCAGTTCAATTTCAAGGGCTGGAACGACGAAACCGTGCACGGCTACGTCGTCAAGCCGGCGGGCTTCGAGGAGGGCAAGCAGTACCCGGTGGCCTTCCTCATCCACGGCGGTCCGCAGGGCAGCTTCGGCAACAACTTCCACTACCGCTGGAATGCGCAGACCTACGCCGGCGCAGGTTTCGCCGTGGTGATGATCGACTTCCACGGGTCGACCGGCTACGGCCAGGCCTTCACCGATTCGATCAGTGGCGACTGGGGCGGCAAGCCGCTCGAGGACCTGCAGAAGGGCTGGGCCGCGGCGCAGGAGAAGTATTCCTTCCTCGACGGAGAACGCGCCTGCGCGCTGGGCGGCAGCTATGGCGGTTACATGGTTGCGTGGATCGCCGGCAACTGGCCCGACGGTTTCGACTGCCTGGTCAACCACGCCGGCGTGGTCGACACGCGCATCATGGGCTTCAACACCGAAGAGCTGTGGTTCACCGAATGGGAAAACGGCGGCAGCCCGGTGCAAAAGCCCGAGGCCTACGAGCAGTTCAACCCGATCAGGCACGTCGACAAGTGGAAGACCCCGATGCTGGTCATCCACGGCCAGCTCGACTACCGGGTGCTGGTGGAGCAGGGCCTGGCCGCGTTCTCGGCCGCCCAGCGCCAGGGCGTGCCCAGCCAGCTGCTGTATTTCCCGGACGAAAACCACTGGATCCTGAAGCCGCACAACAGCGTGCTGTGGCATGACACGGTCAATGCCTGGCTCAAGCGCTGGACCGCGGAAGACGCCGGGATGGAGCCGGCGAAGGACTGACATGACGGCAGAAGTACTCGACCTCGACCGGCTGCGGCGCAGCTGCGCCCAGTGCTCGCTGCACGTCTTGTGCCTGCCGGCCGGCATCGGCGGCCGCGACCTCGAGCAGCTGGACGAAATCGTGCGCGCGCGTCGGCCGCTGGAGAAGGGCGACACGCTGTTCCGTTCCGGCCAGGCGCTCGGGTCGCTGTACGTTGCCCGTGAGGGTGCGTTCAAGACCGTGGCCATCGATGCCGAAGGCGAACAGCAGGTGGTCGGCTTCCACCTGCCGGGCGAGCTGATGGGCCTGGACGCGATGGGCACCGGCAAGCATGCCTGCGAGGCAGAAGCCCTTTCACCGGCCAGCGTCTGCGAGATCCCGATGGGACAGCTCGAAGCGGTCTGCCGACAGGTGCCCGGGCTGCAGCACCAGCTTCTGCGCATCATCGGCCAGGGCATCAACCGCGACCAGTCGCACCTGGAAATGCTGGGCCGGCGCCAGGCGCACGAACGCGTCGCGCTGTTCCTGCACGGCCTGTCCGAACGCTACAAGTTGCTCGGCAAGCCGCACGACGTGTACACCCTGCCGATGAGCCGCGAGGACATCGCCAGCTACCTGGGCCTGGTCATCGAAACGGTCAGCCGCACCCTGACCAAACTCCAGGACGAAGGCGTCATCGCCGTGCGCGGCCGCCAACTGAAGATCCTCGACCGGGCACGGCTGGATGCCCTGGTGCATGCGCCGGCCGCGCCCTCCGGCAAGTCCCGCGAGCTGCGTTGATCAGCCGGGGAGCTGCCGTGCGCTGCAAAATCTTCTCGGGCCGCCGTTGAGCGGGTCGATGAATGAAAGTCGTTTCGCCAGCAGCCGCAGCGGCGCCGAATAGTCGCCCGGCGGGCGGTGGTCAACCAACGGATACAGCCTGTCATTGGCGATCGGCGCACCCAGCGCCGCCATGTGCAGGCGGAGCTGGTGCTTGCGGCCGCTGACCGGCGTCAACGCATATCGCCAGTCCGCGTCCCCGCGTTCGATGACGTCCATCTGAGTTTCACTGTTCGCCGGGCCGTCGACTTCCTGCATCCGGAAGAAGGGTTCGCCGGCGACGATGCGGCTCCTGCGCACGCAGGGAAAGCTCAGGTCGGGAAGGGCTGGCGCTATCGCTTCGTACAGCTTCTGGATTCGCCGCTCGCGGAAGAGCGCCTGGTAACGTGCGCGCGACTGCGGGTTGGTCGAAAACAGGACCAGCCCGGCGGTTTCGCGATCGATACGATGCAACGGCACCAGGTCCGGGTTGCCGGTGCGGCGGATCAACCTGCCCAGCAGGGTTTCATGCACGTGGGCACCGGCCGGCGTGACCGGCAGGAAATGTGGCTTGTCCGCCACCAGCAGGTGTTCGTCGGCGTGCAGCACGGCTTCCTCGAACGGGATCCGCGGTTCGTCGACCACCTCCCGGTAGTAGTGGACTTCCAGGCCGACGCGGAACCGTGTCTCCGGCGTGATCCGGCGACCTTCGTCGTCCAGCACGCGCCCACGCGCCATCCGGTCCAGCCAGGCCAGCCGAGGCACCGCGGGGAAGCGCTCGCACAGGCAGTCGAGCACCGTCGGCCAATCGCCCGGCGGCAATTGCAGGGTGCTGGCGGCAAGACCGTCGTGGCCGGGCGGGCGATTGGGCATTCAGATCGAACGACAGCCCAGGGCTTCGAGCACCGCATGGATCGCCGGCTGGCCGGCCAGCCAGGGGCCCGCCATCGTGACGATGCCGGCCAGCGCCACCAGCGCGGCCGCGCCATAGCGCCAGGCCCGCTTGGCCAGCAACTGGCCCAGGCGTGCGCCGCTCCAAGTGACGGGCACCATGGTCGCCATCGTGCCGATGCCGAAGCTGGCCATCACCAGGGCGCCGTGCAGGGCGCTGGCTTCCAGCCAGGCGGCCACCAGCACCGTGCTCGAAAGCCCGCAGGGCAGCCAGCCCCAGAGCAGGCCCTGGGCCCAGGGTCGCCAGGGGCCGTGCGCGGGAAGCTTCGATTGCAGGGGACGCAGCCACGTCCAGAACCAGGCGCCGCCGCGCGAAAGGAAACCGAGCTTGTGCGGCCACAGCAGGCGCGCCGCGACCAGGATCAGCACGCCGCCCATGGCCATGCGCAGGCCGGTGGCCAGTGCGTCCGAGCGTGCGAGCAGCAGCAGGCCGCCGCCGAATGCGCCGACCAGGGCGCCGGCGAGGGTGTAGCCGAGCACGCGGCCACCGTTGAGCGCGAACGCGGTGCCCAGGCCGGGCTTCGGCGCGGTGGCGGCCAGGCCGGTGGCGATGCCACCGCACATGGCGATGCAGTGCACGCCGCCCAGCAGCCCGGTCAGCAGTGCCGCGCCCAGCACCAGCAGGTCGACCGGCATCAGTCGGCGTCGCGTTCGCCGCGCTTGTCGCGCGCTTCGGGGTCCGGCGCCGGCCGATCGTCTTCGCGCAGCATGTCCAGCGCCGGGGTGTCGAGGTCGTCGAACTGCCCGCGTTTGACCGCCCACAGGAAAAACCAGATCGCCGCGCCAAGCAGCAGCAGCGAAACCGGAATCAGGGCGAGCAGGATGTTCACGCGGGTATCCCCTTGTTGCGCCCCAGGCGCAGGGCGTTGGCGGTGACGACCAGCGACGAGGCGGCCATGCCCAGCGCCGCCAGCCCGGGGCCGACCAGGCCCAGCGCCGCCAGGGGCAGGGCCACGACATTGTAGGCCAGCGCCCAGCCCAGGTTCTGTCCGATGATGCGGCGGGTGCGCCGGGCCAGTTGCACCGACTGCGGCAGGCGCATCAGTGATGCGCCTGCCAGCACCAGGTCGGCGGACCGATGTGCGAGCGGCGCGCCGCCGGCCATCGCCACCGACACGTCGGCGCCTGCGAGCACCGGCGCGTCGTTGATGCCGTCGCCCACGGCGAGTACGCGCCGACCCTGCGCCTGCAGCGCGCGCACGGCGTCGAGTTTGTCTTCCGGCGATTGCCGGGACGCGAAGTCGTGGATGTCCAGGCGAGCGGCAACGGCGGCGAGGCTCGCCTCGCCATCGCCGCTGAGCAGGCGCGGCGACAGGCCCAGTGCACGCAGGCCGGCAATGGCGTCGGCGGCATCCGGGCGCACGGGATCGCTGGTTTCGAAACGGGCGAAGCCGGTGCTGCCGTCACCCAGCCACAGCGCGCCGTCGTCGCTGCGGCCGGCGGCGAATTCGGCGCGTCCCAGGCGATAGGCGCGCCCTTCCACCTCGCCCTGCACGCCGTGGCCGGGCAGGGTGCGCACGGCGCTGGCCAGGGGCACGTCCTGCATCGCGAACGCCAGGGCCAGGGGGTGGCCGGCGTTGGCCTCGAGCGCGGCGGCGATGCGCCGCCAGTGGCCGATGTCGCCCTCGATGGCCTGCGCGTCTTGAAGGCGCGGCTGGCCCAGGGTCAGGGTGCCGGTCTTGTCCAGCACCACGACGTCGGCGCGGGCCAGGCTTTCCAGGGCATCCGCGCCCAGGGCCAGCACGCCCCAGCGCGCGAGCGTGCCGTGCGCCGTGGCCAGGGCGGTGGGCACGGCCAGGGACAGGGCGCAGGGGCAGCTGACCACCAGCACCGCCAGCGCGATTTCGAAGGCGCGTCCGGGCTGCACCTGCCACCAGATGCCGAACACGATCGCCGCGGCGACGAACAGCGAGACCACGAAGCGCTGCGCCACGGCGTCGGCGAGGCGCGCGATCCGCGGCCGCGTGGACTGCGCCCGGTCGACCGCACGCACCAGCTGCGAGAGCCGGGTATCGGCGCCGGTGCGGGTCACGCGCAGCCGCAGCGGTGCTTCGCGGCAGGCGCTGCCGGCATAGAGCATGTCGCCCGCTGTCTTGGCCACGGCCGCGGATTCGCCGGTAAGCAGGGATTCGTCCAGCGCCGCGGCGTCGTCGATCAGCTCGCCGTCGGCGGGCACCGTGTCGCCGGCGCCGACCTGCAACACGTCGCCGGTGGCCAGCGCCGAGACCGGCACCTGTTCGCGCCCCTCGGCGATTTCGCGCCAGGCCAGGGCCGGCTGCGCGCGGGCCAGGGTGTCCAGGCGCGCGCTGGCCTGCCGGCGCGCCATGCGTTCGAGGAAACGCGCCGCCAGCAGGAACAATACGAACATCACGGCGGCATCGAACCAGACGTGGGCGCCGCCGCGCAGGGTTTCCACCAGGCTGGCGAAATAGGCCAGCAGCACCGACGTCGCCACCAGCGTATCCATGCCCGGGCGGCGCTGGCGCAGCTCGGTGGCCATGCCGGCCAGGAAGGGCCAGCCGGAAAAGAACACCACCGGCGTGGACACCAGGAAGGTGATCCAGCGGAAGAAGTCGCGCGTCGCCGGCGCCATCTCGTTGGCGGTGTCCAGGTAAAGCGCCTCGGCGAACATCATGGCCTGGGTGGTGCCCAGGGCGGCGACGCCCAGGCGGGCGATCAGGCGATTGCGTTCGCGCCGGCGTTCGCGCTCGGCGGCTTCGCCCTGGGCCAGGTGGGGCCGGTAGCCCAGGGATGCCAGCCGCGCCAGCACGCGCGACAGCGGGGTGCGCCGGGGATCCCAGGCGATGCGCACGCGGCCGGTGACGGCATTGGCGCCGGCGTCGCTGACCCCGGGTTCGCGGCGCAGGGCATGGTCGATCAACCAGGCGCAAGCCGCGCAGTGCATGCCCTCGCAGACCACGGTGATCTCGCGGCCCTCCGGCGTGTCGATGACGTGGCCGGACTGCACGTCGGCGCGGTCCCAGGCGCTGTAGTCGGCGGGAGCCAGGTCAACACGGGAACCGGTGGCGTCGCGCAGCCGGTAGTAGTCGCCCAGTCCGGCGTCGCGGATCCAGCGGGCGGCGGCACCGCAGCCGGCGCAGCAGACGTCGCGCTCGGCGCCTTCCAGGCTGACCCGAACGGGGGCGGCGGGCAGGGGCTCGCCGCAGTGGAAACAACCCGACTGTGCCGACGCGGTCACGGCGCCGCGAGTGCGGGCGCCAGCGTGACCTCGGTGTCGCCCGGATGGTAGCGACCGACCAGCCGCCAGCTGCCGTCGTCGGCGACCAGGCGCAGCTGCCAGACGTGCGTGGATGCGACCGGGCCGTCGGTGCGCCATCCCTGGGGGTCGGGCCGCAGGCTCAGCTGGCGATCGAAGGAGGACTCAAGCGGATGCACCAGCTGCAGCGTGGGCGCGCGCGGGCCGGTGGCCTGCCCCAGGCGCAGCAGGGCGCTGTCGGCTTCGATCACCAGGGTGGCGCCGAGGCCGCGGCTGGCGGCCTGGGCATCGGCTTCGATGGACGCCACCTGCACCTGGGCGGTGCGCCGCACCGGGTCGGGGTCGGCATCGACGGCGCTGTTGCCCGAGGCCACCACCAGGGTCCAGACGCCCGCGACGATGGTGGCAGCCGGTATCGCCAGCACCAGCCAGAGCACCGGGTTGCGCGAGAAGGACGACGTCTTGGGCGTATCCATCAGAAGGGCCCGAAGAAGCGGGTTTCTTCGGTTTCGCTCACGCCCGGCTCGGACGACTCGACCACCAGGTCCAGGTCCACCCGGCCCTTGGCCAGGCCGGCGGGGGCACGCAGGGTGATCGGCACGGTCAGCACCTCTTCGGCCCGGGCGTGGTGCACGGCGCCGGCTTCGACCAGGGTGATGCCTTCCGGCCCTTCGATGCGGATGGTGAAGTCACGGGGCGCGATGTCCTTGTTGACGATGCGTACGGTATACGCGTTTTCGATGCTGCCGTCGGCGGCCGTGCGGTAGAGCGCGTTGCGGTCGCGCATGACGTCCACGATGAGCGGGCTGCGCTGGGCGATGCCGGCCGCGAAGCCGATCGCCAGCGCCACCAGCAGGCCTGCGTAGATGAGCACGCGCGGGCGCAGCAGGCGCAGGTGTTTGCCTTCGACCGCGTTCTGCGAGGTGTAGCGCACCAGCCCGCGCGGATAACCCATCTTGTCCATCACCATGTCGCAGGCATCAACGCAGGCGCCGCAGGCGATGCACTCGTACTGCAGGCCGTTGCGGATGTCGATGCCGGTGGGGCAGACCTGCACGCAGATGGTGCAGTCGATGCAGTCGCCCAGGTCCTCGGGCGAGTTCACTTCCGGCGGCGGCGGCAGGCCGTGCTGGGCGTCCACCACCAGGCCGGTGGTGGCACGCGCGCCGGCCTGCAGGTCGGCGGCGCTGCGGTGCTGGGAGGCATGCACCACGGCGCTGGTGGCGACGTCCAGCGGCAGCAGGCCGCGGGCGCGTTCGAGCACGCTGGCCAGCTTGCCCTTCTTGCGCGGCCCGCGCGGTTCGCCGCGCAGTGGGTCGTAGGCGATGATCAGGGTGTTGCGGTCGAACATCGCGCCCTGGAAGCGCGCGTAGGGGCACATGTACTTGCAGACCTGTTCGCGCAGCACGCCGGCATTGCCCCAGGTGGCCAGTGAGTAGAACAGTACCCAGAAGATCTCCCAGCCGCCCCACTCGAAGGGCGACAGGCGCGCGGCGAGGTCGCGGATGGGGGTGAAGTAGCCCACGAAGGTGAAGCCGGTCCAGAGCGCGAACACGAGCCAGAGCACGTGCTTGGAGCCCTTGCGCAGGATCTTCTCGCGGGTCCAGGGCCCGGCGTCGAGCTTCATGCGCTTGTTGCGGTCGCCTTCGGTCCAGCGTTCCATCCAGATGAAGACTTCGGTCCACACCGTCTGCGGGCAGGCGTAGCCACACCACAGCCGTCCCGCGACGGCAGTGAAGAAGAACAGCGACAGGCCGGCCATGATCAGCAGCAGCGCCAGGTAGAGGAAGTCCTGCGGCCAGAACACCAGTCCGAACACATAGAACTTGCGCGCCGGCAGGTCCCACAGCACCGCCTGGCGGTCATCCCACTGCAGCCAGGCGAAACCGTAGTACATGCCGAGCAGCCAGATCACCGCGGCCTTGCGCAGGCGCTGGGTCAGGCCGTCCTGCTCGCGCGGGTAGACCTTCTTTTCGGCGACGTAGAGCGAGACCTCGTCGACCAGTTCGCTGGGAATCTTGCGCGCCATGGCTCAGTCCCTGGCCAGGGGCTTGTTGAAGCGGCTCGCGGGCCGCAGCAGGATCCAGGTGAACAGGCTGCTGGCCGCGGTGCAGGCCCAGAACATGAAGAAGCCGATCGTGTAACCCAGGCCGCGGCTGATCTCGACTTCGGGGAAGGTCAGGTCGCGCAGCAGCAGCGGGTCGACGAAGGCGAAGAACACCATCGTCGCCACGCCGGCGGCGAAGAAGCTGGGCCAAAGGATCGCCCCGAGCCGCTGGGCGAGCGGTCGGGGCGGATGGTCGAAACGGTCGGCGGGCTGGTTCATGGGGCGTCGGGCGGCTCCGCGTCCTGGCCATGCGACAGCGTCCAGACGTAGGCACCCACCAGGCGGCTGCGGGTTTCGCCGATGATCGGGCCATGCGCCGGCATCATGCCGCTGCGTCCGCTGCGGATGCCCTCGCTGATGGTCGCGAAGTCACTGCCGTACAGCCAGGTGTCGTCGGTGAGGTTGGGCGCGCCCAGGATCGGATTGCCCTTGCCCTCGGCACCGTGGCAGGCGGCGCAGACGCCGGCGTACTTGGTCTTGCCGGCTTCGGCCAGGGCCGGGTCGGCCTTGATGCCCGACAGGCTCTGCACGTAGGCCGCGACTTCGGTGACGCCGACGTCGCCGCCGATCGCCGCACCCAGCGCCGGCATGGCCGCCTGGCGGCCGTCGACGATGGTGGCGAGGATCTGCTCGGGCGCGCCGCCCCAGAGCCAGTCGCCGTCGGTGAGGTTGGGGAAACCCTTGGCGCCCCGGGCATCGGAACCATGGCACTGGGCGCAGTGGTTCTGGAACAGGCGCGCGCCGAAGGCCAGGGCTTCTTCATGTTGCGCGACCTCGTCGATGGGCATGCCGTCGAAACGCCCGAAAGCGTCCGCCAGGCGGGCGTCGGCCTCGGCCTTGTCGGCGTCGTGCTCCTTGGCCGAGGTCCAGCCGGAGGTGCCGGAGAAGTTGCCCATGCCCGGGTACCAGACCAGGTAACCCACGGAATAAACGATGGTCAGCCAGAACAGGATGATCCACCAGCGCGGCAGCGGCTTGTTGTATTCGGTCAGGTCACCGTCCCAGACGTGGCCGGTGGTCTCGGAGTCGTTGCGTGCTTCGTCGCCGCGACGCTTGGACGTCCACCACAGCAGCCAGGCGCAGCCGACGATGTTCAGGACGACGAGGAAAATGACGTATAGGGACCAGCCGGTAGTCATGGGGTGTTCTCGCTCTGGTCTTCTTCCAGGGGCAGTCGGGCGGCGGCGTCGAACTCGGGCTTGCGCTTGCGGCTGTAGGCCCAGGCGACGCCGACCAGGAACAGGATGAGCAGCAGGACGGTGGAAATGCCGGCGATCATGTCAGTTCACCGGCGCGTGTTTGCCGAGGCCCTGCAGATAGGCGATCAGCGCGTCCATTTCGGACTTTCCGGTCACCGCCGCGGCGGCGCCCTCGATGTCTTCGGCCGTGTACGGGTCGCCCAGGCGCTGCAGCGCGCGCATGTTGCGCTTCACCACGCCGGGGTCCACCGGGGTTTCGGCCAGGAAGGGGTAGCCGGGCATGTTCGATACCGGCACGACGTCGCGCGGGTTGATCAGGTGCACGCGGTGCCAGTCGTCGGAGTAGCGGCCGCCGACGCGGGCCAGGTCCGGGCCGGTGCGCTTGCTGCCCCACTGGAAGGGCCGGTCGTAGACCGATTCACCGGCCAGCGAGTAGTGGCCATAACGTTCGGTTTCGTGGCGCAGGGTGCGGATCATCTGCGAGTGGCAGTTGTAGCAGCCCTCGCGCACGTAGATGTCGCGACCTGCGAGCTCCAGGGCCGCATAGGGTTTGACGCCGGGGATCGGCTTGACGGTCTCGGCCTGGTACATCAGCGGCACGATTTCAGCCAGGCCGCCGAAGCTGATGGCGATCGCGATCAGGATCGCCATCCAGCCGACATTGGTTTCGATCTTTTCGTGGCTCATGTCGGGTCCTCAGGCGTGCGTCTGGGCGGCGGGCGGCAGCACCGGCGATTCAACCGCACCCTTGGCGAGGCGGAAGGTGCGCACGGTGTTCACGCACATCAGGGCCATGCCGGCGATCACCAGCAGGCCGCCGAGCAGGCGCACCAGGTAGTAGGGGTAGTTGAACTGCACGATCTCGGCGAAGGCGTAGGTGAGCGTGCCGTCGTCGTTCGCGGCGCGCGCCATCAGGCCCTGGTAGATGCCGGCGATCCACATCGACACGGTGTAGAGCACCACGCCGATGGTGTGGATCCAGAAGTGCTGGTCGATCATGCGGATGCTGGCCATTTCCTTCAGGCCCAGGCAGCGCGGGATGAGCATGTAGATCGAGCCGATCGAGATCATGGCCACCCAGCCCAGCGCACCCGAGTGCACGTGGCCGATGGTCCAGTCGGTGTAGTGGCTGAGCGCGTTGACGGTCTTGATGGACATCATCGGACCTTCGAAGGTGCTCATCATGTAGAACGAGATGGCGACCACGAGGAACTTGATGATCGGGTCGGTGCGCAGCTTATGCCAGGCACCCGAGAGGGTCATGATGCCGTTGATCGCACCACCCCAGCTGGGCGCCAGCAGGATCAGCGAGAACACCATGCCCACCGACTGCACCCAGTCGGGCAGTGCGGTGTAGTGCAGGTGGTGCGGGCCGGCCCACATGTACACGGCGATCAGCGCCCAGAAGTGCACGATCGACAGGCGATAGCTGTAGATGGGGCGGTTGGCCTGGCGCGGCACGAAGTAATACATCATGCCCAGGAAGCCGGCGGTCAGGAAAAAACCGACCGCGTTGTGGCCGTACCACCACTGCACCATCGCATCCACGGCGCCGGAGTAGACCGGGTAGCTGTGCATCAGCCCGGCCGGCATCGCCAGCGAGTTGACGATGTGCAGCAGGGCCACGGCGATGATGTAGGCGCCGTAGAACCAGTTGGCGACGAAGATGTGCCGGACCCGGCGCTTGGCGATCGTGCCGAAGAAGATGAAGCCGTAGGCCACCCAGACCAGGGTGATCAGCACGTCGATCGGCCAGGCCAGTTCGGCGTATTCCTTGCCTTGGGTGAAACCCAGGGGCAGGGAAATCGCCGCGGCCACGATCACCGCCTGCCAGCCCCAGAACACGAAGGCCGCCAACTTGTCCGAGATCAGCCGCACGTGGCAGGTGCGCTGCACCACGTAAAGGCTGGTCGCGAACAGGGCGCAGCCACCGAACGCGAAGATGACCGCGTTGGTATGCAGCGGCCGCAGGCGGCCGAAGCTGAACCAGGGCAGGTCGAAGTTCAGGGAGGGCCAGTACAGCTGGGCGGCGATGATCACCCCCACCAGCATGCCCACCACGCCCCAGACCACGGTCATCACTGCAAATTGCAGTACGACCTTGTCGTTGTAGGTTTCCACCTTGTTGTCCAGCGTCATCGGAGCTTCCCCGTTGTCTTGGCCGTCATTATCCGCAAGCCCGCGCGACGCCGGATTGACCTTGGTCAAGCTGCGGGCGCCACCTCCGTGCCTGTGCGTGCCGGCGAGGCCGGCTCAGCCCGCCGGCTTGGCCAGTGCGGCTTTCACGGCGGCCACGAAGGCCGGGTCCGGCACGCTGCCCAGGGTTTCCGTGCGGGCCAGAATCCGGCCCTCGCCATCGAGCAGCACCAGGGACGAGGTGTGGTTGAACTCGCCGTCGGCCAGGGGCCGGTAGCGGATGCCCAGGACGGCGGCCAGGCGGCGCACGCCGGCGGATTCGGTGCGGGCCAGGGTCCAGCGATCCGCGTCCAGGCGACGCTTGTCGAAGACCTGCTTGAGCGCCGCGGGATCGTCGCGGGCCGGGTCCAGGCTGACCAGCAGCAGGTGCAGGCGGGCACGCTCGTCCGGGGCCAGGGCGTGTTCGACGCCCTTGGCGCTGTCGATGATCAGCGGGCAGACGTAGCGGCAGGACGTATAGAACATCGCCACGACGCGCACCTCGCCGCGGCCGTCGGCGAGCCTGAAGTCGCGGCCGGCCTGGTCGGTATAGGTGTCGGCCAGGCGGTAGACGGAGTCCCCGGGCAGTTCGGCGGCGGTGGCCGCCTGCAGAGGGCCCGCCGCCAGGGCAAGCAGGAGCCACAGTGCGAAATGCCGGGTCTTCATTGGGTAGTTTCCTTAGATGTCGCGCGCGCAGCGAAAACCGAGGTTGCCGGTGGTGTCCTCGGCCTGCAGGGCCGAGAGCATGGCCACGCGCATCAGCACGGCGTAGTTTTCGCGGTCGTCCATGGACAGGGCGCCGGCACCGCAGAACTGCAGTTTGTCCGGGTCGCCCTGGTCGCGGTTGTCGGGAGAAACCAGCATCGCGGCGTAGTCGTCCACCCACTCCCAGACCAGGCCGTGCAGGTCCTGGACGCCGTTGACGTCGGCGGGACCCTGGCCGACATCGGCCAGGCCGCGGTTCGAAGGCCGGGAATACCAGGCCAGGATGCGCTCCCGCCAGGCCGGATCCTTGCGGGCGTCCGCGCGAGTTTCATCGGCGGCGGCCGCAAATTCCCATTCGGTCCAGGTCGGCAGCCGCGCGCCCTGGGCCTCGCAGTAGGCCTGGGCGGCGAACCAGCTGACATTGACCACAGGTTGGGCCGGACCCGCCCCGCCCAGGTCGGTGGGGCCGGCCCAGTGCTGCAGGTAGCGCGCTTCGGCGAACAGTTCCGGGGCCTTGCCGCGCTGCCAGTCGGAGTGGCTGCGGACGAAGTCCAGGAACTGGGCGTTGGTGACCGGCCGGTTCTGGAGCTCGAAGGGCGCGACCTTCAGCACGCCATTGGTGTCCTCGTAGCGCAGCACCGAGGAGAATTCACCGCCCGGCAGCCGGGCCCAGTCCTGCCCGGCGGCGACGCCGGGCAGGGGAAGCAGGGCCAACAGCAGGACACAGGCCGTTTTCATGCTCAGTGCGCCGCGCCTTCGCCGCGTTCGGTGCCGGCACGGACCTTCGCCACGTCTTCCTTGCTGACCTGGCCACCCGGGTTGCCCCAGCTGTTGAGCGCGTAGGTGAGGATGTTGGCCACCTCGTCGTCGGTCAGCTGGCTCATCGGCGGCATCACCGAGGTGTAGTCCTGGCCGTTGACCTTGATCGGGCCGGACAGGCCGTTGAGCACGATGGTGGCCAGTTCGTTGTGCGAACGGGTCATCCAGTCGGACTTGGCCAGCGGCGGGAACACGCCCGGCATGCCGGCGCCTTCGACGCCGTGGCAGGTGGAGCAGGTGCCGGCGAACAGCGCCTTGCCTGCCGCGACCTGGCCCTCCAGGGTGAGCGTTCCCGAGGCTTCGGCGGCGGCCGCGTCGGCCACCGGCTGCATGCTCGCGGCCTTGTCGCCCAGGTACACGTGGTCGACTTCCTTGCCCGAGTAGATGCTCTTGTCCTCTTCGCCAGCCACCTGGAGGATGCCCAGCGCGCCCTTGTTGAAGGCGCGGAAGATCGAGTGGTCGACCAGCACGTAGCTGCCCGGGACCTCGAGGTGGAAGTCGGCGATCATGGCGCCACCGGCCGGGATCAGGGTGGTCTGGACGTTTTCCTGGTAGCGGGTGCCACCCTCGTACCAGACCTTGTCGAAGATCTCGCCGATGACGTGGAAGCTCGACACCAGGTTCGGGCCGCCGTTGCCCACGTACAGGCGAACGTTTTCCCCGATGTTGGCCTTGATCGACTTGTCGCCGGTGAGTGCGTTCTCGGAGCCGTTGAACAGCACGTAGGTGGCGTTCTCGTCGATCGCCTTCTGCATGTCGAAGGGGGCGTGGCCCTTCTCGCGGAACTTGGTGGTGGTGTAGAAGTCGCCCTGCATCACGTAGAACTCCTTGTCCACCGGCGGCATGCCCTCGGGCGGCTCGACCAGGATCAGGCCGTACATGCCGTTGGCCACGTGCATGCCGACCGGCGCGGTGGCGCAGTGGTAGACGTACAGGCCGGCATTGAGCGCCTTGAACGTGAACTGCGAGCCATGGCCCGGTGCCGTGAACGTCGAGGCCGCGCCGCCACCTGGGCCGGTGACGCCGTGCAGGTCGATGTTGTGCGGCATCTTCGAGTCGGGGTGGTTGTTGAGGTGGAACTCCACCGTGTCACCCTGGCGCACGCGGATGAAGCTGCCCGGCACGGTGCCGCCGAAGGTCCAGAAGGTATAGGTGACACCTTCGGCGATCTCCAGGTCGACCTCGCGTACTTCCAGTTCGACCCTCACCTTCGCGGGATAGTCGCGGTTGGTCGCCGGCGGCACGTGCGGCGGGGACGTGAGCACGGCGTCGATCATTTCGCCCTGTGGCGGGCCGAAGTCGCCCTTGCGTGATCCGCCGGTATCGGTCGAGCCGGCGGCGCGCTTGGCGACCACCGCTTCATGGGCGTCGAGATCAGCGTTGGGATTGTCGCGGCAGCCGGCCAGGGCCAGGGCGGCGGCGATGGAAACGACGAGCAGTGCGCGCTTCATGAGCATGTCTCCGGTAGTAGGTCGTTCAGCAATTCAATGCCGACAGCTTGCAGCGGAGTAACGTGCCCTTCCCTGACGCACGTCAAGAAAAACCCACGGCGGGCAGCATGCACCCCCTTCCCGCGGATGTGAACCCGGCGGGAAGCGGCAAATGCTCCCCTGCTTGATCTGGCTCAGTGGCAATACGCGCTGACAGGCGCACGCTCGCGACGACCCGATACGGGCCTGCTTCGGAAGTCCACCATGAACCTCAAGACCTGCATCACGCTTGCCCTGGCCGCCGCCGGCCTGTCGCATGCGGCCTTTGCCGCCCCGGCCGGGGATGGCTGGTCCGGCCATCTTCGTTATCGCCATGAGGCGGTGGACGACGCGGCGTTCGCCCGCGACGCCAGCGCCGACACCCTGCGCCTGCGCCTTGGCTACCGCCAGGCGCTGGGCGGCGCCTGGTCGGCGGGAATGGAACTCGAAGGCATTGCGGCCCTGGATGACCGCTACAACTCCACAGCCAACGGTGAATCCAGCTATCCGGTGGTGGCCGATCCCGCGTCCCTGGAAGTGAACCAGGCCTGGTTGCGCTGGCAGGGCTCGAAGGCTGGCGCGACGCTGGGCAGGCAGCGGCTGCTGCTCGACAACCAGCGTTTCGTCGGCAACGTCGGATGGCGCCAGAACGAGCAGACCTATGACGGCCTCGCGGCGGATTTCAGTCCGCGCGAGGGATTGCTGCTTCGCTACGCCTGGCTCGACCGCGTGCACCGCGTGTTCAGCGACGAAGCGCGCGACCCGCTGGCCCGCGAACGTCGGCTGGATGCCCACCTGGCCAACGCCAGCTGGCAGACGGCCGCGGGCAATGTCGTTGCCTATGGTTACTGGCTGGAGGACGAGGACGTGGCCAGTGCCTCCACGCGCACGCTGGGCCTGCGCTGGACCGGCAGCCGCAAACTGGCCGCGACGACGCTGGGCTGGACCCTGGAAGCCGCGAAGCAGCGCGACCACGCGGGCAATCCGCTGCGCGTGGACGCGGACTATTTCCTGGTCGAGCCATCGGCGAGCGCCTGGGGTCTCACCTGGAAACTTGGCTGGGAACGCCTGGGTGGCAACGGCAGCACGGCCTTCCAGACCCCGCTCGCGACACTGCATGCGTTCAACGGCTGGGCGGACAAGTTCCTGGTGACGCCGGCGAACGGGCTGGACGATCGTTATGCGTCGGTGTCGGGCAAGTTCGGCAGCGGGCGGCTCGAGGACAAGCTGGGTTGGACGCTCGCTTGGCACGACTTCAGCGCCGACCTTGGCGGCGGCGACTACGGCCGGGAGTGGGATGCGTCGCTGTCGTTCCCGCTGCCGGCCGGGCTGACGGGACTGCTCAAGGTGGCTGACTACCAGAGCGACGGCTTCGCGCGCGACACGCGCAAGCTGTGGCTGCAGGTGGAATGGGCGTTCCCCTCACGCTAGCGGCGGGTCCCTCGGTGTCGTGGCGTCCCGGGCCGGAGGCGACGACACCGCGCGCGACCCGCCGCTCGATTCGGTGCCGCCGGGGGCGATACGACGCTGTTCCTGCCCTTTGTTTTGTTCGCGGATCGGGCTCGGGGCTTCAACATACGCCGCAGCATGGAAACGCCGGCGTACGGCGAAATTACTTGATACCCGACGGTGCATGACGCACATTGGTCGACGAAAATTCGCATCTTCCCTGATAGTCCCCCATGAACGTGCCTCAATCCTTCGATCGCAGCCAGCTCCTGGAGTGCGCCAGCGGCGCCATGTTTGGCCCGACAGGCGCGCGCCTGCCGTCCGACCCGATGCTGATGTTCGACCGCATCACCGAGATCAGCGAAACCGGCGGCAAGCATGGCAAGGGTTACATCCGCGCCGAGCTCGACATCCGTCCGGACCTCTGGTTCTTTGCCTGCCACTTCACCGACGACCCGGTGATGCCGGGCTGCCTGGGGCTTGACGCCATGTGGCAGCTGGCCGGTTTTTTCCTGCCCTGGCTCGGCGAGCCGGGCCGCGGCCGGGCGCTGGGCGTGGGCCAGGTGAAGTTCACCGGCCAGGTGCTGCCGACCGCGAAGCTGGTGACCTATGAGATCGACATCCGGCGCGTCGTGCGCGGCCGCCTGAAGATGGTGATCGCCGACGGTCGCACGCTCGTGGACGGCCGCGAAATCTATACCGCCGAAGAGCTCCGCGTCGGCCTGTTCACCTCTACCGAAGGCATGTAGTCATGCGGCGCATCGCGATTACGGGCATGGGCATCGTCTCGTGCCTGGGCAACCAGCTTGATCGGGTTTCGGCGGCGCTGCGCAGCGGCCTATCCGGCATCCGGCGCGACGAAGCGGCGGTTGAAGCCGGCCTGCGCAGCCAGGTGTCCGGCGCGCCGGACATCGACCTGCCGGCCCGCATCGACCGCAAGGTCCTGCGCTTCATGGGCGACGGCGCTGCGTTCGCGCACGTGGCCATGCAGGACGCCATAGCCGATGCCGGCCTCGACGATTCGCAGGTACGTTCGGATCGCACCGGGCTGTTCGCCGGCTCGGGTGGCGGTTCGACCCAGTGGCAGGTGGAAGCGGCGGACCTGCTGCGCAACCGCGGCGTGCGCAAGGTCGGCCCCTACATGGTGCCGCGCACGATGGGTTCGACGGTGTCGGCCAACCTGGCCACGGCTTTCGGCATCCGCGGCGCCAGTTATTCGATCTCGGCCGCCTGCGCCACCTCGGCGCACTGCATCGGTGCCGCGGCCGACCTCATCCGCGCCGGCCGCCAGGACATCATGTTCGCCGGCGGCGGTGAAGAACTGCACTGGTCGCTGAGCCTGCAGTTCGACGCAATGGGCGCGCTGTCCACGCACCACAACGAAACGCCGGCCACGGCCTCACGCCCCTACGACGCCACCCGCGACGGCTTCGTCATCGCCGGCGGTGGCGGCATGCTGGTGCTCGAGGACTATGAGCACGCGCTGGCCCGCGGCGCCCGCATCCACGCGGAGCTGCTGGGTTACGGCGTCACCTCCGACGGCGCCGACATGGTGGCGCCCTCGGGCGAAGGCGCGGTGCGCTGCATGCGCATGGCGATGCAGGGCGTCGAAGCACCGATCGATTACCTCAATACCCACGGCACCTCGACCCCGCTGGGCGATCTGGTCGAACTTCGGGCGGTGCGCGAAGCCTTCGGCGAGACGGTGCCGCCGCTGTCGTCCACCAAGGCGCTGTCCGGGCACTCCCTGGGCGCAGCCAGCGTGCACGAGGCGATCTACTGCCTGCTCATGATGCGCGATCGGTTCATGGCCGGCTCGGCCAACATCGGCACGCCCGATCCGCAGACCGAAGGCTTCCCGATCCTGCGCGAAAGCCGCGAGGCGACGCTGCGCACGGTGATGTCCAACAGCTTCGGTTTCGGCGGCACCAACGCCTGCCTGGTCTTCGGCGCCTGACAATCGTCAGTTTGCGCTGAATCGCGCATCGGCCAGGCGGATTCCCCGTCGGGCCAGCCAGGCTTGGTCGAACAGCGTGTCGGCGTAGCGTTCGCCGCGGTCGCAGAGCAGGC
Source organism: Arenimonas aestuarii (assembly GCF_054781715.1). Taxonomy (NCBI): domain Bacteria; kingdom Pseudomonadati; phylum Pseudomonadota; class Gammaproteobacteria; order Lysobacterales; family Lysobacteraceae; genus Arenimonas; species Arenimonas aestuarii. The sequence continues at coordinate 1,300,993 of NZ_BAAGTW010000004.1, read as the reverse complement.
TGACGATGGCGCCACCTTCATCCCGCTCGCGCATGTTGGCGGCCAGCCGCAGGCAGGCCACCAGGTTGGTGCCCGAACTGCCGCCGTAGCGCCGTCCCAGGGCGCCCTCCAGCCACCAGCAGGCGGCGATGGAATCGGCGTCGTCCACTTCTTCGACCGCATCGACCACGTCGTAGAGGAAGCCCGGTTCGGCGTGGCCGCGGCCGATGCCTTCGATCAGGGTGGGTTGGCGCGCGACGGCGTCGGGTTCGCGCGTGCGCCAGCCCACCGCGAAAGCGCCGCCCGTGGGTTCGGCCACGCAGACGCGGCTGTCGAGGCGGCGGTAGCGCAGGTAGCGCCCGAGCGTGGCCGAGGTGCCGCCGGTGCCGGCGCCGCAGACCACCCAGGTCGGCTCCGGCTCGGGTTCGAGAGCCATCTGGGCAAGGATCGATTCGGCGATGTTGTTGTTGCCGCGCCAATCGGTGGCGCGTTCGGCCAGGCCGAACTGGTCGAGGTAACACAGGCCTTCGGTGGCGGCCCGTTCGCGCGCAACCGCGCTGGCGTCCAGGCCCGGCGGCAGCAGCACGCATTCGGCGCCCAGCGCGCGGATCAGGCGCACCTTGGCCGGCGCGGTGCAGTCCGGCATCACCGCCTGGAAACGCAGCCCCAGCAGGCGCGCGAACCAGGCTTCTGAAATCGCGGTGCTGCCCGACGAGGCATCGATGACGCCCTGGCCCTCGTGCAGGCGGCCGTTGCACAGCGCGTACAGGTAAAGCGAGCGCGCCAGCCGGTGCTTGAGGCTGCCGGTGGGATGCGCGGCTTCGTCCTTGAAGTAGAAGCGGATGCCCGGGAAGGCCGGCAGGTCCAGGCGCAGCAGGTGGGTGTCGGCCGAGCGTGCGGCTTCCTGGGCCAGGCAGGCCAGGGCGTGCTTGAGCCAGGCGCGTCCGGTGCTCATGCCGGCACCGCGTCGATCAGCGCCATGGCATGGCGTTCGAGGTAGTCGAAATACATCTCCAGGTAGCTGATGCCGTTGCCGGTGTCGAGCAGGAAAGGATTCATCAGCGTGTGGCGCAGGATCACCAGGCGGTCGTCGTCCTCGCCGCCGGCGTCGAGCGTGGCCGGGTCCAGGCCCAGGCCCAGGGCCGCGAGCGCCCGGGAGGTTTCCTCGGCGCCCATCACCTCCGGCCGCAGCGTAGTCATCGAACCGAAGAACTCGCGCGCCTGCACCGGCTGGCGCGGGTCGTAGCTGAGGCTGCGATGCAGGGCGCGCACGAACCGGTTCATCGTGGCGACGTCGCCATTGCCGGCGGGGTTGAGCGCCAGGCAGATCAGGTTCGAGTCGGGTTCGAAGGGCAGCTTGCAGACCAGTCGTCCTTCCATGCGCGCCGCGAAGCGGGTGGCGGCGGTGCGGAAGGCTTCCGTGGCGAGGATCGATTCGCGCGGCAGGATGCCGAAGTTCTCGTGGTCCAGGGGCAGCACCTGGTGGGTGACGTACACGGCGGCCGCGGCCGCGCCGGGTTTGGAGCCTTCCGGGATGTAGCGGCCCAGCTGCCGGAATCGCTGGAAGTAGTCCGGCGTTTCCTCGTTGCTGAAGACATAGTCGGCGTCTTCGGCCAGCAGCTGCATGGCGCGCTGGTCACGGCACAGGAAGGCGCCGGCGCCATAGGGGATGTAGCCGAGCTTGTGCGGGTCGACCGTGATCGAATCGACCCGGCCCAGCGCGGCCACGGCGGCGTGCACTTCCGGGGCGGGGAAGTCGCGGAATTCTTCGTGCATGTCCTGGATCGGGCGAAGGCTGCCATCGGGCTTGCGGAACAGCGTGCACAGGTAACCCCCCCAGGCGGCGTCCACGTGCACCGAGAAACCAAGCCCCTTGCCAGTCCAGCGATCGCGCGCAGCCACCAGGTCATGCAGCGGGTCGACGGTGCCGAACTCGGTGCTGCCGAGCACGCCGACCACCATCAGCACCGGTTGGCGCTCGCGCTGGCAGCGGCTGAGCATGTCTTCGAGCGCGTCGGTGTCCGTGCGCATGCCACGTTCGGGCACCAGCTCGAGCTGGGCGCGGCCCAGGCCCATCAGCTTCATGCCCTTGGACCAGGAATAGTGGGCGGTGACAGGTGCGAGAACCCGCGGCGATCCGAGTTCCGGGTGGGCATTGAAGAAGCCGGCCAGGCCCAGGGTCTCGAGGCGATGCCCGGCCAGCAGATCGCGCCAGCGGCGTCGTTCGCGCGGCGGGTTGGTGGCCAGGAAGGCATGCCATTGATCAACCAGCAGGACGACCTCGGACGTCGGCAGATTGAAGGCGCTCCAGTCGTCTTCGGGCAAGGCCATGCCCGGTGGTGCCGCGGCACGCAGCGCCACCGGGAAGGCCTTGCAGGCCAGGGCCAGGCGAAGCGCCTGGAAGTTGGCCAGGGTGCCGCCGGACGTGAGGTGGCCGAAGGCGCAGTCGGGCCGTGCAGGATCGTCGACGAAGCCGAACATCCGGGCCAGCTGCAGGCCGGCCTTGAGCTCCATGTCGATCGTCACCGGCGCCGCGTCGATGCTCACGTTGTTCGGGTTGTAGGGCAGGGTGAGGAACTGCGCGGCCAGGCCGGGCAGCAGCAGGTCGGACACCATGTGGCCGATATAGCGCGGACTGTGGAAGGGAACCGAACGCTTGAGCGCGGCCGACAGCGCATGCAGCTCCCGGCGCATGCGCGCCTCGAAGTCGCGATAGGCCGGCTCGCCGGCGGCCCCGGTGGGGATGGCCGGCGGGTCCTCGGGATGGAAGTTCCGGCGCCAGTAAACGTGGTCGCGCAGGAACTCGACGACCAGTTTTTCCAGCAGGGCGTCGTTTTCGCCGTAGGGACCCAGGAAGCAGGGATGGATGGAGGGTGAGGTCATGCCGCCAGCCCCTGCAGGATGCCCAGCGGATGATGGGCACGGGCCACGAAATACATGAAGGCGAAGGTCGCCAGCGCCGCGACGTAGAACAGCGCCCGCGACCGCCGGCTGCGCGCGCGCTTGAGCGCCAGGCTTCCCAGCACGACGTAGAGAACCAGCAGCGCCAGCTTCACCGACAGCCAGGGCACCACGAAGGGATTGAGCTTGAGCGCGGTCAGCAGCATCAGCGCCGCCGTCAGCAGTACGGTGTCGATGGTGTAGCTGAGGTAGCGCAGCGGGGCCGCCATCGCCCACTTCACGCCGCCCAGCACCAGCGCACCGCGTACCGCGAACAGGCCGACGCTGGCCAGCACCGCGGCGATGTGCACCATCTTTATCTGGATGTAGAACGCGATCATCAAAGCTTCCTCAGCCCGGGCGCCCGTCGGCGCGCGGGGTGGCGTAGATCCATAGCGAGCGCAGCACCCAGGGCAGGAACACCAGGACCCAGCCGATGCCCGCGGCCAGGAACCAGGGCGCCGGATTGGCCGCAAGCTCGGTGCCCACGCGCAGCACCGCGACCCCCTGCATGCCCATGAAGGCCAGCGCCGGCACCTTGCCCAGCACCAGCGGACGGCCCGAATGGCCCTGGGTGACCCGCGTCACCATGGCCACCAGCAGGCTGCCGAAGAATCCGATGGACACGGCGTGCACCGGCCCGCGGCCAAGGGTGAATTCGCCGGTGCCCAGGAACCAAAGGCTCTGTGCGGCGTACAGGGCCAGCGCGATCGGCAGCCAGGCGTAGCCGAAGAACAGCACGCGCAGCAGCGCCGGCGCCTTGCCGCGCGGCCACCAGCGCCACAGCGTCAGGGCGGCGATGGCCAGCAGCGGCAGGTCCACCAGCCACAGCCACTGGTAAAGATGCGCCAGCTCGAGCGCCAGGTGGCCCAGCCAGAGCGGCCAGCTCACAGCCAGCAGCCACATGGGCCGCCACGACCGGTAACCCGCCACCACGTTGCTGGCGAAGAACGGGAACATGCGGTGCGCCACCGTCGAATAGACCGGCACCAGCAGCCCGAAGGTGCCGATCTTGAGCATCGCGAAGGCCAGGCGCGGCTCCTGAGGGACGTGCAGGTAGGCGACGAAACACAGCAGCCCGGCCAGGCCCATCAGCAGGCCGACGAAGCAGGACACGGCATGCCAGTTGCCGCTGCGGTCGCGCAGCAGCCAGCCAGCCAGCACGGCCATCGCGGCGGTCCAGCCGGCCAGGGTATTGACCACGCCGATGTGCAGCAGCAGCGCCGAACCGGCCAGCAGGCCGGCCAGGGTGAGCGCCTGGCCCAGCACCAGGCCCAGGCCCACCGGCAGGTAGTGCCAGCGGCTGGCATCGGTCTGGGCCATCCAGCGTGGAAAGACCGTCAGCAGGAAGCCAAAGATGAAGGTCGGCAGCACTTGGTACTGCATGACGAAGGCATGCATCCAGCCGGCCGGCACCGTCGGCGTGGGCAGCAGCCCGCCCAGCCAGCCGGTCCACCAGGCCATGGCCGCCAGCACGTTGGCGGCGCCGATGAAAAACAGCAGGCGGTGCGGTGCGGAAGCCAGCGGTAGCGAAACGGGGAAGGGGGCGACGGCCATGTCGGGGTCCTGGAACCAGCGTGGCCTTACTGTCGCCCGGGCGGCCGCACGTCGCCTTGACGCAAGTCATTCGCATCGGCAATGGCCAAAAAAAGGGGCCACCGAAGTGGCCCCGAACATCACGCATCGGAGATCCGAAGGGTCAGCGCGCGGTTTCGGTCGCTCCATCGGCCGGGACTGGCAGCGGCGCCGTGCGCGGGGCGATCCACAGCCGCAGCACGAACCAGGCCAGGGCCAGGGCGCCGACGCTGAAGATGGTGTCGCCCGGCACGCGCATCCACACCAGCATGTCCACGATCGGCTGCTGCATGAAATCGGCCGAACGGGCGAACCAGTAGCCGTGGTTCATCGCCGCGTTCACCTGCAGGATGCCCAGCGGCAGCAGGGTGAACAGCGCCATGCCGACCAGGCCGATGTTGAGCGACCAGAACGCGGTGCGCAGCGGCGCCTCGGGCCAGATCGCCTGCGGCTTCATGCCGCGCAGGCAAAACAGCATCAGGCCGATGCCCAGCATGCCGTACACGCCGAAGAGCGCGGTGTGGCCGTGCAGCGGGGTCAGGTTGAGGCCCTGCATGTAATACAGCGGCAGCGGCGGGTTGATCAGGAAGCCGAACAGGCCGGCGCCCACCAGGTTCCAGAAGGCAACCGCCACGAAGAACAGGATCGGCCACTTGTAGCGCTGCATCCACGGCGTTGCCTTGCCCAGCTTGAAGGTGTGGTAGGCCTCGAAGCCGATGTAGGCCAGCGGCACCACTTCCAGCGCGGAGAACGAGGCGCCGATCGCGATTACCGCGGTCGGGGTACCGGTGAAGTACAGGTGGTGCAGGGTGCCAAGCACGCCGCCGGACATGAAGACGATGGTGGCGAAGAGCACGGCGACCGTGGCCGTCGTGGTCTTGATCAGGCCCAGCTTGGTGAACAGGAAGGCGATGACGGCCGTGGCGAACACTTCGAAGAAGCCTTCGACCCACAGGTGCACCACCCACCAGCGCCAGTATTCGACCATCGACAGGTGGGTGTGTTCGCCCCACAGCAGGCCGGCGCCGTAGAACAGGCCGATCGCCACGGTGGAGAGGAACAGCAGCGTGGTGATGGACTTGGACTCGCCGCCCATGCGGATCGCCGGCACCAGGCAGCGGCCGACCAGCGTCAGCCAGATGCCCAGTCCCAGGAACAGGAACCACTGCCAGAAGCGGCCCAGGTCCACGTATTCCCAGCCCTGGTGGCCGAACCAGAAGTTGTTCGCCAGGCCCAGCTTCTGCATCACCGCGAACCACTGGCCCGCGAACGAACCGACCACGATGATGATCAGGCAGACCCAGAGCACGTTGACGCCCAGTGCCTGGTACTTGGGTTCATGGCCGGAAATCGCCGGCCCGATGTACAGGCCCATGCCCAGCCAGGCGGTGGCGATCCACAGCACCGCCAGCTGCGTGTGCCAGGTGCGGGTAAGCGAGTAGGGCAGGATTTCGGACAACGCGAAACCGTAGAAGTCCTGGCCCTCGACCTGGTAGTGCGCGGTCATCGCGCCCAGCAGGATCTGGGAAAGGAACAGCGCAACCACGAGCCAGAAATACTTCGCGGTCGCCTTCATCGACGGTGTCACCTTCACGTCCGCCAGCGGGTCGGTCAGCGGCAGCTGCGGGTCCTCGTCGCGTTCGTGGTTGACGGCGTAGTGCCAGCCCAGCAGGGCGATGCCGGCGATCAGGAACAGCACGCTGAACACGGTCCACATCAGCAGGTTCGACGGGGGCTCGTTGCCCACCAGCGGGTCGTAGGGCCAGTTGTTGGTGTAGCTGATTTCCTTGCCGGGGCGCTGGGTGACCGCGGTCCAGGACGTCCACCAGTAGAAGGCGGTCATCTGGCGGCGGTGTTCGGCGTCGGCGACCGTGGACTCCTTCATCGCATACGCTTCGCGCAGCGACTTGGTGGCCGGATCGTTGCTGAAAAGGCTCTGGTAGTGCGCCGAGACGTTGTTGATCGCGGCCAGGCGGTCGTTGTCAATGACGATGGTCCCGGCGGTTTCGTCGAAGGTGTTGGCGCGCAGCATTTCCTGCAGCCGCGCCTCGAGCATGGCCTGTTCGGCCTTGCCCAGGGCGTCGAAACCGGGTGCGGAAAATTCGGCGCGGGCCCAGCGATCGACGATGTCGATGGCTTCGCGGTGCAGCCAGTCGGCGGTCCAGTCGGGAGCGACGTAACCGCCGTGGCCCCAGATCGACCCCAACTGATGGCCACCGATGGACTGCCAGACGACGCGGCCGGTCTGGATGTCGTCGCGGGTGAAGACGACGTCGCCGGAGGTGGTGACCACCTTTTCCGGGATCGGTGGCATGACGCGGTGGATCTCGCTGCCCACCCACAGCAGGGCGGAAAACGAAACCACCAGCAGGGCGGCGAGGCCCAACCACAGTTTCTTGGTACTGCTCATGACGGCTCTCCTGACAGGATGCCGCCATGCTCCGGCCCGGACGCCCCCCGGTCACTGACACAGGTCAAGTGACCCCGCCCTTTGCCCTTGCCCTTGCCCTTGGCCTTCGGCCAAGCAGGGCGTCGCCCCCGTTTGTCCCGCGGGTGGAGGCGCCGCGCCTTCGCCCCGACCGACACGCCGCAAGTACGTCCATGTAGGCTCATCGTCGACATCCCTGTCTCCGATGGTCGGCCGGGGCGAAGACGCGACACCTCCTCAACGCCACGTCGTGGCCGATGGGAAAGCGGCTTCCCGGCAACTTGGGGCGATAGCCAGAGCGTGCGGCGCGGGCGCGCGTTGCCTCCACCCGCGAAACGAACGGAGGCGGGACTTGGCTGAAGGCCAAGACCGATGTCGAGGCGAAAGGTTACGGCTGGGAGCGCCCCAGGGGGGGCGGCTAGTTGCGGAGGACGGCCATGGCGAGGGTTTCGAGGCGGGTGGCGTCGAGGATCTCGAGTTCGCGGCGGTCGACCTTGACCATGCCGTCTTCCTGAAGGCGCCGCAGCACCCGGCTTACCGTCTCCGGCGCCAGGCGCAGGTAGTTGGCGATGTCGGTGCGGGTCATCGTCAGGTGCAGGCGTGTCGCCGAAAAACCACGCTGGGCGAAGCGTCGCGACAGCGCCACCAGGAAGGCGGCCATGCGCTGGTCGGCGGTGTAGTCACCGGCCAGCAGCGCGGCCTTGCCGATGTCCTGGCTGAGCAGGCGGAACAGCTGCGCCTGCAGCCCCGGCATGCGCGTCGCCAGCAGGGCCATCTTCGGGAACGAGAACCGGCACAGCATCACCGTGTCCAGCGCCACCGCATTGCAGGGATAGCGTGCCTCGCTGATGGCATTGAGGCCGATGATCTCGCCGGGCAGGTGGAAGCCCAGCACCTGTTCGTGGCCGGCAGCGTCGAGCACGTAGGTCTTGACCGTGCCGGCGCGCACGGCCGCGATGGCGTTGAACTCGTCGCCTTCCCGGAAGATGTGATCGCCTTCGTGGAAGGGGCCGACGTGTTCGACCAGCACGTGCAGGTCCATCAGGTCCGACTTGTTGTAACCCTGCGACAGGCAGGCGTCGGAGAACGCGCAGGTGCTGCAGAAACGCAGCTCGTCGCCATCGTCGGCGATGGGATTCTGCCGGGGCCGGCGGGCCGTCGGGCTCACGCGGCGGACCCCGGCGCGGTCAGATGGCCTTGGAGAACCGGGCCGGTTCCGCCTGGGGCTGGTGCAGGTAGCGGTCGAAACATGCCGCGATGATACGCAGCAGCAGGCGTCCGCGCGAGGTGGCCGTGATCCGTGTCGGGGAGGTTTCGACCAGGCCGTCGGCCTTCAGCGCCACCAGCCTTTCCAGGTCGGCGGCGAAATAGCGGGCGAAATCGACCTCGTGGCGCTCCTCCAGGGCCGGGATGTCCACTTCGCCCTGGCACATCAGCTGCTGGATGAGGTCGGCGCGCAGCACGTCGTCGGCGTCGAGCTGCATGCCACGCCAGGTCGGCAGGTGGCCGTTGTCGATGGCGATTTCCCAGCTGGGCAGGTCGCGGGGGTTCTGGCTGTAGGTGTCGCCGACGTGGCTGATGGCGCTCACGCCCATGCCGATCAGGTCGCAGTCGGCGTGCGTGGTGTAGCCCATGAAGTTGCGGTGCAGGCCGCCATGCTCCTGGGCAATGGACAGGTCGTCTTCCGGCAGTGCGAAATGATCCATGCCGACGTAGCGATAGCCGGCGGCGGACAGTTTTTCGATGGCCAGCTGAAGCAGGCCCAGCTTGTCTTCCGCGCTGGGCAGCTGGGAGTCCTCGATCTGCTTCTGGGCACGGAACAACTGCGGCATGTGTGCATAGCTGTAGACCGCCAGGCGGTCCGGTCGGGTGGCGATCACGGTGTCCAGGGTCTTGCCGAAGCCGGCGCGGGTCTGCAGGGGCAGTCCGTAGATCAGGTCCACGTTGACCGAACGGAAGCCGTGCCGGCGGCAGGCATCGATCACGGCCTGGGTTTCCTCGACCGACTGCAGGCGGTTCACCGCCGCCTGCACGGCCGGGTCGAAGTCCTGCACGCCCAGGCTGGCGCGGTTGAAGCCCATGAAGGCCAGGGCTTCGATGTCGCCCTTGTCCACGAAACGTGGATCGAGTTCGATCGAGAAGTCGCGGGTGGGCGACTGGCTGAACCGAAAGTGGGTGTCGAGGCTTTCGAGCAGTTCGCCGATCTGGCCGGCGCTGAAGAAATTCGGCGTGCCGCCGCCCAGGTGCACCTGCAGCACTTCGCGGTCGCGGTCGAACAGCGGGCCCAACATCGCCACTTCGCGCACCAGGCGCGAGAGGTAGGTGCCGGCGCGCGCCTTGTCGCGGGTGATGATGCGGTTGCAGCCGCAGTAGAAACACGGGCTGAAACAGAACGGCACGTGCGCGTACAGCGACAGCCGGCGCGGGATCGGGTCGTCGTTGCTCAGGCGCGCGGCACGGGCGAAGTCGGTTTCCCCGAAACCCGGCTTGAACTGCGGGGCGGTCGGGTAGGAGGTGTAGCGCGGACCGGGCCGGTCGTAGCGGCGCAGCAGGTCGGCGTCGAAGGGAGGAATGGCGGCCATGGCAGGCATCGTGCCGGCCGGGGCCGGATGATGCCTTGACCTCCGTCAAGCTGCCCGGGCTCGCCTCAGATCCACTTGGCGCGACGCAGCATGATGAACAGGCCGGCGACCACGGCCACGGTCGCGCCCACCACCAGCGGGTAGCCCAGGCGGGTGGCGAACTCGGGCATGTGCGGGAAGTTCATGCCGTACCAGCTGGCTACCAGGGTCGGCGCCGCCAGCAGCGCCGCCCAGCCGGCCAGGCGCTTGACGACCTCGCCCTGGGACACGGTGACCAGGGCCAGGTTCACCGACATCGCGGCCGTCAGCATTTCGCGCAGGGTATCGGTGGCGTCGTTGACGCGCAGGGTGTGGTCGTAGACGTCGCGGAAGTACAGGCGCATTTCCTCGCCCACCAGCTGCGTATGCACGCGGGTCAGCTGGCCGGTGATGTCCTGCATCGGCGCCACGGCCAGGCGCAGGGTGGTGACGCGGCGCTTGAGGTCGTAGAGCTTGCGCACGGTTTCGCGGCTGAAACTCTCGGCGAAGATGTCCTGTTCCAGTGCATTGAGCTGGTCGCGGAACTCATCGACGATCGGCAGGTAGTTGTCGACGATGAAGTCGAGCACCGCGTACAGGCCGTACGACGGCCCCAGCGCCAGCAACTCGGGCTCGCGCTCGACCCGGCTGCGTACGCCGTTGTAGGACAGCGAAGACCCGTGCCGCACCGTCACCAGGAAGCGCGGGCCTATGAAAAGGTGGGTTTCGCCGAAGCTGACCTTGCCACCCTGGGCCTGGGCGGTGTGCACGGCGATGAACAGCGAGTTGCCGTAGGCCTCGATCTTGGGGCGCTGGTGGGCGTGCTGGGCGTCCTCGATGGCCAGGTCGTGCAGGCCGAATTCCTCCTGCAGCTTGTCCAGGAGCGCCGGCGCCGGTTCGTACAGGCCGACCCAGACGAAACTGCCGTCGTCCTTGGCCAGCACGTCGCTGATGGCGTCGAGCGAGATGTCGCTGCGGCTGCCGTCGCTGGCGTAGCGCACGCAGTTGACGATGGTGGGGGAAGCGGGAGCGTCCATCAGTCGTCTCCGTCCGCGGCCTTGGGATCCATGGTGCGCAGCAGCGCCCAGTGCAGGGGCAACAGCAGCAGCACCCATTCGACGTTCTGCTGGGGCAGGAAGGGCAGGAACTTCAGGAAGCCCGCCACGGCGGCGCTGCCCGCGACGATCCAGAGCAGGATGCGGAACCGCTTCGACGGGCTGCGGCCGCGCAGCCGCGCCCAGGCGCCGGGCAGCAGGCCCAGACAGAGCGGGCTGAGCAGCAGCAGGTTTTCGTTGCCGTGCCCGGCCAGGTGCGAGGTGCCGAACCAGATGAAAGCCATCACCCCGCCCGCCACGCCGGCCAGGAGCCAGAAGGCCAGGGCAGCGCCGGCGAGGGCGCGCGGTGCGCGCTTGCCGGCGACCAGCACCAGCACCGCCAGCGCCAGGCCGGCGAGGAAAGCCTGGGTGCGCAGTCGCGGCGCTTCTGCCGGCGGCGGCACCAACCGGTGCGGCAGCAGTTTTTCTTCCGCGAGCACGAGCGGACGGCCGTCGGCGCGTTTGACCTCGCGCAGGGCGTCGCGCAGGCGCATTGGTATGAAGGACTCGTCCCAGCGCGACAGCGGCCGGTCGGCGTGGCCGGACAGTCCGACGTGGAAACCCAGCGCCATCCACGGCGCCGGCGCGGCCAGGCGCACTGATTCACTGCGGTAGGTATTGCCCTGCGAGCGGCCGCTGAGCTGGGCGCGCAGCTGGCCGCCCAGGGCCTGGTCGACGGCGTCGCGCACGCGCGTGGAGCAGTTGGCGGTGTAGTAGTCGTAGGTGTAGCGGGCGTTTTCCGGCAGCGCGTTCACGGCCAGGCGCGCGGCCATTGCCCTGGCCTCTTCCGGCGCCAGGTCCAGCCACTGGATCACCGCGCCGCGGCCGGTGCGCTGGTAATAGGCCAGGTCGCTGGCCGCGGGCAGCACCTCGAGCCGGTACTCCATGCGGCCACGCACGAAGTTCCAGTGGAAGCCGGGTTCGTCCAGGTCGAAGAAGCCGAAGTTGTAGGACAGCGGCTGGTCCGTGGCCGGGTCGTCGACGACGATCGCGTTGTGGCCGAAGCGTTCCCAGAAGATCTCGCCCGGTTCCATGGTCAGCACGCCGATGCGCGGTGCGGCGAAGGCCAGGCCGGGCAGCAGCCAGGCCAGCAGGCAGGCCACCCACCAGGCGGCATGGCGCCGGCCCTCAGTCCTCGCCATGCACGCTGACAATGAAGGTGTGCACGCGGCGCTGGTCGGCGCGGCCGACGCGGAAGTGGAAGCGGCCCAGGGCCAGTTCCTCGCCGCCTTCGGGCAGGTGGCCGATGGCGGCGGTGACCAGGCCGCCGATGGTGTCGTATTCGTCTTCCGGGAAGTCGGCGCCGAACCGTTCGTTGAAGTCCTCGATCGGCGTCAGCGCGTCGACCAGGTACTGGCCGTCGGCCTGGGCGGCGATGAGCTTGGTTTCGTCGGCATCGTCGTGTTCGTCGTCGATCTCGCCGACGATCTGTTCGAGCACGTCCTCGATGGTGACCAGGCCGGCGACGCCGCCGTGTTCGTCCACGACGATGGCCATGTGGTTGCGCGAGAGCCTGAACTCCTTGAGCAGCACGTTCAGGCGCTTTGATTCGGGTATGAGCACGGCCGGGCGCAGCAGTTCGCGCACGGACGAGGGCCCGCCGTCGCTGACCATGCCGCGCAGCAGGTCCTTGGCCAGCAGGATGCCCAGGATTTCGTCGCGGTCCTCGCCATGCACGGGGAAGCGGGAATGGCCGGATTCGACCACCAGGTTCATCAGGTCGAGGAATTTCGCATCGATGGGCAGGGACACCATCTGCGAGCGCGGCACCATGATGTCGCCGACCTGCTGTTCGGACACCGACAGGGCGCCCTCGAGCATCTTCAGGGTATCGGCCTCGAGCAGGCCGTTGGCCTGGGCCTCGCGCAGGATCTCGAGCAGGTCCTCGCGCGTTTCGGGTTCGCCGGAAAATGCCTGGCTCAGGCGTTCAAGCCACGAGCGGCGTTCCGGCGGGCTACTAGGGGAATCTTCGGACATTTCCGGGTTCAGGGACGCCAAGGGGCGGGACCCCGAGTTTAACCGGCTTCGGCGGCGGCTTCAGTACGGGTCGGCAATGCCCAGCCCGGCGAGGATCTCGCGCTCGAGCAGCTCCATGGCTTCGGCCTCGCGCTCGTCGTCGTGGTCCAGGCCCAGCAGGTGCAGCACGCCGTGCACGGTGAGGTGGGCGTAGTGGGCGGCCAGCGGCTTGCCCTGCTCCTTCGCCTCCCGGGCCACCACGGGGGCGCAGATGACCAGGTCGCCCAGCAGCGGCAGGTCCACCCCTTCTGGCAGGTCCACGGGGAAACTGAGCACGTTGGTGGCGTAGTCCTTGCCCCGGTAGTGGCGGTTCAGGGCCCGGCCTTCCTTGGTGTCCACGACGCGGATGGCGAGGTCGCCGCGGCGGATGCGGCCCTTCGCGGCGGCCTCGGCCCAGCGGCGGAAGCTGACCGCGGCCGGCAGGCCCTTGCGGGGCAGCCCGTAGCTGACGCTTACGTCCAGGTCCAGCGGCGTCCGGCTCATTCCTGCGACTCCTTGCCGTCCCGCGCATCGTAAGCCCGGACGATGCGCGCCACCAGCGGGTGGCGGACGACGTCGCGGGCGGTGAAGAAGGTGAAGCTGATGCCGTCGACCCCGCGCAGCACGTCGATGCCGTCGCGAAGGCCAGATTTCTGGTGTTTCGGCAGGTCGATCTGGCTCAGGTCGCCGGTGACCACGGCCGTGCTGCCGAAACCGATGCGGGTGAGGAACATCTTCATCTGTTCGATGCTGGTGTTCTGGGCCTCGTCGAGGATGATGAAGGCGTCGTTGAGCGTGCGGCCGCGCATGTAGGCCAGCGGCGCGACTTCGATGACGTTGCGCTCGAGCAGCTTGGCCACCTTCTCGACGCCCAGCATTTCGTACAGGGCGTCGTAAAGGGGTCGCAGGTAGGGGTCGACCTTCTGGCTGAGGTCGCCAGGCAGGAAGCCGAGCTTTTCGCCGGCCTCGACCGCCGGTCGCACCAGCAGCACGCGCTGCACGCGGCTTTCGTTCAGCGCCTCGACCGCCATGGCCACGGCCAGGAAGGTCTTGCCGGTGCCGGCCGGACCGATGCCGAAGTTGATGTCGTGGGTGGCGATGGCATGCAGGTACTTCTGCTGGTTGTCGCCGCGGCCGCGGATGGTGCCGCGCTTGACCCGGATGGCGACATCCTGCGGCGCGAAGCCTTCGTCGATGTGCTCGAGGCTGGCCTCGCCCATGCGCAGGTGCAGCTTGTGCGGATCGAGGGTTTCGCTGGCGGTTTCCTCGTATAGCGCGTGCAGCAGTTTTTCGGTCGCCTCGACCGGCTTGGTTTCGCCGGTCACCCGGAACACGTGGCCGCGGTTGGCGATCTCCACGCCCATGCGCAGCTCGATCTGGCGCAGGTGTTCGTCGAAGGGCCCGGCCAGGTTCGCCAGCCGCTCCACGTCCTGCGGTTCCAGCACGAAGTCCCGATGCGTCTTTTGTTTGCTCATATCACTTCGCCGCGCAGGGAATTGGTGCGGGCCTCGGTGATGCGCACGTCCACGAACTGGCCAACCAGGCGCCGGCCGCCCGGGAAATTCACGTTGCGCATGTTTTCGGTCTTCCCGGTCAGCTCGTCCGGGTCCTTGGCGCTGGGGCCTTCGACCAGCACCCGCTGCACCGTGCCCACCATCGCCTCGGCGTAGCGCCGGGCGTTGTCATTGATCGCGGCCTGCAGGCGCTGCAGGCGGGCGCTGGCGACGTCGGCGGGGACCTCGTCGTGAAGGTTGGCGGCTGGCGTGCCCGGGCGCCGCGAGTAGGCGAAGGAGAAGCTCTGGTCGAAGCCGATGTCCTCGATCAGCTTCATCGTTGCCTCGAAGTCGCGGTCGCTTTCTCCCGGGAAACCGACGATGAAGTCCGAACTGATGGTGATGCCGGGGCAGGCTTCCCGCAGGCGGCGGATCCTGGCCTTGTACTCGAGCGCGGTGTGGCCACGCTTCATCGCCGCCAGGATGCGGTCCGAACCCGACTGCACCGGCAGGTGCAGGAAGGGCGCCAGCTGCGGCACGTCCCGGTGCGCCTCGATCAGCGCGTCGGTGAACTCGACCGGGTGCGAGGTCGTGTAGCGGATGCGGCCAATGCCTTCGATCTGGGCAAGGGCGCGGATCAGCAGGGCCAGGTCAGCCTGGTCGCCGTCCACGGTGGCGCCGCGGTAGGCATTGACGTTCTGGCCCAGCAGGTGGATCTCGCGCACGCCCTGGGCGGCGAGCTGGGCGCATTCGAGCAGCACGTCGTCGAAGGGCCGGCTCACTTCCTCGCCGCGGGTGTAGGGCACCACGCAGAACGAGCAGTACTTGCTGCAGCCTTCGATGATCGAGACGAACGCCGTCGGCCCCTCCGCGCGCGGCTCGGGCATGCGGTCGAACTTCTCGATCTCGGGGAAGCTGATGTCCACCTGGGCCCGGCCCTGGGCGCGGCGTGCGTCGATCATGGCGGGCAGGCGGTGCAGGGTCTGCGGGCCGAAGACCAGGTCCACGTAGGGCGCGCGCTTGAGGATGGCGTCGCCTTCCTGGCTGGCGACGCAGCCGCCGACGCCGATCAGCACCGGCTTGTCCTTCTTGAGGTGTTTCCACCGGCCAAGCTGGGAGAAGACCTTTTCCTGGGCCTTTTCGCGGATCGAACAGGTGTTGACCAGGATGACGTCGGCCTCGGCCTCGTCGCTGGTGAGTTCCAGGCCGTGTTCGGCGGCGAGCACGTCGGCCATGCGGGCCGAGTCGTACTCGTTCATCTGGCAACCGTGGGTCTTGATGTAGAGCTTGCCCTTGGCAGGCGAAGTCCCGGGCATGGCGGCGCTTAATCCGTTCCGGAGGGGGCGCCATTGTAGCCCCGGTGGCTGTCCGGGCTGGCCCTGGACCGACGTTTTCAGGGGGGAACCGCGATTTTCCCGCCAAAAGCCTTGGCAATTGCCCCGGCAAGGAGTAAACCTCGCCGCCATGGATCCCCGTCCGACCCTGCTGGCCTGCCTGCTGCTGGCCGTCGCCCTTCCGGCGACGGCGGGCACTCTTTACCGGTGCACCGGTGCGGACGGCGTGCCCAACTACACGGGCAAGAAGATCGCCGGATCCAGCTGCAAGGCCGTTTCCACCTACACCGCGGCCGATGCCCGGCCCCGGGCGCCCGCGCCTTCGGCAACGGGCGGTGGCGGGGCGGGCAGCAAGTCGGCCGCCCGGGTGCGCTTCCAGACCGCTTCGGCCGGCCAGACGCTGGCGGCCCCCGCCGCCGCGTCGGGGGCCCGGGTCACCCGCGGCGCGGTCTACAAGTTCGAACGCGACGGCGTCGTGCATTACACCAACGTGCCGCAGCCTGGCGCCGGCGCGAAAATGTTGTTCAGTTACGTCGAGACCTGCTACGCCTGCGGCGTGCTTCCCGGCGTGGACTTCGGCAACGTGCGCCTGAACCTCGATGCCTACTCCGGCGAGGTGAAGGCCGCCGCCCAGGAGTTCGGGGTGGAAGAGGCGGTGGTCCGGGCGATCATCCATGCCGAGTCGGCATTCCGGCCCAACGCGGTCTCGCATGCCGGCGCCCAGGGCCTGATGCAGCTGATCCCGGCGACGGCCAGCCGTTTCGGCGTCAGCGACGTGTTCCAGCCCGAACAGAACATCCGCGGCGGGGTGCAGTACCTGGCCTGGCTGCTCAAGCGCTACAACGGCGACCTGACCCTGGCGGCCGCCGGTTACAACGCCGGTGAAGGCGCGGTGGACCGCCACGGCGGCGTGCCGCCCTATGCCGAGACCCAGCGCTACGTGCAGCGCGTGGGCCTGCTCGCCGACCGCTACCGCGGCGCCCTCGCGGGCAACTGAGGCCCCCGGGCCCGGCTCGGCCCGGCCAGCCAAAATCCGGCGTTGTCGCTCTCGCGCCGCGTCCGCTACAATTGCGCGTCTTTGCCGGCCCCCTGTGGGCAGGCAGCCGTTTTTCAGCCACTTAGCAAACGTTTCGGAGAGCCGGATGGCTAACCAAGGGGTCAACACGGGGCGTCGCCGCTTCCTGACTGCCAGCACCGCCGTGGTCGGCGCGGTGGGCGTCGGGTTCGTCGCGGTGCCGTTCATCAGTTCCTGGAAGCCCAGTGCCCGGGCCCAGACGGCCGGCGCCCCGGTCGAGGTCGACATCAGCAAGATCGAGCTCGAGCCCGGCATGCGCATGATCGTGCAGTGGCGCGGCCAGCCGGTCTGGATCTTCAAGCGCACGCCCGAACAGCTGGGCGCGCTGTCCACGCTCGACGAACAGCTGCGCGATCCGGATTCGGAGAACGTCGACCAGACCCCGGCCTTCGCCAAGAACCCGGCGCGGTCGATCAAGCCCGAAGTGGCGGTCATCGTCGGCATCTGCACCCACCTGGGCTGCTCGCCCACCTACGTGCCGGAACTGCAGCCGCAGCCCTTCGACAGCGAATGGATGGGCGGCTTCTACTGCCCCTGCCACAACTCGCGCTTCGACCTGGCCGGCCGCGTGTTCCAGGGCGTGCCTGCGCCTTCCAACCTCAAGGTGCCGCCTTACCATTTCATCGACGACACCCGCATCATGGTCGGCGTCGCTCCCGAGGAGGCCGCCTGATGGCCAGCAAGTTCTCCCGAACCGTCGACGGGGTCGTGACCTGGTTCAACGACCGCACCCCGGGCCTGGTGCCGGCATACAAGAAGCACATGTCGGAGTACTACGCTCCGAAGAACTTCAACCTCTGGTACTACTTTGGCTCGCTGGCCATGCTGGTGCTGGTCAACCAGATCGTCACGGGCATCTTCCTGACGATGCACTACAAGCCGTCCGCCACCGAGGCCTTTGCCTCGGTCGAGTACATCATGCGCGACGTCGAGTGGGGCTGGCTCATCCGCTACATGCACTCCACCGGCGCTTCGCTGTTCTTCGTGGTGGTGTACCTGCACATGTTCCGCGGCCTGATCTACGGCTCCTACCAGAAGCCGCGTGAACTGGTCTGGGTGCTGGGCGTGGTGATCTTCCTGGTGCTGATGGCCGAAGCCTTCATGGGCTACGTGCTGCCCTGGGGCCAGATGTCCTACTGGGGCGCGCAGGTGATCATCAACCTGTTCGGCACCATTCCCTTCATCGGCCCCGAGCTGACCGAGTGGATCCGCGGCGACTACCTGGTCGCCGACGCCACCCTCAACCGCTTCTTCGCCCTGCACGTGATCGCGCTGCCGCTGGTGCTGCTGCTGCTGGTCGTGCTGCACCTGGGCGCGCTGCACGAGGTGGGTTCGAACAACCCCGATGGCGTCGACATCAAGAAGGTCAAGGACCCGGCCACGGGCAAGCCGCGTGACGGCATCGCCTTCCATCCTTACTACACGGTCAAGGACCTGTTCGGCGCCGGCTTCTTCCTGGTGCTGTTCGCCTTCATCGTGTTCTTCGCGCCGACGATGGGCGGCTGGTTCCTGGAGTGGGACAACTTCATCGAAGCCAACCCGATGGTCACCCCGGCGCACATCAAGCCGGTCTGGTACTTCACCCCGTTCTACGCGATGCTGCGCGCCATTCCGCATCCGCTGTTCGGCGTGATCGTCATGGGTGGCGCCACCATGATCCTGTTCGCGCTGCCGTGGCTGGACCGCTGCAAGGTCCGCTCCATCCGCTACCGCCCGATGCTGCACAAGGTGCTGATCACCCTGTTCTGCATCAGCTTCGTGGTGCTGGGCTGGCTGGGCGCGCAGTCGGGTTCGAACCTCCAGAAGCTGGTGGCGCAGATCCTGACCACCTATTACTTCGCCTTCTTCATCTTCATGCCTTTCTGGTCCGCCATGGGCCAGACCAAGGCCGTTCCCGAGCGGGTGCCTTCGCATGACTAAGCTGCGCTGTTTCGCCTTCCTGCTGGCGCTGCTGCCGGCGCTTGGCCTGGCCGCCGGCCCCGGCCCGGCCCTGGAGCACGCGGGTACCGACCTGAGCGACAAGGCGTCGCTCCAGCGCGGCGCCGGCCTGTTCATGAACTACTGCGCGGGCTGCCATGCGCTGTCGATGCACCGCTACTCGCGCATCGCCAGCGACCTGGACCTGCCGCCCGAGCTCGTCGAGCAGTACCTGGTGCCGCCGCAGGCCGCCATCGGCGAGACCATCCGCACCGGCATCAAGGCCGGTGACGCCCAGGCCTGGTTTGGCGCGACCGCGCCCGACCTGAGCCTGGTCTCGCGCGCCAAGCTGGGTGGTTCCGACTGGGTGTACAGCTACCTCAAGGGCTTCTATATCGACGAAGCCCGCCCGGTGGGCTGGAACAACACCGTGTTCCCCGGTGCCTCGATGCCCAACGTGCTCTGGGAACTGCAGGGCATCCAGCGCCCGGTCTACGACCAGGGCGAAGACGGGGCCGCGCACCTGAGCAAGCTCGAGCTGGCCACGCCCGGCCGCCAGAGCCCGGAAGAGTTCGACCGCACCGCCCGCGACATCAGCGCCTTCCTGCAGTACGTGGCCGAACCGGCCGCCCTCAAGCGCGAGTCGATCGGCGTCTGGGTCATCCTGTTCCTGGCCTTCTTCACCTTCATCGCCTACCTGCTGAAGCTGGAATACTGGCGCGACGTGCACTGATTTCCAATCGAATCAGTAACTTGGGGCCGCCTTTTGGCGGCCCTTTGTTTTTCCGGGCCCCCGGCTTGCGGTAAAGCCGGCATTTCGGGCAGGGTTAAGGCTTCCGATGACCGCCGGCAGGGGCTGGCGGCACCCTGGGGGATCCCTTGATGGCTGCCAGTCCGCGCATTCGCAACGCCCTGACCTTGTTCTCCGCCCGCGATTGCGTCGTCTGCCACCGAGTCCGGCTGGTCCTGGCGGCCAAGGGCGTCAGCTACGACCTGATTCCGGTTGACCCGACCAGCCCGCCCGAAGACCTGGTGGACCTCAATCCCTACCATTCCGTGCCCACCCTGGTGGATCGCGACCTGGTGCTGTACGCGGCCTCGGTGGTGTCGGAATACCTCGACGAACGTTACCCGCACCCGCCGCTGATGCCGGTGGACCCGCTCTCGCGCGCCCGCCTGCGCCTGGCGATGCTGCGCCTGGAGCACGACTGGGTCCCGCACGTGCAGGCCGTGCAGCACGGCACCAAGGCCCAGGCCGACGCCGGCCGCAAGCGCCTGAAGGAACTGCTCATCGCGTCGCTGCCCCTGTTCAAGGCCTCCAAGTTCTTCCTGAACCCGGAAATGAGCCTGGCCGACTGCGCGATCGCGCCGATCGTCTGGCGCCTGCCGTCCCTGGGCGTGCAGCTGCCCAAGGAGGCCAAGGTCATCGAGGACTATGGCAACCGCATCTTCCGCAATCCGGCCTACCTGCGCAGCCTGACCCCGGAAGAAAGGGCGCTGCGCGATATCCCGCAATGACCCAGGCACCCCGGATGGGATCCAACCGCCCCTATCTGCTGCGGGCGCTCAACGAGTGGATCAACGACAACGGCATGACGCCCTACCTGCTGGTGGACGCCGAGCGCGACGACGTGCAGGTGCCGGCCGGAACGGTGAAGGACGGCAAGGTGGTGCTCAACATCGCCCCGCGCGCGGTCGCCCAACTGCTCATCGACAACCAGGGCGTCAGCTTCATGGCGCGGTTTGGCGGCGTCAGCCAGTCGGTCTACGTGCCGGTGGGCGCGGTGCTGGCGATCTACGCCCAGGAAACCGGCCAGGGCATGATGCTTCCCGATGACGGTGCCGACCTGGGCGGGGATGAATCACCCGACGATCCGCCGTCGGGCCCCGACGTGGGCGGCGACGCGCCGCGGCGCAGCCATCTTCGCGTGGTCAAATAGTCCCGCTGTCCGGCGACGGCGGCACGGGGCCGGCCAGGGCCTTGAGCCTGCGCCCATGCAGCACGATGCGGCCGGTGTGGCGGTCTTCGCCGCCGGTGGAGTACTCGAAGCCGTAATGGCGCTCCAGGCCCAGCCAGCCGTCCGGCCCGCGGCGCGGGCGGATGGCCAGCAAATGCACGCTCTGGTCCAGCCACTGCACGCCCGCCCTTGCGCAAGCGCGCTGTCCGATGACAGTGGCTGTTTCCGCGGCGGCGCGTCCGGAATACCAGAAAACGACCACGGCCATGGCGAAGAGGGAGGCGAGCAGGGTGCCGAGCATGCACGGAGTGTGGGGGCGGTCAGGCCCCGCCACAAGCTGCCCCCTCCCCGGTTCGTGAAGACGTGGCTAAGATAGGCCCGGACCCCGGCCCGGCCGGCGGGCGGCGATTCGCAGGAGAGCGAAGATGAAACTGGTGTTTCCGAACGGCGAACATCCGCAGGTGCTGCTCAGCCATGGCGTCAACCGAATCGGTTCGGCGGCCGAGGGCGCGGTCATCCTGCAGGCCGAGGGCGTGGTGGCGCACCACTGCGAAATCCACGTGACCACTACCGGTGCAAACCTGCAGGTGCCCGCCGAGGGCGGGCCGGTCAGCGTCAACGGCAAGCCGGTGTCGGACATCATGGCGCTGCGTGCCGGCGACATGATCGGCATCGGACCGGTGCAGGCCCGCTTCGCCATCGTCGAGGCGGCGCGTTCCGCGCCGGCCGCGGGCGGGGGGTCCGCGGCGAACGAAGACGGTGACAACGGCGCCACGCGCGTTCGCATGGCGGTGCCCAAGTTCGTGCTTCGGGGCGTATCGGGCGCGGTCTTCGGCAAGGTTTACCCGGTCACCGGTCCGGTGGTCATCGGCCGCGCCGACGAAGCCGACATCTCAGTGGCCGCCGAGGAAATCTCGCGCCGGCACGCCCTGGTCAAGCCGACGCCCGATGGCCTGCAGGTCGAGGACCTGGGCTCGTCGAACGGCACCTACATCAACGGCAAGCGTATCCAGCAGGGTTTCCTCAAGCCGGGCGACGAACTGCGCCTGGATTCGGTGCGGCTGATCCTGGTCGCGCCGGGCATGGAAATGGCCCAGCAGGCCACCCGCGTCGCCGCACCCGAGGCCAAGACGCCGGTCGCGGCATCCGCGGGCGTCAGCAAGTGGGTGCCGATCATGCTGACGGCGGCGGCGCTGCTGGTGATCGTCGCGATGATCCTCAACCGCGGCTGATCTACCGCGGCGGCGGCCCCAGTCGCAGCGACAGGTCCAGCGCATGCACGTGTTTGGTCAGTGCGCCGACCGACACATAGTCGACGCCCGTGGCGGCAATGGCCGGCAGGCCTTCGAGCGTGACGCCGCCCGATACCTCCAGCGGGATCCGGCCGGCGGCGCGACGCACGGCTTCGCGCAGGTCGGCGTCGCCGAACTCGTCGACCAGGATGCGGTCGCAGCCGGCGGCCAGGGCCTGGTCGAGTTCGTCGAGCGTTTCCACCTCCACGATCAGCGGCAGTGTCGGGTGCAGCGAGCGCGCCGCCGCGACGGCCGCGGCGATCGAGCCGGCGGCATGGATGTGGTTCTCCTTGAGCATCACCGCGTCGTACAGGCCCATCCTGTGGTTGAGCCCGCCGCCGGCGCGCACGGCGTATTTCTGCGCCTGGCGCAGGCCGGGCAGGGTCTTGCGGGTGTCGAGCACGCGGGTCTTGCTGCCGGCCAGCGCGGCCACGTAGGCGGCGGTGCGCGTGGCGGTGGAAGACAGCGTCTGCAGGAAGTTCAGCGCCGGCCGTTCGGCGCTGACCAGGGCCCGGCTGCGGCCGCGCAGGGTGACGAGCACGGTGCCGGCCTCGACGCCCTGGCCTTCGTCCACGCGCCAATCGATCTGCATGGCCGGGTCGAGCGCCAGGAAACAGGCGTCGAACCAGGGCCGGCCGGCGATCACGCCAGCCTCCTTGGCGATCACGTAGGCCTGGTTGTCTTCATCGGGCAGCAGCTGCGCGGTGGCGTCGCCGCTGCCCAGGTCTTCGGCCAGGGCGCGCGCGACGTCGCCAGCCACAAGCTCGGCAGGCGGGGCGGCAACAGGCATGGCCATGTCAGCGCGGGAAACCGTCGATCTGGTCAGTGGCCAGGGCCTCGTCGGCCAGCAGCACCGGGATGCCATCGTCCACCCGGTAGACCGTGCGCCGGTCGCGGGTCACCAGGCCCTCGGCCAGGGCCCCCGCCTGCGGACTGCCGTCGGCACGGGTGACGCCGCCGCCGGTGATGGCACGGTTGATCGCCTCCAGCTCGGCACTGCCGAGCAGGGCCAGGGGCTGCTTGCTGGTCGGGCAGCACAGGATGTCGAGCAATTTACGGTCCATGGGGGCCGGTGTCCGGACGGTGGGCAAGGGTCTAGAATAGCCTTTTGCCGAAGTGGGCCGCCATGAACCAAGCCGCCAACAACCCGCTGGTCGGGGTCATCATGGGCTCCCGTTCCGACTGGGAGACGATGCAGCACGCCGTGTCGCGGCTCGAGAAGCTGGGCGTGGCGCACGAAGTGCGCGTGGTCTCCGCGCACCGCACGCCCGACCTGTTGGCCGAATACGCCAAGGCCGCCGAAGGCCGTGGCTTGCGCGCGATCATTGCCGGCGCTGGTGGCGCCGCCCATCTGCCGGGCATGGTTGCCGCAATGACGCCGGTGCCGGTGCTGGGCGTGCCGGTGCAGAGCAAGGCGCTCAACGGTCTCGATTCGCTGCTGTCGATCGTGCAGATGCCGGCGGGTATCCCCGTGGCGACCTTCGCTATCGGCGTCGCCGGCGCCGCAAACGCCGGCCTCTTCGCCGCCGCGCTGGTGGCCCAGCATGATGCCGGCGTGCGCGAGGCCCTGGCGCGTTTCCGCGCCGACCAGACCCGCGACGTGCTCGAACACGCGGACCCGCGCCAGCCGTGACCACCGTCGGCATCCTTGGCGGCGGGCAGCTGGCCCGCATGATGGCCCTGGCCGGCGCACCGCTGGGCCTGCGCTTCCTGGTGCTCGACGCCACGCCCGACGCCTGCGCCGGCCAGTTCGCGCCGATGCTGGAAGCCGACTACCGCGACCAGGCCGGCCTGGCCGAATTCGCCGAGCGCGTGGACGTCGCCACCTTCGACTTCGAGAACGTGCCTGCCGAAAGCGCGCGCTGGCTGGCCGACCGCGTACCGGTGTTCCCGAATCCCCGCGCGCTGGCCGTGGCCCAGGACCGGCTGGCGGAAAAAACCCTGTTCCGTGAACTGGGCATCCCGGTGCCCGAGTTCGCCACCGTCGACAGCCGCGATGAGCTGGACGCGGCATTGGCCTCCGTCGGCACCCCCTGCATCCTCAAGACCCGCCGGCTGGGTTACGACGGCAAGGGCCAGTTCCGCATCAAGTCGCCGGCCGATGCCGATGCAGCCTGGAAGGCGCTGGGCGCCCAGGCGGACAGTGTCGGCCTGATCCTGGAAGGCTTCGTGGCCTTCCAGCGCGAGCTGTCGGTGGTGGCGGTGCGCGGCCGCGACGGCGAGTTGCGTGCCTGGCCGCTGACCGAGAACTGGCACGACCACGGCATCCTTTCCGCCAGCCTGGCGCCGGCCAATGCCGACCCGGCGCTGGAAGCCCAGGCCCTGGACGCGGCCCGCCGCGTCGCCGAGGCGCTCGATTACGTGGGGGTGTTCGCGCTGGAGCTGTTCCTCAAGGACGGCGTGCTGGTGGCCAATGAAATGGCGCCGCGGGTGCACAACTCCGGCCACTGGACGATCGAGGGCGCGGAAACCTCGCAGTTCCAGAACCACCTGCGCGCCGTGCTGGGCCTGCCGCTGGGCAGTACGCGCGCGGTCGGCCACGCGGTGATGCTGAACTGGATCGGCGAAATGCCGGATGCGGCGCCGGTGCTGGCCGAGGCCTGCGGCCATTGGCACGACTACGGCAAGTCGCCGCGCGAGGGTCGCAAAGTGGGCCATGCGACGCTTCGTGCAGACAGCCCGGCGGAACTGGCGGAAGCGCTGGCGCGCGTGGGCGCCGGACTGGGCCGCGAGGCACAGGTCGCGCCGGTCATCACCCGCCTGCGCTAGCGCCGGCGACGCGGCACCGGGGCGAGGGGCGGACGTCCTCCGACCCTGGCCATGCAGGTGTCAGCCCGCGGGGAAACCCGATTCAGGACCCGGCTTTTCTTCGTCCTGGAAGACGACGACATGGGCCAGGTCGGGATGCACGCGCAGCCGGCTGCCCGGCTGGCGCTGCTGGTGGCTCGGCACCAGCGCCATCAGCACGGTGCCGTCGCCCAGGCGCAGGGTATGCAGGGTCTCGGCGCCGCGGAAGGCGATCGCCGTCACCTCGGCTTCGATGCCGCCTTCGTCCACGGGGCGCAGGTCGTCGGGGCGCAGGAGCACACGCACTTCGCTGCCTTCCGGCCAGGGCATGGGCCGCGCTACGTCCAGCTCGCCCAGTGCCGTCGCGACCCGGTTGCCCGGCATCACGCGTGCCGCCAGGAAACGCCCCTCACCGACGAACGACGCCACGAAGGGCGTGGCGGGCCGGTGGTAGAGCTCGAAGCCCGGCGCCCACTGCAGCAAGCGCCCACCCTGCATCACGCCCACGGTGTCTGCGAACGCAAAGGCTTCCTCCTGGTCGTGCGTGACCAGCAGCGCGGCGATGCCCAGTTGCCGGAGCAGGCCGCGCAGGTCCTCGCGCAGCCGTCCGCGCAGGTCGGCGTCGAGGCTTGAAAAAGGTTCGTCGAGCAGCAGCAGGTCCGGCCGCGGCGCCAGCGACCGGGCAAGCGCCACGCGCTGCTGCTGGCCGCCGGAAAGTTCATGCGGGAAACGCTGGTCCAGCCCGTCCAGGCCGATCAGCGCAAGGGTTTCCCGGGTGCGCTCGAGACGTTCGGAGCGGCCCAGCCTGTGCAGGCCGAAGCCGACGTTTTCAGCCACCGTGAGATGCGGGAACAGCGCCAGGTCCTGGAACACGAATCCCAGGCCGCGCGCCTCCGGCGCCAGCGGCAGGGCGTCCTTGCCCCGCAGCCTGAGTTCGCCTGCCTCCGGCGGGTGGAAGCCGGCGATGGCGCGCAGCAGCGTGGTCTTGCCGCAGCCGCTGGGGCCGAGCAGGCAGCCCAGTTCGCCCGGACCCAGGTCCAGGTCGATCCCGCGCACCGCCGGCTGCCCCGCATACGCGCAGGACAGCCGCCGGATCGACAGCAGACTTGGCGTCATCCGGCCTCAGGCCATCTGGCTGGCGACGAAGTCCCAGTTCACCAGGTTCCAGAACGCCTCGACGTACTTCGGCCGGGCATTGCGGTAGTCGATGTAGTAGGCGTGTTCCCAGACATCGCAGGTGAGCAGCGGCTTGTCGCTGCCGGTCAGCGGCGTGGCGGCGTTGGGCGTGCTGACCAGGGCCAGCGAACCGTCCGGGCGCTGCACCAGCCAGCCCCAGCCGGAGCCGAAGGTGGTGATGGCGGTCTGGGAGAACTGTTCCTTGAACTGCGCGAAGCTGCCGAAGGCCTTGTTGATGGCATCGGCCAGCGCGCCGGTCGGCTCGCCGCCGCCGTTGGGCGACAGGCAGTTCCAGTAGAAGGTGTGGTTCCAGACCTGGGCGGCGTTGTTGAACATGCCGCCCTGCGACTTGCGGATGATCGCCTCGAGATCCATCGATTCGAACTCGGTGCCCTCGATCATCTTGTTGAGGTTGGTGACGTAGGTCTGGTGGTGCTTGCCGTAGTGGAAATCGATCGTTTCGGCCGAGATGTGCGGCTCGAGGGCGGCGCGATCGTAGGGCAGGGCGGGAAGTTCGATGGCCATGGGCTGACTCCTTTCGGGTGGGGGAAGGCGCCGGTGGGGCGCCGAGCCGTATAATTCTAGCCCCATCGCGGGCCGGACCCGGTTCGCGGCGAAACGGAGCTTCACATGAGCGTCATGGACCGTATCAAGGCCGAGGTCGAAGGCCACCCGATCGTGCTTTTCATGAAAGGCACGCCGCAGTTCCCGATGTGCGGCTTCTCCAGCCGCGCCGCGCAGGCGCTCAAGACGGCCGGCGCCACCGGCTTCCACACCGTCAACGTGCTTGCCGACCCGGAACTGCGCGCCAACCTGCCGCGTTATTCCGACTGGCCGACCTTCCCGCAGCTGTTCGTCAACGGCGAACTGATCGGCGGCTGCGACATCACCGTGGACCTGCTCGATAGCGGCGAACTGGCGCGCATGGTCGCCGAGGCGCAGAAAGCCGCATGAACGACACACCCGCCCCGCTGCCCGCGGTCGAAGCCGATGCGCTGGCCGGCCGGGTCATCCTGGTCACCGGTGCGCACGGCGGCCTGGGCGCCGAAGCCGCCAAGGCCTGCGCGCGCGCCGGCGCGACCGTGGTGCTGCTGGGCCGCAAGTTGCCCCGGCTCAACCGGGTCTATGACGCCGTGAAGGCGCTCGGGCCCGAGCCGGCGCTGTACCCCGTGGACCTGGCCGGGGCCGACCCCGCCGACTACGCCCAGCTCGCGGAAAAGATTTCCGCCGAACTGGGCGGCCTGCACGGCGTGCTGCACTGCGCCGCCGAGTTCACCGGCCTGGCGCCGCTGGAGGCGACCGAGCCGGAAGCCTTCGTGCGCTGCCTGCACGTCAACTTCACCGCGCCCTGGCTGCTGACCCAGGCCTGCCTGCCCTGGCTGCGCAAGTCGGGCGATTCGGCCGTGGTCTTCACCACCGACGACCCGTCCCGGGTCGGCAAGGCCTACTGGGGCGCCTATGGCCTGGCCAAACAGGGCCTGGCCAACCTGGTGCGCCAGCTCAGCGCCGAAACCGACCAGACCCCGGTGCGTGTGTCCGGCCTCGAGCCCGGCCCCATGCGCACCGACCTGCGGGCCCGCGCCTACGCCGATGAAACCCAGCTGCGGGTCCCGGGCCCGGCGGCTTATGCCGCGGCCTGCGTGCACCTGCTGTCGCCGGCCGGCCTGGCCCACCGCGGCACCGTGTGGGCGCCCCGGGTGCCGGCATGACCATGCTGTCGGCAGCCCTGCTGCTGTTCCTCATCCTGGACCCCTTGGGAAACATCCCGGTGTTCCTGGGCCTGCTCAAGCCGCTGCCGGCGGCCCGGCGGCGCCGGGTGCTGCTGCGCGAGCTGCTCATCGCCCTGGGGGTGCTGTTCGTTTTCCTCTGGGGCGGCAAGTACGTACTCGAGGCCATGCACCTGCGCCAGGAGTCGGTGTCGATCGCGGGCGGCATCGTGCTCTTCCTGATCGGCATCAAGATGATCTTCCCCCGCCCCGAAGGCATGTTCGGGGAAGTGCCCGAAGGCGAGCCCTTCATTGTCCCCATGGCCATCCCGCTGGTCGCCGGCCCCTCGGGCATGGCGGCGGTGATGCTGCTGGCGGCCCAGGAACCGGGCCGGATGGCCGACTGGAGCCTGGCCCTGGTGCTGGCCTGGGCGGCCACGGCGGCCCTGCTGTTCTCGGCCACCTACCTCTACAAGGTCCTGGGCATGCGGGTCCTGACCGCCGTGGAGCGCCTGATGGGCATGCTGCTGGTGGCCATTTCGGTCCAGATGCTGCTCGACGGCGTGGCTGCCTACCTGCGGGCACCCGGGCTGGGCTGAGGGGTGCCCAGGCGGGCAATCGCGCTGTCACCTGAATGACATGTAAGCCGGTTAGCGTGTTAAACTCTTGTTATTGCCACGGGGCAGGGGACCTCCCGAACGCGGCAATCCATCAAGGACTAGCCGTGCCTGTCCCGTCAGGCACCGCGGCGGGACGCCGCAGACAAAATTCCGACACTTTCCTTAAATCAGGGTTTTCACCATGACCAATCGCAACCGGGTTCGGCTTTCGCAGCTCTCCCTCGGCCTCGCCATCGCCCTCGCGGCGGCGCCGGCTTTCGCGCAGAACACTTCCGCCGGCGTCAGCGGCCGAATCGTAGGTGCCGACGCGCAGCCGGTCACCGGCGCGCAGGTCACCATCCTGCACACGCCCTCGGGCACGGTCAGCAACGCGATCACCGGCGCCGACGGCCGTTACGCCGCGCGCGGCCTGCGCGTGGGTGGCCCGTACACGATCACCATCGTCAAGGACGGCGTGACCGAAGTCCGCGAGGGCGTGTACCTCCAGCTGGCCGACGTCACCTCGGTTGACGCCACCCTGGGCGAAGACGCCACCACCCTGGCGACCATCGAAGTCACCGGCGCCAACGTCGCGTCCGAGATCTTCTCGTCGGACAAGATGGGCGCCGGCACCAATGTCACCAACGCCCAGATCCAGGCGTTCCCGTCGATCGAGCGCAACCTTCAGGATTACGCCCGCCTCGACCCGCGCGTCACCCAGACCGACAAGTCCCGCAACGAGATCTCGGTCGGCGGCCAGAACCCGCGCTACAACGCCATCCGCATCGACGGCATCAGCACCAATGACGCCTTCGGCCTGGAGTCCAACAGCCTGCCGACCCCGAAGCAGCCGTTCTCGATGGACGTCATCGATGAAATCGCGATCGACGTGGCCAACTACGACGTCACCATCTCCGGTGGCACCGGCGGCGTGATCAACGCCGTCACCAAGTCGGGCACCAACAACTTCAGCGGCTCGGTCTACGGCCTGTACCGCGACAACTCGATGGTCCGCGACAACGAAGACGGCAGCGACTTCTCCGGCTTTGAGGACGAGCGCACCTACGGCGTGACCTTCGGTGGCCCGCTGATCAAGGATCGCCTGTTCTTCTTCTTCAACTACGAGAAGTACGAGCAGGGCGCGCCCGGCCCGAACTTCGGTCCGGTTGGCTCGGGTGCCTCGAACATCGTCAACGTCACCCAGGGCGACATCGACGCCATCCGTGGCATCGCCCAGGGTTACGGCTTCGACGCCGGCACCTTCGGCGCTGGCGGCGCCGACACCACCGGTGAAGAGTACGGCCTGAAGATCGACTGGAACATCAACGACGCCCACCGCGCCGCGTTCCGCGTCGGCACCTCCGACCAGAGCGTCGCCAACTTCCCGGGCTTCGGCACCAACGCCATTGCGCTGAGCACCTACGCCTACCAGCGTGACTACAAGTTCGACACCTACACGGCGCAGCTGTTCAGCGACTGGACCTCGAACTTCTCGACGGAAGCCAAGGTCTCGTACCGTGACTACTCGGCCGTGCGCACCCCGTCCGTCGACCTGCCGGCCGTGGCCGTGCGCGTCGGCAACGCGACCGTGAACTTCGGCACCGAGGAAAACACCCACGCCAACATCCTCGAGACCGAGACGCTCAACGCCTACCTGGCCGGCAACCTGTTCGTCGGCGACCACACCCTCAAGTTTGGTGTCGACTACGAAGACAACGACATCTACAACCTGTTCGGTCGCCGCAGCAACGGTGTTTACACCTTCAACTCGATCGCCGACTTCCAGAACGGCACCCCGAGCTTCTTCCGCTACTACCACCCGGCTGGCGGCAACCGCGACAACACCGCGGCGATCTGGGGCATCGAGAACCTGGGCCTGTTCGTGCAGGACACCTGGGCGGTCAACTACAACCTGACCCTCAGCTTCGGCCTGCGCTACGACGAGCCGATGGTTGATTCCGACCCGACCTACAACGCTGCCGCTGAGGCCACCTTCGGCTTCGACAACAGCTCGACCATCGACGGCAACGGCCTGCTGCAGCCGCGCTTCGGCTTCAACTACACCTTCGACAGCGACCGCCCGACCCAGATCCGCGGCGGCATCGGCCTGTTCCAGGGTTCGGCGGCCAACGTCTGGCTGTCCAATCCGTTCACCAACACCGGCTTCGGCTACATCGACTACAGCCTGTTCAGCGGCCTCAGCACGCCCTGCAACACCTCGGATGGCCGCTGCTTCGTGGCCGATCCGAACGGCCAGCTGGTCCTGGTGCCGGCCGGCGTAAGCGCAGGCACCCAGTCGGTCGACTTCGTCGACCCGGACCTGGGCCAGCCGTCGGTGTGGAAGGCCAACCTGGCCTGGGACCACGAGCTTCCGTTCTGGGGCCTGACCGCTTCTGCCGAGGTGATCTTCTCCGAGGTTGAAGAGGCGATCTACTACCAGCACCTGAACCTGGGTGCGCCGACCGCGGTCGGCCAGGATGGCCGCCTGATCTACTGGAACGCCAACGGTCTTGATCCGGCGCGCTGGAACCAGTTCGGCTCGGGTTCGGGCGTCAGCGCCCGCGCCAATCGCGACAGCAGCTTCACCGACGCGATCATCGCCCGCCCGACCTCCGAAGGTGAGTCGCAGCAGATCTCGTTCTCGCTGAGCAAGATGAACAACGGCGAGAGCCCGTGGTCCTGGATGGCGTCCTACACCTACACCAACGCCGAGGAAGTCAGCCCGCTGACCAGCTCCACCTCCGGTTCGCAGTGGGGCAACAACAACACCTTCAACCCGAACGAAGAGGTCTCCGCGACCTCCTCGTACGAGATCAAGGACCGCTTCGTGGCCGCCGTCAGCTGGGAGAAGCGCTTCTTCGGTGACTACGCGACCCGCGTCTCGATGTTCTACGAAGGCCGTTCCGGCCGCCCGTTCAGCTACGTGTTCGACAACGACGCCAATGGCGACGGCCGCTTCGGCAACGACCTGCTTTACATCCCGTCGGGTCCGGGCGACGTGCTGTTCGGCAGCGCGGCGGAAGAGGCGGCCTTCTGGGCCTACGTCGAAAACGACGAGTACCTGCGCGCCAACCGTGGCCGCGTGGCCGAGCGCAACGGCGCCCGCGCTCCGTGGGTGAACCAGTTCGACGTGCGCATCAGCCAGGAACTGCCGGGCTTCTTCGAGGGCCACAAGTCCGAGATCTGGCTCGACATCCTCAACGTCGGCAACATGATCGACAAGGACTGGGGCCAGATCGAAGAGATCGGCTTCCCGGGCAGCCGTGGTGTCGTCGAGTACGGCGGCATCGACGCGGCCACCGGCCGGTACGTCTATCGCTTCAACACCCCGGACAGCACCCGCATCTACGACGACCGCGCCATTTCCCGCTGGTCGCTGCAGCTGGGCTTCCGCTACAAGTTCTGATCCGGTAAACCGGTGAGGCACGGCAAGGGTCGGCGGGCAACCGCCGGCCCTTTGCTTTTGTGGCTGCTACGGCAATCCGCCCGGTGCTAGAGTCCGGAGTTCGAAAAAGAAAAGACGAAGAGTAAAAAGCACCATGAGCGACACGCCAGCCTCCTCCACGACCGTCAACGCCCGCATCTCCCCGCGCGGTGGCCTGGACATCCTTTCCCGCGACGAAGTCGCGCGCCTGGCCGATGCCTCCACCGGCGGCCAACGCGACCTGCTTCGCCGCTGCGCCCTGGCCGTGCTGACCAGCGGCAGCGACTGCGACGACCCGCGCGCCGCCGCCCAGCGCTACGCCGGCTTCGACATCGAAGTGCACCAGCAGGACCGCGGCATCAAGATCGAACTGCGAAACGCCCCGGGCGAAGCCTTCGTGGACGGCGAGATCATCCGCGGCATCGCCGAGAACCTCTTCGCCGTCGTGCGCGACATCGTCTACAACGCCAACGAGGTGGCCGAGGGTGGTCGCATCGACCTGGGGACCGGCACGGGCATGACCGAGGCGGTGTTCGAGATCCTGCGCAACGCGCGGGTGATGAAGTCCTACATGGAGCCCAGCCTGGTCGTGTGCTGGGGTGGTCACTCGATCGGCCGCGACGAGTACCTCTACACCAAGCGCGTGGGTTATGAACTGGGCCTGCGCGGCCTGGACATCTGCACCGGCTGTGGTCCGGGTGCGATGAAGGGCCCGATGAAGGGCGCCACCATCGCCCACGCCAAGCAGCGGCACTGGAAGCCGCGCTACATCGGCATCACCGAGCCCGGCATCATCGCGGCCGAGTCACCGAACCCGATCGTCAACCACCTGGTGATCATGCCGGACATCGAAAAGCGCCTCGAGGCCTTCGTCCGGCTGGGCCACGGCATCATCGTGTTCCCCGGCGGCGTCGGCACGGCCGAGGAAATCCTCTACATGCTCGGCCTGCTGCTGCATCCGTCGAACAGCGAGCTCCCGTTCCCGCTGATCCTGACCGGGCCGCGCGAGTCCGCCGCCTATTTCGAGCAGATCGACCAGTTCCTGAAGCTCGCCCTGGGCGACGAAGCGCGCCGGCGCTACCAGATCATCGTCGACGATCCGGTGGCCGTGGCGACGGCGATGCGCCAGGGCCTGCGCAAGGTCCGCGACCACCGCCTGCACGAGCAGGACGCGTTTTTCTTCAACTGGTCGTTGCACATCCCGTTCGAGTTCCAGCAGCCGTTCGCGCCCACCCACCGGGCCATGGCCGGGCTGAACCTGCACCGCGACCAGCCCCTGCACCTGCTGGCGGCGGACCTGCGCCGCGCGTTCTCCGGCATCGTCGCCGGCAACGTCAAGGAGGAGGGCATGCGCGAGGTCGAGAAGTACGGACCGTTCCGCATCGCCGGCGACAAGGACATCATGGCGGCGCTCGACGCCCTGCTGCGTGCCTTCGTCGAACAGCGCCGCATGAAGATCGCCGGTGACTACGTGCCCTGCTACCAGGTCGTCGACGGCTAGGCGACGGGCAGGGTTATGGTCGCGACGTAGCGGCCGTCCAGTACGCGTGTTTCCAGGCGACCGCGGCCCTCGCTCAGCGCCTGGATGCGCTCGCGCGCCGAGGCCAGGCCGACCTGGTGGCCCGCGGCGGGTTTGCGCCCCGTGGGCGGCAGGTCGTTGCTGACCACCACGCGCACCTGGTCCACCTCCTCCACTACCGCGATGTCCAGGCGGCCGCCCCTGGGCGAGGGCTCGATGCCGTGGCGGATGGCGTTCTCGACCAGGGGCTGGATGGACAGGGCGGGCACCACCACGTCGGGCAGGGTGGGCGGCAGGCTCCAGTTCACCTGCAAGCGCTCACCAAAACGCAGGCGTTCGATCTCAAGGTAGCGCCGGGCCAGCTCGAGTTCGCCGCTCAGCGGCAATTCGGCCGGCCCCGTAAGGGCGGCCCGGAACAGGTCGGCCAGGTCCAGCAGCAGCTGCTCGGCCTCGCCGGGGCGCGCATGCACCAGGGCGGCGCCGGTATTGAGGGTGTTGAACAGGAAATGGGGGCGGATGCGCGCCTGCAGGGCCTCAAGTTCGGACTGTTTGGCCTGCAGTGCCAGCTGCCGGGAGCGCCAGACGCTCTGGAAGGCCGCCAGCCCCAGCAGGCCCATCGCCAGGGCCATGCCGGACAAGCGCGCGATCCAGGCCAGGTCGTGACCGGCGCGTCCGGGAGGGTTGTCTGGAAGCAGCCAGGCGGCCAGGCCGCCCGTGGTCCAGGTCGCCGCCAGCAGCAGGACCAGGGCCATCCAGGCCTGGGCAGCCGGGCGAAGGCGCAGGAAAACGCCGCGGAAGAGGAAGGTGCCGGACAGGGCCAGCAGCACGATCCACTGGATCATCAACGAAGCCAGGCCAAAATACACCCAGCGATCGGCGGACACGCCAGGCGCCAGCGCCAGCACCAGCGCCAATGCCTCGCCGGCCACGACCAGCGCAGTGATGGCCGGGGCCTTCCAGAGCAGTTCGATAGGGGTAGGGTGAACGTCGCTGCGGGTCATCACGGGCTCTCCGGTCGGCACCATCATGCCAGTCCCGGGGCCTGGCCTGGCCGGGGCCACTCGGGCCCCGGAATCACCCGCCCATCGGCTGGAGGTAGCGACCAGGCGAAGCCCCGACTACCTTGACCACTGAAATCCTGGGGAATCCCATGACTGCAAACGCCTCCCCCCGAAACGCACGGTACCCGACGCTGCCCCAGGGCGGCTTCACGCTGCTCGAACTGGTGGTGGTGATCGTCATCATCGCCGTCGTCTCGGCCATCGCATTCCCGAACTTCCAGATCATGATCACCAACAACCGCCTTGCCAGCGGCGCCAATGAAGTCCTTGCCGGGCTGCAGCTGGCGCGCATGGAGGCCTTGCGCCGCAATACCCGGGTCGTGGTTTGCCCCAGTACCACCGGCACCGGCTGCGGTGGCACCGACTGGTCCCGCCACATCGCCTTCGTAGACACCAACCGCGACGGCGCCGTATCCGGCGGTGAAGTCGTGGTGCGCGACACCACCGTGCGGGCACCGGCCGTGGTCGGGGTGAGCGCCGCCATTTCCGGTGCGACGCCCGCGCACCGCATCACCTTCCGACCGGACGGCCTGGCCCGCCCGGGCAACGACCGCAACATCCTCACGGCCACGCTGCAGGTTTGTGTTGTCACCACCCGGCCGCCCAACAATGCCCGCCTGGTTCGCCTGTCGGGTTCGCGGGTGTCGGTGGATGCCCCCGCGGCCAGTGCCGCCTGCGCCGCGCCGGCCAACCAATGATCTGCCCAGGAGTCACCAGAATGAATCGCATGCGCCCTCCACGCGCCCCGCGGCGCCAGTCCGGCCTGAGCCTGATCGAGGTCCTGATCGCCGTGCTGATCATGGCGGTCGGCCTGCTGGGCATTGCGGCCCTGCAGGCCGTGACCCTGCGCAACAGCCAGAGCGCCTTCGACCGGACCCAGGCGACGGTGCTGAGCTACGCCATCCTCGACGCGATGCGTGCCAACGCCACGGCGGCGCGCGCCAATTCCTACAACGTCGGCATGACCTGCACCGTTCCTGCGGCGGGCGGCACGTTGGTCTCGAGCGACCACAGCACCTGGATCAGTTCGCTCAAGGCCACGATGGGCGACTCGGCCTGCGGCAGCATTGCCTGCGCCGCGAACATCTGCACGATCACCATCCGCTGGAATGATTCCCGCGCCAGCGGCGGCGATGCCAATGAAACCCTGACGACGACGAGCCGGATATGAAAGCGAACCTGAGGAATACAAGGCGCACCCCGGTCCGTTCCAGGGGCTTCAGCCTGATCGAGCTGATGGTGGCCCTGGTGGTCGGACTGATCGTCGTTGCGGCTGCCGGCGGCATCTTCATCTCGAACAAGCGCACTTACAACGCCACCGAAACCCTGGGCCGCATGCAGGAAAACGGACGCGTCGCCTTCGAGCTGATGGCGCGCGAAATCCGCGAGGCGGGCGGCACCGTCTGCGG
Source organism: Arenimonas aestuarii (assembly GCF_054781715.1). Classification (NCBI taxonomy): domain Bacteria; kingdom Pseudomonadati; phylum Pseudomonadota; class Gammaproteobacteria; order Lysobacterales; family Lysobacteraceae; genus Arenimonas; species Arenimonas aestuarii. The sequence goes on along the minus strand of NZ_BAAGTW010000004.1, from coordinate 1,265,632 downwards.
CAAGAACATCCCGGTTGCCAACGTGCTCAAGAACACGGCCGGCTTCGATTACAGCTGGGGTGACGGCATCCGCGGCCATGATGGCAACCAGGCCATTGCCGTCGCGCCGTTCGGCACGGCCGCGGGCGAGCGCGTGGCCGGCACCGATGCCTTCGAGTACCGGGGCATGGCCGATGCCGGCGTGACGGTCAGCAAGCACGTGCCGGCCTCCGCCACCATCTTCACCAACACGACCGACCATGGGTTCGAGGTCGGGGACGTCCTGCTCATCTGCGACTATTCGCAGGCCACGATCTTCCAGATGTCGGGCCCCAACGCCGGCGGAACCCTGCAGGTCGTGCACAACACCGGCAACTCACAGGTCCCCGGAAATGCCTGCAAGGCGCTGAGCTTCCCGGTGGATCCCGACTGCGCGTCCAAGCCCAAGGACGGCAAGCAGTACGCCGACAACGCAGTCGTGGCCAAATTCGCGTCCGGCGTCTGGTACATCGGCAACAACGGTCGTGGCGGTCGTTCCCTGTATCGCCGGAACCTGACCAACCCGCCGGAGGAAGTCACCGAAGGCGTGCAGGACATGCAGATCACCTACCTGGTGCCCGGTGCGGCGTCCTACGTCTCGGCCACGAGCGTCCCCGCCACGGCCTGGCGGGACGTGAACGCCGTCCGGATCGACCTCGGCCTGGTGGCCGTTGCCGGCGTGCAGTCGGCCAATGAGATCCGGGGCACCGACAACGCCGCGCTTTCCCGCCAGCTTTCCCATGTCGTCACCCTGCGGAACCGCACGCCATGACGCCTTCCTTCCCGATCCATTCCCGTTCCAGCCAGCGCGGTGTCGCCCTGCTGGTGGTGCTCATGCTTCTCCTGATCATGACCCTGCTCGGGCTCGCCAGCCTGCGCGGCGCGATGATGGAAGAACGCATGTCGGCCAATACCTTCGACCGGGGCCTGATGTTCCAGGCGGCCGAGTCGGCGCTCCGGGAAGCCGAGGCGCGGACAGCGACCACCAAGTCCTTCCAGTACACGGATTCGTGCACGACCGGGCTGTGCGGCGAGCCCAACCCCACCAACCAGGATGCCTACGTGGACCGGTGGCTGCAGGCCAGCCCGCCTTATTTCAACGCCACGGCGGTGAGTGCCGACGGCATTTCGGTGACGCCGGCCTATTTCATCGAATACATGGGCCAGGCGCCGAACTGGCCCGGCTGTGACCGCGAGGTCCCGATCCAGGCCGGTTGCCTCGGTCCGCGCTACCGCATCACGGCCCGTGCCGTGGCCGCTGGCCGCGCCGAAGTCCTGCTGCAGTCGTCCTACACCTCGCCAGAATGATTCGCACCCCCCAAATGCATCACGAGCGGAGTACCGCCATGCGCCAGCAACCCAAATCCCGACATATCGTGGCTCTGGCCACGACCGCCCTGGCCACGCTGATGGCCTCGGCAGTCCAGGCCGCCATCGACGTCCCGCGGGTACCCCTGCAGTCGGGCACGGCGGTGCCGCCGAACATCATGTTCATCCTGGACGATTCGGGCTCGATGCACGGTGAGATCATGCCGTCGTCGCTCGTGTTCGACACCACCGTCTGCATCAACAGTGCGGGAGAAGTGGACACGGACTGCTTCCGCCAGGGCATAGGCTATGTCTTTCCGCGGGCCGACGGCGTCTATGGCGGCAGTGATTACGGCAATCTGGTTGCCAACGTGGCGACGGGTAGTGGTTACGGGGCGCAGGTGCGGTCCTCCAGGTTCAACACCATCTATTACAATCCGGCCATTACCTACCAGCCGTGGTCGAATGCCGATGGCACTACGCTGCGCGCCAACGCCGACCCAACGTGCGCACTGCACAACCCCGAGCGCGTCGGAACGGGCCTCGACTTCTGCCGTGACCTGACCGTCGACAACGGGAATTACAACACCAACCGCTGGCAGGACTACAGCTCGGTGTATTGCACGGCGGGAGTCGCCTGCCTGCGCGAGGTCGCAAGCCGGACGTTCTGGCCCGCGTCGTATTTCAACTACGACGGCAGTGGCGATCCCACGCTGGCGGCCAGCTATTCCAAGGTCGAGATCCGCGCCACGCAGGCGGCCTACACCGGCGATGGCCGGGCGGCGCGAACCGACTGCCTGGCGGGAATATGCACCTACGCCCAGGAAATCCAGAATTTCGCCAACTGGTACCAGTACTACCGGTCGCGCACGCTGCTCGCGCGCGCAGGTGTTGGTCGCGCATTCTCAACCCTGGCGACGACCTCGACGGCAGCTTCGCCGGCGCCCCGGGTCGGTTTTGCCACGATCAACCAGGCTGATCACAGCGTTGACGGCGTGTCGACCGAGACGGTCGTCTCTGGCGTGCGTCCCTTCATCGGCACCGATCGCGCGAACTTTTTCAGTAATCTTTATGGAAGCGCCGTCCCGCAGGCGGGTACGCCGCTGCGGCGCGCGCTGGACGACGTCGGTATCTACTACCAGCGCGGCGACAACTCCGGCCCCTGGGCCGCCGTTCCAGGCGGTTCGGACAACACGGCGCACCTGGCCTGCCGCCAGAGTTACGCCATCCTGATGACCGACGGCTACTGGAGTGCCAGCTCGGACGATAACGACACCTCGGCCAGTTCCCCGGCCGACGGCAACAACGACGGCACTTCGGGCAGTGAAATCACCCGGCCGGCCGGCCCCAGCTATACCTATTCGCCGGTGTCGCCGTTCACGGACAGCTACTCGGACACGCTGGCCGACGTGGCGATGTACTACTGGCGCACCGACCTGCGCTCGACGATCGACAACAAGGTCCCGTCCACCAGCGCCAACCCGGCGTTCTGGCAGCACATGGTCACCTACGGCGTGGGTCTGGGCGTGACCGGTGCCGTGGATCCGGAAGACGCGTTTGCCGCCATCGATTCCGGCGCAAACATCACCTGGCCGGACCCGACCGGCAGCGAATCCGCCAAGGTTGACGACCTGCTGCACGCCAGCGTCAACGGTCGAGGCGGCTTCTTCAGCGCGAGCAACCCGGTCGAATTCGCCAATGGCCTGTCGCGCGTGCTGGTCGCCATCAACGAACGCACTGCGTCGGGCTCCAACGTGGCAGCCAACAGCGTGGCGCTGAAGGAAGAAACCCGGATTTTCCAGGCCAGTTTCGTGGCCGGAAAGTGGACGGGTGAGCTGGCGTCCTACGCGATCTCCGCGGCGGGCGTGGCGTCGACGCCGGAGTGGCGTGGTTCGCAGGGCATTCCGACCGTCGCGAGCCGCAATGTCTTCACCTGGACCGGCACGGCGGGTGCGCAGTTCCCGACGCTCACGCAAAGTGCCGCGCTGGGCGTGAACATCGCCAACTACATCAAGGGCGATACCACCAACGAGCGTCGCAATGGCGGCACGCTGCGCAACCGCAATCACCTGCTGGGCGACATCATCAATTCCTCGCCGGCGTTCGTGAAGGAAACCAACACCATCTTCATCGGCGCCAACGACGGCATGCTGCACGCGTTCAGCGCGACCGGAGCCAACATGGGCACCGAGCTGTTCGCCTTCATCCCCAATGCGACCAGCACCGCCAGCCTGGACAAGCTCAAGACCCTGGCTGATCCGGATTACGCCCACGACTACTTTGTTGATGGCCCGGTCATGGTCTCCAACCACGGCGAAACCCCGGGCAAAAATTACCTGGTCGGCAGCCTCGGTCGAGGCGGCAAGGGCGTCTACTTCCTTGACGTGACCAACCCCAATACCTTCGCGGCCAGCAACGTCACCGGCCAGTACCTGGGCACCAACGGTGGCAATGCCAACACCGCCAGCGACCACATGGGCAACTCACTGGGCCGGCCGCTTATCGCCAACGTCCTGCTGGGTACCGGCAACAACAAGGTCAAGACCCCGGTCGCGATCGTTGCGAACGGTATCAACAGCAGCACCGGCGACCCGGCACTCTTCGTCTTCAACCTCGAGACCGGCGCCCTGCTTCGCCATATCGTCGCCAAGGCTGATTCCGACAATGGCCTGTCTTCGCCGCGCGGCTGGGACCTCGATGGCGACGGCCTGATCGACTATGTCTACGCCGGCGACCTGAAGGGCAATATCTGGAAGTTCGACCTGTCCGACAACAGCACCGGCGGTTGGGGCCTGCATACGGAAGGCGACCCGTTCTTCGTGGCCACCGACGCGGGCGGCAACCCCCAGCCCATCACCGGCGGCCTGTCGGTGTCCATGGACCCGGCCACCTTCAAGCCCTGGGTGTTCTTCGGAACAGGCAAGTACCTTGAGAGCAGCGACCTGACCAGCACCGGCGTGCAGTCGCTCTACGGCGTCAAGGACGACAATGTGGCGGTGGGTGCCCGCGCCACTGACCTCCAGGCCCGCACGATGGCCGTCACCAACGGCGTCATCGATGGCAAGCCGGTGCGCGCGTTCGAGGCCAACGCTCCGCTCCCGGCCGACAAGAAGGGCTGGTTCGTCGACCTGACCGTCGTCCCGCCGGCCGAGCGCATGGTCGGTGACCCGTTCCTGCTCGGCAACGTCCTGGTGGCTGCAAGCATCATCCCGAGCAGCGATCCCTGTGACGCCGGCGGTACCGGTTACATCAATGCCCTCGATGCCTATACCGGCACCAGCGTCCAGAACCCGTTCTTCGACGTTGACGGTGATGGCGCCTTCGATGACGACCGCCTGAGGTCGGGCAATGAGTCCCTGCCGGTCGGTTCGGTCAACCTGGGCATTGCGATGCCGACGTCCCCGACCGTGGTTGAAAGCCTGCTCGTCGCCGGTGGCTCCCTGGGCACCACGGGCTCGGTGGCGGTCAACAACCCCTTGGTGAAGGGTCGAATCTCCTGGCGTGAGCTCATCAAGGAATAAGTCATGAAGACTTTCAATAGCAGTCGCGGCAACCGGGGTTTCACCCTGATCGAACTGATGATCGTGATAGCCATCATCGCGGTACTCGCCAGCATTGCGTACGCGAGCTATCAGAACTCCGTCGTCAATTCTCGCAGGGCGGCTGCCGCCGCCTGCCTGCTTGAGGTAGGGCAGTTCATGGAGCGCGAGTACACGACCCGACTGACCTATGCCAACGTGAATGCGATTCCGGCGCTGGCCTGCCGTGATGACCTGGCGGGCCTGTACACCTTTAGCCTGAACGGGGCGGCGACTGCCACCACCTACTCGGTGCAAGCCGTGCCGCAGGGGATCCAGGCATCCGCGGACACCAAATGTGCAACCTTGCGCGTGAACCAGGCCGGCACCCGGAGCATCACCGGATCCGGCGGCTCGGTGAGCAGTTGCTGGTAAGTCCAAGGTCGCCCGCTTTCTGGCGGGCAAAAAGAAAGGGCCGCGATTACGCGGCCCTTTCCTTATGTACTGGCGCCCGAAGTTGGACTCGAACCAACGACCCCCTGATTAACAGTCAAGTGCTCTAACCGGCTGAGCTATTCGGGCGGGGACGGGCATTTTAAACGACACGCCCCCCCGGTCAAGCCCCGTGGTTCAGGGCAGGTAGGGGCAGGGCACCGGTTCCTGGCCGGAAACCCACTCGCGACGCGCCCTGCCCGCCAGATTGATGACGACGCTGCCGAGGTGACGACCGTCCCGGCTGCAGACGCGCAGGCTGGCATTGCTGCCACCGGACAGGCCCGTGGGCTGGTAGCGCACCCGGTGGCGCCCGGGGCTGCCGCGGATCGCCAGCGGGCCCGCCGCGCGCTGTTCATGCCACAGCACATCCGCGGCGCGCTCAGGCTGTGGCCGTCGCCGGGCGTCGAGGTAAACCAGCCAGCCTTCGTCCCAGACCAGGTCCAGCCGGCAACGCTGGCCGTCGGCGCTGGGGCAGATGCTGACGGGGCGTCCGCGCTGGATGGCGGCCATTCGCGCGCCCGCCAGCGCCACCGACAGCGAATGGAAGGCTTCCAGTGCCGCATGCCGCTCCCGCAGCCGCGAGAAGCCGGGCGCGGCCACGGCGAGCACGACGGCGAACACGGCCACCACCGCCACCAGTTCCACCAGCGAAAATCCCCCGTCCTGCCTGGCCATCGCCGCCGCTCCGCCTCATTACGCGGCCAGTGTGCGCAGGCGGCATCGGCGCGGCAGTCAGCCTTGCCCCCCAGGATGCCTGCGCAGGCATCCCGGCCAGTTGTCGGCGGGTGGCTATACTGCCTGTTTGCCCCCGCGAGGACGTGCCCCGTGTCCGAACGTTTCGAGCTAGTCGCGCCCTACCAGCCCGCCGGCGAACAGCCGCAGGCGATCGAGCGCCTGGTCGCCGGCTTCGAGGCCGGTCTGGCCCACCAGACCCTGCTCGGCGTCACCGGTTCGGGCAAGACCTACACCATCGCCAACGTCGTGGAGGCGGTGCAGAAGCCGACGCTGGTGCTGGCGCCCAACAAGACCCTGGCCGCCCAGCTGTACGGCGAGTTCAAGAGTTTCTTCCCGCACAACGCGGTGGAGTACTTCGTCAGCTACTACGACTACTACCAGCCCGAGGCGTATATCCCGTCCACCGACACCTTCATCGAGAAGGACAGCAACATCAACGAGCACATCGAGCAGATGCGCCTGTCGGCGACCAAGGCCCTGCTCGAGCGCCGTGACGCGATCGTGGTGGCCAGCGTCTCGGCCATCTACGGCCTGGGCGATCCGAACGAATACTTCCGGATGGTGCTGCACCTGGTGAAGGGCGACCGGATCGACCAGCGCGAGCTGATCCGCCGCCTCACCGAGATGCAGTACAAGCGCAACGACACCGAACTGGTGCGCGGCGCCTTCCGCGTGCGCGGCGAAGTGATCGACGTGCACCCGGCGGAATCGGAGATCGAGGCCCTGCGCATCGAGCTGTTCGACGGCGAGATCGAGAACCTGGCCCTGTTTGACCCGCTCACTGGCCACATCAGCCGCAGGCTGCAGCGCTTCACCCTGTACCCCAAGTCGCACTACGTCACCACGCGGCGCACCGTGCTCGATGCCATCGAGACGATCAAGGTCGAATTCACCGAGCGCATGGACCAGCTGTACAAGGCCAACAAGCTGGTCGAAGCCCAGCGCCTGCAGCAGCGCACCATGTACGACCTCGAGATGATGGCCGAGGTGGGCTTTTGTTCCGGCATCGAGAACTACAGCCGGCACCTGACCGGCCAGATGCCCGGCGAACCGCCACCCTGCCTGTTCGACTACCTGCCGCCGGACGCGCTGCTGGTGGTGGACGAATCGCACGTGACCATCCCGCAGCTTGGCGCCATGTACAAGGGCGACCGCTCGCGCAAGGAAACCCTGGTCGAGTTCGGATTCCGCCTGCCCTCGGCCCTGGACAACCGGCCGCTGAAGTTCGAGGAATGGGAGCGCCGCTCACCGCGCGCCATCTTCGTTTCGGCCACGCCCGGCAAGTACGAGATCGAGAAGTCAGGCGACCAGGTGGTCGAACTGGTGGTGCGCCCAACGGGGCTGATCGACCCGGAAGTCGAGGTGCGTCCGGTCGCCACCCAGGTGGACGACGTGCTGTCCGAGATCCATGTCCGGGTGAAGCTGGGCGACCGCGTGCTGATCACCACGCTGACCAAGAAGATGGCCGAGAACCTCACCGACTACCTGGCCGAGCACGACGTGAAGGTGCGCTACCTGCACAGCGACGTGGACACGGTCGAGCGCGTCGAGATCATCCGCGACCTGCGCCTGGGTGTCTTCGACGTGCTGGTGGGCATCAACCTGCTGCGCGAAGGCCTGGACATGCCCGAGGTGTCGCTGGTGGCGATCCTGGATGCCGACAAGGAGGGCTTCCTGCGCTCCACGGGTTCGCTGATCCAGACCATCGGCCGCGCCGCCCGCAACCTGCGCGGCAAGGCCATCCTCTACGCCGACCGCATGACCAATTCCATGAAAGCGGCGATCGACGAAACCGACCGCCGCCGCCAGAAGCAGGTTGAATACAACGAGGCGCACGGCATCACCCCGACGTCGATCGTGCGCGCCGTGATGGACGTGATGGAGGGTGCCCGCAGCGAGCCCGAGGACGGCCGCGGGCGGGGCCACAAGGTGGCCGAGGGCGAGACCGATTACGCCGCCCTCGACCCGGCTCGCCTGGCGGCCAGGCTCAAGCAGCTCGAGGCGAAGATGCACCAGCACGCCCGCGACCTCGAGTTCGAGGAGGCTGCCCGCGTCCGCGATGAAATCCACCGCCTGCGGGAGCAGGGCCTGATGGCCTGAGCGGCCAACTTGCATTACTTCTGGCAGGGGGGTAGAACAGGCTCATGGACGGGTGGGGACCCGTCCGGAGACAGCCGATGTCCACCTTGGGGATTCGCGGCCTGCTGGCCGGGGTGTTCGTGCTTTCACTGGGACTGCTGACCGGGGCCAGCTACGGCGCCACCGGGCTGGCCGCCCCGGGATCCGAGTGGGGCCAGGCTTCTTCGGGACCGCGTCTTCTCGACCGCGTGCAGGCCAAGGCCTGCGAATGGAGCCACGGCCTGTCAGGCCGCAGCGACCGCCAGGCCTCCGCGCAGCGCCAGCGCGAATGCGCCCGCCGCCACGGACTGGCCGACTGATCCACGGCTGCCGGCATTTCGCCATTGCCGCCGCAGGGGTCGCTTGTTATACTTCGCGGCCCTTGTGGGCGGTTAGCTCAGCGGTAGAGCACTACCTTGACATGGTAGGGGTCACAGGTTCGAAACCTGTACCGCCCACCAATCAAATCAGCGACTTAGGCTGGCATTGATTGGAACGCATGGAAACAGTATGGAAAATGGGCCTCTCAAAAGCCCGGCGCATCAGCAAGTGACGCGTGCAGTCTTAGCCCTCCGCGGGCGCACTCCGACCCCCTAGACGACCCATCGGCTCTCTCGCCCTCCAGGCCGGCGCCGCTGCCGCGCACGCGAAATACCCCCCGTACCCGGTACTCCACCCCCGGAGTCCTGGCTTGTTCGGCCCACCCTCTATTTTTTCTTTCCCAGGGACTGCAGCAGGGCCCGGCAAAGCTGGGAATCGCTCATTCGCCACGGTCTGGTCGTATCCAGCACCGCACGAATGTGTCCCTCTACCTCTTCTGGGACCACTGAAAAGCCCTGGAGGCGATACACGAGGCACTCCAGCGCCCACTGTCGGTGCGGGGCAAGTCCCCGCCACAAAGCGCGGCATCGCCTCATGGCTCTGGATTTCGCGGCGGCCTCGTCTGTCCAGAAGATGGGTTGCATCGCTACCGTCCTCGAAAATGACAGGGGTGGCGGCTTGGTGACGGCACACTGTCACCCTCGACAGTGGAGCGCAGAGCGGGCTGCGCCGGGTGTATGACGGGATGACGGGTTAATTCCATAAGTTCCAACAGAGGACCATTTCCTAAGGAAGTCTCCAGAATCACCGTCATTCCGCCATGGGCTGTCAGAGCAGTGCTCAGGCCAGGTCGTCGCCCTGCTTCAAAGTGACCTTGAATCCGCGAATGCCCCTGGGCCCCCGCGCGGAATCGAAGCGGCGCTCCTTCAGCCAGCCGGCGAAGGCGGCAACCGAAGGCGGGGTGCGGATTCCGGCAAAGATGGCGTAGTCATTCCGAAGATCATGGGTCGAGGTGAACCCGCCTCCTTCGGTGCGCTCTGCCAGCCACTCTCCCAGGGCATCTGAATCGGCTCGATAGGTGCGAGTGGCTTCGAGGACTAATGCTGGAGGGCGCAAGCCGCCCCCATACCAAGCCACCGATCCCCTAACAGCCCACGCCAGAATGCCGGTGGCCTCCGATTCCAAGATCTCTCGCAGCCTCGGATCACGCTTTTCCGGCGGAAAATGCGCTTCGAAGGGCAGCAAGTGCAGCCGCCGCCACATTCCCTCCGAATTGTCGCGGATCGCCGGCCGATGGTTAGTCCGGAGAAACAACTTGGCGGACGGATAGAAATCGAAGGGCTCCTGGTAGAGCTTCCTTGCGGACATCTTCTCCGTGGAGACGAGCTTCTTCACTGCCCCGTCGTCCAGCCGATCGCCTACCCTGGCCTCATTCAGCAGGCAAAGACGCTTACCTGCCAGCTGTGCAGCCTCCGGGCTCGGCCCGCCGCCTACCCGCTGCCCTGTCAGGAGGCTCGGGTCAGCCGTGCATACGTAGTCCCCGAGAATAAACCGAAGGATCTCGGCGAACACACTCTTTCCGTTTGCGCCGTGCCCAAAGCCAACGACCATCACTTCCTCTTGCATGCTCCCAGTGAGGAAATAGCCGGCGAGGCGCTGGACGTAGTCAATGAGCTGCGGATCCGACCCGAATACTTGGCCAAGAAAGGCGTTCCAGCGAGGGGCGAGAGCTGACGGGTCGAACTCGACTCCCGCGCAGTGCGTCGAGTAAAGCGCGGGGTCCGGAGGCGTGAGGATTCCGGTCCTAAGATCCACCGTTCCGTTGGGGGTGATCAGGCTGTCCGTATAGCAGTCGAGCTCCCCGGAGTGCACCCGGAGGATAGTGCCGGCCGCCTTGAGAACCTGGGTCTGCTTTTGTTCGTTAAGGATCGCGGAGGCCGTGCGGAGCCTCCGCTTAGCCTCTGCGTCACCGGCACCGGCAGCGACACCGAATTCGTTGACGGTCTCCCGGCTGAGTTCTGCGGCAAATTCCTTGAGAAGGGACTTTACGGCCCCCTCATCCTGCCGCCAGTGCGAGCCGGTCCAGACGTGCCACGCGCCTCTCGCGAAAATCGCGCGCCCGTCGAGCCAATCCGCGAAGCGGCAGGCAAGTCCGTCGTCGCTGTGGAATTCCGGACAATTGCGCTGGTAGCCAATGTGCTCAAGAAAATCGCCGAGCTGGACCCCAGTGCAGTGACTATGAGAGCAGTGGAATGCGCGAGTACCGCCATTCAACCCGTGGCGCATGTAGACGGTGGATGTCGGGCTGTCGGGCAGTGAGTGCGAGCTCGAGTTCGGACACGTAACGTCCACGGGCCTGTCCGCGCCCCTGCGGCCCCCAGCCTTGAGGTGCTCGGGATGTTCGATTAACCAGGTCAGGACGGGGTCATTGGACTCGCTGGTGACGGTGGCCTTTTGCGCGGTAGGTTCAAATTCCGCGTCAAGATCAATCGCGAGCCGGCTGAGCAGATCCCGAGTTGCATACCTCCGCTCCGGGCGCAGCTGCCGCAGCTTGACGGCGGCGGGCAGTTGCTTCTGGTGGACTGACCCAGGCAGGCGCATAACCCGAGAGGCGTTCGAACAGCTCGTATCCCCACCGAACCGGGCAGCAAGCGCCCTCTGGATCAACGGAAAATGACCCACCGGGCAGTCATCGACGAACCAATAGACGTGATACCCGCCGCCACCGCTGGATACGATGGCGCTTGCATGGGGCCAGCCTTCGGGAATCGGAATGTCCAAGTCGGGGCGGCCCTCGTGGGCGAGACGAAGCGCCCGATCACAGTCCTCCTGCGACCCTTTGAAGTCCTTGAGGTCGAGATCAATGAATACGGCCCTGATGCGGGTGATCTCCGCGTCCTTTTGCCCTCCGTCGTTGATAACGACGAAAAGGCCGAGCGACCCGGCCGCTGCGATCTTCATCACCCCTTCAATCCGGGACGCGTGCAAGTTCGGAAACTTTCTGGGGGATTCGTCGCCGGGCCGATCAGGAAAAGCCCTGAGGTTGAAGCCGACCGCGGATGGGTCGAGGGCAGCAAGAAAGCTCTGAGCGGATGCCAGATGGGGCTGCATATCAATCCGGCCTCGTCATGGCTTCGGTCTCAATCGCGAAAATGAGATCCCTGGGTTCAAATCTAACGCCGCTAAACAATGCATGCCGCTCGAGCACGTGTCCGCCCATGAGGCGGCTCGCAATCAGGTTGACCTCCTGACGCATCGAAGAACTAATTCGGCCAACGATCCGACGGACACATTCGTCCGGGCTGTAGACCTTGCATCCCACCAGGTCAACGCTGTGGCCATAGATGTCATCCTCCAGGCATCCCAGTTCCGGTGTTTCAAGCGTGTTGGTGAGTACTCCAATGAGGACGGCATAGTGCGCGCAGTGGAGGTAGTCCGGGCAGATTGAGAAGCTTCCTACGAACTGGTAGCAGGTCCGCTGGTCCACGCTCGCGCGGACGACCTTCAAACCGAAGGACTCAAGGGAGACCACGGTCCGAGCGAGGGATCTCGCGGCCACCTCAGGGCCGATGTCGGTGGTGATCATGCGAGGCCACTCTGGTCATTCGACCTGGCACTCAGGCGCTCGCCGAGGGTGTCCAACGAGTCGAGATAGCAGTATGTCCGTCGACCGATCTTGAAGGTCTCGACGAGGCCGCGACGCGCGAGCTCAAAGGCCGTGGAGCGCCCGATGTTCCTGGCCGCGCACTGCTCGACCAGCCCGCCAAACGGGCGGGGCGTCAGAGGGCGGCTCACTGCGCAACCCCAGGGGTCGCAAGACGGCGGACGTCGCCAGCCCGATAGCGGCATGCCCTGCCGAGCCTTACGACAGGCAGCTTGCCGGACTGGGTCAGGCGGGCGAGGGTGTTGCGGGAGATGCGAAGAAACTGTTGGGCGAATGAAGAATCGACGAGCGCGTCGTCATCCTCGGGAAGACAACAGTGGGCTGCGCCGGGATAGCGCTGAGCGAACCTGTTCATAGTTGGGCCTCTGATTAGGAGAGCCCGATGTCCCGTGCGCCACGGGCAGCTCGTTGCGCGTCTGGTCCACCCCTCGGATGCTCGGATTTACGAGTCGGGCGGCAGGCGCCCCCAGGGATCTCCCCAGGGCTGGATGACGTTCAGGCTACGACCGCAAGCTTCCTGCGGTAGCAGATAAGTACCAAGCGCTGGGGAGGTCGTCAAGCCCCATCGGAGACTCAGGGCGCCCCAGAGGTTCGATGGGGGGGGGTTGTGCGCAGGAGCAGGCGGCTCGTCCAGCTACCTCTCAAGCCGGGGTAGTGTTACCCGGGCGGAGGGTCGGAACCAGGTGTCTTGTGGGGCGCGGGCGCGAGAAAAATTCCCACCAGCCGTGTCCAAACGTCAACGCTTGTGACGTTCGGTAAAGCATAGGGCGACCATGCGCGATGCCATATGTCATCAAGCTGGGCTGCCATCGTATTCTTCAAGCCTGACTCAGGGGATCTACCGATATGGCCAAGGCGAGCGCAGCCGAAATCCGAGGCGCGATACTGAAACTATTGCCGAAGGACGGATCGTCCGTCGGCAATAAGTCCCTGAGGGGGCAGGTCGAGGAGAGCCTTGAGGCGGAAGTGTCAGAGGAGACCTATTTTGAGGTCCGAGACGCCCTGATTGGCTCCGGGAAGCTGGTGAAGGGCCAGGGCCGTGGGGGCTCGGTGCGACGGGTAGTGGAAGATGCAGGCACGCTGCACCTCTCAGCCCCAGCGATCCCCGAAGGGGCCGATAAACGCAAGCCCCGACAGGCCGGCATAACCGTGGCCCAGGCCCGCCGGGCCAAAACTGAAGTAAAAGCCCGCCGGGTGGAAGACAGCGCAAAGGTCGTCGCCTACAGGCACAGCGAAAAGCGCAGAAACAATCCTGATGTGGGTGTCGTCACGCCGGACAACGACCCCGACCAACCCAAGACCAAGTGGGCCTATGACCCACACATAGACCCGGCATTGCAGTTTGATGTCGGCCGAGCTCAGATCGAACGCCTGATTGATGACGCCTTAGCCAGTGGCGACGAATCAACCATGCGCGCCGCCCTTGAGCAGCTTAAGCGCCAGGCGGGGCCGTATCTAAATTGGGCCGGCAAGGCGGAGCGCACTAGCTTCGAGGTCGACACGGTCAGTCTGCACGTGCACGAGCGAATGGACCCCTCCACGATCCTGGGCGTCATCCAAAAGAGGATGAAGCAAGGTAAGGGCGAAAATCACGGTACCGCAGACATGTTTCGTGCCTGGTTCGAGGAGCCGCTGCCACTGCGCGAGGCCGTGGACTTCTACAAGCACGACCGCGGCTGGTCCAACCGCCTCGTGTCCGGCGACTCGCTGCTGGTAATGAACAGCCTACTGCAGAAGGAGGGTATGGCCGGCCAGGTGCAGATGATCTACATCGACCCGCCCTACGGCATCAAGTACGGAAGTAACTTCCAGCCCTTCGTCAACAAGCGCGACGTCAAGGATCGCAAGGACGAGGACCTGACCCAAGAGCCAGAGATGATCAAGGCATTCCGGGATACCTGGGAGCTGGGCATCCACTCTTATCTGACCTACTTGCGCGATCGGCTGCTGGTAGCGAAGGAGCTGCTGCACAAGTCAGGCAGCGTGTTTGTGCAGATATCTGACGAGAACGTTCACCTCACGAGGAATCTCTTGGACGAGATCTTCGGGATCGACAACTTCTGCGCCCAAATCGTGTACCAGAAAGCTCCGTATGCGACGAGTAACCTACTTCCGCCGATTTTCGACACAGTTCTTTGGTACGCGAAGAATCGGGGTATCGTGAAGTACAAGCATCTATTCTCGGACCGCAGCGAGTCTGACATCGAGAGTGCCTACAAATACAGGGACATGCAGGTCCGGGCTGAGGACGGTGAAGCAAGAAGATTCGCTTCTGTTTCGCTTGTGTCGCCAGGACCTTCGAGCACACCTGTATCAATCGACTTCAATGGTAAGGAGTACAGGCCTGCAGAAGAAAGTCATTGGAAGACAACTGCCTCTGGCATTCGTCGGGCCGGTCAAGCTGGACGATTGTTTCAAGCGGCAAACAGCCTCAGATTCAAAAGCCTACCCAGCGATTTCAATGTCTCCACGCGTCACAATATCTGGACTGACACGATTACCGGATCGTTCACCGATCAAAAAGTCTACGTTGTTCAGACGAATCCCAAGATCGTCGAACGCTGCATGCTTATGACCACTGACCCCGGCGACCTGGTTCTAGACCCGACCTGCGGCTCCGGCACCACCGCTTTCGTTGCAGAGAAATGGGGTCGCCGCTGGATCACATGCGACACCTCGCGCGTTGCGGTAACGCTGGCCAAGCAGCGACTGATGACGGCGAGCTACGACTACTACGAACTCAAGTATCCGCACGAAGGCCTGCGCGGCGGCTTCATCTACAGGACCGTCCCGCATGTCACCCTTAAATCCATCGCCAACAACCCGGAAATCGACGAGATCTGGGACAAGATGCATCCCGCCATCGAGCAGGAACTCGCCAAGCTCAATTCCGCACTGAAATCCGCCGGCACGCCGTTCAAAGTCAGTGAAGGCGGGCGCAAGGGTGAAACCCTGGACTTCGCGAAGGGCGCGGCGCTGCAGGAATGGGAAGTCCCGTTCGACTACCCGGCCGACTGGAACGCCGGCGCCCACGCAGCCTTCGACGCGTTCCATATCGCCCGCCGAGCAATGCAGAAGAGGATGGACGACTCCATCGCCGCCCATGCCGATCAGGAGACCCTCTACGACCGGCCCACGGTCAGCAGAGACAAGCTGCGCATAACAGGCCCGTTCACCGTGGAGGCCGTGCCGTTCCCCACGGTGCTGTCGCTGGACGAAACCCAGCCCGCTCAGGAAGCCGACTCCGCAATAGCCCGCAGCGGCGAATCCCAGCGCCAGCACGGCTGGCGCGATGAACTGCTGAAGACCGGCATCCGCGGCAAGGGTGGGCAGATTCTCCGCTTCGCCGAGTTGGAGCCGTTGCCGGACATGCCGCACCTGCACTGCACCGGCTATCTGGCCGAAAGCGGCGAACGCGTGGTGGTCAGCTTCGGCCCCGAGTACGCTGCCCTGGAGCAGCGCCAGGTGGAACTGGCCATGCGCGAGGCCGGTGATCTGTTCCCGCGCCCGAAGATGATCGTCTTCTGCGCCTTCACCTTCGATCCGGAAGCGGCCAAGGACATCGATGCGACCAAGGGCCTTACTGCTTTGAAGGCGCAGATGAACACTGACCTCCTAACCGAGGACCTGAAGAAGAATCGCAGCAGCAACCAGAGCTTCTGGCTGATGGGCCAGCCCGACGTGGACGTTCACCAGCGCAAGGACGGTCTCTACGTGGTCGAGGTCAACGGCTTCGACTACTTCGACATCACCAAGGGTGAACTGAAGTCCGGGGGCAAGAAGAACATCGCCGCCTGGTCTCTGGACACTGACTACGACGAGCGCTGCCTGTTCCCGTGCCAGGTATTCTTCCCGATGGCCGGCGCCAAGGACGGCTGGAACAAGCTCAAGCGCGACATCAAGGCCGAGCTCGACGAATCCAAGCTGGACAAACTGCACGGAACCGTCAGCTTGCCATTTGAGCCTGGTGATCACCGCAAGATCGCGGTCAAGATCGTAGATGACCGCGGTCTTGAGTCACTCAAAGTCATTCTTTTGGGCTAACAGCGCATGCCGACGCCCAAATCTCTCATTGTCAATTCGCCGTTCGAGCGCCCTCGATGGCATTGGCTGGACAATCAGGGTTCGCTGAAGCTCGTCAACGGTCGACGTCCGGCCGGCTACGAGATCTTCGACACCCGAAACAATACGCGCCGAACTGAAAAGCTTGGTCTCGTGGAGCGCATCCGCGAGCGCGTTGATACCTGGCGGAGCGCCAGCTACCCCGGGGTCACCACCGTAACGCGAAGCCTCCTGGAGCACTGGAACGAGCCGTCCTCGCGCCAGTGTCAGTTTTACTTCTGCCAACTCGAGGCCATCGAGACCCTGATCTGGTGGGTCGAGGCTCCGGCTGACTTCAAGCAGGGTATCGCGATTCCCGGCGACGGTAGTCCGTGGGAACGCCTTTGCAACAAGATGGCTACAGGCAGCGGCAAGACCACGGTGATGGCGATGCTGATCACCTGGCAGGTACTCAATGCTTTGGCCTACCCAAAGCGGAACAAGGAGTTCTCGCGCGTAATTTTCATCGTAGCCCCGGGTCTTACGGTCAGGGAGCGGCTTCAGGTGCTCTATCCGGGACACGAGGAGAATTACTACGACGCCTTCAGTCTTTGTCCCAATGAGTCGATGCGGAGCAAGCTCAACAAGGCTGAGGTCTTGGTGGAGAACTGGCATTCCTTGATGCCCTTGAAGGAGCAGGAGCGCTCCGTTGTAAAGAAGGGGGCCGAGAGTGACAAGGCGTTCGTGAGGCGTGTTCTTGGGAAGCTGGCGGTATACAAGGACATCGTCGTGATTAACGACGAGGCTCATCACGCCTACCGACAGTCACCTGATGACAAACGCAGCCGAGACGTTAAGCGTCGGGCCGAAGAGATGGGGCTCGACCAGGAAGAGGCAACACGCTGGATCGAAGGGCTTGACCGAATCCACAAGGAGCTGCGAATCCAGCGCTGCTTCGATCTCTCTGCGACTCCCTTTGCCCCGACCGGACGGTCGAACTCGGAAACCGGCCTATTCGATTGGATCATCTCCGATTTCGGGTTGAATGACGCCATTGAGGCCGGTCTTGTGAAGACGCCCCGGGTGGTGGTACGAGACGGTGTTGTTCCGGACACGGGCACCCTCAAGCCGAAGCTCTACCACCTCTACCGGGATGAAAGTGTCCATGAGGACCTAAATCGACGAGGCGCTCAGCCTCACGAGCCACTGCCGGCGCTGGTGAAGCAGGCCTACACTCTGCTTGGCGCCGACTGGCGCGCCACGGCCGAAGCCTGGGCGCGAGAGGGGCATGACACCCCGCCGGTGATGCTTACAGTCTGCAACCGTACCGAGACTGCCGCCCGAATTGAGAATTACTTTACATCTGGCGAAGTGCACTGGCCGGAGTTGCGCGATGCCAATCGAACCTTGCGCGTGGATTCCAAGGTTCTAGATAAAGCAGAAATGGGCGAGAGAGCCAGCTTGGACTCTTTGGCAAAAGTGAAACTGGCCGCGATTGTTGACGCCTTATGCAAGACGGAGCAGCAAAAGAAAACGTTCAAGAGTAGAAAGAAGTCCATTGACAAGCTGAAATACTTGGTAGCGCTATGCAGTCTTCCTTCAAAGGAAATGGCGGCGGTCGAGCAGTTAGCGGAGGCGGAACTTGGCGACTGGCTCTTGTCGCACGCGCCACTTTCTGATGCTCGACGTGAGTACCTTGATGGCGCTGAGGACTACGAGATTCGACTAAAGTCAATTGTCGAGGCGGTCTCGCTTCCGCATGACAAGAAGCAGGCGCTGCTTCAATTGAGTAAGGAGGAACTGCTAAGAGCAATCGTGGACAACGTCGGCAAGCGCGGCACCGCAGGTCAGGGGCTGCAGAACGTCATTTCTGTGGCTATGCTGTCCGAGGGCTGGGATGCCAAGAACGTAACCCACATCATGGGTCTGCGCGCCTTCACTAGTCAGTTGCTTTGTGAGCAGGTGATTGGCCGAGGCCTGCGTCGCGTGGGATACGACACCGAGGCTGTCCTTTGCCCTGACGGGGTGACGCGAAACCTCTTTCGCCCAGAATTCGTCAACGTGTTTGGCGTGCCCCTGTCCGTTTTTCAGGACCTCAGCGGGGAAGGTGAGGCGCCTCCTCCGCCGAAAGCCAGCATCCAGATTGAATCGCTCGTGGAGCGAAATTCCTTGGAGATTCGGTGGCCAAACGTTCTCCGAGTTGATGTGATCGTGCGGCCCACCCTGACTCTTGATTGGGCCAAGATGGACACACTAGCGCTCGATCATACAAAGACACCGATCGCCGCCGAAATGGCGCCTGCCTTGGGTGGGGCAAATGCCTGGGACCAGATCCGCAAGATCGACCTGGAGAGTCTCCCGGATGAGTTTCGCCTTCAGC
Organism: Arenimonas aestuarii; assembly: GCF_054781715.1. Lineage (NCBI taxonomy): Bacteria > Pseudomonadati > Pseudomonadota > Gammaproteobacteria > Lysobacterales > Lysobacteraceae > Arenimonas > Arenimonas aestuarii. The sequence continues at coordinate 1,247,034 of NZ_BAAGTW010000004.1, read as the reverse complement.
GGTTGACGTTCCAAGCAGCCCGCAAAGCGTTTACTCAAATGCAACATCAGTTCACAGGGACGCCGGAGTTTCTGGCCTATCAACTGATTCGCCTAATCGAGCAGTTCCTTTCATCCGACAGGCTCGAGGTGCCTTCGCTGTTCCATAAGGATCCGCTGAAGAAGCGAATCTTGATCTCGTTGAACATGGATCTGGTCGTTCAGCATCTCCTGCGCTACCTGTTGTCGCAGAATCAGGAACGCTTCGAGCCAGTATTCGACGAAGAGTTCCCCATTGGATCGACGCGAAACATGCGAACTTGGTACACCACCAAGCCCTGCCTGCCGTCGCTAAAGTCCCAGATAAGTCATGTCGTTACCGATAGCGCGTGGGAGGCCCATGCGGCCAACGTTCTAGAAGCGAGCCCGTTGGTGCGCTCATACGCGAAGAATGACCACCTCGGATTCAATATTTACTACATGTGGAGCGGCTCCAAGAGGCGCTATGTGCCCGACTTCCTTGTTCGTTTAGCCAATGGCAAGACCCTGGTCCTTGAGATCAAGGGAGAGGACAGCGACCAGAACAAGGCCAAGCGATCGGCGCTCGAGGTTTGGGTGAGGGGTGTTAACCAGAAAGGCGGATTCGGGGTCTGGTGTTGTGGTGTCGCTTTTAGCCCCGGCGAGGTTCCGAGCCTGATTGACGCGCATGGAGGGACAGGGTGAGATTCTGGTTCGATCATCCCGTTTGGGGGCGTTGGTTCGGTGGCGCATGCAGGAACAAAGGCATCCCAAGGGCGTCAACGACCTACCCTGCGAATTAGAGTCGAAGGCAGAGGGGTCAGCAGCATTGCGCAGGTGATACCGTCGAACAAGAGGAGTAGGGGGATGTACTTGAAGCAAATTCGTGCGCGCAACTTTCGCGCGTTCGGCGACGGTACTACTGCGCCTGAACTCAACTGGGAGCTGAACCCAGGGCTCAACATTCTTGTTGGCGAGAACGATGCGGGCAAGACCGGCATCGTCGATGCCATTCGTCAGGTCCTGCTGACGACAAGCTATGAACCTGTAAGACTGTCCGAGCAGGACTTTCACATTCACGGGAAAAGCCGAGCGCAATCACTCAGCATCGAAGCAACGCTGTGTGGATTAAGCCCAGACCAAGAGGCGTCGGTTCTCGAATGGCTTACCATTGGGGAGGACGGATCCTGCTCGCTCATCCTCCATCTCGAGGCGCGCTACCACGCGCCGCAACCGACAAAGAGAGCGCGTGTCGAAACGGTAGTTCGAACCGGCACTTCCGGTGCCGGACCGGAGGCGGGCTACGCGGTCAGAGAGCTCGTGCGTGCGACCTACCTGAGGCCACTGCGTGACGCCGAAGCGGAGTTGCGACCAGGTCGTCAATCCCGGCTTTCGCAGATTCTCGGCGCCCATAAGGACATTGTCGGTCAGGAGGTGAACGACTTTGACAAGGGATCGCCTAAAGACGTTCCTGAGCGCTTGGTAGGCCTGATGGCGTTCGCACAGCACCACCTAGGTGAGCATGAGGTTATCAAGGGGGTAGAGAAGGACATCAATGAGAACTTCCTCGGTCAGTTCGCGTTCTCCGGTGAGCAGCTTCAGTCGCGAATCCGTATCGCCCCTGACCTTTCGCTTACGCCAATCCTTCAAAAATTCGAATTGACCTTGCTACCCGGCGCGCATATCAATCCAGGTGAGCGTTGCGCGCGGGGCCTTGGATACAATAACGCGTTGTTTATGGCTACCGAGTTGGTTCTACTTAGGGACGGAGAAGAGCTCGCTCTGCTAATTGTCGAAGAGCCTGAGGCTCATCTGCATCCTCAGCTGCAAGAGCGAGTGATGGAGCTACTGAAGGAACACTCGAACGGGGAACTCGCGAAGAAGCGAGTACAGGTCATCATGACGACCCATAGCCCGTCACTGGTCTCGACTGCTCACATCGAAGACATGACACTAGTGCATAGGGCTCATACCTTCCCGTTGGCCATGGGCAATACAAAGCTCAAGCGAACCGACTACTCGTTCCTTCGCCGGTTCATAGACGCGACCAAGGCGAACCTATTCTTTGCCCGAGGCGTCATGATGGTGGAAGGGCCTGCCGAAGCCATCTTGGTCCCCGCTATCGCTGAGATGTGCGGACGGTCGTTCTCAAAACATGGTGTGTCGATGGTCAACGTCGGCCACACGGGCCTGTATCACTATGCTCGCATCCTCCAGCGAGAGGGGGGCGGTCTGGAAATCCCGATCCCAGTGGTTTGCCTGACGGACCGGGACATCGTTCCCGATGTCGCGAAGACATACGTCGCCAAGCCTGCCAACGGGAAGCGATTCGATTCTGACTACTCCTTGTCTGAAGTGGCTCAGGTGGTGCAGCGGAAGAAGGATCGAGCTGAAGGCGGGAAGACAATCGTGTGCGTTTCTGACCGCTGGACGCTTGAGTTTGACTTGGCCCTGCATGGCTGCGCGAAGCTCATGCACCTGGCGATTTCTTTGGCAGTCAAGGCGCATTCGCGAGAGGAGCGTCTCGATGAAGCCGATGAGACTGAGGCGCTGGCGGCAGCTGAATCAAGTTGGGCCACGTTGCATGGTGCGGGGCATACCCCAGAAGCCTTAGCGGCCATCATCTATAAGCCACTTCAAATGAAGCAAGCATCGAAGGCCATCGCGGCCCAGTACGCCTCCCACCTAGTATGCACTGGGAAGTTTGGAGCGGGCGAAGAGCTGTTCAACGCATTGCCTCCTTACCTGCAGGCAGCACTCTCTCACTTGACTATTGCTCCAGCCGCGAAGCCGGCAGCGACGGCTGGCGGGGCAAAGTAGTGCGTACCGCGCTCAGTGTGCTTGGAGCAGCAGCGTCAGCCTCGAGTTGCTGGATGCTTCCGGCGCATGAGTTCTTCCCGTCAGATATGTCGGCGAGATCAACCGTGGCTGCCACAAAAGTCCGCGCCTTTGCCGGTATTCAGACGCCTGGTCGAGCAGGCATTGCGCCCCCAGGTTCATCCGCCTCGTCGAGTGCGCTAACGGGCGGAGCGCAGGAGGTTGAAGCGTGAGCGCGGTGAGCCTAGGACCGGCAGACCTGGCTAACCTAGCGACCCTAGCCAAGGACCTGAACTTCGACGATGCGGAGCGTCGGAGCGCGCTGCTTGAGAACGGTTCGCGTGACTTTAATGCGGTGCCGGGTAGCGGGAAGACCTCGCTGCTAGCGGCTAAGCTGCTCTTGCTGGCGCGGAAGTGGCCACATGCGCGACGCGGAATCTGTGTTCTGAGCCACACTAACGTGGCGCGGGACGAGATTGCACAGCGCTTAGCGGGAACTGCTGAAGGCGCGCAGCTACTTAGCTATCCCCATTTCGTTGGCACCATCCACGCCTTTGTTAATCAATTCTTCGCTATGCCTATGCTGCGAAGCTTGGGTCAGAATGTAGATGTCATCGACGACGTCGTCTTTGCCGATAGGGCCAAGTCGCTTCTTCAATTGGGCGTATTCACTGGCCTGCGGGTGTATCTGGAGAACCAGAATAATGGCGACAGCATCGCCACGTCATTGTTCTATCGGACAGCGGATCTGCAAGTGCAGGCTGAAAGCGGAAGGCTGCCGGGAGCGCATACGGCTTCGTACAGGTCGCTGGTGAGACTTAAAGAGATGCTGACTGACAGGGGCGTCTTTCGGCATCGCGACATGTTTGCATACGCTGATCGTGCGCTCAGAACGTACCCCCGTCTAGTTGATGTAGTTTACCGGCGGTTTCCGATGGTGTTCATCGATGAGATGCAAGACACGTCGTGGGACCAGGAGTCCTTCCTGAATCGCCTATTCGATGGAAAGTCGGTGATGCAAAGATTTGGGGATGTAGACCAGAAGATTCTCTCAGACGAGGAGAACGCTGAACTCCTCACATTCCCGCGAGACGGTTACGGATGCATAAGCACCAGCAAGCGGTTTGGTCCGGCTATCGCAAATGCGGTGGGTAGCGTGCGTCTGAGCGGTAATGAAGTTGTTGGGGAGGGGGCTGGCACCCACGCGCCGATCCTACTCTTGTACTCTACGGAAGATGTAGCCAAGGTCGTGTCGCACTATGGCCGCCTAGTTATCGATCGCCTGACCGAGGAAGAAACCTCGGCTCGCGAGGTGAAAGCGATGTGCACTCGCAAGTCGGGAGAAGGCAAGGTCGCTCCTGGGCGCCACCTTGGCGACTATTGGCCCGCCTATAGTGATGGCCAGCGAATCGCCAGCATGCGTTCTGTAAACTTTTGGGGGCTCGTCGGAGATGCAAAGAGGACCCTGGCGGACGCTTCGTTGAGCGCGCGTGTTTCCGATGTCCGGAGGGCGCTGCTGCTGGTGCTGCGCGCGGCAGGTGCGCCTATGGTAGACGGCATTCGTGATGCGCGTGCGCTGCCTCGGGCCGCAAGATCGTTCGGAGAATCAGGGCCGATCGATGTCCTCACCCGTCACTTGGTGATTTCTGGCGAGCAGTTCTGTATCCAGGGCCAGCGCGATTCGGCCATCCAGATTGTGTATGGAGCGCTTAAGTCATACCTCCCGGATGAGCTCGAGTTTCATGAGTTCTCAGCTCTGAGCGTATTTAATGAGACTGGACCGCAAGGAACGACGAACTCGACCGCGTCAACCAAGTGCCAGGTCTCCCACGCGGGACGGAGTCTCGAGTTTGGTCTGGGTACGACAGCCGGAATGAAGGGCGAGACGCACTCCGCATCCTTGATATTGGAATCCTACGGTGGCAGCAGCCGGAAGTTTGACGTCGCGCTGGGGCTCGAGTACATCGCTGGGATTGCATCGAAGAACTTGGACAAGCTTCCGAAGACACAGCAGGCCCAATTGCGGAATCTCTACGTTGCGATGTCCCGCCCGACGGCGTTGTTGTGCCTAGCGGCTAACGAAGAGCGAGTTCCGTCAAGTTTGCGAACTGTGCTTTCTTCGAAGGGCTGGCACATCGAAGTGGTGTAGAAAGCTGACTGCGCCAGCTTGAAGCCGGCACCCTTACGAGGAAGGGTGGATCCCGCGCAGGGTTCAGCCATGAGTTAACAGCTTTTCGAGACGACTGTTCAGTGGCGAGCGCAACTGCGGTAGCTTTTTGTGATGGCATCCAGGATCACTACAGGCGGCACAATCCACTTATCAGCCGGATCACAGGATCACAGGATCTGGTTGAAGGGCTTTTCAACAACACGACATGTGGCGGGCTGTCCACCGGGCTCGACATTAGGGTTGCTGTATCCGGCTAACAACCCGGCGTATATCTGTGTCCAACGGGTTGTGAGGAGATCACTTCGGTGGATTCCCGCTTTTGGTCGGAAGCGGATGCCGGCCGCTCTCCATGGCTGTCGGCAGCAGCCCAAGTCGCTTGGTTTAGTTAACAGCAGAATCGCTGATCAGCGCTTTCAGGCGCAATGGTCAACGTCGACCCACGCCTACACAGGCAGGAGTTTCACTTACTCAGAAAGCTAGGCTGGCCAAGGCAGCGGCTGCTCGATCTCCCCGGAGATGACCGTAGTGCTTTTCGATCATTCGAACGCTGGTTCCACTGATCTGAGCGACGGTCAGAAGATCAAGTCCGCCGACGACAAGGTCAGTGATCGTCGAGTGCCTCAAGGTGTAGGCGGTTACTGAAGCAGGCAGGTTGGCCGCCAAGGCTGCATCCTTAATGGGGCGCTTCCATGAATCCTTGTCCCAGGCTTTGCCATCTGCGCGAGCAAAGAGAGGAGCTCGCGGGAGTTTTCCCTTGGACTGCTCGGCCAAGATGTTTGCGGTCTCCAGTGGCAGGAGGATCCGGCGCTGGCTGTTTGCTTTGTCCAGTCTGACCAGAAGCGTGTGGGTTCTCGCGTCAAAGTCCCCGGTGGTTAGGCTAGCGAGTGCACCGGGACGCACTGGAAGCAGGCAGAGCCCGCGGCAGAAGGCGTGAATATCCGGGCCCAACTTGGATAAGAGGGCTTGCCGCTGTTCCTTGTCGAGGTACTGGTCTCGCCGACCGTCAGCCCCTGAGGTGGGTTGTAGTGCTTTGCGCCAGGCAAGGGCGGTTTCGACCTCCCCCCGGGCGAGTGCAGCATTCAGCGCGGCCCGGAGTGCGACCATGTCACGGTTTACCGTGGCGGCCGCGCGCTTGCGCGTTACCGGTGCGCCCTTCTTTGTCCGGGTCACCTTGGCGGGAAGCTCCTCGAGCCTATTTCGCCAATCCCGGACGTGTTGTTCCCGTAGGCGCCTTAGCTTCACGCTCGCGATCGGGTCGTTGTATACGTAGCGAGGGAACCTCTTTGCAGCATCTGGATGGGTCTTGGCGTAGCGCTCGCAGGCCTCCCGAACGGTTAGCTCGTCCTCAGAGCCACCACGCGCCAGGTGTCGGAACCACTCCTCGGCCTCACGTTTGGCAGCATCGAAGCGCCGTGCGGGCGGCAGATTTCCAAAGTCGCCAAGCGTCTTGTTGGGCTTCCGTCCCGTGTCCAGGTCGTAGAACCGTGCGAGCCAGGTTCCGAGGCCGTTCGCAGCCGATGGGCGGAAGCCCAGGTACTGACCGGTTGCCAGCGGCTGCCAGTAGGGCTCGCGACTCGCGCGCGGCCTGAGGCGTTCGCGCCGGTCAACCGTGCGGAGATCAATCCGTGCTGGTCTGGGCTTCGAAGTGCGGCTCATGGGGGTCTTCTTTCCACTCGAAAACGGAGAGTATGGAAAGAGTATGGAAATCCGCCGGTGTCAGCAAGGACTTCTGCGTACTTGGAAACAATGGTTTAGGTCGCCAATGGACGCTGGTGAACGCTGTAGCCCTACCTTGACATGGTAGGGGTCACAGGTTCGAAACCTGTACCGCCCACCATCCTTCTCCGGGATGGAATTACAAGGAACCAAAGCCGCCTCCGGGCGGCTTTCGCATTTCCGGCCCCGGGCAAGCCAAGCCCGCGGTCAGGGCCGCAACCGCGCTTCGCGCAATTTCTGGTAGGCCGGCCGGCAGGCATCGGCGACGGCGCGTGCCGCGTCGTCCAGCACCGGCGCCGGCCGTGCCGACGGCGGCTCGAAGCCCGTGGACTTCCACACCGTCCCGTACCAGTGCGGTGCCCATACGCCATCGCTGTCACGCGGGCCCGCTGGCCAGTTCAGCATGCGCGCCGTGAACTCCAGGCCGAACAGATCGCAAAGCGCGCGCAGGAAGGTCTCGGGATCGGCCAGGAAATCACCCGAATCGACCACCGTCGGCGCCGTGCCGCTGGCCGAGGCGAGTTCGTCGAACAGCGCCGCCTGTTGCAGCAGGCCGATGTCGGCCGGCTCCACCGAGGCGCGCGAACGCAGGTAGGACGACACCACCTCGTCGGGGTCCCGGATCAGGAACACATTGCTCAGCCCGTGGATCCAGTCGTGGTCCATGCCGGGCAGCAGGTGGTGGGCCATGTGTTTCTGGTACCAGACCGGCTTGTCGCCGGGCACGGGGCCGAGCAGGGCGTCGGCCACGCGCCGCCAGTCGGTGTCGCCGGCGGCGATCACCTCGTCCCGGCCCGGATGGTCGAACCCGGTTTCCGCCAGGTAGGCCGCGTACAGCGGCTCGTCGCTGACCGCGCAGTCGGGCCGGTTCTCCCAGGCCCGCATCATGGCCGTGGAGATATTGCGCGGGCCCGACCACATGCCGATGCGCAGCGCATTCAAGCCAGCTTCTCCCCGGCGCGAACCGCCACGTCGCGTTCCACCAGCCCCCGGTAAAGCGCCTGCAGCCTGGCCACCATGGGCCCAGGTTTGCCGTCGCCGATGACCCGGCCATCCACCTCGCGCACCGCCACCAGGCCGGCGAAGGTCCCGGTGCAGAAGGCCTCTTCGGCGGAATAGACGTCGGTGAGGGTGAAGTTCTTCTCGCGCGCCGTGATGCCCTCTTCGGCGCAGGCGCGCAGCACGTTGGCGCGGGTGACGCCGTGCAGGCAGTAGTCGCCGGTGGAGGTCCAGACCTCGCCGCGGCGCACGATGAAGAAATGGGTGGAATTGCAGGTCGCGACGAAGCCGTGCGGGTCGAGCATCAGCGCCTCGTCGGCGCCGGCCTGGGTGGCCTGGATGCAGGCGGTGATGCAGTTGAGCTTGCTGTGGCTGTTCCAGCGCGGGTCCTGCACGTCCGGGTAACCGCGGCGTACGTGCACGGTGAACAGGCTCAGGCCGCGGGCCACCAGCTCAGGCTTGGCCTGCTTGTGCTCGGGGATGATGACGATGGTCGCCGGGCCGGCCGAGGCGCGCGGGTCCTGGTAGGGCGTGCGCTTGGGGCCGCGGGTGACCATCAGGCGCAGGTGCACGCCGTCGTGCATGTCGTTCGCGGCCAGGGTCTCGCGGATGGCGGCTTCCAGGCCCCGGCGGTCCAGGCCAATGTCCAGGGCAATGGCCCGGGCGCCTTCGAACAGGCGGTCCAGGTGCTCGTCCAGGAACACCGGCTGGCCGCCGACAACCCGCAGGCCTTCCCAGACCCCGTCACCCAGCACGAAGCCGCTGTCGAAGACCGATACCGTGGCCTCGGCCCGGGGCAGCAGGCAGCCGTTTATCCATATCCGGATATCGGCATTGCGGGGGTCGTCGTGGAATTCATGCACGCTCTGGGCCATGCGGGGCTCTCCCTGGGACTGCCCCGAGTCTAGCCCGCCGGCCCCGGTCCCGGGCCCGGATTCATTGACTTGGCGGCCTCCCGGCCCTACCTTTGCACCGTTAACCGGCAGAAAAGGTGGCCCCGGGAAACCGGCGCCGAGCGTGCGACATGGACACTACCCTGACTCCGTAGACGCAAGGCCAGGCTTCGCATCCGCGAGGGCGCCTGGCGCCCTTTTTTATTGCCTGAGATTCGTTCCCAGACCCGCCATGATCAACATCACGCTCCCCGACGGCAGCCGCCGCCCCTTCGAAAACCCCGTCACGGTCGCCGACGTCGCCGCGTCCATCGGGCCCGGCCTGGCCAAGGCCGCCCTGGGCGGCAAGGTCGACGGCAAGCTGGTGGACGCCAGCTTCCGCATCGAAAACGATGCCGCGCTCGAGATCGTCACCGACAAGCACCCCGACGCCCTGGAGCTGCTGCGCCATTCCACGGCCCACCTGCTGGCCCAGGCCGTGCAGCGCCTGTTCCCGGGCACCCAGGTCACCATCGGCCCGACGATCGACAACGGCTTTTATTACGACTTCGCCTACGAGCGCCCGTTCACGCCCGAGGACCTGCCGGCCATCGAGGCCGAGATGCTCAAGATCGTGAAGGAAGCCCTGCCGGTCACCCGCAGCGTCAAGACGCGCGACGAGGCGGTGGCGTTCTTCAAGGGCCTGGGCGAGCACTACAAGGCCGAGATCATCGAATCGATCCCGGCCAATGAAGACCTGTCGCTCTACTCGCAGGGCGAGTTCACCGACCTGTGCCGCGGCCCGCACGTGCCGGGCACCGACAAGCTGCGCGCGTTCAAGCTGATGAAGGTGGCCGGCGCCTACTGGCGCGGCGACCACAACAACCAGATGCTCAGCCGCATCTACGGCACCGCCTGGTTGAACGACAAGGACCTCAAGGCCTACCTGCACCAGCTCGAGGAAGCCGAAAAGCGCGACCACCGGCGCATCGCCAAGCAGCTGGGCCTGTTCCACATCCAGGAAGAAGCCCCGGGCCTGGTGTTCTGGCATCCCAAGGGCTGGCAGCTTTGGCAGGTGGTCGAACAGTACATGCGCCGCGTCTACCGCAGTTCCGGTTACGACGAAGTGCGCTGCCCGCAGATCCTCGACGTGTCCCTGTGGAAGAAGTCCGGCCACTGGGACAACTACAAGGAAAACATGTTCTTCACCGAGTCGGAGAAGCGCACGTATGCCCTGAAGCCGATGAACTGCCCGGGCCACGTGCAGGTCTTCAACCAGGGCCTGCACAGCTACCGCGACCTGCCGATCCGCTACGGCGAGTTCGGCGCCTGCCACCGCAACGAGCCCTCGGGCGCGCTGCACGGCATCCTGCGCGTGCGCGGCTTCACCCAGGACGACGGCCACGTGTTCTGCACCGAGGACCAGGTCGAGGCCGAGGTCACTGCCTTCCACCGGCAGGCGCTGCGGGTCTACGCCGACTTCGGCTTCTCCGACGTGCAGATCAAGATCGCCCTGCGCCCGGACAACCGGCTGGGCGACGACGCCACCTGGGACAAGGCCGAGGCCGCCCTGCGCGCGGCCCTGTCGTCCTGCGGGGTCGCCTGGGAGGAGCTGCCGGGCGAGGGTGCCTTCTACGGCCCCAAGATCGAATACCACCTCAAGGACGCCATCGGCCGGACCTGGCAGCTGGGCACGATGCAGGTCGATTTCATGATGCCGGCCCGCCTGGGCGCGGAATACGTGGACGAGGCCAGCCAGCGCCGGCACCCGGTCATGCTGCACCGCGCCATCGTGGGCTCCATGGAGCGTTTCATCGGCATCCTGGTCGAAAACCACGCCGGCGCCTTCCCGGCCTGGCTGGCCCCGGTGCAGGCGGTGGTGCTCAATATCACCGACGCCCAGGCCGACTGGGTCGAGTCGGTCCGGAAAACCCTTGCGAATCAAGGCGTCAGGGTCCAGGCCGATTTGCGGAACGAGAAGATCGGCTATAAAATCCGCGAGCACACGCTTCAGAAGATCCCCTACCTGCTGGTGGTTGGAGACCGCGAGAAGGAAAATGGGATGATCGCGGTGCGCACGCGTTCAGGGGAAGATCTGGGGACCATGAAGGTCGAAGACTTCCTGGCGCGCCTGCATGAAGAGAGTGGCCCGGTCGCCTGAAGGCAGCCGGTACTGGAACCCAATAGGAATCAAGCGAATCAACAGCTCAGCCCACGATAAGCGTAACCGCAAGAACCTCGAGATCCGCGTCCCGCGTGTCCGCGTGATCGGATTGGACGGCGAAATGGTCGGCGTGCTCACGCGCGACGAAGCCATTGCGCTGGCCGAGGAATCCGGCGTCGACCTGGTGGAAATCCAGCCGACCGCCGAACCGCCGGTCTGCCGCATCATGGATTTCGGCAAGTACATGTTCGACCTTCAGAAGAAGGCGAACGCGGCCAAGAAGAAGCAGAAGATCGTCGAGATCAAGGAACTCAAGTTCCGCCCGACCACCGACGACGGCGACTACAACATCAAGCTGCGCAACCTCCGCCGGTTCCTGGAGGAAGGCGACAAGGTCAAGGTCAACATCCGCTTCAAGGGCCGCGAGATGGCCCACCAGGAGCTGGGTCTCGAGATGGCCAAGCGCATCGAGGCCGACCTGGGCGAAGACGTGGTCGTCGAACAGCGCCCCCGCCTCGAGGGCCGCCAGATGATCATGATGGTCGCGCCCAAGAAGAAATAAGCCGGGCGCTACCCAAGTCCCTGCTTTTGTTGCATAATTCGCGGCTCGCCGGGTTTCCGGCGAGTCCCCGGTGCGGCATCCGGGCCCGGTTCATCGGGCAAAGCCGTCATGGACCTGCCCTTGGTTTCGTTTGGAATCAAGGGCTTACAAGCCGGCACGGGCAGGACGGAAAGTGTGGCGCAAGCCACCGCCCAGGCCAGTAACTAAATATCCCAAAGGGACTTCCCATGGCCAAGACCAAGATCAAGACCAATCGGGCGGCCGCCAAGCGCTTCCGGAAGACTGCTTCCGGCAAGTTCAAGGCAGGCCACGCCAACCGTAGCCACATCCTCACCAAGAAGAGCACCAAGCGTAAGCGCAATCTCCGCCAGACGAACCACGTCCGCGCCGAAGATTCCGGTCGCCTGATGCGCCAGCTGCCCTATCTCTGAGGAGGACTGAACCATGGCACGAGTCAAGCGTGGTGTAACGGCGCGCCGCCGTCACAAGAAAATCATCAAGCTCGCGAAGGGCTACTACAACGCCCGTCGCAAGGTCTTCCGCGTCGCCAAGCAGGCCGTCACCAAGGCCCAGCAGTACGCGTACATCGGCCGCAAGCAGAAGAAGCGTCAGTTCCGCAGCCTGTGGATCGTGCGTATCAACGCCGCGGCCCGCCAGCACGGCCTGAGCTACAGCCGCTTCATGAATGGCCTGCTGAAGGCGAACGTCACCCTGGACCGCAAGGCCCTGGCCGACATCGCCATCCACGATCCCGCCGCGTTTGGCGCGATCGCCGAGCAGGCCAAGCGCGCTCTCGCGGCGTAAGGCCAATGCCTGCGGCGGCATGCCGCGCGCAGGCAGCACCAAGGTGGGGAAGGGCGAGAGTCCTTCCCCATTTTGTTTTCTGGACCCGGAAGAACCTCGCGCATGCCTGACATCCAAGACCTGACCCGATCGGCCCTGGCCGAAGTCGCCGCCGCCGGCAGCCTCGAGGCGCTCGACGCCCTGAGGGTGTCCCTGCTGGGCAAGAGTGGCTCGATCACCGGACAGCTCAAGCAGCTGGGCGCCCTGGCGCCGGAAGAGCGCAAGGCGGCCGGTGAAGCCGTCAATCGCGCCAAGGAAGCCGTGGCCGGCGCCATCGCCGAGCGCAAGTTGGTGCTGGAGGAAGCCGCCCTGGCGGCGCGCCTGGCCAGCGAGCGTATCGACGTCAGCCTGCCGGGCCGCGGCGCCGCCGTCGGCAACCTGCACCCGGTCTCGCGCACGCTCGAGCGCATCACCGACATCTTCGCCCGCCTGGGTTACCAGCTGGCCGACGGTCCGGAGATCGAGGACGACGAGCACAACTTCGAGGCCCTGAACTTCCCGCCGCACCATCCGGCGCGGGCCATGCACGACACCTTCTATTTCCCGCCCGATGAAACGGGCGAGGCCCGCCTGCTGCGCACGCACACCTCGGGCGTGCAGGTGCGTTTCATGAAGCAGGCCGTCGCCGACAAGAGTGGCCCGCCGCTGCGCATGATCGCCGCCGGCAAGGTCTACCGCAGCGACTCCGACCAGACCCATACGCCGATGTTCCACCAGGTCGAAGGCCTGCTTCTGGACGAAACCTCCAGCTTCGCCGACCTCAAGGGCACGCTGGCCGAGTTCGTGCGCGCGTTTTTCGAGCGCGACTTCGAGATGCGTTTCCGGCCCAGCTATTTCCCCTTCACCGAACCTTCGGCCGAAGTGGACATCGCCTGGCAGCAGCCGGACGGCAGCACCCGCTGGCTGGAAGTACTGGGCTGCGGCATGGTGCATCCGAACGTGCTGCGTGCCTGCGGCATCGATCCGGAGAAATACACCGGCTTCGCCTTCGGCCTGGGCGTCGAGCGTTTCGCCATGCTGCGCTACGGGGTCAACGACCTGCGCAGCTTCTTCGAGAATGACGGCCGTTTCCTGAGGCAGTTCGCATGAAATTCCCCGAAAGCTGGCTGCGCGAACACGTCGCCACCACCGCCTCGCGCGACGAACTCTCGGCCCGCCTGACCGCCATCGGCCTGGAGGTCGAGGAGCTGCAGCCGTTGGGCGACGGCCTGGACGGCGTGGTCGTGGCCCAGATCCTGTCCTGCGAAAAACATCCCGAAGCCGACCGCCTGCAGGTCTGCCAGGTCGCCACCGGCGCCGGCACCGTGCAGATCGTCTGCGGCGCACCCAACGCCCGCCCCGGCCTGAAGGCCCCGCTGGCCCAGGTCGGCGCCAGTCTGCCCGGGGGCATGGCCATCAAGGCCGCGAAACTGCGCGGCGTCGAATCAAACGGCATGCTGTGTTCGGCCAAGGAACTGGGCGTCGATGCCGACGCCTCGGGCCTGATGGAACTGCCGGCCGACGCGACGGTGGGCCAGCCCATCGGTGCGCTGCTGGGCCTGCCCGACGCCAGCTTCGAACTCAAGCTCACGCCCAACCGCGCCGACTGCTTCAGCGTGCGCGGCATCGCCTTCGACGTCGCCGCCGCCATGGGCGCGCAGGTCACGCCGATGCAGATCCCGGAAGCGACGATCGGCCACCAGGCCACGTTCGACCTGGTCCTGGACGCGGGCGCCGATTGCCCGCGGTATTGCGGCCGCATCATCGAAGGCGTCGACACCGGCGCGCGTTCGCCGCTGTGGCTGACCGAACGCCTCAAGCGCGCCGGCCTGCGCCCGATCAGCCCGCTCGTGGACATCACCAACTACGTGATGCTGGAGCTGGGCCAGCCGATGCACGCCTTCGACGCCGGCAGCCTGTCCGGCCCGGTCGGCGTGCGCCGCGCCCGCAAGGGGGAATCCCTGAAGCTGCTCGACGAGCGCGAGGCCGCGCTCGACGAAGGTTTCCTGGCCATCACCGACAACGACCGCCCGGTGGCGCTGGCGGGCGTCATGGGCGGCTGGGATACCCGCGTCACCGACGCCACCACCCGCGTCTTCCTTGAAAGCGCCCACTTCGCGCCCGCGGCCATCATCGGCCGTGCCCGCAAGCTGGGAATGCACACCGATGCCTCGCACCGCTTCGAACGCGGCGTCGATCCGGAGTTGCCGCGCCTGGCGCTCGAGCGCGCCACCGCCCTGGTGCTCGACATCATGGGCGGCCAGGCCGGCCCGGTCAGCGAAGCCGCATTGCCCGAACACCTGCCGCGTCCGGTAGCCGTGGCCCTGCGCCGCGATCGCCTGCGCCGCGTGCTGGGCCTGGTGGTGCCCGACGCCGACGTCGAACGCATCCTGCGCGCGCTGGGCATGCAGGTGGCGGCCACGGCCGAAGGCTGGGCGGTCACCCCGCCCACCCGCCGCTTCGACATCGCCATCGAAGAAGACCTGGTCGAGGAAGTCGCCCGCATCCACGGCTACGAAAACATCCCGACCAGCACGCCCACCGGCGAAGTGCGCCTGGTCGCGCCCAGCGAGTCCCGGGTCGCTGACGGCGTGCTGCGCCGGCAGCTGACCGGCCGCGACTTCCTGGAGGCGATCAACTACGCCTTCGTTGATGGCGGCCTGCTGGCCACCTGGCAGTTGCAGGACGGCGCTGTGGCGCTGGCCAACCCGCTGTCGGCCGACCTGGGCGTGATGCGCACGGCGCTGCTGCCGGGCCTGGTCTCGGCCCTGGCCCGCAACCAGTCGCGCCAGCAGTCGCGGGTGCGTTTGTTCGAGCTGGGCAAGGTGTTCCACCAGCCCACCGACGGCGGCGCCCCGATTGAAACCCCGCGCATCGCCGGCGTCGCCTGTGGACCGCAGTCGGCCGAGCAGTGGGCGCTGGACGACCGGGACGTGGACTTCTTCGACCTCAAGGCCGAGGTCGAAGCCCTGCTGGCCCTGTCCGGCGCCGAGGGCGAGTTTCGCCCGGACGACAGCCCCTGGGGCCATCCGGGCCGCAGCGCCTCGGTCTGGCGCGACGGCCAGCGCATCGGCTGGCTGGGCCACCTGCACCCGCGCCTGGCCCGGTCCCTGGACCTGGACGGCGAGGTCGTGGGTTTCGAGATCGACCTGGCGCCGCTGGCGACCCGGGCCGTGCCCCGGGCCGGGGAGGTTTCACGCTACCCGTCCGTCCGCCGGGACATCGCGCTCGTCGTCCCGGAAACCACCCCCTTCTCGGCCCTGCG
This sequence comes from Arenimonas aestuarii, assembly GCF_054781715.1. Classification (NCBI taxonomy): domain Bacteria; kingdom Pseudomonadati; phylum Pseudomonadota; class Gammaproteobacteria; order Lysobacterales; family Lysobacteraceae; genus Arenimonas; species Arenimonas aestuarii. The sequence goes on along the minus strand of NZ_BAAGTW010000004.1, from coordinate 1,231,651 downwards.
GGCCAGCCTGCAGGCCGCACTGGGCGCGCTGCTGAGGGATGTGGTGCTGTTCGACCGCTACGTCGGTCCGGGCCTAGAGTCGGGCTCAAAGAGTCTGGCTATGGGCTTGATTCTGCAGGACGTTTCACGCACCCTAACTGACCGCGACGCCGATCAGGCCGTGGCCACCGCCCTCGAGGCGCTGGACAGGGACTGCGGAGCGCGGTTGCGGTCATGATGTTCGCCGGCAACGGCGGGTTACAGGGGATGTTATGGCACTGACCAAGGCCGAAATGGCGGAACGCTTGTTCGAGGAGGTTGGCTTGAACAAGCGCGAGGCCAAGGAATTCGTGGACTCCTTCTTCGACGCGTTGCGGGAGGCGCTGGAGCGTGGGCAGCAGGTCAAGCTGTCGGGCTTCGGCAACTTCGACCTGCGCCAGAAGAACCAGCGTCCCGGCCGGAACCCCAAGACCGGCGAGGAGATCCCGATCTCCGCGCGCACCGTCGTGACCTTCCGTCCGGGCCAGAAGCTGAAGGAGCGCGTGGAAGCCTATGCTGGATCCAGGCAGTAACCGGGAACTCCCGCCGATCCCGGCGAAGCGCTACTTCACCATCGGTGAGGTCAGCGAGCTGTGCGACGTCAAGCCGCACGTGCTGCGCTACTGGGAAACCGAATTCGGCAGCCTCAAGCCGGTCAAGCGCCGCGGCAACCGCCGCTACTACCAGCGCCACGACGTCCTGATGATCCGCCAGATCCGCGGCCTGCTCTATGAAGAGGGCTACACCATCTCCGGTGCCCGCCAGCGCCTGGAGGGCGAGACCGGCCGCATAGAGAACTCCATGACCGCCCAGGTGGTCAAGCAGGTCCGGATGGAGCTCGAGGAAGTCCTCAACCTCCTGCGCCGCTGACAATTGCTTGCAGGAGCCCCTTCAGGCGCTCCTAAAAAGTCCGGCTTCGCGTATAATCGCCAGCCCGGCCTCGGCCGGGACCACACGAATCGGGGCGTAGCGCAGCCTGGTAGCGCACTAGCATGGGGTGCTAGGGGTCGTGAGTTCGAATCTCACCGTCCCGACCAATTCGTGGCAAAGCCGCCCGACTCCCCACGGGCCGGCTGAAGCAGACCCGCCGAATGGCGGGTTTTTGCTTTCCGGCGCGCTAGGATGCGGGCAGGCAGTCGTGATGGAAAGGCGGAGGCATTGATGCAGGCGGGTACATCGCGGTCGTGGCTGCTGCACCCGTTGTTGCTGTTGCTCTGGCTGGGCAGCTTCCTGCTGGCAGCCGCGCTTGAGCACGCGCCGCACGCCAGCCTTTGGTTCCCACCGGCGGCGGTCACCTTCGCCGGCCTGTATTGCATGGGCTGGCGGGCGGTGCCGGCGATTTTCGTCGCCTGCGTCCTGGGCACCTACCTGACGGAAGCGGCCAACCAGGACGAGGTGCGCCTGGGCGTGCTTGCCTGGTCGAGCGTTGTGTTCGCGCTGGTCCACACCGGTGCCTACGCCCTGCCGGCGATGGTGCTGCGTCGCCTGGCCCCGTCGGCACCCACGGAGCTGACCCTGCGCGCGGTTTCACAGTTCCTGGTGCTCGGCGCCCTGGGCGCGCTGCTCGCCGCCGGACTGGGCGTACTGGGGCTAAGCCAGACCAACCTGCTTGAAGCCCCGGACCTGTTCGAACTGGTGTCGGCCTGGTGGATCGGGGACTACGCCGCCCTGGTGACCCTGGCGCCGGTGCTGGCCCTGGTACTGCGGCGCGCGGGTGCCGACGGCGAGGTCAAGCGGTTTCCCGCCTTCGAATGGGGGCCGTGGCGCCTGCGGAATTCCGCGGCCGGGAAACTTGCCCTGTTGTTCGTGGTCACCCTGGCCATCCTCGTGGGCTACCTGGAGCTCTCCAATAGCCGGGCACTGCTGGTCATGCTGGTGCTGCCGGTGGTGCTGCAGCTGTGGGTGGTGCACACCGAAAACCTGGCCAGCGCCCAGATGGGGCTCTTGGGTTTCAGCCTGCTGACGGTGGGGGCCGCGGCTGCCGTCGACGTGGGTGACGACGCGCTGATCCTGCAGTTCGCGGCCATCAGCCTGGCCGCCAATTCCTACCTCAGCCTGGCCGCGCCGGCGCTTTATGCCGCCAACAAGAGGCTCCGGGAACTGGTCAGCCATGACGGGCTGACGGGGGCGCTCAGCCGGACCTTCTTCGAAGACCGGGCCGCCGCGGAACTGGCCAGTGGCCTGCGTCGGGCCCGGCCAACGTCGATCATCATGCTCGACGTCGATGGCCTCAAGGAGCTCAACGACACCCATGGCCACGCCGGTGGCGACGCCGCGCTGCGCGAGCTGGTGGTCCGCTGCAAGGCCTGTCTCGGGCAGGAGGATTTCATCGGGCGCCTCAGCGGCGATGAGTTCGCCATTTTCCTGCCCGGGTCGGACGACGCGAAGGCGAACAAGGTGGTCCAGGCCGTCCGGGCTCAGTTGGAAGCGAGTCCCGTGCAGTCCCTGGGCCGTGGAGTGTCCGCGAGCTTTGGCATCGCGACCGCGGCCGGGGATTCGCCTACGCTGTCCCAGCTGCTGCAGACCGCCGACCAGGCGATGTACGCGGACAAGCGGGCGCGTCCGCGCGCTCCCTGAGTCGCCGGTGGCCGCGCCCGGTGCGCGTCCTGCCCCGGGACGCTTCAGTCCTTGTTTGCCTTGGGTCCGCAGTCCGACTCACCACCAGGGCCCGTCTCGACCAGGGCCAGCAGGGCCACAGGCGGCGCGACGGCATACAGGGCCGCGGCAGCGGCGGCGCGCAGCAGCAAGGGGCCGCCCTGCGGCCGGATACTGGGGTCGGCCAGCGTTCCGCCGAGCTGCAGCGGCGAGCGCAGGCTGAAAGGGCTGAAGTCCTTCGGTCGGGGCCGCAGCACGATGTCCAGGCGTTCCTCGCCCAGGTGGATCTGGCCTTCACCCAGCACCAGAGTGTCGGAGGTGTCGAAGCCGAGCGCGCGTGAGTCCATCACGCCCGCCTCGACCAGGAAGTCGGCGTAACCGCAGTGCACCGGGACGTCCTTGTCCTCGCCCAGCTTGAACTTGATCATTTCGGCGACGTCCAGGCCGATCAGTTCCATCATGTAGTTGCTGATGCGGCCCGGGCCCATGGCCAGTCCGGCTTCGCCGTCGGAGCTGGCCAGAATGCGGGCGACCGAATTGCCGCTGCCGCGCAAGCGGACGTGGCCGCCGAGCAAGCCCTGGCTCCTCGCCGCTTCGGCATCGGGCAGCATGCGCGGCAACTGCAGGCCGCGCGCCTGCATGTCTATCTCGGCCAGCATCGGCTCCTGTCGTGCATCCAGGTGCACCGATCCGTCGAAGTGACCACCGGCGAGGCCAAAGTCCAGCGGATCCAGCCGCAGGTCGCCGTCCTCCAGCACCAGGTGGGCGTCGAGCGACTGGAAGGGCAGGGGCGGCGCGCTCAGCTGGTGCGCGACCAGGGTGACCCGCGCGTCCATGGAGCGCAGTTTTTCGGTGTCGTAAACGCTGGTGGGGAAGAGCCGGCCGTCCTGGGGGTCCGCAGCCTGGGGTTTGCCGCCGATGAAACCGGCCAGGTCGTCGAGGTCGAGTTTGCGTGACTCCAGGTCCGCCACCAGCAGCGTGCGTTCGCGGCCAGTGTCGACGCTGACTTCTCCGGCCAGGTCGGATTGGCCGACGGTGCCGGTGACGCTGCGGTAGTGCCAGACGCTGCCGGTGCGGCCGAGGCGCCCATTGAGGTCGTAGGCGGCGGTTTCCGGGATGGCCAGTCCCAGCAGTGGGTAGAGTTCGGCCATGTCGGCACCGGCGATGCTGAAATCGAGCTCGAAGTCCCGCAGCTGCAGCACCGAGCGCAGGCCGCCGGACACGCGTGCGCGGGTGGCGCCGGCTTCGGCGGAGAGGTCGATCCAATAGCGCTGGTCGGGATCGGAATCGACCAGGTGCAGCGGAGAGCCAATACGGCCTTCAAGCACGAAGGGGTTCTCGCGGTAGGTGCCGCCGCCTTCCACCAGCAGTGGCGGCAGGCCCCCGGAGGCCGGGGGTTCGCCGCTTTGCACGGCCACGGCCAGGTCGGTGCGGCGCCGGTCCTCAAGCAGGTGCAAACGGCCCTGTTCAACCCACATCGCGCCTATGTCCGGGAACCGGCGGGGCGGGGGGTCGGTGTTCGGCTTGTCGCCAAATCGCCAGTTCGCGCGCAGGTCGGCGTCGCGCTCAAGATTCAGCGTGGGCTGGTCAAGGTCGACCGAGACGATAACGACCTGGCCCAGCAGCAGGCGCCAGGGGACCCACTGGATTTCCACGCGCCGGGCTTCGAACAGCGATGGCTGGCTCGCCCAGTCGGCGTTGCCGAGGCGGACATCGCTTCCGGCCACGGTTTGCCGGAAGAAACCGCGCGAGATGGAAAATTCACCGGCGATGCTGAACTCACGTCCGGTGCCGGCGCGGACCTGGTGTTCTATCAGCGCCTTGGCGACGGGATTGCCGACCAGCAGCGTGAACAGCACCAGCAGCGCGGCCAGCAGCAGGCCCCGCGCGTGCGGAATCTCTTGTTGTGTGGCTTCGGCGGCGGCGGAGCGGTCAGCCATGGCCACAGCATAGGCTCGGCAAACCGACTCGCACCCAAACGGCGCGAGCGCCGTTCAGGTTCGCGGAAGAGGCGCTTTATCAGCTGTCGAACAACGCCTCGTCCAGGTCCAGCAGATTGCCGGCGCCGCTGCGCATCGCCGCGGCATGGGCCTGGGTGCGCGGCAGGAGGCGTGCGAAGTAGAACCGGGCGGTTTCGCGTTTTGCCTTCTTGAAGCCGTCGCCGTGGTTGCCGGCCTCGGCCGCCACCACCGCGCGCGCCCACCAGTAAGCCAGGGCGACGTAACCGGAATAGAACAGGTAGTCCACCGACGCCGCGCCGACTTCATCGGCATTGGCCATGGCCTTCTTGCCCACTTCCATGGTCAGTTCGCCCCACTGCTTGGCGATCTCCGCCAGCGGCAGCACGAACTCGGTGAGCGACTCGTCGGCAGCGTGTTCGGTGCAGAACTCCTGGATCATCTTCATGAACATCTGCAGGCCGGCGCCCTGCAGCTGCATGGTCTTGCGGCCCAGCAGGTCGAGCGCCTGGATGCCGGTGGTGCCTTCGTAGATGGTGGTGATGCGGGCGTCGCGCGCCAGCTGCTCCATGCCCCACTCGCGCACGTAACCGTGGCCGCCGAAACACTGCAGCGCGTGGTTGGTGCACTCGATGCCCCACTCGGTGAGCATGCCCTTGACGATCGGCGTCAGGAAACCCAGCAGCGTATCGGCCTGCTTGCGTTCTTCGGCGTCGCCGGAGCGTTCGATCACGTCCACCAGGGTGGCCGCGTGCAGCGCCAGCAGGCGGCCGCCTTCACCCAGGGCCTTGCAGGTGAGCAGCATGCGGCGGATGTCGGCATGCACGATCAGCGGGTCGGCGGGTTTGTCCGGGTTTTTCGCCCCCGACAGCGAACGGCCCTGCAGGCGGTCGCGCGAATACGCCAGCGCGTTCTGGTAGCTGCGGTCGATCAGGGCCAGGCCCTGCAGGCCAACCGCCAAGCGCGCGGTGTTCATCATGGTGAACATCGCATTGAGGCCCTTGTTGGGCTGCCCGATCAGATAACCCTGGGCGCCGTCGAAGTTCATCACGCAGGTGGACGAGCCATGGATGCCCATCTTGTGTTCGATCGAACCGCAGCGCACGGCGTTGCGCTCGCCGACGGTGCCGTCGCGGGCGGTGCGCTGCTTGGGCACGATGAAAAGCGAGATGCCCTTGGTGCCCGCGGGGGCGTCAGGCAGGCGCGCCAGCACCAGGTGCACGATGTTGTCGGTGAAGTCGTGTTCACCGCCGGTGATGAAGATCTTGGTGCCGGTGATGGCGTGGCTGCCGTCTTCCTGCGGTTCGGCACGGGTCTTGAGCAGCCCCAGGTCGGAGCCGCAGTGCGGTTCGGTCAGGCACATGGTGCCGGTCCATTCGCCCGAGATGATGGGCTTGAGGAACACCTCCTGCTGCCATTCTTCGCCGTGGTGCTTCAGGGCCTCGGTGGCGCCGTGCGAAAGCAGCGGGTAGTTGCCCCAGCTCAGGCAGGCGGCGTCGATCATTTCCTTGAGCGCCGCGCCGAAACTTTCCGGCAGTGCCTGGCCGCCGAACTTCTCCGGCGCGGTGAGCGCGGTCCAGCCGCCTTCGACGAACTTCGCGTAGGCCTCCTTGTAACCCGGCGGCGTCGTGACCGCGCCGGTGTCCTTGTCGAAGGTGCAGCCGTGTTCGTCGCCGATGGCGTTGAGTGGCGCCAGCACGGTTTCGTTGAAGCGCGCGGCTTCGTCCATGACGGCGTCGAGCAGGTCGCGCTGGCCGTTTTCGATGCCCAGCTTTTCATAGAGCTTGTCGGCGCCGATGACGTCGTAGAGCGCGAACTTCATGTCGCGCACGGGAGCGGTGTAGCGGTTCATTGGTCAGGTTCCTTGAAAGTCAGCGGAGCACGCCGTCGAGCCCGGGGACCGGGTCGAGGCGGCTGGGGTATTCGATGGCGTCGTCGGTGCCCGGGTCGCTGCTGGCCAGTCGGCCCGACAGCAGGTAGGCCACGCTGCGGCGGTTGGCCAGGGCCTGGGTGACGGCGTCGCGCGCGCCCGGGCCGGGCGTGAAGACCTGTTCGACCAGTTCGGCCGAACCCGGGCCCACGGTTATGCCGGGATCAAGATCGAAGCGGATGGCGTCCTGGCCGCCGACGGTGAGGCTGGCCCGCAGTCGCGAGAAGCGCATCGGCACCGTGCTGAAGTTGCGGATGCGCAGGCTAAGCCGCCAGGTGCCGTCGTCCTGCACCCGCAGTTCCTGGACGCTGGCCTGGGGCGGATAGACCCGCTTGGGCGGGCCGCCGGCACAGGCGGCCAGCAGGGCCACGAAGGCCAGGAGAAGGGCGGCAACAGTGACTCTGCGCATGGCGGCTTGGCTCCAGGAAACAACTCCCGGAGCATACCAGCCCGTACGTTTACGGCGCGTGGGTTCAGGTCATCAGGCCGCGGCGCACGGCATAGCGGATGACGTCGGCGGTGTTGCGCGCCTCGAGCTTGGCCAGGACCCGGGCCCGGTGGTTTTCCGCGGTCTTGGTGCTGATGTCCAGGCGACGCGCGATTTCCTTGGTGCTCATGCCTTCGACGACCAGGTGGAAAACCTCGCGTTCGCGCGGGGTCAGGTTGCCGTAGGGGTCGTCCATGGCCTGTTTCGGGCGGTGCAGCTGCTCGGCCAGGACGCGGGTGGCCTCGGGGCTGAAGTGGCCGCGGCCCTCGCCGACGTTGCGCACCGCAGCCACCAGTTCGGCAGTCGGGCTGTCCTTGAGCATGAAGCCGGTGGCGCCGGCGCGCACCGCGTGCAGCAGGTATTCCTGATCCTCGTGCATGGTCAGCACCAGCACGCGGGTGTGCGGCGATTCGACCTGCAGCCGGCGCACGACTTCCAGGCCACCAAGATTGGGCATGGAGATGTCGATGATGGCGACGTCGGGATCGTGTTCCGCGGCCAGGGCCAGGGCTTCCAGGCCATTGGAGGCCTGGGCGACCACCTGGCAGACGCCGGCGGTCTCAAGGACGGAAACAAGGCTCTCCCGGACCAGGGTGTGGTCGTCGGCAATCAGGACCCGCAAGCTGCGGCCCGGGAGCGTGTTCATGGCTTCAGTATGCCAGCCTCGCCCGGCATCGGGACCACGGCCTCCAGGCGCGTGCCGTCCTGGCCGGATTCAAGCTGCAGGCGGCCACCGTAAAGCGCCACGCGGTCCTTCATGCCACCCAGGCCGGTGCTGTCGCCGCGCCGGGATTTTTCCAGCGCCTGGCCGACGTCGAAGCCGGGGCCGTCGTCCCAGACCGTGAGCCGCAGCAGGCCGGCGCGCACGCGCACCGATACGATGGCCTGGCTGGCGCCGGCATGGCGCAAGACGTTCGCCAGGGCTTCCTGGGCCAGGCGGAAGACCAGGGTCTGCAGGTCGGGTTCGAGCGGCGGCAGGGGATGGGCGCGGATCTGGATGGCCAGGCCGGCGGGGTTGCCCAGGGTCCGGGCCAGCCAGTCCAGTGCGGCTTCCAGGCCCAGGTCGTCGAGCACCTGCGGGCGCAGCAGGCGCGAGAGCTCGCGGGTGTCGGCCAGGCCCTGGGTGCACAGGTCCAGGCTGGCGTCGATGTGGGACTGCAGGTCGGGCCGGGTGTCGCCCAACTGGCTGGCCAGCAGCGACAGGCGGTGCTTGAGCGCGGTGAGGTTCTGGCCGAGTCCATCGTGCAGCTCGCGGGCCAGGCGGCGGCGTTCTTCCTCCTCGACCCGGAACACCGCCCGGCCCAGGCGCTGGAACTCGCGCTCATTGGCTTCCAGGCGCTCGACCAGGGCCCGGTAGTCCCCGCGCAGGGTTTCCAGCGTGGTGGCCAGGTCCTCAGTCTTCCCGGGCATCGGTGGGCTCCTCGGGGGCGGGCAGGGCGGCGGCCTGGGCCTGCAGTTTCTCCAGGGCACTCGCCGCGCGTTCGCCGGCCCGCGCCGAGGCATCGGCGTCGCCGGCCTGGGCCAGTGCACGGGCGCCCAGCGCGTGCAGGCGATGCGCGCGCAGGTAGCCTTCGCGGCGTTGAAGCTGCCCGGCGGCGGTTCGATAGGCCGCGACGGCACCGTCGGCATCACCGCGCGCCAGCCGGTTCTGGGCCAGCCTTTCAAGCCAGAGCAGGCGCAGCGAAAAATTGCCCAGGGCGGCGACCTCGGCGTCCAGCGTCGCCTCGCCAGCGGGGTCGGTCAGGGCCAGCACCTCGGCCTCGAGTCCAAGCACCGGTACGCCGGCTTCTTCGGCCAGGGCGCGGGCGCGCACCAGGGCCGATTCCGCCCCGCGGTCGTTGCCGGCGTCGCGCTGCAGGCGGGCATCCACCAGGGCGGCGATCGCCCGCTGTTCCAAAGAGCTCTCCAGCAAGGCCGGACGAATCGTGTCCAGCAGCGACAGCACGTCGTCGTTGCGGCCGGCAGCGGCCAGCAGGCGTGCCTGCAGCAGGTCGGCGTCGACGAGGCCGCGCTGGTCGCCACGTTCGGCGAACAGGCGCCGGGCCTCCTCGAGATGGCTTGAGGCGACCCTGAGCTCGCCTTGCAGCAGCGCCAGCTCGGCCAGGTTGCGCAGGCTGACCGCGGCTTCCTCGAGCATATGCCGCGAACGCGCCTCGTCCAGCGAACGCGCCAGCCGTTGGCCTGCGTCCGCCCAGTCGCCGCGGGCCAGGTCGAGCAGGCCCAGGTTCTGGTCGGCACGCACGATGCCGTTGTGGTCGTCGAGTTCGACGAAGGCTTCGCGGGCCTGCTGCCAGAACACGCGTGCGTTGTCGTAGTCGCCCAACTGGTAATGGGCGAAGCCGATGTTGTTGAGGCTCTCCGCGGTGCCCTGGGGGTCATTGGCGGCTTCCCGGCCGCGCAAGGCGCGCTTGTAGGCGGCCAGGGCCAGCGCGTAGTTGCCGCGTTCCTCGGCCAGCAGTCCCAGTTCGTTGTCCACCGCCGCGGCGCCGCCGCGGTCGCCGAGCTGTTCGAACAGCGCGCCGGCTTCGGCGAGGTTGTCCTGGGCCGCATCAAAATGCCCGCGCACCATCGCCAGCTGGGCGAGGTTGCGCAGGCTGCTGGCAAGGCCGCGGCGATCGCCCAGTTCGCGGCGCAGGTCGGCGGCCTTGCGGTACTGTTCCTCGGCGTCCTCGATCTGGCCCAGGCGCGCGTAACCCACGCCCATGGCATTGGTGGTCTCGGCCTCGCCGAAGGCGCTGCGTCCGCGCTTGTACAGCACCAGCGCGCGCACCAGGTGTTCCTCGACCGCCACGCGGTGGTCGCCCTGCAGGATGGCGGCCTTGCCCAGCAGGAACCAGGCACGGGGGTCCTGCGGGTCGCGGGCCAGCAGCTCGCGCAGCACGGTGATGGCCACGTCGAAACTGCCGGCGTCTATTTCCAGTTCGGCCAGCTGCAGGCGGGCGTCGAGGTCATCGGGCCGGGCCGCCACCAGGGCGCGCTGCTTGCCCAGGACCTCGTCGAACCGGCCTTCGTAGAGATCGACGATGGCCTGCAGGCGTGCCTTCACCGGTGAGGCCAGTCCGGCGCCCCGGCGCGCCGCGTCTTCGGCCAGGGCGTGTTGCCCGGCGGCGCGCGCGGTTTCCGCCAGCCCCAGCCAAGCCGGCGCGAAATCGGGAGCCGCCTTGGCCAGGGACTCGAAAGCGGCCGCCGACGCTTCCCAGCGGCCGGCGTCGCGCAGGACCAGGGCTTCGCCATAGGCGCGCAGGTTTTCCGGCGCGTCCGGGAGCAGGCCGGGCGGCAGCGTGCCGAGGGCGAACTGACGGGCAAGGCCCGCGGCGGATTGTTCGAGCGGCTGGCCAGGGGCGGCCTGGAACGCGAGCGGCACGCCACCGTCCGTTTCCGAAAGCACGGCCTCCAGTCCCTGGCCGGCATCGAGGTCCAGGCGCAGCACCCGGGTGGCGGGGAGCACCGCCAGCAGGGACGTGTCGCTGGCGCGGCGTCCGCCGAGGCCGGCCTGTGCAAGCGCCAGCTGGCTGCGGTCGGCATCGACGAAGGGCGGATTCGGCGGCCCGGACAGGCCCTGGCGCAAGGCTTCGGCGACCGCGGCGAGCGCGGCGGGGTCGTCGGCGGAAGGTTCTGCAACGAGCACGATGCGGTCGGGCACCGGCTGGTCCACCGGCAGCAGTTCAGGCGGTGGCCGTGCCTGCCACCAGGCGAACAGCGCGATGGCGGCGATCAGGAGCAGGGTGGTCACGATGCCCTTGCGGCCGGGGCGCAGGTCGCGGGCGACATGGCGGGCTTCGATGGCGGCGACCACGGCGCCGGCATCCTGGAAACGACGGGCGGGATTGGGCTGCAGCAGCCGGTCGACCAGCCGCACCACCCAGGTCGGCAGGTCGTCGCGCAAGGTGTCCAGGCGTGGCGGTGCCTGCACCAGGCGCTGGGTCAGCGACTCGGCCGGCGTGCCGCCGGAAAATGGCGGCTGACCGGCCAGCATTTCGTAAAGGATGAGGCCCAGCGAGTATAGGTCGCTGCGTGCATCCACCGGCGCGGCGCGCGCCTGTTCCGGCGACAGGTAGTCGGGCGTGCCGATGATCGCGCCCGAATGCGTCAGGCCGCTGGTGCCGAGCGAGCGCGCCACGCCGAAGTCGCTGATCAGTGCATTGCCGGTGGCATCGACCAGCACGTTGGCCGGCTTGAGGTCGCGATGCACGATGCCGCTGGCGTGCGCGGCCGCCAGGCCCGATGCCAGCTGGCGGGCGATGGCCAGCGCCGGCTCCAGCGGCATCCTGCCTTCGCGGTCGAGGCGGCGGTCGAGCGACTCGCCGTCCACCAGGTCCATGCTGATGAACCAGCGGTCCTCGTGTCGGGAAATGTCGTGGATGCGCACCACGTGCGGGCTCGACACCTGGCGCGCCAGCAGCAGCTCCTGGCGGAAGCGTTCGAATGACTCGGGCCGCGAGGCCAGCTCCGGGCGCAGCAGTTTTATCGCCACGGGCACGCCCAGGTCGCGGTCGCGGGCCATGTAAACCACGCCCATGCCGCCGATGCCGAGCATGCGGACGATCTCGAATCGCCCGGCGAGCACCGTGCCGGGCGACAGCTCGGCGCCGGCGTGCTGGCCGGTCATGGTTTCGAGGTGGCGGCGGTCGTTGCCGGTCATGGTTGGCTCACGCCGCCGTGCCGGTGGCGCCGGGCCAGCGAACCTGGCGCGCGACCTCGGCCAGGGCCAGTTCGCTGCGGCGTGCGGCCAGCCATAGCGCGGCGCGCTCGGCGAAGGCCGCCAGCAGGTCCAGTTCCAGCGTGGTAATGGCGTGGCCGGGCGCGCGGCTGTCGGCATAAGCGAGGCCGAGGACCTGCTTGTCCGTGACCAGCGGCAGGCAGACCAGGCTGCGCAGCCCACCCGCCACCACGGACGCGCGGCCGGCGAAGGCCGCGTCCTGGCCGGCATCGTTGATGACCACCGGCCTGCGTTCGCGCAGCGCCCTGTCCACCGCGCCCCGGCTGCCGCTGAATGCCGGTGCCGACAATGCCCGGTCGTCCAGGCCCTGCCAGGCGCGCACGACCGGACCTTCGGGCTGGTTGATCAGCAGGAAGCCGCGCTCGCAGTCGGCCAGATCGACCACGGCGGCCAGCGTCGCCTGGAGCAGGTCGCTGGGTGCCTGCGATTGTTCGATGGCGCGCTGGTGCAGCACCGAGGCGGTTTGCCGCGCGGCGCGGCGCTGGCCGGCGCGTGCGAGCGCCTGGTCGTCCAGTTCCGCCAGTTCGCAGGTGATATCGCCGAAGCGCAGCCAGGCGTTTGCCGGCAGCAGGCCTCCATCGGCGGGCAGGCCATTGACGAAACTGCCGTTCTTGCTGCCCAGGTCAATCAGGCGCCAAGCCTCTCCCTCGGGTTCGAAGCAGGCGTGGCTGCGTGATACCGAGGGGTGGTCGATCAGCAGGTCGCTGGGCGGGGCCCGGCCCACCTGCAGGCCGCGGCCTGCCGTCAGGAGGGCTTCCACCGCGGCTCCTTCGGGCAGATAGGCTGTGAGGCGGGCAGGCATGGCCCATCTTGGCCCCAGCCACTGGGGCCTCGCAATGGCAGCGGCGACGGGCCGGGCCCGCGCCGGTGCTCAGGGACCGTAATCGCGCAGGTAGCCGATGCTGAAGGCCAGGGTGTCGAGCCCGGAGAGCAGCTCGCCGGCGATGTTCGCGACGTCGCGCGTCGCGCGCCAGTCGTCCGGGATGTGGGTTCCGGCACGCGCCGAAACCCGCGAACGCATGGCATCCACCAGGGCATTGGCAGCGGCGAAGTCCTGCACGGCCACGGCGTCTTCGATGCCGTCGATCATCGCCACCAGGGGGGCTTCTTCGCTGGCGGCCAGCAGGCCGGCCTGGTCGCGCAGGATCTGGATCTTCTGGGCGACCACCGCGTCGGTCGGGCGCAGGTCGAGCGCCACGATGAACTGCGAGAAGCCACCCGTGGTGCCGCGGGTGCGCACGCTGCCCGGTTCAACCGCATTGGTGATGTCGCGGAATGCCCCGCCCAGCGGCGCCTTGAACAGGCGCAGGCGCGAGCCGGCGGTGTAGGGCAGCGCATGGGTGTGCACCTCGACGTGCACCCGGCGCTCGAAGCTCAGGCCGCCCAGCGTGGGCGGTTCGACCGTGATCATCAGCGGCAGTTCGGTCGGCACCGACACCAGGCCGCTGGGCAGGCGCGCCAGCAGGGCCGGGGCGCTGACGGACACAAGCTGGGCATCCAGGCCCAGCGACGCGGCCGAGAGCCCGGTGGAGCCGTCGAAATCCAGCTGGAGGTCGGCCAGCGGCGAGAGTTCCGGCCCGATGCGGACGTCGGCGGTGTCGCCGGAGATGGAAACGTCCAGCGGCAGCACCTGGGCGTGGGCGGCAGGTGCCGCCAGCAGCAGGGCGAGGGCGAAATTCTGGATCAGCCTGGTCATGCGGATGTCCCCCTGTGGGAAGCGTTTCAATGTGGCGCATCCGATGCGCCGCATGCCGTCCTGGGTGGTCCGGTGGCAAGCGTGGCCCCGGCTCCATGAATCCTTGTGTAACCGAGCCTAAAACCAAAACACCCGCGTGTCTCTAGGTGATTTCCCCCAGGCCGGGTGGGGGGTCTCCCGGATTTCCGGTCGTCCAGGCGGGGTAGAGGCTGTGCCTACCTTGCCGCGTCCGGCTTGGACGCACCCTTCCCGGAGAACCGCCATGTCTTCACGCCCGTCCCGAAAGATCCGCGTATCCGCCCTCGCCATCGGCCTCCTGGCCAGTGGCGTGGCCCTGGCCGATGCCCATCTCGACCCCCAGCTGGTCCAGAAGCTGGCCGGCGCACTGCCCACCGACGAACTGCAGGTTGTGGTGACCTACGAACAGTCCGGCCCGGTGACCCCTGCCCAGGTCCAGGCCCTGAAGGCCATCGGCATCGAGAAAGGTGTGACGATGCACACACTTCCGATCGCCGGTGCCCTGGCCACCCCGGCCGAGATCGCCGCGCTGCGCCAGCGCGACGACGTGGTGTCGATCTACCACAACGCCCCGCTGCGCTTCTTCAACAAGGAGCAGCGCGAGATTTCCGGCGCCGCCCGCGTCGTGCAGAACCCGAATGATTTCGGCAAGGCCATTCCCTACAGCGGCCGCGGCGTCACCGTGATGGTGAACGACTCGGGCATCGACGCCACCCATGAAGACCACAAGCTGGGTGAAAACGTCGTCGAGAACGTGCTCGCGCCGCAGAACATCCTGGCCGAACTGGCCACCATCGCCGCGCCCGGCATCGTGCCGATGACCTACATCGAGGGCCAGCCCAACACCGACCTCGGTTCCGGCCACGGCACCCATGTCGCCGGCACCATCGGCGGCACCGGCGAACGCTCCAACGGTCTGTACCGCGGTGTTGCCCCGGGCGCCGACATGATCGGCTACGGCTCGGGCGGCGTGCTGCTGATCCTGGACGCCGTCGGCGGCCTCGATTACGCCGCGACCCACCAGTTCAGCTTCGACGCGCCGGTCCGCGTGACCAGCAACTCCTGGGGCACCTCGGGCAAGTTCGACCCGCTCAACCCGGTGAACATTTCCACCTACGAGCTCTACAAGCGCGGCATCATCAGCGTGTTCGCGGCCGGCAACGACGGCCCGGGCGAAGACACCCACAACCCCTACGCGCAGGCGCCGTGGGTGGTGTCGGTCGGCGCGGGCGAGAAGGACGCCGTGCTGACGTCCTTCTCCTCGCGCGGCAAGCGCGGCGAATCGGGCACCTTCACCATGCCCGACGGCAAGGAGTGGACCTACTTCAACGAGCCGACGATCGTCGCCACGGGCGTGGACATCATTTCCACCCGCGCCCTGACCGGCGCCCTGCCGCCGCTGGCGGCCGAGCAGGACTCGGCCAACCTGGCGCCCGAGCACCTGGCGTTCTACACCCACTCCAGCGGCACCTCGATGGCCACCCCGCACGTGTCGGGCGTGATCGCGCTGATGCTGGAAGCCAACCCGGACCTGACCCCGGCCCAGATCAAGGCGATCCTGGAGGAAACCGCGACCAACATGACCGGCCGCCTGCCCTGGGAAGCCGGTGCCGGCCACCTCAACGCCTATGCGGCGGTGGCCATGTCGCAGGGCCTTCGTGACGACTACGGCCGCACCGTGAACCTGCTGCGCGAGTTCAACGCCAACGCGCTGCTGGCCCCGGGCGGCGACCCGCTGCCGTTCGAGATCTTCTTCTCGCCGGTGGGCGAAGTCGAAAGCCAGTCCTTCGAAGTCGGTGCCGACGTCGCCTGGGTCGCGGCCCGCGCGCAGGTGGACGCCAACACCATCGCGGTGGTGCTGACCGACCCCGACGGCGTGCGCTACGGCTCCTCGATCACCCTGCCGGTGCTGGGCGACACCGCGTCGACCGGCGCGCCGGGCAAGGCGGGCACCTGGACGGTCACCGTTCGCGGCATCGGTTCGGTGTCGGGCGCGGCGCTTGATCCTGCCGGCGTCACCAACGGTTATGCCGCCCCGGGCACGATTGCCGGCGAGATCAGCTTCCTCAAGAGCGCCGGCTTCACCGGCATGGACGATGTCGGCGACCACCCGGCCCGTCAGGCGATCGAATTCGCCGTGGCCAACCGCCTGGTGGACGGCTACTCGGACCGCAAGTTCCGCCCCGACCAGGCGCTGCGTCGCAGCGAACTGGCGCAGTACCTGGGCATGGGTGCGAGCATCCGCCAGTCGCTGCCGCTCGACGGCGGCACCAGCTTCGGCGACCTGTCGGTGTCGTCGCCGGCCTACGCCTACGCCGAAGCCGCCATCGCCAAGGGTGCGCCGCTGCGTGACCTGGCCTGGAACCAGGATGGCGTGATGCGCCTGGTCAACGGCGACTTCAAGCCCAGCGGCACCGTCAACCGTGCCGACCTGGCCTATGCGCTGGTGCAGTCCCAGGGCCTGCAGGCCGACGCCCGCGCCTTCGACGGCGAGCTGACCGCCTTCTTCAACGGCCAGCGCGTGCCGGTGAGGGATGCCGGCCAGGTGCCCGCCGACCTGCGCGGTTACGTGCAGCTGGCACTCGATACCGGCGTGCTCAATGCCCGCTTCGGCATCGAGCAGGGGCCGTTCGATCTGCAGCCGACGGTGGTGGCCTACTTCGATCCGAAGCAGTCGGTCACCCGGGCGGCCTACGCGGTGGCGGCGGGTCGTTACCTGACGCAGTTCCAGACCGCCGAGGACTGATTCTCCCCCTGGGTCCATCGGCTTTCTGATTCGGGCGGCCCGGTTACCGGGCCGCCCGTTCTTTTTTCAGTCCCGGTCTGCGTTGACGGGTGGGTTCACGACCACCAGATCATCCAGCTCGTAGCCGAAACCGCGGGCGCGGGCCTTGAGGCCCTCGAAGGTCCTCTTGTCCAGCCGCGGCTCGCGCGACAGGATCCAGAAGTACTTTAGGTCGGGCTCGCCGACCAGGGCCCACTGGTAGTCTTCGTCCAGCGCGATCACCCAATAGTCGGCCCAGACGAAGGGCAGGAAGGACAGCCACTTCGGCGCGAAGCGCACTTCCAGCTGCGCGGGGCTGTCGCCGGCCTGGCGGGCTTCGCCGTCGGACGACATGATTTCACCGTCCTGCTTCCGGCAGGCATTGACGACACGGATGTTGCCGTCTTCACGCAGGCTGTAGGTGGCCGTTATGTCGCCCACGCAGTCGTCTTCGAACCGGTTTGGCAGGCGGGCGATTTCGTGCCAGACGCCGGCGTAGCGCTGCAGGTCGAGATCGCGCACTGGCTGCAGCTCACGGGCATTGGCGGCGCCGGACACAAGGCCGGCGGCGCAGGCGAGGGCAATGAACAGGGCGGTGCGGATCATGGCGTGCTCCTTGCGGGATGACGCCGACCAGTGGGCGCCTCCGCAGGTACACCCATCGTGAACCGCCCCGCGATCAGCCCTCTTGTGGTTCGGCCTTGTTCATTTGCGCGGCCAGGTGGTCCTGGAAGGCGTCGAAGTCCATGCCATTGTCGGCGGCTTCCTGGTGTGCGGCGGCGCGCAGCGTTGCCGAGAACACCAGCGATACGTCCCGGCCCTCGGCGCGGGCGATGGCCGCGGCGCGCTTGAGGATGGCCAGTACGTGGGCGGCACTGGCCGATTCACCGACCATGCGTCCGTCCAGGCCCAGCACCCACTGCCCGTCCTTGAGCACGACGCCGCCCAGCAGCTTGCCGGCGGCATCACGCAGCTGTGCGTGCGGCTCGCCGAGGCGGTCGGCGGGGATCGGGTTGTTGCTGGCATTGCGCGACATCGGGCATTCCTGCTTCAGTTGATCGGGCCCAGGTAATCGAGCTTGCCGACCGGCACGCCATTGTGCCGCAGGATTCCGTAGGCCGTTGTGGCATGGAAGTGCAGGTTGGGCAGCACGAAGTCCCGGGCGTAGCTGGTGCCAGTGAACGTGAGCGGATACGGGCCCGCCTGGAAGCTGATGACGCGCCCTTCGCACCCTTCCAGCTTCGCGAGGTCCACGGACGCAATGAACTCCCGCGTACGGCGGATCCGGTCCTGCAGCTGGGCAAAGTCCTGTTCGTCGTCGGCGAAAGACGGGGCGTCTATTCCCGCGAGCCGGGCCGCGGCGCCCTTGGCGGTATCGCTGGCGCGCTGGACCTGGCCGGCCAGGGTCATCATGTCGGGAGCGAGCCGCGCCTGGACCAGCTGCACCGGATCGATGCCCGTCTCCTTCGCGTATGCCTCGCCCTTGGCGAGCACGTGGGAAAGATTGGCCAGCACGCGGTCGATGGCCGGGATGAGGAACGTGGAGAGCGTCAGCGAGGGCTGGGACATGGATTGATTCCGGACAGGAAGGGGCAAGCGGAGCATCGCGCCGCAGGCAGCGCGATGCCAGTCCCTGTATCGGGAAAGTGTGGACCAAACAGCCTGGGCGGCATGCGGGCGCCAACGCGGGCGCCGGAAAAAGAAAAACCGCACGGGGTGCGGTTTGGCATGCGCGCTTGCTTGAAGATGGTGGCCGGGGAGGGAATCGAACCCCCGACACGGGGATTTTCAATCCCCTGCTCTACCAACTGAGCTACCCGGCCATCCGTCGCACCGGCGGGGCCGGGCGAGCGGGAGATTCTAGCCGAGCCCCGGTCAGCGAGGCAAGCTGAATTGGCCCCGGCCGGGGCAATGCGGCTGTAAATGGGGTCTGAACGCCGGTTCCGGGCTTACTGGGCGCTTCACGCGCCCGGGAGTAGGGTTCATGCATGGCCCAGCACGGCCTGTGCACAAGGAGAACCACCATGAAAGCGCGTGTTGCCCTGATTACCCTCACCACCGCCCTGGCATTCGGACTGGCGCTGCCGGCCGCGGCCAGCTCCGACAACCCCGCCAAGGACGCCAAGCGCCTGGAGCTTCTGCAGGCCAATGCCGGCGAATCCCGGGACACGGTGAAGTTCCTTCGCCCGATGCACGGCTACGAAGTGGTCGATGCCCAGCATGTGCTGGTGTGGGAGACCCCGCACAAGGCCTGGCTGCTCGACCTGCGCGAGAGTGCGGCCTGCAACGGCCTCAATCGCGAGATCACGGTCGGTATCGAAGCGCTTTACGACACCCTCAACACCAGCAATGGTTACGTGGTCGGGGACCATGGCCTGCGTTGCCGGATCGAAGTGATCCGCGAGGTTGATGTAAAGGCCTGGAAGCAGGCCGAGCGCAAGGCCGGCATCCGCAGCTGACCGCGTGCTTCAGTCCGCCGGCGGCACGTAGCCGGCGGGCTTCTCGGCGCCATCCCCGAACAGGAACTTTTCCATTTCCGCTTCCAGGAAGGCGCGGTGCTTCGGGTCCATGGGCGAGAGCCGGTTCTCGTTGATCAGCATGGTCTGGTGTGCCAGCCACTGCTGCCAGGCTTCGCGGCCGATGTTGTCGAACACGCGCTTGCCCAGCGGGCCGGGCCAGGGCACGAAACCCAGGCCTTCGGTTTCAGTGCGGGTCTTGTGGCAGAACACGGTGCGACTCATGGTGGATTTCCCAGCAGTTTCTTGACGGGAGCCGGCAGGCCCAGTTCGTGCAATTGCTGCCTGGGCTGCCAGCGCAGGTCGGCATTATCCCCTTTCAGCGCGCCTGCGTCGGCCACCTGCCAGCGGCGCGGCTCGATGTGCAGCCGGTAGTGGCTGAAAACGTGTTCGAACACGGGCAGGTTTTCGCCGGCGTCGTAGTCGGCGGCGACGTTCGCGGCCAGCCAGTCGCGCGCGCCGTCGTGGCCTTCGGTTTCGGGCAGCGACCACAGGCCGGCCCATACACCTTTTTCGGGGCGCCGGGTCAGCAGCACGCGGCCCATTGAGTCCTCGATCCACAGCATCAGGGTGCGGCGCTGGGGCAGGGGTTTTCCGGGTTTGGATTCCGGTAGCTGTTCGACGCGACCCTCGCGCCGCGCGACGCACGCGTCCTGCAGCGGGCACAGCACGCAGGCCGGATCGTGGCGGGTGCACAGGGTGGCGCCAAAATCCATGATCGCCTGGGTGTAGTCGGCCATGCGCGAAGGCGGCAGGTGCGATTCGGCGATCAGCCAGAGTTTCTTTTCCACCGGCGAACTGCCGGGCCAGCCTTCGACGCCGTGGTAACGCGCCAGCGTGCGCTTGACGTTGCCATCGAGGATGGCGATGCGTTGTCCGTGCGCCTGCGCCAGGATCGCGCCGGCCGTGCTCCGGCCAATGCCCGGCAGGGCGGACAGGGCATCAAAATCGGCGGGCAGTTCGCCGCCATGCTCCTGCACGCACACCTGCGCGGCACGGTGCAGGTTGCGGGCCCGTGCGTAATAGCCCAGGCCGGCCCACAGCGCCATCACCCGGTCGGTGTGCGCGGCGGCCAGGTCGGGCAGCGTGGGCAGGGCATCGAGGAAGCGCTGGAAGTAGGGGATGACCGTCTGCACCTGGGTCTGCTGCAGCATGATTTCCGACAGCCATACCCGATAGGGCGAGCGTGGGTGCTGCCAGGGCAGGTCGTGGCGGCCGTCGCGGTCGAACCAGGCCAGCAGCCGATGCGCGAACTCGCTCATTCTTCGCTGGCCGCGGCCGGCTCCACGAGGTCGGCCTGGACGTTCTCCAGGGTGAAACCTTCGATCTCGAGCGAGGGGGCGGTGAAACGGCCGAGCATGGGCGGCAGCGGCGTGCGCGCTTCGTTGGCCAGCCAGGCCTGCAGGTCGGCGATCACCAGTCTTGCGTCGAGGCGGGTTTCACCGCGGGTGACTTCCAGCGAAAGCGGGTCGGACAGGTCCGCAGGGCCGTCATAGGCCAGGCTGAATTCCAGCGGCAGCTCGGCGCTGGCTTCTGGTTCGGGCAGGACCGGCCAGTCCTTCGGCCACCTGGGCATGGTGCCCGTCAGTGCCAGCGTGGCGGGTTCGCCGAAGTTGGCGCTGCCGGTGGCATTGAAGCTTGGCAGGGGAGAGTCGCCATCGAAGGACAAGGCCGCGATTTCGAGCTGGCTGCGTCCAGGTTCCGCATCGTTGGCGAAGTCGAACTGGCCGTCGACCGCCAGCGACCACGGGGCATCGAGTTCATCCTGGCCCACGCGTCCCGTGGCCTGCAGCTCGAAGGGTGATGCCAGGCCTGCGCGCCGTATTGACGAGACGGCTTCGAACGCGACGGACAAGGTTCCGCGCTCGAAGCGCCCCTTCGCATCGACCCGGAAGGGCCGGTCGGGCCTGAGCTCCGCGAACTCCAGGTCCAGTGCATGCATGCGCCAGTCGCTGCCAACCACGCGGCCATTGGTGACCAACACGCCCTGCGTCAGTGTCGGCAGCTTGAACGGGGCCTCGGGCCGCGATTGGCGCCAGTCGGCCAGGGCCGCGAGATCCAGCGCCGGCTGGTCGAGCTCGAAGCGGGTCACCACCACCTCCTCGCCGCCGCCCCAGATCGTGTCCCAGGGCAGGGAAACTTCGAGGCGCCTGGCCGTGAGCAGCGGCGCCGCGGCGCCGGGCTGGCGCGCGGTGAAGTTCGGCAGCAGCAGCCGGGGTTCGGGGCGCAGGGCGTAGTCGGGCGGGCCGTCGAAACTCAGCGCCAAACCCTGCGATTCGCCCAGCGCGGCCAGCACGGTGAGTGCCAGGCGCTGGGGCTGCAGCTGGCGGTCCACCCACCAGGCGGCCAACGCCAGCAGGGCCAGGCCGATCACCAGGAACAACGGCCAGCGGCGCTTGCGCGGGGCGTCGGCCATTCAGGCGGCGGGCGGCGCCGGCAGCAGGGCGTCGACGAAACCTTCGGGGTCGAAGATGCGCAGGTCCTCGGGTTTCTCGCCCAGGCCGATGAAACGGATCGGCAGCCCGAATTCCCGGGCCAGTGCAAACACGACGCCGCCCTTGGCGGTGCCGTCGAGCTTGGTCACCACCAGGCCGGTCACCTTCACCGCGGCGTGGAACTGCCGCAGCTGGTTCAGGGCGTTCTGCCCGGTGGTGCCGTCAATGACCATCAGCACTTCGTGCGGGGCGCGCTCGTCGAGCTTGGCCAGCACGCGGCGGATCTTGCCCAGTTCGGCCATCAGGCCCTGCTGGGTGTGCAGGCGGCCGGCGGTGTCGGCGATCAGCACGTCGATGCCTCGCGACTTCGCCGCCTGCAGGCCGTCGAAAGCCACCGAGGCCGGGTCGGCGTCCTGGCCCTGGGCAACCACCGGCACGTCGTTGCGTTCGCCCCAGATCTTGAGCTGTTCGACCGCGGCGGCGCGGAAGGTGTCGCCGGCGGCAAGCATCAGAGAATGGCCGTCGAGCTGGAAGCGGCGCGCCAGCTTGCCGATGGTGGTGGTCTTGCCGACGCCGTTCACGCCCACGGTCAGGATGACGAAGGGTTTGGCGGCCGGGTCGATTTCCAGGGGCTTTGCCACCGGCCGCAACATCGCCAACAGGTCGTTGCGCAGGGCCCGGAACAGGGCCGGCACGTCGGCGAAATCGCGGTCCTTCATGCGCTTGCGCAGGCGGTTCACCACTTCGGTGGTGGCCGGCACGCCCATGTCGGCGGTGATGAGCGCGGTTTCGATTTCGTCCAGCAGGTCTTCGTCCAGCTGCGGATTGCGCTGGAACAGGCCGCCCAGGCTGCGTGCGAGCAGGCTGCCGCCGAGCACGCCCTTCATGGCCTCGCGGCCCTCGGCGCGCTCGGCCTCCAGGCGCGCGGCCTTCTCCTCCTGGTGCACGGTGAAGGCGCGGGCCAGGTCGTCGGGGCTGAATCCGCCGCGCGCGGGCGCAGCCGGTCTGGCCGGTTCGGGGGCTTTTTCGGGCTTCTTCTTCAGGAAATCGAACATCGTGCTGCTTTCGCGGACAATGGTCGGAATGTTACCACCCGGCCCCCTGCCTCCCCGATGAACCAGCGACCCAACAACGGCCCTCCGGGCAGCGTACGCATCATCGCCGGCCACCTGCGCGGCTCGAAGCTGCCGGTGCCCGACCGCCCCGGCCTTCGGCCGACCTCCGAGCGGGTGCGCGAGACCCTGTTCAACTGGCTTCAGCCCCACCTGCACGGTGCCCGCGTGCTGGACCTGTTCGCCGGCACCGGCGCGCTGGGATTCGAGGCGGCGTCCCGGGGGGCCGCCGAGGTGCTGATGATCGAGCGCGACCCCGACCTGGCCCGGTCGCTGCGCGAGCAGGCCGCGCGCCTGAAGGTCGAGTCGGTGCGGGTGCTGGCCGAGGACGCCCTGGCCTGGCTGGGCCGCAGCCCGGGGCAGGCCTTCGACCTGGTGTTCCTGGACCCGCCCTTCGCCGCCGCGGCGTGGGAGCCGGCGGCCGCGGCCCTGGCGCCCTGGCTGGCAAACGGGGCGCTCATCTACGTCGAATGCCCACGCAACGTGACGCCTTCGCTGCCGCGGGGCTGGACGCTGCACCGCGAGGGCCATACGAGGGACGTGCACTTCGCGCTCTATCGCGCCGGAGACTGATACACTTCAAGCGAATCCATCCCGCAGGGCGACTGATCGGCATGAGCCAGGCCCGAACCCGCGTCGCGGTTTACCCCGGCACGTTCGATCCCATCACCAACGGACACATCGACCTGGTCGCCCGCGCGGCGCCGCTGTTCGACAAGGTGGTGGTGGGCATCGCCGAAAGTCCCGGCAAGAGCCCTGCCTTGCCCCTGGCCCAGCGGGTCGAACTGGCCCGCATTGCCCTGGCCGGCAATGACAACGTCGAAGTCGTCGGTTTCCATTCCCTGCTGGCCCATTTCGTGCATGAGATCGGCGCCGGCGTGCTGCTGCGCGGCCTGCGCGCGGTGTCGGACTTCGAGTACGAATTCCAGATGGCCAGCATGAACCGGCACCTGATCCCGGACGTCGAAACCCTGTTCCTGACGCCGGCCGAACAACACAGCTTCATTTCTTCCAGCCTGGTGCGCGAGGTCGCGCGTCTCGGCGGCGATGTTTCCGGGTTCGTGCACCCGGCCGTCGCGACCGCCCTGGCCGCCCGGTGGAAGCAGCCGCAGTAGTACACATTCAACATAAGAGGTATCGCCATGACCCGTGCTCTGATCCCCGTCGCCATGCTGCTTTCCGCCCTGGTGCTCTCGGGCTGCAAGAAGGAACAGGAAGTCGACGCCGCGCCGGTTCAGCTCGTCGCGCCGACCACCACTGACGACGCCGAATGGAAGGCTTACCTGGGCCAGGTGATCGGTCGCAACCAGGAAGGCGTGACCGACCGGGTGTTCTCCTACTACCTGCCGGTGGGCAGCGACGTCCCGGCCGAAGGTGACCAGGACGGCAAGACCATGTTCGACCGCCAGCTCGAGAACGTCACCATGGTCGTGCAGCGCACCGTGCTGCCCGGCAACATGCTGGCCTTCGGCTCACCCGACAGCACCAAGATGGCCGACCTGGTGGTGATGTCCTTCACCGACGCCGACCCGAGCGCCCTGGCGGGTTCGCAGGTGCTGTTCATCGGCAAGCCCGGGGACAGCCAGCGCGTGCAGGAAGCCGTCGAGGCCGCCGGCGCCAAGTACGTGTTCGTCGAGGTCAAGTAAGCCTCGTCGTGCCCACGTGGGCCCGCCGTTCGCCGGCGGGCCCCGGGCCATTGACGGGACGACGCCCATGTCCCTGCTCATCAGCGATATCTGCATCAACTGCGACGTCTGTGCGCCGGCCTGCCCGAACACGGCGATCTCGCAGGGCGAGGTGATCTATGAGATCAACCCGGCCCTGTGCACCGAATGCGTGGGCCACTTCGACGAACCCCAGTGCGTGGTCGTCTGCCCGGTCGAGTGCATCGACCTCGACCCCGGGCATCCCGAGACCCGGGATCAATTGCTGGGCAAGTACGAGGCCCTGACCAAAGGAAAGTCCGCCGCATGATCCGTTTCCTGCTGCCTCTTCTGCTGGCGCTGTCGCCGCTGGCCCACGCCGACGCCGGCAAGCGCCCGGCCGTACCTGCCGAAGCCGGCATCGCCAGCGCCAATGCCTACGCCACCGATGCCGGCATGGAAGTGCTGGCCAAGGGTGGCAACGCCTTCGACGCCGCGATCGCGGTCAGCGCGACCCTGGGTTTGGTGGAGCCGGAGAGTTCGGGCCTGGGCGGCGGCGGGTTCATGCTGCTGCGGGTCGCCGGTGAGGATCGCGAGGTTTTCATCGACGCCCGCGAACGCGCACCGCTGGCCGCCAGCCGCGACATGTTCCTCGATGGTCAGGGCAACGCCAATCGCGACCTGTCGGTGAACGGCGCGCTGGCGGCGGGCATTCCCGGGCTGCCCGCGGGCCTGGACCACCTGGCGAAAAAATACGGCCGCCTGCCGCTTTCGCAGTCGCTGGCCCCCGCCATCCGCCTGGCCCGCGAAGGCTGGCGCTTCGGCCCGAAGAACGCCGCGTTCCTGGGCTATCGCCGCGATGTCCTGGCGCGCAGCCCGGCCGCCGCCAAACTTTTCCTGCGCGCGGGCAAGGTGCCGGAGGAAGGCACGCTGATGCGCAACGAAGACTACGCGCGCACGCTCGAACGCCTGGCCAGGCACGGTGCCGACGGTTTTTACCGCGGCGACTTCGGCCGCAAGCTGGTCCGCGGCGTGCGCGACGCCGGCGGTATCTGGACCGAACGCGACCTGGCCGAATACACCGTGGTCGAACGCGAACCGCTGCGCATCAGTCACCGCGGCTTTAACATCGTCACGGCGCCGCCGCCCTCGTCGGGCGGCGTGGCGCTGGCCACCATGCTCAAGGTGCTCGAAGGGTATGACTACCCGCGCCTGGGCAAGACCGAACGCAGCCATCTGTTCATCGAAGCCATGCGCCGCGCCTACCGCGACCGCGCGCTCTACCTGGGCGACCCCGACTTCGTGCAGGCGCCCGTGGACATGCTGGTTTCCGATGCCTACGCCGCCGGCCTGCGTGCCTCGATCCACCCGGCCAGGGCCACGCCCAGCGACCTGCTGCCGGGCATCGACGCGCCGCCGCCGCGCCCGGACACCAGCCACTTCTCGGTCATCGACACCGAAGGCAACCTGGTCGCCGTCACCCAGACGGTGAACCTGCCCTACGGCAACGCGCTGGTAGTGCCGGGCACCGGTTTCCTGCTCAACAACGAGATGGACGATTTTTCGGTCAAGCCGGGCGTGCCCAATGCCTTCGGCCTGGTCGGCGACGACGCCAATGCCATCGCGCCGGGCAAGCGCCCGCTGTCCTCGATGACGCCGACGTTCCTGGTCGGCCCCGAGCGCACCGCCGTGCTGGGTACGCCGGGCGGCAGCCGCATCATCACCATGGTGCTGCTGGGCCTGGTGGAGCTGATGCAGGGCGAGGGGGCGCAGGCCACCGCCTCGGCACCGCGTTTCCACCACCAGTACCTGCCCGACGTCGTGCAGGCGGAGGCTGCTGCCTTCACGCCGGCAGAGATCGCTGCGCTCGAGGCCATGGGCCACGACATCGAAGCCGGCGAGCGCACCTGGGGCAACATGCAGGTGGTTTTGTGGAACCATCAATCCGGCGACGTCGAGGCCGGCACCGACCCGCGCTGGAAGGGCGTCGGCAAGGGTTCGTCCGCCGAAGCGTCGGTATACCGCTAGGAGGCAGGCATGAAACTCTGGTCCATCCTTGGAAACTCGCAGCGCCTGGACGGCGGCGCCATGTTCGGCAACGCGCCGCGGGCAATGTGGCAGAAGTGGTCGCCGCCCGACGAACTCAACCGCATCGAACTGGCCTGCCGCGCGCTGCTGGCGACGCCGGTGAACGGCAAGACGGTGCTGTTCGAAGCCGGTATCGGTGCATTCTTCGAGCCGAAGCTGCGCGAGCGTTACGGCGTGGTCGAAGACCGGCACGTACTGCTCGATTCCCTCGCACAAGCCGGCTTTTCCCACGAGGACGTCGACGTCGTGGTGCTCAGCCATCTTCACTTCGACCACGCCGGCGGCCTGCTCGCGGCCTGGGAGGAGGGCAAGCCGGCGCGGCTGCTGTTCCCGAACGCCACCTTCGTGGTCGGCGGCGAACACTGGCGCCGCGCGAGCGAGCCGCACCCGCGCGACCGCGCCAGTTTCATCCCCGAACTCAGGGACCTGCTCGAGGCCAGCGGCCGGCTCGAGCTGGTCGAAGGCGAGCACTGCAAGATCTTGGGCGATGCCGTGCGGTTCCACTACAGCGAAGGCCACACGCCGGGCCTGATGCTGGCCGAACTGTGCGGACCGGCCGGCGACGACCGCCGCCCGCGCGGCGGCCTGGTGTTCTGCGCCGACCTGATCCCGGGCCGGCCCTGGGTGCACGTGCCCATCACGATGGGCTACGACCGGTTCCCGGAAAAGCTCATCGATGAAAAGCGCGCGTTCCTCGAAGACAAGCTCGAGCGCAACGTGCATCTTTATTTCACCCACGATCCCGGCTGCGCGCTGGCGCAGGTGACCCGGGACCCGAAGGGCAAGTTCGGCACCACCCACGAAGTGCCCGCCCTGCACGCCCGTCCACTCGCTGCCTGAGGACCTGCCAATGAACCGACTGCTGTTGCTGCCGCTGCTGAGCCTGGCTCCGCTTGCACTGGCTGCCGATTACGGCGCGCCCATGCCCGCGGGCGATTCGGTATCGATTGCCGAGGCGGCGGCCAAGCCGGAGGCCTACGAAGGCAAGCCGGGCAAGTTCAGCGGCCGCATTACCGAGGTCTGCCAGAAGAAGGGCTGCTGGGTCGTGCTGGAACAGGATGGCCACAGCGCCCGCGTGATGGCCAGGGACCACGGCTTCGAGGTGCCGAAGGATGCCAGCGGAACGGCCGTCGCCTACGGCGTGCTCGAAGTCGAGCCGATCAGCGCGGAACATGCCCGCCATCTGGTCGAGGACGACGGCGCCAGGGCCCCGGCAAAGCAGGAGCTGCGCATCGTCGCCACGACGATCAGCCTGCCGGACGCGTAGTTGTCACGCTGGGCCCGCAGCATGGAGGGTCCGGATCCGGGATCCACCCGCGGGAACTGAATTGAACAGCCAGGAAAAGACACCGCGTTTCTCGCGGCGACGCATGTTGCAGGGCGGCCTGGGCCTCGGCGTCGCAGCCCTGGGCCTGGGGCCGGTGGGCACGCTGCTGGCGAAGGCCGGTAGTGGCCTGGGCGTCTCGTCGGGATACGGCCCGCTGGCGCCGGTGCGCGACCGCAGCACCGGGCTGGCGTTGCTGCAGCTGCCGGCGGGTTTCGAATACACCAGCTTTGGCTGGGCCGGCGAGGAAATCTCGCCCGGCCAGGCCTGCCCCGGCAGACACGACGGTATGGGCGTGGTCGGGGCCGACGGCGACATCGTCACCCTGGTGCGCAACCACGAGCTGACGAAGGAGCCGGGCGGCAGCTTCGCGCCGGCCTCGGCCACCTACAACCCCGACGTCCGCGGTGGCACCGTCACCCTGCGCTTCGACACGGCGCGCGGCGAGTTCGTGGACGCGGTGCCCTCGCTGTCGGGCACGCTGGTGAACTGCGCGGGCGGCGTTACGCCCTGGGGCAGTTGGCTGTCCTGCGAGGAAATCGTGCTCGATGCCGGACAGAAGGTGCGCATCGGCAAGGACAGCGTGCATGAAATGAAGCGCAGCCACGGCTTCGTGTTCGAAGTGCCGGGCAAGGGCCTGTCGAACGCCGAGCCGCTGCTGGCCATGGGCCAGATGAATCACGAAGCCGCCGCGGTGGACCCGCGCGAGGGCGTCGTTTACCTGACCGAGGACCACGAGCCCTACGCCGGCTTCTATCGCTTCATTCCCCGCAGGCCCGGTGAACTGCATCGTGGTGGCCGCCTGCAGATGCTGCGCGCCGAAGGCGCCCCGGACCTGCGCACCGGCTGCCGCGTGGGCGACGTGATGAAGGCGCGCTGGGTCGACATCGACGAACCCACGCAGGGCACCGACAGCGACGGCGGCGCGGGCGGCCTGGTGCGCCAGGGTCTGGCAAATGGCGGTACGGCCTTCATCCGGCTCGAGGGCGTGATCGTCGAACAAGGCCGGGTCTTCTTCATCTCCACCAGCGGCGGCGACGCCGGCTGTGGCCAGATGTGGGCCTACCGTCCGGGCGAGGGCCTGCTGGAACTGGTGTTCGAATCGCCTTCGCGCGACGTGCTGGCCTACCCGGACAACATCGTCGCCAGCCCACGCGGTGGCCTGGTGATCTGCGAGGACTCCGGACAGCCGGTGCAGCGACTCTACGGGCTGGATCGCGCCAGCGGCCTGTTCGAATTCTGCCGCAACAACGTGGTGCTGGACGGCTACCGGGGCTTCAGCGGAGACTTCCGGGGAGAGGAGTGGGCGGGTGCCTGTTTTTCCCCGGACGGCCGCTGGCTGTTCGCCAACATCTACGAGCCTGGCTTCACGGTCGCCATCAGCGGCCCCTGGAAGCCCGGCCTGATCTGAGGAGCGAACCATGATCACCCTGCTTTACGCCGCACTTTGCACCCTGCTGGTCCTGGGCCTGGCCATCCGCGTGATGCTGGCTCGTGGCCGCCTGAAGGTGGGCCTGGGCGACGGCGGGCACGGTGAACTGAACCGGCGCGTGCGCGCCCACTCCAATGCGGTCGAATACGTGCCACTGGCGCTCATCCTGCTCGGCGGCATGGAATTGAACGGCTACCCGGACTGGCTCGTGCACGTGTTCGGCGCGACGCTGGTGGTTTCGCGCGTGCTGCACGCCTGGGGCCTGGCGGTCAGCGAAGGCCGCAGCACGGGCCGCTTCTGGGGCACGCTGCTTACGCTGCTGCTGATGGTCGCGATGTGCGTGATGGCGATCTTCGGCTTCGCCGCCGGCTTTTCGGCTTACTAACGCCGCGGCGGCGCCAGCAGCTCCTGGCGGCTGAGGTAGCCGTTGCCGTCGGCGTCCTGACGGCGGAACTGCGCGCCAAAGCGTGCTTCGTGCTGTTCGAGGGTGATGCGCGGGGCGTCGGGCACGTGCTGTTCGTGCGGCTCGAGCACGCCGTTTCCGTCCACGTCCATCTGCCGGAAGGCAAAACCCATGCGCTCGAGGAACTCGTCGAGCGAAACCCGGCCGTCACCGTCCAGGTCGACGCGGGTGAAATAGTCGTCGGCCTGCCCGAAGCAAGGCGCGGCCAGCAACAGCAGCGCCAGCAGGCTAGCCCGCATAGACCGTTATTTCCTCGCGGTCGTGGTAGAGCTGCTTGGCGCGGATGGTCAGCGGCCGGCCTGCCTTGTCGACGAAATGCTGAAGGCAGTCGCGGGTTTCATCCCAGCGTTTTTTCATTGGCAGCTTGAGGTTGAAGATCGAGCGCTTGCACCAGCCCTCGCGGAACCAGGTGCCCATGCGGTCGGCCACTTTCGCAGGCGACTCGACCATGTCGCAGACCATCCAGTCCAGGGGCTTGGGCGGCTGCCAGCGGAAGCCGTCGGCGCGGATGTGTTCGATGATGCCGGTGTCCATGGCGCTGTCGGCCATCGGGCCGTTGTCGATCGCGGCCACGCGGATGTGCCGGCGCGCCAGCACCCAGCTCCAGCCGCCGGGCGCGGCGCCCAGGTCGGCGGCGTTCATGCCCGGCTGCAGGAAGGCGTCGCGTTCCTTGTCGGTGAGCAGGCACATCAGCGCCTCCTCGAGCTTGAGCGAGGAACGGCTGGGCGCGTCGGCATGCGCGCGCAGGCGCGGCACGCCCAGCGGCCAGGGCGACGAGTCCTTCGGGTCGGCGCTGGCCAGCAGGGCATGGTTGCCGGCCAGCATCAGCACGTGCAGGCGCGGCATGCGCGGGTCTTCCTTCTCGGTGATCAGGCCGCGCTGGCGCAGCGCCGGCCGCAGTGCGTTGCCCAGGGCGCGGGCCAGACCGGATAGCTGGCGGCCTTCATCGGAGTCGGTGTGTTCGACCCAGACATCGCCGTGGCGGCCACGGCCGCCCAGGGCTTCCATGATCGGGCCGACGCGGTCCTTGGGGTCCAGGCCGGGCAGGTCGGCGAGCAGGCGCAGTTTCTGGCGCGCGAAGATCAGCGTCGACCAGGGCAGGGCCGAGGCCAGCGCGGCGCCGTCCTCGATGCCCAGGAACTGCACGAAGCCGGTGTTGCGTTCGGCCTTGGCATATCCGGGGAAGCCAGCGAGCGCCGAACGTTCGCTCAGTTCGGCCGCCAGTTCCGGTTCGAAACCGGGGCGGCAGTAGGCCAACAGGCCATCAGTAGACAAGTCCGGACTCCCCGTAGTCACGCAAGATGTCGCGGGCATGGTCGCGCAGCAGGTCGGTGCTGACGCGGA
Organism: Arenimonas aestuarii; assembly: GCF_054781715.1. Lineage (NCBI taxonomy): Bacteria > Pseudomonadati > Pseudomonadota > Gammaproteobacteria > Lysobacterales > Lysobacteraceae > Arenimonas > Arenimonas aestuarii. The sequence goes on along the minus strand of NZ_BAAGTW010000004.1, from coordinate 1,201,108 downwards.
TGCCGCGTTTTTCCAGTTCGCCGCGCCAATCGGCGGGCAGCGGACCTTCGTCGAAGCCGGCCAGGTCCTGCACGTCGTCGGCGCGCGCGCCTATGAGCAGCTCATCGATGCCAGCCCAGACCACGGCGCCGTAACACATCGAACAGGGCTGGGCGGAGCTGGCCAGGGTGATCGGGCCGCCGGACTGGTTGAGCCGGAAACTTTGCATACGTTGCTGGCTGGTCGCCAGCGCCATGATTTCGGCATGCGCCGCGGAACAGTTGTGCGGAACGACCCGGTTCACGCCGACGCCGACCAGGCGGTCGCCGTGGAACACCGCCGCCCCGAACGGACCGCCGCTGCGGTGGTCGACGTTGCGGCGAGAAAGCTGGATCGCCAGCGCCACCTTGTCCTGCGCCGACGGATAGGCGCGCTGGGCATCCACTTCTTCGTGGATCCAGGCCGGCAGGGTGAGGTGGAGCTGGGCGTAGATCATGCGTGGCTCACTTCTTCGCCCAGGTGTCGCGCAGGGTGACGGTGCGGTTGAACACCGGCCGGCCCGGCGCATGGTCGCGGCGGTCGGCGGTGAAAAAGCCCAGGCGCTCGAACTGCACACCGGCCTCGGCCGGCAGCTGCGCGGCCGACGGCTCGACGTAGGCCTGCACCACCCGCACCGACTCCGGATTCAGGTGGTCGCGGTAGGTCTTGCCATCCTCGTCGCGGTCCGGGTCGGGCACGTTGAACAGGCGGTCGTACAGGCGTACCTCGGCCGGCAGCGCGTGCGCGGCGCTGACCCAGTGGATGGTGCCCTTGACCTTGCGGTCGGCGCCTTCCATGCCGGTGCGCGTCAGCGGATCGAGCGTGCAGCGCAGTTCGGTGATGTCGTCGCCGGACTTGACCACGTCTTCGCAGCGCACGATGCCGACGCCGCGCAGGCGAACTTCGCCGCCGGGCACCAGGCGGTGGAAACCCTTGGGCGGGACTTCCATGAAGTCTTCGCGCTCGATCCACAGCTCGCGCGAGAACGGCACCTCGCGGTCGCCGAAGGACGCATCCTTGGGGTGGTTCGGGAAGCGCAGCGTCTCGGCGTGTCCTTCGGGCAGGTTGGTGAGCACCAGCTTCACCGGGTTGACCACGGCCAGGCGGCGCGGTGCGGCGGCGTCCATGACCTCGCGGATGCAGCCTTCAAGCACCGAGAAGTCGATCAGCGAGTTCTGCTTGCTGATGCCAACCCGATCCGAGAACAGGCGCAGCGCCGCCGCCGGCGTGCCGCGGCGGCGCAGGCCCTGCAGGGTCGGCATGCGTGGGTCGTCCCAGCCCGCCACCAGGCCTTCCTGCACCAGGGCGAGCAGCTTGCGCTTGCTCATCACGGTGAAATTGATGTTCAAGCGGGAGAATTCGATCTGGCGGGGCTTGGCGGCCGGCACGGCGAAGCCGGCATCCACCAGGGGCTGGTAAAGCGCGGGGTCGCCGGCCAGGTCCACCCTGTCCACGAACCAGTCGTAGAGCGGCCGGTGGTCCTCGAACTCCAGGGTGCACAGCGAATGGGTGATGCCCTCTAGCGCGTCGGACAGACAGTGCGCGTAGTCGTACATCGGGTAGATCGGCCAGGCGTCGCCGGTGTTCTGGTGGGCCACCTTCTTGATGCGGTAGATGGCCGGGTCGCGCAGGTTGATGTTGCCGCTGGCCATGTCGATCTTCGCGCGCAGGGTGCGGCTGCCATCGGCGAACTCGCCGGCGCGCATGCGTCGGAACAGGTCCAGGTTTTCTTCGATGCTGCGCTCGCGGAAGGGCGAATTGCGGCCCGGTTCGGTCAGGGTGCCGCGGTATTCGCGCACCTGCTCGGCGTTGAGGTCGCACACGTAGGCCAGGCCCTGCTCGACCAGCTTGACCGCACCGCGGTAGAAAACTTCGAAATAATCCGAGGCATGGCGCAGCTCTGCCCATTCGAAGCCAAGCCAGCGCACGTCTTCCTTGATCGCCTCGACGTATTCGGGGTCTTCCTTGGCCGGGTTGGTGTCGTCGAAGCGCAGGTTCACCAGGCCGCCGAACTCGCGGCCGATGCCGAAGTTCAGGCAGATCGACTTGGCGTGGCCGATGTGCAGGTAGCCGTTGGGCTCGGGCGGGAAGCGCGTGCGCACGGCGGCATGCTTGCCGCTGGCCAGGTCCTCGCGGACGATCTGGCGGATGAAATCGTTCTTTTCCGTCGCCGCGGCGGCGTCGGTGGGGGCGGGGGTCAGGGTCATGCGTCCGGAAACAGCGTGGAAAGGCCTCTAGTCTAACGGCTTGGCCGCATCCCGCGGCCTTTACTACGCACGGGGCCGGGCTCGGGCTAGAATCGCCGGGCAGGGGGCTGCTAACACATGTAGGGGAGACGGCGCTTGCGATACGCATGGGCCCTGATGAGCTTGACCGCAGCCGCCACGCTGGCCGCCGCGGCCCTGTTGATTCCCGGTGCGCGCGCCCAGGCGCCGCAGCCCAGCCTGGACCTGGCGGTCATGGAGACGCCGGCCGGCACCACCCTCAACGACATTCTCACCGGCCGGGCCCAGCCCGGCTTCACGCCCGTGCTGACCCCGGGCCTTGCCTTCACCGCCCGCGATGGGCGCGTGCTCTGGGTGCGCGTGCGCACCGACCTGCCGGCCGGCGACCATGACTGGCGGCTGGGCGTGGTCCGCGTGCCGCTGGAACACCTGCGCCTGCGCGTGCATCCCCCAGGCCGGGTGGTTGCCCGGGACAGTTTCTTTGATCGCGTTGACGACCAGCAGCCCTGGCCCAGCCATTTCGACCTGCCGCTGCCGGAGGGCATGTCCGGTCCGGCCGAGCTCTACCTTGAGCTTGAAGGCCGGGTGATGGGGGGGCTGCACGTCAGCCTGCGCGATGCCGCCACCGCCGCCGGCCAGGAAGAGCAGGCCAGGTTCTGGTTCCGCGTCGTCTACGCGATGCTGCTGCTGGTGGCGCTGCTGTCGCTGGTGCGCCATGCCGAGGATTCCCGTGCGGGCGCGCTGTCGGTGGGCGCCGCTGCCTTCTGTTCATGGCTGGCCTGCCTGGGCATCAATGGCCACCTGTACTCCCTGCCCGAAGTCGCGTTGCTTTCGGGGCTGGGCGCGGTGGTGCCCCAGGCCCTGTTCCTGCTGGGTGCCGGGCCGGTGGTGCTGGCCACGCGCCATTACAGCGGGCTGGACAAGTCCGCGCCGCAGATAGTGGGCTGGGTGCGTGCCCTGGGTTGGGTCCTGGTGGCCGGCGCCCTGTTCGCGCTGACCCTGCCGAACAATGCCAGCATCACCCTGCAATGGGTGGCCCTGGTCAGCTATCCGGTGGCGCTGCTGGCCTGCGTGATGATGCTGCTGCTCGATTCCCGCAGCTATCGCTGGGCACCGCTGCTGACCCTGGCGCTGATGGGTGGCGCGGTGGTGCTGCGGTTCCTGGCCGACCACCAGGTGGTCGAGGCCAACTGGTGGACGCTCTACGGCTGGCAGCTGCTGCTGGCGCTGGTCATGGTCCAGTATCTGGGCCTGCCCTGGGCGCGGGCGCGGATGCAGCGCTGGGCCATGCGCAAGCGGGCCGAGCCGCCGCCGCCCAGTGCCGAAGAGAAGATCGAGGCCGCGCGCGGCAAACTGATGGCCAGCCTGCAGCACGGCCTCAGCCACGCCGACGACGATGACGTGGCGTGGATCGCCTACCGGCGACTGCTCGATGGCCTCAAGTCGGTGCTGGACCAGAACAGCTCGGCCGTGGTCGGTGAACACGCCGACGGCGAAGAACTGCTGCAGGTCGAGCCCAAGTCGGCCGAATCACGCTACCGCAACCTGTTGCGCGAGCGCGCAACGCTCCTGCGCAACCTCAGCAAGCTCAAGGCGGCGCAGCAGGTCGGCTTCGACTTCGACGGGCCGGAGGGCCCGCTCGACAAGGTGCAGCTGGCGGTCATCCCGCTGCCCATTCCCAAGCCCGGCTGGGGTGCCCTGTTGGTCGAGCGCCCCGCCGGCGTGAGTTATTCCGATGCCGAACTCGCGCTGTGTGCCGAGTTCGCGGCCATGGCCGTGGTGGCCGGCGAAGAAGCGTCGGGCACGGTCAGCGCCCAGCGCCAGGCCGAAACCGATCCGGCCACCGGCGTCTTCCGAGAGGAGGCCATACGCGACCGCCTGCAGCAGATGATCGAGGCGGCCCGCCTGCGGCAAACGCCGTTCAGCCTGCTCTGGATCGAACTCGACCAGGTTGCCTCCCTGCGCGAGGCCGGAGGCGAAGTCGCCGTGGTTTCGGCCCTGCGGCCGGTGGCCGCCTTGCTGCGCGACGAGCTGAGCCACGGCGACCTGATTGGCCGCAGCGACAGCGGTGGTTTCCTGGTGCTGGCGCCAGGCAAGAAGCTGCTGCAGGCGCGTGAGTATGCCGAACGCCTGCGCGAGGCCGTGTCGCACATGGCGGTGGACCCGCGCATCGCGCCAACGCTCAGCATCAGCGTCGGCATTGCCCAGGCGGCGTCGGGTGAACGCAAGGCGGCTGACCTGGCCGAGCGGGCGGGCAACGCGGCCCGGGTGGCCAACCGCAACGGCGGCGACCAGATCTTCAGCTGACGGCCCATGTCCACGATCCTCGTCATCGGCAACAAGAACTACTCGTCCTGGTCGTTGCGGCCGTGGCTGCTGCTGCGAAACGCCGGCGTGGCCTTCGAGGAAGTCCGGCTGCCGCTGGACACCCCGGAGTTCCACGCCCGCGTCGGCGACTGGTCGCCAACCGGTCGGGTGCCGGTGCTTCACGACAACGGCCAGGTGGTCTGGGATTCCCTCGCCATCTGCGAGTACGCCAATGAGCGCTGGCTGCGGGGCAGCGGCTGGCCGGGTGATCCGGGCCGGCGCGCCCTGGCGCGTTCGGTGGCCTCGGAAATGCACTCGGGTTTCCCCGCCCTGCGCGCCCAGCTGCCGATGAACTGCCGGCGCGAGCCGCGCGAACGACACTGGGATGAAGCCGCGCAGCGCGACATCGATCGCGTGCTGTCGTTATGGAGCGAGCTGCGCGCGCAGGCCAGCGGCGGTGATTTCCTGTTCGGTGGTTTCGGTATCGCCGATGCGATGTTCGCCCCGGTCTGCGTGCGATTGCGCGGCTACGGCGTGCCGCTGTCCGGGCCGGCCGCCGCCTACACCGAAGCCATCTACGCGCTGCCGGCGATGTCCGAGTGGCTGATGGCCGGGCGGGCCGAAACCGAAACGGTGGCGCACGACGAGGCCTGAGCCGCGCCATGCGCTCAGAACGATTCGATCTCGCACACGTAGATCAGTTCGCAGGCACCATCGCCGCTGTCTTCGCGGGTGAGCGAACTGCGCCACAGCCAGCCGTCGTCGCTGCGGATCTCCACCAGCCAGCCCTGCAGGCGCACGGTCTGGTCCTCGCGCACGCGATTGATGGCGGCGGCGACGGTGTCATTGGCCGGTACCAGGTGCATGTTCGCGCTTGATCGCACGATTTCCTGTACCGGCAGGGGCGGGCCTTCGGCACCCCAGCGGTAGTGGTACCAGCGGCCGCGCTGGGAGATGTCCAGTTGCCTGTACACGGCCGGGTCGGCCATGCGTTGCCAGCCCAGGGCCAGGTCGGTGGGCGACAGGGCGGCGTTGCGATCGAAGCGGTAGTCCTCGCGGCCCAGCACCCGGGCCTCGAGGGCGAAAGCCGCGAGAGGGCGCAGGGTGTGTCCTTCGAGCCGGGCGGCAGGTGCGTCGGCAACCAGCACCTGCAGCGGTTCGGCCAGCCCGGCCGGGGATGCCATCTGCGGACAGGCCAGGGAAGCGCCGGCTCCCGTCGCCGGCACCGCGGGGTCGCGACCGGCGACCCAGAACAGGGCGGCGGCGGCGACGACCAGCGTGATCCAGAGCCAGCGAGGCATGGCGAGTGTCCGGTCCGTTCGTCAGCGCGGGAGGGCGCCCGACGCTTCGGGCTGGTAGGCGATGGACGTGACCCGCAGGCGCAGCGACCGCCCGCCGGGTCCGCTCCAGTCGATGCTCTGGCCCACCGACAAGCCCAGCAGGGCCGTGCCGACCGGTGCCAGCACCGAAACCCTGTGGCGGTCGACGTCGGCGTCGGGCGGGTAGACCAGGGTCAGGCGATGGCGTTCGCCACCGACTTCGTCCACGCAGGTGACCTCCGAATTCATGGTGACGACGTCGGCGGGCATGTCGGCCGGCGCGATGACGTTTGCCCGCTCGAGTTCGCGGCCCAGTGCGGCGGCGGCGGGCAGGGCGGCGACGGCGGGCGATTCAAGCAGCCGCTCGAGCTGGTCAAGGTCGCGGCTGGAAACGGTGATCGGCGGCGGGGTGGCCATGGCGGCTCCAAAAAGCAAAAGGGGCGTCGCGTTGCCGCGCCGCCCGGGGGTCATCAATCCTGTCAGGGCACGATAGCCCTTGGTCCTGCGTGCTTCAAGGCTTGGCCGGGCGCCGCGCCGGTAGGTCGTCGGCCGGCAGGTCCAGCAGGCCGGCGGGCAGGTCCCGCAACACCCGGGCCAGGTCGTGCAGGAACGCTCCCATCGCCGAACTGCGCCGCCAGACCAGGGCCAGGCGGCGGCTCGGCGGCGGGTCGCGGAAGGACAGCAGGCGGATGTCTTCCGATGCCGGCACCGGCGGCTTCACCGCCAGCACGGGCAACAGGGTGACGCCCACGCCGGCGGCGACCATCTGCCGCAGCGTCTCGAGGCTGGTGGCGCGGAAACCTTCCTTCTCCCCGGCGCCGGCCAGGCCGCAGACCTCCAGCGCGTGGTCGCGCAGGCAGTGGCCCTCCTCCAGCAGGAGCAGGTGCTGGTCGCCCAGCTCGCCCAGGCTCAGGTTGCGACGTCCCGCCAGCGGATGGCCGTCGGGCACCGCCAGCATGAAGGGCTCTTCGAACAGGAATTCGGATTCGGCCCACTCTTCGTTCAGTGGCATCGCCAGCACCGCGGCATCGAGCTTGCCTTCGCGCAACATGTGCAGCACGACTTCGGTCTTTTCCTCGACCAGCAGCAGTTCCAGGCGCGGGAAACGTTTGCGGATGCGTGGCACCACGTGGGGTAGCAGGTAGGGGCCGAGGGTGGGGAACAGGCCCAGGCGCACGCTTCCGGCCTCGGGGTCGGCCGTGCGACGGGCGGTTTCGCGCATCTGCTCGACCTCGGCCAGCACGCGGCGCGCGCGCATCGCGATGTCCTGCCCCGCGGCGGTCAACATCACGTGCCTGGGTGCGCGCTCGACCAGGGACACGCCCAGCTCTTCCTCGAGCTTCTTTACCTGGGTCGACAGCGTGGGCTGGCTGACATGGCACGACTCCGCGGCCCGGCCGAAATGGCGCAGGTCGGCCAGGGCAACGAGGTAACGCAGATCGCGGAGGTTCATGGCGATTGCTATAGCCTATGGAACCGCCGATGACAATCGTCAAGGCGTGAAGGCCCGGTATCCGAGGTATAGGTAAAACCTATCGTTGCGATAGGAACTATCACTTTCACATATCAATAGCTATTGCCTACCATGGCCGCAAGTTTCGATTCACCCTTCCTCAAACCCCCAGGAGCCAAGATGTCCCTGATCAACACCGAAATCCAGCCGTTCAAGGCCCAGGCCTTCCACAACGGCAAGTTCGTCGAAGTCACCCAGGAGTCCCTGAAGGGCAAGTGGTCGGTCATCGTCTTCATGCCGGCTGCCTTCACCTTCAACTGCCCGACCGAAGTCGAGGACGCGGCCGACAACTACGCCGAGTTCCAGAAGATGGGCGCCGAGGTCTACATCGTCACCACCGACACCCACTTCTCGCACAAGGTCTGGCACGAAACCTCGCCGGCCGTGGGCAAGGCCAAGTTCCCGCTGGTCGGTGACCCGACCCACCAGCTGACCCGCGCCTTCGGCGTGCACATCGACGAAGAAGGCCTGGCCCTGCGCGGCACCTTCATCATCAATCCCAAGGGCGTCATCAAGACCCTGGAGATCCATGACAACGCCATTGCGCGTGACATGAAGGAAACCGTGCGCAAGCTCAAGGCCGCCCAGTACGTCGCCGCCCACCCGGGCCAGGTGTGCCCGGCCAAGTGGAAGGAAGGCGAGAAGACGCTCGCCCCGTCGCTGGACCTGGTCGGCAAGATCTGAGTCCCGCTGCACGGAAGTCTTGCCCGGGCGGCCAGCCCGCCCGGGCGTTTCCCCTGCGCGCTTCGCGCCCACCCCGGAGGTTTACGCCTGCGGCCGCCAGCGGCCACAGGCGCAAACCCCTGCTCATGGAGTACGGACATGCTTGACGAAAACCTCAAGACCCAGCTCTCGGCCTACCTGCAGAAGCTGCGCATGCCGATCGAGCTGGTCGCGTCCCTGGACGATGGCGAAAAATCACGCGAACTCGAGGTCCTGCTGGGCGAAATCGCTTCGCTGTCTGACCTGGTCACGCTGCGCCTGGACGGCGACGATGACCGCGTGCCTTCGTTCGCCATCGTGCGCACGGGCAGCGACATCGCCGTGCGCTTCGCCGGCATCCCGCTGGGCCACGAATTCACTTCGCTGGTGTTGGCCCTGCTGCAGGTCGGCGGCCACCCGTCGAAGGAATCGCAGGAATTGCTCGAGCAGGTGGCGGCGCTGGACGGTGATTTCAGCTTCGAAAGCTATTATTCGCTGTCGTGCCAGAACTGCCCGGACGTGGTGCAGGCGCTGAACCTGATGGCGGTGCTGAACCCGCGCATCCGCCACGTGGCCATCGACGGCGCCTTGTTCCAGGACGAGGTCGAGCGTCGCGAAGTGATGGCGGTGCCCACCGTGTTCCTCAACGGCGAGGTGTTCGACCAGGGCCGCATGGACCTGGCGCAGATCGTCGCCAGGCTCGACAGCAATGCCGGCAGCCGCGATGCCGAGCGCATCCGGGCCAAGGCGCCCTACGACATGTTGGTGGTGGGCGGTGGCCCGGCCGGCGCGGCCGCCGCCATCTATGCGGCTCGCAAGGGCATCCGCACCGGCGTGGCGGCCGAACGGTTCGGGGGCCAGGTGCTCGACACCCTTGGCATCGAGAACCTGATCGCCGTCGACCACACCGAAGGCCCGCGCCTGGCCGCGGCGATGGAAGCCAACGTGCGTGCCAACGACGTGGACGTGATGAACCTGCAGCGCGCCACGCGCCTGGTGCCCGCGGACGAGGTCGGCGGCCTGGCCGAAGTGCAGCTGGCCAACGGCGCCAGCCTGTTCGCGCGCACCGTCATCCTCTCCACCGGCGCGCGCTGGCGGCAGATGGGTGTGCCCGGCGAGGAGCAGTACCGGAACAAGGGCGTGGCCTATTGCCCGCACTGCGATGGCCCGCTGTTCAAGGGCAAGCGCGTGGCGGTGATCGGCGGCGGCAATTCCGGCATCGAGGCGGCCATCGACCTGGCCGGCATCGTCGCCCACGTGACCGTGGTCGAGTTTGCCGACAAGCTGCGCGCCGACGAAGTGCTGCAGCGCAAGCTGCGGAGCCTGCCGAACGTGGACGTGGTGCTCAACGGCCAAAGCACCGAGGTGCTGGGCGACGGCCGCCGGGTGACCGGCCTGGCCTGGCGCGACCGCAACAGCGGCGAAGCCCGCCAGCTCGAGCTCGAGGGCATCTTCGTGCAGATCGGCCTGCTGCCCAACACCGAGTGGCTGGCCGATGCGGTTGAACTGAGCCCGCGCGGCGAGATCGTCGTCGATGCCCATGGCCGCACCTCGGCACACGGTGTGTTCGCCGCCGGCGACGCCACCACCGTGCCCTACAAGCAGATCGTGGTGTCCCTGGGTGCCGGCGCCACCGCCGGCCTGGCTGCCTTCGACCACCTGATCCGGAACCCGCTGCCGGTGGCCGCCGAGTCCGCCGCCGCTGCGGAAACCGCCTGAGGGCCTGGCCGCCGGCCCCCGGGCCGGCGCGTTATCATGGCGTCGCCCCCGGAGGAACGTGCCATGCCCCCTGTACAATCCGGTGCCGCCGGCGAGATCGATCGCCTCTACGCGGCCATCCCCGAACGCAACACCGGCGACTGCCTGTTGCGCACGATGCAGCAGCACCACGTGCAGCTCTCGACCATGGCCGACACCAAGGCCAACATCATCATCACGATGTCCTCGATCGTGCTGACCCTGGTGCTGGGCCGCCTGGGCGACCCGCTGCTGCGCAGTGCCTCGATCACCCTGGCGGCCTTCACCATGCTGGCGCTGCTGCTGGCGGTGCTGGCGGTGCTGCCCAAGTACCGGCCGCTGAAACTGCAGGGCGACACCATCCCGCCGCAGTTCAACCTGATGTTCTTCGGCCACTTCGCCGAATTGCCGCGCGAGCGTTTCCTGACGGAGATCGCCGGTGCGCTCAAGTCCGACGGGTCGGTATACGAAACCATGGCACGCGATACCTATGCCCTGGGTTATTACCTGGCGCACCACAAGTACCGGTACCTGCGGTTGTCCTACCTGTTCTTCCTGGGCGGATTCATCCTGGCGTGTCTGGTCCAGGGCTGGCAGCTGGTGGCCGCCTGAAGTGACGACGCTCGCCAACGCCATCCGCGAAGCCGCCTCACGCCTGCCCGGGGACGAGGCCCGTCTCGAGGCCGAGCTGCTGCTGGCCCACGCGCTCGAACGCCCGCGCAGCTGGTTCTACGCCCACTCGGGCGACGTGCTCGATGGCAGCCAGGCGCGCGCCTTCGACGCCCTGCTGCGAAGGCGCGAAGGCGGCGAACCGGTGGCGCAGATCACCGGCCACCGCGGCTTCTGGTCGCTGGAGCTGGCGGTCACCCCCGACACGCTGATCCCGCGGCCCGAAACCGAACTGCTGGTGGAGCTGGCGCTCGAGCGCCTGCCACCCGCGGAAATGGGGCAGGTGCTCGACCTGGGCACCGGCACCGGCGCGATCGCGCTGGCGATCGCCAGCGAACGACCGCTGGTCGACGTCAGCGCGGTGGACGTCAGCGAGGCGGCCCTGGGCGTGGCGCGCGCCAACGCCGTCGATGCCGGCTTGCCCTTGCGGCTGCTGCAGGGCGACTGGTTCGAGCCGGTGGCCGGCGACGTCTATCGCATGATCGTTTCCAACCCGCCCTACATCGCCGAAAACGACCCGCACCTGGGCCAGGGCGACCTGCGCTTCGAGCCACGCTCGGCGCTGGCCTCGGGTGCCGACGGCCTGGACGCGATCCGGCTGATCGTCTCCGGCGCGCCCACGCACCTGCTGCCGGGTGGCTGGCTGCTCGTCGAACACGGCCACGACCAGGGCGCCGCGGTGCGCTCGCTGTTCCAGTCGCAGGGCTTTGCCCAGGTCGCCACCGCCCGGGACCTCGAACGACGCGAGCGGGTGACGCACGGGCAGTGGCTGGGCTGATCAGTCCGCCAGCCGGACCTCGACCCGGCGGTTGAGCGCGCGTCCTGCCTCGGTGGCATTGTCGGCAACGGGCCGGGCTTCGCCATGGCCTTCCGCCGACAGTCGCGAGGCATCCACGCCCTGGCCGGCCAGCCAGCCGACCACGGCCCGGGCTCGTCGCTCCGACAGGCCCTGGTTGTAGGCGGGTTCGCCTTCGCCGTCGGTGTGGCCGGCGATCACCAGGCGCAGGCCGGCGTCGGCTTCCAGCACGCCGAGTACCTGGCGCAGCGTGGCCTCGGATTCCGGTCGCAGGTCTGCCTTGGCGGTGTCGAAGTAGATGCCGTAGAGGTCCACCTTGCGTTCCCGGCCCAGGCGTTCAGCCAGCGAACCACTGTCCTGGCGTATCGGCGCCAGCTCGAGCACCAGGTCCAGGCTGGCACCCGACTCCAGGTCGGCGACCTCACTGTCAGCGGTGAAACCAGCCTTGCTGCCGGTCGTCACCACCAGCCCGGCCGGTACCTGTTCGAGCACGAAGCGCCCCTGGGCATCGGTCAGCGCCTGCCGCACATTGGACGCCGAGACCAGCGCGTCGGCCAGCGGTTTGCCGTTGCTGCTGTCCACGGCCAGACCGCGAACGGTGCCCGAATGCCGGTAAGCCTTGGGATTGACCAGCAGCCGGGCAAAATCGAAGGTGAAGCCGTCGCCGGCGTTGTTGTCCGGATCGTCGATGCGTACTTCCAGGCGACCGTCGCGCACCAGATCCAGGAATTCGGGCAGCAGCTGCAGGGTCAGCAGTTTGCCGTTGGGTCCGGTCTGGTCGAGCGCGTTGATGGCCACGGCCAGGTCGCCGGCCTCCTCGCCGTCGAGCCAGGCACGATAGCGGCTCCCGAAACGCGAAGACTGGAAGTCGTCCACGAACAGCTGCAGTGCAACTGCCTTTACTTCGACATCGCCCAGATCGAACTCGAAGACCAGGGGCTGGGGCAGATTGTCCGGGCGTTGCGATTCGTAGACGTAGCCGTCGCCGCTGGCCCCGGTATTGCCGCTGACCACCATGATGCGGTCGGTTCCTGGCGGGTCGTCCGCTTCGGGCTGGAAAGGGAAGGGATGCACCGGCGTGTTCTGGCCGGTGAACGGGTCGAAGCCTGGCGGCCAGCCGAAGCCCAGGTTGTCGATGTCGCCGACGCGCACCAGCAGTTCGGCTTCGGGGCCGTTGGCCAGGACCTGGCCTGGCGCGTCATCGTCGCCGGTCGCCGGCCATGCCGGGGGCGTCAGGGTCATTCCCGTGAAAAGCAAAAACAGGGCGAATATCCCGCGCATGGACGTGTGCTCCAGGGGCCATGCCCGGAACAACGCAGGCCAGGGGACGCGCAGGACGCGGGTCCAGCCCCGTGGGGCGCGCAGGGCCCGCCAGGGCCTCAGCCGCCGACGGCGCTTCGGCGTGACTTGGCCAGGTCGGGCCAGCGGGCCAGCAGGGCGCGGCGGATGCCTTCCACGTCCAGGCCGGCATCGGCCAGCAGCTGTTCACGGCTGGCGTGTTCCTGCCAGTCGTCGGGCAGGCCAAGGTGCAGCAGGGGCAGGCTGATGCCTTCTGCGGCCAGCAGTTCGGCGACGCCGCTGCCGGCGCCACCGGCGACGACGTTGTCCTCGAGGGTGACGAAACCCTCGTGGCCGTCGGCCAGGTCCAGCAGCAGCGTGCGATCGAGCGGTTTGACGAAGCGCATGTTGACCACCGTCAGCCCGAACTCGGCGGCGACCGCCTCGGCCGCCGGTACCGTGGCGCCGAAGGCCAGCAGGGCCAGGCCGGCGCCGCGCTGGCGCAGCTCGGCCTTGCCTATCGGCAGCGTTGCCAGGTCCGGCTGCACGGCCACGCCCGGGCCGGTGCCGCGCGGGTAGCGCACGGCGGCAGGGCCCGCGTGGTGGAAGCCGGTGCTGAGCATCTGCCGGCATTCGTTTTCGTCGGCCGGTGCCATCACCACCATGTCGGGCACGCAGCGCAGGAAACTCAGGTCGAAGCTGCCGGCATGGGTGGCGCCGTCCGGACCGACCACGCCGCCGCGATCGATCGCGAACAGCACGTCGAGCTTTTGCAGCGCGACATCGTGGATCAGCTGGTCGTAACCACGCTGAAGGAAGGTCGAATAGATCGCCACCACCGGCTTCACGCCTTCGCAGGCCATGCCCGCGGCCAGCGTCACGGCATGCTGTTCGGCGATGGCGACGTCGAAATAGCGTTCCGGGTATTCCTTGCTGAAACGCACCAGCCCCGAGCCTTCGCGCATCGCCGGGGTAATGCCCATCAGCAGCGGATCGGCGGCGGCCATGTCGCACAGCCAGTCGGAAAAGACCTGCGTGTAGGTCGGCTTGGCCGGGCCGGGCTTCTTGACCACGCCCACGTCCGGGTTGAAGGGGCCGACGGCGTGGTATTCGATCTGGTCGCCTTCGGCGCGTTCGTAACCCTTGCCCTTGGTGGTGATCACGTGCAGCAACTGCGGTCCCTTCAGGCCGCGCAGCGTGCGCAGGGTGGCCACCAGGGCCGGCACGTCGTGGCCGTCGATGGGGCCGGTGTAGTGGAAACCCATTTCCTCGAACAGCGTGGACGGCACGAACATGCCCTTCCAGTGCTCTTCCCAGCGGCGCATGAAACGCGCGGCGGGCTTCTTCTTGTCGCCCAGCAGCTTCTTGCCACCCTCGCGCAGCGCATTGAGCGTGCGGCTGCCGGAGGCGCGGCCGAGCATCTTGGTCAGCCCGCCGACGTTTTCGGAAATCGACATCCGGTTGTCGTTGAGGATGACCAGCAGGTCGGGTTCGGGGTCCATGCCGCCGGCGTGGTTCAGGGCCTCGTAGGCCATGCCTGCCGTCATCGCGCCGTCGCCGATGACGGCCACGACCTTGCGGTCCTCGCCGCGCGCGCGCGCGGCCACGGCCATGCCCAGCGCCGCGGAAATGGACGTCGAGCTGTGGCCGACGCCGAAGGTGTCGTATTCACTTTCCTCGCGCTTGGGGAAGGGCGCGACGCCGTCCTTCTGCTTGACGGTGTGGATGCTGTCGCGCCGTCCGGTGAGGATCTTGTGCGGGTAACACTGGTGGCCGACGTCCCAGACCAGGCGGTCGGACGGGGTATCGAAAAGGAAATGCAGGGCCACCGTCAGCTCGATCACGCCCAGGCCGGCGCCGAAATGACCGCCCGACTGGCTGACCTGTTCGATCAGGTAGGCGCGCAGTTCATCGGCGATCGCCGGCAGTTCGGCTTCCGGGAACTGGCGCAGGTCGGCGGGAACGGCAATGCGCGAAAGGCGCGGGTAGCGCTGGGGATCCATCGGATATCTGGCGTGGGGACAGGGCTGAATTGTCCGGTACCCCGCCGATGGGGGCAAGGCGAATGCGGGCCGCGGTTCAGGCGGCCCGCAGGATCGGCGCTGGCTTGGTTAGCGGCGGAAGCGCCCCAGCAGGCCGCCACCCTTGGCCGGCTCGGGCTCGCTGGGCGCCATGATGTCGGGTTCGGCGACGCCAACGGCAAGGCTGGCGTTCACGTAATCGGTGACCTCGGCCAGGCTGGCACCACTGAGCTCGGCGATCTCGGTCAGCAGCGCCGGGCCCTTCATCATCACGGTGGCGATGCGGAAGTGGCGCGGGAACTCGCGTTCGGTCTGCGGCCACTTGAGCAGCTTGTAGCGATCGTTCGGGTTGTAACCCGGCGCCAGGCTCCCGCCATGGCCACCCAGGCCCAGGATCCAGGCCAGGCGACTGAAGGGATGGCTGCCACCGATCTCGGTGGCCAGTGCCGGCAACCGGGCCGGGTCCACGGGCTCGAAGTCGGACTCGCGCACGACGGCGGTGGCGTAGGGCAGCAGCGGCTTGAGCACGGCGCCTCCCAGGTAAACACCCTTGGCCGGGTCGAGCACGATGGCGGGTGCATCGGCCAGCTGCAGGCGCACCGGGCCCTTGAGCGCGCCCGGACGCAGGTAGTCGGCCAGGTGCGGGTCCGCCGGCGGGGCTGGTTCGGGCTCCGGTGCGGGTTCGGGTTCGGGGGCAGGCATCGGCGCGGGTTCGGGTTCCGGCGCGCTGGCGGCAGGTTCCGGCACCGGGGCCGGCGCCGGCGCTTCCGCGACCGGCGCGGGCTGCGATTCGAGCTCGGCCAGCAGGGTGGCGATGCCCTCGGCGGTGACCGGCCGGGACAGCTTGAAGTCGGTGTCCACGCGGCCGCCGGCGGTCAGGGCGACCACGACCTTGCCGCCGCTCATTGCCTTCATCAGGCTCATCTGGCCGTACATGGAATCCATGTCGACCACCACGGCCTCGGCCTCGTTTTCGTTGGCCAGTGTCCAGCGATGGGCGGCGTTGGCCTGCTTGAACGCGGCTTCCACGGATGTCTGTTCGTCGCGGGAAAGACCCGCGAAACAGATGCTTCGAGTCGTCATGTGCTGATGTTCCCCCTGGTCACGCCGGCAAGGAACGGCGCGAAGGCCGGAAGTGTCGGTGCTGGCGGGGACCGCGTCAAATCGGCTCAGGCCGGTCGGGCGGGCCGGCGCGGCAGATGGCTCTTCAGGAAGGCCATCTGGTCGGCAAGGATGTGGCGGTTCGAGAGGATCAGGTGCTCAACCCAACTGGGCCGGTAGGGCACCGCCAGCAGCGGCATGCCGGCCTGCTGCGGCGTGCGCCCGCCCTTGCGCGAATTGCAGTGGAAGCAGGCACAGACCACGTTCTCCCAGACGTCGCGGCCGCCGCGGGACACCGGCACGACGTGGTCGCGGGTCAGCGAATGGCGGCCGTATTCCTTGCCGCAGTACATGCACAGGTTGCGGTCGCGGGCGAACAGGGCGGTGTTGCTGAGCGAGGGCGAGGGGTCCAGGGCCTTGGCCTGGGCGTGGCTGCGGCCGGCCACGATCGGGTGCAGCTCGACGAAACTCTGCAGGCCGCTGGCCCGGTTGGTGCCGCCCCGCACGACCAGGCAGGGGTCGCCCAGGGTCCACGCAACGGCGCCGCGCACGTAAAGGCAGACAGCGTCCTGCCAATGCATCCAGTCGAGGATCCGGCCGTGTGCATCAAGGGAAAGCACGCGGGGCAGGGCGGTTTCGAGAAAAGACGGGGCCCCGGCCGGGTGGGGGCTGCTCCCGGAACCCACCAGACTCAAGCGGGTCGGCGGTATGCCCATCAGGACTTGAGCATACGCCCCTCGTGTTGCAGTTCAAGCGCTGGGGTGCCGCGACGGGCGCGGGCTAGAATCCCGGCTCCCCTCCCAGCGGCGAGAACGGCATGCGTGGCCTGTACCCCGACCTCGAACCCTACGACAGCGGCTTCCTGCAGGTGGACGGCCGTCACCGGCTCTTCTACGAGCAGTGCGGCAACCCCGACGGCAAGCCCGTGGTGCTGCTTCACGGCGGGCCGGGCGCGGGCTGCGGGGCCAAGATGCGCCGGTTCCACGACCCCGGGGCCTACCGGATCATCCTGTTCGACCAGCGTGGCGCGGGCCGCTCGACGCCGCACGCCGACCTGGTGGACAACACCACCTGGGACCTGGTGGCCGATATCGAGAAGCTGCGGCGGCACCTGGACGTGGAGCGCTGGCAGGTCTTCGGCGGCAGCTGGGGTTCGACCCTGGCGCTGGCTTACGCCCAGGCGCATCCGGGCCAGGTGAGCGAGCTGGTGCTGCGCGGCATCTTCATGCTGCGGCGCTGGGAGCTGGAATGGTTCTACCAGCAGGGCGCCTCGCGCCTGTTCCCGGAGGCCTGGCAGCGTTACCTGGCGTCGATCCCGGAGGTCGAACGCCACGACCTGATGAGCGCCTACCACCGCCGGCTGACCTCGGACGACGAGGCGACGCGGCTGGCGGCGGCGCGCAGCTGGTCGGTCTGGGAGGCGAGTACGAGTTTCCTGCAGGCGGACGAGGCCTTCGTGCACAGCCACGAGGACGCACACTTCGCCCTGAGCTTCGCGCGCATCGAGTGCCATTATTTCGTCAACGGCGGCTTCTTCGAGGTGGACGACCAGCTGCTTCGCGATGCCCACCGGCTGAAGGACATCCCGGGCGTGATCGCACACGGCCGCTACGACGTGGTCTGCCCCGTGCAGAACGCCTGGGACCTGAAGCAGGCCTGGCCAGGCGCCAAACTCGAAGTCGCCCCGACCTCGGGCCATTCGGCCTTCGAACCCGAACTGGTCGACATCCTGGTGCGCGCCACCGACGAATTCAGATGATGCCCGGCCGTCAGGCGGCCGAGCCGTCCGGCTCGTGGTCGAGCAGCCACAGGCCGGCCCAGAGCTTGGGATCCATGGAATAGCCGGCGGCCATCTTGCCGGCCAGCCAGCGCGGGGCTTCGTCGACCGGGACTTCGTGCACGGTGATGTCTTCGGTGGCGTCGCCGCCTCCGGCATTGACCCGGGTCAGGCCGCGGGCGCGGACGAAGGCGATCAGTTCGTTGCTCATGCCGGAACTGGTCGGGCCGACCATCAGCACCTTCACCTCGTCGGCGCGCCAGCCAGTTTCTTCCAGCAGCTCGCGTTTGGCGGCTTCTTCCATGGTGTCGGCTTCGTCCAGGTCGCCGACCAGGCCCGCGGGCATCTCGATCGTGGGCGCGCCAAGCGGGATGCGGAACTGTTCGACGAACAGCAGCTTCCGCTCCGGCGTCACCGCGATCACGATCACCGCGCTGCCTGCATTCGTGCGCTCGGCATATTCCCAGTGCCCGCTCTTCACCAGCCGCAGGTACTTCCCTTCGCACATCACCACCGGTTGTTCGCTCATGCCGCGGATCGTATCGCGGCGCGTCCGCCGGCGTCAGGTCGCCAGCAGCCGCCGGCGGGTGAGCGGGCCGAAACGCAGCTGCTCGCAGATCGCTTCCAATGCCGCCGCGTCCGGATCCCGGCGTTCGCACAGGCCCAGGTCGTCCGGCAGCGGCGCGTCGACGGCGATGGTTGCCAGGCGGCGTGAAAGCAGGGCGACCTCGCGGTGTTCGCGCAGGCGCACCGCATGCTGGGCGCTGCCGCGCATGCGCAGGAAGGGCACTTCGTCGATGCGTTCGTAGAGGGCGTCCAGGCTGCCGAAGTGCGCCAGCAGGATGGCGGCCGTCTTCGGGCCGATGCCCGGTACGCCCGGGATGTTGTCGATGGCATCCCCGGTGAGGCCAAGGTAGTCGGCCACCTGGTGGGCATGCACGCCGTAGCGTGCCTTCACGCCATCGGCGCCCCAGCGCTGGTCGCGGGCGAAGTCCCACTGCTGGTCGTCGCCGGCCAGCAGCTGGGACAGGTCCTTGTCCGCGGAGATGATCAGGCCGGCATGGCCGGCAGCGCGCACCCGCGCCAGGCTGGCGCCGATCAGGTCGTCCGCCTCGTAGCGACCGTCCGCCAGCACCGCCAGGCCAAGGGCCCGGCACAGCGCCTGGCAGTGGCCGAACTGTCGCTTGAGTTCTTCGGGCGCCGGATCGCGGTTGGCCTTGTAGGCCGGGTAGAGCGCATTGCGGAAGTTCGATTCCAGGGACTCGTCGAACGCCACGGCGATGCGTTCGGGCTTCTGCCGTTCCAGCAGGTCCAGCACGAACCGGGCGAAGCCCTGCACCGCGTTGACCGGCCAGCCCTCGGCGTCGTGGAACTCGTCGGGCATCGAATGCCAGGCCCTGAACACGTACAGGCTGGCGTCGACCAGGAAGACGGGCTGGCTCATGGCGCCCATTCGGACAGCAGGGCGTCGGGATCCGGGCGCTGGCGTTCGGGGGCCTTTTCGGCGGGGGTGCCGATGTGGACGAACCCCAATACCTGCTCGCCGTCGTCCAGGCCGAGCTGGCGCTGGATGGCCGGGTCGTAGGCGGCCCAGCCGGTCAGCCACTGGGCCCCGAAACCCAGGGCCTGGGCCGCCTGGAGCAGGGCGAAGCAGACCGCGCCGCCGGACAGCAGCTGCTCCTGCACCGGCACCTTGTGCCCGGGCGACGGGCAGGCGACCACCACCAGCACCAGCGGGGCGTGGGAGAAGCGCTTGCGGTCCTTGTCCACCGCGGCCGGCGAGGCCGCGGGATCCTTTTCCAGGGCCCGGGTGGCCAGGCGCTCGCCCAGGGCGTGGCGGGCGTCGCCGCGAATGGCCAGGAAGCGCCAGGGCGCCAGCTTTCCGTGGTCGGGCACGCGCACGGCCTCGGCCAGCATGGCCCGCAGCTGGGCCGGGTCTGGACCGGGCTCGCCGAGCAGGCGGGAGGGCACCGAACGGCGCTCGCGCAGGAATCTGAGATCGTTCATCCGGGCGAGATTACCATTCGTCTGCCGCCGCTCCCGGCAGCCGTTTTTGGGAAGGAGTTCACAGTTATCTGTGGCACGATTGACCAGACTTCCTCCACAGCGCGTAGTCTCCCCCCCCGGCGTGCAGAGGCCCATGAACGAATATCCCAATCCCGGCAACGTCCCGACCACCCCGCCTGCTTCCGCCCGGGACGTGGTAACGGCCATGCGTCGCCGCAGCACCGAGCACCTGCAGGCCGTGCTGGCCCGGGTGTTTGCCCGTGCCGACGATTGGCTGTTCGACCTGGCCAAGAAGGACGGGGTGCCCGACGGCTCGCCCTACCTGTACGCCATGCGCGCCCTGCGCGCGTCGCGCGCGCCGCTCGAGCGCGGGTTCCGCGACTACCTCGACAAGGGCTTCTCGAAGTTCGAGGTCCGTACCTCGCCGCGCCGTCCGGGCGAGGGCGAGTCCGATCTGCCGGAACTGAGCCTGCTGCCCGAGGCCGAACTCGAACAGCAGCTGGCCACCAACCTCACGGCCGAAGCCATCACCCGCATCCACGGCAACCAGCTCGACGAACTGTCCGGGCGGCTGGCGCGCATGGCCGGCGTCGCCAATCTCGAAGCCGACGGCAACCCGCTCAGCGCCTACGCGCTCGCCGGCGCCATCGGTGCCGCGCACGAGGGCATCGATCTGCCCGACGACGTGCGCATGGTGCTGTTCAAGTACTACGAGCGCGAGCTCATCCACGACCTGCGCGACCTGCTGACCGACATCAACGCACGCCTGGAAGCGGCCGGTTTCCGCTCCGACAAGGTCGCGCCCAAGCCGGCCCAGCGGCCCAAGCCCGCCGCTGACTTCGTGCCGCCGGCCACGGCCGACGGTTTTGCCCCGGCGGCATCGGACTACATGCCCTCCGGGGCTGCCGGTCCGGCCCAGGAAAGTGCCGGCGCCGAAGACCGCGCGGTTTTCGACGCGCTCCAGCAGCTGCTGCACGCCTGGCGTCCGGCGCATCAGGACGGCACCCAGCAGGGCGGCCGCCAGACTGGTGGCGGCGGCCAGCGCCCGCTGAAGGCCAACGAAATGATGTCGCTGCTCTCGCTCATGCAGGCGAGCGTGCCGCAGGCCGTGCACGATGCGCTCGACCGCCCCGAGGTCTCCCTTGCGGCCTTGCTCAAGAACGAAGTGCTGCGTGGCGCCAGCCGCATCGGCCTGCCGCCGGAAGACGTCAGCATCAGCCAGGCCGACGAGGACGCCGTCGACCTGGTCGGCATGCTGTTCGACGTGATGTTCGACGAGCGCGATTTCGAGCAGACCGCGCGCACCATGATTTCCCGCCTGGTCGTGCCCTTCGTGAAGGCTGCCGTCCTGGATCGTCGCCTGTTCCTCTACAAGACCCACCCGGCGCGTCGCCTGCTCAACTCCCTGGCCGAAGCCGTCGAAGGCAACCGGGGCGAAGGCCCGCAGGAGCGCGAGCTGCTGCAGAAGGCGGAAAACACCGTCGACCGGCTGATCGCCGAGTTCAACGAAGACCTGGCGATATTCGAAACCCTGGAGCAGGAGCTGCGCCAGTTCCTTGAACAGCATCGTCGCCGGGTCGAACTGGCCGAACGCCGCGCCGCCGAGGCCCAGCGTGGCCAGGAGCGCCTGGAGCAGGCCCGCGACCTGGCCAAGGTCGAGCTTGAGCACCGCACCCGTGGCCTTGAGCCGACGCCGGCGATGCGCGACTTCCTCGAGCGCAACTGGACCCACCACCTTTCCATGATCGCGCTGCGCGAGGGCCCCGACAGCGGGTCCTGGCAGACGGCGCTGACCGTGGCCGACCGGCTGCTGGCCCTGCTGCCCAAGCCGGGCGATCCGGCCGAGGCCATCGAGCCGGCCGTCCTGGCCATGCGTGAACCGATCGAAACCGTGCTCGCCAGCTCCGGCATCATTGGCGAGGCGGCCCAGGACGTGATGAACGGCCTGTGCGAAAGCCTCCAGCGCCGGGCCCGCGGCCAGGCCCCCGCCCAGGCCGAGGTCCTGGCCGAGGGGCATGCCGACGACAACGTGGTGCAGATGCCCGACCGCCGGTCGGCCGTGGTGGCCGCGCTTACCGACCTCAAGCCCAAGCTCGAGGTCGTGGGCGGCAAGGCGGACATCGAAGTCAGCGACAGCGATGTCGAGCAGATGCGCCAGATCAAGATCGGCACCTGGATCCACATCGCCGGCGACGACGGCAAGCACCATCCGGTCAAGCTGTCCTGGATCAGCCCGATCTCCTCGCGCCTGATGTTCGTCAACCGCCGCGGCGTGCGCGTGCTGGTCGCCTCTATCGAGGAACTGGCGGCGATGAAGCAGGCGGGCAACCTGCTGGTGCGCGAACAGGAACAGGTCTTCGACCAGGTCCTGCACCGCGTGATGGGCAAGCTGCGCGAAGACCTGGCCTGATCCCCGCCGCGCGCGCCGTGGTTTCCGGTAGCATCAGGGCCGGACAAACCGGGGAGTGGCGCGCATGGCGGCCTGTATCGTCTTCATCCGTGAAACCGCGCCGGGCGAACGGCGCGTCGCACTGACGCCGGAAACCACGCGCAAGCTCAGCGGCCTCGGTGTACGGGTGCTGATTGAACGCGGCGCCGGTGAACCGGCCTTTTTCCCCGATGCCGCCTATGCGGGCGCGGAATTTTCCGACGATGCCGACGCGGCCCTGGCCCAGGCCGACGTGCTGGTCTGCGTGCAGCCCCCGGCCAACCAGCGCCTGGCCCGGCTCAAGCCCGGCGCAGTGGTCATCGGCCTGCTGGCGCCGCATGCCGACCCGGCCCGGGTGCAGGCCTTCGTTGACGGCAGGCTGACGGCTTTCCCCCTGGAAAAACTGCCGCGCACCACCCGTGCCCAGGCCATGGACGTGCTGTCTTCGCAGGCCGGCATGGCCGGCTACAAGGCCGTGCTGCTGGCCGCGCAGCTGGCGCCGCGTTATTTCCCGATGCTCACCACCGCGGCCGGCACCATCCGGCCGTCGAAGGTGCTGGTGGTCGGCGCCGGCGTCGCCGGCCTGCAGGCCATCGCCACCGCCCGCCGACTGGGCGCGCAGGTGGAAGGTTTCGACGTGCGCCCGGAGACCCGCGAACAGATCGAATCGCTTGGCGGCAAGTTCCTGGACCTGGGCGTCAGCGCCGCAGGCGAGGGCGGCTACGCGCGCGAGCTCACCGCCGAGGAGCGTGCCGAACAGCAGCGACGCCTGGGCGAACACCTCAAGACCGTGGACGTGGTGGTGACCACCGCCGCGGTACCCGGCCGGCCGGCGCCGAAGATCATCAGCGCCGCCATGGTGGCGGGCATGAAACCCGGCAGCGTGGTCGTCGACCTGGCGGCCGAAACCGGCGGCAACTGTGAACTCACCCGTCCCGGCGAGACCTTCGAGCAGGGCGGCGTCACCTTCGCCGGCCCGCTCAACCTGGCCAGCCAGGGTGCGATGCACGCCAGCGAAATGTACGCGCGCAACGTCTACAACTTCCTGGCGCTGTCGCTCAAGGACGGTGCCCTCGTGATGGACTGGGACGACGAACTGTTGGCC
The DNA here is from genome assembly GCF_054781715.1 of Arenimonas aestuarii. Lineage (NCBI taxonomy): Bacteria > Pseudomonadati > Pseudomonadota > Gammaproteobacteria > Lysobacterales > Lysobacteraceae > Arenimonas > Arenimonas aestuarii. The sequence goes on along the minus strand of NZ_BAAGTW010000004.1, from coordinate 1,178,105 downwards.
AGGACCTGCCTGGCCCACGACGGCGCACGCCGCGACGGCTGATCAGTCGTCGTTGCTGCCCGGCGGCGGCGAGATGCCGGGGCCGCCAGTTTCCAGCCAGGCCCGGCGTTGTTCCGGATCCAGCGCGCGCCACTGCCTTGCCAGCGCGTCACGCTGCTCCGCCGGCAGGCTGCGCATCACCCGCATCGATTCGCGCATCTTTTCCCGCTGCTCCGGCGACATGTCCCGGTAATTGCGCATGCCCTTGCGGATGCGTTCACGCTGTTCGGGCGGCATGGCCTCCCAGCGGGCCCGCCGCTCCGCCCGCTCGAGCGCGTGCACCCGCCGCGAGGCGGGCAGGGTGTCCCAGTCGGCTTCGTGGCGCCCAAGGTACTTGCGCTGTTCCGGGCTCAGCTCCTCCCAGGTCGGAACCTTCACCCCGGCGGGCACGGCGACCGGCCAGTGGGTGCCGGGCTCATGCCCGTGGTGCCGGTCGCGGTCACCGCGCTCGTGGGCCAGGGCCGGCAGTGACAGTGCCAGCAACAAGGCACCCAGGATGAAAAGGCGGGGCAGCCGCTGGAAGCGGGATTTCATCGTGGTTCTCCCGGCGAGGCCACCGGCGCCTCGGCAAGCCAGGCATAAAGTTCGGCGTCCTCGGCCATCACGAGGGATTCGATTTCTTCGGAGGCCAGGGGCATCGTGCCGGGGGCGTCCGGGACGGTGCGCGACGGAATCCACCAGGCAAGGCCTACGGCCAGGATGCTGGCCGCAGCGGCGCCGGCGGGCCACAGCCGTCGGCCGCCCGCGGCGGGGGCCGGCCGGAGCGCGGCTTCGCGGGCCCGGCGCAGCCGAAAGGCCATGCCATGGTCCAGGCGGTCGCTGGCGCGGTCGAACAGGTCGCGGGCCCGCTCGTGGGTGGGATCGGGGCGGCTCATCGCCATTGCTCCAGGTGGATGCGCAGGGCGGACATCGCCCGCGACAGGTGGGTTTTCACCGAGCCTTCGGAACAGCCCATGGCCGCCGCGGTTTGTGCGACGTCCAGGCCCTGCAGCTCACGCAGCAAGTAGGCTTCGCGCTGGCGCCTCGGGAGTCGCCGCACGGCCTTTCCCAACGCGGCCCAGGCGGCGCCATCGGCGTGGCGCCGGGCCGGATCCTCGTTCGGGTCGGGCAGCATTTCCAGGGGGTCATCGCGACTTTCCCCGTCCTGGCCGAGCACGGCCATCACCCTGCGGCGCACGGTGTTGCGGCGGTGCCGGTCGGTGACCTGGCGGCGCAGGATCGCCCAGAACAGCGGCGTCCATTCGGCTGGCGGCCGGTCGCGATAGCCCACCAACCTGATCATGGCCTCCTGCACCGCGTCCAGGGCGTCTTCACGGTGGCCCAGCGCCAGCTCCGCCATGCGGAAGCCGCGGCGCTCGACCGACGCCAGGAAGGCCTCGAGGCTGGCGGGTTCGGCGGCGGGGGCGGCGTCGAAGGGCATCACGGGCGGGCGGTCTGGCCGGTCATGTGGCCTTATAACGCATCGCCGGCCGCCGGGTTGACCTCGCGGCGCCTGGCGCTGGCCCGCATTCAAGCAGCGGTTATGATGCCCGGGCGAGCGCCATCGCACGGGGAGGGGACATGGACGGTTTCGTTGCGCTGTACATCTTCATGCTGGCCGCCTTCACGGGCTACGAAATCATCGGCCGCGTGCCGGTGATCCTGCACACCCCGCTGATGTCGGGCTCGAACTTCGTGCACGGCATCGTGCTCGTGGGCGCGATGGTGGTGCTGGGCCACGCCGATACGACGGCCGAGAAGGTCATCGGCTTCCTGGCGGTGCTGATGGGCGCGGGCAACGCGGCCGGTGGCTACGTGGTGACCGAACGCATGCTGGAGATGTTCAAGTCCAGCAAGAAGGGAGGCGGCGCATGAGCTGGCTGCCGCTGCTGGTGAAGGCCAGCTATTTCGTCGCCGCGCTGCTTTTCATCCTGGGCATCAAGCGCATGGCTTCGCCGGTGACGGCACGCAGCGGCATCCGCTGGGCCGGCGCAGGCATGGTGCTGGCCACCGTGGCGACGTTCGCGACGCCCGGCATGCACAACATCCCGCTGATCCTGGCCGCGGTGGTGCTGGGTACCGTGGTGGCCTGGTGGTCGGGCAAGCGCGTGGCGATGACCGACATGCCGCAGATGGTGGCCCTGTACAACGGACTGGGCGGCGGCTCGGCAGCGGCGATCGGCGCGGTCGAACTGCTGCGTTATTCGGACCTGGGCGTGGCGCCCTCGCAGACGGTGCTGGTGCTGGCGGTGGTCGGTGCGCTCATCGGTTCGGTGTCGCTCACGGGCTCGGTGATCGCCTGGGCCAAGCTTGACGGCCGGCTGGACCGGCGTTTCACCTTCCCGGGCCAGCAGGTGTTCAACGCGCTGGTATTCCTGGTGGCGGTGGGGCTGGGCGTGTTCACGGTGCTTGGGCTGCAACAGCCGGTGATCATCGGCTTCTTCGTGGCGGCGCTGGCGGTGGGCATCCTGATGACGCTGCCGATCGGCGGCGCGGACATGCCGGTGGTCATATCGCTCTACAACGCGCTGACTGGCCTGGCGGTGGCATTCGAGGGCTACGTGCTGCAGAACGAGGCGCTGATCATCGCCGGCATGGTGGTGGGCGCCGCGGGCACGATGCTGACGCAGCTGATGGCCAAGGCAATGAACCGTTCTATCGCCAGCGTGCTGTTCGGCAGCTTCGGGGCGACGGGCGAGGCGAAGGAGATCGCGGGCGCGCAGAAGCCGATCGAGGCGGGCGACGTGGCGGCGATGATGGCCTACGCCGAGCGGGTGGTGATCGTGCCGGGTTACGGCATGGCGGTGGCGCAGGCGCAGCACAAGGTGTGGGAACTCACCCAGGCGCTGCTCAAGCGCGGGGTGAAGGTGAAGTTCGCGATCCATCCGGTGGCCGGGCGCATGCCGGGGCACATGAACGTACTGCTGGCCGAGGCGGGCGTGCCCTACGACCTGATCACGGACATGGACGACATCAACCCGGAGTTCCCGACGACGGACGTTTCCCTGGTGATCGGCGCGAACGACGTGGTGAACCCGGTGGCGAAGACGGACCCGGCGTCGCCGATCTACGGGATGCCGATCCTGGACGTGTCGCTGTCGAAGAACACGATCGTGATCAAGCGCGGCAAGGGCACGGGTTTCGCCGGCATCGAGAACGCACTCTTCTACGCCGACAACACCCGCATGCTCTACGGCGACGGCGCCGCCGCGGTGGCCGAGCTGATCGCCGAACTCAAGGCCGTCGACGGCGGCCACTAATCCCGGCGCCCCTGTAGGAGCGCCTTCAGGCGCGAATTTTTTGCCCTTGGCCTTTGGCCAAGCAACGCCCCGATGGTTTCGCGGGTGGAGGCAGCGTGCATTCGCCCCGGCCGACACGCCGTGAACCCATCCATGGGGGCTTCTCGTCGACATCCATGTCTCCGAGAGTCGGCCGGGGCGAACGCACGCTACCTCCTGGAATGAGCATCGGGGTCGCCAGAAGATCAAGAGCGCAACGCGCGCTCGCTTGTCTGCAACGAATGCGCTGACGCTTCGATTTGCCGAAAGACTGCTTTCCCATCGGCGACGAATAAGCTTCGAGGAGGTGTCGCGTCTTCGCTCCGGCCGACCATCGGAGACATGGATGTCGACGATGAGCCTACATGGACGTACTTGCGGCGTGTCGGTCGGGGCGAAGGCGCGGCGCGTCCACCCGCGAAAGGAGCGGGGGCGACGCTTTGCTTGGCCGGAGGCCAAGGCCACAAGTTCGGGACTGAAGTCCCTCCCACAATGGCAGGGCAGAAGACTCCTGCCTGAAGGCGCTCCTGCGGGAGCGCGGGGGTCAGACGGCGAAAGCGGCCGCGTAGTTGGTGGAGTAGACGGTCTTCTGCAGGACCTCGGAGATCTTGAGGTTGCCGGCGATGATCTGGCCCGAGTCGAGCAGGCGGTCGCCGCGGCCGTGGAAGTCGCAGACGCGGCCGCCGGCTTCGCGCACCAGCAGGATGCCGGCCGCGATGTCCCAGGGCTTCACGCCCGCCTCGAAGTAGGCATCGGCGCGGCCGCAGGCCACGTAGGCCAGGTCCAGCGCCGCCGAACCCGTGCGGCGGATGTCCTCGGCTTCCGAGAGCATCGTGCGGATCGAGTCCAGGTGCGGTGCCAGTCGCGCGCGCTCACGCGGCGGGAAGCCGGTGACCAGCATCGCGCCCTTGAGGTCCTTGCGTTCGGCCACGCGGATCTTCTTGTCGTTGAGCAGCGCACCGCCGCCCTTCGAGGCCGTGAAGAGCTCGTTGCGCATCGGGTCGAAGATCACGCCATGTATCGGCTCGCCGTTTTCCACCTGCGCGATCGACACGCAGAAATGCGGCCAGCCACGCAGGTAGTTCGAGGTACCGTCCAGCGGATCGATGACGAACGTCGAGCGGCCCTTGCCCATCGCGCCCGACTCCTCGCCCAGGATGGCGGTGTCGGGGAAGGCCCGGCGCAGCTCGCGTATGATCACCGCCTCGGCCTCGGAGTCGACCTCGCTGGCGTAGTCCTGCTTCGATTTCTCGAAGACATTGAGGGCGTCGAGCTTGCCCATGTGGCGCAAGATCAGGTTACCGGCCGATCGGGCGGCCTTGACCATGACGTTGACGACAGGTTTCTGCATATTCCCGTCCGAAGAACCGCTGGATTGTGTGAAGAACAAGGAGCCGGTCCATGCCGGCGCCGCGCAAGGATAACAGGTTGGCCAACGAAAATATCCGCATCGTGCTCGTCGGCACGCAGCATCCGGGCAACATCGGCTCCGCCGCCCGGGCCATCAAGACCATGGGCCTCTCGGCCCTGCACCTGGTCGCGCCCGAGCGTTTCCCCGACCCCGAAGCCAACATGCTGGCCGCCGGCGCCGACGACCTGCTGGCCACCGCCCCGGTCCACGACGACCTGGTCGAGGCCCTGGCCGGCTGCCGTTTCGTGGTCGGCACCAGCGCCCGCCGCCGCACCATCCCGCTGCCCGAGCTGAGCCCGCGCGAAGCGGCCCGGCAGTTGGTCCAGGCCGCCGCCGGGGGCCCCGTGGCCCTGCTGTTCGGCCGCGAGCGCACGGGCCTGGAGAACGAAGAGCTTCAGCGCTGCCACGCCTCGGTCTGCATCCCGACCGACCCGGACTTCGCCTCGCTGAACCTGGCCGCGGCCGTGCAGGTGCTGTCCTACGAGCTGCGCCTGGCGACCCTGGAGGCCGCCGGGGGCGGGCTGCCGGTGGGGCGGCCGATGCCGCCGCCCGACACCGAGCCCGTGGCCACGGCGGACGAGCTCGAGCGGCTGTTCGGCCACCTCGAGGAGGCCCTGGACGACATCGACTTCCACAAGGGCCGCCCGCCCGAAATGGTGATGGGCCGGCTCCGCCGCCTGTACCTGCGGGCCGGCCTGGACACCCGGGAGGTGAAGATCCTGCGCGGCATCCTGTCCGAAGCCCAGCGCATGGCCCGGCTGGCCCGGGGCAGGCAAGCCTAGCGTCGCCGGGGCCGGGCGAATACAGTAGCCGGGCCCGGATCAGAGTCTGAAGAGAACCCAGTGACGCCCCTTCCCAACAGTGCCGTTCCCGCTGGTGTGGTGCGCCTGGCCTTCCTGCTGTTGCTGGCCGTGTCCAGCCTGGCCACCGCCAATGACGGGGTGCTGGTGCTGGGCCGGATAAGCGACGACCCGCGCCGGCACTACGAGCAGCTCAAGCCGCTGATCGACTATGTCGTGCCGCGCATGAAGGACGTCGGCATCACCGAGGGCCGCGTGCTGATGGCGCGCGACCCCCAGCAGATGATGAGCTACCTGCGTCGTGGCAAGGTCGACTGGGTCACCGAAACCCCCGGAACCGGACTGCTGCTGGCCGACCGTGCCGGTGCCCGGCCGCTGCTGCTTACCGAGCGCAGTGGCTCGCGCGAATACCGCAGCGTCATCTTCACCCACCGCGACAGCGGCATCACCGACCTCTCGCAGCTGCGCGGCCACACCATCGCCTTCCAGTCGCCGTCGTCCACCAGTGCCTACCTCGTGCCCGCCATGGCCCTGCTCGACCAGGACCTGCCCATGGCCCTGATGGTCTCGCCGCTGGACCAGGGCGACGCCGATTCGGTCGGCTACGTGTTCGCCAATACCGACGCCAACCTTGGCGCCTGGGTGCACAAGCGCCTGGTCGATGCCGGGGGATTCAGCGACCAGGACTGGTCGTCGCTGCAGCGGGTGTCCGAAGCCTTTCGTCGTGACCTGGTCATCATCCACACCACCGGCCCCGTGCCGCGGGCGATGGAGCTGGTCAGCGAGGACATGGACCCCCGGGTCGCCGCGCGCCTGAAGGAAGTCCTGCTGGGCGCCAGCGAAGACCCGCAGGCGCGTGACGCCCTGCGCCAGTTCTTCCGCACCACCGGTTTCTACGAGGCCGATGCGGAAACGCGGCGGTCGCTCGACGAACTCCGGCGCGGTGCCCGCGCCGTGCGCGAGGCCCTGGAATGAGGCTGCCCTTCCGGCTTGGGCTTCGCGGTGAGCTGACCTGGCTGCTGGCAGCGGTGATGCTGGTGGTGGCCGGCCTGTTCGGCGCCCTGTGGCTGCAGACCCAGCGCAGCAATGACGACGCCCGCGCGCTCAGCGCCGGTGCCGTGCGCGAACTGGCCCGCGAGGGCCTGCTGATGCGCGGCCATACCCTGTCGAGCCAGCTGGCCGATGCTGCCACCAACCCGATGTATTACCTGGACCTGGCCAGGCTGGGCGAGCTGGCGCGCGCCACGCTGCGCCAGCCCGACGTGGTCTACGTGATCATCCACGACGCCGAAGGCCAGGTGTTGCACGACGGCTCCGGCGACATCCCCGCCTTCGGCCAGCCGATGTCCGACCCGATGGCCTTCGAGGCCCTGCAGGCCGAGGGCCCGCACGGCCAGTGGAACGACAAGCTGCTTGATGTCGCCAGTCCGATCCGCATCGGCGGCGAACGCATCGGCGGCGTGCGTGTCGGGCTTTCGCGCGACAACGCCCTTCGCCGCGAGGTCGAGGTGCTGGGTCCGCTGGAAAGGAGCCTGGAGCAGGCCAATCGGGAAAACCTGGCATGGATCCTGGCCCTGCTGGCCGCGCAGTTCGGCATCGCCCTGCTGGCGATGTGGCTGCTGCAGAGGCGCGTCGTGCAGCCGATCAGCCAGCTGGCCGACGCGGCCGGGCGCATGGAGAAGGGTCGCTACGGCGACATCGAGCTGCGCTCGGAGCGCCAGGACGAGCTGGGCGACCTCGTGCGCGGGTTCGCGCGCATGGCCGAAGCCGTGGCGAGGCACGACCGCGACATCCGCCGCATGGCCTATACCGACTCCCTGACCGGCCTTTCCAACCGGCTGGCCTTCCGTGAGGCCCTCGACGACCGACTGATGACCCTGCAGGCCAGCAGCGGCGAACTGGCCTTGCTGTTCGTCGATCTCGATGACTTCAAGCGTGTCAACGACACCCTGGGCCATGAAGCCGGCGACGAAGTGCTCGGCCAGCTGTCGGTGCGCATCCGCATGACGGTTGAGCGCCTGGGCGGGCAGGGCGCCGAGATCGCCCGTTTCGGCGGCGACGAATTCATCGTGCTGTTCCTGGCCGAGGACATCCGCGCCAGCTCCGGGCGCCTGGCCGAGGAACTCATCGAGGAAGTGCAGCGGCCGCTGGTGTTGCAGGGCCGCCAGGTTTTCCTGGGGGCATCGGTGGGCATCACCCTGTTCCCGTTCGATGCGTCCAGCGCCGTGCAGCTGCTCAAGAACGCCGACATCGCGATGTACCAGGCCAAGGTCGCCGGCAAGGGCTGTTACCGCTTCTATTCCAAGGCCATGGACCAGGCGGTGGAGCGCCGGGTGCAGTTGGAAGAGGAACTGCGCGGCGCCTGGGAGCGCGGCGAACTGAGCCTGCACTACCAGCCGATCTACCGCCTGGCCGATGGCCGCCCGATGGGTGCCGAAGCGCTGTGCCGCTGGGAACACCCGCGCCTGGGCGTGGTGCCGCCGTCGGTGTTCATCGAAGTGGCCGAGCAGAGCGGGCTCATCGAAGCCCTGGGGCGGCACGTCCTGGTGCAGGCCTGCAAGGACGCCGCCACCTGGCAGCAGGCCGGCATGGAAACGCCCTTCGTGTCGGTGAACATCTCGCCGCGGCAGCTGCGCACCGGCGACCTGCCGGACGTGGTGGCCAGCGCGCTGGAGTCCACCGGCGTGCTGCCGCAGCAGCTGCACCTGGAGCTGACCGAGACGGCCGTGCTCGGCGACGAGGCCCAGGCCAGCGCCCTGCTCTCGAGGCTGCGTGCCACCGGTGTCAAGGTCTGGCTGGATGACTTCGGCACCGGCTTCTCCGGGCTCAGCCACTTGCGACGGGTGCCCGTCGACGGGGTGAAGATCGACCGCAGCTTCGTCGCCGACGTGCTGCGCGACCCGGACGACCTGGCCCTGACCTCGGCCATCATCGCCATGGCCCACTCGCTGGGCATCACCGTGGTGGCCGAGGGCATCGAGTCCGAAGGCCAGTACGCGGTGCTGCGCGAACGCGGCTGCGACCAGGGCCAGGGTTTCTGGCTGGGCCGGCCGATGCCGGCCAACGAGATGCGCAGGACCTTCCGCGAAGCGTCTGGCGGGTAGGGCTCAGGCGAACAGGTCGGCCAGCCACTGGGCCATCTGGCTCGAGAACAGCGCCACCGTCACTATCTCGGCCACGCCCAGCACCCAGGCCACGACCAGCAGGCGGCCGTCGCGCTCGATCAGGGCGATGGCATAGGCCATCAGCAGCAGGCCGAAGGGGTAGTTGGTGAAGGGGATCGGCAGGGCCAGCAGGGCACCCAGCACCACCAGCAGCAGGCCCGTGAACAGCCGGGCCGCGGGATGGTCGATGGCCCATTCGCTTCGTGGACGGCTGACCTTCTCCAGGCGCCGGAGCATGCCGGAGCTGCGGTCGCGGAAACGCGCCAGCCGTTCGGGGGGCAGGGGGCGCCGGGACAGGAAACCCGGGACCCAGGGATGGGCCATCAGCGCCATCAGCTGCAGCCCGGCCAGGGAAACCAGCGGACCGCTCACGGCGCCGGCGCCGGCAGGCAGTGGGATGAAGGCGGGCAGGATGACGATCAGCAGGTAGATGCCGAAGGCGCGGGCCCGGAATTCGTCCAGCACCCCGCCCAGGGTCATGGGCGACGCCCCGCAGCGGCCTTCAGCGAGGGCATCGAGCAGCGCGCGGGTGCTTATTTCAGCGGGGGTCATGGCAGGGGAGTCTGGGCCGGCATGCCTTTATCCGTGCTAAATCCCGTCCTCGCGCTCGGGTTCGGGCAGGCGGGCGACCAGCAGCTTGTCGATGCGCGCACCGTCGAGGTCCACCACCTCGAAGCGCCAGCCGGCCCAGTCGAAGTGTTCGCCCGAGTGCGGGATGCGGCCGAAACTGGCGATGACCATGCCGGCCGCGGTGTGGTAGTCGCCGTCGTCTTCGTCCGGCAGGCGGCTCAGGGACAGCAGTTCGCGCAGCTCTTCGGTGGAAAGGCGCCCATCCACCAGGTAGGAGCCGTCGTCGCGGGTCACCACCAGGGCTTCCTCCGACGCCGATTCGGTGTCCTGCACGCGGCCCAGCACCGCCGCCAGCAGGTCGTTGGCCGAAACCATGCCCTGCACGTCGCCGTATTCGTCCACCACCAGGGCCAGGGTTTGCTGCTCCTCGCGGAAGATCTCCAGCAGCTTCATCGCCTGCGTGGATTCGGATACAAAAAGCGCCGGGCGCAGTTCGCGGAACAGTTCGGCATTGCTGCCGACGCGACCGATCATGGCGGTGAGGGACTTGGTTTCCAGGATGCCCAGCACCTCGGTGTCGCTGCCGCGGTAGACCGGGTAGCGCGCGAAGGGCGTCTCGCGCATCACTTCCAGGTTTTCCTCGAAGGTGGCGGACGCATCCAGCCAGACGATGCGCGTGCGCGGCGTCATCAGGCCGGCACTGCTGCGATCGCCCAGCCGCAGCACGCGGTTGATCATGTTGCGTTCGCCGACGTCGATGACGCCCTGTTCATGGCTCTCGGCGACCAGCATGCGGATCTCTTCTTCCGTCACCTGGTCGGCCTGGCCGCGGTCCAGGCGCAGCAGCTTCATCAGCAGGCGGGTGCTGTGCGAGAGCAGCCAGACGAAGGGCGTGGCGATCAGCGAAATCCACTTCATCGGCATCGCAACGACGCCCGCGATGCGTTCGGGCGCGAGCAGCGCGATGCGCTTGGGCACGAGTTCGCCGACGATGATGCTGAAGTAGGTGATCAGGACGACGGCGATGCCCTTGCCGATGTCGTCCGCCAGGTCGGGGTCGAGGCCCAGCGGGGCCAGGGCCTCGGCGATGCGGATGCCGATGCTGGCGCCGCCGAACATGCCGGTGAGGATGCCGATCGAGGTAATGCCCACCTGCACGGTGGACAGGAAACGTTCCGGGTGTTCGGCCAGTTCCAGGGCCGCCTTGGCGCGCAGGCTGCCTTCGGCCTGCTGCTTGAGGCGGGCCTTGCGCGAGGTGACCACCGACATCTCGGACAGGGCGAAGAAGCCGTTGCACAGGATAAGGAACAGGACGAGGGCGAGTGCGAAGGTCATGGGCTGCCGGACTGGGCCGGCGCGGGGCTCCTGCAGGGGGTTCTGGATGGATATGGCCGGCACTATGCCATAGGCGCCCCGCGGCATCCGGCCGCGCCGGGCTGGGGTCGCCTGTCACATGGCGGTAACATGCGCGCCACGCGAGGGCCGGGGCGGTCCCGGCCAGGCAAGGAACCCCATGTTTTCCCTACAGACCATCTTCGGCAAGGGCGACAAGTTCTACGGCCTGCTCGAGGCCAGCGCCGGCGCCGCCCGCGAGAGCGCCCGGGCCCTGGGTGAACTGCTCTCCACGCCCCCGGCGGAACGCTCGCTCGAGCGTTTCAAGGCGGCCAGGCAGCTGGAGAAGGACCTGCAGGCGGAAATCAGCCGGCAGCTGGTGAACACCTTCGTCACCGCGCTCGAGCGCGAGGACATCGAGGAGCTGTCCAGCGCCCTGTACAAGATCCCCAAGGTCGTCGAGAAGTTCGCCGAACGTTACGCGCTGGCTTCGGAGCGGGTCGGCGACGTCGACTTCATCCCGCGCGCGGCCATGCTCGAGCGCGCCTGCTCCGTGCTCGAGGAAATGGTCTGCATGTTGCGCAAGGGCATGGCGCTGGAAACTACCAAGGGCCTGAACGACAAGCTGCAGGCGATCGAGTCCGAGGCCGATCGGCTGATCCTGGAGATGTACCGGGACACCTACACCAACGAAACCGACCCGATGCGCTACCTCATCCTCAAGGACCTGTACGAGATCCTGGAGAAGGCCATCGACCGCTGTCGCGATGCCGGCAATGTCGTCTACCACATCGTGCTCAAGAACGCCTGATCCATGACCGCTGCCCTGGTCCTGGTGCTGGTCGTGGTGCTCGCCGCACTTGTGTTCGAGTACATCAACGGTTTCCACGACACCGCCAATTCCATCGCCACGGTGGTCGCCACCAAGGTGCTGACCCCTGTCCAGGCGGTCTCGCTGGCGGCGGTGATGAACCTGATCGGCGCGCTGATGGGCACGGCGGTGGCCAAGACCATTTCATCGGGCCTGATCGATACCGAGGTGGTGCTGGTCAGTTCGCAGCTGATCATCTGCGCGCTGTCGGGGGGCATCGTCTGGAACCTGATCACCTGGTGGTTCGGCCTGCCGTCTTCGTCCAGCCATGCCCTGATCGGCGGCCTGGCCGGTGCCGCGCTGGCGGCGGCCGGCAACAACCCAGACGTGCTGATCTGGGCGCGCGAGGCCGAACACTGGACCGGGAACGAAGGCATCTTCTGGAAGGTGATCGTGCCGATGGTCAGCTCACCCCTGGCCGGCTTCACGCTGGGCCTGCTGATGATGGGCGCGCTGATGGTCGTCATCAGCACCATGAACGGCGCCGGCGGCTGGCTGGCGCGCATCTCACGGCCGCGCTGGGTGAATGCGGTGTTCGGCAAGGCACAGGTGCTTTCCGCCGCCTACATGGGTTATGCCCACGGCACCAACGACGCGCAAAAGACCATGGGCATCATCGCGCTGGCGCTGTTCGGCGCCGAGGCCGCGGGCACGCTCGACGACCTGCCGCCGATGCTGGCCTTCCTGCATCCGGGTGGCGACGGTGGCGCGATCGACACCTGGATCATCGTCACCTGCGCGATCGTCATGGCCGCCGGCACCGCCGCGGGCGGCTGGCGCATCATCAAGACCCTGGGCCACAAGATGGTGAAGCTGCACCCGATCCACGGGTTCGCGGCGGAGACCAGCTCGGCCACGATCCTGTCGCTGGCGGCGCACTTCGGCATGCCGGTGTCGACCACGCACAGCATTTCCACCGCCATCATCGGCGTGGGCGTGGCCAAGAACCCGCGGGCCCTGAGGTGGACCGTGATCCAGAAGATCGTCTGGGCCTGGATACTCACCATCCCCGCGGCCGGGGGCCTGGCCTATGCGCTGTTCAAGGGCGCCGGGTGGGTTGGCTGGAACTGAGCCGGGAATCGGCTAGAGCAGGTCGCCGCCGGCCGAGAGCATGCGCTCCATCTGGTCGCCGAGGCCACCGATCTCCAGCACCAGGCGGTCGATTTCGGCGGCGGTGAGGGTGTCGTAGGGGCGGTTCTCGCACAGCTGCAGGTAGGGCATGCCGTCAAGCTCGCCGACGGCCAGGAAACCCACCGGGCTCTGCCAGTTGAAGGCCAGCATGCGCTTGGCGTCCACGCCGGTCATCGGCGCGATGACGGTGCTCACGCGCAGGTAGGGGCGCTCGGTCTCGTCCATCATTTCCGACAGGAAGATGCTCTGGTGGCGCTTGCCCTTGTCCAGCGACAGCTGTACGCAGGCCAGGTAGGGCTCGCTGGCGGTCAGCTTGTACTTGCCCTGGAGGTGGCCGCGGATCTGTTCGAAGTTCTGCATGGTTGCGTACTGCTGGCTTGGGGGAGGGCTATCCTAGCGCCCATGCCGCGAAAGCCCAAGGAAAGCCCCGCCCAGGAACTGCGCCGCAGGGTGCTCGAGGCCGTGCGCGCCGTGCCGCCGGGACAGGTCGCAGGTTATGGCGAAATCGCCAGGCGCGCCGGCTATCCCGGGCGCGCGCGGCTGGTCGCGTGCATCCTTTCCGCCGGCGACGAGCCCGGCCTGCCCTGGCACCGCGTGCTGCGATCGGACGGGCGCATTGCCTTCCCGCCGGGTTCGCCGGGCTTCGACGAGCAGGTCCAGCGGCTCCGGGCGGAGGGCGTGCGGGTGGAAGCGGGCCGGGTGCGCGGGCAGCGGGCCGCCCCCAGCCTCGATCAAATCCTGTGGTCGCCGCCGGACTGAACCCGGCTGGTTCACCGGGGCAACCGTTATGATGGCCGGGTCTTTCCCCGGGAACTCCGCATGTACCTGCCGCCGGTCACCAAGGCCCTGTTGATAGCGCTGGTCGTCGCCTACCTGGCGCAGATGCTGGCGCCGGACGCCGCAATCTTCTATTTCGCGCTGTGGCCGCTGGGTGAGCACGCCACGCAGTATTACGGCGTCGACGGATTGCCGATAACGGTGGGATTCCTGCCCTGGCAAATCCTCAGCTACGGCCTGCTGCACGGCAGCCTGGGGCACTTGTTCTTCAACGGGCTGGCGATCTACATGTTCGGCGGCTCGCTGGAACAGACCTGGGGTTCGCGCCGGTACCTGTCCTTCTTCGTGGTCTGCGTCGCCGGCGCCGGCCTGATCCAGCTGATCGTGGTCACCAGCGGCATCACCGGCCAGGGCGTGTACCCCACGGTGGGCGCCTCGGGCGGTATCTTCGGCCTGCTGCTGGCCTACGGCATGTTGTTCCCGAACCGCCAGATCATGCTGCTGATCCCGCCGATCCCGATGAAGGCGCGCACCTTCGTCATCGTGTTCGGCGCCATCGAACTGCTGATGGGCGTCTTCAACACCGCCTCGGGCGTGGCGCACTTCGCCCACCTGGGCGGCATGCTGTTCGGCTGGCTGATGATCCGCTACTGGCGCGGCCAGCCGCCGTTCCGGCCGCGTGGCCCGAGGGCGGTGCGATGAAGAACAGGCTATTCACTGGCGTCCTCCTGCTGTTGCTGGCGGCACCGGCCCCGGCCCTCGTGCCGGAGCCGGCGCAGGACAGCGTCTGCTGGGACCTGGCCCAGCTGCTCGACCCCGAGCAGCCCGCGGCGGTGGCGGCGCAGCAGCTGGCCATGCTCCGGCGCGCGGCACAGGGCGAGCAGGCCGATTATTCGGCCTACGTGCTGGGCACGCTTTATAGGCTCGGTCCGGCGCATCCGGCGGCGCGGCTCGAACGCGACCCGGACGCTGCGCGCCTGTGGCTGCGCAAGGCCGCGCTTGGCGGCAACCTGCTGGCGATGGCCGGCCTGGCTGAGAACGAGCTGGCGTCCGGCCGTCCGATGGAGGCCATGGTGCTGTCACAGGTCTTGATCCACTACGGTAGCAGGCGCCCCGAGGGTCATCCGAACCCCACCGCCAAGTACCGGACGGGCCTCGGATCCCGTGCCTACGAAGCCCTCGCGAGCACTCCGTCCGGCGCTGACCATGAGCGCATCCTGGCCGATTTCAAGGCGTTCATCGCCGAACATGGCAACGGCATCGAAGCCGGGCTGCGGCGCCCGCTGGCGACCACGGGCAAGCACTGCCCGAACAGCCACGACAACGAGCGATGGCCGCTGCAGTACCAGGGCCGAAGCCACGTCATGGGTTCGCGCAGCCTGGCCAAGCTGCCTTCACCCGGCTACGCGATTTTCCGTATCTCGGTCAACGCCAGGGGCCGGGTGGAGAAGGCCATCGTGATTGATTCGCTGCCCGGGCCCGAGGTCGCCGACGCCCTGCGCCCCTCGGTCAAAGACCTGCGCTACAACAAGCTGCGCGGCGCCCCGCCCCGTGCGGCCCTGGCGCCGGTTTCGGGCTGAGCCACGCACTGCCTCAACGGCGCAGCTGCAGGAAATCGGTGCTGGCGACCAGGCGCAGGCTGTCCAGGCGCGGGCGCGCGCCGGGCAACGCGAGCAGGACGGCGTCGCGTTCGGCCTCCAGCGCGGCGATCTCGGCGGGCCGCACGGCCGGGTTCACATGCGCCAGGGCGCGCAGGCGCTGGATTTCCGCGGACAGGGTTTCATCGGCGCGGGCCACGGCCGCGTCTATGCGCTCCTGTGCGGCCGCTTTCGCCGCGTCGCGGCAACGTTCGAGCATGGGCGGCACCAGCGCCGCAAGCACCTTGCGCTGCGGTCCCAGGTCGAACACACGGTCGCCGGCGCGATGGCGCGCGCGGTCGCCGGGGGCAAAGCCGGGGCGCGCCTGCAGGCGCGTATCAACGGCCACCGACAGCGGTACCGGCGGCAGCCAGCGTTCGATGTCCAGGCGTGGGTCGGCGACACACTCGATCACGTTCACCGCTTCAAGCACGACCGTGCGCGGCGGCAGCACGTCGTCGACCAGGAAAGCCGCGTTGCCGCTTTCGCCCGAGATCAGCAGGTCGGTGGCGGTGAGCATCAGGGGATGGTCGGGCCGCAGGTAAAGCAGGTCGTCGCGGGCCAGCGCTGTGGCGCGGTCGGTGGTGCAGGCGCGCATGCCCTGGCGCAGCTCCTCGAAGCCGTCAACGGTCAGGTGTTCGGGGTCGAGCAGCCAAGTGTTGGGGCCCAGCGCTTCGTTGTGCACGCCGAAACTTTCCAGCAGGCGCAGCGGGAAGTCGTCCAGCGCGGCGTGCTGGTCGTCGGCATGCAGCGCCTTGCGCAAGCTGTCGCGTTCGCCCAGGCCGCGGCTGCCCAGCTCCAGCAGGCGGTCGCGACCCTCGGAGATCAGGCGGGCGACTTCGGCGTGGCGTTCGCGGGTGCGTTCGAGCAGTTCACCGAAAGCCGGCTCGCGCGCATCGGCGTCCATGGCCGCCAGCTGCAGCAGTTCGGCCCCGAAGCCACGCAGCATCTCGCGGCCGTCTGCCAGCACCTGGCGGAAGGCGTCCAGGCCTTCGTGCAGCCAGCGCTGCAGTACTTCCTGGGCGCTGCCGGCAACCGCGGCGGCGTGCAGGTTGACGTCACCGGCCTGGCCGATGCGGTCGAGGCGGCCGATGCGCTGCTCGAGCATGTCCGGGTGCAGTGGCAGGTCCCAGAAGACCAGGTGCTGGGCAAACTGGAAGTTGCGGCCCTCGGCGCCGATTTCGCTCGAGACCAGCAGGCGTGCGCCTTCGGGATCGGCGAAGAACGCGGCATTGCGGTCGCGCTGCAGCAGGTTCATGTCCTCGTGGAAGCGCGCCACCTGCAGTCCACTGCGCAGGCGCAGGGCTTCTTCGATGGCCTGCACCTTGGCGCGCGAACGGCACAGCAGCAGCACCTTGGCCGGCGCCACGGCGTCCAGCGTTTCCAGCAGCCAGTCCATGCGCGGGTCGCGGGTGAAGTCGTGCGCGGGTTCGTCGTCGGTTTCGCCGACGTCGTGCGCGAATTCGGCGCGCAGCATGCCCAGCAGGGTCGGGTCCGAGGGCGCGGGCAGGGTGGCCAGGTGCGGGATGCGCACCGGGAACCCCCCGACGGCGGCGCGGCGGTTGCGCACCATCACCCGGCCCGTCCCGTGGCGGTCGACCAGGTCGGCCAGCAGGGTGTCGCGCGAAGCGGCGTCGCCGGCGGCGATGCGGCCCAGGCGCTGGGTCAGGTGGTCTTCGTCATCGGGGAAGAGGCCCGCCAGGGCTTCCATGTCCTCGGTGGTCAGGGCCTGGTCGTCAAGCAGGCGGCCGGCCAGGGCCGACAGGCCCCGGTAACCGCGGGTTTCGGCGCGGAAGGCGTCCAGGTCGGTGTAACGCGCCGGATCGAGCAGGCGCAGGCGGGCGAAGTGGCCGCCCAGGCCCAGCTGTTCCGGCGTGGCCGTGAGCAGCAGCAGGCCCGGCGTGCGGGCCGACAGCGATTCAACCAGGGCGTATCCCGGGCTGGTGAATTCGGGGGTCCAGACCAGGTGGTGGGCTTCGTCCACCAGCAGCAGGTCCCAGCCCGCGGCCAGGGCCTGGCGGGCGCGTTTGTCATGGCTGGCCAGCCAGTCCACCGAGGCAATGACGCACTGTTCGTCCTCGAAGGGATTGGCCTTGGGTTCGGTCATCTCCAGCGATTCGCAGCGCTCCTCGTCGTAGATCGCGAAGGGCAGGTTGAAGCGGCGCAGCAGCTCGACGAACCACTGGTTGACCAGGCTTTCGGGCACCAGCACCAGCACCCGGCGGGCGCGGCCCGAGGCCAGCATCTGCGCGGTCACCAGGCAGGCTTCGATGGTCTTGCCCAGGCCGACTTCGTCGGCCAGCAGCAGGCGCGGCGGCCGGCGCGCGGCGGCGGCCTCGGCCACCTGCAGCTGGTGCGGCACCAGGTCGATGCGCGCGCCCAGCACGCCCCAGCCCGGATGCGCGCGCGCTTCGGCGCGGCGGCGCAGGCATTCGACCCGGAATTCGAACTGGTCGTTGCGGTCGACGCGGCCCGAGAGCAGGCGCGAATCGGCCTGCGAAACCGGCTGTTCGGCATCGAGCGCACCTTCGGGGTGCCACTGGCCGTCGCACAGGTAGTGCACGTGTCCTTCGCGGTCCTCGACCTGTTCGACGGTCTTGTCGCTGCCCTCGACGCGCACGCGCTCGCCGGGACGGAACACGGCGCGCAGCAGCGGCGCCGAGCCCAGGGCGTACATGCGCACCACGCCGGTGCCGGTGAAGACGATCTGGACCTGGCGGCCTGCCAGGCGCAGCACCGTGCCCAGGCCCAGTTCGGGCTCGGCGCTGGAGAACCAGCGTTGGCCGGGGGAAAAAAGCATGTGCGGCTCCACTCGGGGGAGGGCGATTCTACAGCCCCGCGGCAGGCTGGCCCAATCTGATGTGCCCCTGCATGAACGCAAACGGCCCGGGCAAGCCCGGGCCGTCCTTGGAGCTCGGTGCCTGGCGGCTTACCAGATCGAGACCCGGTCGGCCTCCGGCCGCACCATGGCGTCGCCTTCCTGGCAGCTGAAGGCGGCCGCGAAGACCGGCAGGTTCGAAGGCGCACCGATGGCCCGGAATCCGGCCGGGGCGTGCGGATCGGTCTGCAGGCGCACGCGCAGTTCCTCGTCCTTGAAGTTGCGGCGCCAGACGGTGGCCCAGTTCATGAAGAAGCGCTGGTCCTGGGTGTAACCATCGATCTCCCCGACCTTCTTGTTCTCGAGGTCACGCTGCAGGGCATCGTAGGCCACCGCCAGGCCACCCAGGTCGGCGATGTTCTCGCCCAGGGTCAGGTTGCCGTTGACGTGCAGGCCGTCGATGGACTCGTAGGCATCGAACTGCGCCACCAGCTGGTCGGTGCGCGACTGGAAACCTTCCTTGTCCTTGTCGCTCCACCAATTCTCGAAGTTGCCCGAGGCACCGAAGCGGCTGCCCTGGTCGTCGTAGCCGTGGATCATTTCGTGGCCGATCACCGCGCCGATGCCGCCGTAGTTCAGGGCCGGGTCGGCGTCGATGTCGAAGAACGGCGGCTGCAGGATCGCGGCCGGGAACACGATCTCGTTGGCCAGCGGGTTGTAGTAGGCGTTGACCGTCTGCGGGCTCATGCCCCATTCGCTCTTGTCCACCGGCTTGCCGATCTTGGCCAGGTTGAAGCGGTAGTTGAAGGCGTTGGCGGCCATCAGGTTGGCCACGTAGGCCTCGCGGCCGGTGGCCAGGCCACTCCAGTCACGCCACTTGTCCGGGTAGCCGATCTTCGGGGTGAAGGCCGCCCACTTCTCGAGGGCCTTTTCCTTGGTTTCCGCGCCCATCCACTCCAGGCCCTCGATGCGGGTCTTGAGCGCATCGGACAGGTTGCCGACCAGGTCCTGCATGCGCTCCTTGGCTTCCGGCGGGAAGGCCACGGCCACGTATTCCTGGCCCAGGGCTTCGCCCATCTGGCCGTTGATGGTGTTCAGGACGCGCTTCCAGCGCGGCTGCATTTCCTGCTGGCCGCGCAGGGTCTTGCCGTAGAAATTGAAACTTTCCTCGGCGAAGGCGCTGGCCAGGAAAGGCGCGGCATTGTCGATGGCGTGGAAACGCAGGTAGGCCTGCCAGTCCGCGACCGGCACGTCGGCCAGCATCGTGCTGACTTCGGCGTGGAAGTCGGGCTGGGCCAGCGAGAACATCTCCGGCGCCGGCACGCCCTGGGAATCGAAGAAACGCGACCAGGCGAAGTTCGGGCTGACCGCGTCGGCCTGCTCGAGGTTGACCGGGTTGTAGTACTTGGACACGTCGCGGGAGAGTTCCTCGCTCGACAGCGACTTGCTGGCCAGGCGGGTCTCGAAGTCCATCACGGCGCGGGCCTGGGTGGCGGCGGCGTCGGCGTCGGCGCCGGCCAGCTCCAGCACCTTGGCGATGTGCGCGACGTAGGCTTCGCGGATGGCGGCGTGTTTTTCGTCGAAGTAATAACCCTTGTCCGGCAGGCCCAGGCCACCCTGGGTGGCGTAGGCGATGTTCATGGTCGAGTTCTTGAAGTCGGCCTCGGGGCCGAAACCGAACACGAAGGCCTGGCCCTTGGCGTAGCTGTCGCGCAGCCACTGGGCGACGGCATCGCCCGAGTCGAGCGCGGCGATGCCGTCGAGCGTCGGCTGCAGGGGCGACAGGCCGGCGGCCTCGATGCTGGCCTCGTCCATGCCGGTGGCCCAGATGTCACCGATCAGCTTGGCGGTGCCATCGGCGTCCGGGCGGGCGGCGAGGTTTTGAACCAGGGCGTGCTGGATTTCCAGCGAACGCTCGGCCAGGGCCTCGAAGCTGCCCCAGGTGGTGCGGTCGGCCGGCACCGGGTTGGCGGCCAGCCATTTGCCGTTGACGAACTGGTTCAGGTCGGTGCATGCGGGCACGTCGGCGTCGAGGTCGGCGGCCTGCAGGGCGATCATCGGCGTCTTGACGCCCGACATGTCGATCGCGGGCGCGTCGGTCTTGCCAGCGGTTTCCACCGTCGTCGACTCCGGGGCATCCGGGTTCTGGCAGGCGGCCAGGGCGACGGTGACGGCGAACGCCAGCGCCAGGGGTTTGATGGTTCGGGAATTCATGGGTGTCTCCGTGCCCCCTCGTCAGAGGGGGCGAAAAGTAGGTGGGGGGATTACCAGATGACGACGCGGTTTTCGCCGGAGCGAACCATCTTGTCGCCTTCCTTGCACGCGAAGGCATCGGCGAAGGCCGGCAGGTTGGACGGGGCGCCGATCGCGCGGAACATGCCCGGGCTGTGCGGCCCGACGGTGATCTGCTGCTTGAGCTGGGCTTCGGTGAAGGCGATGCGCCAGACCGTGGCCCAGTTCATGAAGAAGCGCTGGTCCTGGCTGTAGCCGTCGATCATCGGGTCGGTGAAACCTTCGCCCTGGGCGCGCTGGAGCGCATCGAAGGCAACGGTGACGCCGCCCAGGTCGGCGATGTTCTCGCCCAGGCCCAGCTTGCCGTTCACGAACAGGCCCGGCAGGGCCTCGTAGCCGCTGTACTGGTCGGCCAGCTTGGTGGTGGCGGCCTCGAACTTCTCGCGGTCCGTGTCCGTCCACCAGTTGGCCATGTTGCCCTGGGCGTCGAACTTGCTGCCCTGGTCATCGAAGCCATGCAGCATCTCGTGGCCGATCACCGCGCCGATGCCGCCGTAGTTGAGCGCGTCGTCGGCGTTCACGTCGAAGAACGGGGGCTGCAGGATGGCGGCCGGGAATACGATCTCGTTGGCGGTGGCGCGGTAGTAGGCGTTCACCGTCTGCGGGCTCATGCCCCATTCGCTGCGGTCGACCGGCTTGCCGATCTTGTCGAGCATGTAGCGGTAGTTGAAGGCCGAGGCGGCGAGCAGGTTGCCGGCGTAACTTTCTTCGCTGACGTCCAGGCCGCTCCAGTCGCGCCACTTGTCCGGGTAGCCGACCTTGGGCGTGAACGAGGACCACTTCTCGATGGCCTTGGCCTTGGTGTCCTCGCTCATCCACTCCAGGTTTTCCAGGCGGGTCTTGAGCGAGGCCATCAGGTTGCCGACCAGCTCTTCCATCTTGGCCTTGGATTCGGGCGGGAAGGCCTGTTCGACGTAAAGCTGGCCGAAGCCTTCGCCCATGGAGCCGTTGAGCGCGCCCAGGACGCGCTTCCAGCGTTCCTGCATCTCCTTCTGGCCGCGCAGGGTCTTGCCGTAGAACTCGAAGTTGCGCTCGGCGAAGGCGTTCGACAGGTAGGGCGAGGCATCGTCGATGGTGCGGAAGCGCAGCCAGGTCTTCCAGGTGTCCAGCGGCACGTCGGCCAGCATGGCGTCCACTTCCTTGAAGAAGGTCGGCATCGGCAGCGAGAAGGTCTGCGGCGCGTCGACGTCGAGCGCGGTGAAGAACTGCGTCCAGCTGAAGTTCGGCGTGCTGGCGTCGGCGTCGGCCAGCGTCACCGGGTTGTAGCGGTTGGCCGGGTCGCGCAGCTCCAGGCGGCCCAGCGAGGCCTGGGCCAGGCGGGTTTCAAAGGCCAGCACGTCCTGGGCCTGGGACTTGGCGGTTTCCTCGTCGGCGCCGGCCAGCTGCATCAGCGCGGCCACGTGTTCGACGAAAGCGGCGCGGGCGGCCTTGTAGTCCTCGCGGTCTTCCAGGTAGTAGGCGCGCTCGGGCAGCGACAGGCCACCCTGGCTGGCGTAGGCGATGTTGGTGGTGGAGTCGTTGTAGTCGGCCATCGCGTAGAAGCCGAACAGCATGCCCTGGCCACGCGCATAGGCATCGCCGATGTAGGCCGGGATGTCGGCGTTCGAGGTCAGCGCGTCGATGCGGTCGAGTTCCGGCTGCACCGGCGACAGGCCGGCGGACTCGATCTTGGCCTCGTCCATGCCGGCGGCGAAGAAGTCGCCGACCTTCTGTTCCATGCTGCCCTGCGGCCATTCACCGGCGGCGGCGGCCTTGGCGATTTCGTGCTGCACCTGCAGGGAGCGTTCGCCCAGGGCCGGGAAGGCACCCCAGGTGGTGCGGTCGCCCGGCACGGGATTGGCGGCGAGCCACTTGGCGTTCACGAAGCCGTTGAAGTCCTGGCAGGCCTGGATGCTGGTGTCCAGGTCATCGGCCTTGAGTGCGATGGGCTGCTGCTGCACCTGGCTCAGGTCGACCTGCAGCTTGGGCGCCTCGGGCGCGGCGGCGGGCTCTTCGGCTTTCTGGCAGGCGGCCAGGGCGAGGGAAACGCTGAGCGCCAGGGCGAGCGGCTTGAGGCGGGTCATGGGCAGAACCTTATGCATGGGACGAAGCTGCCGAGCGTAGGGCATGCGGCCGGCCGGCGGGTAGGCCAGAGGTCATGGGTCGGGACTGGCGGCAGGGCCCGCGGCTCTGCTACCGTCGAAGCGTTGGTCCTGGACTCCCATGCTCTTGAAGCCCCGTCTCCAGACCCGAAGTCACGCCGGTGGCCTTGTCACGCATCGGCTTTCTGATGGTCCTAGCGTCGTTCCCTTCACGTGCATGAATGCGCTCGCCCCGGCGATCGCCTGGCCGTCCCGGCCCCCCATGAACCGTGAACGAGGAGTGTGGCGATGCGCGTATTGGCCTGTGATGGCATCCATGAAGACGGCCTGGAACTGTTCCGAAAGGCTGGCTGGACCGTCGAAACCAGCGATCCGATAAAAGACCCCAAGGCCCTGGCGGAAAAGCTGGCCGGTTTTGACGCCGTGCTGGTGCGCTCGGCCACCCCGGTGCCGGGTGAAGCCCTGGCCAAGGCCGGGCAACTGAAGGTGATCGGCCGCGCCGGCGCCGGCGTCGACACCATCGACGTCGAAGCCGCCACCGCCCGCGGCATCGCCGTGATGAACGCGCCCGACGGCAATACGCTGGCCGCGGCCGAACACGCCATCTCGCTGCTGTTCGCGCTGGCGCGGCACGTGCCGCGCGCCGACGCCGGCATGAAGGCCGGCGAGTGGCCCAAGGCCGGACTGACCGGCTTCGAGCTCGAGGGCAAGAAGCTCGGCGTGATCGGCCTGGGCCGCATCGGCGCCACCGTCGCGCGCAAGGCCCTGGGCATCGGCATGGAAGTAGCCGCCTACGATCCCTTCCTGCCCGCCTCGGCCGCCGGCAAGGGCAGCGTGCCGCTGATGGCGCTCGACGACCTGCTGGCCTGGGCCGACGTGGTGACCCTGCACATCCCGCGCACCAAGGACACCACCAACCTGCTCGACGAAGCCCGCCTGCGCCTGCTCAAGCCCGGCGCCTTCGTGATCAACGCCGCGCGCGGTGGCCTGCTCGACGAACAGGCCTTGCTGAAGCTGCTCGAGGAGGGCCATCTCGCCGGCGCCGCGCTCGACACCTTCGCCACGGAGCCGCTGCCCAAGGATTCGGCCCTGCGCAACCACCCGCGCCTGGTGCTCACCCCGCACCTGGGCGCCAGCACCGGCGAAGCCCAGCAGGCGGTCAGCACGATCCTGGCGCGACAGATCATCGACTTTGTCGCCACGGGCGCGGTCGCCGGCTGCGTCAACCTGCCACCGCTGACGCCGGAAACCGCGCGCGAAGTCGGGCCGTGGATGCCGCTGATGACTGCGCTGGGCAAGCTGGCTGGCCGGCTGGTGCCGGCGCCGGTGAAACTGCAGGTCACCTATGCCGGCCGCACCGAGGGCCTGGACACCCGGCCGCTGACGCGCCTGCTGGTGGCCGCCCTGCTGGGGCCCGCCTCGGGCCGGGTGACGCCGGTCAACGCGCTGCACGAAGCGGCGGCGCGCGGCCTGGAAGTCTCCGAGACCCTGGGTGGCGATGGCGACGGTTTCGACCGCCTGCTGCGCATCCGCGTCGAGGGCGGCGGCCAGTCCCGCGAGATCGAGGCGACGCTGCACCGCGGCCCGCGCGTGGTGCGCCTGGATGGCGTCGAGCTGGACTTCGATCCGCTGGCGCACGTGCTGCTGATGCGCAACGAGGACAAGCCCGGCGTCATCGGCCTGGTCGGTTCGCACCTGGGCGCGGCCGGCGTCAACATCGTCAACTTCTCGCTCGGCGCCACCGGCGACGGTGGCGCGGTCGCCGCGATCACCGTCGACCGCGAGGTCGCCACGCCGCAGCTGCAGTCGCTGCGTGGCATCCCGGGCATCGTTTCGATGGAGCAGCTGTGATGCGCATCCTGCTTGCCCGCCACGGGGAAACGCCCTGGAACGCCGAAGGCCGCTACCAGGGCCAGCACGACATCGCGCTTTCCGAGACCGGCGAACGACAGGCCCGGCTTCTGGGCGACCGCCTGCGCGAGCTGCCGATCACGCGCGCGGTGGCCTCGCCGCTGTCGCGCGCGCGGCGCACGGCGGAGCTCGCCCTGGGCGAGGAACGCGCCGACCTGCTCAGGCTCGATCGCGACCTGCAGGAAATCGCCCACGGCGACTGGGAAGGCCTGCTGGCCAGCGAGATCCGCGCCCGCGACCCCAACCGCCTGCGCGCCTGGCGTGATTCCCCGGAAACCGTCCAGATGCCCGGCGGCGGCGAATCGATCGTGCAGGTCTTCGACCGTGCCTGGCCGGCCTTCGCCCGCGCTTGCGAAGGCCTGGGCGAGGGCGACACGCTGCTGGTGGTGGCGCATGACGCGGTCAACCGCGTGATCCTGTGCCGCGTGCTTGGCCTGCCGCTGTCGCGCCTGTGGTCCTTCCGGCAGGCGCCGACTACGCTCAACCTGCTCGAAGGCCCCAGTGCCGACGCCCTGGACGTGGTGCGCCTGAACGACTGCAACCACCACACGCCGCTGTTCGGCGAGGCGGTCCACCGGGCGCTCTAGGCCAGGCAAAAGCGCGATAATGCCGCCATGGCGCGCACCCTCGAGCAGTGGCTGGACTACCAGCAGCAGGTCCACCCCAAGTCCATCGACATGGGCCTTGAACGCGTCGGCGAAGTGGCGCGGCGCCTCGGCCTGGGCCGGCCCGCGCGCCGGGTCATCAGTGTCGGCGGGACCAACGGCAAGGGTTCGACGGTCGCCTTCCTCGAGGCGATGGCGAGGGCGGCGGGGCTGAAGGTTGGTGCCTACACCTCGCCGCACCTGCTGCGCTACAACGAACGCGTGCGCATCAATGGCGAGGAGGCGGCCGATCCCGCGCTGGTGGCCGCCTTCGAACGCATCGAAGCCGCGCGTGGCGACACGCCGCTCACCTATTTCGAGTTCGGCACCCTTGCCGCGCTGTTGTTGTTCGAGGCCGCGAAGCTCGACCTGGCCATCCTCGAGGTCGGCCTGGGCGGGCGCCTGGACGCCACCAACCTCGTCGATCCCGACTGTGCGGTCATCACCACCGTCGACCTGGACCACCAGGACTACCTGGGCGACGACCGCGAAAGCATCGGCTTCGAGAAGGCCGGCATCCTGCGCGCCGGCAAACCCTGCGTGCTGGCCGAAAAGGACCCGCCCTCGTCGGTGCTGCGCCACGCTTACGCCATCGGCGCTTTCGCCATCCGCGGTCATTCCGACTACCTGGTCGATCCGCTGGACGCGGGCTGGCGCTGGCGCGAGCCGGGTTATTCGATCGACCTGCCGGACCCGGTGATGCCGGCGCCGGCTCAGCGGAACAACGCCGCGGCCGCCATCGCCGCGCTGCGGGCGCTCGACCTGCCGGTTCCCGACCAGGCCCTGCGCGAGGGCGTGGCGAGGGCGCGCGCGCCGGGGCGCCTGCAGGTGCTGCCCGGTTCGCCCGAAATCGTGCTGGACGTCGCGCACAATCCGCAGGGCGCCCGCCAACTCGCCGATTGGCTGGCGGCAAACCCCCGACCCACCGTGGCGGTGTTCAGCGCCCTGGCCGACAAGGACCTGGCCGGCATCTGCCGGCCGCTCGCGCCCTGGCTGCAGGCCTGGCACCTGGGGCCCATAACCGACGCCGGCGCCCGCGGGCTGCCGGTGGACGAACTGGCGCGGCGCCTGGGCGAAGAACTGCCCGCCGACATCCTGTTCGCGCACCGCAGCCTGGCCGACGCCCGGCGTGCGGCGCGTGCGGCGGCGGGCGAGGACGGCCGCGTCCTGGTGTTCGGCTCTTTCCACACGGTGGCTGAAGCCCTGGCATCGGCCTGAACCGGTCGGGCGGGCATCCCGGCTATAATTCGCGCCACCCCTCCGGCCGGACCGAACTCGCGATGGATTCCGCCCTGAAACAGCGCCTGATCGGCGCCGCCGTGTTGGTGGCGCTGGCGATGATCTTCCTGCCCATGCTGCTGCAGGGCCCCGACGTCGGCGAGCCCGACGCCGCGCAGGTGCCGATGTCCATGCCGGCCGCGCCGGACGAGGAATTCGAGACCCGCGAACTGCCGCTGGCCGTTCCCCAGCCGGTTGGCGAAGGTTCGGTGCTGGGCGGACCTTCCGCGCCGGCGGGCAACGACCCCAATGCCGTGGCCACGGTGGATGTGGCGGGCGACGCCGCGCCGCGCGTGGATGCCCCTGTCGCCGACGACCCGGCCGACACCGCCGAACCGCTTCAGGCGGTGGACGCCGCAAGCGGCGAAGTCCTTGCTGCCGCCCCGACCGCGCAGCCGCAGCCGGAGCCGGAGCCGGAATCCAGTCCCGCCCCGCCTTCCGAGCCCTTGCCGGCCAGCAGCGCGGGTGGCCGCTACGCGGTGAACGTCGGCAGTTTCTCCAACCAGGCCAATGCCCGCGCCCTTGCCGACAAGCTGCGCGCCGCCGGGCTGCCGGTCACCAGTGAGTCGGTGCAGGTCAACGGCAAGCCGGCCCTGCGCGTGCGCGTGGGGCCCTATGCCGAACGCACCGTCGCCGAAGCCGCGCGCCTGCGCGCCGAGGGCGTGTCGGGCACGCGTACGGTGGTGGTCGCGCTCGACGCCGGCAGTTCCCCGGCGCCGGCGACCCGGCCGGCAGCCGCGGCCACCGTCGGGTTCGCCGTGCAGCTGGGTGCGTTCAGCACCGAAGCCGACGCCAATGCGCTGCGCGACCGCGCAAAGGCCGCGGGGTTCGTCGCGTTCCACCAACGTATTGCCACCGACAATGGCCTGGTCTGGCGCGTGCGCGTGGGACCGGAAGCCGACCGCGCCGCCGCCGAACGTCTGCGCGATGCGATCGCCGCCAAGCTGGGCATGCGCGAAACGATCATCGTGTCCCACCCCTGATGCCGATGCTTAACTGGGCCGACTATGCCTTGCTGCTGGTGCTGGCGGTCTCGATGGCCATCGGGCTGTGGCGGGGCTTCGTGGTCGAGGTGTTGTCGCTGACGGTCTGGGTCGCCGCGTTCTGGCTGGCGATCGCTTTTGGTGCCCAGGTCTCTGGCCTGTTCACCGGCGTCGGCGCGGCGTCGGCCCAGTTGTTCCTGGGCTATGCCAGCGTATTCCTCGGCGTGTTGCTGCTCGGCGGCCTGGTGACCTGGGCGATCGGCAAGCTGATCGCAAATACCGGACTTTCGGCCACCGACCGCGTGCTTGGCCTGGGCTTTGGCCTGGCGCGCGGCGTGGTGCTGGCCTGCGTGGCGGTGATGCTGCTGGGTTTCACCCCGGTGCCCCGCGACGACTGGTGGACCCAGTCGCGCTTCATGCCCTCGGTGCAGCTGGGTGCGGAATGGATGGCCGGCTTCCTGCCGCCCGTTGCCGCGCAGGAGCTGTTTTTCCCGGTGCCCGGCATGACCCTGCCCGAACCTTCCAATGGCCTGCCGCCTGATGCGGACGGCCAGACTTTCCCGGAGACCTGAACCATGTGCGGCATCATCGGAATCGCCGGCGCGAGTGACGTCGCGGCGGCCCTGTACGACGGCCTGACGGTGCTGCAGCACCGCGGCCAGGACGCCGCCGGCATCGCCACGATGGAGGGCCACCGCCTTCGCGTGCACAAGGGCAATGGCCTGGTGAAGGAAGTCTTCGACGAACGCGCGATGGCGCTGCTGACCGGGACGGTCGGCATCGGCCATTGCCGCTATCCGACGGCCGGCTCCGAAGGCAGCGACGAAGCGCAGCCCTTCTACGTCAACTCGCCCTACGGCATCGCGCTGGCGCACAACGGCAACCTGACCAATACCGATGCCCTGCGCCAGATGGTGTTCGAGCAGGACAAGCGCAACATCAACACCGAGTCCGACTCCGAGGTGCTGCTCAACGTGTTTGCGCACGAGCTGCAGGTGCTGGGCCGGCTCGACGCCAAGGCCGCGGCGTCGGCCGTGGCCAGCGTGCACCGGCGCTGCAAGGGTGGTTACGCCGCGGTGGCGATGGTGATGGGCCTTGGCCTGGTGGCCTTCCGCGACCCGCACGGCATCCGGCCGCTGGTGCTGGGCAAGCGGGAGGTCAACGGCAGCGCCGAATACGCGGTGGCCTCCGAGTCCGTGGCCCTGGACATCCTGGGCTTCCGCCGCGAGCGCGACCTGCTGCCGGGCGAGGTGGTGGTGATCACGGCCGATGGCCAGCTCTATTCCGAAGCGGCCGTGCAGGAACAGCCGCATGCACCCTGCATCTTCGAGTACGTGTACTTCGCGCGCCCGGACTCGATGATCGAGAACATCTCGGTGCACAAGGCGCGCATGCGCATGGGCGTGACCCTGGGCCAGAAGATCCTGCGCCTGCGCCCCGACCACGACATCGACACCGTCATTCCCATCCCCGACACCTCGCGCGACGCCGCGCTCGAGCTCGCCAACGTGCTGGGCGTGAAGTACCGCGAGGGCTTCATCAAGAACCGCTACGTCGGCCGCACCTTCATCATGCCGGGGCAGGGCGAGCGCAAGAAATCGGTGCGTCGCAAGCTCAACCCGATCCCGCTGGAATTCAAGGATCGCGTCGTGCTGCTGGTGGATGATTCGATCGTGCGCGGCACGACCAGCCAGCAGATCGTGCAGATGGCGCGCGACGCCGGCGCGCGCAAGGTCTACCTGGCCTCGGCGGCGCCGCCGGTGCGGCATCCGAACATCTACGGCATCGACATGCCGTCGGTGGACGAGCTCGTGGCGCATGGCCGCAGCGAGCAGGACATCGAGAAGCTGCTCGGCTGCGACTGGCTGATCTACCAGGACCTGGCCGACCTGGAGGCCGCGGTCGCCGGTCCGAAGTTCCCGGGCCGGCGCTTCGACAGTTCCTGCTTCAGTGGCGAATACGTCACCGGCGTCGAGTCCGGTTATTTCGAACGCCTCCAGCAACTTCGCTCCGACGACGCCAAGCGGAAACGCCGGGGTGCCTGACCTCTTCCAGGCCGCGGCGTCGTGCATTGGCGCGTCAGACCCGGCGGAGAAGCTTCGGCTGACCCAGGCAACGGCGGCGGCGTTCAGGGCGGGTGAGTTGGCGATTCCCGAAGACGCGCCGGAACCCGAGGCGATCGGCGCGCCCGGGCGGCCCGCGCGGCCGCGGCTGGTCCTGCCGCGCGAGGTGCCGCAGCGTGGCCTGGGCAGCGTCGAGGGCCGGGCGGCCTTCCTGCATGCGATCGCCCACATCGAGTTCAACGCCATCAATCTCGCCTGGGATGCGGTCTACCGTTTCCGCGGCATGCCACCGGCTTACTACCAGGACTGGGTTGGCGTGGCCGACGACGAGGCCAGGCACTTCGCCCTGTTGACGGCGCGGCTGGGCGAACAGGGGTTTGCCTATGGCGACTTCGACGCCCACAACGGCCTGTGGGAAATGGCCGAGAAAACCGCCGGAAGCGGCCTCAGGCGCATGGCCCTGGTGCCGCGCGTGCTCGAGGCCCGCGGCCTGGACGTGACGCCGGGCATGATCGCGCGCCTGCGCTCGAACGGTGATCCGGCATCGGCCGCCATCCTGGAAGTGATCCTGGCCGAGGAAGTCGCGCACGTCGCCGCGGGTACCCGCTGGTACCACTGGCACTGCGAACGCGCGGGACTCTCGCCCGGTCGCGAGTTCATCCGGCTGGTGCGCGAGACGGTGCGCGGCAGCATGCGCGGGCCGTTCAACCGGCCGGCGCGCCTGGCCGCCGGTTTCGAAGAAGACGAGATCCGCGGCCTCGAAACCATGGAGTAGACGATGAAACCTTCGCCGATGCGACTGATGCCCCTGTTGCTGGTCCTGCTGCTGGCGGCCTGCCAGCCGGAACCGGTGGATCCGGCCACCGACGAGGAGGCCGGCGCGAAGCTGCTGGCACTTTACGAGGCCGCGCGGGCCGACGGCGACCATGAAATCGCCGAGATGCACGGCAACCAGCTGGACCAGGCGCATCGAAAGACCCAGGCTGCGGCGACCATGCGCGAAACCTTCGACGAGGTCGTGCAACAGGCCGACGCCATGCGTGAACGTCGCCGGCTGCTCGGGCTGTGGGATTACCAGTCGGTGGCCGTGGATGGCGGCACCCAGCATTCGGCGGCCATCTACAGCAAGGTGCCCCGGCACGCGATGGAAGAGGGTGGCTCCGCGCCGCGTCCCGAAGCCCGGCTGGTGCTGCGCCGGCATCCGGAGTGGGGCGAAAGCGCCTACCTGGTGCTGCAGATGTCCACGCTGCGCTGCGGTCCGCCCTGCCGGCTCGAGATCCGGTTCGACGACGCCCCGGCGCGTGTGTTCGCCGGCGAACCCGCCGATACCGGCACCGGCCCGGCGCTTTTCATCAAGGATGAGCCGGGATTCCTGAAGGCGATGACGGAGGCCGAACGCGTTCGCATCGAGTTGCCGCGCAACGGCGTGCTGGTGCCCAAGTTCGAGTTCGAGGTCGGTGGTTACCGGCCGGAACTTTACCGCGGGGGCTGAGGCCGGGTTTCAGCCGGCGACGGGCAGGGTTTCCAGGCGCAGGCCGTCGGGCCCGAGCCACAGCATCGAGCCCTGGTCGTACCAGTCGCCGAGCACTACCCGCAGGGCGGGGCGTTCGTCCACCAGCAGCGAGTGCATCGCCGGCCGGTGGGTGTGGCCGTGGATCAGGCGACTGACGCCGAAACGGGACATGGTTTCCGTCACCGCCGCGGGCGTGACGTCCATGATCGATTCCGCCGCGCCCTGCTGGTGTTCGCGGCTGGCGGCGCGCGCCTGCGCGGCGAAGGCCTGGCGTGCGGCCAGGGGCCGGGCCAGGAAGTCCTGCTGCCACGCCGGGTCGCGCACCTGCAGGCGAAAGGCCTGGTAGGCGGCGTCGTCGGTGCAAAGCAGGTCGCCGTGCATCAGCAGGGTGGGCACGCCATGCAGGGACACCACGCAGGGATCGGGCAGGAGCGTCGCGCCGCAGCGTTCGGCCATGCGCTGGCCGTACAGGAAATCGCGGTTGCCGCGCATCAGGAAAACCGGCACGCCGTCGGCGGCCAGCGCCTTGAGCGCCGCGCACACGCTGGCGCCGGGCTCGCCGGGATCGTCGTCGCCGACCCAGGCCTCGAACAGGTCGCCAAGGATGTACAGGGCCTCGGCCCGGCGGGCCCTGCCTTGCAGCAGGTCCAGGAACGCCCGGGTCGTAGCCGGGCGCGCGGCGTCCAGGTGCAGGTCGGAAACAAGCAGCAGGCTCACGGCGTGGACGGTTCCAGCAGCTGCACGCGTTCGATCAGCACCGGCGTGGTCGGCACCCAGCCATTGAACGGGCCCTGCGATCCGGTCGGCACGGCCGCGATGCGATCGACCACATCCAATCCCTGCACCACGCGGCCGAACACCGCGTAACCGGAGGTGTAGGGCCCAGTTTCATCCTTGCGGTCGAAGGCCGGGTTGTCGGCAAGATTGATGAAGAATTGCATGGTGGCCGAATCGGAAACGCCGCGGTCGCGTGCGGCGGCAATCGTGCCGCGCAGGTTGGACAGGCCGTTGCCGGCCTCGTTGGGCACGGGCGCGCGCGTGGGCTTGGCCTGCAGGTCGGGCGTGAAGCCGCCGGCCTGCACCAGCAGCCCCGGCACGACCCGGTGGAAGATGGTGCCGTTGTAGTGGCCGTCGCGCGCGTAGGCGAGGAAGTTTTCGACCGTGCGCGGCGCGGCGGCGGCGTCCAGCTCCAGGGTGATTTCGCCCAGGGTGGTCACCAGCAGCACGCGCGGGGCCGGCGGCGGCGCCGTTTCCCCGGCCGGTTCCGGCATGGCCGGCGGCACGGGAGAGGGCGAAGCCAGGGCGGCCAGCGGCAACAGCAGGCAGAGCAGGGTCAGGCGCAGGGACATCGGGCCAAATCGCGGGGGAACGGCGCCATGGTAGCGCAGCCGGCCGGCCCGGCCGGGCTTTTGCCGTAAAATGCGCGGCCCACCGTCCCGACCCGGCCCCCACGATGACCTGCCGCACCCGTTTCGCCCCCAGTCCGACCGGTTTCCTGCATATCGGCGGCGCCCGCACGGCGCTGTACTGCTACCTGGAGGCGCGTCGCCGGGGCGGCCAGTTCATCCTGCGCGTGGAAGACACCGACCGCGAGCGCAGCACCCAGGCCGCCATCGACGCCATCCTGGAAGCCATGGACTGGCTGGGCCTGGACTACGACGAGGGCCCGATCTTCCAGACCGAGCGCCTTGACCGCTACCGCGAGGTCGCGGAAAAGATGGTCGCCGACGGCACCGCCTATTACGCCTACGAAACCAAGGAAGAGCTCGAGGCGATGCGCGAGGCGGCGATGGCCGCCAACCTCAAGCCGCGCTACAACGGCTACTACCGCGACCGCAACGAACCCAGGCGCGACGACCCGAACCGCGTCATCCGCTTCAAGAACCCGATCGGCGGCAGCGTGGTGTTCGAGGACAAGATCAAGGGCCGCATCGAGTGGAGCAACGACGAACTCGACGACCTGGTGATCTTCCGCTCCGATGGTTACGCCACCTACAACTTCGCGGTGGTGGTGGATGACCTGGACATGGGCATCACCGACGTCATCCGCGGCGACGACCACGTCAACAACACGCCGCGCCAGGTGAACATCTACAAGGCCCTGGGCGCGACCGTGCCCCACTTCGCGCACATGCCGATGATCCTCGACCCGGAGGGCGCCAAGCTGTCCAAGCGTTCGGGCGCCGCCAACGTGATGTCGTACAGGGACGAGGGCTACCTGCCGCACGCGCTGGTGAACTACCTGGCGCGGCTGGGCTGGTCGCACGGCGACCAGGAGATCTTCAGTCGCGACGAACTCAAGGCCCTGTTCGCCATCGAGGACGTCAACCAGAAGGCCTCGCGCCTGGACCCGGCCAAGCTGGGCTGGCTGAACCAGCATTACCTCAAGACCGACGATCCGGCCGACGTGGCCAAACACTTCGAACCGCAGCTGGTGGCGCACGGCTACGACGTGTCGAAGGGCCCGAAGCCCGCCGACGTCGTGGTGGCGCTGCGCGACCGCGTGCAGACCCTGAAGGAAATGGCCGAGCGCGCCCACGTCTGGTACTGCCCGCTCAAGGCCTACGACGAAGCGGCGGTGGCGAAACACTTCACGGCGGCCGCGCGTGCGCCGCTGTCGGAGGTGCGCACGCGGCTTGCGGCGGTGCAGGACTGGCGACCGGCCGGCGTTGATGAGGCCCTGCGCGCCACGGCCGAAGCCCTGGGCGTGGGCCTGGGCAAGATCGCCCAGCCGCTGCGCGTGGCCATCACCGGCACCCAGGTCAGCCCATCGATCGACCACACGGTGTTCCTGGCCGGCCATGCCGAGGCGCTTGCGCGCATCGACGCCGCATTGGCAATGCTGCCTGACTGAAAGCCTGCCTGCAGGCCGCCGGGCGTTGATTTCGCGCCTTGCAGGCCCCAACCTAAGCCCATGGCAAGCAAAGGCAGGCACGCCGTCCACGATTGCACCGACCCGGACCACCACGTCCACGATGCCGGTGCCTACGTGCGTGCCGTCGAGGCCGCCTGCGTTGATCGTGGCCTGCGCCTGACGCCGCTGCGCGCCCAGGTGCTGGGACTGATCGCCGATGCAGGCAAGCCCGTGAAGGCCTACGACCTGCTTGACGCCATGAAGGAAGAAAACGGCTCCAGCGCACCGCCCACGGTCTACCGGGCGCTCGACTTCCTGCTCGAGCAGGGGTTCATCCACCGCCTGGCCTCGGTCAACGCCTTCATCAGCTGCCACCACCCGAACCTGCGCCACTCGGTGCCCTTCCTCATCTGCGACAACTGCCAGTCGGCGATCGAGCTCGAGGACGAACGCATCTGCGGCATGCTCGACGAGCAGGCCCGCGCGCTGGGCTTCGCCCCGCGTGCGCAGACCCTGGAAGTGCACGGCCTGTGCGCCCGATGCGCCGCGGCGTGAGGCGCGCCAGCGCCGGGCTGGCCCTGATGCTGGCCTGCGGGGTGTCCTGGGGGCAGGATTTCCCGGTTGAACCACCGGGTGGCGACGACAGCCCGGCACCGCCGATAGGCCTGGCCCTGCCCGAGGATTTCCTGGCGCCGCCGTCCGACCTTGTGACGCCGCTGGCCATCCTCGACCGCCTGGTCGTGCCGGGCACGCGCATGCAACTGGAATGGCGGCCGGGCGGCGGCATCAGCGCTGCGGAGATCCCCAGTCCGGTGGTGGTGGCGCGCGGCGCCCTGTCGGGGCCGGTGCTTTGCCTGGTGGCCGGCGTGCACGGCGACGAGATCAACGGCGTCGAGATCGTGCGCCGGCTGTCCCACGGCATCGACCCGACCCGGCTGTCGGGCACGGTGATCGGCGTACCCATCGTCAACGTGCACGGTTATTCGCGCGGCACCCGCTACCTGCCGGACCGGCGCGACCTGAACCGCTATTTCCCGGGCTCGCGCAGCGGCTCGATCGCCTCGCGCATCGCCAACGCCTTCTTCCAGGACATCATCAGCCACTGCGACATGCTGGTGGACTTCCACACCGGTTCCTTCGAACGCAGCAACCTGCCGCAGGTCCGCGCCGACCTGACCCGGCCGGAGGTGCTGGAATTCAGCCGCCACTTCGGCAATACGGTCGTGCTGCACAGCCCCGGCAACAAGGGCATGCTGCGCGTCGCCGCGACGGCGGTGGGCGTGCCGGCGGTGACCTTCGAAGCCGGCGCGCCGGCCCGGCTCGAGCCCGAGGAAATCGCCCAGGCCGTCGCCGCGATCGAACGGCTCATGGTGCAGACCGGCATGCGCGAGGACCCGGCCGCGGCCGAAGGTGCCGGCATGCCGCTCGATCCCGAAATCATCGCAAGACGTCCCGACCCGGCGCCGATCTTCCTGGACTCGCGCTGGGTGCGCGCCAACTCCGGCGGCCTGCTGATCAGCGAGGTCACGCTGGGCCAGCGCGTGCAGTCCGGCCAGCGCCTCGGCCGGGTGATCGACCCGGTGGCCAATGTCGAGCGCTACATCCTGGCGCCGGTCCCTGGACGCGTCATCGGCATGGCGCTCAACCAGGCCGTGCTGCCGGGTTACGCGGCCTTCCACCTGGGCACCGAGACGAGCGAGCAGGCGGCCGTGGAAGAAGCCGCCGATCCCGACCAGCCCGTTGGGGAGGACGACCCCGATCCGGAAGAGCGGCCTGAAGCCCCGGACCCGACGGCCGGCGAAGACTACGAATAATCGGTCCGGCCGGCGCGCTCGGCCTTGGATCAGAAGTTCACGCGCAGGCCGGCCATCACGTTGCGGCCGGGCAGCGGCGCGAAGTCCTTCAGGTAGGAGGTGTGGGCCCGGGCGTCCTTGTCGCCGAGGTTGCGGCCTTCGATGAAGGCTTCCCAGCCGGCCAGGGCCGTGTCCCAGTGATAGGCAAGGCCGGCATCCACCAGCGTGTAGCCGTCGGTGGCCGTTTCGAATTGCGCGACTTCGTCCTGGCGCTGCACGCGCACGGCGCCCAGGCGCGCCCGCCAGCTGCCGTGGCTCCACGCCAGGTCGGCGCCGACGCGGCCCGGGGCGATGCGCGGCAGGCGGCTGCCGCCGTCGAGCTTGGCGTCGACGGCATCGGCGAACAGGCGAAGCTGCCAAACGCCGCTGGCGTTGTCGGCCAGTTCGACGTCCAGTTCCGCTTCCCAGCCGGTGAAGGTGGCGTCGGCCTGGGTCCAGGCGCGCAGCGGCAGCCCGTCCTGCTCCAGGCCGGTGTCGGCGAGGTAGATGAAATCGTCGAAGGCGGTGCGGTAGACCGCCAGCTTCCCGTCGAAGCGGCCGTGGTGGAGGTGCAGGCCCAGTTCGGCGCCGAGGGCCACTTCCGTGTCCAGCGAGGCGTCACCCAGTTCGTAGGACTGCGTCGCGACGTGGGCGCCGTCGGAGAACAGCTCCTCGGCCGAAGGCGCGCGCCCGGCACGATTGAGGTTCAGGCTCAGGTGGGCCGCCTCGCTAAAGCGCCACAGGCCGCCGACGGCCAGGCTGGTCGCGTCGCGGTCGGCATCCGTGCCCGAACGCGGCGAGACGCTCACGCGTTCGTGGCGTGCGCCCAGCTCCAGCTTGAACTGGCCAAAGTCCTTTTCCTGCAGTGCGAACACGCCCAGGTCACGGGTGATCGACGGCGGCACGAAGGCTTCTTCGCCGATGGCCTCGAAATCGCGGTGGCTGAACTGCAGGCCGAAGGCGCCGCGCCAGCCGTTGATCTCGCGCTGCACCGCCTCGAAGCGTGCTTCGGTGCCGGTGTTGTTGAATACCGTGCCGACCTCGTCGCCCTCGAGTTCGGTGTGTTCGTAGAGGCTGCGCTGCACCCGCCAGTTCAGCTCGGCAAAGGCGCCGACGCCGCGGATGCCGCCGCGGGCCTCGAAGCGGTCCTGGCGCAGGTCCAGGCGCACGATTTCCTCTTCTTCTTCCTCCGGCTCGCCGTCGAGCCCTTCCTCTTCATGGGCGTGTGCGCCCGGGGGAATGCCGTATTCGCTGCGGTAGGTGCTGGCGGCCATGCCGAACCAGGCGCGTTCACCGAACCAGCTGCCGCCCAGGGCGCCGCCTTCGGTGCTCAGCGCGCTGTTGGGCAGGCGTCCGCGGGCGAAGTGGTCCGGGTCTTCGCCCTCTTCGATTTCCTCGGCGATCAGCGCCGGTGAGAACGCATAGCCGGGAATTCGGACGTCGCCGCTGTCGCGCCGGAAGAGGTCGGCGTGCAGGGTCAGCGCGCCGGCGTCGGCGTCCACGCGGGCCATGCCCACGGTGCCATCGTCCACGCTGCTGTGGCGCAGTTCGGCGCGACCGGCGACGGCCCGGCCGACCTGGACGGTGGGGATGCGGCCATCCACCACGTTCACCGCGCCACCGATGGCGCCGCTGCCGTAGAGCAGGCTGGCCGGGCCCTTGAGCACTTCGATCTGGTCGGCCAGGAAGGGTTCGATGCCGATGGCGTGGTCGGCGCTGACCGTTGATACGTCCAGGGCACTGCCGCCGTTGGCCAGCACCTGCACGCGCGCACCTTCCAGGCCGCGGATCACCGGGCGGCCGACGCCGGCGCCGAAGCTGGCCGACTGCACGCCGGCCTGCCGCTCGAGGGTTTCGCCCAGGGTGCCGGACTTGCGGGCGTCGAGTTCTTCGCCGGCAAGCACGTCAACCGGGCGGGCCAGGTCCTCGATGCCCTGGCGTAGCGGCGACGCCGTGACTTCGACAACGTCCAGGGTCCGGGCAACGTCGTGGGCGTGCTCCGGCTCGGTCGTCGATTGCTGGGCCTGGGCGGGCAGGGCGGCGACGAGCGCCAGGGCAAGCGGCGCGAAGCGGGGCAGTCGGGACATGGGCGGATCGGGCTCCGGAGTGGCGAGTCAGGGAATGTTATACTGTTCCAACTGGAAATGTTATACCATCCGCCCATGCCTGCAACGCCCCCCACTGCCACGCCCGACACCCTGGTCGCCCCGGCGGCTCCGGTAACGCGCCGCCGCCTGCATCTGCCCGCCTGGGCCGATCGCCTGGGCGCCTTCGGCGCATTCATCTGCGCCCTGCATTGCCTGCTGGTCCCGGTTGCGCTGGCCTTGCTGCCGGCACTTGGCCTGGGCCTGGTGGCCTGGCACGGCGTCGAATGGGCGTTCACCAGCCTGGCCACGGTGCTGGCGGTGGTCAGCCTTTACCTGGGCTACCGCGGCCACCGCGCCTACCATGCCTGGCTGTTGGTGGCGCCGGGCCTGGTCCTGGTCTGGCTGGCCCTGCTGTACCCGCCGCTGCACGATTCGATACTGCCGCACGCGGCCGCGATGGCGACCGGCGGCATGCTCATCGCCATCGCCCACCTGGTCAACCTGCGCCTTTCCTACGGCCACAGCCACTGATCCCCGCCGCGCGCCTTGGTGCCCGCGCCGCGCGGTGTTAGGCTACGCGCCCCACGAACACACACTTTCTAAGGAAACACCATGGGTAGGGGCGACAAGAAAACCGCCAAGGGCAAGCGTTTCGCCGGTAGCCACGGCAATGCCCGCGCGCAGACCGTCAGCAAGCCGACCGCCGGAAAGGCCGCCGCTACGGTGAAGGCCCCGGCCAAGGCGCCGGCCAAGAAGGCCGCTGCCAAGAAGGCTGCTGCCAAGTAAGCAGGTACGACGTGGGGCTTCGGCCCCATCGCTGAAAACCCCGCCCCGGCGGGGTTTTTTCGTGCCTGCGTATCGGGTCGGAGAGGGATCAGTCCAGCCGGCGGCCGGCGACGTGGACCGAATGCACCAGGTCGCCGCCCAGCCAGTAGGCAAGTTCGGCCGGGTGGCCGATGCGCCACTGCACGAAGTCGGCGCGCTGGCCGGGCGCGAGCCGGCCGCGGTCGTGCAGGCCGAGCGCGCGGGCCGCATGCACGGTGGCGCCGCGCAGGCTTTCTTCCGGGGTCAGGCGGAAATGCGTGCAGGCCAGGCTCATCGCCAGGCGCAGCGACTGCAGCGGGGCCGTGCCGGGATTGAGGTCGGTGGCCACGGCCATGGGCACCGCATGCGCGCGCAGGGAATCGAGCGGCGGCAGCCTGGTCTCCCGCAGCACGTGGAAAGCGCCGGGCAAGAGCACGGCGACCGTGCCCGCGGCCGCCATCGCGCGCACGGCTTCCTCGTTGGTCCATTCAATGTGGTCCGCCGACAGGCCGCCGAATTCGGCCGTCAGCGCCGCACCGCCGAGGTCGCTGAGCTGGTCGGCATGCAGTTTGACCGGCAGGCCGAGCGCGCGTGCCGCCTCGAACACCCGGCGGGTCTGCGCAGGACTGAAGCCGATGCCTTCGCAGAAGGCATCGACGGCGTCGACCAGGCCCTCTTCGTGCAGGCGCGGCAGCCACCCGACGACCTCCGCGATGTAGTCGTCGGCGCGGCCCGCGAACTCCGCGGGCAGCGCATGGGCCGCCAGGTAGCTGGTGCGCACGGTGATGCCGAGCTCTTCGCCGATGCGGCGCGCGACCCGAAGCATCTTGCGCTCGTTGGCGAAGTCCAGGCCATAACCTGACTTGATTTCGACCGTGGTCACGCCGTCGCTGCGCAGCGAGCGTGCCCGCGGCAGCGACGCGGCCAGCAGCGCGTCCTCGCTGGTGGCGCGGGTGGCGCGCACGCTGGAAAGGATGCCGCCGCCTTCGCGGGCGATCTGCTCGTAGCTGGCCCCCTGCAGCCGGCGTTCGAACTCCTGGGCGCGGTCGCCGGCGAACACCAGGTGGGTATGGCAGTCGACCAGCCCCGGGGTGATCCAGCGGCCTTCGGCCGACTCGACGCGCGCGGCCAGTGCGGCGGCTTCGCCGGGCAGTTCACTGGCCGGGCCGGCGAAGGCGACCAGGCCGTCCTTCCAGGCAAGGGCCGCCGACTCGATGACGCCGTAGGCGCCGAGGTCGTCGCGCAGCGTCGCCAGGCGCGCATCCAGCAGCAGGCGATCCCAGGGCGGGGCGAGGCGGCCGATCATCGGATTGCCCCGGCGGCGCGCAGGTCGTCAGGCTGGAGGCCGGCTGCGCGCGCGATGGCGTCGCTGTGCTCGCCCAGGCGCGGCGGCGGCAACTCGCGTCGCGCCGGCGAGCCGGACAGGCGGATCGGGCTGCCCACCATCGGGATGCCGCCCAATTCGTAGCGCATGCCGCGGGCGTGGGCCACCGGGTGGTCCAGCGCCCGGCAGACGCTGTTGATCGGCGCCGCGGGAATGCCGGCGCGGTCGAACAGGGCCAGCCAGTGCGCGGCCGGTTCGGCCTTGAACAGGTCGGCCAGTGCCTGGCGGATGGACTCGCGGTTGCGCACGCGCGCGGCGTTGTTGTGCCAGCGCTCGTCCTGCACCCAGCCCGGCTGACCCAGGGCATGGCACAGCTGCGTCCACAGCTTCTCGCTGGCCACCGCCAGCACGAACGACTGGTCGCTGGCGGCGAAGGCCTGGTAGGGAACGATGCTGGGATGGGCATTGCCGTACCGGGGCGCGTCCACGCCGGTGAACAAGGCGTTGCCGGCGACGTTGGCCAGCAGCGAAAGCTGGGTGTCGAACAGCGACACGTCGATGCGCTGGCCGCGGCCGTCGCGCTGGCGCTGCAGCAGGGCCGCCAGGATGGCGGTGGCGGCGTTCTGGCCCGTGGCCAGGTCGGCCACGGCCACGCCGACCTTGCTGGCTTCGCCCTCGGCCGGGCCGGTGATCGACATCAGGCCTGCCTCGGCCTGCACCACGTAGTCGTAGCCGGGTCGCATGGCGCCCGGTCCGTCGCGGCCGTAGCCGGAGATCGAGCAATAGACCAGGCGCGGGTTGATCGCGGCCATGGCTTCGTAGCCCACGCCCAGGGATTCGGCGCCGCCGGTGCGATAGTTTTCGACAATGACGTCGGCATCGCGGACCAGGGCTTCGAGCAGGGGCCGCGCCGCCGGAGAGCGCAGGTCAATGGCCAGCGAACGCTTGTTGCGGTTGCAGCAGGCGAAATAGGCCGACATGCCGTCGAGGAAGGGTGGGCCCAGGCCACGGGTATCGTCGCCGTCGAAGGATTCGAGCTTGATGACGTCGGCGCCCAGGTCGGCCAGCGTCATGCCGCACCAGGGGCCGGCGAGCACGCGGGAGAGTTCAAGCACGGTGATGCCGGAGAGGGCGCCCATGGCGAGGCATTGTATGCGCCCGCGCCGGCCGCATGCGAAACTTTGGCCATGACCACGCCCGTCGATGCCACCGCTGTCGTTCCCGTCGCGAATCCGGAGGGGCACTGGCGGATTCCCGGCCTGCCCAACCTGCATTCGCACGCCTTCCAGCGCGCGATGGCCGGGCTGGCCGAACGCCAGAGTCGCCCCGAGGACAGCTTCTGGACCTGGCGCGAGCTCATGTATCACTTCGCCGCGCGGCTGGATCCGGACAGCCAGTACGCCGTGGCCTGCCAGCTCTACGCGGAAATGCTGGAGGCGGGGTTCACCACCGTCTGCGAATTCCACTACCTGCACCACCAGCCCGATGGCCGCCCCTACGACGACCCGGCGGCGATGTCGAAATCGCTGATCGCCGCCGCGCGCGATACCGGCATCCGCCTGACGATGTTGCCGGTGCTGTACATGAGCGGCGGCTTCGATGGTCGCGCGCTGGGCGAGCGCCAGCGGCGCTTCGGCCATACGCTCGACGCCTACCTGGCGCTGCTGCAGTCGCTACGGGCGCAACGTGATCCCACCGTCGAAGTCGGCGTCGCCCTGCACAGCCTGCGGGCCGTCCCGGCCGATGCGATGACGGCGCTGCTGGCCGCGATCAAGGGCCAGTCGCTGCCGGTGCATATCCACATCGCCGAACAAATCGGCGAGGTCCAGGAATGTGAATCGCTGCGCGGCGCGCGTCCCGTGCAATGGCTGCTCGACAACGCGCCGGTCGGCCCGGACTGGACCCTGGTGCATGCCACCCACCTGGTGCCCGCGGAGGTGCAGGGCATCGTCGCCAGCGAAGCCACCGTGGCGATCTGCCCGACCACCGAAGCCAACCTGGGCGACGGTTTGTTCCCGCTGCGTGAGTTCCTCGCGGCGCGCGGCCACTGGGGCGTGGGCTCGGATTCGCATGTCTCGGTGTCGCCGGTCGAAGAACTGCGCTGGCTCGAATATGGCCAGCGCCTGTCCACGCGCCGTCGCAACGTCGCCGTGTCGGCCGGCCAGCCCAGCACCGGAACGCTGCTTTACACCCAGGCCCTGGCGGGCGGGCTTCGCGCCTGCGGGCAGGGCGGGGCGGCGGCGGCCGACTACGTGCTGCTCGACGGCGGCCTTCCGGTCTTCGCGGGTGCGCGGGCGCAGGACGTGCTCGACCGCTACGTCTTCGCGGGCAATCGGCCGCTGGTGCGGGAAACCCACGTCGCCGGACAATGTGTCGTCGCCGGGGGCAGGCACCGGGACCGGGACGCCATTGCTGCCCGCTACCGGAGCACGCTCGGGAAACTCCTGGCTGACTGATTCCCGCCGGGGCGGACTTCGTCGGCGGCAGGACGCGCTTCGTCGCAAACCACCGAAGTGGCGCGCAGGACTGGGCAAGGTGGCAGCGTCCCCAAATCAAGGTGCCCTGCCATGCGTCCCCAGACCCTGCTTGTTTCCCTGATGGCCATTGGCCTGTCCGGTCCGGCGTTCGCCCTGGATGACGCCGGCGTCGCCGCGGCGCTGAAGCAGCGCCTGGACGGCGACCGCACCGGCGCTTGCCTGGCCGTCGCCGTCATCGAGGCAGGCCGAGTTTCGCGTGCATTCGGCTGTGCCGACGGCAAGGGCGAGCCCCGCATCGGTTCCGGCACGGCGTTCGAAATCGGCTCGGTCAGCAAGACCATGGTTGCCGCCATGCTGGCGCAGGAAATCCTGGCCGGCGGTGCCTCGCTCGATGACCCGCTGGCCGCCTGGCTGCCCGAAGGCACCAAGCTGCCCGACTTCGAGGGGCAGCCGATCCTGCTTCGCCACGTCGTCACCCACACCAGCGGCCTGCCGGCGCTGCCGCCGGGCGTGGCGATCACCGACCCGAGCAATCCCTATGCCGGCATGAATCCGAAGTTGCTGCACGCGGCGCTGGGCCGGGTGCAGTTGGCGCGGGCGCCGGGCACCGCTTTCGAATATTCCAACTTCGCGCTGATGCTGCTTTCCGACGCGCTGGCGCGTCGTACCGGCAAGGACTTCGAGGCCCTGCTCGACGAGCGCCTGTTCACGCCGCTGGGCATGGACGGCGCCTACATTGACCAGCGTCCCGAGGGCATCACCGCTGCGCGCGGCCATGCGCCCAACACCCAGCCGGTGCCGGCCTGGACCTTCAAGCCCGGCCTGGCCGGCGTCGGCGGCGTACGCGCGACGCTCGACGACATGGTGGCCTACCTCAAGGGCCAGCTGGGCGCTGCGCCCGGAACACTGGAGCCGGCGCTGGTGCTTTCGCAGCAGCCGGTGTGGACCGATGGGCAGCCAAACATGGCGATGAACTGGATGATCGCGCCGCTCAACGGCCGCCCGGTGCACGCGCACGAGGGCGGCACGGGAGGTTTTTCGTCGCTGGTGGCCTTCGATCGCGAGGCCGGCCGCGGCGTGGTGGTGCTGTCCGACACGGCCCTGCATTCCCTCGGTGGCCTGGGCAGCATTGGCCTGCACCTGCTCGACCCGGCGGTGCCGCTCGGCCAGCCGCGCAAGGCCACGCCGGCGCCTGGCGCGCTGGTGGAGGCGCTGGTCGGCGACTATCAGCTGCAGGGCGGCATGACCCTGACGCTGCGGCGCAAGGGCGACGCGCTGGAGGTCCAGGCCCAGGGCCAGCCAGCCTTTGAGCTGGGCCACGACAGCGCCGGCGATTTCTACCCGCTTGCCTTCGACGCATTGCTCAAGCCCGTGAAGCAGCCCGACGGCAGTCAGTCCTTCGTCTGGATCCAGGGCGGTGGCGCGATGCCGGCACAGCGCCTCGGCGCGCGTGGCGAAACCCCCTGAGCGGCCGATATGCTGGGCCAGCCATGAACGATCTTTCAGAAACCTACAGCCTGTCCCGGCCACTGCCCGCCGAAGTCCTGGTGGGCGGCAATACGGTCTGGAGCCGCTACCACCGCTACCCGGTATTCAGCGGACCCTGGCTGCGCGGTCGCAGCCTGCTGTTCGGGATCATCATCGCGGCCTTTTCGCTGGTGGTTTGTTTCGGCACGGCGGTCACCGTGCGCGACTGGGGCATCGGCGCGCTGGCGGGCATGCACATGTTCGTGGCGTTTTTCCTGATGGCCACCACCGGGCCGGCCCTGGCGACGTTCACCCGGCACCGTGGCTGGCCGCTGCGGCGCGAACGCGTGTTCGTCGTGCTGGCGGTGCTGGCGGGCATGGTGGCGAGTTATTTCGCAGACCAGTGGGCATCGGGCTACGTCGAGGGTGAAGTCCGGCAGGCCATGGTCGAAGCCGGCGCCGCCACGCTCAAGGACCCCGAGATCGACCCGGGGTTCAAGACGATCGCGCTGGTGGTCAATGTCCTGGTGCTTGCGGTGATCTACGGATTGTTCGGCGGCGGCCTGGCGCTACGCGCCTACTTCAGCGAACGCCGGCGCTGGGCGACCGACCGGCGCAGCCGCCAACTGGTAGCCCTGCGTGCGCAGAAGCAGCAGGCCGACCTGCGCCTGGGCCTGCTGCAGGCCCAGGTGGAGCCACATTTCCTGTTCAACACCCTGGCGTCGGTGCGCGCCCTGGTGCGCCAGGACCCCGCCCAGGCCGAGGCCACGCTCGATGCGCTGGTCGCGCACCTGCGCGCCACGATTCCCAAGCTGCGTGACGGCGAAAGCCTGCTGCATTCCACGCTCGGGCAGCAGCTCGATATCTGCGCGAGCTACCTAGAGCTGATGCGACTGCGCATGGGTGGCCGCCTGGCGTATGCGGTCGAGGCCGAGCCGGCGCTGCGATTGCGGCCGTTTCCGCCGCTGCTGCTGATCACGCTGGTCGAAAACGCCATCAAACACGGCATCGAACCCCAGCCCGGTCCGGGCCGGGTGGAGGTGCGCGCCAGCCTGCGCGGCGAGCGCCTGGTGCTGAGCGTGGTTGACGACGGCGCCGGCCTGAAGCCGGGGCTGGGCAGCGGCGTCGGTCTTTCCAACGTGCGCGAACAGCTGGCCACCCGGTTCGGCGGGGACGCGACCTTCAGCTTGCGCGGCCTGGCCGGCGGCCGCGGCGCCGTCGCCGAGATCACCCTGCCGCTGGCGGACGCCGCCGCAACGAAGGAAGGAACCAGCGCATGAGCCGCGTCACCGCCATCGTGGCCGAGGACGAAGCACCACAGCGCGCCGCCCTGCTGGAGATGCTGGAGGACGCCTGGCCGGAGCTCGAGGTGCTGGCGGTCTGCGAGGACGGCCTGGCCGCGCTCGATGCGGTGGCCGAACATCGCCCGCAGGTCGCCTTCCT
The DNA here is from genome assembly GCF_054781715.1 of Arenimonas aestuarii. Lineage (NCBI taxonomy): Bacteria > Pseudomonadati > Pseudomonadota > Gammaproteobacteria > Lysobacterales > Lysobacteraceae > Arenimonas > Arenimonas aestuarii. The sequence goes on along the minus strand of NZ_BAAGTW010000004.1, from coordinate 1,133,245 downwards.
CGACATCCGCATGCCAGGCGTCAGCGGACTGGACGTGGCCCGGGCGGCGGTGTCCGCCGGCGCGCGCGTGGTGTTCACCACCGCCTACGACGACTACGCCCTGCGCGCCTTCGAGGCCGGGGCGGTGGACTACCTGCTCAAGCCGGTGGCGCCGGCGCGGCTGGCCAGGGCCATCGAGCGGCTGAAGGAACAACTGGCCAGGGGCGACGACGACCTGCAGGCGCGGATCGAGGAGCTCGAATCCCGGCTGCGTCCGCGCGGCGAACGCCAGTTCCGCTGGATCAGCGCCAGCGTAGGCGACAACGTGCGCATGATCGGCATCGACGAAGTGCTGTTTTTCCAGGCCCAGGACAAGTACGTGCGGGTGGTGACCGCCGACGACGAGGCGGTCATCCGCACGCCGCTCAAGGAGCTCCTGGCCGGCCTGGATCCGGACGAGTTCTGGCAGGTGCATCGCGGCGTGGTGGTGCGCGTGGCCGCCATCGACCGCCTGCGCAAGGACGAACTGGGCAAGGCCCGCATCAGCCTGCGTGGCCGGGCCGAGACCCTGCCGGTCAGCGCCGCCTTCCTGCATCGCTTCCGCGGCATGTAGGCTGCGGGGCATGAAACCCTGGTGGCTGCTGATTCTCCTGGCGCTGCCGGCCCCGGGCCTGGCGTCCGACCGGGCCGGCGACGAGCTGCTTGTTTTCGCCGCGGCCAGCCTGCAGGAAGCCATGGATGAGGCCGGCGCGAGCTGGCAAGCCCGCAGCGGGCAGCGGGTGCGCGTGTCCTACGCCGGCAGCGCGGCGCTGGCGAGGCAGGTCGAACGTGGCGCGCCGGTGGATGTGTTCGTCTCGGCCGATGCGGTTTGGATGAATTACCTGCAGGCGCGCGGCCTGGTGGATCCGGGCAGCCGCTTCGACCTGGCCGGCAATTCCCTGGTGCTGGTGGCACCGCAAGACCGGTCCCTGGCGCTTGCCCTGGAACCGGCCGCGCTGGCGGCTGCACTGGGTGCGCGCGGCCGGCTGGTGGTGGCCGATACCGGCAGCGTGCCCGCCGGGCGCTATGCCCGCCAGTCGCTGCGCACGCTGGGGCTGTGGGAAGGCCTGCAGGGACGCCTGGCGGAAACCGACAGCGTGCGCGCCGCGCTGGCGTTCGTCGCCCGCGGCGAAGCCCCGCTGGGCATCGTCTACGCCACCGATGCACGGGTTGAACCGCGGGTGGTGGTGGTGGCGCGACTGCCGGCCGGCTCGCACGACACCGTGCGTTATCCGGCGGCTCGCGCGAGCGCGGCGCCGTCGTCGCGCAGCGCTGGATTCCTGGCCTTCCTGCGCGGCGACGAAATGCGCGACGCCCTGCGTGCGCGCGGATTCCTCGTCCCGTGATGCTCCAGCCCGCCGAAATCGAGGTCGTGTTGCTCAGCCTGCGGGTGGCGCTGCTGGCCGTGCTGGGCTCGCTGGTGCCGGCGGTGGCGGCGGCCTGGGTGCTGGCGCGTTTCCGGTTTCCCGGCAAGTCGCTGTTCGATGCCCTGGTGCATCTGCCGTTGCTGCTGCCGCCGGTGTTGACCGGCTACCTGTTGCTGGTGGCGTTCGGACGGCAGGGCGCAATCGGACAGTGGCTGGGCGACGTCCTGGGCGTCGAGCTGGCCTTCCGCTGGACCGGCGCCGTGCTGGCGGCCGCGGTGATGGCCTTCCCGCTGTTCGTGCGCGCGATCCGGCTGTCGTTCGAGGCGATTCCGCGCGAATACGAAGAAATGGCGGCCAGCCTCGGCGCGCGCCGCTGGGCCACGTTTGCGCAGGTGGACCTGCCGCTGGCGCTGCCCGGGCTTGCCGCCGGCGCGGCGCTCGCCTTCGCCAAGGCCTTGGGCGAGTTCGGCGCCACCATCACCTTCGTTTCCAGCATCCCCGGGGAAACGCGCACGCTGTCGCTGGCCATGCACCAGCTCATGCAGCAGCCCGGGGGCGAAGCCGGCATCACCCGGCTGGCCGTCGTGTCGCTGGCGCTGGCCCTGGGCGCGCTGCTGGCCTCGGAGTGGCTGGCGCGGCGCTCGCGCGTGCGCCGCGCCAGCGAGTAGGCGGCCCACCGGCCCGGGCGCCTATAATCGAGGCCTTGTCCTGGGAGCCGACGATGCCTGCCGCCAACCGCAAAGACCCCTCGCGAAAGATCGCCGCGCCGCGCGGCAGCCAGCTCAGCTGCAAATCCTGGCTGACCGAAGCCGCCTACCGGATGATCCAGAACAACCTCGATCCCGAGGTGGCGGAAAACCCCGCCGAACTGGTGGTCTACGGCGGCATCGGCCGCGCCGCCCGCGACTGGTCCAGCTACGACGCCATCCTCGAAAGCCTGCGCAATCTCGGGGACGACCAGACCCTGCTGGTGCAGTCGGGCAAGCCGGTGGGCGTGTTCCCCAGCCACGCCGACGCACCGCGCGTGCTGATCGCCAACTCCAACCTGGTGCCGCACTGGGCGACCTGGGAGCACTTCAACGAGCTCGATGCCAAGGGCCTGATGATGTACGGCCAGATGACGGCCGGCAGCTGGATCTACATCGGCTCGCAGGGCATCGTGCAGGGCACCTACGAAACCTTCGTCGAGATGGGCCGCCAGCACTACAACGGCGACCTGGCCGGGCGCTGGATCCTCACCGCCGGCCTGGGTGGCATGGGCGGCGCGCAGCCGCTGGCGGCCTCGCTGGCGGGCGCCTGTTCGCTGAACATCGAATGCCAGCAGTCGCGCATCGACATGCGCCTGCGCACGAAGTACGTGGACGAACAGGCCACCGACCTCGACGACGCCCTGGCCCGCATCGAGCGCTACACCAGCGGCGGCCAGGCCAAGTCGATCGCGCTGCTCGGCAATGCCGCCGAGATCCTGCCCGAACTGGTGCGCCGCGGCGTGCGTCCCGATGCCGTCACCGACCAGACCTCCGCGCACGATCCGCTGCACGGCTACCTGCCGGCCGGCTGGACGCTGGAAGAGTGGTTCAGCGAGCAGAAGAACAATCCGCAGAAGGTCATCGACGCCGCCAAACATTCCATGCGCACCCACGTCGAGGCGATGCTGAACTTCGAGGACATGGGCGTGCCCACCTTCGACTACGGCAACAACATCCGGCAGATGGCCTTCGACGTCGGCTGCAAGGACGCCTTCGACTTCCCGGGCTTCGTGCCTGCTTACGTGCGGCCGCTGTTCTGCCGCGGCATCGGTCCCTTCCGCTGGGTCGCGCTCAGCGGCGACCCGGAGGACATCTACAAGACCGACGCCAAGGTCAAGGAGCTGATCCCGGACAACCCGCACCTGCACCGCTGGCTGGACATGGCGCGCGAGCGCATCAGCTTCCAGGGCCTGCCGGCGCGCATCTGCTGGGTCGGCCTGGGCGACCGCCACCGCCTGGCGCTGGCCTTCAACGAAATGGTGCGCAAGGGCGAACTGAGCGCGCCGGTCGTGATCGGCCGCGACCATCTCGACAGCGGCAGCGTCGCATCGCCCAACCGCGAAACCGAAGCCATGATGGACGGCAGCGACGCCGTGTCCGACTGGCCGCTGCTCAACGCCATGCTCAACGTCGCCGGTGGCGCCACCTGGGTGTCGCTGCACCACGGCGGCGGCGTTGGCATGGGCTACAGCCAGCACAGCGGCGTGGTGATCGTCGCCGACGGCAGCGAGGCCGCGGACGCGCGCCTGGCCCGGGTGCTGTGGAACGATCCCGGCACCGGCGTCATGCGCCACGCCGACGCCGGCTACGAGATCGCCAAGGCCTGCGCGCGCGAGCAGGGCCTGAACATGCCGATGCTGGAGGCAGGCAAGTGATCGACTTGCTGCTGGCGCTGGCGCTGGCACTGGCCGTGCCGGCGGCGCCGGTCCAGGCTGTTGCCGAAGAATGCCCGGCGCCGAAAGTCGTGCACCCGCGCTACCCACTTGACTTGGCCAGGGCCAACAAGACCGGCCTCGTGCTGGTCGGCGCCCGTTTCGACGACTGCGGCCGCATCCTTGAAACCCGCGTTGACAAGAGTTCCGGACGCAAGTTGTTCGACCAGTCGGCGCTCGAGTCGGTGGCGAAGTACGTCCTGTCCGCCGAACAGCGTGGCAAGGGCGCGGACGGCTGGGTGCAGGTGCCGGTCAAGTTCGGCGGTTTCAGGAACGTCGAGGCGCGCAAGATCCCCTGGCCCCGCTCCCATCGCAAGCCGGTCTACCTGCCCGACGAGCAGGCAATCCCCTTCGACAGCATCGCTGGCTTCCAGGATGCGAAGGTCACCAACGACGATGACGTCCTGCAGAATCCCTATGGCATGTCGCGTGATGCGGCCGGGCAGATCATGCGGACCGGGATGTACCTCGATCGCAAGGACCCCGACGTGTTCTGGCTGACGTACATCATTCAACCGCCGTTTCCCGCGTCGCCCACCGAGCCGATGGGCGCGAGCGTCACCGCCGCCGTTGCCCGCTACCGCCTGGTCGAAGAAGCCGGCGTGCCCGTGGTTCGCCTTGGCCTGCTGTGTGAACGCCCGGCGGATGAATGCGAACGCCTGCGCGAGTTCCTGTTCGATGGTCTGCCGTTCGCGAAGGCGCGGCGCGGCTGAAATCCTACCCAACGGAGTGCACCCGATGATCGGCTACGTCACCCTCGGCACCAACGACATGGCGCGGGCCTGTGCCTACTACGACGCGCTGCTGGCCGAACTCGGCGCCAAGCGCATCATGGAAGGCGAACGTTTCGTCGCCTGGGGCACCGACATGACGGCGCCCAGCCTGGGCGTGATCACACCCTACGATGGCCAGGCCGCCACCCGCGGCAACGGCACCATGGTCGCACTGATGGTCCGTGACCCCGCGCAGGTGGACGCCCTGCACGCCAAGGCACTTGCGCTCGGCGGCACCGACGAAGGCGGGCCGGGCGAACGTTTCAAGGGTTTCTACGCCGCCTATTTCCGCGACCTCGACGGCAACAAGCTCAATTTTTTCTGCATGGGCGGCTGACCGACACATGCTTTGGGAAACCATCAGCGCCGCGCGCGATCTGGGCCGCCTCAACGAGGTGGCCGCGGTGGCTGTGCGCTACGGTTTCGGCGACCTGGTGCGACGCATCGGCCTGGCCGGGGTGCTCGAGCGCGCCGGGCACCTGCTGCATTCGGAGACCACCGCCGAACTGGCCACGCTGTCGCCGCCCGAGCGCGTGCGCCGCGCCTTCGAGGAAATGGGCCCGAGTTTCGTCAAGCTGGGCCAGCTGCTGGCCACGCGCGTGGACCTGTTCGGGCCCGAATGGATCACCGAGTTCGAAAAGCTGCAGAACCAGGTCCCGGCGGCTGACTTCGAGACCGTGCGCGAACAGATCGAACAGGACCTGGGCGGCCCTGTCGCGTCGGTCTTCCCGGGCTTCGACGAGGTGCCGATCGCGGCCGCCTCGATCGCCCAGGTCTACCGGGCGCGGCTTGGCGACGGCAGCGAGGTCGCGGTGAAGGTGCGGCGCCCCGGCATCCGCCCGCAGGTCGAGGCCGACATGCGCCTGCTGCAGCGCCTGGCCCGCATCCTTGAATCGGAGTCGCCCGACCTGCGCCGCTACCAGCCGCAGGCGCTGGTGCGCCAGCTGCAGGCCTCGCTGGCGCGAGAACTCGACCTGGCGGCCGAGTGCCGCCACGCCGAACGCATCGCCGCCAGCCTCGCCGACGAGCCGGGGTTGGTGGTGCCGCGGGTCTATTGGGACCACACCTGCGAGCGCATGAACGTGCAGCAGTTCATCGACGGCATCCCGCTCGGCGATACCGATGCCCTGCTTGCCGCCGGGGCCGACCTGCCGGAGCTGGCCCGCATCGGCGCCCGTGCCGGCATGCGGATGATGTTCGAGGACGGTTTTTTCCACGCCGATCCGCATCCGGGCAACGTGATCCGGCTTTCCGACGACAGGCTGGCATTGCTCGATTTCGGCATGGTCGGCCGCCTTTCCGAATCGCGCCGCTACCAGGTGCTCGACCTGTTCGACGGCCTGGTGCGCCGCGACGCCGGCCAGGTGGCCGAAGTGCTGCTCGAATGGGCGGCCGACGACCAGATGGACGAAGCCGCGCTGCTACAGGAGGTGGACGCCTTCATCGACCATTACCACGGCGTGCCGCTCGGCGAACTGCGCCTGGGCACCATGCTCAGCGAAATCGTCGCGCTGCTGCGCGAGCACGCGGTGGTGCTGCCGGCCGACCTGGCGATGATGGTGAAGGTGCTGGTCACGCTCGAGGGCGTGGGTCGCCGGCTTGATCCCGATTTCGACATGGCCGGCGAGGCCGAACCCTACCTGCGCCGGGCCATGCGCGCGCGCTATTCCCCGAAGGCGATCGCCAGGCGCGGTCGCCGCGCGGCCGGCGACACCATGAGCCTGCTCTCGTCCCTGCCGGGCCAGCTGCGCCACGCACTGCGCGCGCTTCGCCAGGGTCGTTTCAACCTCAACCTGGACGTGGAACGGCTCAAGGCCTTCGGCGACCAGGTGGCGCATTCGGCCAACCGGCTGACCGTGGGCATCGTGGTGGCGGCGCTGATCATCGGCTCGTCGATCGTGATGACCGTCGAAGGCGGGCCGACGCTGCTGGGCCTGCCGCTGTTCGGCCTGCTCGGCTTCCTGGGCGCGGCCGTCGGCGGCGTCTGGCTGGTGTGGACGATCTGGCGCAGCGGCGGCGGCCGCTGAGGCGTCAGCCGGCGGCGCGTACGTGGATTTCGGCGTCGCCCCATCGCACCACCTGGCCGGCGCGGATCTTGGCGGTCTTGCGCAGCTCAACCGCACCGTCCACGACGACCTCGCCGCTGGCGACGATGGCCTTGCCCATGCCGCCGCTGCCGCAAAGCCCGGCCAGGCGAAGCAGGTCGTTGAGCGCGACGAATTCGCGGTCGAGATCGAAATGAATGATGGTCATGCCGTGTCCCCGGCGGGTGAGGGTGGCCGTGGCTGGCTGGCCAGCCAGCGGTCGAGGGCGTTGCCGAAGGCCTGGCGGTCGCGGGCATGGAAGCCGGCCGGTCCGCCGGTATCAACGCCCGACCCACGCAGTTCGTCCATGAAGTTTCGCATCGTCAGCCGCTGGGCGATGGTGTCGGCGGTGTAGAGCTCGCCGCGCGGGTTCAGGGCCAGCGCGCCTTTTCCCAGCACCAATGCCGCCAGCGGAATGTCCGCGGTCACCACCAGGTCGCCCGGGGCGCAGCGTTCGACGATTTCACTGTCGGCCACGTCGAAGCCGCCGGAAACCTGCATCGATTTGATGTAACGCGAGGGCGGCGTGCGGATCCAGCTGTTGGCCACCAGCGTCAGCGGTATCCGGGTGCGCTCGGCGGCACGGAACAGGATGTCCTTGATGACGTTGGGGCAGGCGTCGGCGTCAACCCAGATGTGCATGCAATCGCGGTCCGCAGCAAACACACAGGATACGCCGGCGGCGTCAGGGGCCAAAATCCGCCACGTCCGCCAGCAGCCAGTCCATGAAACCCTGCGCGGCGGGGCTGGGCGGGCGATGCGCCGGCACCACCACGAAGTAACTCCAGCGCGCCGGCACTCCCGGCAGGTCGAGCAGCCGCAGGCGGCCGTCGGCAAGGAAGGGCGCCAGGATCCGTTCGCGGGCCAGGGCAACGCCCAGGCCGAGGGCGGCGGCGAGCATCGCGTCGGTGGAGTCGCTGAACTGGTAGCGCTCGCGCGGCGTCGCCCCATGCACGCCGGCGGCCCGGAACCAGTCGTGCCAGCCCTGGCGGGCCTTGTCGGCGATCAGGGGCAGCGTGGCAAGGTCGGCGGGCGAGCGCACGTTCGCCAGCCCCGGCATGCGTGGTGACGCCACGGGCCGCAGGGTGTCGTCCATCAGCGCCGTGGCCACGAGGCCCGGCCACTGGCCGGGGCCGTGGCGGATGCCCAGGTCGTGGCCGCCGTCTTCGAAACGGCTCAACGTCGCTTCGGTGTCGAACACCAGCTCGATGTCCGGATGCTGTTCCACGAACCGCCCCAGGCGCGGCAGCAGCCAGGTATGCACGACCGAGTGCAGGGTGGTTATGCGGACCTTGGCGGCCTGCAGCCGTCGCGGGCGAAGGCTGTTGAACACGCTCTCCATGTCGGCGAGCGCGTTGCCGGCGGCATCGGCCAGTTGCCGGCCCTCCTGGGTGAGGGTGACGCCCCGGGCGTGGCGCTGGAACAGTGCGACGCCCAGGCGGCCTTCGAGCTTGCGGACGTGGTGGCTGACCGCGCTGGCGGTCAGGTGCAGTTCTTCCGCGGCATGGGTGAAATTCTGGTGGCGCGCCGCCGATTCGAAGGCGGCGAGCGCGGGCAGCAGGTCGGACCGGACGCGTGTCATGAGCTTCAAGCCAGGTTTGTGGCACTGCCGGAAAGTATGCGCTTGTGGGGTTTTCGGGGCTATCGATAATGGCCGCAGCCAACAACCGGTTTGCCTTCGCCATGAAGAACCCGCCGCCCCTGCTGTCCCCCGGATTGCCCCTCGAGACCCGGGCCTGGCTGACGCCGCTGGAATTGCTGCTGCTGTCGTCCGTCTGGGGTGCTTCCTTCCTGTTCCAGCGGGTGGCGGCGCCGGAGTTCGGCGCGGCGCCACTGGTGGAGTTGCGCCTGGCCTTCGGCGCCCTGGTCCTGTTTCCCTTCCTGTGGCTGGCGCGGGCGCAGCTGCCCGGCCGGCTCTGGCCGCGCCTGGCGCTGGTCGCCGCGATCAACTCCGCCATTCCTTTCACCCTGTTCGCCTGGGCCGCGCAGCAGGCGCCGGCCGGCGTGGGCGCGATCACGAACGCCATGGCCGTGCTGTTCACTGCCCTGGTGGCCTTCCTGTTCTTCAGGGAGCGAATCGCGCCGCGCAAGTGGTTCGCCCTGGTCCTGGGCTTCATAGGCGTGGTGGTGCTGGCGAGCGACAAGACCGGGGGCGGCAATATCGGCCCGGCCGCGGCGGCCGGCGCACTGGCGGCCTTCCTCTATGGCGTGGGCGCCAACCTGGTGCCGCGCTGGTTCGCCGGCCTGCCGCCGGTGGCGGTGGCCGCGGCCACCCTGCTTTGTGGAGCGCTGCTGGCGCTTCCGTTCGCCGTGGCCCATTGGCCCGTCGCACCGGTATCCGGCGCGGCCTGGGGCTCGGCCATCGCGGTCGGCGTGCTCAGCACGGGCTGGGCTTACGCGATGTATTACCGGCTCATCCAGCGCGTGGGTGCCGCGCGGGCGGTCACGGTGACCTACCTGGTGCCCCTGATGGCGGTGGCCTGGGCCTGGAGCCTCCTGGGCGAAGCCCTGACCTGGCCGATGGCCGTGGCCTGCGCCCTCATCCTGGGCAGTGTGGCGGTCAGCCAGCGGGGTCCCCTGGCCAAAGCCTGATCGCAGGCAAAAAGAAGGCAGGGCCAGCTGTCCCGAAAACAGCTGATTGCCCTGCCAAAGGGTGTCAACGCCAGGGGGCGGTTGACTGAAACTGGAATCCGGGTGGTCCGACGAGGAGAAAAAACCGCCCGGGCGAGGTCAATGGACCATTCCGGCGTCGGGGGCGCAAGACGGGCAGGGTGGTAGTCGGAGCGGGCAACGCTAAGCAGCACTAACAGGCGTCAGGCAGGCCTTTGAAGCGACTGGGGTCGCTGACCGGGAATGAGCAAATGCGGACAAGGTGGAGGAAGTAACCCTTACCTAGTTAGCAATACTATCGCGCGGCGTCGAACCAGCCTCCCGACGGCCCTGCGCCCTGGCCAGGCCCGCGCCCGTGAACGCCCAGGCCAGGGCCACGCCGGCCCCGGCCACCGCGACCACGGCGGGGTTGGCGGCGAAGGCGTCGATGCCGGCCTTCACCCAGCCGCTGATCGCATCGGCACCGCGATAGACCGCGGTATCGATGACGTTCTTGGCCTTGTACTTGGCAGAGGGCGCCACGACGGTGAACAACATCTCCCGGCCGGGTCGGGCCAGGGCGTACTCGCCGGCGCGCCGGGTCACCATGACGATCGCCAGCACCGCGAAAGTGGGCGCCATCGCCAGCCACAGGAAGCCGCCCACCATCACCACCGGCACCGCGGTCAGCAGCACCACCAGGCCCAGGCGACGCACGATGCGGCCGGTCAGGAAAAGCTGGGTCAGGATCGCGATCGTCTGCACCACGGTGTCGAGCAGGCTGAAGACCCGGGTCTGGTCGGTCGGGTCGGGGAAGTGCAGCTCGACCAGGCGCGCCTGTTCGAAGTAGAGGAAGGTCGTCACCGTGGCCAGCAGCACCACGAACGTGGCGATGCCCAGCAGGTAGGGCGAGGCGAGCACGGTGCCGATGCCCTGGAAAGGATTGCCGCCCAGCGGCGCGCGGCGCGCAAGGACTTCGGCCTGGTCGAGCGGATGGCGGTCACGCCAGCCCTGCAGCCACAGCGCCGCGCCCGCCGAGCCCAGGAGGAATGCGGTGGCCAGGGCCATCAGGCCGCCGTGGCCCAGGGTTTCGACCAGCAGCAGGCCCAGCAGCGGACCCAGCAGGCCACCGGCGCTGGCGCCCGCCGCCATCAGCGCGAATACGCGCTTGGCCTGGTCGGCCGGGAACAGGTCGGCAAGCACGCTCCAGGCCACCGAAATCGCCAGCAGGTTGAACACCGACAGCCAGATGTAGAACGCGCGTGCCAGCCAGGGGTTTTCCGGGGCGGCATGGATCGCGGCCGCGAAGCCCAGCAGGTTCAGCGCGAAGAAGCCGTAGGTCCAGGGCAGGATGCGTCGCCGGCGCACCGTGCTGGCGACCAGGCCGAACAGCGGTATCGCCACCAGCGTGGCGATGAAGGTACCGGTGAACAGCCACTGCAGGTTGCGCACGCCGCCGGCGATGCCCATGGTCTCGCGCACGGGCCGCAGCATGAAATAACCGGCGAACAGCAACAGAAACATCGCCATGCCGGCGACCACCGCCGGCACCTCCCCGGCTTCGATGCCGAAGAGCCGGGCGACCAGGTGCCTGATTCCGCCCGGCGACGTGGCCATGTCAGGCGAACATCGCGATCAGCTGGGCGCGCTGCGCCGCGTCCAGGGACGCGCCGCTGCCGGCGCGCAGGTTGTCGGACTGCCGGTCTGGCTTGCCGGTGGCCGGGATCACCACCGTCACCGCCGGATGGCTGAGCGCGAACTTCAGGAACATCTGCGCCCAGGAACTGACCCCGACCTCGGCCGCCCAGCCCGGCAGTGGTTTGCCGGCCACGCGCGAGAACAGCCTGCCGTCGTCGAAGGCGCGGTTGACCATCACCGCCACGCCGCCGTCGGCGGCGGCCGGCAGCACCCGCTTCTCCGCGTTCGGCGCGCCGACGGCGTAGTTGATCTGGACGAAGTCGGGTTTTTCGGCGGCGACGATGTCGGCCAGGGTGTCGTGGGCCTCGTCGCGGAAATGGGTAAGCCCGACATACTTCACCTTGCCCTGGGCCTTGAGCTCGCGCGCAAGCGCCAGCTGGGTCTTCCAGTCGCGCAGGTTGTGCACGGCCAGCAGTTCCACCTTGTCGGTGCGCAGCCGGCGCAGCGAGTCGGCGAACTGTGCTTCGCCGGCGGCGCGGCTGTCGGCCGCGAGCTTGGTGGCCAGGAAGATGCTGTCGCGCAAGCCCAGTTCGGCCATCAGGTCGCCAAGTACGTCCTCGGCATTGCTGTAGTTGGGCGAGGTGTCGATGACGCTGGCGCCGCCGGCGACAAAACGCCGCAGCACTTCCTTCAGCGGTTCGCGGCCAGCCGCGTCCACCTCGAAGCTGCCGGAGGTGCCCATGCCGATCACGGGGATCATTTCGCCCGTGGAGGGGATCGCACGCATCCCCATGCCCGCCGGCAGCGCCGGCGACAGCGCGAAGGCAGGGCGCAGGGCAACGGCGCCCGCGGCGGCGACGGCGGCGGACAGGAATTCGCGACGGCTGGCCATGGCTCGGACCTCGGCTGGACTGGGCGTGACGGCGATGGTGTCGCAGCCTACGTGAACTTTCCGTTCACCGTCCCCTGCCGCTGGTCAGGCCCTCAGATCGCACCGCCCGGCGGATCGTCCCGGAAGTCCCGGGCTGCCAGGCTGCGACCGAGCCGGAATACGCCCTCGCGAACGACCCGCCGCATCACGATGTCGATGATCGTCGTCTGGTTGGGTTCGATCACGTCCAGCAGGCCACCCAGGTCGGCGCCCAGTTCCGCCGCCCAGTGTTCGACCAGTTTCTCGCCGCCGCGCGGCTGCAGCTTCAGCCCATAGGGCGGGCGCGGCAGGCGTTCGGGCAGCACGATCCGGCCGTCCGGGCCGGGGATGGGCGGCGAACCGGCCAGCGCCGCGTGGTTGAGGAAAAACGCCAGGTGGCCGGGCGCACGCCGGTTGCCCTGGCGATCGGTCAGGAAGCCTTCGGGAAGCTGGTTGGGGTCGGCACCGGGGCCGGCGGTAAGCAGCAGGTCCAGGTCGCCCAGGCGGACGCCGGTGTCGTCCATCACGCGGAAGATGACCATCGCGTGCGGGTCGTGCACGTAGCGGCGGTCGGGCAGGACCGGGATCTTCTCGACCTCGACCCGGCGCCCGGGCTGCTGGTGCACCTTGTTTTCGTCGGCAAACGCCTTGCCCAGTGCGAGATACGCCGGCTCGTCGGCCACCGCCAGGCAGCGCAGCACCGCGTCCACGGTCGGGTGCGGGCGGTCGTCGTCGGGCACGCTGGCCATGATCCCCATTTCGGTGCCGCTGTGCGAAAGCCCGGGCAGGATGCGGAAGGGCGTGGGCGCCGAGCGGGTATTGCCGGCCAGGGACAGTTGGCGCAGGCGCTTGCGGGCGCTGGGCAGGGCCTCCCCCGGCTCCGGCGCGGCCTGTTCGAGCACCACGTGGCGGGCATTGAGGTTGGCCGCCGCCAGGCGCACGACGCCGTCGCCGCCGGTTTCACCGGTGTAGGCGTTGACGTGGTCGTAGAGCTTGCGATCGATGGCATCGCCGCTGAGCACGAAGGGAAAAACCGGCCGGGGCCCACGCGGCAGGTGCAGCTTCGGGTAGTCGTGGATCCAGCGCAGGTTGAGCGCCATCGATTCCGGGCTGGCCAGCTCCAGCCAGTCCAGCACCCCCTGGCCGGGCTCGACGCCGTTGAACCAGGCGCGGATGCCGGCCAGCCGACCCTTGCCAAGCTGGGCCAGCGCCGACCCGAAGTTCGCCGGCGCCAGCATCACCAGGTGCGAGAGCGGGCAGTCGGCCAGGCGCCCCGTGCGCACATAGAACTGGTCCAGCCACTCGCGCAGAACCGGGCCGCCGGTGCTGTGGGTGATGCAGGCGAATCGCCGGTCGCGGCCGGCACCGGCCAGCACCCCCCGGATGGCGTGCTCGAAGGCCCGGGCGATGTCGCCCACCCGCACCTCGTCCCGGAAGCTGACGTACTGGCCCAGGTAAACATGGGCCACATCCAGGCCTGGACCGCCTCGGCGCGCGGCCTCGCGCCGGAGCCTGTCCGGCAGTTCGCCGTAGGTGGCCGTGCTGGTCACCGACCAGCCGTGCACGAATACCAGCAGGGGTTTGGCCATGGGAGGGGCCTGGCAGGGGGGGAACCCATGCTAACTTAGCCCCCGGAAACGAGGGGGGCCACCGATGGTTCTGGAAGAACGGCAGATGCTTGTCGGTCTGCTCGAGAAGGGCATGTACATCAGTCGCCTGGACCGCGACTGGGTGGGTACGCCGTTTCCCTTCCAGGGCTTCGAGATCAAGTCGGACGAGGACATCGAGTTGCTGTCCGCGTATTGCACCAGCGTGTTCATCGACGTCCAGAAGAGCCTCATCAACTCCCGGCCCTCGCTGCGGGTCGACTCGTCGTCGCGCAACGTCTTCCCGCCGCGTGGCCCCGAATACCAGAACACCGTCGACATCAAGGAAGAGATCCCGCGGGCCCGCGAGGTCCACGCCAACCTGCGCGCCCTGGCCGAACGGATCGCCGATGACGTGCGCAACGGCCGCCGGCTCGAGCCGGGCGTGGTCAAGGAGGCGATCGAACCGATGGTCGAGAGCCTGCTGCGCAATTCCGACGCACTTTTCTGGCTGATGGCGCTGATGAAGCGCGATGACTACATGTACAGCCATGCCGTGAACTGCAGCGCCCTTGCCGCCGCATTCGGCCGGCACCTCGCGCTGCCGCGCGAAGTGCTGGTGGAGCTGGCGACCGGCGGCTTCCTGCTCGATGCCGGCATGGCCACCCTGCCCAACGACGTGGTCCACCACGACGGCAAGCTCGACACCGGGGCGATGATGCAGATGCGCGGCCACGTGCAGAGAAGCATGGACGTGCTCGACCAGGCCGGTGTCACCGGCAAGTGGGCCCGCGAGCTTGTATCAGGGCACCACGAACGCCACGACGGCTCCGGCTATCCCGAAGGACTCTCCGGTGACCGCGTGCCGCTGGCCGGGCGCATGGGCGGCATCGTCGACACCTACGACGCCTTGCGCAGCGATCGCCCGCACCGCAACGGCGAATCGCGCCATGGCGCGCTGCAGGCCCTGTACCGGGCCCGGGACCGCATGTTCCAGGGCGAGGTGGTCGAACAGTTCCTGCAGTGCCTGGGCGTTTATCCGACCGGTTCGCTGGTTGAGCTCAATACCGGCGAAGTCGGTGTGGTGATGGCCCAGAACCAGGTGCGCAGGCTCCGGCCCCGGCTGATGCTGCTGCTCGACAGCGAGAAGAAACCCTACGAGCCGTTTCGCGACGTTGACCTGATGCAATACGGCTTCGACCTCGCCGACGGCGGGGTCAAGATCGCCCAGGCCCTCGAGCCGGGCGCCTATGGGCTGCGGCCCGAGGACCTGTTCCTTTGAAGCCGGGGGCCCGGCCATGATCACCCGCAACAGCGCCATGGTGGAGCTGGTTACGCCCAAGGTCGCCGCGGCGCTGGCCGAGGGCCAGTCGCTGGGCATCCTTTGCATCGGCATGCAGGGGCTGCGCCGGCTGCGCATCCACGCCGGCTTCCGCGCCGTGGACGAGCTGCTGCGCCAGGCCGCCGAACGCCTGCGCGCGATCCTTCGCCCCGGCGACGAGATGATCGAGCTCGGCTCGGGCGACTACGGCCTGCTGCTGGCGGGGCTCAAGGACAGCCAGCATGCCCTGCTGGCCGCGGCGCGCGTGCAGCGGCAGTTCGAGCAGCCCTTCGAAGCCGCCGGCCAGCCGGTGCTTGCCATGGTGTCGGTGGGCGTCGTCATGTGCCCCGAACACGGCGACGAAGCCGAATTGCTTTGCCGCCAGGCCGAGCAGGCGATGCTGCAGGCGCGCTACGAACCCGATCGCATGCTGGTCTGCAAGACGCGCATCACGCCGATGGGCGTGGACCCGGCCGACGTGATGACTGCGATCAGCGAAGGCCAGCTGTCGATGTGGCTGCAGCCCATCCTTGATGTCCGCCGACGAAACATCGTCGGCGCCGAGGCGCTGGCGCGCTGGGAGCACCCGAGCAAGGGTTTCATCAGCCCCGGCGTGTTCATCCCGGTGGCGGAAGGCTCGGGCATGATTTCGCACTTCACCCGTTGGTCGATCAATGCCTGCCTGCAGCAGGTGTCCGAGGCGCGCAAGCTGGGCCTGGACTTCCCGATCGCGCTCAACCTGTCCGCCACGGCCTTCGCCGAGCGTGGCCTGGTGGAACAGTTGCTGGGCGGCCTGAAGCTCTGGGACGTGGCGCCGCGGGACCTGGTCCTGGAAGTCACCGAGACGGCGATCGTCGCCGACGTGCGGCGTGGCGCGAACCAGCTGCGCCAGCTCAACGCGGCGGGCGTGCGGGTGTCCATCGACGACTTCGGCGTCGGCAATGCCTCCGTGTCCTACCTCAAGGAATTCCCGGCAACCGAGATGAAGATCGACCAGTCCTTCGTCACCGGCATGCTGGGTGACCTGCGGTCGCTGCAGATCGTCAAGGCGATGATCGTCTTCGCCCACCAGATGGGCATGCGCGTTGTCGCCGAAGGTGTCGAGGACGAGGCCACCCTTGAAGCGTTGGGCGACCTCAACTGCAACCTCGCGCAGGGCTGGGCGATCGGCAAGCCCAAACCCGCGGCGGAATTCCTGGCTGACCTCGAGGCCCCCGAGGCGCACTGACCCCGCTCAGGCGGTTTCCGCGTCGTCCCCGGCGCCCGCGTCGGTGCGGGCTACCTGCGGCAGGCGCTTGGGCACCCGGTTGGCGTCGAGCAGGCGCTCGATGCGCGCGAACACCTCGGCGCGCGAGAAGGGCTTCTTCATGAAGTCGTCGGCGCCGATCCGGTGTACGTAGAACTGTTCGGTGGCCTGTTCGTTGCCACTGATCATGATGATCGGGATGTCGCGCGTGTAGGGATCGCGGCGAAGCTGGCGCAGCGCCGCGAATCCGTCCATGCCCGGCAGCACGATGTCCAGGAAGATCAGCTCCGGGCTTTCGGTGCGGGCGATTTCGAGGCCCTGTTCGGCGTCGCCGGCTTCGAGTACGTGGTAGTCGTTCTGGCGCAGCATGCGCGCAAGCAGGGCAACGATGGTCGCCGAGTCATCGATAACCAGCATGCGCGTGCCGGGGCGGGCATTGGTGCGGGGTTTCCCGCGACGCTCCGGGCCGGGGCCGGCGGACTTGTCGCCCGGCGGGTTGGTGGCCTCGGCGCGGGCCGCCGAAGCCGCCGGTTTGCCCCAGCCGAATAGCCGCTTGATCCTTTCGTAGACGTCCACGTCGTGCTCCCCTGACCATTCCCCGGGGCACAGTGTCCATGCAGCGCGCCCGGCTGGCAATGCAGGCCGACTGGACAGCCCGGCCGGCATGGCCCAGGCTGCCGGGCCCAGACCACCCCGGATCCCGCGATGGCGCCCAAGTCCACCGTGCACAAGGCCAGGCTGCAGATCAGCGACATGGACCGGCACTATTACGCCAGCCACGACCTGGTGCTGGCCCAGCACCCTTCCGAAACCGACGATCGGCTGATGCTGCGCCTGCTGGCCTTCGCCCTGTTCGCCGATGAGCGCCTGGAGTTCGGCCGAGGTCTGAGCACCCACGACGAGCCCGACCTGTGGCGCAAGGACCTCACCGGCGTCATCGAGCAGTGGATCGACCTGGGCCAGCCCGACGAATCGCGCGTGCGCAAGGCCTGCGGCCGCGCGGGCGAAGCGGTGGTGCTGACCTACGGCGGCCGCGGCGCCGACCTGTGGTGGGAAAAGCACGAAGCCGCGCTGGCGCGTTTTGGCAACCTGGTGGTGGTGGATGTCGCCCCCGACGAGGCCAAGGCCCTGGGCCAGCGCCTGGTGCGCGGCATGGACGTGCAGGTGGTGGTGCAGGACGGCGTGCTGCAGTGGATCGACGAGGCCGGCACGCTGGAGCTGACGCCGCGCATGCGGCGTGGCCGGACCTAGTCGAGCACCTTGTTCTCGGCGGTGCCCAGGTTGGCCGGTTCGGGCTTGTGCATCGGCTGGCGCGACAGCAGCGGGTGCACGAACACGCCGGCCAGGATGACCACCACGCCGGCGTAGAACATGCCGCCCAGTTCGTGCTGTTCGCCCAGCAGGATGATCGCCAGCACGATGGCGTAAATGGGCTCCAGGTTCACCGCCAGCTGCGCCGAAAACGCGCTCAGGTGCCGCAGTGCCACCAGTGACAGCGCGAACGGCAGCAGGGTGCAGGCCAGGGCCAGCACCAGCAGCCAGACCATGTCCATGGCGCCGGGAATCACCAGCGGCGAACCGAACCAGGGCAGCATCGGCGTCAGCAGGGCCAGCACCAGCCCGCCGGCGCCGAGTTCGAGGCCGGTGACCGTCAGCGGATCGGCGCGTTCGACGAAACGTTTGTTGAGCGAACCGAACAGCGCCACCAGGATCGCCGAGATCGTGCCGACCACGATGCCCAGGCGCATGCCGTCGGGCACGCCGCCCACCACGAGGGCGACGCCCGGCACGACCGCCACGCCCAGCAGCAGTTCGCGCGGCTCGAACTTCCGCCCGGTGATCCAGGGCTCGACCATGGGCACGAATACCGTCGCCAGCGCGATGCAGGTGACCGCCACCGACGCATTGGCCAGCTTGATGGCGCCATAAAACGTCAGCCAGTGCAGCGCGACCAGGGTGCCGATGCCGGAATAGATCAGCCACAGCCGCGGCGGCAAGGCGCGCAGTCCGCGCCAGACCCGGGGCACCAGCAGAAGGGCCAGCGCGACGATTGCCATGCGCCAGACCACCAGGGCCATGGCCGGCAGCGTGATCACCTTGCCCAGGATCGCGGTGAAGCCCCAGAGCAGCACGCAAAAGTGCATCTGCCAGTAGGCCTTGGTGGTCGGGGTCATTGCTTCGTGCCTGCGGCGAGTTCGCGTTTCTGGTGGGCGGAGAGTTGTTTGATGGCGTGTTCGGCCTTGAGCGCGCTGGAGCGGTCCGGGTGTTCGAACCGGGCCAGCAGCCGCCGCGGCGGATGCGACTTCGTGTAACGCGCGCCCTTGCCGGCCGCGTGTTGCGCGTACCGGCGATCGACGTCCACGGCCACGCCGGTGTAGACGCTGCCGTCCAGGCATTCGATCAGGTAGACGAACCAGGGCATGGGCGGCATTCTCCCATGCAGCTGGCACCAATCGCGCGACCTGGCGCAAGGAAGGAGGGGGACGATGCGTTGTTTCTTCGCGGCTGTCTTGTTCGCGCTGCCCTTGCCGGCCCTGGCGACGTCCCCGGCTCCCATGTGCCCCGGCACGCCAGGGTTCGGCCAGGCGGTTCAAGCCGCCAGCCAGGCCACCGCGAGCCGGGACGACCGAGACAATCTATTGCCCAAGCTGGCGGCCTGCCTGGCACACCCGGATCCGCAGGTTCGCGACGCCCTTGCCTATACGACCCTGGCCACCTGGCTCCGGGCGGACGCCGTGTCGCCGGCGGCCCGCGCCAGCCTGATGAAGACGCTGCTCCACGCCCTGGCGCCGCCTCATCCGGAGCCGTCCGGATTCGAGGCGCCGTTTGCCGCCCTGGTGCTGGCCGAAGTCGCGCGCACCGACCGGGTAGCCGCCTGGCTTTCCGCCGACGAGCGCGACGCGCTGGTGACGGCCGCGGTGTCCTACCTGTCCGGCGTACGCGACTACCGCGGTTTCATAGACGGCCAGGGCTGGCGCCACGGCGTGGCACACGGCGCCGACTTCGTGATGCAGCTGGTGCTTAACCCGGCGCTGGATGCCGCCGCGCGCCGGCGCCTGCTTGATGCCGTCGCCGCCCAGGTCGCCCCGGTCGGCGCGCCGCCCTACGTGCACACCGAATCCGAACGCCTGGCGCGCCCCGTGTTGCTGGCGCTGGGCCTGGACACGTTCGACCAGGACGGCTGGAAGGCCTGGCTGGGCGGCGTGGCCTCGCCCGCGCCGATGGCGGCCTGGGGCGAGGCCTGGCAAGACGAGGCCGGCTTGGCGCGCCGGCACAACCTGCGCGCCTTCCTGATGGCGCTACACGCCGGCATCAGCGGCCAGGAAACACTGGCCGCCTACCTGCCCGCCGTCGAGGACGCGCTGCGCGCGAGCCAGTAGCCGGCGTCAGCCGGCAGCGGCCGGTTTCGGGATGGGCCGCACCGGCACCGACAGGTTGCACACGTCGATGTGGCCGGCCGGATGCAGGTACCACTCGTCGCGGCGGTTGCGGCGCGACTCGACGTAGGCGTCCCAGGTCGGTGTATCGGTGCGCATCACCTCGATCTGCGCGCGCTGGTCCTGCGGCATTTCCGAGGCCAGGCGCACGGCCAGAATGGGTGTCCGCTGCGAAGCCTCGGTGTAGAAGCCCAGCGGGCCCGTGCCGCGCGGCATCACGCTCAGCCTTTCCATGCCCACCACGACGCGGCCGACGGTGGTGATGTTGAGGTCGAGCTGGCGCGGCGACTGGCCGGTGACGACATAGAGTTCGCTGCCGTTGCTGGAGTCCGGCGCCATGGCGCGGCCGGCGCCGACCGTGCCGTAACAGTGCGCCAGCCAGGCCTTGCCGGCCTTCGGGTCGCGTGCGGCGGCGAAGCCCTGCACGAAGCCCACCTCGGGCGCCCAGCCGTCGGGGTCGGGCAGGGCGTGGAAATCCAGGCCCCCGGCGGCGCGGCTGAACTCGGCCGGCAGGGACGCCCTGGCCTCGCCCAACGGTCGGCGCAGGGGCAGTTCGTCGCCGGCCGGGTCGCCCCACTGGACCACGAAGTTGTCCTGGGAGCGATTGATGGACAGACCGTCGAAATAGCGGCCACCCACCAGCGCCCGGATGTTGGCGGCGTGCTCGGGTGCGAAGGCCGGCGCCAGCTCGATCACCACCATGCCCGACGGCAGCTGCATGTAGATCGTGTTGTCGGGGTCGAGCGGACGCCAGTCCGCGGGCGTGGACGCGTCGATCACTTCCTGCGTGGTCGGTGCTTTCGCGGCCGGGGCAGTCGCCGGTGCCGGCGCATGCGCACAGGCCGCCAGGGACAGGGCGAGCAGGGAGGCGGGCAGGGTCGGGCGCATGCGGTGTCCTCGGTCTTCGATGCCCGGAAGCCTAACGCAAGCCGGCTCAGTCGGGGTCGGGCGGTGGTTCCTGCAGGGCCGCCAGCTGCTCCTGCATCTGGGTGATCACCGACTCCCAGTGCCGCGGCGCCTCGAACCAGGGGAAGGCGACCGGAAAGGCCGGGTCGTGCCAGCGGCGGGCGATCCAGGCGTTGTGGTGCAGCAGGCGCAACGTGCGCAGGGATTCGACCAGGTGCAGTTCGCGGCGGTCGAAGGCGCGGAAGGTTTCGTAGCCCTCCAACAGCCAGCGCCAGGGATCGCGGCTGTCCTCGCGGCGGCCGGCCAGCATCCACAGGTCCTGCACGGCCGGCCCCGAAAGGCAGTCGTCGAGATCGACGAAATGCGCCTGCTCGTCCCGCCACAGGATGTTGCCCGGGTGGCAGTCGCCGTGCAGGCGCAGCGTGGTGGTGTCGCCGGCGCGCTCGTAGCAGGCGTCCATGGCATCGAACAGGGCTTCGGCAAGCCGCTCGAAGTTGCCCTCGAGGTCAGGTGGCAGCCAGCGGTTCTCCAGCAGGTAATGCACCGGGTCTTCGCCGTGGCTTTCGATGCCGATCACGCCGCGGTGCGCGAAACGTCCCGAGGCGCCGACTGCATGCAGGCGGCCCAGCACGCGGCCCAGGTGGGTGAGCACGTCGCGGTCGCCGGGTTCGGGCGCGTGGCCGCCGCGCAGCTCGAAGAGCGCGAAGCGGTGGCCCTGGAAGTGGTGCAGGGTGCGGCCCCGGATGTCCAGGGGCGCGACCACGGAAAGATCGGCGGCGCTCAGCTCGGCGGAGAAGGCGTGTTCTTCGGCGATGGCTTCGTCGGTCCAGCGACCGGGCCGGTAGAACTTCACCACCCGCGCCGGTCCCTGTTCCATGCCGATCCGGTAGACGCGGTTTTCGTAGCTGTTGAGCGCGAGCACGCGGCCGTCGCTGTGCAGGCCCAGCGACTCGACGGCGTCGAGGATGCGGTCGGGGTCGAGGTCGGCGAACGGTGTCTCGCCGCCCACTAGCGCGGCAGCTCCAGCGCGGTAGCGCGACTGGCCAGCGCTCGCGACAGGTACAGGTGCGAACCGATGGGCGTGAAGCCGGCCTTGCCGAAGGCCTTGCGATACCAGGCCGCCGGCCGGCGGTGCAGCTCCTTGAGGTCGCCGACGATGTCATCGCCTTGCGCGAACACTTCCAGGAAGGCCACGCCGTGGCAGAGGCGCGCGAATTCCTTCAGGCCGCGCTGCAGTTCGTCGTCGGCCAGGTAGTGCATGACGTCGGAACACACCAGCAGGTCCACCGGCCGCGAGAACCCGACCGCGGCGAGGTCGCCGAACGGCATCCAGTGCAGGTTGCGGCTGGCGCCATAACGATCGACGGCGTAGTCGCTGCTGTCCAGACCCATGTAGTTCAGGCCGGGACGAAGCTTGAGCAGCGGCGCCCGCCAGGCCCCTTCGCCACAGCCGACGTCGAGCACCGACTTCAGCGGCCTGCCCAGGTGGTATTCGGCGGTGGCCACGGCCAGGGCCACCTTGCGGCCCAGCGCGGCACTTCCGCCCAGGTCGCGGCGGCGGTACCAGTTCTCGAAGTAGTCGCGGTCATAAACCTTTTTCATGCCGGCCGCACCTTGCCCCGGCGCAGCAGCCACGCGGCAAAAAGCGCACCGGTGAGATACATGCTCAGCGCATAGATGGCCGGCGCGATGCTGGCGGCGTCGCGGCCCAGTACTTCGATGGCGATGAAGATGGCCAGCGTACCGTTGTGGATGCCGATCTCGAATGCGATGGCGATGGCCTGCGGTTCGGCCAGGCGCACCCCGCGCGCCACGAAATAGCCCGACAGCAGGCTTGCCAGGTTGAACAGCAGGCAGGCCAGGCCAACCACCGGGGCGTACAGGCGGACGATGTCCCACTCCGACGCAAAGGCCATGACGATCAGTACGCCCAGCAGCAGCGAGGACAGCAGGCGCACCGGTTTTTCCGCGGCCGCCGCCAGCGCCGGGCGCCAGGCGCGCAATGCCATGCCCAGGGCCACCGGGCCGATCACCAGCACGGCGACCTCGATGATCTTTCGGGTTGGCGGCGGCACGCTGCCCTCGGCGCCCAGGAAAACCGACAGCGCGAGCGCGGTCCAGACCGGCAGGGTCAGCAGGGCCAGGACGCTGTTGATGGCGGTCAGGCTGATATTGAGCGCGACGTCGCCGCGCGCCAGGTGGCTGAAGAGATTGGCGGTGACACCGCCCGGCGAGGCGGCCAGCAGCACCAGGCCCAGGGCCAGTTCGCCGGGCAGGCCGAACGCCTTCGCCAGGCCGAAGGCGACGGGCGGCAGCAGCAGGACCTGCACGGCCAGGGCCACGGCCACCGCACGGGGCATGGCCAGGACGCGGCGGAAGTCGGACAGGGTCAGGTGCAGGCCCAGCCCGGCCATCACCACGGCCAGCGCCAGCGGCAGGAACAGCACCAGGACCGGGTTGTCGGACATCAGTTCAGCTTGCCGATGATGACCGAACGCATGGAGATGGGGCCGACGACTTCTTCGTTGAAAAACTCCACCGGGTCGTCGTCCCGTTGCAGCGCGAGCACGTAAAGCAGCGGCAGGTAGTGTTCGGGCGAGGGAATCGCCATCAGGGCATCCGGGCCCAGTGTTTCGTAGCCGAGCATGCCTTCGTGGTGGCCCTCGGCGATGCGTTCGGCAATGTCCTCGTCGAAGCGCTGGGCCCAGTCCAGCGGCTCGGTCTGCCCCTGCCGCCAGTAGCGCAGGTTGTGCACGATGTTGCCCGAGCCCACCACCAGCACGCCTTCGTCGCGCAGGGGCGCCAGCTGTTGGGCGAAGTCGTAGTGCCAGGCACCCGGCTGCAGGATGGAAAGGCTCAGCGGCACCACCGGGATGTCGGCCTCGGGGAACATGGGCTGCAGCACGCTCCAGACGCCGTGGTCCAGGCCGCGGTGGGAGTCGAAGTGCACCCGCGGCTGGTCAACGAGCTCGGCAACGCGATGCGCCAGTTCAGGGCTCCCGGGCGCGGGATAGCGCACGTCGAAGAGCGCCTTGGGGAAGCCCCGGAAGTCGTGGATGGTGTCGGGCTTTTCGGCGCTGCCGACATACACGCCCTCGGTTTCCCAATGGGCCGAGACGCACAGGATGGCCTTGGGGCGGGGTAGTCGCTTGCCCAGCGCCTGCCAGCTGCGACGCCAGGCGTTGTCCTCGACGGCGTTCATGGGTGATCCGTGCCCGACAAACAGGGCGGGCATCGGGCCAGGCATGGACGGGCTCATCGAGACACTCTCCGACAGGGGGGACGTGGCCCCCACATTAACCAAGGCCGCGCGGGATGCAAGACAAACGGCTGGCGGCGGACCCGCCGCGACCGTGACTTGCGGCACTGCCGCCGTTCCCGGCGCTGACTATTATTGACTCAACACTATCCACAAGACGCCTGTATCGCTCAGGCCGGGACAGGACCATGCAGGACACCGAGCCGCACCTGAAGAAGTTCCAGAAAGAGCTCAGCGCCGGGACCGTTTCCCTGGTCCTGCTGGCGGTCCTGGCCCGTTCGGACGAACCGCTTTACGGCTACCAGATCGCCAAGCGGCTCGAACAAACCGGCGACCCGCTGCTGGGCGGCAAACAAAGCGCCCTGTACCCGGTGCTGCGCAACCTCAGCGCCGCCGGGCTGGCCGAGAGCCACGTCGTGCCCTCGGTCAGCGGCCCGCCCCGGCGCTACTACCGCATCACCACGCTGGGCCGCCAGGCGCTGTCGGAATGGACCGGCAGCTGGCGAACCACCCGCGACTCCGTTGATTCCGTGCTGGAAGGAAACCTGCGATGACCGCCGTCACCCCGAAGACCATCCCCGAGTACCTCGACCAGCTGCGCACGGCCCTGCGCGGCGCCGACCCGGCCCTGGTGCAGGACGCCCTTTACGACGCGGAGGAGTACCTGCGCTCGGAGATGGCCGCCAACCCCGGCATGGCCGAGGCCGACCTGATCGCCAGCGTCGCCACGAGCTACGGCGCACCCGAGGAAGTAGCCGACATCTACCGCGACACCGAAGTGCAGGTGACCCGGGCACTGCGCACGCCGCCGGCACCTCCGCGCGAAAGCGCGGCGGGTCGGTTCTTCGGCGTGGCCACCGACGCGCGGGCCTGGTCATCGCTGATCTACATGCTGCTTTCGCTGGCCACCGGCATCATCTACTTCACCGTCGTGGTGACCGGATTCAGCGTGTCCGCCAGCCTGGCGCTGATGATCATCGGCGTGCCGGTGGTGATCCTGTTCATCGGCCTGGTGCGCGTGCTGTCCCTGGTCGAAGGCCGCATCGTCGAAGTGCTGCTGGGCGAACGCATGCCGCGCCGGCCGCTCTACCAGGGCCGTGGCCAGCCCTGGCTTGAGCGCATTGGCGCCATGTTCACCGACCCGCGCACCTGGAGCACGATGCTCTACCAGCTGCTGATGCTGCCGCTTGGCGTCATCTACTCCGTCGTCACCATCACCGGCATGGCGCTGTCGGTGGGCCTGGTGGGGGGTGGCGCCGCGGCGCTGCTCGGCAGCCTCGGCCTGCCGGTCGGCGCCGACTGGGATGGCATGTCCTTCGGCGCACCCTGGCAGGCGGGGCTGGTGATGATGCTTGGCACCGTGCTGTTCTTCGCCATGCTGCACCTGGCCCGGGTGGTCGGCCGCGGCCACGCCGCGCTTGCCAAGAACCTGCTGGTGAAAACCGCCCAGCACTGAGCCCCCGACCGCGCCGGGCCGTGTCGTCACGGTCCGGCGCCAGGCCATTGCAGTATGGTGGGCGACCGGATCCACCGCTGGAGTCGCCGATGTCCGATCCCCTGGCCCAGCCGCTGCGCCTGCCCTGCGGCACGACGCTCGGCAATCGCCTCTGCAAGGCGGCGATGACCGAAGGCCTGGGCGATTCCCGCCTGCGCGCGACCTCCCGCCTCGACCAGCTCTACGGCACCTGGAGCGACGGCGGCGCCGGGCTGCTGATCACCGGCAACGTGATGATCGACCACCGGGTGCTTGAGCGCCCCGGCAACGTCGCCATTGATCCCGGCTTCGCGCCCAGCGTCGACGACACCGCCCGTGAACGCCTTCGCAGCTGGGCCAGGGCCGGCACGCGGGCGGGCAACGCGCTCTGGATGCAGATTTCGCACGCCGGCAGGCAGTCGCCTCGTTATGTGACCCGCGAACCGGTGGGCCCCTCGGACGTGCAGCTGGACCTGCTGGGCAACTACGCCCGGCCCCGGGCGCTACGCGAGGACGAAATCCTGGCCCTGGTGCAACGTTTTGCCGATGTCGCGGTCATTGCGCGAGAGTGCGGCTTCACCGGCTTGCAGGTGCATGGCGCGCATGGCTACCTGCTGAGCAGCTTCCTGTCGCCGGTCACCAACCGCCGCAACGACGCCTGGGGAGGGTCGCTGCCCAACCGCGCCCGCTTCCTGGTCGAAGCCGTGCGCGCGGTGCGCAGGGCGGTCGGGGCGGATTTCCCGGTGTCGGTGAAGCTCAACTCCGACGATTTCCGCAAGGGCGGTTTCAGCCACGCCGACTGCCTGGGCGTGGTGGAACTGCTCAACGGCGAATCCGTGGACCTGCTGGAGATCTCCGGCGGCAACTACGAACAGCCGCGCCTGCTCGGGGTCGCCGGCCGGGACGACGACGCCGTGCAGGTTCGCCCCAGCACCCGCGTGCGCGAGGCGTATTTCCTCGACTACGCCACCGCCATCCGACGGGTGGCGCGCATGCCGCTGATGGTGACGGGCGGCTTCCGCAGCCGCGGCGGCATGGAGTCGGCGCTGGCCAGCGGCGATACCGACCTGATCGGCATCGCCCGACCGTTCTGCACGCATCCGGACGTGGCCCGCCGCTTGTTGGCAGGCGAAATAGACACCCTGCCGGCGTTCGAACACCGCCTGCACCTGCGCGCGCGCGGCCGCCTGTCGCCGGCCAGCCCCTGGCTGCTGGCGAAGATGGTCAATGTGCTCGGGGCCCAGGGCTGGTATTACCAGCAGATGGAGCGCTTGGCCGACGGCCGGCGGATAGACCCGCGCCGCGGCATGCTGCGCTCCTTCATGCGTTACTGGTGGAATGACCTGAGCAAGGCCGCCGCGCTGCGGCGCCGGGAGTAACAAGATGAGCCACGATCCCATGCACGGCGACGAGCCGCTGACCGACGAGGCCGTGGTCGCGGCCACCCAGGACTGGCTGGAAAAGGCCGTGATCGGCCTCAACTTGTGCCCGTTCGCCAAGGCCGTGCACGTCAAGCGGCAGATCCGCTACGTGGTCAGCCAGGCCGCCGACGAAGAGGGACTGCTGCAGGACCTGCTGCACGAGCTGCAGTTGCTGGCCTCGGCCGACCCGGGTGACATCGAGACCACGCTGCTGGTGCACCCGTTCGTGCTGCGTGATTTCCTCGACTACAACGATTTCCTGGACATCGCCGACGCGGCGGTGGAGGAACTCGGACTCGAAGGAGTGCTGCAGGTGGCGAGTTTCCATCCGCAGTACCAGTTCGCCGACAGCGCGCCCGAGGACATGGCCAACTTCAGCAACCGCGCCCCGTTCCCCACCCTGCACCTGCTGCGCGAGGACAGCGTGGACAAGGCCGTGGCGGCCTTCCCCGACGCCGACCGCATCTACGAGAACAACATCGCGATCCTGCGCAGGCTCGGCCCGGAAGGCTGGAAGGCGCTCTGGCGCAAGTAACCGGTCAGAAGGCGTCGGCGGGCATCGCCATCAGGCTGGGCGCGCCGGCACGGGCCTCGCGGAAACGTTGTTCGACCTCCGGCAGCAGCCAGGCGAAATAAAAGCGCGCCGTGGCGATCTTCGCCGCGTGGAAATCATCGTCCTTGCCGATGGCCAGCGCTGCCATGCGCGCCCACAGCCAGGCGAAGCTCAGGTGACCGACGATGCGCAGGTAGGGCACGGCCGCGGCGCCGACCTCATTCGGATCTGCTTTTGCCCTGGCGCCGATGTCCCGGGTCAGGTCCGCGGTATCGGCCAGCAGCTTCGCCAGCGGCGCGGTGAATTCGGCCAGTTCCGGGCGTCCGGCATTTTCCTTCAGGAAAGCTTGCACCAGGGCGGCGAAACGACCGAACTTGGCGCCGCCGTCCATCAGCACCTTCCGGCCCAGCAGGTCCAGCGCCTGGATGCCGTTGGTGCCTTCGTAGATCATGTTGATGCGGGCGTCGCGCACGAACTGGTCCATGCCCCATTCGCTGATGTAGCCGTGGCCGCCCAGCACCTGCTGGCACAAGGTGGCGGTTTCCCAGCCGTTGTCGGTCAGGAAGGCCTTCACCACGGGCGTCAGCAGCGCCATCAGCTCGCTGGCTTCTTCGCGCACGGCCGGATCGGGGTGGTCGTGTTCCCGGTCGAGCAGCAGCGCGGTCCACGTCGCCAGCGCGCGCCCGCCTTCGTTGCAGGCGCGCGCGGTGAGCAGCATGCGGCGCACGTCCGGGTGCACCAGGATCGAATCGGCGGCTTTGTCCGGCGATGCCGGGCCCGCGGCCGCGCGGCCCTGCAGGCGGTCCTTCGCGTAGGCGGCGGCGTTCTGGTAGGCGACCTCGGCCTGGCCCAGCGACTGCATGCCCACGCCGAGGCGCGCGGAATTCATCATCACGAACATCGCCGCCAGGCCCTTGTTGGCGTCGCCGATCAGCCAGCCGGTGGCGCCGTCGAGGTTCATCACGCAGGTGGCATTGCCGTGGATGCCCATCTTGTGTTCGATCGAGCCGGCCTTGATGCCGTTGCGCTCGCCGGGCTTGCCGTCGGCATCGGGCAGGAACTTGGGCACCAGGAACAAGGAGATGCCCTTGGTGCCGGCCGGTGCGCCGGGCAGGCGGGCCAGCACCAGGTGCAGGATGTTTTCCGCCAGGTCGTGTTCGCCGGCGCTGATGAAAATCTTGGTGCCGGTGAGGGCGAAGCTGCCGTCGTCCCTGGGCTCGGCCTTGGTCTTGAGCAGGCCCAGGTCGGTGCCGCAGTGCGGTTCGGTCAGGCACATGGTGCCGGTCCAGTCACCGGACACAATCCTGGTCAGGTACACCTGCTTCTGCTGCTCGGTGCCGAAGGCCATCAGGCATTCGTAGGCACTGTGGGAAAGGCCCGCGTACATCAGCCAGGCCTGGTTGGCCGAGTTCCACATTTCGTAAAGGCGGTTGTTCACCAGCGTCGGCAGGCCCTGGCCACCCCAGTCCGGATCGCAGGACACGGACGGCCAGCCGTTTTCGACGAACTGCCGGTAGGCGTCCTTGAATCCCGGGGGCGAGGTGACCACGCCGTCGCCGTGGAAGCTGCAGCCCTCGCGGTCGCCAACCTGGTTGAGCGGCTGGATGACCTGGCTGGCGAACTTCGCGCCTTCCTCCAGCACCGCCTCGATGGTTTCGCGGTCCAGGCCGGCGTGGCGGGGCAGGGCGGCGAGTTCGGCTTCGGCCTGCAGGAGGTCGAACAGCACGAACTGCATGTCGCGCAGCGGGGCAGTGTAGTGGGGCATGGCGGGGTCTCGGGTCGGGCTTCAGGCGCACCATACCGGTGCGTATGTGATGCCGGAGTATGCCCGAGGCCGGGCCATGGCAGCCAGTCCCGCCCTGGGGCGGGACTGGCGCGGGTCGGTCTCAGTCGACCTTGAACGGCTGGCTGTGCAGGACGGCGGTGTTGTCGCCGTTGTAATAGCGCAGCTGGTAGCTGCCCGGCGCTTCGGGCAGCTTGATCGTCACCTGGCGCTGGTCGTAGCCCTTGTCGGACTGCACCCGCCGGTTGAACAGCAGCTTGCCGCGACCGGCATTGGCGGCCGGGTCGAAGACCTGCACTTCGTCGTAGCGGGCGCCGGGGCCGACCCAGCCGATGGTGATCGTCTGGCCGGCCGGTCCGCTGGCCGGGGCGTCGAACGAGACGTCGGTGGCCGTGATCTCGATCGGCTGCACGTGCAGCACGGCCGTGTTGTCGCCGTTGTAGTAGCGGAGCTGGTAGCCGCCGGGCCGCGCCGGCGCCGTCATGGTGACCTGGCGCTGGTCGTAGCCCCGGTCGGACTGCACGCGCTGGTTGTCGACCACCTTGCCGCGACCCGCGTTGCCGGCTGGGTCGAATACCTGCACTTCGTCGTAGCGGGCGCCGGGGCCGGTCCAGGTGACGGTGAAATAGGTCGCCATCGGCACCGAGCCCGGCGCGTCGAGCCCGACTTCCGCCGCCACCACCCGCAGTGGCTGGGTGGACAGGACCGTGCTGTTGTCGCCGTTCCAGTAGCGAAGCGTGTAGTCACCGGGTTTGGCGGGTGCGGTCAGGCGCACTTCGCGCTGGTCGAAGGTCTTGGCCGAGCGCACGCGCTGGTTGTCCACCACCTTGCCGCGGCCGGCGTTGCCGGCCGGGTCGAACACCTGCACTTCGTCGTACTGCGCGCCGGGCCCGATCCAGCCGACAACGAAACTCGAGGCCATGGCCACTTCCTCCGGTGCCGACAGCCCGACATCGGCCTCGACCACGCGAAGCGGAACACTGGTGAGCGCGATGCTGTTGTCGCCGTTCCAGTACCGAAGCGTGTAGTTGCCTGGCTTCGCCGGCGCGACCAGGGTGACCTGGCGCCGGTCGGCGCCGGGCGCGTCGAGCACCCGCTTGTTGTCCACCACCTTGCCGCGGCCGGCGTTGCCGGCGGGATCGAAGACCTGCACCTCGTCGTAGCGTTCGCCCGGGCCGGTCCAGGTGACCAGGATGTCCGACGCGATCGCGACTTCCGCGGGTGCATCCAGCGCCACTTCGGCTTCCACGACGTCAATGCCACGGGTGGCGATGACCTTGCTCATGGCGCCGTGGTAATAGCGCAGCACGTAGCGGCCCGGTTTGGCCGGGGCCACCAGTTCGACCTGCTTTTCGTCGGCACCGGGTGCGTTGAGCACGCGCTGGTTGTCGATGACCTTGCCGCGACCGGCATTGCCGGCGGGGTCGAAGACCTGCACTTCGTCGTACTGGTGGGCCGGGCCGGTCCAGCGGATGGTGAAGCGCGACGACATCGGCACTTGTTCGGCCGCTTCGAGCGTAGCTTCGGGAGCCGGCGGCTCGGGAGGCGCGGCGACCACCGTTTGTGTGAGGGCCGCCGCCAGGCCATCGGCGTCGTTGGCGGCGAGGTAACGACCACCGGTGTTTTCGGCCAGACAGGCTACCTGCTTGCCTTCCTCGGCGCTGAGCCCGAAGCCGACCACGTGGGCGGTGAAGTCCACGCCGGCTTCCTCGAGTTCATTGCCCAGGGCGCAGGGGTCGGCCTTGCAGGTTTCCAGGCCGTCGGTGATGAGGATGACCGTGGCCTTCTGTTCGGTGAAGCGCAGCTCGTTCGCAGCGCGGGCCACGGACTCGGACAGCGGGGTCATGCCAAGAAACTTCATCTTCGCCGCAGCGGCGGCGATGTCGCCGGCGCTCCCGGTGCGCACGGGCACCACCAGTTCGATGTCGTCGCAGTTGCCCTTCTCGCGATGGCCGTAGGCGATCAGGCCCAGCGCCATGGTGTCGGGCGTGTCCTTGAGCACGGTGGCCAGGGTTTCGCGGGCGATCTCGAGCTTGGGTTTGCCGTTGATCTGGCCCCACATCGAACCCGATGCGTCGAGAACGATGATGGCCTGTTCCTGGGCGGGTGCCTGGGCCTGCGCCAGGCCGGAAGCCAGGCAAAACATGGCGAGCGCGGGAATCGTAGTGCGGCGCGTGGTCCGTGGCATGGACAAACTCCTGTTTTCCGGGGGTATTTGCAACTTAACGCGAAACGACGGCGGATCGCGCCACTCAAGCGACGCTGCCGGCGGCGTGGCCGCTGGCCCAGGCCCACTGGAAGTTGTAGCCGCCCAGCCAGCCGGTGACGTCGAGCACTTCACCGATGAAGAACAGGCCGGGCACGGTGTTCGATTCCATGCGGCTCGAAGACACGCCATCGGTGTCAACGCCGCCCAGGGTGACCTCCGCGGTGCGATATCCCTCGGTGCCGCTGGCGATGATCGGCCAGTGCGCCAGCTGGCGGGCGATTGCCGGCAGTTCGCCGTGGCTGTACTGCCGCATGGGCTTGCTGGTGAACCAGGTTTCGCACAGGCGCTGCGCAAAACGCTTCGGGAAGACATCGGCGAGCACGGTGCGCAGCTCCGCGGCCGGCTGCTCGCGCTGGCGTTCTAGCAGCCAGGCTTCGATATCGTGTTCGGGCAAGAGGTCGAGCAGCAGCTCGCGGCCGGGCTCCCAGTACGAGGACACCTGCAGGATGGCCGGGCCGCTCAGCCCGCGGTGGGTGACCAGCATGGCATTGTCGAAACGCGCCTTCCCGCAGCGCGCCGAAACGTGCACCGATACGCCGGCGAGGTCGGCGTAGTGCTCCAGGTGCTTGCCGCTGAGTGTCAGCGGCACCAGCCCGGCGCGTGTAGGCAGCACGGCGTGGCCGAACTGGCGCGCGATGTCGTAGCCAAACCCGGTGGCGCCCATCTTCGGTATGGAAAGTCCGCCGGTGGCGACCACCAGGGACTCCGCCTTCAGCGCGCCCAGGGAGCTGCGCAGCGCGAAGCCGCCACCGGGCGCCGCGCCTATCGTCTCGACGCTGCAGGAGGTGTCGATGAGCACGCCGGCGTCGGCGCATTCGGCCAGCAGCATGGCGACGATCTGCTTGGACGAGTCGTCGCAGAACAGCTGGCCCAGCTCCTTCTCGTGCCAGGCGATGCCGTGGGCATCCACCATGGCGATGAAGTGCTCGGGCCGGTAACGCGCCAGCGCCGACTTGCAGAAGTGCGGGTTGGCCGACAGGAAGTTCGCGGGCGTGGTGCCGGTGTTGGTGAAATTGCAGCGTCCACCCCCCGACATCAGGATCTTCTTGCCGCATCGGTTGGCGTGTTCGAGCACGCGCACGCGGCGCCCGCGCCGCCCGGCGGTGAGCGCGCACATCAGGCCCGCGGCGCCCCCGCCGATGATGACCACGTCGTGTTCCATGGCGCGGACTCTAGCCGTTGAGGTGCACCCGCGACTATCCTCGGATGCAGGCTGGAAGGAGTCGGGCATGGCGGCGAAGAAGGTCCTGGTGGGGTGCCTGGTGGTATTGCTGCTGTTCGCGCTGGGCGCCGTGGCGGCCTGGTGGTTCGTGCTGCGGCCGATGTGGAGCGCGGGCGTCGAGGGCGCGAAGACCTGGATCAGCGCCGTCGACCTGGGCGACGACATCCGCAACCAGGCTCCCTATTCGCCGCCCGCGGACGGCCGCATGACGCCGGCCCAGGTCGAAACCTTCGTACAGGTGCAAAAGGTGGTGGCGTCCGAGATGGGGCCCGACCTGGCGCGACTGGCCAACCAGGCCCAGGCCGCCGCCGGCGAACGCGCGAGCGGTGCCCGCGAGTCGTCGCTGCAGGACCTGGGCACGGTGTTCGGGGAGACCTCGGCGCTGCTTACCCGCCTGCGTGCGGCGCAGGCCAAGGGTGTGAACCAGGCGGGCATGTCGCGGCAGGAATACGCCTGGGTGCGCCGGCAGTCGGTCGCGGCCATGTCCGAACTGGTGCCGGTGCCCGACGTGGCCGGCATGGCCGGGCTGCCGGGCCTGCCGTCCTTCGGCGGGCCCGACCCCGACGACGAAGTCGCCCTGGCCGCGGCGCGACACAACGCGGCGCTGCTGCGCCCGCACCTTCCCCTGCTGGAAAAGACGCTGGGCGCGATGCCGTCCTTGCCCTGACCGGGTTCAGTCCTGGGCCGGACCCTTGCGGTGCGGCTTCTTCGGGCCGAACGACTTCTTCGGGCCGAACGACTTGCGTTCGCCGAAGTCCTTCTTCGGGCCGCCGAACGGCTTCTTGCCGAAGGGCTTCTTGCCCGGCACCTTGCCAGCGGTGTCCGGCGGCTCGCCGTCGCGGGTGATGCGCAGCTGCTGGCCGGCGCACCAGACGGTCTTGAGGTGGGTCATCACGTCCACCGGCATGCCGTCGGGCAGGTCGAGCAGGGTGTGGTCCTCGAAGATCTCGATGCGGCCGATGTGCTTGGCGTCCAGGCCGGCTTCGTTGGCGATGGCGCCGACGATGTTGCCCGGCTTTACGCCATGGTCGTAGCCCACCTCGATGCGGAAGGTCGCCTTGCCCTCGTCGGGCGTGCGCGGCTCGCGCACCTTCTTCGCGAAGGCCGGGCGCTCCGGGCGGTCGCCGCGTTCGAAGCGGGCCGGCTTGGCGTAGCGGTCGGTGGCGTCCTGCACGTCGCGGTCGAAGGCGCGCTTCTTGGCTTCGAACTTGGGGGGCTGCATCAGCAGCGGCACGTCGCCGCGGGCCATCTTGGCCAGCGCGGTGGCGATCTCGATCGCAGGCACGTTCATCTCGCGCTCGTAGTCTTCGATCAGCTTGCGGAACTCGGCAAGTTCGCCGGCGGCCAGCGTATCGGTGATCTGCTGCTTGAACTTGGCGATGCGCACGTCGTTGACGGCGGCCACGGTCGGCAGCTCCATCGGCGTGATCGGCTGGCGGGTCGCGCGTTCGATGGCCCGCAGCATGCTGCGCTCGCGCGGGGCGATGAACAGGATCGCCTCGCCGCTGCGACCAGCGCGGCCGGTACGGCCGATGCGGTGCACGTAACTCTCGGTGTCGTAGGGAACGTCGTAGTTCACCACGTGGCTGATCCGGTCGACGTCCAGGCCGCGGGCGGCCACGTCGGTGGCGACCAGGATGTCGATCTTGCCGTCCTTGAGCTGCGCGATGGTGCGCTCGCGCTGCGCCTGGACCACGTCACCGTTGATCGCGGCGGCGGAGAAACCGCGGGCCTGCAGCTTTTCGGCCAGTTCGTCGGTGGCCTGCTTGGTGCGGGCGAAGACGATCATGGCGTCGAAGGGTTCGGCTTCGAGGATGCGGGTGAGCGCGTCGAGCTTGTGCATGCCGCTGACTTCCCAGCTGCGCTGGCGGATGTTGTCGGCGGTGCGGGTCTTGGCTTCGATCGTGACTTCGACCGGTTCCTTGAGGTAGGTCTGGGCGATGCGGCGGATCGCATGCGGCATCGTCGCGGAGAAGAGCGCGGTCTGGCGCACCGCCGGCATCTTCTTGAGGATCGCCTCGACGTCGTCGATGAAGCCCATGCGCAGCATTTCGTCGGCCTCGTCCAGCACCAGGGTGCGCAGGTGCGACAGGTCGAGCGAGCCCTTGTCCAGGTGGTCGATGATGCGGCCGGGGGTGCCGACCACGACGTGCACGCCGCGGCGCAGGGCCTGCAGCTGCGGGCCATAACCCTGGCCACCGTAGATCGGCAGCACCCGGAAGCCGGGCAGGTGGGCGGCGTACTTCTGGAAGGCCTCGGCGACCTGGATGCCCAGCTCGCGGGTGGGGCACAGCACCAGGGCCTGGGGCGAATTCACCGCCGGATCCAACCTTGCCAGCAGGGGCAGGGCGAAGGCGGCGGTCTTGCCGGTGCCGGTCTGGGCCTGGCCCAGCACGTCCTTGCCGGCCAGCAGGTGCGGGATCGTCGCGGCCTGGATGGGCGAGGGCGACTCGTAGCCGACGTCGGTCAGGGCCTTGAGCAGGGGCTCGCCGAGGTCGAGGTCGCGGAAGAGCAGGGGCGCGTTCGGCGCCACGATCGTGGGGTCGGTCATGGGAAGTCCGTTGGAATTCGGGGTGCTTCGCATTCCGGCACACCACGGACACGAAGAAGGCGCGCAGATTATAGCCTAGAAAGCACGCAAACGCCTGAACCGCTTCGGTATTGCGGCCAGGGACCGATACCTGAATCATGGGCCTCCCGTACCCCCCCGGAGAATGACGATGCGCACCCTCCGCTCGAGCCTCCCGATTGCCCTGGCCTTCGTGGCCCTGGCCACCGCCTGCACCACCACTCCCACCGGCCGAAGCCAGCTGATGCTTGTCGACGAGGCCGCCATGGACCGCATGGGCGCCAGCGCGTTTGACCAGATCAAGTCCAGCGGCCGCCTGGCCAACGACCCGGCGGCGAATCGTTATGTGCGCTGCGTGGCCGACGCCCTGGTGCAGGTGCTCCCCGCACGCGAGCGACAGCAGCGCTGGGAAATCGTGGTGATCCAGGACGACAGCCCCAACGCCTTCGCCCTGCCCGGCGGCAAGGTGGGCGTGCATACCGGCCTGTTCAAGGTGGCGACCACCCAGGACCAGCTGGCGGCGGTGATCGGCCACGAAATGGGCCACATGGTGTCGCGCCACGCGGCCGAGCGGGTATCTCAGCGATTCGCCGCCGACGCGGCGATGCAGGCCTTGAACTCGGCGACCGGCGGCGAGCGCCAGCAGCTGCTTGGCCTGCTGGGCGTGGGGGCGCAGGCCGGCGTGTTGCTGCCGTTCTCGCGCCAGCATGAAGTGGAGGCGGACGTCCTGGGCCAGCGCTACATGGCCCAGGCCGGCTTCAACCCCCAGGGTGCGCCGGCGGTCTGGGAGAACATGATTCGTGCGACCAGCGGCAACCGGCCGCCGGCGTGGCTGTCGACCCACCCGGATCCGGCGTCGCGGGTGCAGTCCCTGCGCGCCTCCGCGCCCGGCCTGATGGCGACCTACCAGCAGGCCCGCGCGGCGGGCCGCGCCCCCAACTGCCGCTGACCCGGCGAGGAACCGAACCAAGATGGCCTACCTCTGGACCAAGCTCTTCCACGTGCTGTTCGTGATCGCCTGGATGGCGACGGTGTTCTATCTGCCGCGTTTCCTGGTGAACCTGGCCGAGGTGGGTGACCAGCCGGCCGTGCGCGACCGGCTGGCGCTGATGGGCAAGCGGCTCTACCGATTCGGGCACGTGATGTTCGGCATCGCCTTCGTGCTGGGGCTGACGCTGTGGTTCCACTTCGACCGGTCTGGCCCCTGGCTGCACGCGAAGCTGACGGTGGTGCTGCTGGTGCTGGCGCACTTCATCATCACCGGCCGCTGGCTCAAGCGGGCGGCCGCCGGCGGCAAGCTGCCGTCGCCGACGACCCTGCGCTGGTTCAACGAAATCCCGCTGCTGCTGGCCATCGGCATCCTCTGGCTCGTCTACTTCAAACCCTTCTGATCCCAGCTGGCTTTGTGGGAAGGCCTTTGCTCCCGATGCCCTTGGCCTTCGGCCAAGCAGAGCGTCGCCACTGAGCGTGCCGCGGGTGGAGGCGCCGCGCCTTCGCCCCGGCCGACACGCCGCGAGTACGTCCATGTAGGCTCCTCGTCGACATCCATGTCTCCGAGGGTCGGCCGGGGCGAAGACGCGACACCTCCTCGACGCAATGTCGAGGCCGATGGGAAAGCAGTCTCTCGGCAAACCGAAGCCTCAGCGCGCTCGTTGCATACAAGCGAGTGCGCATCCCGCAATTGATTTCCTGGCGGCCCCGACGTTCATTCCAGGAGGTAGCGTGCCTCTGCTTGGCCGAAGGCCAAGGGCGTCGGGACTGAAGCCCCTCCCACAAGAGCAGGGGAGGAAGGGCGGGGTCAGGCGCGGGGGCGCTGGCGCAGTTCGCGCCAGGCGACGACGCCCAGGGTTATCGCGGTGAGCGGGATGACCACGGTGCGCATCACCCAGGTGTATTCGTCCAGGCTGCTGTGGTCCTGGGTCCAGAGCACCAGGTAGGTCGTGTAGAAGACGTAGTAGGCCAGGAACAGCCCGCCTTCCCAGCGCGCGATCAGGTGCCCCGTGAACAGCACCGGCAGGCAGGCCAGCGACACCGCGAACATCACCGGCAGGTCGAAGGCCAGCAGCGCCGTCGGCACCCCCAGGCCGTCGCGCGCCACCAGTGCGCTGATGCCCAGCACGCAGACCAGGTTGAAGATGCAGCTGCCCATCACGTTGCCCACTGCGATCTCGCGTTCGCCGCGCGCCGCCGCGATTACCGATGTCGCCACCTCGGGCAGCGACGTGCCCGCCGATACGATGGTCAGGCCGATCACCAGCGGGCTCACGCCCAGCATCGTCGCGAACACCGTCGCCGACTGCACCAGCCAGCGCGAGCCGAACACCAGCATCGCAAGGCCCACCACCATCAGCAGCAGCTGGACCCAGAGCTTCGACAGCCAGGGCGAGTCGGCGCCCGTCACCAGCGCATCGTCCATTTCCGACGGCGGCGAAGACCGGCCAACGTGGTAGAGCAGCCCGATATAGGCCAGCAGCACGGCCACCAGCACCAGGCCGTCGCCGAAGGAAATCTCCCGGTCCAGCGCCATCCAGCCCACCAGCAGGCACAGGCCGACCAGGATCGGCACCTCCTGGCGCACCAGCTGCCGGTCCACCACCAGCGGCGCGACCAGGGCCGACAGGCCCAGGATGAAGAGGATGTTGAAGATGTTGCTGCCGACCACGTTGCCCAGGGCCAGGTCGGTATGGCCGTCCAGGGCCGCCTTGATCGAAATCGCCAGCTCCGGCGCGCTGGTGCCGAAGGACACCACCGTCAGGCCCACCACCAGCGGCGCGATGCCCAGGGACAGCGACAGGCGCGAGGCGCCGCGCACCAGCAGTTCGGCGCCCAGGATCAGCAGGGCCAGGCCGACGAGGAAGAGCAGGATGGTCATGGGTTCTCCGGGATCAGGCGGCCATTATCGCGCAACGATGTGTTGCCGTCGGTGAGGAAGTGGGTGACCGCGGGGCGGGTCGCGGCTATCGTCGGTTCTTCCCGTTCCTACCCGGTCGCCCGCATGGCCCTGGTTACCCGCTGGTTCCGCATCCCCTTCTGGCAGCGCGTGCTTGCCGGCTTCATCCTTGGCGCCCTGGCCGGCTGGCTCATGGGCGAGGCGGCGGGCGTCTGGCTGCAGCCGCTGGGTACGCTCTACGTCACCCTGATCAAGATGATCGCCACGCCGCTGGTGTTCTTCGCGGTCATCAACGCCGTGTCCAGCCTGGCCGGACAGGAATCGATCGCGGCCCTGGGCACGCGCACCTTCCTGTGGTTTGCCGCCACGGCCGCGCTGGCGGTGCTGGTGGGCCTGGGCACGGGGTGGCTGCTCAAACCCGGCCTGGGCCTGGGCGAACTGGCGATGGCGCCGGACTACCAGGTCCGCGAGGTGCCGGGCCCGGTGCAGGTCCTGCTGGACGTGGTGCCGGCCAATCCGTTCCGGGCGCTGGCCGATGGCAGGATCCTGCAGGTCATCTTTTTCGCCGGCCTGCTTGGATTTGCGCTGGTGAAGCTGGGCGAGAAGACGGCGCGGCTGCGCGCCCTGGCCGGCGAGGCCAGCGAGACGATGATCCAGGTGACGCGCTTCGTCCTCGAAGTCACCCCGATCGGCACCTTCGGGCTCATCGGTGCCCTGGTCGGCACCTACGGTTTCGAGCGGCTGCTGCCCCTGGGTGGCTTCGTGGTCGCGCTGTACCTGGCCTGCGCGGTGCACATCGTGGTGGTCTACGGGGGCCTGCTGGCGGCGCACGGCCTCAGCCCGGTCAAGTTCTTCCGCGGTGCAGCGCCGGCGATGCAGGTGGCCTTCGCGACGTCCTCGAGCTTCGCGGCGCTGCCGGCTTCGCTGCGCTCGGCGGTGCACAACCTGGGCGTGAAGCAGGAATACGCGGCGTTCGCGGTGCCCCTGGGCGCCAGCATCAAGATGGATGGCTGCGGCGCGATCTTCCCTGCGCTCACGTCGGTGTTCATCGCCCAGTACTTCGGCATCGAACTCAGCGCCACCCAGTACTTCATCATCCTGCTGGCGTCCGTGCTGGGCAGCTTCGGCACCGCGGGCGTGCCGGGCACCGCGATCGTGATGGCCACGGTCGTGCTCAGCTCGGCCGGGCTGCCGCTGGAGGGCCTGGGTTACCTGATCGCCATCGACCGCGTGCTGGACATGATGCGCACGATGACCAACGTCACCGGCCAGGTGCTGGTGCCGGTGCTGGTGGCGCGCGAGCGCGGGCTGCTGGACCTGGACGCCTACCGCAACGCCGGCAGCAACGTCGGCATCCAGGCAGGTGAAACCGGCCGCTGAGGCGGCCATGACCTTCGTCACGGTGCGCGGGGGCATCGGGGGCAGGTAGGCTCGGGACTTTCCGACCTCGAGTGCCCCCCGATGAAACCGCAACCGCGATGCCTGCTGACGCTCGGCCTGCTGTTGGCGCTGCCCGCCTTCGCCCAGGCCTCGGACCGCTGGGAAATCCCGGTCCAGACCCGCACCCTCGACAACGGCCTGACCGTCGTCGTTTCGTCCGATGACAGCGCGCCGGTCGTTGGCGTGAGCGTGGTCTACAAGGTCGGCATGCGCCAGGAACCGCGCAACCGCACCGGCTTCGCGCACCTGTTCGAACACCTGATGTTCGAAGGCACGCCCAATGCGGGCGAGGGCGTGTTCGACAAGGTCATCACCTCGGGCGGTGGCCGCAACAACGGCTCCACCCGTCCGGACTTCACCAACTACATCGAGGTCGCGCCGGCTTCCGCGCTCGAGCCCATCCTGTGGCTTGAGGCCGACCGCATGACCACGCTCGACTTCAACGAGCGCACGCTGAAGAACCAGCAGGACGTGGTGAAGGAAGAGATCCGCGTCAACGTGAAGAACCAGCCCTACGGCGGCTTCATGTGGCTGGACATCAACCAGCAGGCGTTCCAGAAGTGGGAAAACAACCACGACGGCTACGGAAGCTTCCAGGACCTCGAGGGCGCCACGGTCGAAGACGTCGCGGCTTTCCACCGTGACTACTATGGCCCGAACAACGCCGTGCTGTCGATCGCCGGCGACGTGACCGCGGAAGAGGGCTTCGCGCTCGCCGAAAAGTATTTCGGCGACATCGCGTCGCGGCCGACGCCGGCGCGTCCGGACGTCTCCGAGCCCATCAACACCGGCGAAAAGCGCCTCACCCAGCCCGACGCGCTGGCCCAGGTGCCGGCGCTGGCCGTGGGCTGGAAGATCGCCGAACGCGGCAGCGACGACCACGCGCCCACCGCGGTGCTGGCCGAAGTGCTGGCCGGCGGCGACGCCTCGCGCATGTACCAGGGCCTGGTGAAGGGGCGGGAAATGGCCATCAACGGCCAGTACTTGTTCGGCCTGACCAGCCCCTGGGAGTTTGATGGCCCGACCCTGCTGACGCTGTTCGCGCTGTACAAGCCGCAGTTCACCGCCGACCAGCTGCTGGCGGCGCTGGACGAGGAAATCGCCCGCATCGCCGAAGATGGCGTGGGCGACGAGGAACTGGCCCGCGTGAAGACGCGCATGCTGGCCGACTGGAACAACGGCATGGAGAGTTACCTGGGCCGCGCCGATACCCTGGCGCGCCTGCAGGCCATCTGGGGTGATGCCGCGGTGGCCAACCAGATCCCCGGCTGGATCCAGGCCGTGGATTCTGAAGACCTCCAGCGCGTGGCCAGCACCTACCTCACCGCCGAAAACCGCACCGTGATCGACCGCAAGCCGGTCGCGATGCTGGATGCGGCCGCCAACAACGCCGGCCAGGAGTAAGACCATGAGCCTTCGCAAAACCTTGACCGCCCTGCTGGTGTCCGCCGTGCTCGCCCCGGTCGCCCTGGCTTCCGATATCGCCGCGATGCCGGCCGGCCTGCCGGACTTCGCCCCCGACAAACCCCTGCCCGTGCCCGAAGTCGCGCGGCGCACGCTCGACAACGGGCTGCAGGTCTGGGTGATTCCGCGTGACGGCGTGCCGCGCGTGGACTACGTGCTGGCCTTCCGCGACGCCGGCCTGGCGGCCGATTCCGCGGACACGCCGGCCTTCGCGTCCATGCTGGCCGGGCTGATGGCCGAGGGCACCGCGAAGCGTGATTCGCGCCAGATCGCCGAGGCCGCGCAGGGCATGGGCGGCGGCGTCGGCGCGTATGCCAGCAACGATGGCCTGGTCGTGAACGCCAACGCGCTGCCGTCCAAGGCCGCCGACATGGCGGCGCTGCTGGCCGAGGTCACCCGCACGCCCAGCTTCCCCGAAGACGAGATCCGGCTGGCCAAGGCCAATGCCCTGCAGGGCCTGAAGGCCGCCGAGGCGCAGCCGGGTTTCAGGGCAGAACGGGCCATGCTGACGGCGCTGTACGGCGACCACCCCTACGCGCGCACCCAGGCCACGGAAGCAGGCATCGAGGCCGTGGATCGTGCGCAGCTGGTCGCCGAACACGCGCGCCGGCTGCGTCCCGACAACGCACTGCTGGTGATTGCCGGCCGCATCGGCGAAGACGAGGCGATCGCCCTGGCCGAACGCCACTTCGGTGACTGGCAGGCCCGGGGCGAAGCCCCCATCGCCACGCCGGCCGCACGCACCGGCGCCATGCCGACGCGTGTCCTGCTCGATCGCGAGGGCAGCGTGCAGTCGACCGTGCGCATCGGTCGCCCTGCGATCCGTGCCACGCATGCGGACCAGATCCCGCTGCAGCTGGCCAGCACGGTGCTGGGCGGCAGCTTCAGCAGCCGGCTGATGCAGAACCTTCGCGAAGACAAGGGTTACACCTATGGCGCCCGCCTCGGCCAGCGCAGCCAGGCCGCCGGTGGTGCGCTGGTGTCGAGCGCCGACGTTCGCAACGAAGTGACCGGGGCCGCGGTCGGCGAGTTCTTCGCCGAGTTCAGCCGCCTGGCCAACGAACCCGTGCCGGAGCGCGAGTTGGAGATGAACAAGCGTTACGTCGCCGGCAGCTACCTGATTTCCAACCAGCTGCAGCGTTCGGTCGCCGGCATGCTGGCTTCGAACTGGCTGGTCGGCCTGCCCCCGGAATACATCGGCGAGTTCGTGCCGCGCATCCGCGAGGTCACCGCCGGGCAGGTGCAGGCGATGGGCCGCAAGTACTTCCAGCCGGCGCAGCAGTCGATCGTGGTGGTCGGAGACAAGGCGGTGCTGGAGCAGTTGGCCCAGTACGGCGAGTTCACGGTCGCCGACTAGGATCTGGCCGCGAACGAAAAAGGGCCGCCCATCGGGCGGCCCTTTTTTCTTGGGGGCGGGGCCAACGGCACCCGCCCCGATCCGATGGCGATCAGCGTGCGCTGTCGGTGGTGCCCTGGCGACGATCACCGCCGCCGCGCGGGCCGTGGCCCTTGGGTCCGGCGTGGGCGTGGCGTTCACCGCCACCGCCGGCATGCGGACGGCGACCGCGCGGGGCGGCACCTTCGCGGCGCGCCGGCGGGCGGTTGCCTGCCGGGCGGCCACGCGCCGGGCTGTCGTTGCCCATGCGCAGCGTCTTGGTCGGCGTGTAGCCTTCGACTTCCACGACGGTGATGTCGGCCTTGAGCACGCGCTGGATGGCGCGCAGCAGGCCACTTTCGTCCTGGGCGACCAGCGAGATCGCTTCGCCGCTGGCACCGGCGCGACCGGTGCGGCCGATGCGGTGCACGTAGTCTTCGGCAACCATCGGCAGGTCGAAGTTGATCACCAGCGGCAGCAGCGGAATGTCCAGGCCGCGGGCGGCCACGTCGGTGGCGACCATCACGCGGGCCTGGCCCGACTTGAAGTCGCGCAGGGCCTTCAGGCGCTGGCCCTGGCTCTTGTTGCCGTGGATGGCGACGGCGCTGATGCCCGACTTCTCGAGCTGTTCGGCAAGGCGGTTGCAGCCGTGCTTGGTGCGGCCGAAGACCAGGATCTGGTCCTGGTGGCGCTTGCTGAGGATCTCGATCAGCAGCTCGCGCTTGCGCGAGGTGTCCACCGGATGCACGACGTGGCTGACGCTGGCCGCCGTGGCGTTCTGCGGCGCCACCTGCACCTGCTGCGGGTTGCTAAGGAAATCGAGCGCGAGCTTCTTGATCGATTCTTCGAAGGTGGCCGAGAAAAGCATGGTCTGGCGCTTGCGCGGCAGCGCCGAAAGCACGCGCTTGATCG
Organism: Arenimonas aestuarii; assembly: GCF_054781715.1. Lineage (NCBI taxonomy): Bacteria > Pseudomonadati > Pseudomonadota > Gammaproteobacteria > Lysobacterales > Lysobacteraceae > Arenimonas > Arenimonas aestuarii. Next base: position 1,090,278 of record NZ_BAAGTW010000004.1, on the reverse strand, counting down.
CCGGCAGGAAGCCCATGTCGAGCATGCGGTCGGCTTCGTCGAGCACCAGGATCTCGACCTGGGACAGGTCGACGGTGCGCTGCTGCAGGTGGTCGAGCAGGCGGCCCGGGCAGGCGACCAGTACGTCGACGCCGCGGCGCAGCGCCTCGATCTGCGGCTGCATGCCGGCGCCGCCATAAACGGTGGCGGTGTTCATGCGCAGGTGCTTGCCGTAGGTGCGCAGGCTGTCGTTGACCTGCACCGCCAGCTCACGGGTGGGGGTGAGCACCAGCGCGCGCGGCTTGCGCGGGCCACGCTGGGGGCCGGCTTCGGCCAGGCGATGCAGCAGCGGCAGCGCGAACGCGGCCGTCTTGCCGGTGCCGGTCTGGGCGCCGCCCATCAGGTCGTGGCCAGCCAGGGCCAGCGGGATCGCCTGGGCCTGGATCGGGGTGGGGGTGGTGTAGCCGACGTCCGACAGCGCGCGGACGAGCTCGGGCGCGAGCCCAAGGGACTGGAAATTCATTCGGTAGTGCTCCGTGGTGTAACCCGGAGCGTTCCCTGAAACCGCGCTGCGAGTCTTGCTTCTGATTTTTCGCAAGGCCAGGGCGGCCGGGCGTGTTTGCGCAACGAAAGGCGTGCGGAGTGGGGCCTGGCGCAGGTCCAAGCGAGCTTGGGACCTGGCGGCGGGGCATACCGGGGGAAAACGGTCAGCCGGTGCAGCAAACGGGGCGAACTCTACGCTATGCGCGGCTCGCGGGCCATCCCCCGGCCTTCTGGCAGGTGAACGCCGCGTTCAGGCTGGCGTAGGATGTGTGCATGAAAATCAGCTTCGAACTCGAACCTGGGGACATCGAGCGTTTCCACGAGGCCCTTGAGCGCGCCGAGCGGCGCGTGGCCTGCGCCGAGGAGTGCGACATCGTCGCGGCTGCCCGGCACAGCCTGCAGACCCTGCCGATCGAATGTGCCCCCGGTTACATCCGCCAGCGGCTGCTGCAGGTGGTGGAGCTGGTGGAAATGCTCGAGGACGAGGCCTGGGCGCTGCCCCAACTCGAACGCCGTGAGGTGCTCAAGCTGCTGGCCTACTTCAGCGACCCCGAGGACCTGATTCCCGACGACGTCGCCGTGATCGGCCTGCTCGACGACGCCATCATGCTCGAACTCCTGCTGCGCGAGATCCGCCACGTGGTGGCGGCCTATGATGATTTCCGGCGGGCCAGGGAAGACCTGGGCGAGGCCGTCGACGAAGCCGGCCGGATCAGCCGCGCCCGCGACCTGGCGCGCCGCCGCGACCAGTTGCAGGCGCGCATGCGTCGTCGACGCGTACGCGACGAAGTCGCCCGCGCCGGCAGCGCCGGCGTCGACGCCTGACCCCCGAGGAGCAGCACAGATGAGCGGTGAACAGCGCGAACTGACCTTCCGTTTCCTGGCCGAGCCCACTGATGTCAATTATGGCGGCAAGGTGCACGGCGGCGTCGTGATGAAGTGGATCGACCAGGTCGGCTATGCCGCGGCGGTGGGCTGGGCCGGCCGCTACAGCGTCACCGTGGCGGTGGGCGGCATCCGCTTCGTGGCGCCCATCCGCACCTCGGACATGGTCACCGTCAGCGCCAAGCTCGTGTACACGGGCACCAGCAGCATGCATTTCTACGTGGACGTGTTCGCGCGCGACCCGATGACCGACGACGACGGCCGCCTGTGCACGCACTGCATGATCGTCTTCGTCGCGCTCGACGGCCCCGAGGGCAAACCCGTGCCGGTGCCGGCCTGGTCGCCGTCGGACGAGTCCGACCAGCACCTGGCCGACTACGCGCTCAACGTGATGTCGCTGAGCAAGGACATCGAACAGGCCGTCGCCCAGCTCAACGGATGAGCCCGATCCACCATGCCCGGCGCTGGCTGTGGCTGCTGCTGGCCTATGCCGCGCTGGGACTGGGCATCCTCGGCGTCTTCCTGCCCGGCCTGCCGACCACGCCTTTCGTGCTGCTGGCGGCGTTTGCCGCGGCGCGTGGCTCCAAGCGCCTGCATGCCCGGCTGCTGGCGCACCGCACCTTCGGTCCGATGATCCGCGAATGGCAGGCCAGCGGCGCGGTCAACCGGCGTGCCAAATACTGGGCGATCGGCATGATGGCGGCGAGCAGCGTGATCATGTTCGCCACCGCACCCAAGGCATGGATGGCCGCGACCGGCACCGCGATCATGGCGGTGGTGGGCCTGTGGCTTTGGCTGCGGCCGGAGCCACCCGCGGGCTGAGGCCGCGGTTTCAGTCCAGGATGCGGCGCGCGCCGGTGTAGTGCCGGCCCCAGTAGGGTCCGTCCAGGCGGTCGAGCCGCACGGTGCCGCCGGTGCTGGGCGCGTGCACGAAGCGGCCGTCGCCGACGTAGATGCCGACGTGGAAGATCGCCCCCTTGTCGCCGAACAGCACCAGGTCGCCGGGTGCCAGCCGGTCGCGCGGGGGCTTGCTGGCGTCGAAGCGGGCAATGTCGCGGGTGGTGCGCGGCAGGTAGATGCGCGCCGCGTCCAGATAGACGTAGCCGACCAGGCCGCTGCAGTCGAAGCCACCGTCGGGCGTATTGCCGCCCCAGCGGTAGGGCGTGCCGACCAGGCCGAGGGCGCGCATCAGCACTTCGTTGGCGAGCAGGGGGTCGGCCGGCGCCACGTCCACGACCTTCAGGGTCGGGGCGGCCGGTGCCTGGGCGCGGCGCGGCGTCGAGCCGCAGGCGGCCAGCAGGGCCGACAGCAGCAGCACGAGCCACGTCGCCATGCGGGGAACTGGCGCCGGGCAGGCGGGGCCGGGATAATGCGCGCTCGCTTTCACGGGTGCAGTTTGCCCCATCCCCGCCGGTCGCGTCACCGGCCCTTTCCCAGGTTTCCCATGAAGATCGAGAAGAACCGCGTCGTCCGTTTCCATTACACCGTCTCCGAGCCGGGCCAGGCTCCCGTCGAGACCTCGCGTGACCGCGATCCGATGGCCATCCTGGTGGGCCACGGCAACATCATCCCGGGCCTGGAGTCCGCGATGATGGACAAGGCCGAGGGCGACTCCTTCGAGGTCACCGTCGGCCCGGAAGAAGCCTACGGCGAACGCCGCGAGGACTTCGTCCAGCGCGTGCCCAAGAAGCACCTTCGTAATGCCCGCGTCCGCGCCGGCGACCAGATCGTGCTGGAAACCTCGATGGGCCCGCGCGCGGTCACCGTCATCAAGGTCGGCGGTACCGTGGTCGACGTCGACCTCAACCACCCGATGGCGGGCAAGACCCTGCAGTTCCAGGTCGAGATCGTCGGCGTGCGTGAAGCCGAAGCGGTCGAGGTCGAACACGGCCACGTGCACGGTGACGGCGGCGTTCAGCACTGAATCTGGTTTAAAGTGGCCATGGGGCGGGGAGGCCCCATGACCATGACCGACACGACCCCCTTGGCGCCCATCACCAGCGCCGACCGTATCCAGGCCCTTGACGCCATCCGCGGTTTTGCCCTGCTGGGCATCCTGCTGATGAACATCGAGGGCATGGTCGGCCCGCTGATGGCTTCGATGAGCGGCGTCGATCCGGCACTTGCCGGCGCCGACCGCTGGGTCGATACGGCCATCTACCTGCTGGTCCAGGGCAAGTTCTTCCCGCTGTTCTCGATGCTGTTCGGCATGGGCTTCGCCATCATGCTGATGCGTGCGCAGGCCGCCGGCAGGCCTTTCTTCGCCGTTTACCTTCGGCGCGTGCTGGCCCTGCTGGTGTTCGGCCTGCTGCACGCCATGCTGGTCTGGCCGGGTGACATCCTCGTTATCTATTCGCTGATGGGGCTGCTGCTGTTGCTGTTTTTCCGCGGTACGCCGCAGTCGCGCCTGCCCAAGTGGGGCATCGCCCTGATGCTGGTGCCCGCCCTGTTCACCCTTGGCCTGGGCCTGCTGGGGACTGCGGTCCAGTCCATGCCGGGCGAGGCCAGCGTCGGCTTCGCGCAAGCCCTGGCCGAGCAGTCCGCTGAAATGGCCTCGGTCATCCAGGCCGAACGCGTGGCCTACGGAAGCGGCAGTTTCGGCGAGGCAACGGCCCAGCGGGTGGACGACTTCCTGGGCATGATCGGCTTCATCGTCATCTACGGCGCCTTCATCCTGGGCCTTTTCCTGGTGGGCGCCTGGTTCACGCGCAGCGGCGCCATGGCCCGCCCGCAGGACCACGCGCGACTGTTCGCAGGCCTTCGCATGGTCGCGCTGCCGGTGGGGCTGGCGATGGTGCTGCTGTCGTACTGGCTGGAGCCGACGATGGACTTCGGCCGCCTCGACATCCGCGCTTCCACGGCACAGGTGCTGCAGATGCTCGGTGGCGCCGTCATGGCCCTGTCCTACCTCGCATGGGTGGTGCACGCGCTGCACGCACCGGCAACCGCGCGCCTGTTCGGCCTGCTTGGCCCGGCCGGGCGCATGGCCCTGACCAACTACCTGCTGCAGTCGATCGTCGCCACCTGGATCTTCTACGGTTATGGCCTGGGTTATTTCGAACAGCTTTCGCGCGCCTGGCAGCCTGTCTACGTGGTCACTTTCTTCATCCTGCAGGTGGCCCTGAGCCATTGGTGGATGGCCCGTTTCCGCTTCGGCCCGGCCGAGTGGGCCTGGCGCGCCGCCACGTACCTGAACCTGCCGGCGATGCGCCGCGGGTAAACTGCACGGCATGAGCCACGATGCCGATGTACTGGTGCTGGGCGCGGGCGTGGTTGGCCTGGCCTGCGCGCATTACCTGCTGTCCGAAGGCCGTTCGGTGCGCGTGCTCGACGCCGGCAAGGTCGGTGCCGCCACCTCCTGGGGCAACTGCGGAACGCTCACGCCCAGCCACGCGGCGCCGCTGGCGGCGCCCGGCATGGTCGGCCAGGCCCTGCGCTGGATGCTGCGGCCCGATGCCCCGCTGTACATCCGCCCGCGCTGGGACCCGGCGCTGGCGCGCTGGCTGGGCAAGGTGGCTGGACGCTGCAACCGCCGCGACTGGCAGCAGTCCGGGCTGGCCAAGGGCAGGTTGCTGAAATACTCGCGTGCGCTGGTCGAAGACCTCGTCTACGGCCAGGACCTGGACTGCGGTTTCGAAGCCGGCGGCCTGCACTACGTCTTCCGCAGCGCGCGGGCGCTCGCCCGCACCCAGCGCGACCTGCCGCTGCTGGCCGAGCTGGGCATCAGCGCCCGGGTGCTCGATGGTGCCGAGCTGGCCGCCGATGAACCCGCGCTCAAGCCCGGCCTGGCCGGCGCCATTCACTTCCCGGGCGATGCCCACCTGCGCCCCGACCGTTTCACCGCCGAACTGGCGCGCATCGTGCGCGCGGCCGGCGGCGTCATCGAAGAAGGCGTGCGGGTCAGCGGCTTCGAGCGCGGCCGCAATGGCATCGAAGGCGTGCAGACCAGCGAGGGCCGGCGCAGCGGTGGCCGCGTGCTGCTGGCGATGGGGGCCTGGTCGGCGGGTTTTGCCGCCAATCTGGGCCTGCCGATACCGATACAGCCGGGCAAGGGGTATTCGATCACCTACGACCGCCCGGCGCTGGCGCCGCGCCGGCCGCTGGTGCTCAAGGAGCGCAGCGTTTGCGTCACCACCTGGGACGACGGCTACCGGCTGGGCAGCACGATGGAGTTCAGCGGCTTCGACGATGGCGCAAACCCGCGTCGCCTGGCCGCGCTGGAGCGTGGCGCCGCCCAATACCTGGTCGAACCCACCGGGCCGGCGCGGCGCGAAGAGTGGCATGGCTGGCGGCCAATGACCTGGGACGACCTGCCGATCCTGGGCCGGGCACCGGGCCACAACAACCTTTTCCTGGCCACGGGCCACGGCATGATGGGCATGGGCATGAGCGCCGGCACGGGGCGCCTGCTGGCCGACCTGATGACCGGCCGCGCACCGGCCATCGATCCCGCGCCTTACGCTCCTTCGCGTTTCGCCGGCTAGACTGGCCGGCATGAGCGACGTCTTCAGCCTCCATCGTGGCGACCTGCCGCTGCTGGTCAGCCTGCCGCATGACGGCATCGCGCTGCCCGAGGACATGGCCGTGCGGGTCACCGAAGCCGCCCGTGGCGTGCCCGACACCGACTGGTACGTTAGTCGCCTGTACGACTTCGCGCGGGCGCTGGGCGCATCGGTGCTGGTGCCCAACTACTCGCGTTACGTGGTCGACCTCAATCGCCCGCAGGACGATGTCTCGCTCTACCCGGGCCAGAACACCACCGGGTTGTGCCCGGCGCGCCGGTTCACCGGCGACCCGGTCTACCTGCCGGGCCAGGAACCTGGTCCGGAGGAGATCGCGATGCGGGTCGAACGCTACTGGCGGCCCTACCACGATGCCCTTGGCGAAGAACTGCAGCGCCTGCGCAGGGCGCACGGCCGCGTGGTGCTCTGGGAAGGGCATTCGATCCGCAGCGTGCTGCCTTTCCTGTTCGAAGGCCGGCTGCCCGACCTCAACCTGGGCACGGCCGGCGGCGAGAGCTGTACGGCGGCGACACAGGCGCGGCTGGAAGCGGTGCTCGCGGCGCAGTCCAGGTACACCTGGGTGGCCAACGGCCGCTTCAAGGGCGGCTACATCACCCGGCACTATGGCCAGCCCGGGCAGGGCGTGGAGGCGATCCAGCTGGAGATCGCGCAGCCCTGCTACATGGACGAAGACGCCGGGCGCTACGACCCGGACCGTGCCGGCCGGCTGCAGCCGCTGCTGGCCTCACTGCTGCGCGCCTCGCTGGGCTGAGCCAGGCCAGGCAGGGCCGGGTGCCTGAGCGCCACTCTCCAGGCGCAGTCCGATGCCCGCATCGCCGGGCTGGATGCGGGCGTGTTTTCCAGATGGCCGGTGGCCTGGCCTTCACCCGCCTGCAGGCCCACCGCCAGCGCCACGGCAAGGAAGAGCACCAGCAGTCGCAGCATCAGACCGCGCTTGCGCGGCAGGGAGTGTGCCTGGGCCGTCATCGTTGCCGCCTCGCGCCGATGTCCACGCGGGTGGCGTCGCGCACCCGGACCTCGATGGCCCGGCTTTCGCCGTCCTCGGCCAGGAACCAGGGCAGCGGCAGGTTGTCGGGGATGACCTGCACCGTGTGCGCGCCGGTGGCGACACGTGGGAATTCGAACTCGCCCTGGCTATCGGTGCGCACCGCGTAGCGGCCGTCGAGCAGCACGGTGACGTTGGCCGCGGGCAGCTCGGATGCCGAGCGTTCGCCGTCGCCGTTTTCGTCCAGGAAGACGCTGCCGCTGATCGAACCCGCGGCCGCGCCCGGCTGGCCGCCCAGCACGCCGGCGCTGGTGCCCGCCTGCCGTTCGTAGCGCAGGCTGATGAACAGCGAACGGTCGCGCGGCAGGGTGACGAAGGGCTGCTCGGTGGCCAAGGGGTCGATGATGAAGGGCGAGCGGCGGGACCCCTGGTTTTCGTAAAGGCTTCCGACCAGCCACCAGTGGCTCGCCACGCGCCAGGCAAGATTGATGTTGAGGTCGGCGCCGCGGACCTGGTCGCCGCCGGTCCAGCGGGCACTGCCGTCGAGCGTGACCCGTTCGCCCAGGTCCAGGCCGCCGTAGGCGGACACCGTGGCCACCGCTTCGGCGGGGCCGCTGTCATAGGAAAGTTCGCCGTAGGCCGCGGAAAAACTGAGGCGGCGGCCCTTGCGCAGGGGCAGGGCGTGGTCAACGCTGACCTGCCAGCTGTCGTCGTCGCCGCCGCCGCTGTGGCTGGTGGCGTGTTCGATCTGCAGCCGGGTCTGGCCCCAGCGCAGGGTCTTGTCCAGGAATAGCTGGGTCGAGCTTGAATCCACGCCCGGCGAAGTGCGCAGCGCCAGGCTGCCACCGTAGGCCAGGGACGGACTGGACTGGTAGCGCGCGTAGCCGGTGCCGTACCAGCCCTCGAAGGAGCGGCCACTGACGCTTTCGATGCGGTCGAGGCCACCGCTCCAGCTCCAGCGCGCATGCTGGTAGGCGAGGCGGTAATAGGCGCCCCGCGAATCGTTGATCACCGGCTGGGCGCCCCACGCCATGTCCGGTTCGAGGTTGAACAGGCCGTAGCGATGGGTGTACCGGCCGGACCGGAGTGAGCCGTCCAGCCACAGGCCCCAGGCATCCACGCCGTCCTTGCGGCTGCTCAACAGGTTCAGGTTGACCCGGTGGCCCTCGCGCTGCCAGCGCGTGGCCCAGTGCACGGCATCGGTGCTTTCGGGCAGCAGACGCGGCACGCCGACCGGCGTCTGCACGATCTGCCCGTCGGTACTGAGCAGGGATACGGCGCTGGTCCAGTCCTCGCCCAGGTTCCACTGGCCGCCGACGGTGCCGACATTGCCGTCGCCCAGGTCGAAACCAACCACGCGTGCACCGCTGAACAGGCCGCTGCGGCCCAGGCCGGCAAACCACTGCAGCCCGTCGTCGGGCCGGGTCCACTGGGTGCTCAGGCCGGCCATGGCGACCGAGGGCAGGAAAACCCGGAACTGTTCCTGCAGCACCTGGCTGGAGGGTGTGTTCACGACACCCAGGCCGTTGTTGCCGCGCCAGCCGCCCCGCAGGTAGAGGCCGCGCTGCCAGAGCGTGGCGGTGCCGCCGATCCCGGACTCGCCGCGTGTGCCGATGTCGGCCTGCAGCAGCGTGGCGTCGAGGGAAAAGGTGCCGTGGGCCTGGGTTTCCCGGAAGCCACCGAAGGACAGCCCGAACTCGGAGAAGTCGTCATCGCCGCGCTGGGTGTGGCTGGCGGTGAGTTCGGCGCGGAAAGAGCGCGGCAGGCCGGTGGGGTCGAAATCAACTTCCGGATCGGCCGGCAGGGGTTGCAGGTCTTGCTCGGCAATCACGTTGTCCTGCCAGGGCTCGCCCTCGAGCGGCTCCTCGTCCTGCGCGGACGCGGCGGGGCTGGCACAAGCCAAGGCGACGAGGACGGCAAGGCACGTCCTCGTTGGCTGACGGGTCGGCTTCATTCCGCGGCCTGGGCTTCTACGGCGAAGGGCGAGCCCTTCCACTCGGTGCGGCCGCTGATGGCAAGCGGGAAGGCGAGGTCGGCGGTTTCACCTTCGGCCAGAACCGGGAACAGAACGATGTCCCGGCGCGCACCCGGCAGCACCGGATGGCCGGCCGGCGTAAAGGTCCACTTGCGGCCCGCGGCGTCGCGGGCGTCGAGGAAGCCCTGAAGTCGCCCGTGGGCATTGCCGTCGTTGCGCACGGTCAGGTAAGGGAGCTTGCGGCCGCCTTCCTCGCGCACGCCGCTGCCGTCGAGCACCAGGCGCGCAGCCCCCTTGCCGATGTCCAGGTACACGATGATGCCGATGCGTCCGGCCACGGGCATGGGCATGTTCGGCACGCGCACCGGCTCGCCTTCGAACAGGATCGCGAAGCGGCACTGGCCGTCGGGCGTGCCCTCGGGCACCCGGACTTCAAAGCGGAAGCGCCGCTTCGAGCGGGCTTCGACCTCGATTTCCTGGGCTTCGATCGCGGTCCACGGGCGGCAACTGCCCTCCACCAGGGATTTGGAGAACTCGGCATTGCCCTGGGCGTCGAGCGCCCAGTCGGCGGTGCCCACCTTCAGGCGCAGCGGCAGGTTGGAGGTGTTGTAGACCTCGATGACATCGCGGTAGACGCCGCCGGCGTTGGCCTGCTCTTCGAAGCGTGGCGGCGAAAGCTGGGCGGAAAACTGCGCCAGCACCGCCGAAGGAGCGGCCAGCAACAGGGCGGCCGCGACCGCGAGGGCGAAGGATCGGCTCACTGGCCCTCCAGCTCGATTTCGAAATGGAAGTCGAGCACCTCGGGACGCTCAAGCAGGCTGCCGTCGGCGAAGATCGTCAGCACGAAGGTGTCGGACAGGCTGCCTTCGGCGACCGGGCCGGCATAGACCAGGGCGCGTTCGCCGTCCGAAAGGGCGCCGGGCAGCAGGGGGCCGCGCGTGGTCCATTCGACCCGCACCGGCGTGGCCTGCTTGTCCAGCACCTGGTAGATGCGGACATTGCGGCCCAGCCAGGGCGAGGTGTCCAGGCGCGCCAGCACGGTCACCTGCCCAGCCATGAGGTTGCCATTGCCGGGCGCGGCGTCCATCCACTGCATGCGTACGAGGCCGCCCAGCACCTGGCTGGCGCTGTCGTCCACGCGCTGCGGGCCGTTGGCCTGGGAAAGGGCCGGCGCCAGCGCCAGCACGGCGACGAAGACGAACCGCACGAGGCTGTTCACAGGGTCACCAGCGTGAAGGTGACGGTGGTGGTGTAGGTGCCCGCGGCGACGACCTGGCTGTTGGCGTAGCTGAAGCTCAGGCAGCTTTCGTTCCAGGTGTTTTGCTGGAAGGTCGTCAGCGGGTTGGATCCGGCGGCCAGCTGCCCCGGCGGGACCGGCTGCGCGCCAGTGTCACCGATGCCGCTGGTGGTCCAGCTGATCTCGGAGACAGGGATGGTGTTGCCCTGCGGGCTGTTGAGCGTCGGCGGTGAAAGCACGCTGAGCTGGGCGGCAAAGTTGTTGGAATTGCCGGGACGGCGGAAGAAGCCACCGACGTAGATCTGGCCGGCATCGCAGAACTGGAAGCCGTCGTAGTCACTGCTGGTGCGGCCGTTGCCGGTCATCGGCTGGGGCACGCCATTGCCGACGTCCAGCGGGCTGAGCGCGACGCGGACCTGGCTGACGGCGCCGCCGCTTTCCGGCGAGCCGCCGGCGATGTAGGGGCGGAAGGCGCCGTTGTTCAACCACACGGGGTAATTTTCGAACTCGCCGTCACCCACGCGCAGGTAGACCGACCGGTCGCCGGCGTCGATCGGCACCTGGTAGGCCAGGGCGGATCCGGGGACCAGGAGCGCCAGAATCAGGGCGATGGCGTGGGCGGTGCGCATGGGCTGTCAGGCGAAGGGGGCGGGACCGGCTGTGCCAATCCCGCCCTTGCTCGCGTCGCTTACGGGGCAGTCGCGGTGTAGGTGACGGTGCCGGTGTAGGTGCCGCCGGCGACCAGCGCGTCATTCTCGTAATCGAAGGACCAGGTGTCGCTGCGGTTCACGACGCCGTTGGTCGCCGGGATGGTGACGGCGGCCGCGCCCACGACAGGCACGTCCAGGCCGGTGGCGCCGCCGGTAGCGGCCGTGCCGGTGATCTGCGACCAGGGAATGATGTCGGTGCCGTTGGTCAGGCCGGTGCCCGAGCCGACCGCTTCGAGGTCCACGTCGCCGGCATTGCTGACCAGGCGCACGCCGACGGTGATGTCGCCGTCCACGGGGGTGCCGTTGCCGATCTGGGAGTCGACGTCGGCGATGCTGGCGACGCCGGAGAGGTCGAAGGTGACCGTGTCGACGTTGGTGCCGGTGGAGCCGACCTGCAGGTAAAGGAAGCGCGGGATGACGATCTCGAAGTCGAGGTCGGCGTTCGCCGTCAGGGCGCCATTGCCGATGTCGAATTCGGAGTCGGCCACGGCCGGGGTCATCGCGATCAGGCCGAGGGCCGCCACGCTGGTGAAAGCGAGGCCTCGGATGCTACGGACGGTCTTCATGAGTCAGGATTCCTTTGAAGTTTGCTTTAGGTGAAACGACTGGACTGTTTGGTCGACATTCCGGGCCGGCTCACCGACCTGGGGCACGCAAACTGCGGGCGAAAGGACTAAAGCAGGAAGCGTGCCAACCAGTTCACCCCGGGGCGAACCGGATGGGCAGGCGTTCGGAAATGTGAAGGGGTTCACGGTATGTGACGGCGCGGCCGCACGCAAACCGGGGCCGTCACCGGCCGTCCGGCCGACGAACGGCAGCCTGGCCGGGGCAGGCGGGGTGAAAATGTGACGCGGCGCGTCACCTTTCCGGGAGCTTCGTCACGGTTTCGCCCGTGATCGGGGGGCTGGCCGGCCCTGTTCGGGCCCGGGCGGGGCCGCTCAGACTTCCAGCGAAGCCAGGTCGCCCTTCGATTCCAGCCAGGCCTTGCGGTCGCCAGCGCGCTTCTTGGCCAGCAGCAGGTCCATCAGCGAGCGGGTCTGGTCGGCATCGTCCACCGTCAGCTGGACCAGGCGGCGGGTATCGGGGTGGACCGTGGATTCGCGCAGCTGCGAGGGATTCATCTCGCCCAGGCCCTTGAAGCGGGTGACGCTGACCTGGCCGCGGATTTTTTCGCGCTCGATGCGGTCAAGCAGCAGGCGCTTTTCTTCCTCGTCCAGGGCGTAGAACACCTGCTTGCCCACGTCGACGCGGAACAGCGGCGGCATCGCCACGAAGATGTTGCCCGCCGCCACCAGGGCCGGGAAATGGCGCAGGAACAGGGCGGCCAGCAAGGTGGCGATGTGCAGGCCGTCGGAATCGGCGTCGGCCAGGATGATCACCTTTCCGTAGCGAAGGCCGTCGATGTTGTCCACGCCCGGGTCGCAGCCGATGGCCACGGCCAGGTCGTGCACCTCGTTCGAGGCCAGCACGCCGCCGGATTCGACCTCCCAGGTGTTCAGGATCTTGCCGCGCAGGGGCAGGATGGCCTGGAACTCCTTGTCGCGGGCCTGCTTGGCGCTGCCGCCGGCGGAGTCACCCTCGACCAGGAACAGCTCGGTGCGGCCCAGGTCCTGGCTGATGCAGTCGGCCAGCTTGCCGGGCAGGGCCGGGCCCTGGGTAATCTTCTTGCGCACCACCTGCTTTTCGGACTTGAGCCGGGCGGCGGCGCGGTCAATCGCCAGCTGGGCGATCTGGGTGCCAAGCTCCACGTGCTGGTTGAGCCAGAGCGAAAACGCGTCGTGCGCCGCGCCCTCGACGAAGGCCGCGGCCTGGCGCGAGCTCAGGCGTTCCTTGGTCTGGCCGCTGAACTGCGGGTCGGTCATCTTCAGGCTCAGCACGAAGCTGATGCGGTCCCAGACGTCCTCGGGCGCCAGCTTCACGCCGCGCGGCAGCAGGCTGCGGAAATCACAGAACTCGCGCAGGGCGTCGGTGAAGCCCGAGCGCAGGCCGTTGACGTGGGTGCCGTGCTGCGCGGTGGGGATGAGGTTGACGTAGCTCTCCTGCACCAGTTCGCCCTCGGGCACCCAGGCCACGGCCCAGTCGGCGATCTCGGTGTCCTTGGACAGGTGGCCGACGAACAGCTCGGCCGGCAGCAGCTCGCGGTCGGCCAGCGCACCGCGCAGGTAGTCGCGCAGGCCATCCTCGTAGTACCACTCGTCCTTGTCGCCGCTGGCGGCATCGTGCAGTTTCACGGTCAGGCCCGGGCACAGCACGGCCTTGGCGCGCAGCAGGTGGCGCAGGGCGCGGATCGAAATCTTCGGCGAATCGAAGTATTTCGGGTCCGGCCAGAAACGCAGGCGGGTGCCGGTGTTGCGCTTGCCGACCGTGCCGACCACGTCCAGGGCCGAGCTGCGGTCGCCGTCGCGGAACTCCATGCGGTGCTCCTGGCCGTCGCGCTTGATGAAGACCTCGACCTTCTTCGAAAGCGCGTTGACCACGCTGACGCCGACGCCGTGCAGGCCACCGGAGAAGGTGTAGTTCTTGCCGCTGAACTTGCCGCCTGCATGCAGGCGCGTGAGGATCAGTTCGACGCCGGGGATGCCTTCCTCGGGGTGCACGTCCACGGGCATGCCGCGGCCGTCGTCGGAAACCTCGACGCTGCCGTCGGTATGCAGCACCACCTCGATCAGCTTGGCGTGCCCGCCCAGGGCCTCGTCCACCGAGTTGTCGATGACCTCCTGGGCCAGGTGGTTGGGCCGGGTGGTGTCGGTGTACATGCCGGGGCGGCGTTTGACCGGGTCCAGGCCCGACAGGACTTCGATGTCGGCGGCGTTGTAGCGGGTGTTCATGCGGGGGAAAGGCCTTCCTGGCGGGTCTTGCGGTGGCGGGCAGGATGCGCGGCGGCCCGGGGCCGGTCAAGCCAGGGCGCCCGGGGCCGAAATGCAAGCCCTTGATGCAAAGAAGTTTCTCGCCCCCGGCGGCCTCAACCGGTAGAATACGGTTTTCCAGCGTCCCCAAATCCCATGACCCGTCTTATATTCGTAACCGGTGGCGTGGTGTCCTCGCTTGGCAAGGGCATCGCAGCGGCCTCGCTGGCGGCCATCCTGGAAGCCCGCGGCCTGCGGTGCACCATGATGAAGCTCGATCCGTACATCAACGTGGACCCGGGCACCATGAGCCCGTTCCAGCACGGCGAGGTCTACGTCACCGACGACGGCGCCGAAACCGACCTCGACCTGGGCCACTACGAACGTTTCCTGCGCGTGCGCCTGAGCCGCAAGAACTCGGTCACCACCGGCCGCATCTATGAAAACGTGATCCGCAAGGAGCGCCGCGGCGACTACCTGGGCGGCACCGTGCAGGTGATCCCGCACATCACCGACGAGATCAAGCGCTGCATCTTCGAGGCCACCGACGGTTTCGACGTCGGCCTGGTCGAAATCGGCGGCACGGTCGGCGACATCGAATCGCTGCCTTTCCTCGAAGCCATCCGCCAGATCCGCACCGAGCGCGGCCCCGACCAGGCCATCTTCATGCACCTGACGCTGGTGCCCTGGATCGCCGCCGCCGGCGAGCTCAAGACCAAGCCCACCCAGCACTCCGTGAAGGAACTGCGCTCGATCGGCATCCAGCCCGACATCCTGGTCTGCCGCAGCGAAAAGCCGCTGCCCGACTCCGAGCGCCGCAAGATCGCCCTGTTCACCAACGTGCCCGAAAAGGCCGTCATCAGCTGCGTGGACGTGGGCAACATCTACCAGCTGCCCCTGTGGCTGCACCAGCAGCAGCTCGACCAGATCGTGGTCGAACGCCTGCGGCTGGAGGAAAAGGCCGCCCCCGCCGACCTGTCGGAATGGGAGGCGGTGGTGGACGCCGTGGAAAACCCGGTGGACGAGGTCACCGTGGCCGTGGTGGGCAAGTACGTGGACCACCAGGATGCCTACAAGTCGCTGTCCGAGGCCCTGAAACACGGCGGCCTGCGCCAGCGCACCCGGGTGAAGCTCAAGTGGCTCGAGTCCGAGCAGGTCGAGAAGGACGGCGACGCCGTGCTTTCCGACGTCGACGCCATCCTGGTGCCAGGGGGCTTCGGCGACCGCGGATTCGAGGGCAAGGTGCTCACCGCCCAGTACGCGCGCGAGCACAACGTTCCTTATTTCGGCATCTGCTACGGCATGCAGGCGGCGGTGGTTGACTACGCCCGCCACGTGGCCGGGCTGGAAGGCGCCAACAGCACCGAGAACGACCGCAACTGTGCCCACCCCGTGATCGGCCTGATCACCGAATGGCGAACCGCCAGCGGCGAGATCGAACGCCGCGACGAAACCTCCGACCTGGGCGGCACCATGCGCCTGGGCCTGCAGGAACAGCGGCTCAAGCCCGGCACGCGCTCGCGCGAGCTCTATGGCAAGGACGTGGTTGGCGAACGCCACCGCCACCGCTACGAGTTCAACAACCGCTACCGCACCCAGCTCGAGGACGCCGGCCTGGTGATCAGCGCGAAGTCCATGGACGACCTGCTGGTGGAAATGGTGGAACTGCCGGGGCACCCCTGGTTCATCGCCTGCCAGGCACACCCGGAATTCCTTTCCACGCCGCGCGACGGCCACCCGCTGTTCATCGGTTTCATCCGCGCTGCGCGTGAGTTCAAGGCCGGCGGCAAGCTGCTGGCCGAGGTCTCGCCAGCGCAAAAATCCGCCGCGGGAGTGAACTGATGGAGCTTTGTGGTTTCAAGGTCGGCCTGGACCAGCCTTTTTTCCTGATCGCCGGCCCCTGCGTCATCGAGTCGCTGGAACTGCAGATGGAAACGGCCGGACGGCTCAAGGAGATCACCGGCAAGCTCGGGATTCCCTTCATCTTCAAGTCCAGCTTCGACAAGGCCAACCGGACATCGGGCACCAGTTTCCGCGGTCCCGGCTTGGAGGCCGGACTGAAGGTCCTGGCGGAAGTGAAGCGCCAGCTGGGCGTGCCGGTGCTGACCGACGTGCATGAATACACGCCGATGGACGAAGTCGCCGCGGTGGTGGACGTGCTGCAGACCCCGGCTTTCCTGTGCCGGCAGACCGATTTCATCCAGAAGGTCGCC
Organism: Arenimonas aestuarii; assembly: GCF_054781715.1. Classification (NCBI taxonomy): domain Bacteria; kingdom Pseudomonadati; phylum Pseudomonadota; class Gammaproteobacteria; order Lysobacterales; family Lysobacteraceae; genus Arenimonas; species Arenimonas aestuarii. The sequence continues at coordinate 1,074,382 of NZ_BAAGTW010000004.1, read as the reverse complement.
AGCGCCGGCAAGCCGGTGAACATCAAGAAGGGCCAGTTCCTCTCGCCCTGGGAGATGAAGCACGTCACCGACAAGGCCCTTGCCACCGGCAACCAGCAGATCATGGCCTGCGAGCGCGGCGCCAGCTTCGGCTACAACAACCTGGTTTCCGACATGCGCTCGCTCAGCGTCATGCGCGACACCGGCTGCCCGGTGGTGTTCGACGCCACCCACAGCGTGCAGCTCCCCGGCGGCGCCGGCGGCAAGTCCGGCGGCCAGCGCGAGTTCGTGCCGGTGCTGTCGCGCGCGGCGGTGGCGGTGGGCATCAGCGGCCTGTTCATGGAAACCCACCCGGATCCGGAAAAAGCCCTGTCCGACGGCCCCAATGCCTGGCCGCTGCCGAAGATGGCGGCGCTGCTGGAAACGCTGGTCGAACTCGACCGCATCACCAAGAAGAACGGATTCCTGGAGCAAGACGCATGAACACCCCCGTTGTTGAACCCCTGAAGCACTCCGGCCTCGGCATCACGGCCACGATCATCGCGGTGGTCGCCGGCCTGGGCCTGCTGGGCGTGTTCGGATACGCCGGCTACGTCGGCATGAACGAACCCGGTGGCGAGCTTTCCGAAACCGACCCGCGGGCGATGATGATCGGCTTCGGCATGCTGGCGGCGATGGCGATGCTGGTGCTGGGCGCCATCCTGGGCGCGGTGGGCCTGTTCGCGGGCACGCGCAAGCGCCTGTTCGCCTGGCTCGGCCTGGTCCTGAACGTGCTGCCGCTGCTTCTGGGCATCGCGCTCGTCATCCTCGGCCTGGCGATGACCGCCTGAGCCCCGACCATCCAAAGCAAAAAAAAGTAGCCATGACCATCATCAGCAAAGTCCACGCCCGCGAGATCCTCGACAGTCGCGGCAATCCCACCCTCGAAGCCGAGGTCACCCTGGCCAGCGGCCACGTTGGCCGCGCCGCCGTGCCCTCGGGCGCTTCCACCGGCACCAAGGAAGCGGTGGAGCTGCGCGACGGCGACAAGAGCCGTTACCTGGGCAAGGGCGTGCGCAAGGCGGTGGCGAACGTCAACACCACGATCGCCGAGGCGCTCGCCGGTTTCGACGGCGCCGACCAGGAAGGCCTGGACCGCAAGCTGATCAATCTCGACGGCACGGAAAACAAGGGGCGCCTGGGCGCCAACGCGCTGCTCGGTGTTTCGATGGCCAATGCCCACGCGGTGGCCGCCGCGCGTGGCCTGCCGCTGTGGCGGCACCTGGCCGGCGACCGCAAGCCGGTGCTTCCGGTTCCGATGATGAACATCATCAATGGCGGCGCGCATGCCGACAACAATGTCGACATGCAGGAATTCATGGTGCTGCCGGTGGGCTTCGACAGCTTCTCCGAAGCGCTGCGCGCCGGCACCGAGGTCTTCCACGCGCTTAAGGCCGTGCTCAAGGGCAAGGGTCTGGGCACCGCGGTTGGCGACGAGGGCGGCTTCGCGCCGGACCTGCGTTCGAACGAAGAAGCCATCGAGGTCATCCTCGAGGCCATCGGCAAGGCTGGGCATCGCGCGGGCGAAGACATCCTGCTGGGCCTGGACGTGGCCAGCTCGGAGTTCTTCGACAACGGCAAGTACAACCTGGTGGGCGAGGGCAAGCGGCTCTCGCCGGAGCAGTTCGTCGATTTCCTCGCTGGCTGGAGCGCCCAGTACCCGATCATCACCATCGAGGACGGCATGGCCGAAAACGACTGGGACGGCTGGAAGCTGCTCACCGAACGCCTGGCGGGCAAGGTGCAGCTGGTTGGCGACGACCTGTTCGTCACCAACCCGAAGATCTTCCGCGATGGCATCGACCAGGGCGTCGCCAACGCCATCCTGATCAAGGTCAACCAGATCGGCACGCTGACCGAAACCCTGGAGGCCATCGCCATGGCCGACGCCGCCAATTACGCGGCGGTGGTTTCGCATCGTTCCGGCGAAACCGAGGACACCACCATCGCCGACATCGCGGTGGCGACCTCGGCCACCCAGATCAAGACCGGTTCGCTGTGCCGCAGCGACCGCGTGGCCAAGTACAACCAGCTGCTGCGCATCGAAGAGGCGCTGGGGGACCAGGCGCGCTACGCCGGCAACCACGCCTTCGTCAGCCTCAAGCGCTGAGTCCCGCCCTTGCGCCGTTGGTGGCCATTCGCCCTGCTGCTGCTGGCCCTGATGGGCCTGCAGCTCAAGTTCTGGTGGGGTGACGGCGGCCTTCCCGAGGCGAGGGAGCTGGAAAGCCGCGTGGAAGAACAGCGGCGCGAGAACGCCCGCCTGCAGCAGCGCAACGACGCCCTGTCGGCTGAAGTCGAGGACCTCAAGTCGGGTGAGGCGGCGGTCGAGGACCGCGCCCGCAGCGAGCTGGGCATGGTGCGGCCGGGCGAGGTCTTCTACCGCGTCGTCGAGCCCGCGCCGCCGGCACCCGAGGCCGGGGAAACCGGGGAGGACGACCGGTGACCTGGGCCATCGTGCCCGCCGCTGGCCGCGGCAGCCGCTTCGGCGGCGGAACGCCCAAGCAGTACCTGGCACTGGCCGGGCGCAGCGTCCTCGAACACAGCCTGCGTGCCGTGCTTGACCACCCCGACGTGGACGGCGTGATGGTGGCGCTGGCCCAGGACGACGCGGCCTGGCCCGGCTGGCGCGAGATCGGCGGCAAACCGGTGCTCACCTGCGTCGGCGGCGGCGAACGCGCGGATTCGGTGCTGGCGGCGGTGCACGCCCTGCCTGCCACCATCAGCGAAGACCAGTGGCTGCTGGTGCACGACGCGGCGCGGCCCTGCCTGCACAAGCAGGACCTGGCGCGACTGCTGGCCGAGGGCCGGGAAGACGCCGTCGGCGCCCTGCTGGCGGCGCCGGTGCGCGACACGCTCAAGCGCGGCGACGACCAGCGCCGCTGCCTGGGCACCGAACCGCGCGACGCACTCTGGCGGGCCCTCACCCCGCAGCTGTTCCGCCGCGGCGGCCTAACCCGCGCGCTGGACGCGGCCCAGCGCAGCGGCGTCCGGGTCACCGACGAGGCCATGGCCGTCGAACGCCTGGGCCTCAAGCCCCGCCTGGTCGAAGGCCGGGACGACAACCTCAAGATCACCACCCCGGCCGATCTCGCGCTGGCCGAGTTCATACTTTCCAAAGCAGGCAAATGACCAACATCCGCATCGGCCAGGGTTATGACGTGCACGCGTTCGGCGACGGCGACCACGTCGTGCTGGGGGGCGTGCGCATACCCCACGATCGCGGCGTGCTGGCGCATTCCGATGGCGACGTTGTCATCCATGCACTGTGCGACGCCCTGCTGGGCGCGCTGGCGCTTGGCGACATCGGCGTGCACTTCCCACCGACCGACGAACGCTGGAAGGACTGCGACAGCCGCGTTTTCCTGCGCCACTGCGCCACGCTGCTGGCGCAGCGCGGCTGGCGGCTGGGCAATGCCGACCTCACCGTCGTCTGTGAGCGGCCGCGGATCGCGGCGCATGCGCCGGCGATGCGCGCGAACCTCGCCGCCGACCTGGGCGTCGACGTGGATGCCATCAGCGTAAAGGCCACCACCTCGGAGAAACTGGGTTTCACCGGTCGTGGTGAAGGCCTGGCGGCCATGGCGGTGGCGCTGCTGGAGCGTTCGTGAGCCGCCTGCCCGGCGGCCACGGCGCGCCGGTGCTGACGGCGGACTTCCGCAGCCGCCTCGAAGATTTCCAGGTCGAGGAACTGGCCGGCTTCGAGCCGGCCGGGCAGGGCGAGCACCTGCTGCTCAGCATCGAGAAGCGCGGCATCAACACCGTGCATGCCGCCCGCCGTCTCGCGCAGTGGGCCGGCATCCCGGATGTCGGTATCGGTTACGCCGGCCTCAAGGATCGCCACGCGGTAACCCGGCAGCGTTTTTCCGTGCACCTGCCCAAACGGGTGGCGCCAGACCTGGCGAGCCTGCAGGACGACTCACTGCGCGTGCTCGAACATGCCTGGCACCATCGCAAGCTGCCGCGCGGTGCCCTGCGCGGCAATCGCTTCGAACTGGTGCTGCGGGAGCTGCGGGGCGAACGCGCGGCCATCGACCAGCGCCTTGAAGCCATTGCCCGCGGCGGGCTGCCCAATTATTTCGGCGAACAGCGTTTTGGTCGCGATGGCGACAACGTCGATGCCGCCCGGCGCATGTTCGCCGGCCAGCGCGTGCGGCGCGAGCAGCGGTCCATCTACCTCTCGGCCGCGCGTTCGGCCATGTTCAATGCCGTGCTGTCGGCGCGCGTGGAAGCCGGCGACTGGGCCACCGGCCGGGACGGGGAGGTCTGGATGCTCGAGGGCAGCCAGTCGGTTTTTGGCCCCGAGGCAGCCGATGGCGCGCTGGCCGATCGCGCCAGTCGCCTGGACATCCATGCCACGGGCCCGCTGTGGGGCCGCGGCGAACTGCGTTGCACGGGCGCCTGCCGGGACCTGGAGCTGGCGGTGCTCGAAGCCTTCCCGGACCTGCGCCAGGGCCTGGAGGACGCCGGCCTCAAGCAGGAGCGCCGGGCCCTGCGCGTGCGCGTGGCGGGCCTGGAGTGGCAGTGGCCGGACGCCGGGCAGCTGGTCCTGCGCTTCGAACTGCCGCCCGGGGCCTATGCCACGGGGCTGCTGGCCGAACTGGGCGAGGTCCGGGACGCGCACACCGGGGGCTGAACCGGGGCACTTGCGTGGGCATCGGCGAGGAGTAATCTGAACCTGCGGTTTTCCAGACTTCAGGAGGTCGCCATGAACACCGCCCGCAAGTGTCTGTTCCTTGCTTCCGCGACGCTGCTGCTCGGCGCCTGCGCCAGCACCGATTCCACCAAGGTGGCGTCCGGTCCCACGATCGGAAACGACAACGACTACATGCTCGCCGTCGAGCAGGCCGCCCGGCCGGCCGGCGTGCGCGTGGTCTGGGTCAATCCGCCCAAGGAACGCAAGGACGAGTAGTCAGCCGGTGCCCGGCCCCTGCTCGCCCGGTCGTTTCCGGGCCAGCAGCACCAGCACCGCGCCGGTACCCCCCATCGCTTCCGGAGCGGAGGCGTAGGCCAGTACGTCCGCGCGCTGGCGAAGCATCCGGTCCACCAGGGCCTTGAGCACCGAGCCGCCGGCGGCGGCCCGCAGGCCCTTGCCGTGGATGATGCGCACGCAGGCATGGCCGCCGGCGCGTGATTGCGCCAGGAACTCGCGCAGCCAGCGTTCGGCCTCGGCGGCGCGCATCTGGTGCAGGTCAAGCTCGCCGCCAATGCTGTACTGGCCGCGCTTCAGCGCCTTGAGCACCTTTTCCGGAACTTCGTCGCGGCGATAGGCCAGGGCCTCGGCCGCCTCGATGGTCGCCTCGAACCAGCCGGTCTGCCGGGACTGCTGCAGGGCAAGGGCTTCGTCGAGTTCACGCATGCGCGGCCGCGGCGCCGGCCGCGGTCGCGCCGGCACCGGCGGAGGCGCTTCAAGCCGGCGTACCGTACCGATGGCCTCCCGGAACAGGGCGGCGTCATCCTCGGTAACCGAAGTGGGTGGCTTGCGCTTGGCCATGAACAAAGGTTACCCCAGCGCAGGTGAGGGTGATGCCGCGGGCGGTGCATCCGCTATCATTGGGGTTCTTCCCGCGGGACTCCTGATGCACGTACTGGTAAGCAATGACGATGGCGTGGAAGCCCCGGGCATCCGCGTCCTGGCCGAGGGCCTGCGTGCCGCCGGCCACGAAGTGACGGTGGTGGCGCCCGACCGCGACCGTTCCGGCGCCAGCAATTCGCTCACCCTGGACCGCCCCATCCGCGTCCGCAAGATCGCCGACCGCACCTGGCGCGTCACCGGCACGCCGACCGACTGCGTGCACCTGGCGCTGACCGGCCTGCTCGAAACCGATCCCGACATCGTGCTTTCGGGCATCAACACCGCCGCCAACCTCGGCGATGACGTCATCTATTCCGGCACCGTCGCCGCGGCGATGGAGGGGCGGTTCCTGGGCCACCCGGCGGTCGCGCTGTCGCTGGTGACCGACGAGAACTCGCCGCGCCACTACGAAACCGCGGCGCGCGCGGCGCTGGAGATCACCGCGCGGCTGCTGGTCGATCCGCTGCCGGCCGACACCATCCTCAATGTCAACGTGCCTGACCTGCCGTGGCAGTCGCTGCGCGGCTACGAAGTCACCCGCCTGGGTCATCGCCACCGCGCCGAGCCCTGCGTCGAGCAGGTCGACCCGCGCGGGCGCCCGATGTGGTGGATTGGTCCCGCCGGCCCGGAGCAGGACGCCGGTCCCGGCACCGACTTCCACGCGGTGCGTACGGGCTGCATTTCGATCACGCCGATCCACGTCGACCTCACGCGCTACCAGGCGCTGGAAAAGGTCGCCAGCTGGGTCGGCGCCCTGGGTGAAGGGATGAACCTCAAGGCATGATGCCCCGTTATCAAATTCGTCCGGAAGCCAAGGGCCTGGGCATGACCTCGCAGCGCGCCCGCGACCGCATGGTCGAGCGCCTGCGCAACGAAGGCGGCATTACCGACGAACGCGTGCTTGTCGCCATGCGCACGGTGCCGCGCCACCTGTTCCTGGACGAAGCGCTGGCCAGCCGCGCCTATGACGACACGGCGCTGCCGATCGGCAATGGCCAGACCATCAGCCAGCCCTGGGTCGTGGCGCGCATGACCGAAGCCCTGGTCGAACACGGGCTGCCCGAGCGGGTGCTGGAAGTGGGCACGGGCTCGGGCTACCAGGCCTCGGTGCTGGCCACCCTGGGCCTGGAAACCTACAGCGTCGAACGCATCGAGGAACTGCTGCGCGTGGCGCGCCGGCGCTTCCGCCACCAGGGCCTGAACGTGCGCACCCGTCACGACGACGGCCGCGCCGGCTGGCCCGAGTACGCCCCGTTCGGCGGCATCCTGGTGACTGCCGGTGCCGCGGCGATCGAGCCGGCGCTGCTTGAACAACTGGCCGAAGGCGGCACCCTCGTGGCCCCGGTGGGTGGACCGAACGGGCAGCGACTGCTGCGCATCCGTCGCATGGACGGGCAGCTGGTGAAGGAAGACCTGGGTGCCGTGGTGTTCGTGCCCCTGCTGCCCGGGACGCTTTGAATGAAGCTGTTCGGACCGCTCTACGATCACTGCCGCAAGCTTGCCGCCCATCGCCACGCGCCCTGGTACCTGGCCTTCATCTCCGCCATCGAGTCGATCTTCTTCCCGGTGCCGACCGACGTGATGCTGGCGCCGATGGCGCTGGCCAGGCCGGAAAGATGGTGGCGGCTGGGCCTGCTCGCGACGCTGACCTCGGTACTGGGCGGCATCGTTGGTTATGGCCTGGGTTATTTCGCCATCGATGCGGTGATGCCCTGGATCGAACGCGCCGGATACGACGACACCTATGACAGGGTGCAGGAGCTGTTCCGGGAATACGGCGTGTGGATCATGTTCGTCGCCGCGTTCACGCCGATCCCGTTCAAGGTGTTCACCGTCGCTGGCGGCGCCGCCGCGATGCCGCTGCTGCCGTTCGTCCTGGCCTCGCTGGTCGGCCGAGGCATCCGGTTCTTCCTGGTGGCCGGCGTGGTCGCCTGGGGCGGCCCGAAGGTCGAGCCTGTTTTCCGGCGCTATATCGAAATCGTCGGCTGGATCGTCGCCGTGCTGATCCTGGGTGCCATTGTCTGGTTGAATATGCGGGCATGACGACCTCCTTCGCCCGCTGCCTGGCCTGGATCCTGGCGATCACCCTGGTCGCCGCCTGCGGGCATTCGCGCGTGGTCAAGCGCGAGGGTTCGCGTTCGGCGCCCGATCGCGCCGTGCAGTCGGTGCCACGCAGCGGCGACTACACGGTGAAGCGCGGCGACACGCTTTATGGCATCGCATTCCGGCATGGCCTGGACTACCGCGAGGTGGCCAGCCTCAACCGGATCGGCCCGCCCTACACCATCTACCCGGGGCAGACGCTGCGCCTGCGTTCCCAGCAGCGGGCGTCGACGACCCGCGCCGTGACCGGCATGCCGTCACCGCGTACGCCGCCGCCGTCCGGGTCGCGAGGCAGCACGCCGACGCGGCCCACGACGCCCGTGGCCACGCCCGCGACGCCCGTGGCCGTGCCCGCCCGGCCGGAGGCCGCGCCGGTGGTGCCCGCGGTGCCGGTCGCGGCGCCGGCCAGCGGCACCTGGCGCTGGCCCACGCAGGGCCAGGTCATCGGCCGCTTCGTATCCGGTGACCCCAAGCGCCAGGGCCTGGACATCGCCGGCAACGCCGGCCAGCCCGTGGTGGCCGCCGCCGACGGCGTCATCGTCTATTCGGGGTCGGGCCTGGTGGGGTATGGCGAACTGATCATCGTCAAGCACAGCGACGAGTGGCTGTCGGCTTATGCCCACAACCGCCGGCGCCTGGTGGGCGAGGGCGCCCAGGTGAAGGCCGGCCAGCAGATCGCCGAACTCGGCCGCACCGGCACCAGCCGCGACATGCTGCACTTCGAGGTGCGCCGCAACGGCAAGCCGGTGGATCCGATGCAAGTGCTGCCGGCCCGGTGAGCCTGCCGGCCGGTTTCAGCCCGGCAGCAGGAACGCCACCACGACCGTGCGGCCTTCGGTCGCCAGTACGTTGAACGTGCGTGCCGCGGCGGCGTTGTCCATCACTTCCAGGCCCACGCCGCGCGTGAGCATGGCGGCCATCACGGCCGGCGAGGGGAATCGCTGGCGCGGCCCGGTGCCCAGGATCGCCACCGAAGGTTTCAGGGCCAGCAGGGTGTCCATGTGCCCGGGTTCGAGTTCGTCAATCGAGGCCGGGCCCCAGTTTTCCACCAGCTGGTTGGGCGCCAGCACGAAACTGGCGTCCAGCGCCTGCTGGTTGACCAGGACGGTGCTGGCGGTCGTGCCGCGCAGCACATAGCTGAAATCCGGGTTTTCCTGCGAGAGCTGCACGGCGTTCCCCGAGGTTTCAGTCCCTGGGCAGGACGATCAGCGGGTTCTCGGCGCGCCGGCGGTAGAACACGGCGACGTTGCCGATGCGGGTGACCAGGGCCGCGTCGGCCCGCGTGGCCAGCTCGGCGATCCACTCGTCGCGCAGTTCGCGGTCACCGGCGTGGATCTTCACCTTCAGCAGCTCGTGGTGCTCCAGGGCCAGGGCGGCCTCGGCGACCAGGGCGTCGGTGATGCCCTTGGCGCCGACGAAGAGCACGGCCTTGAGGTCGTGGGCCAGGCCGCGCAGGTATCGTTTCTGGGTGTTGCTCAGGGCGGTGGCCATGGTCTCGCAGGCGGCTCGAAAGGGGCGCTAGGGTATCATGGTGGCCCGTCCCCCCCAGTAAAGGCCATGGCCCGCAGCCGCAGCAGCCAGCGTTGGCTCAAGGAGCACTTCGACGACCCCTTCGTTAAGAAGGCCCAGTCCGAAGGCATGCGCTCGCGCGCGGCCTACAAGCTCGAGGAGCTGATCGAACGCGGGCGCCTGCTCAAGCCGGGCATGGTGGTGGTCGACCTGGGCGCCGCGCCGGGCGGCTGGTCGCAGGTGGTGCGCCGGGACCTGGGGGGCAGCGGCCGGGTCCTGGCCCTGGATATCCTGGACATGCCCCCGATCGCCGGGGTCGAGTTCATTCACGGCGATTTCAGAGAAGACGGGCCATTGTCCGAACTGGAAGCCTTGCTTGGCGGTGCCCCGGTGGACCTTGTGCTTTCCGACATGGCCCCCAATATGACTGGCGTGGATACCGTGGATCAGGCCCGGGCGATGTACCTGTCCGAACTGGCCCGCGATTTCGCGGACAAGCACCTGAAGGTCGGCGGTGCGTTCCTGATCAAGCTGTTCCAGGGCGAGGGCTTCGATGCCTACGTCAAGGAACTCAGGACGCGCTACGACAAGCTGGTCATCCGCAAGCCAGCGGCGTCGCGACGCCGCTCAAACGAAGTTTATGCGCTGGCCACCGGCAAGCGACGAGGAAGCAACTGATGAACGACCTGGCAAAAAACCTCCTGCTCTGGCTGGTCATCGCCGTCGTGCTGATGGCGGTGTTCAACAGCTTTTCGACGCCGGGGGCGGCCACTTCCGAACTGAGCTACAACCAGTTCATCGAAGAGGTGAAAAGCGGCCGCGTGTCCGAGGTGAACATCGCCGAGGACCAGATCTCCGTCACCGGCAAGCGCACCGACAATTCGGTGTTCACCACGGCCGCGCCGGACGATTCGCGCCTGCTCGACACCCTGTTCGAGAACAACGTCGAGATCACCCAGGAAAAACCCCAGCCGCGCTCGCTGCTGCTGAGCATCCTGTTCAACCTGCTGCCGGTGGCGCTGATCATCGGTTTCTGGTTCTTCATGATGCGGCAGATGCAGCAGGGCGGCGGCAAGGGCGCGATGAGCTTCGGCAAGTCGCGGGCGAAGCTGCAGGGCGAAAACGACGTCAAGGTCACCCTGGCCGACGTCGCCGGCTGCGACGAAGCCAAGGAAGAAGTGGGTGAGCTGGTCGAGTTCCTGCGCGACCCGGGCCGTTTCCAGAAGCTGGGCGGCAAGATCCCGCGCGGCGTGCTGATGGTCGGTCCGCCGGGCACCGGCAAGACCCTGCTGGCGCGCGCCATCGCCGGCGAGGCCAAGGTGCCGTTCTTCTCGATCTCGGGCTCCGATTTCGTCGAGATGTTCGTCGGCGTCGGCGCCAGCCGCGTGCGCGACATGTTCGAAACCGCCAAGAAGCACGCGCCCTGCATCATCTTCATCGACGAGATCGACGCCGTCGGCCGCCATCGTGGCGCCGGCCTGGGCGGTGGCCACGACGAGCGCGAGCAGACCCTCAACCAGCTGCTGGTCGAGATGGACGGCTTCGAGGGCGGGGAGGGCGTGATCGTCATCGCCGCCACCAACCGTCCCGACGTGCTGGACCCGGCGCTGCTGCGCCCGGGCCGTTTCGACCGCCAGGTCACCGTGGGCCTGCCGGACGTGCGCGGTCGCGAGATGATCCTGAAGGTGCACATGCGCAAGGTGCCGATCGACGACGACGTCGAGGCCATGACCATCGCGCGCGGCACCCCGGGCTTCAGCGGCGCCGACCTGGCCAACCTGGTCAACGAGGCGGCGCTGTTCGCGGCCCGTGAAAACGCCAAGTCGGTGCGCATGGAACATTTCGACCGCGCCCGAGACAAGATCCTGATGGGCGCCGAGCGCCGCTCGATGGCCATGAGCGAGGACGAAAAGAAGCTCACCGCCTACCACGAGGCCGGCCATGCCATCGTCGGCCGCGTCGTGCCCGAGCACGACCCGGTCTACAAGGTGACGATCATCCCGCGCGGCCGCGCGCTGGGCGTCACCATGTACCTGCCCGAGGGCGACAAGTACTCCTACAACCGCACCCACATCGAATCGATGCTGTGCTCGCTGTATGGCGGCCGGGTCGCCGAAGAATTGATCTTCGGCGCCGACAAGGTCACCACCGGCGCTAGCAACGACATCGAGCGCGCCACCAAGATGGCCCGCAACATGGCCACCAAGTGGGGCCTGTCGGACGAACTGGGTCCGATCGCCTATGGCGACGAAGAGGACGAGGTGTTCCTGGGTCGTTCGGTCACGCAGCACAAGTCGGTTTCGGACGACACCGCCCGCAAGATCGACGAGGTCGTGCGCAGCATCCTGGACCGCGCCTACCAGCGCACCAAGGAAATCCTGACCAACAACATGGACAAGCTGCACCTGATGGCCGAGGCGCTGCTGACCTACGAAACCATCGATGCTCACCAGATCGACGCCATCATGGAGGGCCGTCGCCCCGGCCCGCCGGCCGACTGGGCCAAGTCCGGCCGCATTTCCAAGGACGACCCGGGCCCCGGCCCGGCCGCCGGCCCGCTTGGCGGACCGATGCCGCAGACCTGATCTCGCTTGCCGGTTCGACTGCAAAAGGCCAGAGTCCAGCTCTGGCCTTTTGCGTTCCTGGAGTCCCGATGTTCGACCTGACGCCCCAACTCGACTGCGCTGGCCGCCTGCTCAAGCTCGACGTGCCCCGGATCATGGGCATCGTCAACGTCACGCCGGATTCGTTTTCCGACGGGGGCGTCCACGACTCCACCGAAGCCGCCGTGGCCCATGGCCTGCGGCTGGCGGAGGAGGGCGCACACCTGCTCGACGTCGGCGGCGAATCAACCCGCCCCGGTGCGGACGAGGTGCCGGTCGAGGAAGAACTGCGCCGGGTGATTCCGGTGATCGAGCGCCTGGTGGCGGAAACCTCGCTGCCGGTGTCGGTGGACACCTCCAAGCCCGAGGTCATGCGCGCCGCGGTCGCCGCAGGCGCCGGCCTGATCAACGACGTCTTCGCCCTGCGCCGCGAGGGCGCACTGGACGCGGCGGCGGCGGCCGGTGTGCCGGTGGTGCTGATGCACATGCAGGGCGAGCCCCGCACGATGCAGGATGCGCCGGAGTACGACGACCTGGTCGGCGACGTGCACCGGTTCCTGGCCGAACGCATCTTCGCCTGCGAAATGGCCGGCATCCCGAAGACGTCCATCGTGCTGGACCCGGGCTACGGCTTCGGCAAGACCGGCGCGCACAACCTGCTGCTGCTGCGCCAGCAGTCGCGCCTGCTCGACCTGGGGCAGCCGCTGCTGGCCGGGCTGTCGCGCAAGCGGTTCCTGGGCGAGGTCACCGGTCGCGAGGTCGGGCAACGCCTGCATGCCTCGGTGGCCGCCGCGGTGCTTGCCGCCGAATACGGCGCCCGCATCCTGCGCGTGCACGACGTCGCGGCCACCGTGGACGCCCTGAAGCTGTGGGCCGCCGTTGCCGCGATGCCCGCACCGCGCCCCACCGAATCAGCAAAACCGTCGATCCGCTGGCCAGACGATGACTGAGTCCGGGGTCCTGGTCACGCCTTGACCAAAGGGGCTGGCGCCCTTGCCCCGCCTGCCTCCTGGCGTTTCATCCACAGGCGTTCTCCCAGGGTTGTCCACAGGGCCTGTGGATTGTCTCCGGGTCCGCCGGCTTCAGGCGGACCCGGCTTCCCGCGCCGTGCGAAAGCCCAGCACCCGCGGATCGACCACGCGCCGCCAAAGCGGCGGCACCAGCGCCAGCACGAACATCGCCGCGTAGCCGCCCGGCAGCTGCGGGCTGTCGGGATGGTGGCGAAGGATGGCGTAGCGACGCTTGGGAAAGGCATGGTGGTCGGAGTGGCGCTGCAGCTGGAACAGCAGCAGGTTCGACAGTGCGTAGTCGGAGTTCCAGCTGTGCAGGTGGGTGGTGCGCTCGTAGCGGCCATCGGGGCCACGCTGGCGTTCGAGGCCGTAGTGCTCGATGTAGTTGATGATCTCCAGCGACCCCGCCGCCAGCAGGCCCTGCACCAGGAAGAAGACCAGCCCGACGGCCCCCAGCCAGGCCAGGAAAATACCCGCGAACGCCAGCCAGGCCAGCGTCCAGCCGATCATTTCGTTTCGCCAATGCAACGGCGCCAGGCCGAGGCCACGCAGGCGTCGTGCTTCGAGCCGCCAGGCGTTGAGCGTATTGCGCCACAGCGCGCGCGGCAGGAAATGCCACAGCGACTGGCCGAAGCGCGCGCTGGAGGCATCTTCGGGCGTGGATACGTGCACGTGGTGGCCACGCAGGTGTTCGATCTTGAAGCCGTGGTAACCCACGCTGGCCAGCAGCAGGCCGCCGACGGAGGGCTCGAGCCGACCGTCCTTGTGGATCAGTTCGTGCGCGGTGTTGATGGCCAGGATGCCGCCGACCAGGCCCTGCGAGAGCAGCCAGCCGGCCGTGCCGCCAACACCGAAGCCGGCCTGGCCGAACCAGTGCGCCGACCACGCCAGCACGGCCAGGTGCACCGGCAGGCAGGCGAGGGTGAGGGCCCGGAACCAGGGTTCCTGCGACAGCTCGCGCTCGCGTCCCGATGGCACGTTCGCGGGGTCGTGGCCCAATGCGTAATCGGCCATCGGCAGCAGCACGAACAGGAAGAACAGGGGGAACCAGGCCATCAGGTCGGGCCGGCCCGTCAGGCTGCCCAGCCACGCGGCCAGGGGCATCAGCGCGGGCACCACGAAGACCAGCAGGAAGGCGAAGCGCTTGAGATTCGGCACGGCGGTCGGACCCACGGTAACCGGCCCCCAGCATACCCCGGGCAGCGCGGTGTTCAAGGGGCAGGCCACTGGCGAAGTCGCTAAGCTAGGCGGCCACCCGCACTCCCAGGAGCCCCCATGGACTGGACGTCCCCGCTGCACATCACCTTCGCCATCTACATCCTGGGCATGGTCGGCATCGGCTTCGTGGCCTGGTATTCAACCAAGAATTTCGACGACTACATCCTCGGCGGCCGCTCGCTGGGCAGCTTCGTCACCGCGCTGTCGGCCGGCGCCTCGGACATGAGCGGCTGGCTGCTGCTGGGCCTGCCCGGCGCGTTCTACGTTGGCGGTTTTTCGGAAGCCTGGATCGCCGTGGGCCTGGTGATCGGCGCCTGGGCCAACTGGCGCTATGTAGCGGCGCCGCTGCGCCTTTACACCGAACGCAGCCAGAACGCCCTGACCCTGCCGGACTACTTCACGCACCGGTTCGAGGACCGAAACAAGCTGCTGCGCTCGGTGTCGGCGGCGATCATCCTGGTGTTCTTCGCGGTGTATTGCGCCGCGGGCATCGTCGCCGGCGCGCGCCTGTTCGAGTCGGTGTTCGAGGTGCCGTACGCCGAGGCGATCTGGTACGGCGCCGCGGCGACCATCCTCTATACCTTCGTCGGTGGCTTCCTGGCCGTGAGCTGGACCGACACGGTGCAGGCGACGCTGATGTTCTTCGCGCTGATCCTCACGCCCATCTTCGTGGTGCTCAGCCTGGGTGGTCCGGAAACCAGCATCGCGCTGGTCGAACAGGTCGACCCGGCCAACCTGCAGTTCTTCAAGGGCGCCACCGTGCTGGGCGTGGTGTCGCTGCTGGCCTGGGGCCTGGGCTACGTCGGCCAGCCGCACATCCTGGCGCGCTTCATGGCGGCCGAATCGGTGCGCACCATTGCCCCGGCGCGCCGGATCGCGATGACCTGGATGATCCTGTGCCTGGCGGGCGCGATGGGCGTGGGTTTCTTCGGCATCGCCTGGTTCGAGTCCAACCCGGCCCGCGCCGGCGCCGTGGCCGACAACCCCGAGCGCGTGTTCATCGAGCTCTCGACGCTGCTGTTCAATCCGTGGATTGCCGGCATCCTGCTGTCGGCGATCCTGGCGGCGGTGATGAGCACGCTCAGCTGCCAGCTGCTGGTCTGCTCGAGCGCGATCACCGAGGATTTCTACAAGGGCTTCCTGCGTCCCAAAGCGGGCCACAAGGAGCTGGTGTGGGTCGGCCGCTTCGCGGTGCTGGCCGTGGCGCTGCTGGCGATCTGGCTGGCCGCCGATCCCGACAGCCGCGTGCTGGGCCTGGTCAGCTACGCCTGGGCAGGGTTTGGCGCGGCGTTCGGGCCCGTGGTCGTCCTGTCGCTGTTCTGGAAGGGCACCACCCGCAACGGTGCGCTGGCCGGCATGATCGTCGGCGCGCTGGTGGTGATCGGCTGGAAACAGCTCGACACCGGCCTGTACGAAATGGTGCCGGGCGTGGCCCTGGCGACGCTGGCGATCGTGCTGGTGAGCCGCTTCGGCGGTGCACCGTCGCCGGCGATGCTGGGCCAGTTCGACGCCGTGCACGCCGAACTGCGGCGCAGCGAGGACTGACCGATGCGCGACACCCGCCCGCTGGCCGTTGCCCTAATGGGGCCCACGGCCTCGGGCAAGACGGCGCTGGCGGTGGACTGGTGCCAGCGCCTGGAGACCGAGGTGATCAGCGTCGATTCGGCGCTGGTCTACCGCGGCCTCGACATCGGCTCGGCCAAGCCCGATGCCGCCACCCTGGCCCTGGCGCCGCACCACCTGGTGGACGTGCGCGACCCGCACGAGGTGTTCTCGGCCGCCGACTTCGCCCGCGAGGCCCTGCCGCCGATGCGGGCCCTGGCCGAACGGGGCAGGGTGCCGCTGCTGGTCGGGGGCACCGGCCTGTATTTCAGCGCGCTGCTCGAGGGCTTGTCGGCGCTGCCCGAAGCGGATCCCGCGGTCCGCAGCGGAATCATTGCCGAGGCGGCCGAATGTGGCTGGCCGGCGCTTCACGCCCAAATGGCGGCGATTGATCCGGCCGCCGGCCTGCGAATCAAACCCGGCGACAGCCAGCGCATCACCCGCGCCCTGGAGGTCTGGCGACTCAGCGGCCGGCCGATCAGCGACTGGCAGCAGGCGGGCGAGCGCCGCCGGTTCCCGTTCCGGGTGCTGCGGCTGGTACTGGCGCCCGCGGACCGGGCCGTGCTGCACGCGCGCATCGAAAAGCGGTTCGACCAGATGCTTGAGCAGGGTTTCCTGGACGAAGTGCGGCGCCTGCGCGCCGACCCGCGGCTGCATCCGGACCTGCCGTCCATGCGCGCGGTGGGCTACCGGCAGGCCTGGGCGCACCTTGAAGGGCAGACGGACGCCCCCACGTTCAGGGATCAGGCCATCGCCGCCACCCGGCAGCTGGCCAAGCGGCAGCTCACTTGGCTGCGCGCGCGCACCGAAGCCCTGTGGCTGGATCCGCAGGCTGAACGGGCCCTCGCGGAGCAGCGCCTGGCGGCCTTCCTGGCCCGCCCGGCGGGGCCTTAGCTGCTAGACTTCCGGGCATTCGCGGCCCCGGACCCTTTGGCCGCAAATCGCGCCACGCTGGCGCGCCACAATAAGAAGATGGAGTCCAAAAGATGTCCAAAGGCCAATCCCTCCAGGATCCCTTCCTCAATGCCCTGCGCCGCGAGCGCATTCCCGTTTCGATCTACCTGGTCAACGGCATCAAGCTGCAGGGCACGATCGAAAGCTTCGACCAGTTCGTGGTGCTGCTGCGCAATACGGTCAGCCAGATGGTCTACAAGCACGCCATTTCCACCGTCGTTCCGGCGCGCAACGTGCGTATCGGCCCGGGCGGCGGCCAGGTTGCGTCCGCCAACGGCGAAGAAGACGAAGCGGGTCCGGAAGATTGATCCGCGTGACGACTGATGTTTGAACGCGCCCGCAAGGGCGAACGCGCCCTGCTGGTGCAGCCGCACCCGCCGGGCATGCAGGATCCGTCCCGCCTCGAGGAATTCACCGAGCTGGCCCACTCGGCCGGTGCCACCGTGGTCGGCATCGTGCCGGCGCGTATCGAGCGGCCGAATCCGGCGTACTACATCGGCACCGGCAAGCTCGACGAGGTCAAATCCGCCTGCGAGGCCATGGAAGCCGACCTGGTGCTGGTGAACGAACTGTTGACGCCTGCGCAGGAGCGCAACCTCGAGCGTGTGCTCAAGCGTCGGGTCGTCGACCGCACCGGCCTGATCCTGGACATCTTCGCCCAGCGCGCGGCCAGCCACGAAGGCAAGCTGCAGGTCGAACTGGCCCAGCTCAAGCATTGGGCCACGCGCCTGGTGCGTGGCTGGACCCACCTCGAACGCCAGCGCGGCGGCGCCATCGGCCTGCGCGGCCCGGGTGAAACCCAGCTCGAGCTCGACAAGCGCATGCTGCAGAAGAAGCTCGAATCGGTGCGTGCGCGCCTGGACAAGGTCGAGGTACAGCGCACGCAGATGCGCCGGGCGCGGATGCGCAACGACATCCCGCGCGTGGCCCTGGTCGGTTACACCAACGCCGGCAAGTCCACGCTCTTCAACACCCTGACCAATTCCGGCGTCTACGCCGACGACCGGCTTTTCGCCACGCTTGACCCGACCACGCGCCGGATCGAGGGCGTGGCGCCGCTGGTGCTTTCTGACACGGTCGGCTTCGTGCGCGACCTGCCGCATGAACTGGTCGCGGCCTTCCGCTCGACCCTTTCCGAGGCGCGCGACGCGGATTTGCTGCTCCACGTGGTGGACGCCGCCGACGAACTGCGCGACGAGCGCATCGGCCAGGTGGATGCAGTGCTGGCCGAAATCGGCGCCGGCGAGATCCCCCAGGTGCTGGTTTTCAACAAGATCGACCGCATCGAAGGCGCCGTGCCCCGGCGCGACCCGGAAGTCGAGGGCCGTGAACGGGTCTGGCTGTCGGCGAAGACCGGTGACGGCCTCGATGGCCTGCGAGAGCTGCTGACCGACCGTTTCCTGGACCGCCGTGTGGCGGGTGAACTGGCGCTGGGGCCGGCCCAGGGCCGCCTGCGTGCACGTCTTCACGAGGTCGGCGCCGTGAAGGCCGAGTCAAGTGACGAAGCCGGCTGGCGGCTTGAGATCGACCTGCCGCGTGCCGTCGCCGAACGCCTGGCGGCCGAGCCCGGAGGTGATTTTCTGGCTGACCTCTTGCTTGTGGCCCCCGCCGCCCCTACCTACAATCCCGAGACCACCTGATGCGTGAGCAAGCAATGGCCTGGAACCAGCCTGGAAAAGGCAATCAAGATCCCTGGAAAGGCAAGGACCCCGGCAACGAGGTTGATGCCTTCGTGAACCGCCTCAAGGGCATGTTCGGTGGCGGCGGCGGTGGCAACCGCGGCCGCGGCTCGAACGCGTCGGGCGGTTTCAATCCAGTGCCCTGGATCATCGGTCTGTTCGGCATCTGGCTGGTGTTCAACAGCTTCAAGCTGATGGACGAACGCCAGCGTGGCGTCGTGCTCCGCTTCGGCGAGTTCAACCGCATCATGATGCCGGGCCCGAACTTCAAGTGGCCCTGGCCGATCGAGTCCGTTTACGTGGTGCCCGCCACCGAAGTGGTCGAGATGACCGACCAGGTGCGCGTGCTGACGCAGGACGAAAACCTGATCGACATCAAGTTCAACGTGCAGTTCAGCCGTACCGATCCGCGCACCTTCCTGTTCGGTTCGGTCAATCCCGAGCAGACGCTCAAGGATTCGGCCGAAAGCGCCGTGCGCGAAGTCGTTGGTCGCAACACCATGGACACGGTGCTCTTCGACCGTGCCCAGCTGGTGATCGCGGCGCAGGAGCGCCTGCAGGAGTCGCTGGACTTCTACCAGACCGGCCTGACCGTCATCAACTTCAACCTGCAGGACGCGCGTCCGCCGGAAGAAGTGAAGCAGGCCTTCGATGATGCGATCGCCGCCCGCGAGGACAAGGACCGCATCCAGAACGAAGCCCGCGCCTACGCCAGCAAGGTGGTGCCCGAGGCCCGCGGCGTCGCGGCGCGCATGCGCACCGAGGCCGAGGGTTACCGCGCCCAGGCCATCGCGCGCGCCGAGGGTGACGCCGAACGATTCACGCTGCTGGTGGACGAGTACCGCCAGGCGCCGGAGGTCACCCGCAAGCGCCTGTACCTGGAAACCATGCAGGAAGTGCTGTCGGCCAACCCGAAGGTGATCGCCGGCGAGAACAACATCCTGTACCTGCCGCTGGGCGGCGAGACCAACCGCACCCGAATCCCGACCGAAGCCCCGGTGCTGCGCCTGCCGGCGACCCAGGCGGCGTCCGAGCCGGAGCCCGAAGCCCGCGACACCCGTCGCCAGGGAGGCCGCTGACATGAACCGTTTCACCGTGATCATCTTCGCCGTCATCGCCGCACTGCTGGCGGCCATGGGTTCGGTTTACGTCGTCAACGAAAGCCAGACCGCCATCGTGCTCAACCTGGGCCGCGTGGTGCGCGCCGACATCCAGCCCGGCCTGCACTTCAAGTGGCCGCTGGTGGAGGAGGTGCGCAAGTTCGACCAGCGCATCCTCTCGCTCGACGACCAGCCGGAACGCTACCTGACGTCGGAAAAGAAGGACGTCAGCGTCGACTTCTTCGTCAAGTGGCGCATCAAGGACGTGGCCACCTATTACCGCGCCGCCAGTGGCGGCAGCGAGGATGCCGCGCGCCAGCGCCTGACCCCGATCGTCAAGAACGCGCTGCGCAACGAAATCAACCAGCGCACGCTGCAGGAAGTGGTGTCCGCGGGTCGGGCCGAACTGTCCGGGGCCTTCCTCAAGAAGGTCAATGAAAGCGCCGAATCGCTGGGCGTGGAAGTGGTGGACGTGCGCATCAAGCGCATCAACCTGCCCGACGACAGCAACATCCTGACCACGGTCTACAGCCGCATGCGCACCGAGCGCACCCAGGTGGCCAACCAGCTGCGCGCCGAAGGCGTGGAGCTCAGCGAGACCATCCGTTCGGAGGCCGACCGCCAGCGCGTGGTTACCCTGGCCGAAGCCGAACGCGACGCCCAGAAGCTGCGCGGTGAAGGCGACGCGCGTGCCGCCGAGATCGCCGCGGCGGCCTACGGCGGTGATCCGGAGTTCTACGCCTTCTACCGAAGCCTCGAGCTGTACCGCAACGCCATGTCCGATGGCCAGACGGTGCTGGTGCTGGACCCGGACTCGGAGTTCCTTCGCTACATGGAAAGCAGCGGGCGCTGAGCCATGCCTGACCTCTGGGCGGCACTTTGCCTGGTCCTGGTGCTGGAGGGGCTGCTGCTGTTCGCGGCCCCGGGCGCCTGGAAGCGCGCCGTTGCCCAGCTGATGGCCCTGGGCGACCGGCCCCTGCGTATCACCGGCGCCGTGATGATCGGCCTGGGCCTGCTGGCCCTGCAGTGGGCCCGGGGCTGAATCCGGGGCGGGCCATGGCCTCGCCGGGCCGGGCTAGCCCCGGCCGGGGAAAACGCGGATAATTTCCCAAAGCCGGGGCGACCTCCGGCTTTTTCCGTGTCTGGGCCCCTGTCGGCGGCCCGACGCCGTCGCCCCGTCGCCAATCCTTATTCGGAGTGCAGGTCATGGGTCAGTCGGTGGTGGTGTTGGGTGCCCAGTGGGGCGACGAGGGCAAGGGCAAGATCGTCGACCTGCTCACCGAGGAAATCGGCGCGGTCGTGCGCTTCCAGGGCGGCCACAATGCCGGCCACACCCTGGTGATCAAGGGCAAGAAGACCGTGCTGCACCTGATCCCCTCGGGCATCCTGCGCGAGGGCGCGCTGTGCCTGATCGGCAACGGCGTGGTGCTCAGCCCGGCGGCCCTGCAGAAGGAAATCGCCCAGCTCGAGGAAAACGGCGTCGAGGTGCGTTCGCGCCTGAAGATCAGCCCGGCGACGCCGCTGATCATGCCGTACCACATCGCCCTGGACCAGGCGCGCGAGAAGGCCGCCGGCGGCAAGGCCATCGGCACCACCGGCCGCGGCATCGGCCCGGCCTACGAAGACAAGGTGGCGCGTCGCGGCATCCGCGTCGCCGACCTGAACTATCCCAAGGAGCTCGCCGACAAGCTGCGCGAGACCATGGATTACCACAACTTCGTGCTCACCAAGTACCTGGGCGTCGAAGCGGTGGACTTCCAGAAGACGCTCGATGAAGCCCTCGAGTTCGGCAAGTACGTCGACCCGATGAAGGCCGACGTCGCCGGCATCCTGCACGAGCTGCGCAAGCAGGGTAAGCGGGTGATGTTCGAGGGCGCGCAGGGTTCCCTGCTCGACATCGACCACGGCACCTATCCCTACGTCACCTCGTCCAACACCACCGTCGGCGGCGCCATGGCCGGCACCGGTGTCGGCGCCGACGCCATCGACTACGTGCTGGGCATCGCCAAGGCCTACGCCACCCGCGTCGGCGGCGGCCCGTTCCCGACCGAACTGCACGACGATGTCGGCCAGGGCATCCGCGACCGCGGCCAGGAGTACGGCGCCACCACCGGCCGCCCGCGCCGCTGCGGCTGGATGGACATCGTCGCGCTCAAGCGCGCGGTCGCCATCAACGGCATCACCGGCCTGTGCATCACCAAGCTCGACATCCTGGACGGGATGGAGAAGCTCAAGATCTGCATCGCCTACGAATACCGCGGCAAGCGCACCGAATACGCGCCGCTCGACGCCGCCGGCTGGGACGAGTGCACGCCGGTGTACCTGGAGTTCCCGGGCTGGGACGAGTCCACCGCCGGCGTCACCGAGTGGGACAAGCTGCCGCCGGCAGCCCGCGCCTACCTGCGCGCGCTCGAGGAACTGGCCGGCTGCCCGCTGGCCATCGTCAGCACCGGCCCGGGCCGTGAGTCCACGATCGTGCTGCAGGACCCCTACGCCTCCTGACCCGGCCGACCGGCGGAACTGTCCAATGAAGACTCCCGCCGGGCTGCAAGCCCTGGTTGACGACGGCGTGGTTCACGCCGTGCTGCGCCAGCTCAAGAGTGGCAAGGAGGCCTCTGTTTTCGTCGTCCGTAGGGGCGACGAGATCCTGTGCGCAAAGGTCTACAAGGATCTGGGGCAGCGCAGCTTCCAGGCACGCTCGCAATACCAGGAAGGCCGCAAGGTCCGTGGCAGCCGCCAGGCGCGTGCCATGGAGAAGGGCAGCAAGTTCGGCAGGAAGGAACTGGAGTCCGCCTGGAAGAACACCGAAGTGGATGCGCTCTACCAGCTGTCGGCGGCGAACGTGCGCGTGCCACGGCCCCTGGGCTATTTCAACGGCGTGCTGATGATGGAGCTGATCGCCGACAGCGAGGGCCATAGTGCCCCGCGCCTGGGAGAAGTCCAGCTCGATGCCGGGCAGGCACGCGAATTCTTCCGGTTCCTGGTACGCCAGGTCGTGCGCATGCTCTGCGTCGGCGTCATCCATGGCGACCTGTCCGAATACAACGTGCTGGTGGATCCCCAGGGCCCGGTCATCATCGACCTGCCCCAGGCGGTCAGCGCCGCCGGCAACAACAATGCGCGGACCATGCTGCTGCGCGACGTGAACCGCCTGCGCACCGCCCTGGCCCGGTTCGCCCCAGATCTCGTGGACCTGCACTATGGCGAAGAGATGTGGGCGCTGTTCGAAAAGGGCGAACTGGGCCCGGAGACCGAACTCACCGGGGCGTTCACCTTCAGTGAGCACGATGCCGACATTGACGCCGTGCTGATGTCGATCGAGGACGCTCGCCAGGAAGCCGTGATCCGGCAGCAGGGCAGGGAAGCGGCGGCGCAGGACGACTGACTAGGCGCGCTGGCCGCTCAGGAAGTGCAGGTGGCGTTCGTACTGGTCAAGCACGTCGTTGATCAACGCGCCGCTTGACCAGCCCATCACGTCGTAGTCCTGGCCGCCTTCGCTCAGGTGTACTTCGGCGCGGTAATAGCGCAGGGTCGCGGCCCGTCTTGCCCGGGTGTCACCAAGCACGAAGCTCGGTGGTTCGTAGGGACGGGGCCGCACCACGTAGTGGAAGTCCAGTTCCTGGCCGTGGCTCACCTTTAGCGTGAGCCGGCCGTCGGCGCCGTCCAGCACCTCGGCCTCGACGCCGCGTCCGCGCAGTTCGTCCGCGACCTCGCGCAGGGCCGGGCGCGCCACCTGGTCCAGGAACAGCCCGACCTCATCCCGGCTCGGCTGGTGCACGAGCGTGCGGATGCGCTGCTGCCAGCCGAGGCCATCGCCGCCTCCCTGGGTGGTGCGCGCGAACTTCACGCTGCTGCGCTTGGCGGCGTCGGTGCGCAGGGCGCGCAGCAGGCCCCAGCAGACCAGGACCATCACCAGGGTGAAGGGCAGGGCGCTGGCGATGGACGCGGTCTGCAGCGCGCTCAGGCCGCCGGCCAGCAGCAGCACTGCGGCCACCACGCCCATCAGCACCGACCAGAAGATGCGCTGCCAGGTGGGTGATTCCTCGTTGCCGCCGGTGGTCAGCATGTCCACCACCAGCGCCCCGGAGTCCGAGGAAGTCACGAAGAAGGTGACCACCAGCAGCGTCGCCAGCAATGAGGTGATCGACGACAGCGGCAGGTGGCTGAAGAATTCGAACAGCGCCACCGTGGTGTCGGCCGCCACCGCGTCGGCCAGGCTGGTGAGGCCCTGCATCATGATCATGTGGATGGCGGTGTCTCCGAAGAACGTCATCCACATGAAGGTGAAGCCCAGCGGCACCAGCAGCACGCCAACCACGAACTCGCGGATGGTGCGTCCGCGCGAGACCCGGGCGATGAACATGCCCACGAAGGGGGACCAGGCGATCCACCAGCCCCAGTAGAACAACGTCCAGCCACCGATCCAGCCGCTGGGCTCGTAGGCATAGAGGTTGAAGGTCATCGAGAACAGGTTGGAGATGTACATGCCGGTGTTCTGCACCAGCGTCTGCAGCAGGAACACCGTCGGCCCGGCGACCAGCACGAACACCAGCAGGATCACGGCCAGCGCCATGTTCAGCTCCGACACCCGGCGGATGCCGCCGTCCAGCCCCAGCCACACCGAGATCGTGGCCAGGCCGGTGATCACGGCGATCAGGATCATCTGCACGCCGATTCCCACGGGCACGCCAAACAGGTGGTTGAGGCCGGCATTGACCTGCATGACGCCGAAGCCGAGCGACGTCGCCACGCCGAAGATGGTGCCGAACACGGCGAAGGTGTCGACGGTATGACCGGCGATGCCGTAGATGCGCTCGCCTATCAGTGGATAAAGCGCCGAGCGGATCGTCAGTGGCAGGCCGTGGCGGAAGGCGAAATAGGCCAGCGACAGCCCCACCACCGCGTAGATGGCCCAGGCATGCACGCCCCAGTGGAACAGGGTGATGCGCATCGCCTGACGGGCGGCCTCGGCGGTGGACGGATCGCCCACCGGCGGATTGCTGAAATGCATCACCGGTTCGGCGACGCCGAAGAACATCAGGCCGATGCCCATGCCGGCCGAGAAGAGCATCGCGAACCAGGACCGGTAGCTGTAGTCGGGCCGGCTGTGGTCCGGCCCGAGCCGGATGCGGCCATAGCCCGACATCGCCACGCCCACGACGAAGACCAGGAAACCCGCCACCGCCAGCACGTAGAACCAGCCGGCCTGGGTGATGACCCAGGCCTGGATGGCGGCGAACTGCTTCTCCGCGGCCTCGGGCCAGATCGCAGCCAGGGCGACGAACAGCACCACGAGCACGCCGGAGGTGATGAACACCGGCGGGTTCATGACGATGCGCCTGCGCGATACCGGGTCCGTCGTTTCCTTCTGCATTCGGGCGTCTCCTGGGTGGGTGGCGCGGCGGCTCAGAAATAGAAGCCGATGTTGATGTTCAGGCGGGTACGCCAGGACTCGTCGCCGGGCGCGAGCCCGATGCCGGGGCCGCCGATGAACCACATGTTGCGACCGGTGATCAGGTCCACGTACGTGAAGGACTTGCCCTTTGCAAAACTGCAGCCGGCGACGTTCTGCCAGGAGTCGCCGGCGGCGGCGCCCACGCCCTGGGTGCTGCTGAGGTTGTTGTAGCAGGTGATGCCGTCGAACCATCCGCTGCGCGGCAGCGACCAGGCGACGTTCGCGCTCAGGACATGGGCTTCGGTGGCGATCTCGAAGGGAAACAGGAAGGCCGAGAGCGCGACCCGCGCACCGGGAACGTCGTAGCGGTACCAGGCCCACTGCGCCTGCCAGGTCCAGGCGCCGCGCTGGTGCTGCAGGTGCAGCGCGGCGCCGTGGTGGCCGTGCCGACGCCCGCTGGCCTGGTCCTGGACGCGACCGGTGAAGGCCGACGCGCCGAATTCGGTGGTCGCGGCCGCGCCTTCGAACTGCCTGGCCCAGCGCAGGTTGATCCGCTCGCGCTCGCGGTAGCGCAGGCTGCCGTCGTCGGCCAGGTCGAAGGAATAGCGGTCGAAGCGCGCTGCGTCGCCGTACTCGTCAGCCAGGAAAAGGCCCGCATGGAAGTTGTGCCCGCCCTCGGCGTGGCGGTAGACCAGGCCGATGTCGTAATCGTCCTCCAGCCCCAGGTAATAGCCCGATCCGAACCAGAAGCTGTGCGAGGCATAGGGCAGCAGGCCGAAGGGCACCTGCTGGATGCCCAGCTTCAGGTCGCGGTCGGCGTCCAGTCGCCAGCCCGCCCAGGCGTGGTGCACGGCGTCGAAGCCGTCGTACCAGCGGTACTGCAGGGAAAAGAACAGGGGCCCCCGCGAACCCTTGGCGTCCACGCGCAGCAGTTCCAGGTCGATGTCGCCGTTGCCGGCCGGGTCGCCGTAGTCCCGCCAGCCGACGTTGAAGCGCACGGCGCCACCGAGGTCGAGGCTGGGGTCGTCATTCGCCGGGGTTGCCCACACGGGGCCGGACCCAAAGCCCAACAACAGGCCCAGGGCTACCAGGCTGCCTCTGATGAAGGGCCGGGTCGCCATGCCCCGACCTTACGAGCCACGTCGGGGCAAGTCCACCCGGACCCGGCCGGGCAATAAAAAACCCCGCCGGAGCGGGGTTTCTTGATGTTGGTGCCCAGGAGAGGACTCGAACCTCCACGGTTTTACCCGCTAGTACCTGAAACTAGTGCGTCTACCAATTCCGCCACCTGGGCAAGTCTTGCCGCAGGGCGACAAGAGCCGCGTAATTTAAGGCCAGGTCCGGTCTTTGTCAACGGTTCCGGGCCAGGCAACAAGGGCCGTGACGCCGGCAGTCAGGGGCCCCGGTGTACCATGGCCGAATGACAAAAGCCCCAAAGAGCAAGAAAAAGACACCGGGCGCCACGCTCCCGCCCTGGATGCCCGACTCGATGCGCGAACAGGCGCCTGCCAAAGGCAAGCCCGAACCCGCGAAACGCAGCCGCAAACCCCGTCCCGACGCCGCCGCCGCGGCCGCAAAGCCGCCGCGGGCCGGCAAGCCCCGCCGGGCGCCCTCGGGCCGGCCGGGCAAACCCGCCGGCGCCGGCGCACCGGGCGTAAAGGACCCGATGGCGGCGCGCGAAGCCGCCCGCTACGAAAATCCGATCGCCAGCCGCGAGGCCATCGCGAACCTGCTGCAGGAAAGCTCCGGCCCGCTGACCGCCGAGGAAGTCGGCGAGGCCCTGGACCTGCTGGCCGAGGACCGTTTCGATGCCCTTTCGCGCCGGCTGGCGGCCATGGTTCGCGACGGCCAGCTGCTGCGCAATCGCCGCGGCGGTTATGCCGTGGCCCAGAAGCTCGACCTGGTCGCCGGCACGGTCATCGCCAACCCCGACGGCTTCGGCTTCCTCAAGTGCGACGACGGCGGCGAAGACCTGTTCCTGCCGCCGGGTGAACTGCGCAAGGCGCTGCACGGCGACCGCGTGCTGGCCAGCATCACGGGCGTCGATCGCCGTGGTCGCCGCGAAGGCGCCATCGTCGAAGTACTCGAGCATCGCCTGACCCGCCTGACCGGCCGCTACAGCGAACGTGCGCGCATCGGCATGGTCGTTCCCGACGACCGTCGCGTGCTGACCGAAGTACTGATCCCGCCGGAGGACAACAATGGCGCCCGCGAAGGCCAGCTCGTGGTCGTTGAAATCACCCAGCCGCCCGAGAAGGGCCGGCCGCCGGTGGGTCGCATCCTGCTGGTGCTGGGCGACCGCCTGACCCCGTCGCTGGTGGTCCAGGCCGCCATCCACGGCCACGACCTGCCGCATGAGTTCCCGCGCGAGGCGCTGGCCGAGGCCGCCGAAGTGCCGCTGGACGTACCGGCCGCCGAAGCGCGCCAGCGGGTCGACCTGCGCAAGCTGCCGCTGGTCACCATCGACGGCGAGGACGCCAAGGATTTTGATGACGCCGTCTGGTGCGAGCCCAATGCCGAAGGTTTCCGCCTGATCGTCGCCATCGCCGATGTTTCCCACTACGTGCGCCCGGGCACCGCGCTCGACGATGAAGCGGTGAAACGCGCCACGTCGGTGTATTTCCCCGGCTTCGTGGTGCCGATGTTGCCCGAGACCCTGTCGAACGGCATCTGCTCGTTGATGCCCAAGGTCGAACGCCTGTGTTTCGCCTGCGAGATGCAGGTGGACTTCGACGGCAACGTCGTGCGCTCGAGGTTCTACGAGGCCATCATGCGCTCGCATGCGCGCCTGACCTACACCCAGGTCTGGAAGGCCGTGGGCGAGGGCGACACCGACGCGGGCAAGGAGGCCATCGCCCAGGTCGGTTCGCTGATGCCCCAGCTCCAGCGCCTTCACCAGCTGTACAAGGTGTTGGCCAAGGCGCGCTCGCGTCGCGGCGCCATCGAATTTGAATCCACGGAAGTGCGCTTCGTGCTCGACGAGCATGGCGAGGTCATCCAGGCCGGCATGCTCGAGCGCAACGATGCGCACAAGCTGATCGAGGAATGCATGATCGCGGCCAACGTCGAGGCCGGCCGTTTCGTCACCGCCAAGCAGGTGCCGGCGCCGTTCCGCGTGCACCCGCGGCCGCCGGAGGCCAAGTACGCCGACCTGCTGGAGTACCTGTCCGAGTTCGGCCTGAGCCTGCCGCCCTGGAGCAAGGTGCAGCCGCGTGATTTCACCCAGCTGCTGCGCAAGATCCGCGTACGCCCCGACGCCGCCCTGCTGGAAACCGTGCTGCTGCGTTCGCAGTCCATGGCGGTCTACCAGACCGAGAACCTGGGCCACTTCGGGCTGGCGCTGGATGCCTACTCGCACTTCACTTCGCCGATCCGCCGCTACCCGGACCTGCTGCTGCACCGGGCCATCAAGCACCTGCTCGAGAGCGGTGGCCCCGACGGCTTCCACTATTCGGCCAAGGAGATGGCGTCGCTGTCGGTGCACTGCTCCGAACGTGAACGCCGCGCCGACGAAGTCGAGCGCGAGGTGGACGAACGCTACCGCAGCGCCTGGATGGAAAAGCACGTCGGCGACGAGTTCGACGGCGTGGTCAGCGGTGTCACGAATTTCGGCCTGTTCGTCGAACTGGCCGGCTCCAAGGTCAACGGCCTGGTGCACGTGACCCAGCTGCCCCACGACTATTTCCACTTCGATCCGCTGCGCCGCAGCCTGTCCGGTGAACGCACCGGCCTGCGCTTCCGCCTGGGCGACCCGGTGCGGGTGCTGGTGCTCAAGGCAAGCGTCGAGGACAAGCGCATCGATTTCAGGCTGGTGGTGCCGGAAGGCGCGCCGAAGAAAAAGAAGAAGGCCGGCTCGCACTGAGCCCGGCGAAGGAAGCACGAGCATGAGCACCAGGAAAGACAACTGGGTCGCCGGCATCAATGCCGTGGCCTCGGCGCTGGAACACGACCTCGAGCACGTGCGCGAGGTGCTGCTCGAGGCCGGCAGCAAGAACCCACGTATCACCGAGATCGAGGAGACCGCCCGCCGCCGCGACGTCTCGGTGCGCCGGGTGCCGCTGCAGTCGCTCGAAGGCATCGCCGGTGGCCTGCGCCACCAGGGCGCGGTGGCCCGCTATGAGGCGGCCAAATCCACCGACGAGAAGGAGCTTCCCGGCCTGGTCGAAGCCGCCGCCGGCAAGGCGCTCGTGCTGGTGCTCGACGGCGTGCAGGACCCGCACAACCTGGGTGCCTGCCTGCGCAGCGCCGCCGCCGCGGGCGTGACCGCGGTCGTGATTCCGAAGGACAAGGCCGCGCCGGTGAACGCCACCGTCCGCAAGACCTCGGCCGGCGCCGCCGACCGCATCCCGGTGGTCAGCGTCACCAACCTGGCCCGTACCATGCGGGCGCTGCAGGAAATGGGCGTCTGGCTCTACGGCCTCGACGGCGAAGCCACCGCCAGCATCCACGCCACCGACTTCACCGGCAACGTCGGCCTGGTGATGGGCGGCGAAGGCGAAGGCATGCGCCGGCTTACCCGCGAAACCTGCGATGGCCTGGTGCGCATCCCGATGCCGGGTGAGATGGAAAGCCTGAACGTCTCGGTCGCCACCGGTGTGGCGCTGTTCGAGGTCGTTCGCCAACGGGGAGTCCAGAAATGAGCCTGCAGTGGTATGACTTCGTGGGGCTGGCCGGCGTGGCCTTCGTGTTGGGCGCCTTCTTTCTGCTGCAGGCCGGCAAGCTGAAAGGCGATTCGCTGGGCTACCAGCTGGCCAACCTGTTCGGCGCCATCTTCATCCTGATCTCGATCTTTGCGGCGGGCCCGGACTTCCGCGACGTCATCTCGGCCACGATCATGCAGCTGGCCTGGATCGTCATCAGCCTCTACGGGCTTTGGCGGGGGCTGCGTTCTCGCTTCTCGCGCGCGCGATCCGGCGGCTCGTCCCAGCCGGACTGAGACCTGCGTCACTTTCCGCCGGCGCCGGGCCTTGTTACTTTCGGTCGGGACGTCCGGGGGGATCCTTGATGAACAAGACCAGATGGTCGGCCTTGGCTGCGCTTGGTGTTGCACTCGTGCCCGTCGCTTCGGGCCAGGCTGGCGGCGGCCGGGGCGACAACGATGGCAGTTCGACGTCCGCGGGAGCCGCGGTCATCGAACTGCGGGTCTGCAATCGCAGCGGAAAGGACGCCCTGGTGGCCATTTCCTACCTTCCCGTCGAACAAAGCCGCTTCTACAACCGCGGCTGGTTCCGGGTGAATGACGGCGAATGCAAGAGCCTGGTCGAAACCGGCAACTCCAACTTCTACTTCTACGCCGACGTGGTGGGCGGCAATCGCCGCTGGGCCGGCAGCCATTCGCTGTGCGTGGAGTACCCGGGGCCCTACAACTTCTATTCCGACGGCTCGGACTATTGCGGGGAGCACCAGGAGGCGCGCAACTTCGTGGCCGCCAGCAAGTCCGAGCCCGGCACCTTCACCTGGAACCTGGACCCCTGAGCCACCGGCGGGCGATCAGCCTGCCGGCAGCGAGGCCAGCCACTCGTCGTCGCTGCCTTCGTTGATGCCCTCGAACAGGAAGGTGCTGAGGTAACGTTCGCCGGTGTCCGGGATCATGGCCAGCACCGCGCTGCCCGGGTCCAGGGTGCGGGCGACCTCCAGGGCCGCGGCGAAGGTGCCGCCGCCGGATATGCCGCAGAAGATGCCTTCGCGCGTGGCCAGGTCGCGCGCGGTGTCGCGCGCCAGCACGTCGTTCACCGGCACGATCAGGTCGTAGATATCGCGGTTGAGCACGTCCGGGATGAAATCCGGCGTCCAGCCCTGGATCTTGTGCGGCTGCCAGTCGCTGCCCGAAAGCAGGGCCGCGCCTTCGGGTTCGGTGGCGGCGATCTTGATGTCAGGACGCGCCAGCTTCAGCACTTCACCGGCGCCGGTGAGCGTACCGCCGGTGCCGTAGCCGGTGACGAACCAGTCCAGGCGCTTGCCGGCGAAATCCTGCAGGATTTCCGGGCCGGTGGTGGCGCGGTGCCAGGCCGGGTTGGCCGGGTTTTCGAACTGCCGGGCGAGGAAGGCACCGTGCTTTTCCGCAAATTCCTTCGCGTACCGCACCATGCCGCTGCCGCGTTCCGCCGCAGGCGTCAGGATGACCTTGGCGCCCAGCGCACGCATCAGCTTGCGCCGTTCAACCGAAAAGGTTTCCGCCATGAAGGCGACGAAGGGGTAGCCCCGTGCCGCGCACACCGCCGCCAGGGCGATGCCGGTATTGCCGGACGTGGCTTCGACCACCATCTGGCCCGGCTGCAGCGCGCCCGAGGCTTCGGCGTCGAGGATGATCGCCATGGCCAGACGGTCCTTCACCGAGGACATGGGGTTGAAGTATTCGAGCTTGGCGTACATCGCCACGCCCTCCGGCGCCAGCCGGTTGATACGCACGATCGGCGTGTTGCCGACGGTACCCAGGATGCTGTCGTGGATCATTGCCCTGACTCCTTCACGCAGAACCGCCGCCAAGAATTGAGCACCGCACAGAACAGTGCCGCCGTTCGTTCGGTGTCGTACACCGCCGAATGCGCCTGGTCGCCGTCCCAGTCGAGGCCGGCGGCCTGCACGGCCCGGCTGAGCACGGTCTGGCCATAGGCCATCCCCGCCAGCGTAACCGTATCGAAGGTCGAAAAGGGGTGGAAGGGGTTGCGCTTGTGCCCGACGCGCGTCACCGCGGCGTTCAGGAAGCCGAGGTCGAAATGGGCGTTGTGGCCGACCAGGATGGCTCGCTGGCAGCCGTTGCGTTTCACCGCCGCCCGCACCTTGGCAAATACGAGGTCCAGCGCTTCGCGTTCCGGCAGGGCGCCCCGGAGCAGGCTATCGAGCCGAATACCGGTTATCTCCAGCGACTTGGGGTCGATCTCGCTGCCTTCGTAGGGTTCGACGTGGCTGGTGGCGACTTCGCCGGGCACGTAGTAGCCGGCGTCGTCGAGCTCGATGGGGATGGCGGCGATTTCCAGCAGGGCGTGCCGGGTGCAGTCGAAACCACCGGTTTCGACGTCGACGACGACAGGGAGGAAGCCGCGGAAACGCTCGGGCATGCGCGGCGGGGAGGTGTTTTCCATGCCGCGCAGGATAACAGGGCCGACCCCTGGCTCAGGCCGGCCAGAGCCTCCCGGCGGCCAGCAGCAGCACCGACAGGATCGCCAGGACCAGGCCCGCCACCGGCACCAGCATCAGCGCCGGCATGGCCACCACCGCCAGCGCCAGCGCCCAGGCCGCGGGGTCGGCGACCGGGCGGCGCGGCGTGGTGTCGGTGCCCGCGGCCAGCAGTGCGTCGAGGCTGAAGCGGCCGGCGCCGTGGAATACCAGCGGCAGCAGCATGGCCATGAACAGCAGCGGCAGCTTGAAGTTGCCGAATCCCTTGTCGGTGATCGCATAACCCCGCCAGAGTTCGGACAGGCTGCCCCAGTCGGCCGGCCAGTGCACCGACACCGTCGCCACCGCGGTCAGCACCAGCAGCGCGAACGCGAAAAAGCGTGTGCCCAGGCCCAGCAGCAAGGCCACGGCACCCAGCAGTTCGGCCCAGGTCGCGAGGGTCCAGCTCAGGTCCGTGGGCGCGAGGTTGAACGGCGCCGGGAACTTGTCCTGGATGCCGGCGAACCAGTTTTCGCCCCGCAGCTTCTGCACGCCCGCTTCCCAGAATTCCCAGGCCAGCAGCAGGCGCAGGCCCAGGGGCGCCAGCCAGCGGCCGGTGCCTTCCAGGCGTTCACTCAGCGCCAGCCAGCGCGTGCTCGAATCGTGGGCCATCAGGGGGTCTCCGGGTTGGTGTGGGTGCCCAGCACGACGCCGTCGCGGCGCAGCTGGTCGAACATGCGGCGGCCATCGGCGACGAAGGCGTCGAGATCGGGCGCCGATGCTTCGGCGGCAAGGGCCTCGAGCTGGGCGCGCCCGGTCAGGCCAGGCTGTTCGGACAGGCGCTGCAGCAGGCGGAAGGTGAGCGGGCTCAGCGAGTGGAAATGCACGCGCTGGTCGGCGCCGCGGCGCACGAGCAGCAGGGTGGGTGCCTCCGGCGCCTCGGTGGGCTGGTAGTCCGGCGCCAGCCGGTGCACCGGCCAGGCATAGGCAAGCGGCCAGGCCAGGGGCGAAGGCACCGGCACGCCGGCGAGAAGGTCGCCGCCGGGGTCGTGCGGTGTCTGCTGGTCGCTGGCTTCGCTGAGGTCCAGCGCCAGCTCCACCCATTCGTAGTGCGCCAGTTCCACCAGCCAGGGCGGGTCGCCCGCGTCCGGCGCCTCGCGCGCCTGCAGGTACTGGATGAACTCCCGCGGCAGTTCCGGGAACAGCGGCGTGCTGCAGCGGTGGTCGCGATAAAAATCGCGCACCAGCGCGTGCCAGTGGCTGTCGTCGAGCAGGCGGCGGATCACCGGGAAGTTGGCGGCCAGCAGGCCCTGCAGGCTGTTGTAGAACAGCTCCCGATAAACCTTCAGGCGCCGGTCCTCGATGCCTGGGGGCGGGGCCTGCTGCTCCGGGTCGCGCACGTGCGCCGCCAGCCGCGCCTGCTGTTCGCGCAAGCGCTCAGGCGCGGGCATGGCGTTCCGCGGAAGCGGCGTACTGGTCCAGCACGGCGCGCACCTGGCCCAGTTCGGCCACCAGGTCGGCGTAGGGCGGGATGTTGAAGTCGCGCTCGAGAAGGGTGGGGCGTGGGCCGAAGCGCGCGCAGGCCGCGTCGAGCAGTGCGAACACGTCGGGTTTCACCGGCGCGCCGTGGGTGTCGACCTTCAGGTCGTCGGCCTCGTCGTAGTGGCCGGCGATGTGGAAATAGGCGATGCGTTCGCCGGGCAGCGCCGCCAGGAATTCCCCGGCGTCGTAGCGGTGGTTGATGGCGTTGACGTAGATGTTGTTCACGTCCAGCAGCAGGTCGCAGTCGGCTTCGGCCAGCACCGCGTTGATGAAGTCGATCTCCGGCATGGCCTGGTAGGGCGCGGCGTAATAGGAAATGTTTTCCACCGCGATGCGTCGACCCAGGGCGTCCTGCACCTGGCGTATGCGTCCGGACACGTGCCGGACCGCTTCTTCCGTGAAAGGGATCGGCAGCAGGTCGTAGAGCTGGCCGTCGGCGCTGCAGTAGCTCAGGTGTTCGCTGAAGACCGGAACCCGGTGCTCGTCGAGGAAATGCCGGAGCTTGCGCAGGTAGGTGTCGTCGAAGGGGTCGGTCGACCCCAGCGACAGCGACAGGCCGTGGCAGACCAGGGGGTGCCGCGAACTCAGGTCGCGCAGGGCGGCGCCGAAGCGTCCGCCCACGCCGATCCAGTTGTCCGGCGCACATTCCAGGAAATCGAAATCACCGGGCGAAGCGGCCTGCAGCGGGCCCAGAAGGGTCCGCCGCAGGCCCAGGCCCGCTGCCGTTCGAGGGAGCGTGCTCGCGGACATCACGGAGCGATAAGGCCTCGCTGCCTCACTTGTCGCCTTCGGCCTTTTCATCGGCCTTTTCGGAGCCGCACTTGCCTTCGCCGCACTTGCCTTCCTCGGCCTTGCCACCGGCCATGTCGGTGCCGCACTTGCCTTCGCCGCACTTGCCTTCCTCGGCCTTTTCACCGGCCATGTCGGAGCCGCACTTGCCTTCGCCGCACTTGCCTTCCTCGGCCTTTTCACCGGCCATATCGGAACCGCACTTGCCCTCGCCACACTTGCCTTCTTCGCCCTTGTGGTCGCTGGCGGAGAGCAGGTAACCCTGGGCCAGTGAATCCATGGCGAAGGCGGAGGTGGACAGGGCCATCGAACCGAGCAGCGCGGCGCTGGCGGCGAGGACGACGGGTTTCAGGGTTTTCTTGGACATGGTGTGGCTCCCTCTTGGGTTGCTTGCAGTGATGCGGGCGTGCCCGCGGTTTAATCCTGAAGGTATTCGCGCGCCAGTGCACGTGCCCGGTGCAGGCGCGCCTTGGTGGCTTCGCGGGTCAGGGACAGGGTGTCGGCCAGTTCGCCGATGGTCAGGCCCTGAACGTCGCGAAGCAGGATGATCTCGCGATAGTGCGGTGGCAGCGACTCCAGCGCCGCCGCCAGGTCCTGCGCCAGCCCGGCCGGTGCGTGCGCGCAGGGGCCGGCGATGTCCTCGGTGAGCTCTTCCTGGCGCAGGCTCCGCCAGCCGCGTTTGAGGCGGTTGCACTCGCGCTTGACGATGCGGAACAGCCAGGAGGTGAACGACTCGAGTTGGCGCAGATCGGCCAGCTTGCGCGACGCGGTGAACAGCGACTCCTGCACGGCGTCTTCGACGTCGTTGACGACGCAGTGGTGCTCGGCGTAGCGGCGCAGGTCCTGGCGCGAACGCGTCAGCACCCGCTCCAGCGCCAGGCAGTCGCCGGCACGCGCGGCCTGCAGGTCGTCCTGCCAGGGCGTTGCGGCGGCGGGGCTTGGCGGGCTTGGATGCATTGCGGTCGTCATACCCCTGAAGTGGCTAGCCGCAGGTGAAAGGATGCGCGGGCAGCCGATTCCATTCAGGCAGTGTTTAGTTAATCGGCGGCGATGCGGGGCCGCCGTGCCGGGGGAGGCCCAGGGACACGCCGGCGGCCACCAGCACGAAGACCGTCGAGATGGCCAGGCAGGCTGCCAGCCCCCAAGCCTGGTACACCGCGCCCGACAGCACCGTCCCGAGCAGCCGGCCGCCGGCATTGGCCATGTAATAGAAGCCGACGTCCAGGGACACGCCATCCTCGCGTGCGTAGCTGACGATCAGGTAGCTGTGCAGGGCCGAGTTCAGCGCGAACAGCACGCCGAAGGCCAGCAGACCGGTCACCAGCACCGCCTGGGCCGGCCAGCCGGCCCACAGCGCGGCGGCCATGCCCGCGGCCAGGGCGGCCAGGGGCAGGGCCCAGCCGAAGGCGGCACGGCCATCGGGAACCGGGCCCCGGCGCAGGCCGGTGATGGCCGGGGCCAGGGCCTGCACGCCGCCGTAGCCGATGATCCACAGCGCCATGAAGCCGCCGACCTGGGCATGCGGCCAGCCCAGGACCTGGGCGAGGAACACCGGCAGTGCGACCACGAACCAGACGTCGCGGGCCCCGAACAGGAACAGCCTTGCGGCCGAGAGCCGGTTGATGGCCCGGCTCTTGGACAGCAGGTCGCGGAACTTCGGCTTGGCCTTGGCCCGCCCGAGGTCGGCCTGAAGCAACAGCAGGCTGCTCCCCCACACCAACGCCAGCGCCGTTGCCATGGCCAGCACCGCACCGGCGAAGCCCAGCCAGGCCAGCAGCAGCGCTCCCAGGAAAAAGCCGACGCCCTTGAGCGCGTTCTTGGAACCGGTGAGCAGCGCCACCCAGCGGTACAGGCGTGCCTGCTGGTCGCCGGGCACCAGCAGCTTGATGCTGCCCTTGGCGCTCATCTTGTTGAGGTCCTTGGCGATGCCGCTCAAGGCCTGGGCCGCCATGACCCAGGGCACGGTCAGCATCGCGGCGGGCACCGCCAGCATCGCCAGCGCGCCGACCTGCAGCGCCAGGCCCAGGTTCATCGTGCGGTTCAGGCCCAGGTGCGCGCCCAGCCAGCCACCGAGCAGATTGGTGACCACGCCGAAGATTTCGTAGAACACGAACAGCATCGCCACCTGCAGCGGCGAATAACCCAGCTGGTGGAAGTGCAGCACCACCAACATGCGCAGCGCGCCGTCGGTGAGGGTGAAGGCCCAGTAGTTGGCCGTCACCAGCAGGTACTGGCGGGTCAGCGGGTTCATCCGCCGGTGCCGACCTTGCGCGCCAGTTCGACGGTGCGGTTGGCGTAACCCCATTCGTTGTCGTACCAGGCGAAGATCTTCACCTGGGTACCGGCCACGACCATCGTGAAAGGACCATCGACGATGCTGCTCCGGGGGTCGCTGCGGTAATCAATGGACACCAGCGGGCGCGTCTCGAAACCCAGGATGCCCTTGAGCGGGCCATCGGCGGCGGCCTTGAGCAGGGCATTCACTTCGTCGACCGTGGTTTCGCGCTTCACCTCGAACACGGCGTCGGTCAGCGACGCGTTCGCCAGTGGCACGCGCACGGCGTGGCCGTTCAGGCGGCCCTTGAGCTCCGGGAATATTTCGGTGATCGCGGTGGCCGAACCGGTGGTCGTGGGGATCAGGCTCATGCCGCAGGCGCGGGCGCGGCGCAGGTCCTTGTGCGGCTGGTCGAGGATGGACTGGGTATTGGTGAGGTCGTGCACGGTGGTGATGCTGCCGTGGCGGATGCCCAGGCCCTCGTGGATGACCTTGACGATGGGGGCCAGGCAGTTGGTTGTGCACGAGGCCGCGGTGACAATGCGATGCACGGCCGGGTCATACAGATGGTCGTTGACGCCCATCACCACGTTCAGCACGCCGGCTTCCTTCACCGGCGCGGTCACGACCACGCGCTTCACGCCCTGGTCCAGGTAGGCCTGCAGGGCGGCGGTGGTCTTCATCTTGCCGCTGGCTTCGATCACCACGTCGCAGCCGGACCAGTCGGTGTCGGCGATGGTCTTGTTGCGGGTGACCGGGAAACGCTGGCCGTCGATCAGCATGGCCTCGCCGTCGGCCGTGGCCTCGCGCGCCCAGCGGCCGTGCACGGAATCGAAATTCAGCAGGTGGGCAAGGGTGGCGGCGTCGCCGGCCGGGTCGTTGACCTGCACGAATTGCACGTCTTTCCAGCCGAAGGCGGCGCGCAGCGCCAGGCGGCCGATGCGGCCGAATCCGTTGATGCCGATCTTGAGGGTCATGGGCGGGTTTTTCCGGGGGTTGGGGCGCAGCGGGAGGCGTCGCCGCCACAGCAGTTTTCGGTGAGGTAGGCGACCAGGCCCTGCACGGCGTCGAGGTTCGCGCGGTAGCGGATGAAGCGCCCCTGCGGTTCCGGCACGATCAGGCCGGCCTGCTGCAAGGCCTTGAGGTGGAAGGAGAGGGTGGCGGCCGGCAGGTGAAGGTGTTCGGCGATTTCACCGGCGAAAGCACCTTCCGGGGCGCGCTCCACCAGCCAGCGATGGATCGCCAACCGATGCGGCTGGGCCAGGGCGGACAGGGCGGCGAGGGCATCTGGCGTTTTCATTGTTCCAGAATAATTAAAATATGTGACCGTTCCAAGGCCACGGCATGCGCCCCTGCAGATGAAACCAGCGGCGTGTACCCGAGGGTGCGACAGGGGCGGCTAGACTTCCCGCGCATGTCTTCCGGACTATTCACCACCTTCCTGCGCCTGGGCCTGACCTCATTTGGTGGACCGATCGCGCACCTGGGCTATTTCCGCCAGGAGTTCGTCGTGCGCCGGGCCTGGCTGTCGGAGGCTGGCTTCGCGCAGCTCTTGGCCATCGCCCAGGTGCTGCCGGGGCCGGCCAGCAGCCAGCTGGGCTTTGCAGTGGGCCTGCTGCGCGGTGGCTGGGTCGGCGGCCTGCTGGCCTTCATCGGTTTCACGCTGCCGTCGGCGCTGCTGCTGTTCGGGCTGGCCCTGCTGGCGCCCCGGCTTGAAGGGCCCACGGCGCTCGCGGTTCTGCATGGCCTGAAGCTGGTGGCGGTGGTCGTGGTGGCGCATGGACTGGCAGGCATGATCCGCAGCCTGGTGCCCGATCTTCCGCGTGCGTTGCTGGCGGGGCTGGCGCTGGCCGTAATGCTTGCCGGTGGCCCAGCCTGGCGGCAACTGGCCGTGATCGTGGCCGGAGGCCTGATCGGGCCCTGGCTCTGCCGGAGCGCGCCGCGGCTGCCCGCGGACGAACTGCGCGTGGGCCATAGTCCACGCGCGGCCTGGTGGTTGCTGGCCGTTTTCGGCATCGGCCTGGTGCTGGCCCTGCTGTACGCGGAGCGGCCGGCGTCCTTGCCTGCCGTCGCCGGCGCGTTCTACGAGGCCGGCGCACTGGTGTTCGGCGGGGGCCATGTCGTGCTGCCGCTGCTCGAGCAGTCCACCGTCGCCACGGGCTGGATCGGTCGCCAGGAATTCCTTGCCGGCTATGGCGCCGCGCAGGCCGTGCCCGGACCGATGTTTTCGTTGGCTGCCTACGTGGGGGCGATGGTCCCGACCGGGCAGGCGCCGCTGGTCGGGGCCGCCGTCGCCCTGCTGGCGATCTTCCTGCCGGGACTGCTGCTGATGGCCGCGTTGTTGCCGCTGTGGTCGCGGTTGGCCCGGCAGTCATGGGCACCGCCGGCCATCGCCGGCATCAACGCCGCGGTGGTGGGGCTCCTGGCGGCGGCTTTCCTGGCCATCGTGTTGCCCGCAGGGGTGCACGGCGGCGGCGATGCCGCCGTCGCGCTGCTGGGAATTTGCCTGCTGGCCTCCGGACGCGTGAACGTGCTGTGGGTGGTGGCCACGGTCGTGGCCACCACGGTCGTGCTTCAGGCGTCTTCGGGTTCCTTGTAGGCGTCGACCGGGATGCAGGCGCACATCACGTTCTTGTCGCCGTAGACGTTGTCCACGCGCGCCACCGGCGGCCAGTACTTCTGCTGGCGCAGGCTGGCCAGCGGGAAGGCGGCCAGTTCACGCGGGTAGGCGTGAGTCCACTCGCTGGCCGTCACCGCGGTGGCGGTGTGCGGGGCGTTGCGCAGCGGGTTGTCTTCGCGGTCGAGCTTGCCTTCCTCGACGGCGCGGATTTCGTCGCGGATCTGGATCATCGCGTCGATGAAGCGGTCGAGTTCGTGCAGCGATTCGCTTTCGGTCGGCTCGACCATCAGGGTGCCGGCGACCGGGAAGCTGAGCGTCGGAGCATGGAAGCCGAAATCGATCAGGCGCTTGGCCACGTCCTCGGCGCTGATGCCGGTGCTGTCCTTGAGCGGGCGCAGGTCCAGGATGCACTCGTGTGCCACCAGGCCGTTCCGGCCGGTGTAGAGCGTCTTGTAGTGCGGTGCCAGGCGGCGGGCGATGTAGTTGGCGTTGAGCAGCGCGACCTGCGTGGCCTTGCGCAGGCCGACGGCGCCCATCAGCGTGATGTACATCCAGCTGATCGGCAGGATCGAGGCGCTGCCGTAGGTCGCGGCGCTGACCATGCCGACGTCGCCGCGGCCGCCGAGCGACTTGGGCAGGAAGGGGGCCAGGTGCGCCTTCACCGCGCAGGGCCCGACGCCCGGGCCGCCGCCGCCGTGCGGGATGCAGAAGGTCTTGTGCAGGTTCAGGTGGCTGACGTCCGAGCCCCACTTGCCGGGCTTGGCCAGGCCGACCAGCGCATTCATGTTGGCGCCGTCGGTGTACACCTGGCCGCCGTGCTGGTGCACGACCTCGCAGATCTCGACCACGTCTTCCTCGAACACGCCGTGCGTGGACGGGTAGGTGATCATCAGCGCCGCCAGGCGGCTGGAATATTTCTCGGCGTTGCGGCGGATGTCGGCGAGATCGACGTTGCCGTTGGCGTCGCACTTGGTGACCACGACGGTCATGCCGCACATCTGCGCCGAGGCCGGGTTGGTGCCGTGCGCCGATTCGGGGATCAGGCAGATGTCGCGTTCGGGCTGGCCGTTGGCACGGTGGTAGGCGCGGATCGCCAGCAGGCCGGCGTATTCGCCCTGGGCACCCGAGTTCGGCTGCAGGCTGACGGCGTCGTAGCCGGTGCACTCGACCAGCATCGCTTCGAGGGTGTCGACCAGCTCGCGGTAGCCGCCGGTCTGGTCGGCCGGTGCCAGCGGATGGATGTTGGCGAACTCCGGCCAGGTCACCGGGATCATCTCGGCGGTGCCGTTGAGCTTCATGGTGCAGCTGCCCAGCGGGATCATGGTGCGATCCATGGCCAGGTCCTTGTCGGCCAGCGAACGCATGTAGCGCAGCAGCTCGTGTTCGCTGTGGTGGGTGTTGAACACCGGGTGCTGCATGAAATCCGATTCGCGGCGCAGCGGCGCCGGCAGCGCATCGGCGGTGCCGGCATCGAGTTCGTCGATGTCCTCGATCCGGGCGCCGAAGAGCTTGGCCAGCGCCAGGACGTCGGCGCGGGTGCTGGTTTCATCCAGGCTGATCGCCAGGCTGCGACCGTCGATGCGGCGCAGGTTGATGCGCGCGGCGGCGGCCCGGGCGTGCACGGCATCGGCATCGACGCCGGTGATGTGCAGGGTGTCGAAGAAGCCCGTCCCGACCTCGACGTCGGCCTTGCGCAGCGCCGTCGCCAGCAGGGCGGCCAGGCGATGGGTGCGGGTGGCGATGCGGCGGATGCCATCGGGGCCGTGGTAGACGGCGTACATGGAGGCCATGACCGCCAGCAGCACCTGGGCGGTGCAGATGTTGGACGTGGCCTTCTCGCGGCGGATGTGCTGTTCGCGGGTCTGCAGGGTGAGGCGATAGGCGGCCTTGCCCTCGGCGTCGATGGATACGCCGATCAGGCGGCCCGGCATGGAGCGCTTGAAGGCGTCCCGGCAGGCCATGAAGGCCGCGTGCGGGCCGCCGAAGCCAAAGGGCACGCCAAAGCGCTGGGTATTGCCGACGACGATGTCGGCGCCCCATTCACCCGGCGGGGTGAGCAGGGCCAGGGCGAGCAGGTCGGTGGCGACGCAGACCAGGCCGCCGCGCGCGTGCACGGTGTCGGCCAGGGCGCGGTAGTCGTTGGCGTGGCCGTAGGTGTCGGGGTACTGCAGCAGCACGCCGAAGGCTTCGACGCCGGCCAGGTCGGCGTCGGCGGCGACGGCCAGTTCGATGCCCAAGGGTTCGGCGCGGGTGCGCAAGACTTCCAGCGTCTGCGGGTGCACGCCGGCGGAAACGGCGAACACGTTCGACTTCGACTTGCCCGAGCGCTTGGCCAGGGTCATGGCCTCGGCGGCGGCGGTGGCTTCGTCGAGCAGGGACGCGTTGGCGATCTCCATGCCGGTGAGGTCGGCGCACATGGTCTGGAAGTTGATCAGCGCTTCCATGCGGCCCTGGGAAATCTCGGCCTGGTAGGGCGTGTAGGCGGTGTACCAGGCGGGGTTTTCCAGGATGTTGCGCAGGATCACGTTCGGCGTGTGGGTGCCGTAATAACCCTGGCCGATGAAGCTGCGGAAAACCTGGTTGCGGCTGGCGACGGCGCGGATCTTGGCGATCGCCTCGACCTCGGAAATCGCTTCGGGAAGCGCCAGCGGCGCGGCCGACTTGATGCTGCCGGGCACGATGGCGTCGGTCAGCGATTCAAGCGAGTCGTGGCCGATGGTGCGCAGCATGTGCGCGATCTCGGCGTCGTTGGGGCCGATGTGGCGTTCGAGGAAGGCGTCGTGGTGCTCGAGCTGGCGCAGGCTGTCGCGATTCATGGTCGATCCGGACGAGGGAAGGGTCCGTGCATGCCGCACGGGGCGCCCCTCTGTCCTTTTGCCTGAGAGTTTTGGCCGCCATCTTGATGCGGCCATGCCCCTTCGGCGCCGGCTGGTTCCGGTCTCTCCAGAGTCGCTCGCGCGGTTGCGGTTCCGGGTCCTGAGCGATTA
This sequence comes from Arenimonas aestuarii, assembly GCF_054781715.1. Taxonomy (NCBI): domain Bacteria; kingdom Pseudomonadati; phylum Pseudomonadota; class Gammaproteobacteria; order Lysobacterales; family Lysobacteraceae; genus Arenimonas; species Arenimonas aestuarii. The sequence continues at coordinate 1,032,311 of NZ_BAAGTW010000004.1, read as the reverse complement.
CGGGCGTTACGCCTTCGGCGCTGGCCATGGCCAGCCTCTCCCGCTCCGCGCATCGAGCCCCGCCATTCTACCCGATGGCGGTGAAACCGGGGTCAGGATCGACATTTCATCGGCCGATATGCCCGCAGCCCGCAGGCCTGGGGTGGAAGGGCGCCGCCGAACCCGGTTTTCGCTTGACGGGGGCAGGGCGCCTGGAATAAGGTTGGCACACGCAACTAAATGGCCCCGTCCCATGGCAAGTGCCGCCACCACCAAGCTGATGCTGGACGCCCGCAAGCTCCAGGCCGCCGTGGCCGAGCTGGTGCGCATCTACCAGGTCCGCGACCGCGACCGCATCTGCTGCCACGACATCTCGGTCACCCAGTGCCATGCCCTGGAAGTGCTGGCGACGCGCGGCCCCATGCGTGCCCAGGCCATGGCCGAGGCCCTGAGGTTGGACAAGAGCACCGTCACCCGCGTGATCGACGCCCTGGTGCGCAAGGCCTACGTCGAACGCCTGCCCGACCCCGACGACGCCCGGGCCCAGTCGCTGCGGATCACGCCCGCCGGCCGCGCGCTGTTCAAACGCATCGACGACGAGATGGTGCAGCAGCAGGCGGCCTTGCTGGGCGACCTGGCCCCCGAGGTGCGTGCCGGCGCCACCGAACTGATCCGGCGCCTGGCCAAGGCCGCCGAACAGCGGTTCGTCCCCGGCGCCTGCGCCCCCTCCGAATGTGCCCCGGGCGAGGCCGGGCCAGGCTGCGGCTGATTTTTTCACCCAAATAGTTGTCTCTACCAATTAAATCCCGGTCCGGGAGTCCAGAGGAGATCGCCATGAACACATCGCTTCCCGTTGTCATCATCGGGGCCGGCCCGGTTGGCCTGGCCGCCGCCGCCCACCTGCTCTCGCGTGGCCTGGAGCCGCTGCTGCTCGAGGCAGGTGATTCCGTCGGCACCGGCATGCAGCGCTGGGGCCACGTGCGCATGTTCTCGCCCTGGGAGTTCACCATCGACAGCCAGGCGCGCGCCCTGTTGGCGGCTAGCGGCTGGAAGGAACCCGAGCTCGCTGCTTTCCCGACCGGAGGCGAGGTGGTCGAACAGTACCTGCGACCCCTGGCCGCAACCCGGGAGATAGCGTCGCGACTGCGCCTGGGTGCGCGCGTGCTGGGCGTGGCCCGCCACCGGCGTGACCTGATGAAGGACGCCGGCCGCGACGCGCAGCCCTACGTCGTGCATTACCAGGACGCCGACGGCGAGCACGAGGTGATGGCCCGGGGCGTGATCGACGCCTCGGGCACGATGGGAAACCCGAATACCCTGGGCGCCTCCGGCCTGCCTGCGCTGGGCGAACGTGCCCTCGGCGACCGGATCGCCTACGGCATTCCCGATGTGCTGGGCGCCGAACGCCAGCGCTATGCCGGCAAGCAGGTGCTGGTGGTGGGCAGCGGCCATTCGGCCTTCAACGTGCTCAAGGACCTGGCGCGCCTGTCGACTCAGTCGCCCGGCATGCACGTGCACTGGGCGCTGCGGCGCACGTCGCTGGCGCGCGTGCTCGGCGGCGGCGACAACGACCAGCTCAAGGAGCGCGGCAGGCTCGGCCAGGACATCGCCAGGCTCGTGGGCGAGGGCATGCTGACCGTGCACGCCGGCATCGAGATCGACGCACTCGAAACCACTGCCTCGGGCATCGTCGCCCGCGCAGGCGAACGACGCCTGCCCGCCGTGGATGAAATCGTCGCCGCCACCGGCTTCCGCCCGGACCTGTCGCTGCTTTCGGAAGTGCGGCTGTCGCTGCACGCGGGCACGCAGAGCCCGACCGCGCTGGCACCGCTGATCGATCCGAACCAGCACAGCTGCGGCAGCGTTCGCCCGCACGGCGCCGAAGAACTGCGGCATCCGGACGACGGCATCTACATCGTCGGCATGAAGAGCTACGGCCGTGCCCCGACCTTCCTGCTGCTGACCGGCTACGAACAGGTGCGTTCGGTCGCCGCCGCCCTGGTGGGTGACTGGGAGGCCGCGCGCCGGGTCGAACTGGTGTTGCCCGAAACGGGTGTCTGCATCACCCAGTTCGCCGACGAAGTCACCGCCTCAAGCCCGCCGGCGAACTCCACCGGCGGCTGCTGCGGTGGCCCGCCTGTCCGGGACGCCGCGGCCTGCTGCGTCGCGGACGAACGTGCGAAGGCCGTGGGGTCTGCTGGCTGCGGCTGCGGATCGCCCAAGCCGGCGGCGCTGGCCAGTCCCGAGCCCACCGCGGCCACGGCCGGTTGCTGCGGCTGAGGCCCTGGCGATGCCAGGACGCGGCACGGCGGCAGTGTGGTGGCTGGGTCTCGCCCAGTGCGTGGCCTGGGGGGTGCTGTATTACGGCTTCCCCGTCTGGCAACTGCCGATGCAGGCACGGTTCGGGCTGTCGATGGCCTGGGTGGCGGCGGCTTACTCCGCCGCCTTGCTGGTGGCAGCCCTGGTGGCGCCGCGGGTCGGGCGTGGATTTGACCGCGGCCACGGCGCGGCACTGTTCCGACTCGGACTGCTGGCGGGCGTGTCCGGCCTGTTGGTGCTTGCGTATGTCCAGCACCCCCTGGCCCTTCTCCTGGGCTGGCTGGGCATCGGCATGGGCATGGCGCTCACGCTTTACGAAACGGCCTTCGCGCTGGTGCACCGGGCGATATCCGACCCGGCGCTGCGGCTTCAGGGCCTGGCGGCGGTAACCGTGATGGGTGGACTGGCGAGCACGGTGTTCCTGCCGCTGCTCGGGAACCTGGTCGAATACACGGACCTGCGTACGTCGCTGCTGACGGGCGCCGTGGCGGTACTGGCGGCGGGCTGGCTGGTGGAGCGCCGGGTGCTGCCGGCCCTGCCTGCCGCGCCCGTGGATATGTCGGCGCCGGAGTCGCATCGTCCGCATTCGCGAGGTTCGATCACCACGCTGGCGACGATATTCACTACGGGCACCGTGGCCGGCATGGCCCTGATCACGCTTTTCGTACCACTGCTGCTTACGCGCGGCATCAACCTGGCCCACGCGGCCCTGGTGCTGGCGGCCTTCGGCGTGGCGCAGCTGCCGGGAAGGATCTGGCTGCTGCGCGGTGGCCGCCTGCCTTCGGTTGCCGTGCTCACCGTCTGGCCGATGGCGATGCAGGCCGCGGGGCTTGTCGCTGCCGCCTTCGCTCATTCGACGGTGGTCGCCGGCCTGGGCGTGGCCTTGTTCGGACTGGGCGCAGGCCTGCACACCCTGGCCAGGCCGTGGCTGGTGCAGCTGCGCTTCGGCGCGGATGCCGGCCACCGCAATGGCCAGGTCGCGATGAGCCAGGGCATCGGCCGCGCCCTGACGCCGGTTGCCTCGGCGCTGGCGGGGGCGCTGGTGCAACCACACTGGATCCTTCTGGCGCTGGCCCTGGTACTGCTCTGCCTCGTGCCCTCAGCTCGCCGGCTTTCTGCGCAGGCGCTCGTCCATCACGGCAGTGACCAGGGCGCCGCAGAAGAACACCAGCGCGGCGTAGTAGATCCACACCAGCAGCTGCACCAGGGTTCCGAAGGAGCCATAGGCGCTGCCCGGCGTCGCCTCGGTCAGGTGCAGGCGGATGGCCCAGCGTCCAAGGACGAACAGCGCAGCCGTAATCGCGCCGCCGATCAGGGCGCGCCGCCAGGGCACCGGGCGGTCGGGCAGGAAGCGGTATAGCAGGGCGAAAACGATCACCTGCAGCGGCCCGGGTATGCGCGGGTTCTGGGCTCATGCCCACCACTAATGGCGGGCATGGTGGCGCAGGTCGCGGGTTACTGGCCGGCCGTTACCTGGCTGGTCAGGTCGCCCTTCTCGCGGTCGCCTTCGGGCAGTTCGCCGTGCACCAGGAACCAGGTGTTCTCGGCGATGTTGGTGGCGTGGTCGCCGATGCGTTCGATGTTCTTGGCGATGAACAGCAGGTGGGTGCAGGCGGTGATCTGGCGCGGGTCTTCGGCCATGTAGGTCAGCAGCTCGCGGAACAGGCCGGTGTATTCGGCGTCGATCTCCACGTCGCGGCCACGCACGGCCAGGGCACGGTCGGCGTCGCGCTCGCGGTAGGCTTCCAGCGCCTCGGTGACCAGGGCGTTGGCCAGCTTCGCCAGTGCCGGCAGGCCGCGGGCGGCCGAGACCGGCGCGGTCTGGTTGAGCACCATGGAGCGCTTGGCGACGTTGGCGGCGTAATCGCCGATGCGCTCGATGTCCGACGAGATGCGCAGCGCGGCATAAACCTCGCGCAGGTCGCGCGCCATCGGCTGGCGCAGGGCCAGCAGGCGCAGCACGTCGTGGCTGACTTCGTGCTCGAGCGTGTCGATGGCCTCGTCGTTGGCGACCACGCGCATGGCGGCCTGGGTGTCGCGACGCTGCAGGACGTCGATGGCGGCGTCGAGCTGGGCGACGGCGATCTGGCCCATGCGGATGATTTCGCCGTCGAGCCGGGTGAGTTCGTCGTCGTAGCTCTTGACGATATGGTCGTGGGAATGGGGCATGGTGGGCGTCCTCAGCCGAATCGGCCGGTAATGTAGTCTTCGGTCTGCTGCTTGCCGGGCTTGGTGAAGATGGTGGTGGTCGGACCGTGCTCGACCAGCTCGCCCAGGTACATGAAGGCGGTGAAGTCCGAGCAGCGCGCCGCCTGCTGCATGTTATGCGTCACGATCAGGATGGTGAACTGCTGCTTGAGCTCGGCGAAGAGCTGCTCGATCTTGCCGGTGGCGATGGGGTCGAGCGCCGAGGTCGGTTCGTCGAACAGGATCACCTGCGGCTTCAGCGCCACCGCACGCGCGATGCACAGTCGCTGCTGCTGGCCACCGGATAGTCCCAGGGCCGTCTGCTTGAGCTTGTCCTTGACCTCGTCCCACAGCGCCGCCTGGCGCAGGGCTTCCTCGACGCGGTTGGCCAGGTCGGCCTTCGACAGGTTTTCGTAGTGGCCGATGCCGTAGGCGATGTTGTCGTAGATCGACATCGGGAACGGCACCGGCTTCTGGAACACCATGCCGATCTTGCTGCGCAGCCGGTTGAGCGGGTACTTCGGATCCAGCACGTCCTCACCGTCGAGCAGGACCTGGCCGCTGGCGCGCTGGCCCGGGTAGATCGAGTAGATGCGGTTGAACACCCGCAGCAGCGTCGACTTGCCGCAGCCCGAGGGGCCGATCAGCGCGGTCACCTTGTTCTTGGGCACATCGAGGTTGATGTCCTTGAGCGCGGTGAAGTCGCCATAGTGGAAGGCAAGGTCGCGCGCGGCCAGCTTGACCTCCGACGGCGAATCATCGGCGGCCGCGCTCGGGACGGCGGTGGCGAAGGTGATCGGGGCGTTAGTCATGTTGGGTCTTGTTTCGCAGGAGTAGGAAGCGTGCGAGCAGGGACACCGTCAGCACGAACAGGGTGATCAGGAAGGCGCCGGCCCAGGCCAGCTGGTTCCAGTATTCGAAGGGACTCATGGCGAACTGGAAGATGGTCACCGGCAGGTTGGGCATCGCGCTGCCCAGGTCGGTGTTCCAGTACTGGTTGTTGAAGGCGGTGAACAGCAGCGGCGCGGTTTCGCCGGAGATGCGCGCCAGGGCCAGCAGCACGCCGGTGATGATGCCCGGCAGCGCGGCGCGGTAGAGGATCTGCGTGGTTACCTTCCACTGCGGGATGCCCAGCGACAGCGCCGCTTCGCGCATCTGGCTGGGCACCAGGCGCAGCATCTCGTCGGTGGTGCGAACCACGACCGGCAGCACGATGAAGGCCATGGCGATGGCGCCGGCCCAACCCGAGAAGGTGCCCGTGGTGCGCACCACAAGGGTGTAGATGAACAGGCCGAGCACGATCGACGGCGCCGACAGCAGGATGTCGTTGACGAAGCGGATGACTTCGCCGATCTTCCTCGACCGGGCGTATTCGGACAGGTAGGTGCCGGCGGCGATGCCCACCGGCGCACCCATCAGCACGGCCAGCGAACTCAGGATCAGCGAGCCGACGATGGCGTTCTTCAGGCCGCCGGTGTCCTGCCCGGGCGGCGGCGTCATTTCGGTGAACAGCTGCAGGCTCATCGCGTCCACGCCCTTGCTGATCGTGGTCCACAGGATCCACACCAGCCAGAACAGGCCGAAGATGGTGGCGGCGCCGGAGAGCACCATGGCCAGGCCATTGACCAGCCGGCGGCGGATATAGAGGTTGCGGGCAACGGTGCTCATCAGTTGCCTTCCCGCTTGGCCAGGCGCATCAGCATCAGCTTGGCGATCGCCAGCACCACGAAGGTGACGATGAACAGCACGAAGCCCAGGGCCAGCAGCGCCGACTGGTACATGGGCGTGGTGGCCTCGGCGAATTCGTTGGCGATGGTCGCGGCGATCGAGTTGCCGGGCATCAGCAGGGACGCGTGGATGTTGTGCGAGTTGCCCAGCACGAAGGTGACGGCCATCGTTTCACCCAGCGCACGACCCATGCCCAGGAAGATGCCGCCGATCACCGCCGAGCGGGTGTAGGGCAGCACGATGTCCCAGACCACCTCGAAGGTGGTCGAGCCCAGCGCGTAGGCCGACTCCTTCAGGCGGTTGGGCACGGTCATGAAGACGTCGCGCATCACCGACGAGATGAAGGGGATGACCATGATCGCCAGCACGATGCCGGCGGTCAGCATGCCGATGCCGAGCGGCGGACCGGAGAACAGCAGGCCGACGAAGGGCACGGCGCCGAGGTTTTCGTCGACCCAGGGATAGACGTTGTCGGCCAGGAAGGGCGCAAGCACGAACAGGCCCCACATGCCGTAGATGATGGACGGGATGCCGGCCAGCAGTTCGATGGCGGTGCCCAGCGGCTGCCGGATCCAGGCCGGCGCCACTTCGGTAAGGAACAGCGCGATGCCGAAACTCACCGGCACGGCGATGATCATGGCGATGATCGTGCTGACCACCGTGCCGTAGATCGCGACCAGTGCACCGTACTCTTCGGTGACGGGGTTCCAGGCCGTGGAGGTCAGGAAACCCGGGCCGAACTCCATGAAGGCTTCGCGGCCGCCCCAGAGCATGGACAGCGCGGCCAGTCCCAGCGCGGCCAGTACGAACCAGCCGGCAAGGGTGACGATGTTGCGAAACGCCCAGTCTCGGAAGGCATCGGCGAGATGTGGGCGGTCGACGGGATTCGGGGCGGAAGCGGTGTGCATGCGCGGCGCTCTTGTGTTGGGGCCTGCGTTCGTAAGCAGGCCCGCGCGCCGGAAGGCGCGCGGGCCGGACCAGCGGTTTGGCGATTACTTGAAGTTGGTGACCCAGTAAGCTTCGATCTGCTCGACCAGGGCATCCGGCAGCGGCACGTAGCCGAGCTGCGTGGCCGAATCGTCGCCGTTCTCGTAGACCCAGTCGAAGAACTCGCGGGCGGCCTTGTTGCCTTCGGCGTTCTTGGGCTGCTTGGACATCAGGATGAAGTTGGTCGCGGCGATCGGCCAGGCGTCGTCGCCCGGGGCGTTGGTCACCACCAGGTAGAAGTCCTTGGCCTTGCCCCACTCGGCGCTGGCCGCGGCAGCCTGGATCGACGCGTTGGACGCTTCGACGTAATTGCCGTTGGCGTTCTTCATGGTGGCGTAGGCCACCTTGTTGGTCAGCGCGTAGGACAGTTCGATGTAGCCGATGGCGCCCTTGATCTGCTTGACGTAGGCAGTCACGCCCTCGTTGCCCTTGCCGCCCACGCCGGTCGGCCAGCGCACCGAGGTGCCTTCACCGACCTTGGTCTGCCATTCCGGCGACACCTTGGACAGGTAGTTGACGAAGTTGAAGGTGGTGCCCGAGCCGTCCGAGCGGTGCACGACGGTGATGCGCAGGTCCGGCAGCGCCACGCCCGGGTTGAGGCCGGCGATCGCCGGGTCGTTCCACTTGGTGATCTTGCCCAGGTAGACGTTGGCCAGGGTGGCACCGTCGAGCTTGAGGCCGTTGGCGGCGATGCCCGGCACGTTGAAGGCCGGCACGATGCCGCCCATGACCGAGGGGAACTGCACCAGGTTCGAGGCGGCCAGGTCGTCGGGCTTGAGCGGGGCGTCCGAGGAGCCGAAGTCGACGGTGTTGGCCTTGATCTGGGCGATGCCGCCACCCGAGCCGATGGACTGGTAGTTCACGCGGTGGCCGGTGGCGGTGTTGTAGTCGGCCGACCAGCGGGACATGGTGGGGAACACGAACGAGGCGCCGGCGCCGGTGATCTCGGCGGCCTGGGCGGAGGTGCCCAGCACGGCGGCAACGGCCAGGACGGCGATGCGGGACTTGGTCTTGAGCGAGCTAAACACGGTCAACTCCTTGGGATTCCGGGTAGGGCGGGCAGGGCCGCGCCCTCGGGTGTCAATGATTTATGACGAATGTGACAGCGGGGTTACATGCTCATGCAGCGGGGCCGGTCGCGGCCCCGCCGGTTGGGTTCACCAGAAGAAGGAAGCGCGGGCCTCGAGGATGTTCGGGTCGTCCTGGACGCCGCGGCGGTCGGAATCGACCATCACGTAGTTCATCGAGAACTTGAAGTGCGAGCGCCAGTACCAGTTCACGCCGGCGGTGATCGAGTTCATTTCCCCGCCCAGGACGCTGCCGTCGTCCAGGTTGATGGCGTCATACCGCAGGCCGAGCTGCCACATGCCCGAGGCCGGGGAATTCGGGCGGGACGTGGCGATCACGCCCTTCTTGTAGCCCCAGGTTTCGCCGGTGACGTTCCACAGGCCGGACACGTACCAGGCGTCGCCCGTGAAGTCGTCCGGGCTGGCGTAGCGGTCCACCGTCGAAGTGAAATATTCGGCCTGCAGCTTGACCGGACCGTTCACCCAGGCGGCTTCGGCACCGAGGGTGCGCTGGCGGTCGGTGTCGGCCAGGGTGCCGGTGTCGGCCAGGCGCACCGCGGCCAGGTCGGCCTGGGGGCGGGCGCGCAGGCGCAGGCTGTCGGCATCGGTGTCCAGGTCCACGAAGGACAGGCCCAGGTGCAGCAGCTGGCCATCGGCCTTGATCGGGCTGAAGTAGCCGCGCACGCCAAAGCCCGGGCCATGGGCGCCGTCGGTCAGTTCGCGCGAGAACACGCTGCCGACCAGGCCCCAGTTGTCGCCCTCGGTCGCCAGCTGGGCGCCCAGGCGGCGCGCCACGGCGAAGGTGTTGGTGGCGGTCGCCTTGGAGATGAAGTCATTGTTCTTGGTGCTCGACAGCTCTTCCATGCTGTTGGGCTGCTTGTACTGGCCCACGGTCAGCGTGGTGGCGCCGTTGAACTTCCAGGCGACGTTGGTATCGAGGAACTTGTCGGCCTTGGCGTCGTAGCCGACCACCCAGCTCAGCATGCCCGGGCCCTTGCCCTTGACGACCAGCTCGGCGCGGCGCAGCTCGAACTCGCTGTCGCTGCGGCCCGCGCCGTTGAGGTCGACGACGTCGTTGTCGAACCAGTTGCCGTCGGCCTGGACCAGGCCTTCGAAGGTAATCTCGGAGCCACCGATCACGTCGATGGTGACCTCGGCCAGGGCCGGAGTGGACAGGGCCGCCAGCAGGGCGGTGAAGAGCAGCTTGCGGGAAGGGGTCATGTCGACGGAGCCTCTACGGGTAGCGATGCCGACGGACCACCCGCCGGATGCTGCGCAATCTAGGGCTATCCCGTGACGGCTTTGTTACAAGAAGTCAGTTTTTTGGCTGATAGGTTTCCCCGGCCATCGCCGCAAGCGGCGGGGCCGGGGCCCTCCGGCCGCCCCGTCCCGGGGGAGGCAATCGCCAAACCGACCCTTGGCGGTACCATCGTGGCCCCGACAGCCTTTTCCTCCCCACCGGAGCCCGCCATGGCGACCCTGGACCTCGCTGCGCCCTTGCGCCAATGGATCATCGAACAGGCCCAGGCCGGCCGCGAGCCGATGGACGTGGTCGACGCCATGGTCGTTGAAGGCTGGCCGCAGGAAAAGGCCGTTGATGCCGTGCAGGAGGTGCTGCAGGCGCTGCTGGTCGAGCACGCCAGGGCCAACGGCCTGCCCGAACCCACCGTGGTGCCCGAGCCGATGGAGCGTGGGGGGCCGCACTTGCTCGACGGGGGCGACCGCCGTGTGCCGGTGCTGGCCAACCTCAAGCACCCGCGCGTCGTGGTGCTGGGCAGCGTGCTTTCCGACGAGGAGTGCGACGGCCTGGTGGCCTTGGCCCGGCAGCACCTGAGCCGTTCGGAGACCTTCATGCTCGACGAGGGCGTGAGCAAGGTGCACGAAGGCCGCACCAGCGAAGGCATGTTCTTCACCCGCGGCGAAAACGAACTGGTGCGGCGCATCGAGGCGCGTCTGGCGACGCTGTGCGCGTGGCCGCTGGAATACGGCGAAGGTCTGCAGGTGCTTCGTTACGGCCCCGGCGCCCAGTACAAGCCGCATTTCGATTATTTCGATCCGGCCAAGCCCGGCACCGCCGGCATCCTGGCCAATGGCGGCCAGCGCGTGGCCTCGGTGGTGATGTACCTCAATACGCCCGAAGCCGGCGGTGGAACCACCTTCCCGGACGTACGTTTCGAGGTCGCGCCGATCAAGGGCAATGCCGTTTTCTTCAGCTACGACCGCCCCCACGAAATGACCGGTACCCGCCACGGCGGTGCGCCGGTGCTGGCCGGCGAGAAGTGGGTCGCGACCAAGTGGATGCGGCTGGGCGAGTTCGTCTAGGCGTCCTGGCTTGTCTTGTCCCGGTAGCGGCAAAGGTCCCGGATGACACAATTGGGACAGTCGGGCTTGCGTGCCTTGCACACGTAGCGGCCGTGCAGGATCAGCCAGTGGTGGGCGTCGAGCCGGTATGACGCCGGCACCGCCTTCATCAACTTGTCTTCGACCGCGCGGACGGTCTTTCCGGGGGCCAGGCCGGTTCGGTTCGACACCCGGAAGATGTGCGTGTCCACGGCGATCGTCGGTTCGCCGAAGGCGGTGTTGAGCACCACGTTGGCCGTCTTCCTGCCGACGCCGGGCAGGGCTTCGAGCGACTCCCGGTCGCGCGGGACCTCGCCGCCGTGTTTCTCCACCAGGATCCGGCAGGCGGCGATCACGTTGGCGGCCTTGGCGTTGTAGAGCCCGATGGTGGAGATGTAGGACTTCAGGCCGTCCTCGCCCAGCGCCAGGATGGCCTGGGGCGTATTGGCAACGGGAAACAGCCTGCGCGTGGCCTTGTTGACGCCGACGTCCGTGGCCTGGGCCGACAGGGTGACGGCGACCAGCAGTTCGAAGGGCGTTGAATACTCGAGTTCGGTGGTGGGCCTGGGATTGAGTTCGGCCAGGCGTGAAAACAGTTCCTGGCGATCGGCCGCCTTCATGCGGCGCCCCGCGCATGCCGCTGTCGCCAGGCCTGCCGGGTCGCCACCAGCGCCGCCAGCACCACGAATGCACCGATCGGCAGGATCGCAAGCACGAATCCCGGGTAACCCTCGGCGGCCAGCTCCAGCCCGGGCAGGCCTATCAGCGCGCCGGCACCGGCGAACAAGCTGCCCTCGCCGATCATCTCGCGCAGCGCGCCAATCAGCAGCAACACCCACAGGAAACCGAGTCCGGTCGCCAGGCCATCGAGCGCGGCCAGGCCGGGGTTGTTGCGCGAGGCGAAGGCCTCGGCCCGGCCCATCAGCGCGCAGTTGGTGACGATCAGCGGAATGAACAGGCCCAGCACCGCGTGCAGCTGCGGCAGGAAGGCGCGCATGGACAGTTCGATCGAGGTCACGACCGCCGCGATCACCATGATGAAGGCGGGGATGCGCACGTCGCGCCGGGTCAGCTTGCGGATGGTCGCGACCGCGGCATTGGTGACCAGCAGCGCCAGCACCGTGGCCAGGCCCAGGCCCAGCGCGTTGACCGCGTTGTTGCTGACCGCCAGCAGCGGGCACAGGCCCAGCAGCTGCACCAGGCCGACGTTGCCGCTGGACAGGCCGTATTCGAGGATGGCGCGGGGCGTGGCGGGGTTCATCGGGCGGGCGGCGGGTCAACCGGTGCGTCGTCGAAGGAAAGTGTAGCGCCGGCATCGGCGGCGCGGACGGCGTCACCGTGCGCATCGACGAAGTCCAGCACGCGGCGCACGGCGGCGACCACGGCGCGAGGCGTCAGCGTGGCGCCGGCGAACTGCGGGAAATGGCCGCCGTCGCGCTGCACGCGCCAGCGCTCGCGCGCCGGATCGGCCAGTGATCGCCCATCGAAGCGGTGGATCCAGTCGCTGCGCCCGGCTTCAATGTCGTCGCCCAGGCCCGGCGTTTCCTGGTGGGCCGTGATGCGCACGCCCAGGACCGTGCCGGTCGTATCCACCGCCACCAGCAGGCGGATCGGGCCCGAATAGCCGTCCGGCGCCGTGGCTTCGATCACCAGCGCTGAAATTTCGCCCGCCAGCCGCGCACGATGCACCGCGCCCGCGGCTTGGCCCAGCCAGGCAGGCGCCTGCACCGTGACGCCGTCGGCGATCGGGTCATTGTCGTAACGGTCGGCGGGAAGGACGATCTCCAGCGCCTGCAGCCGCGCCTGGCGTTCGCTTTCCGCGATCCGATCGCGCGTGAGTGCCCAGGTGCCGGCGAGCAGCACCGCCGCGGCCAGGCCGGCCAGGGCCAGCTGGCTCCCGGCGCGCAGGGATTCGCGCAGGCCGGTGGTCATGGCGTGGCGTCCCCGCCGGGTGCACGGCCTTCGCCCAGGATCCGCGGACGGGTGTGCGCGTCGATCCACGGCGCCGCGCAGTTCATCAGCAGCACGGCGAAGGCGACGCCGTCAGGGAAGCCTCCCCAACGTCGGATCGCCAGGGTCAGCAGCGCCACGCCCGCGCCGAACACCAGCCGCCCGCGCGGCGTGGTGCAGCCGCTGACCGGGTCGGTGGCGATGAAAAACGCCGCCAGCACCAGGCCGCCGGAGAACACGTGCTGCAGCGGGAAAGGATGCAGGTCCGGGTCCGCCAGCCAGAACGGCAGCGTCGCCAGCAGCATCGTGCCCAGGGTCGCCGCCGGCACCTGCCAGGGAATGACCCGCTTGAACAGCAGGAACAATCCGCCCAGCGCGAAGAAGTTGGCCACCCATTCCCAGCCGCGGCCGCCGAAATCGCCGAACACCGGCACGTCGCGGATTTCCGCCAGGGTCGCGCCCTGGCTGCCGAGCGTGCGTACGGTGTCGAGCGGTGTTGCCTGGGCCAGCGTGTCCCAGCCCCAGGGAGCAGGCAACTGGCCGGTGAGGATGGCGACCAGGGTGTCGCCCAGGCCCGGCGTGCCCAAGGCTTGGTCCAGCCCCGCCGGCGCCAGCCATTGCGTGAACACCCGCGGGAAGGCGAGCAGCACGACGGCGAGGCCGACCATCGCCGGATTGAACAGGTTGTGGCCCAGGCCGCCGAACAGGTGTTTGGCAAACACGATCGCCGCCAGCATGCCGATCGCCGCCAGCCACCATGGCGCCAGCGGCGGCAGGCACAGTGCGAACAGCACAGCCGTTAGCGGCGCGCTGAGGTCGGTGAGGAAGGGCCGCATCGGCTTGCCGCGCAGTTTGAGCATCGTGGCTTCGAACACCATCGCGAACCCAGCGGCGAGCAGGATCTGCAGGAAGATGCCGGGTCCGAAGAACCAGCCGTGCGCCAGCACGCCCGGCACCAGCGCCAGCAGGACCAGGCCCATGACGCCGCGCACGCTGCGTCGCGGCGGCAGGTGCGGGGCCGGTGCGGTGTCGAAGGTCTTCATGGCTGCTCGCCGGCGTCGTCGGACGCGGCGCGTTTGGCGCGGGCGCGTTCAAGCGCCGCCGCCACGGCGTCCGGGCTGGCGGCGGCCTTGCGCGCGGCCCTGCGCGCCTCGCGTTCGCGTGCCTCGCGCTCGAGTCGTTCCTGCCGGTTCTCGTGGCGCTGGCGGGCGGCCTCGGCGTTCGCGGCATCGGCGTCGCGCGCCAGCAGCTCGCCCTTGGCCAAGCGGAACTGCTGGGTCAGCGGAATGTGGCTGGGGCAGGCGAAATCGCAGCAGCCACATTCGATGCAATCGAACAGGCCTTGCCCGCGCGCCTCGTCCAGGCGTCCGGCGCGCGCCTGCCAAAGCAGCTGCTGCGGCAACAGGCGCGACGGGCAGACGCTGGCGCAGTCGCCGCAGCGGATGCAGGGCATTTCATCGTCGCCAAGGCGAAGCTCGGCTTCGCCCAGCACCAGCACGCAGTTGTGGGTCTTGCCGATCGCGACGTCGTCGTGGGGCAGGGCGGTGCCCATCATCGGGCCGCCCAGCATCAGTCGACGGGCGGCCGGTGTGTAGCCGCCGGCATGTTCCACCAGCTCGCAGACCCGCATGCCCAGCGGCACGATGAAGTTGCCCGGCCTGGCCACGCCCGGGCCGGTGACGGTGACCACGCGCTCGAACAGTGTTTCGCCAAGGCTTGCCGCGCGCCAGGCTGCCCGCACCGTGGCGACGTTGAGCACGATCACGCCGATGTCGCGCGGCAGGCCGGCGCGCGGCACTTCCAGGCCGGTCAGCACCTGGATCAGCTGGCGCTCGCCGCCTTCCGGATAACGCGTGGGAACCGCGACCAGTTCGACCTGGCCCTGGCCATGGGCCTGCAGCGCTGCGTCGCAGGCCGCGAGCGCCTCGCTCATGCTGTCCTCGACCGCCAGCAACACGCGTCCGGCGCCGCTGGCACGCGCCATCAGCCGGGCGCCTTGCACCACTTCGTCGGCGTGCTCGCGCAGCAGGGCATCGTCGCAGGCGATCCAGGGTTCACATTCGGCGCCGTTGATCACCAACGTTGCGCGCGCCGCCGCCAGCTTTCCGGCGGTGGGGAATCCGGCGCCGCCCAGGCCGACGATGCCGGCGTCGCGGATGCGCGCGCGGAGGGTGTCGGCGTCCGCATCCGCCGGCAGGGCCGGCAGGGCCCGCAGCGGGCCCTCCGCTCCGGTTTCGATGACGATGTGGGCGACCTCGATGCCGGTGGTTCCCGGCAGCGCGCGGTCCTCGATGGCGATCACCCGCCCGGCCACCGGCGAGTGCAGGTCGGCGCCGGCGCCGCCTTCGGCAGCGGCGATTCGCTGGCCTCGCGCCACCTCGTCACCCACGGCGACACAGGGCTCGGCCGGCAGGCCGGCGTGCTGCAGCACCGACAGGTAGAGCCGCGCCGGCGGCGGCAGGCGGCGCAGTCCGCCGGCGGTGGACTCGGCCTTGTGGCCGGGCAGGTCCAGGCCGCCGTGGAAACGATGCAGGTGCACGGCCGGCGCCGGTCCGGTCAGCGGCCGGTGAAGCTGGGCTTGCGGCGGGCCAGGAACGCGTCGGTGCCTTCCTTCATGTCCTGGGTCGAGAACGTGACCGCGAACACCTGGGTTTCATGGTCCAGCCCCATGTCGATCGGCGCTTCGCCGCCCAGCAGGATCGCGTCGAGGATGCCGCGCAGGGCCAGCGGCGCCGAGCTGGCCAGCTGCGTGGCCATCGCGTCGACTTCGGCGTCCAGCTGATCGGCCGGCACGACCTTCGTGACCACGCCCAGCGCGGCCGCGCGCTCGGCGCTTATCGGTGCGCCCAGCAGGCAAAGTTCCAGGGCCACGCTGCGCCCGGCCAGCCGCAGCAGGCGCTGGGTGCCGCCGAAGCCAGGCACCAGGCCCAGGTTGACCTCGGGCTGGCCAAGCTTGGCGGTGTCGGCCGCGATGCGCAGGTGGCAGGCCATGGCCAGCTCGAGGCCGCCGCCAAGCGCGAACCCGTTGATTCGTGCGATCACCGGTTTGCCCAGGCGTTCGATGCGGGTCATCAGGGCCTGGCCGTGGGCGGAGAAGTCACGCGCCTGGGCCGGGCTGAGCCCGTTCATTTCGGCGATATCGGCGCCGGCGACGAAGGCCTTGGGGCCGGCGCCGGTCAGCACGACCACGCGGACCGATTCATCGCCAGCGGCATCGGAAAACGCGGCGTGCAGTTCGGTCAGGGTTTCGCGATTGAGTGCATTGAGCTTGTCGGGGCGGTTGAGGGTGATGCGGCGGATACCGCCGTTGTCCTCGACGAGCAGGGTAGTGAAGGCCATTTCGTAAAACTCCGTTAAGCGGGGAACTCGGGGCGTGCACACCGGTCGCAATGGGGCCGGTGGCGTGATGTCAGTGGCGGTTCAGCCGCGCGGGGGCTATCCTAGCGCGGCATTCGGGGCACCACACCGCCCCATCCAACCAACGGAGATTCCCTGATGAAGTTGCGTCTGTTCGCTGCCTGCCTGGCGGCTTTTGGTCTGAGTGCCGGCGTTGCGCTGGCCCAGTCCGCCCCGGCCAATGCGCCGACGCCCCCGCCGGCCAACAAGCCGGTGCTGAGCTACGCCATTGGTTACGACCTGGGCAAGGACCTGGCCGACCAGAAGGTTGACGTCGACATCAACCAGGTCATCAAGGCCCTGCAGGACGGCTTCGCCAAGCGCGCGCCGGCCCACCCGCAGGACCAGATGGACGGCCAGCTGGCCGGCCTGCAGCAGCGTATGGTCGCCCAGGCCCGCGCCGAGTTCGAGCGCGTCGCCAATGAAAACAAGAGCAAGTCCGATGCCTTCCTGGCCGCCAACCGCGGCAAGCCGGGCATCACCGTGCTGCCCAGCGGCATCCAGTACCGCGTCATCGAAACCGGTTCGGGCGCCAAGCCGACCCAGGCCAGCACCGTGACCATGCACTACCGCGGTTCGGTCTCCACCGGCCAGGAGTTTGCCAACACCTACGCCCAGCAGAACCCGACCCCGGCCTCGTTCAAGGTCAGCGAGTTCCCGATCCGCGGCATCCAGGAAGTCCTGGTGATGATGCCGGCCGGCTCGCGCTGGGAAGTGTTCCTGCCGTCCGACAAGGCCTTTGGCAACGACCCGCGTTCGCCGGTCGGCCCGGGCCAGGCCCTGGTCTTCGACATCAAGCTCGAAGGCGTGCAGTAAGCATCCGCGGGGCCGCGCCGGCGACGGCGCGGCCCCTGCGTCTTTCACGATGTCCACGTCCCCCGGTTTCCGCGCCGTCCTCAGTCCCTGTGTCGGCATTTGTTCGCTTGACGCCAGCGGCTACTGCGAAGGCTGCCTGCGCAGCGTGGCCGAGATTGCCCGCTGGTCCCAGATGGGCGACGACGAGCGCCTCGAACTGATGGAAACCGTGCTGCCGGCCCGCGAGGCGCTGCGCGTGTGAGCCCGCCGTTCGAACTCCTCG
Source organism: Arenimonas aestuarii (assembly GCF_054781715.1). Classification (NCBI taxonomy): domain Bacteria; kingdom Pseudomonadati; phylum Pseudomonadota; class Gammaproteobacteria; order Lysobacterales; family Lysobacteraceae; genus Arenimonas; species Arenimonas aestuarii. The sequence continues at coordinate 1,015,280 of NZ_BAAGTW010000004.1, read as the reverse complement.
AACGGATTCCCCAAGCCCTGCATCCGCTGGACCGGCCTCCGCCCGGCCCCGGCTGGAACCATGCCGAACTCGCCGACCTGCTGCCCGCCGGGCTGCCGCTGCGCCAGGCCGCCGTGCTGGTGGCCCTGGTCGAACGTCCCGGTGGTCCGCAGGTGCTGTTGACCCGCCGCACCGAATCCCTGCGCCACCATGCCGGCCAGATCGCCTTCCCCGGCGGCCGCATCGAAAACAGCGATGCCGACCCGGTGGAGGCCGCCCTGCGCGAAGCCCACGAGGAAGTCGGCCTGGCCGGCGCCCTGTCGACGCCCCAGGGTTACCTCGATCCCTTCGTCACCATCACCGGTTTCCACGTATTCCCGGTGGTGGCCAGCGTACGCAACGGATTCCAGGCCACGCCGGACCCGAGCGAGGTCGCCGAAGCCTTCGAAGTGCCGCTGCATTTCCTGCTCGACCCGGCGAACGTGCATGCGCGGGACGTGGACTTCCAGGGGCGCCAGCGGCGCATACTTGAGTTCCGCTACGGCGGGCACCGCATCTGGGGCGCGACGGCCGCGATGCTGGTCAACTTCAGGCAAAGACTGGAGCAGGGCTGATGTACTGGACCACGCTGGTTTCCGCGCAGGACCTGGCCGCGCGCTTGGGCGAGCCGGGACTGGTGCTGGTTGATTGCCGGCACGCGCTGTCCGACCCCGATGCCGGGCAGGCCGCCTGGGCCAGGGGCCATCTGCCGGGCGCTGGCCACGCCCACCTCGAGCGCGACCTCTCGCGCCCCGGCGGGCCGGCGACCGAGGGTCGCCATCCGATGCCGTCCGACGCCCAATTCGGCGCGCTGCTTGGCCGCCTGGGTGTCACGCCCGGCGACCAGGTGGTGGCCTACGACGAAGACAACGGGGCCATGGCGGCGGCGCGGTTCTGGTGGCTGCTGCGCCTGTTCGGCCATCCGCGCGTGGCCGTTCTCGACGGCGGTCTGGCGCAGTGGCGCGCACTGGGCCTGCCGATGGACACGCGCGAACCCACGCCGGTGCCGGCTTATCCGGGCCACTTCGACCGGGACGCTTACCTGTCCACGGAGCAGGTGCAGGCGCGCCTGGGCGAAGCACCGGGCTGGCTGCTCGACGCGCGGGCGCCGGAACGCTTCCGTGGCGAAGTCGAGCCGCTCGATCCGGTCGCCGGCCACATTCCCGGCGCCGGCAACCGGCCGTTCCCAGCGAACATGTGCGAAGGGCGCTTCCACGAGCCCGATGAGCTCCTGCGCCAGTTCAACCGCCTGCTGCACGGCCGGCGGCCCGAGGACGTGGTGCTTTCCTGCGGTTCCGGCGTCACCGCCTGCCATAACCTGCTGGCGATGGAGCATGCCGGCCTGCATGGCGCGCGCATCTACCCGGCTTCGTGGAGCGGCTGGGTGGCCGACCCGTCCCGGCCGGTGGCCACCGGCGACTGAGGCCTAGAGCGCGTAGCTGTCGCGATCCGGGCGCCCCGGCAGGATTTCCACGCGCACCAGGTCGTGGCCGTCCACGGTCATGCGCCAGCGTCCGTCCGACAGGTGCGGCGGCTTCTGAACCTTGAAGTGCGCGCTGAACAGGCCGACGCCGATGCTGAAGCCTTCCTTGTCGAAGCCGTGCACCGGGCCCTGGATGCGGGTGCGCGAGCCTTCGCTCACGCGCTCATAGCTGGCCTGCCCGTCGGGCAGCAGCACCAGGCGCACGCCCTCGCCGCGCCAGTGGCCGGTGTACTGCGAATAATCGGCCGGGACGGGCTCCCGGCAGGCCGCCAGGGCCAGGCAGGCCCAGGCCAGTACCGCTGGCGCGTACCAGCGGCGTGCCCTCATTTGCCCAGCCGGGCGACCAGTGCCTGCAGGGCGGCCTGGGTTTGCGGTGAGTTCCACTCGTCCAGGAACCCGTCGAGCTCATCGTCGCGGAAGGACACGAGCGCGGACACCAGGTCGGCCCTGGCCAGGGCGCGGGTGGCCAGCATCGCCTGCGCTGGCAGCTTCAGCAGTTCCTGCAGCCAGACCAGCGCCCGCTGGGTGACGTGTTCGGCGTCGGTGAGCTCGTCGACCAGGCCAAACGCCAGGGCCTGTTCGGATTCGACCAGTTCGCCGGACACCAGGAGACGCTCGGCCCGGTAGGTGCCGACCACGCGGCGCATCAGGTGCTGGATGGCGTCGGGTGCGACCAGGCCCACCTGGACTTCATTCAGGCCGATGCGGAAGGGGCCGCGCGCCATGATGCGGTAGTCGCAGCACAACGCCAGCACGCAGCCGCCGGCAGGGCTGTGGCCGGCCAGCGCTGCGGCCACCGGCACCGGCGAGGCCGCGATGGCGCGCGCCGCGGCGAACAGTGAAGCCCAGCCGGCCTTCAGGCCGGCGGCGTCCAGCGACATCAGGTGCGGGACGTCCATGCCGGCGGAAAACACCTTGGCGCCGCCGGACAGGATGATGCCCTGCGCGCCGTCCGCCGGCGCCGACTCCACGGCGGTGCGCAGGGCCGACAGCAGGTCCGGGGTCAGTGCGTTGACCGGCGGGCGGGCCAGCTGGATCTCGTGGATGGCTCCGTGGCGATGGATCTGCAGCATGGGGTGACCTCAGGGCAGTCGGACGTCGGGGGCCCAACGATAGCGCACCGTGTAACGGAGCTGGGTCTGGCCGCCGGCGGGCACGGCGACTTCGAAGCCGACAGCCTGGGCATCGAGTTTCTTCGCCGGCACGCTGCTCTGCGTCACTTCCCAATCGGTCCAGCGCGAAAGCACTTCGCGCACGTGCACGGTGGCGGCTTCGTCCTTGGCGTTGCGCAGGGTCAGCACGATGGTTTCGGTCATCGTGCGGCCGCTGCGGTCGAGCTGGAAATCGGCGCGCTCGCGTTCGGCCGTAATGTCGAAGACGGTGCCGAGCGCCAAGGACACATTCGCCTGGGCGGGGGTGTGGCCCAGGGCCGCTTCGCCCAGGAAGTCCTTGCCGTCGAAGACGCGCACGCGGCCGGCGGGCAGGGGCTGGCCCAGACCGGAGGACTTCGCGTTTGCGAACAGTAGGTTCGCGATGACGGGCTGCTCGCCTTCCTGGCGGTTGAAGTTCGGGTCGATCATCGGCTGCGGCGGCTGCCATTCGCCGATCGGTGAACGCGTCTCGTAGCGACGTTCGCAGGCGACACCGCTGGCGGCATCCACCAGCGGCAGGCGCTGCACGCTGCCGGTGGGCAGGTCACCGGTGCCGGGCAGGCGGTAGGCGTGGTATTCACCCGAGGCTTCGGGTGAAGGCGCGGCGTCGGCCACCATCATGCGTTCGGCCTTGGCGGCGATGGGCGAGGCGTAACCGCCCTCGGAGACACGGTTGGGCTGGCCGGCCACCAGGCTCAGGCCGATGTCCGTGAAATCCATGCCCGAGGTATTGGCCACCATCGCCGCGCCTTCGAAATCCATGCGGCAGGCCTTGCCCTGGCCGCGCAGCGTGGCCTGGTATTCGGCGCGCCAGGCCAAGCCGCCGGTGGCGTAGCTGAGGTCGAAACTTTCCCGGCCCGCGCCGGGTGCCGTGATGGTCCAGGCCAGGCCGGGTTCGGCCGCCAGGCCCTCGGGCAGGGACGGCAGTTCGAAGCTTGCGTAGCCCGAAAGCACCTTCACGCGGCCATCGGGCAGTTGCAGCGTGAGGCCATTGCCGGCGGCCAGGAGCAGGCCGGTATGGCGCTCGAGGCCGTTGCCGACCGCCTGTTCGACGACGACGGTCCGGCCGATCGCCCGACGCAGCAAGGCGTCCTGGTCGGCCAGCGCGAAGTCGTAGCGCTGGCCGCGCACGCTGGCCCGGCCGCGTGGTTCCAGGCGCACCGAGCTGGCGTCCAGGGCCTGCGGCAGGCGCGAATGGCGAACGCTGTTGTCGCCCGACTTCAGGTCCCAGGACAGCGGCGTGACCACGAGCGCGTGGCCGGCATTGGCGGGATAAGCGCCGGCGCGGGCGACAGCGTCGAAGTCGCCGCTGTAGATGGTCAGGCGGGTGGGTTCGGCGGCAAGGGCGGGCGTGGCCAGGGCGGCCGCGGTAGCCAGGGCAAGCAGGTGGCGGTTCATTCAGTGCTCCCATGCAGTCGTCGGATTATCATAGGCCCATGAACGCGCGACGCTTCGGGATGGGGTTGTCCCTGTTGATGCTGGCTTCAGTCTCGACGGCCGGCGCAGCCCCTGCGCTGCCCGCCAAGGGCGAGCCCTGCCAACCCGTCATTGAATCACCCTGGGTGCGCTCGGCGCCGCCGGGCGCGGCGTCGCTGGCGGCCTACCTGGTGTTGCGCAACCCCTGCGGGTCCGACATCGAGGTGGTGGGCGTGGAAAGCCTGGATTTCGGCATGCCGATGATGCACCGCACCGTCGAGGAAAATGGCATGAGCCGGATGCGCCCCGCGGGCCGGCTGGTGCTGGCGCCGGGCGAATCACTTCGCTTCGAGCCGGGTGGCCTGCACCTGATGCTGATGCGCCCGCTGCGGCCGCTGGCCGACGGTGACGTGGCGCGCCTGCGGCTGGTGCTGGCCGACGGCCGGCGCCTGTTCGCGAAATTCCCGGTGCGCCGTTCGGCGCCCTGAACCACTCAGCCCGCGCAGGCGGCGAGCACGGCTTCGGGCAGCGGCACTGACTGGCCGCTGCGATCCACCCACACCAGCACGGTGTGGCCGTCGCAATAGAGCACGCCCTCGTCGGTGGCCGAACCGATGCGGTGGCCCAGGGTCAGGCTCTTGGTGCCGATGCGTTCGGCGAAAAGTTCCACGCGCACCGTCTCCGGCCAGTTCACCGGCCGCCGGTAGTTGAGTTGCACGGCGGCCATGATCGGCGCGGCGGTTTCCCCGGCCCAGTCGTTGCTGAGCGACTTGAACCAGCGCACGCGCGCTTCCTCGATGTACCCCAGGTAGCTGGCGTTGTTGACGTGGTTGAACGCGTCCAGGTCGCGCCAGCGCACTTCCAGGTCCACGGCGTAGACGACGGGGTTCATGCCTTCTTCCTCTTGCGCGGGGCCGGCGCGGAGCCGGCCAGCAGCTTGGCCAGGAACTGGCCCGTGTGCGAGTTCTTGTTCGCGGCCAGCTGTTCGGGCGTGCCCTCGGCGATGATCATGCCGCCGCGGTGGCCGCCCTCGGGGCCCAGGTCGACGACCCAGTCGGCGGTCTTGATCACGTCCAGGTTGTGTTCGATGACCACGATGGTGTTGCCGTCGTCGCGCAGCTTGTGCAGGACCGCCAGCAGGTGTTCGATGTCGTGGAAGTGCAGGCCGGTGGTGGGCTCGTCGAGGATGTAGAGCGTGCGCCCGGTGTCGCGGCGGCTCAGTTCCTTGGAAAGTTTCACGCGCTGGGCCTCGCCGCCGGAGAGCGTGGTCGCCGACTGGCCCAGCTTGATGTAGCTCAGGCCAACGTCCACCAGCGTTTCGAGCTTGCGCGAAAGCGCCGGCACCGGGTCGAACAGGGTGAGCGCGTCCTCGACGGTCATTTCCAGCACGTCGTGGATGGAGTAGCCCTTGTAGAGGATCTCCAGGGTTTCGCGGTTGTAGCGCTTGCCGTGGCAGACGTCGCAGGGCACGTAGACGTCGGGCAGGAAGTGCATCTCGACCTTGATCAGGCCGTCGCCCTGGCAGGCCTCGCAGCGGCCGCCGCGTACGTTGAAGCTGAAACGGCCGGGTGCGTAGCCGCGGGCGCGCGCTTCGGGCACCTGCGCGAACAGCTCGCGCAGCGGCGTGAACAGGCCGGTGTAGGTGGCCGGGTTCGAGCGTGGCGTGCGGCCGATCGGGCTCTGGTCGATGTCCACGACCTTGTCGAACAGGTCCATGCCGATCACTTCGCGATGCGGCGCGGCGGTGTGCGAGGCGCCGTTGAGCTCGTTCGCGGCCAGGTGGTACAGGGTGTCGTTGACCAGGGTGGACTTGCCCGAACCCGAGACGCCGGTGATGCAGGTGAACAGCCCCGCCGGAATCGACAGGTCGACGTCCTTGAGGTTGTTGCCGCTGGCGCCCTTGAGCTGGAGGATCATCTTCGGGTTGGGCTTGTGCCGCTGCTTCGGGATCTCGATGCAGCGGCGCCCGGACAGGTAGTCGCCGGTGATCGATCGCGGCGCCTTGAGCACGTCGGCGTAGCTGCCCTGGGCCACGACTTCGCCGCCGTGCACGCCGGCGCCGGGCCCGATGTCCACGATGTGGTCGGCCAGGCGGATCGCGTCCTCGTCGTGTTCGACCACGATGACGGTGTTGCCCAGGTCGCGCAGGCGGGTCAGCGTGCCCAGCAGGCGTTCGTTGTCGCGCTGGTGCAGGCCGATCGAGGGTTCGTCGAGCACGTACATCACGCCCACCAGGCCGGCGCCGATCTGGCTGGCCAGGCGGATGCGCTGGGCCTCGCCGCCGGAGAGGCTGTCGGCCTTGCGTTCGAGGGTGAGGTAATTCAGGCCCACGTCCACCAGGAACCGCAGGCGGTCGTGGATTTCCTTGACGATCTTGACCGCGATCTCGCCGCGCCAGCCCGACAGCGACAGGTGCGAGAAGAACTCCAGCGACTCGTCCACCGGCAGCTTGGTCAGCTCGGGCAGGTTGCGGTCGGCGACGAAGACGTTGCGCGAGGCGCGGTTGAGCCGGGCCCCGCCGCAGTCGGGGCAGGGACGGTCGGAGATGAACTTGGCCAGTTCCTCCTTCACCACCTGCGATTCGGTCTCGCGGTAGCGGCGCTCGAGGTTGGGCACGATGCCCTCGAACTTGTGCTTGCGCTGGGTGCGGCCACCGGACTCGGTGAGGTAGGTGAAGGTGATGATCTCGTCGCCGCTGCCGTACAGCACCGCCTGGCGCACCGGCTCGGACAGGTCCTGCCAGGCGACGTCGGGGTCGAAGTTGTAGTGCTTGGCCAGCGAGGCGATCAGCTGGAAGTAGTAGGCATTGCGGCGGTCCCAGCCGCGCACGGCGCCGGCGGCCAGGCTCAGCTCCGGGTGCACGACCACGCGCGAGGGGTCGAAGAACTGGGTGATGCCCAGGCCGTCGCAGCCGGGGCAGGCGCCGACCGGCGAATTGAACGAAAACAGCCGCGGCTCGAGTTCGGGCAGGGCGTAGTCGCAGACCGGGCAACTGAACTTGGACGAAAACAGCAGCGGCGCCTGCGATGGATCGTCCAGGTCCTGGACCTGGGCGAGGCCGTCGCCAAGCTTGAGCGCGGTCTCGAAGCTCTCCGCCAGGCGCTGCTTGAGGTCCTCGCGGGGCTTGAAGCGGTCCACGACCACTTCGATGGTGTGCTTCTGGCGCAAGGCCAGGGTGGGCACGGCGTCGAGTTCGTAGAGCTCGCCGTTCACCCGGACCCGCACGAAGCCCTGGGCGCGCAGCTGGTCGAAGACCTGGGCGTGTTCGCCCTTGCGCTCGCGCACCGCCGGGGCCAGCAGCATGTAGCGCCGGTCGGCGGGCAGGGCCAGCACCTGGTCGACCATCTGGCCGACGGTCTGGGCTTCGAGCGGGTAGTGGTGGTCCGGGCAGCGCGGGGTGCCGACCCGGGCGAACAGCAGGCGCAGGTAGTCGTAGATCTCGGTGATCGTGCCCACGGTCGAGCGCGGGTTGTGCGAGGTGGACTTCTGCTCGATCGAGATGGCCGGGGACAGGCCCTCGATGTGGTCCACGTCCGGCTTCTCCATCACGCTCAGGAACTGCCGGGCGTAGGCCGACAGGGACTCGACGTACCGGCGCTGGCCCTCGGCATAGATGGTGTCGAAGGCCAGGGAGGACTTGCCCGAGCCGGACAGGCCGGTGATGACGATCAGCCGGTTCCGGGGCAGGTCGAGGTCGATGTTCTTGAGATTGTGGGTGCGTGCACCGCGGATGCGAATCGTATCCATGCGCCGGGGAGCGCTCCTTTTTGACGGGCGGGAACGGGAACCGGGCAGTCTAGCAGTCTGGACTGCACGGGCTGTGACCCTGGCTGGGCCGGGTATAAAACCCTGATTCGTCAATCACTTGGGCGCAGCCGGCGCGCCGGTTCCACATGCCGGGCGCCGGCCTTGCGCAGGCGCGGGCAGGCGCCTCGACCGGGCCCGGCCCGCGCCCGCCATGCCAGGGCGTTGGAAGGGTTTGACGCAAAAAGGGTTTTTCGCCTAGAATTCCGCTTCTGTCCCGTGACCGCGGGCAGGTGTTTTCAAAATAACTACTAGAGGAATTCCGGTCATGTACGCAGTCATCGTTACCGGCGGTAAGCAGTACCGCGTTATGCAGGGCGAGACCCTGAAGGTCGAGAAGATCGACCTCGAGGAAGGCAAGAGCTTCGACATCGAAAAGGTGCTGATGCTCGGCGACGGCGACAAGGTCACCGTTGGCGCGCCCCTCGTTGATGGTGCCAAGGTCACCGCGACCATCAAGTCGCACGGCCGCCTGGACAAGGTCCGCATCGTCAAGTTCCGTCGCCGCAAGCACCATCGCAAGCAGATGGGCCACCGGCAGTACTACACCGAAATCGAAATCACCGGCATCGCCGGCTAAGCCAGAGGAGACAGCGTCATGGCACAGAAAAAAGGCGTAGGCTCGTCCCGCAACGGCCGCGATTCCAACCCGAAGTACCTGGGCGTCAAGATGTACGGTGGCCAGGCCATCGACGCCGGCAACATCATCGTGCGCCAGCGCGGCACCGAGTTCCATCCGGGTCCGGGCGTCGGCCTCGGCCGCGACCACACCCTGTTCGCCCTGGTGGACGGCGTGGTGGATTTCTCGGTCAAGGGCCCCAAGAAGCGCCGCACCGTGAGCGTGGTCCCGGCGGCCTGAAACCCGCCCGGTTCCGCCTGAAGGGCCCCGCTTCGGCGGGGCTTTTCGTTTCCGAAACCTTGCCAATCCCGTCCGCGCCCTTCACGGCGCGGCGCGGACGGCCCACAATCAGCGCGGACGGCCCCGGGCCCCGCCAGGGAAACACCTCGTGAAATTCGTTGACGAAGCCACCATCACCGTGTCCGCCGGCAGCGGCGGCAACGGCTGCATCAGCTTCCGGCGGGAGAAGTTCATCCCGCTGGGCGGCCCGGACGGCGGTGACGGCGGCAACGGCGGCAGCGTCTGGCTGCAGGCCGACGAAAACCTCAACACCCTCATCGACTTCCGCCACCAGCGCCAGTACCGCGCCCAGCGCGGCCAGAACGGCATGGGCCGGCAGATGTTCGGCAAGGCCGGCGACGACGTGGTCATCCGCGTGCCGGTCGGCACCGAGGTCATCAACGTCGGCACCGACGAGATCATCGGCGACCTGACCGACCACGGCGACCGCCTGCTGGTGGCCCAGGGCGGCCTGGGCGGCAAGGGCAACGTTCACTTCAAGAGTTCGGTCAACCGGGCGCCGCGCAAGGCCGGCACGGGCACCCCGGGCGAAGAGCGCGAGATCCGGCTCGAGCTGAAGTTGCTTGCCGACGTCGGCCTGCTGGGTTTCCCCAACGCCGGCAAGTCCACTTTCATCCGCGCCGTATCCTCGGCCACGCCGAAGGTGGCCGACTACCCGTTCACCACCCTGTACCCGAACCTGGGCGTGGTCAGCGTCGAAGTGGATCGCAGCTTCGTCATCGCCGACATCCCCGGGCTGATCGAGGGCGCGGCCGACGGCGCCGGCCTGGGCGCGCAGTTCCTGCGCCACGTGCAGCGCACCCGCCTGCTGCTGCACCTGGTGGACATGGCGCCCTTCGACGAAGGCATCGACCCGGTCTACCAGGTGCGGGCGATCGAGGCCGAGCTGCGCAAGCACGACCCGGCAATGCTGGAAAAACCGCGCTGGCTGGTGATGAACAAGGCCGACCTGCTGCCCGAGGACGAGCGCCAGGCGCGCGCCGAGGCGCTGGTCAAGGCGCTGGACTGGAAGGAGCCCTGGTTCATGGTCTCGGCCATCGGCCGCGAGGGCACCTGGCCGGTGGTGCTCAAGGTGCAGCAGTTCTTCGACGACCAGAAGGCCGCGGCCCTGGAGGCGGCGCAGGACGCTGCGGCCCGGGCGGAGATGGCGCGCAATGGCTGAGGCGGCGGCCGCCGGCCGCTGCGGCACTCGCCGCAGCCCGGGGACCGGCAAATCGCGGGCAGCAAAAAGGCCGGCTTTCGCCGGCCTTCGCGCGCTGGCCAGGGCGCCTGCCTGGATGACCAGGGGCGCCGCGGACTCAGGCCTGCTTCAGCGCCTTGATGTGGGCGGTGATGCGGCTCTTGTGGCGGGCAGCCTTGTTCTTGTGGATCAGGCCACGGGCCGAGTAGCGGTCGAGGATCGGCTGGGCGGTCGCGAAGGCGGCCTCGGCGGCCGGGGCGTCCTTGGCTTCCAGGGCCTTGAGGACCTTCTTCACGGCGGTGCGCAGCATGGAACGCTGGCTGGCATTGCGGGCGTTGCGGACGACGGTCTGCTTGGCGCGCTTCTTGGCGGACTTGATGTTGGCCACGGAGGGCTCCTGAAAACGTTGGAAAAGGGCCGGGCGTTGGGTTCCCGGCCGGGAATAGGGGGTCGAAAGACCCGAAATTATGGGGTATTCAGTAGCTTGAGTCAAATACCCCCGGGGGGGCGCCCGTGAGCGCGCCGGAGGCGACCCCGGCCAAGGGCGGGCTGCTGCGTTCCACCGCGGTTTTCAGCGCCATGACCCTGCTTTCGCGCATCGCCGGCTTCGCCCGGGACGTGGTGCAGGCGCATGTTTTCGGCGCCGGCGGCATCGTCGATGCCTTCGCGGTCGCCTACCGCATCCCCAATTACCTGCGCCGTATCTTCGCCGAGGGTTCGTTCGCTTCGGCCTTCGTGCCGGTGCTGTCGGAACTGCGCCAGCGCGGCGACCAGGCGGCGCTGAAGGACTTCCTCGACCACGTCGCCGGCGCCCTGTGCGCGGTGGTGCTGGTGGTCAGCGGCCTGGGCCTGCTGGCGGCGCCGCTGGTGGTGGCGCTGATCGCGCCGGGCCAGCTCGACGACCCGGCCAAGTTCGCGCTGACCTCCGACCTGCTGCGCATCGTTTTCCCCTACCTGGCGCTGGTGTCCATGACGGCCCTGGCCGGCGCCGTGCTCAACAGCTTCCAGCGTTTCGCCCTGCCGGCGGTGACCCCGGTGCTGCACAACCTGTCGGTGATCGCCGCCATGCTGCTGCTGGCACCCCTGCTGGCGGTGCCCATCCACGCCCTGGCCTGGGGCGTGCTGGCCGCGGGCTTCCTGCAACTGCTGCTGCTGTGGCCGGCGATGGGGCGGCTCGGCCTGCGGCCCCGGCTGCGGCTGAACTTCAAACACCCCGGCGTGCGCCGGGTTGGCGCGCTGATGCTGCCGACGCTGTTTTCATCGTCGGTGGCGCAGCTGAACCTGATCGTCGGCACCATGTTCGCCTCGCTGCTGATCGATGGCAGCCAGAGCTGGCTCTATTACTCCGACCGCCTGGTGGAGTTCCCGCTGGGCCTGTTCGGCGTCGCCCTGGGCACGGTGATCCTGCCGCACCTGGCGCGCCGCCACGCCGACACCGACGCCGCCGGTTACGCCAGTGCCCTGAACTGGGGCCTGCGCAGCGTATTCCTGCTCGCGGTGCCGGCGGCACTGGGCCTGGTGCTGCTGGCCGAACCGCTGGTGCTGACCATCTTCGAGCGCGGCGCCTTCAGCGCCGGCGACGCCCGCATGACCTCGCTGAGCCTGATGGCGATGTGCATCGGCATCCCGGGCTTCATGGCCACCAAGGTGCTGCTCTCGGCCTTCTACGCGCGCCAGGACACGCGCACCCCGATGCGGGCCGCGGTACGCACGGTTCTCATCAACGTGGCGCTGACGGCCGCCATCACCACGCCGCTGTGGCTGTGGGACGTTCCGGGCGCGCACGCCGGCATCGCGCTGGCCACCGGCCTGGCCGGCCTGGCCAATGCCGTCCTGCTGTGGCGGGCCCTGCGCCGCGAGGGCACGTTCGTGCTTTCGCCGGGCTGGGGACGCCACCTGCTGCGCGTGGGCGTGGCCAGCGTGGCACTGGCGGCGGCGGTGCTGGGCTGCCTGCAGGCCATCGGCGACTGGCGGGAATGGGCCGGCATCGCGCGCTGGGGGCTGTTGCTGGCCGTGGTCGGTGCCGGTGCCGGTGCCTACGGGCTGGGGCTGCTGGCCACGGGCTGGCGACCGCGTGAACTGCGCGGGCCGTGAGCGGGGCCGGCTATAATTCCCTGATGGACAAGCTGTTCCGGGACGTCGAGGGCGAATGCATCGCCCCGCAGGGCAGCGTGGTTTGCATCGGCGCCTTCGACGGCCTCCACCGGGGGCACCAGGCCCTGGTCGGCCACGTGCGGGCGCGTGCGCGCGCCCTGAGCCTGATGGCCGTGGCGCTGAGTTTCGAACCCCTGCCGCGCGAATATTTTTCACCCGCTGATCCGCCGGCGCGCCTGCTGCTGCCGCGAGCTCGCTTCGAGGGCCTGTGCCGGCTGGGCATGGACGCCGTTGGCCTGCTGCGCTTCAACGCGGCGATGGCGGCGATGTCCCCGGAAGCTTTCGTGGAAAAGGTGCTGGTCGGGCGACTGGCCGCGCGCGAGGTCTGGGTGGGGCCGGGTTTCCGCTTCGGGCACCGCCGTGCCGGCGACCTGGCGACCCTGCAGGCGCTGGGCAAGGTCCACGGGTTTGAAGCCACCGAAGTGCCGGTCGTCGCCGACCGGGATGAACGTGTGTCGGCCAGCGCCGTCCGGGGCCACCTGGCCAGCGGCGACCTGGAGGCGGCGGCCCGGGCCCTGGGTCGGCGTTATGCCATCGCCGGCACCGTGGTGCGCGGCAAGCAGCTGGGCCGCCAGCTCGGCTACCCTACGGCGAACATCCGCCTGGCCGGCAAGCGGGCGCCTTTGGGCGGCATCTTCGCGGTCTGGGTGCACGGCATCGGCCCCGAGCCGCGCGCCGGCGTGGCCAGCCTGGGCACGCGGCCGACGGTGCAGGGTGTCGAGCCCCTGCTCGAGGCACATGTGTTCGACTTCGACGGCGACCTCTATGGAAGCCGCATCGAGGTGGAGTTCGTCGCCAAGCTGCGCGACGAGGAAAAATTCGACGACCTGCCGTCCCTGGTCCGCCAGATGGACGAGGATTCCCGGCAGGCCCGGCGCGTCTTGCGCCACGACATGGAAACATCCGGAGCGAGTGCGTGAGCGAAGTGACCGTAACTGGCGGCAAGGACTACAAGCACACCATCAGCCTGCCCGAGACGGCATTCCCGATGCGCGGCGACCTGCCCAAGCGCGAGCCGGGCATGCTGGCGGCATGGCAGCAGATGGGGCTGTACCAGCGCATACGCGAGAAGGCCCAGGGCCGGCCGCTGTTCGTGCTGCACGACGGCCCGCCGTATGCCAACGGCTCGATCCACATCGGCCATGCGGTGAACAAGATCCTCAAGGACCTGGTGGTGAAGTCGAAGCTGCTTTCGGGCTTCGACGCGCCCTACGTACCGGGCTGGGACTGCCACGGCCTGCCGATCGAACTGGTGGTCGAGAAGAAGCACGGCAAGGTGGGCACCAAGCTCGACGCCGCCGCTTTCCGCGCCAAGTGCCGCGAGTACGCCGCCGAGCAGATCGAAGGGCAGTCGAAGGACTTCCAGCGCCTGGGCGTGCTGGGGCAGTGGGACAAGCCGTACCGCAGCATGGACTTCAGCTTCGAAGCCGACATGCTGCGTTCGCTGGCGAAGATCGTCGAACGCGGACACCTCACGCGCGGCGTCAAGCCGGTGCACTGGTGCTTCGATTGCGGCTCGGCCCTGGCCGAAGCCGAGATCGAATACGCCGACAAGGTGTCGCCGGAAGTGGACGTGGCCTATGACGCCCACGACCCGGCCGCGCTGGCGGCGAAGTTCGGTGCCGATGCGGGCGACGCCATCGTCGCGGTGCCGATCTGGACCACCACGCCCTGGACCCTGCCGGCGTCGCTGGCCGTCACCCTGGGCGCCGAGATCGACTACGTGCTGGTCGAAGGCCCGGCGCGCGCCGGCAAGCGCGTGCTGCTGGTGCTGGCCGAAATCCTGCACGAGGGCGCGCTCAAGCGTTACGGCATTGAAAACCCGGTGGTGCTGGGCCGCGCCGTCGGCGCCGACCTCGAAGGCGGCGTGCTCTCGCATCCGTTCTATGACCGCGACATCCCGCTGATCCTGGGCGAACACGTCACCACCGAGGCGGGCACCGGCGCCGTGCACACCGCGCCCGGCCACGGCCAGGAGGATTACCAGGTCGGCGTCAAGTACGGCCTGCTGGACAAGTACAAGCAGCCGCAGCTCAACCCTGTCGGCGGCAACGGCGTCTACCTGCCGGGAACGCCGATATTCGAAGGCCAGTTCATCTGGAAGGCCAACGACACCATCACCGCGCTGCTGGCCGAGCGCGGCGTGCTGTTGGCCTCGGGCAAGATGGAGCACAGCTACCCCCATTGCTGGCGGCACAAGACGCCGGTGGCCTTCCGCGCCACGCCCCAGTGGTTCATTTCGATGAGCCAGGCGAACCTGCGCCGGGACGCCCTGGCGGCGATCGGCCAGGTCGGCTGGGTGCCGGACTGGGGCCAGGCGCGCATCGCCGGCATGGTCGAGGGCCGCCCGGACTGGTGCATCAGCCGCCAGCGCACCTGGGGCGTGCCGATCGCGCTGTTCATCCACAAGGTCAGCGGCGAGCCGCACCCGCGCTCGGTCGAACTGATGCGCGCGGTCGCCGACCGCGTCGCGGAGCAGGGCGCCGATGCCTGGTATTCGCTGGACCCGGCCGGGCTGCTGGGCGACGAGGCCGGTGACTACGAAAAGGTCAACGACATCCTCGACGTCTGGTTCGATTCCGGCGTCACCCACGAGGCCGTGCTGGCCGCGCGCCCGGAGGACGGCCTGCGCAAGCCCGCCGACCTGTACCTGGAGGGCAGCGACCAGCATCGCGGCTGGTTCCAGAGCTCGCTGCTCACGGGCATCGCGATGGACGGCGCCGCGCCCTACAAGGAAGTGCTGACGCACGGTTTCACCGTCGACGCACAGGGCCGCAAGATGTCCAAGTCGGTCGGCAACGTGGTCGAGCCGCAGAAGGTCAACGACGCGCTGGGCGCCGACGTGCTGCGCCTGTGGGTGGCGTCGGCCGACTACCGCAACGAGATGTCGGTGTCCGACGACATCCTCAAGCGCACCGCCGACAGCTACCGCCGCATCCGCAATACGCTGCGCTTCCTGCTGGGCAACCTGCACGGCTTCGACCCGGCGAAAAACGCCGTGGCCCATGACAAGCTGCTGCTGCTCGACCAGTGGGCCGTGCACCGCGCGCACACGCTGCAGGCCGAGATCGCCGCCGCCTATGCGCGCTACGACTTCGCCGCCGTGGTGGCCAAGGTGCAGAACTTCTGCACCAACGACCTGGGCGCCGTGTACCTGGACGTCACCAAGGACCGGCTGTACACCATGCCGGTGGACAGCCTGGGTCGGCGTTCGGCGCAGACGGCCATGTTCCACATCGCCGAGGCCTTCGTGCGCTGGATCGCGCCGGTGCTGAGCTTCACCGCCGCCGAGGCCTGGGGTTTCCTGCCCGGCAAGCGCGAAGAGCACGTGCTGTTCGCGACCTGGTACGACGGCCTGGCGCCGATGCCGGCCGATGCCGCGCTCTCGGTCGCCGACTTCGACCGCCTGCTTGAGCTGCGTGAGGAAGTGAGCAAGGTGCTCGAACCGATGCGTGCCGGTGGCGACATCGGCGCTTCGCTGGAAGCCGAAGTGGACCTGTCGGTGGATCCGGCGGTGGCGTCCAGGCTGGCACCGGTCGCCGACGAACTGCGCTTTTTCTTCATCACCTCGCGCCTGGACCTCGAGCCTGGCAGCGCCGGTGCGGCCAAGGTGGACGCCAGTGCCAGCGGGCACGGCAAGTGCGTGCGCTGCTGGCACTACCGCGCCGACGTCGGCAGCCACGCCGACGATCCGCAGCTATGCGGCCGCTGCGTTGAAAACGTCAACGGCGCCGGCGAATCCCGGCGGTGGTTCTGATGGCCTCGCCGCGCCCGAACGCGCTGGCCTGGCTGGGCCTGTCCGGCGTGCTGGTGGCCCTGGACCAGTGGAGCAAGTGGCTCGCCATGGCGACGCTGGAGTACGGCAATCCGGTGCCCTTCATCGAGGGCTTCTGGAACTGGACCCTGGTGCACAACTTTGGCGCCGCCTTCAGCTTCCTGTCCGACGCCGGTGGCTGGCAGCGCTGGTTCTTCACCGTGCTGGCGATCGGCATCAGCGCCGGCCTGGTGGTGTGGCTGGCGCGCACCCCGCGAAGCGACTGGCGTACGGCGCTGCCGTTCGCGCTGGTGATCGCCGGCGCCATCGGCAACGTGATCGACCGCATCCGCTTCGGCTACGTGGTCGACTTCGTGGACTGGTACCTGGGGACCTGGCATTGGCCCGCCTTCAACGTGGCCGATTCGGCCATCGTCGTGGGCGCGCTGCTGCTGGTCTTGTTCAGCTTCAAGTCGCCGCCGGCGGCCGGTAAAGGCGGATAATCCTGGCCATGGACGTCCTGCTCGCCAATCCCCGCGGTTTCTGCGCCGGCGTCGACCGCGCCATCGAAATCGTCAAGCGCGCCATCGACTCGCTGGGCGCACCGATCTACGTACGCCATGAAGTGGTGCACAACCGCTTCGTGGTCGAAGACCTGCGCCAGCGCGGCGCCGTGTTCGTCGAAGAGCTCGACGAAGTGCCGGCCGGCGCCACCGTCATCTTCAGCGCCCACGGCGTCTCCCAGTCGGTGCGCGCGGAAGCCGAGCGCCGTGGCCTGAAGGTGTTCGACGCCACTTGCCCGCTGGTCACCAAGGTCCACATCGAAGTGGCGCGCCACTGCCGCGCCGGTCGCGACGTGGTGCTGATCGGCCACGCCGGTCACCCGGAGGTGGAAGGCACCATGGGCCAATGGCGCCGGGAACACGGCAACAACCACATCCACCTGGTCGAGGACGTGGCCGGCGTGGCGCTGCTGCAGCCCACCCAGCCACAGAACCTGGCCTACACCACCCAGACCACGCTGTCGGTGGACGACACCAAGGAAATCATCGCGGCCCTGCAGGCACGTTTCCCGGCCATCCAGGGCCCCAAGCACGACGACATCTGCTACGCGACCCAGAACCGCCAGGACGCCGTGCGCGTGCTGGCCGGGCAGGCCGAGGTGGTGCTGGTGGTCGGTTCGGTGAACAGCTCCAATTCCAACCGCCTGCGCGAGCTGGCCGAAAAGCAGGGCGCCCGCGCCTACCTGATCGACGGCGCCTCCGACATCAACCCCGAGTGGGTGGCCGGCGTGGCCCGGGTCGGCATCACCGCCGGCGCCTCGGCCCCGGAAGTGCTGGTCCAGGACGTGGTCCAGCGCCTGCGCGACCTGGGTGCCACCACGGTGGAGCACCTTGAGGGCAAGCCCGAGGACGTGGTCTTCGCGCTGCCCAAGGAACTGCGGATCCAGCTGGTGAGTTGACCGGGCGTCCCGCAACGCCTGGCAGTCGCGTCTTCGCCCGGAGTGGCGATGTCTCACGGACAGGGCATTACCCATGAAGGTCACCGTCTTCAGCGCGAAGGATTTCGATCGGCGATTCCTCGATGCAGCCAACGCCTCCGCGGGCGGTCATCAGATTGACTATCTCGACGTCAGGTTGAGCCCCGCCACGGCCTTGCTGGCCAAGGGCTCGGGCGCCGTCTGTGCCTTCGTCAACGACCAGCTGGACCGGGCGACCCTGTCGATCCTGGCGGAGCTCGGAATCAAGCTGGTGGCTTTGCGCAGTGCTGGTTTCAATCATTGCGACCTGGTGGCCGCAAGCGAATTGGGGATCACGGTCGCGCGGGTGCCCGCCTATTCCCCCTACGCGGTGGCCGAGCACACGGTGGCGCTGATGCTGTCGCTCAACCGCCATATCCATCGCGCCTACGCCCGGGTGAGGGACGGCAACTTCGCACTCGATGGCCTCATGGGCTTCGACATGCGGGGACGAACCGTAGGCCTCATCGGCATTGGCACGATCGGTATCGAGGTCGCGCGCATCCTGGCGGGAATGGGCTGCCGGCTCCTGGGCAACGACCCGCAGCCTTCGCCGGCGTTCACCGCGCTGGGTGGCGCCTACGTGGAGCTGTCCCGGCTCTACGCCGATTCCGACATCATCAGCCTGCACTGTCCGCTCACACCCGGCACCCGGCACCTCGTGGATGACGCCGCCATCGCCGCAATGAAAAAGGGCGTGATGCTGATCAACACCAGTCGCGGCGCGGTTGTGGACACCAAGGCGGTCATCGCCGGGCTCAAGTCCGGCACCATCGGCTACCTTGGGCTGGATGTGTACGAAGAAGAAGGTGATTTGTTCTTCGAGAACCTGTCCGACCAAATGCTGCACGATGATGTCTTCGCACGCTTGCTCACTTTCCCCAATGTCCTGGTCACCGGGCACCAGGCCTTCTTCACGATCGAAGCGCTCACGGCGATCGCCGACACCACCATCCTCAACATCAGCCGCTTCGAAGCCACCGGCAGTGCGGCGCACGAAGTGTCAGTCGAGCGGATCGCCTGAGCCTGGCGGTTCCGCGGGCATAAAGCCAAAGCAGCCTGGCCAGGGAGGCGCGGGTGCCCGGGGGCGGATAGATCGGCGTCACTGGCGGCGGGTCTGCCCTGGAAATTGACCGCAGGGCCCCGCGAAGCCTAGAATTCGCGCCTTCCGCCGGAATAGCTCAGTTGGTAGAGCGGCGCATTCGTAATGCGTAGGTCGCAGGTTCGACTCCTGTTTCCGGCACCATCTTCGACGCGATCGGGTGAAGGCCAATGCGCGCTGCCTTGGACCTTCCGGGCTCAATCAAGCACGCCGCGCTGCGGCTGATGCCCTGGGTGAAGACGGCGTGGGCCACGCACAGGCCCACGGGGCTGCGCTTCCTGGTTTCCCCGCGCGACGTGGTCGGCCGCACCATCATGCGACGCCATGGCTACGAACCCGGCCTCACCGACTGGCTGCTGGCCGCGATCAACGCCGGCCCCGGCGGCGTGTTCGTGGACGTCGGTGCCAACCTGGGCTGGTTCACGCTGCAGTCGGCACGGCTGGCGAAGGTCGAGCGCGTCGTCGCCATCGAGCCGGACGTGGGCAACCACCGCTTGCTGCAAGCCAATCTGGAACGCAATGCCCTGGCCCGGCGGGTGGACGCGGTGGCCTGCGCCGCGGGCAAGGGCAGCGGCCTGGCCCTGCTCAACCGCTACAAGGGCTCGAACCTGGGCAAGCACTCACTGGCCGTCGACCACGGCCAGGGTGGCACCTGGGTGCCGGTGGAATCGCTCGACGTGCTGCTCGACCGGCTTGGCCTGGCGCAGGCACCCCTGGCGGCGATCAAGGTGGACGTCGAAGGTTACGAACCGCTGGTGATGCAGGGTGCGCAGGGTGCGCTCGCCCGCGCCCGGGCGCTGCTGGTCGAACTCTCGCCGGCGCTGTCGCGCGCCGGCGGGCTGGACGTGGCGCAGGCGCTGGACGACATCGCCGGCGCCGGCTTCCTGCCCGATACCTGGGACCAGCCGGGCGCCGTGCCGGACTTCGCCGGGCTGCGCGGGTTCGCCGGTCAGGCCACGGTGGGTTTCCTGAAAGCGGGCGCCTGAGGCGCAGCTTCCTTAACCGGGTCGCGCGGTATTCCTACGGCGCCCATCGCACTGCCTTGCCACCCTAGTCGCGTCCAATGACGGGCGAGGGAGGAAGCATGAGCAGTCTCAAGACGATGGTAATCGGGTGCCTGCTGGCTGCCTGCGGCGGCCTTGCGCTGGCAGCGCCCGCGGCGGGCGTGGGCAAGCGGCCGGTGCGGCTGGCGCCCAAGCCGGCGGAGGTCTGTTCGGCGATGTCGGTGTCCAAGCACTACACGCTGGCCGACGCCGATTTCGGCTGGGTCCGCGACCGGCTCAACGCCACGCTGGACCGCGTGCCTGCGGATCCGGCCGGACACTTCCGCAAGGCCGCCGGCCACCGAATCCCGGCCGGTGCCACCCAGTTCGGCCTGAGGCTCGACCACGCGCGCTGCGACACCGTGCAGGGGTCGCTTGCCGGCGAAGTACTGCGTGTTGGTTCCGGCGTCCCGACCAAGGACTGCCGCGAAGCCGGCTGCGAGGATCCGCTGCCGGGCTGGACGGCGCCGGAGGGTTCGACGATGGCGCTCTGGACCTGCGAGGGAAACGTCTTTCGCGAAGTCGTCTACGAGCGGGTCAATGGCAGCTGGCGCGTCAAGTCCGTGCGCGAAGAACTCGTGGCCAGCTGCCAGGCGGGCAAGGAGCAGGGAGAAGGCAAGGTGCCGCGTGACGGCAAGGAATAGATTGGGTGGCCGGGGCGGGTTGGTGGCCATGGCCCGCCCCGGTCAGGCGAGGTTCGGCTGCGCTCGCGCCGGGGGGACTAAGCTGGGGGCCGTGATCGCCGACGGAGTTCCCCATGTCACAGGACACCGAACGATCCGCACGGCTGCACCGCATGGTCACGCCGGACCACGTGTGCCCCTATGGCCTGAAATCGCGCTGGCTGTTGCGGCGCAAGGGCTTTGAAGTCGACGACCGCTGGTTGACCAGCCGGGCTGAAACCGACGCATTCAAGGAAGAACACGGCGTCGAGACCACGCCGCAGACGTTCATCGATGGACGCCGTGTGGGTGGTTACGACGACCTGCGCAAGTATTTCGGCTTGAAAGTGCGCAGTGACGATGAAACCAGTTACACGCCCGTGCTGGCGGTTTTCGCCGTGGCGGCACTGCTGGCCGCCGCCAGCCTATGGCCGGCCCTGGCGGTGGTGCCGCTGGCCGAACGTTTCATCGCCATCGGCATGTGCCTGCTGGCCATGCTGAAGCTGCAGGACGTCGAACAGTTTTCGAGCATGTTCCTCCACTACGACCTGCTGGGGCGGCGCTTCGTGCCCTACGCCTATTTTTATCCGTTCGCCGAACTGGCGGCGGGGCTGCTGATGCTGGCGGGCACGCTGCACATGGTGTCGGTGCCGCTGGCCCTGTTCATCGGCGGCGTCGGCGCGGTGTCGGTGTTCAAGGCGGTGTACGTGGACAAGCGCGAACTGCGCTGCGCCTGCGTCGGCGGGGGCAGCCAGGTGCCGCTGGGCTTCGTGTCGCTTACCGAGAACCTGATGATGCTGGCCATGGGCGCCTGGATGGGCTGGCGCTACCTGCTGCCGGTGCTCTGAGGCGGGGCGCCGGCCCGGGCCGGCCAGCGTTAGACTGGCGGCCATGTGCGCACGCTACGCCCTGTTCGGCCCCTTCAACCCGGGCAACCTGGTGCCGGGTTTCGTCGAGCATGTGGTCAATCCGCTCGCCGGTTTTGCCCACTACAACATCGCGCCCAGCCTCGTGAACCCGGTGGTGGTGGCCGGTGGTGGTGGCCCGGGGCTGGAGTCGATGCGCTGGGGCCTGCTGCCGCACTGGGCGAAGGACCCGAAGATCGCCTACTCGACGATCAATGCCCGTGCCGAAACCCTGGCCGAAAAACCCGCCTTTCGCGACGCCTGGCGCCGGGGCCAGCGCTGCCTGGTGCCCGTCACCGGCTGGTACGAATGGGTGGACCAGGGAGGCAAGCGCAAGCAGCCGTATTTCCTGCGCTCGGCCGAGGGCGCCAACCCGATGATGTTCGCCGGCCTGTGGTCGCGATGGACCGACGCCGACGGAAAATCCGTGGCCACGTACACGGTGGTCACGACGGAAGCCATGGGCGACGTGCGCCGCGTGCATGACAGGCAGCCGCAGGTGCTGCCCCCCGAGGCATGGTCGACCTGGCTGCAGGCCCCGGTGCCGGAGGCCGAAGCGCTCCTGCAGCCCGTCGTCACCGCGCTGCGCATCCACCCGGTGGGCTCGGACGTGGGCAATCCCCGCAACCAGGGCGCGTCGCTTGTCGAACCCTTGGCCGATGCGGGCTGACGCAGCAGGCTGGCTTTCAAGCCCCGACGACAGGGAGGTGGCAGATCGTGCTTCCATTCAACGCTGATCAGTTTTTTGCCGTATTCCGCGTCTACAACGAGGCGGTATGGCCTGCGCAGGTAATTCTCGCCGGGTTGGCATTGGCGGCGCTCTGGCTTGTTGCGCGGCCCAACCGGTGGTCGAACCAGGGTGTCGCCGCAATTCTTGGCCTCTTCTGGTTGTGGCTGGGCCTGGTTTATCACCTGGCGTTCTTCACGACCATCAATCCCATGGCGTTTGCGTTTGCCACTTTTTCAACGCTGGGCGGCCTTGTGTTCCTTTGGTTCGGGGTCGTCAGGCGAAAGCTTCGTTTCAGGCTGGCGATGGACGTTTGGGGTCTATCGGGATTGGCCCTGGTCGTTTTCGGTCTTCTCGTCTATCCGGCCTTGTCGGTCCTGGCCGGCCACCGCTACCCGGCGTTTCCCACGTTTGGACTGCCTTGCCCGACGACCATCTTCACCGTGGGCATGCTGGCGTTCCTGGTGCCTCCCTACCCGTGGCTGCCCCTCGTCGCCCCGGTGCTTTGGTGCCTGGTTGGCGCATGGGCCGCGTTTCTCCTCGGCGTGCCCCAGGATGCGGCGCTGCTGCTGGCGGCAGCAGTGGGCGTCTGTTTGTTCCGGCGGTCCCGGGCTGCCGGCCCTCCCGCGGTTGGCGCGGAGTGATCTACTCGCCGTCCTAGCGGAAATCCCGCGACCTTGCGTTGAGCTGGTGCGCCAGGGCGCTTTCGTCGTGCAGGCGGCTGGCGATGAGGTGGTGCACGCCGTCGACGGTTTCCCAGCGGCCTTCGACGCCCAGCAGGCGGGACTCGATGAGCACGCGGCGCTGGCGTTCGCCGAGGTCGCGCCAGACCACCACGTTGACCATGCCGTCCTCGTCCTCGAGGGTGATGAAGGTGGTGCCGCTGGCGGTTTCGGGGCGTTGGCGCATGGTCACCAGGCCGGCGGCGCGCACGCGGCTGCCGTGCGGCAGTTCGCGCAGTTCACGCGAACGCCGGTAGCGGCGGCTGGCCAGCTGGCGGCGCAGCAGCGACAGCGGATGCGGGCCCAGCGTCAGGCCCAGGCGGGCGTAGTCGGCCAGCAGGTCCTCGCCGGTGCTGGGCACGGGCAGGCTGACGGCGTCTTCGGCCGGCGAACCGTCGAACAGCGGCAGCTGCGCCTCGACGCCGCCCACGGCCCAGCGTGCACGGTGCCGGTGGCCGGCCAGCCCCTTCAGGGCACCGGCCTCGGCCAGCAGGGCACGGGCGCGTTCGTCCAGGTTGGCGCGATGGCACAGGTCGGCGACGTCGTCGAAGGGGCGGGCCGCGCGCGCGGCGACCAGCGCCTCGCCGGCGGCGCGCGGCAGGCCGGCGATTTCGCGCAGGCCCAGGCGCAGGGCCGGCTGCCGGGCGGCATCGCCGGGCCAGGCTTCCAGCGCGTTGTCCCAGTGGCTGTGGCGCACGTCCACCGGCCGCACGACGACGCCACCGCGGCGCACGTCCTGAACCAGCTGGCTGTTGGAATAAAAACCCAAGGGCTGCGAGTTCATCAGCGCGCAGGTGAAGGCGGCCGGCTCGTGGCACTTGAGCCAGCAGCTGGCGTAGGTGATCAGCGCGAAGCTGGCGGCGTGTGATTCCGGGAAGCCGTAGCTGCCGAAGCCGCGGATCTGTTCGAAGATGCGTTCGGCGAAGTCGGTGTCGTAGCCGTTTTTCGCCAGGCCGGCGAACAGGCGGTCGCGGAAGTGTTCGAGCCCGCCGCGGCGTTTCCAGGCGGCCATGCCGCGCCGCAGTTCGTCGGCTTCGCCGGCGGAAAAGCCGGCGGCGACGATCGCCACCTGCATCACCTGTTCCTGGAATAGCGGCACGCCCAGGGTGCGCCGGAATACTTCCTCCAGCGCCGCCGACGGGTAGGTCACCGGCTCCAGGCCCTGCCGGCGCTGCAGGTAAGGGTGCACCATCTTTCCCTGGATCGGCCCGGGCCGGACGATGG
The DNA here is from genome assembly GCF_054781715.1 of Arenimonas aestuarii. Taxonomy (NCBI): domain Bacteria; kingdom Pseudomonadati; phylum Pseudomonadota; class Gammaproteobacteria; order Lysobacterales; family Lysobacteraceae; genus Arenimonas; species Arenimonas aestuarii. The sequence continues at coordinate 991,497 of NZ_BAAGTW010000004.1, read as the reverse complement.
CCACCTGCACCACCAGGTCGTAGAAGGTGCGCGGCTTGAGCCGCGGCAGCATGGCCATCTGCGCGCGTGATTCGATCTGGAAGACGCCGACGGTGTCGGCCCGGCGGATCATCGCGTAGGTGGCCGGGTCCTCGGCGGGAATGGTCGCCGGCGTGAGGTCGCGGCCGCGGTGTTCGCGCAGCAGCGCCAGGCATTTGCTGACCGCGGTGAGCATGCCCAGCGCCAGGCAATCGACCTTGAGCAGGCCCAGGGATTCGAGGTCGTCCTTGTCCCATTCGATCAGCGTTCGCTCGGGCATGGCGGCGTTCTGCACCGGCACCAGGTGGTGCAGCGGCTGGCCGGAGATGACGAAGCCGCCGACGTGCTGGCTGAGGTGCCGGGGCGTGTCGAGCAGCTGGCGTGTGAGCGCCAGCACCCGCCGCATGACCGGCGAGCCGGCGTCGAAGCCACGTTCGTGCAGGCGCTCCTCGATCGGCGATTCACCGTCCCACCAGGCGAAACAGCGGCTCAGCTGGTCCACCTGGTCCGGCGGCAGGCCCAGGGCCCGGGCGACGTCGCGCACGGCGCTCTTGCCGCGATAGCAGATGACGGTGGCCGCCAGTGCGGCGCGGTCGCGGCCGTACTTGCGGAACACGTATTGGATGACTTCCTCGCGTCGTTCGTGTTCGAAATCGACGTCGATGTCGGGCGGTTCGTTGCGCTCCTTCGACAGGAAACGCCCGAACAGCAGGTTCATGCGCGCCGGGTCCACCTCGGTGATGCCCAGCGCGAAACACACCGCCGAGTTCGCCGCCGAGCCGCGGCCCTGGCACAGGATGCCCTGGCTTCGTGCGAACACCACGATGTCGTGCACGGTCAGGAAAAACGCTTCGTACTGCAGTTCGGCAACCAGCAGCAGCTCCTGCTCGATCTGCGCGCGCACTTTTTCCGGCGTGCCGTCGGGCCAGCGCCGCGCCATGCCTTCGGTCGTGAGTTCGCGCAGCCAGCTCGACGGCGTATGGCCCTCGGGCACCAGTTCGCGCGGGTAGCGGTATTGCAGCGTGCCCAGGTCGAAGCGGCAGCGCGCGGCGATGCGACGGGTTTCCTCGAGCAGGTCCGGTGGGTAGATGGCCGCCAGCGCCCGGCGCGTGCGCAGGTGGCGCTCGCCGTTGGGGAAAAGATGCGCGCCGGCGTCGGCCACGGTGAGGTGGTGGCGGGTGGCGGTCAGCACGTCCTGCAGCGCGCGCCGGCCGCGCACGTGCATGTGCACGTCGCCGCTGGCCACCGCCGGCAGGCCCAGCATGGTGGCCAGCGCCCGCAACCTTGCCAGCCGGGCGTCGTCGTCGGGGCCGCGGTGCAGTTCCACCGCGAGCCAGCAGCGGCCAGGGAAACAGCCGTGCAGCCATGCACCTTCGTCCGGGTCCGGTTCGGCACCGGGCAGCCACAGCGCCAGCAGGCCGGTGTTGTCGGCCTGAAGGTCGTGGCGGTGCAGCCGGTATTCGCCCTTGGCGCTGCGCCGGCGGCCGGTGGTGACCAGTTCGCACAGGCGCCGGTAGCCGGCCTCATCCTCCACCAGCAACACGCAGCGTGGGCCATCGTCCAGGCGCAGCTCGCTGCCGGTGATCAGCGGCACGCCGGTGGCTTTGGATGCTTCCCAGGCGCGCACGATGCCGGCCAGGGTGCATTCGTCGGTGATCGCCAGCGCGGCGTAGCCCTGCTGCCTGGCGCGTTCGAATAGGTCGCGCGCGCCCGATGCCCCGCGGCCGAAGCTGAAAGGCGACAGGCAGTGCAGTTCGGCGTAGCCGGGCGTGCTCACGCGAACCAGCCGTGCAGCATGAAGGGCCCACGTTCGCCGGCGGCGCAGAAGATCCAGGCGCGCTGGCCTTCGGCGGTGAGCGCGACGTAATAATCGCGGCGCAGGTCGTCGCCGTCCCACCAGCCCGATTCGATGCGCTCGGGCCCGGCCAGCAAACGTGGCGCCGCGCCGCGCAGCGGGATGGGACGTTCAAGCAGCCAGGTCGGGCGGGGCAGGGCGGGTGGCAAAAGGTAACGACCGCGCAGTTCGCGCACCCGGCGCTGGGCGTGTTCGGGGCGCGGGTCGGCGTGCGGCGCCCACTGGTGCACGGCGTCGTTGCCCAGGCGGGCCTGCAGCCGCGCCTGCAGGGCCGGCCAGTCCATCGCGCCGGCGGGCCGGGCCTCGAACAGGTCGCGCCCGGCCGGCACGAAGGGCGGCAGGTCGGTGGCGCGGATGCCGAAGGCGCGCACCGGTGCCGGGATCGGTTCACGTTCGATCACCAGTTTCGCCAGATCGAACAAGCGCGCCGGATCGCGTTCGGCCGCGACCGCGCCGACCACGTGCGCGCTGGGCGGACGCAGGTCGTGTTCGTACACCAGCTCGAACTGCTGCACGCCGCCGTCGCGGCCAACCAGGAAAGCGCACAGGTCGCCGAGCAAGCGTTTCAGCGGGAACAGCAGGCCGGTGTGGTAGCGGATTTCGTCGTCGAACTCGAAGCGCGCCTCGAAGATGTCCGGCGGCTGGTAACACGGCCGCGGGTCGGGCGCGTCGCCGGTGAGCCGGTCGAGGGTGTCGAGCAGGCCGACGCCAAAGCGCCGGCGCAGGCCCGGCCGCGGCAGCGCGAACAACTGCCGCAGGCGGCGCAGGCCCAGGCTGGCCAGGGCGGCGTGCGTGCGTTGATCGAACGGCGCCAGCGCCACCGGCAGGACGCCCAGGGCGCGGCGCAGCTGGACGCCGTCGCGCACCACCAGGCCGTCCTGCTGCTTCGCCAGGCACAGCGCGCCCAGCGGCGTCGGCGCCACCGCCAGCGTATGCGCCAGTCCCAGTTCGCGCAGGTCATCGCGCAGCAGGCGTTCAAAACGTGGCCAGGGCCCGAACAGGCCCAGGCTGCCGCCGACCTCGAGCCATAGCGTGTCGGCACCGTCGCGGCAGACCTGGCCGGAATAGCGGTAGGCCCAGGCGCAGGCCAGGTCGAGCAAACGGCTGGCTTCGCCCGCGTCGAAGGACACGGCAGCGAGGGTGGGGCATAGCGCCATTGCCGCCGCCAGCGGCTGCCCGGTGCGCACGCCGGCGGCCAGCGCGGACGCATTGGCCTGCACCACCATCCGCCGCTGCGGCGGCCCGTCGGCCAGGGCCAGCGGGGCGCTGGGGTCAGGCTGGCGCCGGAGCGCGGCGTCGAGCGCCCGTCGCGGCAAATGGATGGCGGCCCAGAGCACGGCGTGCCGGCATCAGTGCCGAAGGGCCGGTGCGTAGGGCACCGGCAACGCAGGGGGATGGCTGCCGCGGCATTTGAGTATGCGCAGCCCGCCACTTTCGAACTGCAGCCGCAGCGCCGCCGGCGAAGGATTGCGCGCCGCCGCCAGCGGCCGGAACAGGAAGCCCAGGGCCTGGCCGGCTTCCGCCGCCACCTGCAGCCGGCGCAGGGTTTTGTCGTCGGCGCGCTGGGGCCAGCCCAGCACGGCGCCGCAGGCCTGGCTGCGCAGGCATTGTTCCAGCGCCCAGGCCGACTGCCGGCCGCCGGTGTCGACGATGTGCAGGCGCGCGAGATCGATGCCGGCGCGGGCCAGCGCCGGCGCGTAGGGCCGGTAGGGCGGGTCCACCCAGGCGATGTCGCGGCCGGCGCGGCTGAGCCGGGCCAGGGTGGGCAGCAGCAGCGAGAGTTCGCCGATGCCGTCGGCCGGCAGCAGCAGTTCGGTGAGCGCGGCCTCGGGCCAGCCGCCGGCGGGCAGGGCGGCGTCGAGCGCAGCGTGGCCGGTGGGTTCGCGCGTGGCCTGCGCCTGGCCACGCGGCTGGCCGCGCCAGAGCCGGCGCTGGGCCAGCAGGGTGTCGAGGGAAAGCACGGCGCCCATGTCAGCCCCGGCGCACCAGGCCGCAGTACACGCCTTCGATGGCGAACACGGCGCCGGAGGGCACCTCGATGGGGGCGTGGTCGGGGTTGCGCGGCAGCAGGGTGATGCGGTCCTTGCGGCGGCGCAGGCGCTTGACCGTGAGTTCGCCGTCCAGGCGTGCGACCACGATCTGGTTGTCGCCGGCGTCGGGCGTGCGGTGCACGGCGATCAGGTCACCGTCGAAGATGCCGTCGTCGCGCATCGAGTCGCCCTTCACCCGCAGCAGGTAATCGGGCCGCGGGAAGAACAGTGCGCGGTCGAGCAGCAGGTGGCCTTCGAAGTCCGGGTCGCCGATGGGTTCGCCGGCCGCCACCTTGCCCAGCACCGGCAGCGACAGCGAATGCACCGGCGCCGGCAGCGTGGCCAGGCGGATGCCGCGGGCCTGGCCCGGCAGCAGGGTGAGCGCGCCCTTGGCCTCGAGTGCCTGCAGGTGGGCCTGCGCCGACCGCGCCTGCCGGAAGCCGAAGTGGCGGGCGATTTCGGCCAGGGTGGGCGGCCGGCCCTCGCGCGCGACCTGGGCGGTGACGAAGTCGAGGATGGCCTGCTGGCGGTCGGTGAGGGTATCCATGGCACAAATATATGTGGTATTCCTGTGTCCGGCCAGTCCCCCGTCGCCGGGCGTGGGGGCAGCCTGCCCCCGGGCAGGCTCACGGCCTGAGACGTGGCCCGGCTACCCTTTGTTTCCCGCCAAGTTCCCCAAGCGAGCCCCGACCCCATGGCCAAAGCCAAGACCGCCTACGTCTGCAGCGAATGCGGCTCCTCCACCACCCAGTGGCAGGGCCAGTGCGGCGACTGCGGCGCCTGGAACACGCTCACCAGCTTCGTGGTCGAGCCGGCCAGCAGCGCCAAGGCCGCGGCGCCGGCGGCGGTCCGCCACGGCGGCTGGGCCGGGCGCCCCGAAGCCGCCGGCGTCACCGCCCTGCGCGACGTCAGCCAGGACGCCGAGGTGCGCGTGTCCACCACCATCGGCGAGCTCGACCGCGTGCTCGGCGGCGGCATGGTCGAAGGCTCGGTGGTGCTGGTCGGCGGCGACCCCGGCATCGGCAAGTCCACCCTGCTGCTGCAGGCGCTGGCACTGATGTCGGCGCGGCTGCCGGCCCTGTACGTCACCGGCGAAGAAAGCCTGGCCCAGGTCGCCGGCCGCGCCCAGCGCCTGGGCCTGCCGCTCGACAACCTGCACGCGCTGGCGGAAACCTGCGTGGAGAAAATCCTGGCCCAGGCGACGTCGGCGAAACCTTCGCCGCGCCTGCTGGTGGCCGACTCCATCCAGACGCTGTGGAGCGAACTGCTCACGGCCGCACCGGGATCGGTCAGCCAGGTGCGCGAAAGCGCCGCCAAGCTGGTGCGTTTCGCCAAGGAAACCGGCACGTCCGTCTTCCTGGTCGGCCACGTCACCAAGGAAGGCGGCATCGCCGGCCCGCGCGTGCTCGAACACATGGTCGACGCGGTGCTGTATTTCGAAGGCGAGGCGGGCAGCCGCTTCCGGGTGCTGCGTGCGTTCAAGAACCGCTTCGGCGCGGTCAACGAGCTCGGCGTGTTCGCGATGGGTGACAAGGGCCTGCGCGAAGTGCCGAATCCTTCGGCGATCTTCCTGTCGGGTTCAAGCACGGCGCAGCCGGGCAGCGCGGTCATGGTGACGCGCGAGGGCACGCGGCCGCTGCTGGTGGAGGTGCAGGCGCTGGTCGATGCGTCGCCGCTCTCGAATCCGCGCCGCGTCGCCCTGGGCCTGGAACAGAACCGGCTGGCGATGCTGCTGGCGGTGCTGCACCGCCACGGCGGCGTGGTGACCGGTGACCAGGACGTGTTCGTCAACGTCGTCGGCGGCATCCGCGTGCAGGAAACCGCGGCCGACCTGCCGGTGCTGCTGGCCGTGCTCAGCTCGCTGCGCGACCGGCCGCTGGCCGAAAAAACCATCGCCTTCGGCGAGGTGGGGCTCAGCGGCGAAATCCGCCCCGTTCCAAACGGCGAAGAACGCCTGAAGGAAGCCGCCACCCACGGTTTCAGGCGCGCCATCGTGCCCAAGGCCAACGCGCCGAAGAAGGGCGCCTACAAGGACATGGAAGTCATCGCCGTCGAACGGCTCTCCGAAGCGCTGGAGGCGGCCGCACAGTAGGGGGGCGGCCTGGCCGGTACCGGGTCTGCGCCGCGTTGAGCTTGGATTGCAGGCCTGCGTCCGGCTCCGCCCCACCTGATTGCCTGCATCCGCTGCACCGGGGCATCACTTCGCCAAAGGACCCTTCCACCATGACGGTCAACCGCAGGCTCGATATCGAAGTCACCTTCAACTGCACCCACAACCCCGACGATAGCTACGGGGGCGACGCGACATATCGCCAAACCGGTTCCACGCCGGACATGGGGACGGTGGTGGACAGCAACGGCGCCATCAACCTCGATCGGGCCGCCAGCTTCGACTCCAGCGTCTACAACAACAACGTGGACATCTACCTCACCCTGGTCACGCCTTCCGGGGTCAGTCCGGACAACATCACCACGCCCGTGGCCTGGGCGACCCAGTACGGGCAGGGCGTCACCCTGCATCCGCCTGAAGGCGGCGGCACGCTCGGGGAGTTCTCGGTCGAAACCGTGCCCGGCAACCCAAACCAGATGGTCATCCGCGACAAGGACGACGACAGCAACACGTACAACTACAAACCCGCCGTCGAGTTGCTCGAACACGACCACTACTACATCAGCCTGGATCCGCCGATCGTCAACCGCCCGCCGGCCAGGTAATCCCTGGCCCTCAGGGGCGCTGCAGCACCAGTTCGTAGACGAACTTGCTGCCGAAGAAGGCCAGCAGCAACAGGACCATGGCGAACAGCGTCAGCTTGGCCGCGCGCGGGCCACGCCAGCCCCAGCGCCAGCGGCCGAACAGCAGCACCACCAGCACGATCCAGGACAGGATCGAAAGCAGGGTCTTGTGGCCCAGGTCCTGGGCGAACAGGTCATCAACAAAAAGGACGCCGGTCAGCAGGGTCAGGCTGAGCAGCACGAATCCTGCCGCCAGGCTGCGGAAGAGCAGGGTTTCCATCTGCGTCAGCGGCGGCAGCAGGCGCATCCAGCCGCCCAGGTGGCGCTGGCGCAGGGCGTGGTCCTGGAACCACAGCATCAGCGCCAGCAGCGTGGCCACCGCCAGGGTGGCGTAGGCCAGAAGGGCCATCAGGGCGTGCAGCTGCAGGCGCCAGTCCAGGTCGACGCGGGCGACGCTGCCGCCCAGCAGGGCATAAGCCAGCAGCACCAACGCCGCCAGCGGGAAAACGATGATGCCCAGGGCTTCGATGCGCTGTGCCGGGCCGAGCACCGTGGTCAGCGCGGCCATGCCCAGGCCCACCAGCGACAGCGCCGGGAAGAAGTGCAGGTCGGCCGCGCCCATCTGCTGCCAGGCCCAGCCGTGCAGCGCCGCGTGCAGCACCACCGCCGGCAGTGCCAGCCACAGCCAGCGGCGGGGCGCCGGATGCGAGGCCTGCGCATGCCCGGCCAGCTGCTGGCTGGCGAAGGCGTACAGGAGGGTCGCGAGCAGGGCTAGGACGAGGGTGGGCATCGGTCGAGTTTGGCACAGCGGCGGGCCAGCCGAGAACCATTCTCGACTGGCCGGGGGCGTCCGGTGCCGCGCGTTATACTTCGCGCCCCACAAGTGAAGACCCCTGGCCCATGTTCGAGTCGCTGACCCAGCGCCTGTCCGGCACCCTCCAGAAACTGCGCGGCCGCGGCCGCCTGACCGAGGAGAACATCCGCGAAGCCACCCGCGAGGTTCGCATCGCGCTGCTCGAGGCCGACGTCGCCCTGCCGGTGGTGTCGGCCCTGATCGAACGCATCAAGGTGCGCGCGGTCGGCCAGGAAGTGCTGACCAGCCTCACGCCCGGCCAGGCCCTGATCAAGGTCGTGCGCGACGAGATGGCCGCGGTGATGGGTTCCTCGGCCAGCGAGCTCAACCTCAACGTGCCGGCGCCGGCGGTCATCCTGATGGCTGGCCTGCAGGGCGCGGGCAAGACCACTACGGTCGGCAAGCTCGCCAAGCACCTGAAGGAGCGCAAGAAGAAGAAGGTGATGGTGGTGTCGGCCGACGTCTACCGCCCGGCCGCGATCGCCCAGCTCGAAACCCTGGCCAAACAGGTGGACGTGCTGTTCTTCCCGTCCAGCGCCGACCAGAAGCCCGATGCCATCGTTCGCGCCGCCATCGACGCCGCGCGCAAGAGCTTCGTCGACGTGCTGCTGGTGGACACCGCCGGCCGCACCACGATCGACGAGGCCATGATGGCCGAGATCCAGGCCCTGCACGCCGCGGTCAATCCGGTCGAAACCCTGTTCGTGGTCGATGCCATGACCGGCCAGGATGCCGCCAACACCGCCAAGGCCTTCGCCGAAGCGCTGCCGCTGACCGGCGTGGTGCTGACCAAGACCGACGGCGACGCCCGCGGCGGCGCCGCGCTGAGCGTGCGCTACATCACCGGCAAGCCGATCAAGTTCGTCGGCGTCGGCGAAAAACCCGACGGCCTGGACGTGTTCCATCCCGACCGTGCCGCCAGCCGCATCCTGGACATGGGCGACGTGCTCAGCCTGGTCGAGGAAGTCGAGCAGAAGGTCGACAAGGACAAGGCCCAGAAGCTGGCCGAGAAGGTCGCCAAGGGCAAGAAGTTCGACCTCAACGACATGCGCGACCAGCTCGAGCAGATGCAGAACATGGGCGGCCTGTCGGGCCTGATGGACAAGCTGCCCGGCATGGGCCAGATGCCCGAGCACGTGAAGGCCCAGGTCACCGGCAAGGAAGTGCCGCGCATGGTCGCCATCATCAATTCGATGACCAAGAAGGAGCGCCGCAATCCCGGCCTCCTGAACGGCTCCCGCCGGGCCCGGGTGGCCCGGGGCTCGGGCACCAGTCCGGCCGAGGTGAACAAGGTCCTCAAGCAGTACCAGCAGATGGAAAAAATGATGTCCAAACTGTCCCAGGGCGGCATGAAGGGCCTGATGCGGGGCATGAAGGGCATGATGGGCGGGGGGCTCCCGGGTCGTTTCCCGGGCCGCTGAGCCGCCAGCCTTCCCAACTCCGGCAAAATCCCGCTATAATCCGCGATTCCCCGGGCCGCCTTGCGGTCTGGACCACCGTCCCAGAACTGCAGAGCTAATTCTCATGGTCAAGATCCGTCTGACCCGCGGCGGCGCCAAGAAGCGCCCCTTCTACCACATCATCGTCACCGACTCGCGCAACAAGCGCGACGGCCGCTCGATCGAGCGCCTGGGTTTCTACAACCCGGTCGCCCAGGGCAACGAAAAGCGCGTCGAGCTCAACACCGAGCGCGTCGAGCATTGGGTTTCCCACGGCGCCCAGCTGACCGAGAAGGTCAGTGCGCTGGTGAAGGAAGTCTCCACGGCCAAGGCCGCGGCCTGAGGCCCCGGCCTCGCCCCGCGCGAGGCCTGATCTGATGACCAACGGGCGCCGCATCCTGCTGGGCAGGGTCGCCGGCGCCTTTGGCGTCCGGGGCGAGATAAAGCTTTTCTCCTGGACCGAGCCCCGCGATGCCCTGTTCCGCTACCAACCCTGGATCCTGCGTTCCGGCGAAACCGAACGCGAGATCACGGGCGTGCACGGCCGGGACACCACCAAGACCGTAATCGCCCGTTTCCCCGACGTGGAAACGCGTGAACAGGCCGAAGCCCTGGCCGGCACCGAAATCTGGGTGCCCCGCGACCGCCTGCCGCCCCCGGCCCCCGGTGAATATTATTGGGCCGACCTGGAAGGGCTGGCCGTGGAAACCACCGAAGGCGTGTCCCTGGGCAAGGTCTCGCACCTGTTCGAAACGGGCGCCAACGACGTGATGGTGGTCGAAGGCGACCGCAAGCGTTTGCTGCCCTTCGTCACCGGCCAGTACATCGTGTCGGTCGATTTCGAAGCCGGCCGCATCGTGGTCGACTGGGACCCGGACTTCTGAGCCCGGTGCCGCCCATGCGCATCGACGTCGTCAGCCTGTTCCCCGAGTTCATCCGCGACAGCGCCGCGCTGGGCGTGGTCGGCCGTGCCCAGGAAAGGGGCCTGCTGGCCGTCCAGGCCTGGAACCCGCGCGATTACGCCACGGACAACTACCGCCGCGTCGACCAGCGCCCCTTCGGTGGTGGCCCCGGCATGCTGATGCTGGCCGAGCCGCTTGCGGCCTGCCTGGCCGCGGCCAGGGCCGCCGACCCGGCGCCGGCCCGGGTGATCTACCTCAGTCCCCAGGGGCCGCGCCTGACCCAGGCCAAGGTCCGCGAGCTGGCCGCACTGCCACGCCTGGTGCTGCTGTGCGGCCGCTACGAGGGTCTCGACGAGCGCTTCATCCAGGACCAGGTCGACGAGGAGCTGTCGATCGGCGACTACGTACTGTCCGGCGGCGAACTGGCCGCGGCGGTGCTGGTGGACGCCGTCGGCCGGCTGCAGGAAGGCGCCCTGAACCACGCCGACTCGGCCATCCAGGACAGCTTCGAGGACGGCCTGCTCGACTGCCCGCACTACACTCGTTCGGAAGCCTCGGGCACCGAGGGCGTGCCGGCGGTGCTGCTTTCCGGGGACCATGCCGCCATCGCCCGCTGGCGCCGCCAGCAGAGCCTGGGCCGGACCTGGCTGCGACGCCCGGACCTGCTGGCCCGGGCACGGCTGGACGCCGCCGACCGGACCCTGCTGGCGGACTTCATCGCCCAGTGGCGGGCCGGCCACCCGCCGGGGGCCTGAACCGCTTCCCTTTCAAGGGCTTGCGCGGGTATACTGCGCGGCTACACGGTCAGCTCACCGACCAGATCCACGATAGCCACGCACGGTTCCCGGGCCTCTGGCGCGCACTCAAAACAAACATCACAGGCGTATACATCATGAGCATCCACAAGCTGCTGCAGCAGTTCGAGGCCGAACAGGCCACCCGGGAAATGCCGAAGTTCTCCCAGGGCGACACCATCGTCGTCAACGTCAAGGTCAAGGAAGGCAACCGCGAGCGCGTGCAGGCCTACGAAGGCGTTGTCATCGCCATCAAGAACGCCGGCCTGAACTCCGCCTTCACCGTGCGCAAGATCTCGCACGGCTTCGGCGTCGAGCGCGTGTTCCAGACCCACAGCGCGATCATCGACTCGGTGACCGTCAAGCGTCACGGCAAGGTCCGCCAGAGCAAGCTGTATTACCTGCGTGGTCTGCAGGGCAAGAAGGCGCGCATCAAGGAAGACCTGGCCGCGCGTTCGAACAGCTGATCCGCGCTGCATGCTGCAAGCGAACGGCCGCCCTTGGGCGGCCGTTTGCATTGGTGGCGCCGGCGTTGCCCGCACTTGCCTGGGCGACGACCCGGTAGCAGGATCAGGGCATGGCCGCCGCCCGGGAAAATCCAACCGTGACCTGTCGCGCCCGCTCTCGTTTGCCTGGCCTGGTCGCAGCCCTGCTGATCGCCTGCGCGGTCTTTCCCGCGTGGGCGCAGGTGCCCGCCACCGGAATGCTGGAAGCGCAACCGGTGGAGCGCCCGTCAGAGCGCGTCGACGGCGGCGAGTTCGCGCGTCGTTTGCTCAGCCCGCTGTCGGGTCGCGACGTGACGCGTTTCCTGGCCGCCGAGGGCAGGAAACTTGCCGCGGAACCGTTTGCGCCGGGTGATTTTTCCGTCGATCTTTACGTGCCAAGGCGCCAGCCCGAGGCGGGTTATGGCCTGCTGGTGTTCGTGCCGCCGATGGACGAGTTCGCCATCCCCTCGGACTGGAAGCGGGTGCTGGAGCAGCGCGGCCTGCTGCTGGTGATGCCACGCGGCGCCGGCAACGACGCCGACGTGTTCGGCCGGCGCATCCCGGCGGTGCTGCACGCCGAGGCATTTGCCGCGTCCACCTACCGCCTCGACCCCGGGCGCCGGTATGTCGGCGGGTTCTCGGGCGGTGCGCGCCTGGCCCAACGCGTGGCACTGGCCTGGCCCGATGTTTTCCAGGGCAGCCTGCAGTTCGCCGGCAGCGTGCTGGTGGGGGAAAACCTGATGCCGCCGCCCGCGCGCGAGCTGTTCGACCAGGCGCGGCGGCAGGGCCGCTTCGTGCTGGTGTCCGGCGGCCAGGACATGCCGAACCGTCGCAACGACGCCCTGGCGCGCGAACGCTTCCAGGCCCTGTGTTTCGCCGGCGTGCGCAGCTTCGGTCCGGCGCGGCTGGACCACTGGGTGCCCGATGCCCGCGGCTTCGCCAAGGCGCTCGACCGGTTGGAAGCCCCGGCGCAGGCCAGCCCCGACATCGAAACCTGCGAGCGCGACCTCGACGCCGCCGTGGCGCGCGCACTGGACGGCGTACAGGCCCGGCTCGATGCCGGCGAAGTGATCGCCGCGCGCGACGCGCTGGTGGCGCTGGACGACCGCTACGGTGGCCTGGCCGCACCGCGTTCGCTCGATCTCGCCCGCGCCATCGAAGCCGCGCTGTCGGCCCGGGCACGTTGAGCCCGGGCCGCGCCCGGACGTAGCATGGCGCATGGCAAACCAATCTCCGCCTGCCGACGCGGGCGCGACCGTCCGGCTTGATGTCTGGCTGTGGGCGGCCCGCTTCTTCAAGACCCGTGCCCTGGCCAAACAGGCCATCGAGGGCGGCAAGGTGCAGGTGGCCGGGCAGGGCGCCAAGGCCGCGCGCAGCGTGCGCGTGGGCGAAACCATGCAGGTCCGGCGGGGCGAGGACGTCTTCGAGTTCCAGGTGCTTGGCCTCAGCGCACGTCGCGGGTCGGCCAGCGTGGCCCAGGCGCTTTACGCCGAAGACGAAAGCGCACGCGAGGCGCGACTGCGGGCTGCCGCCGAACGCCGCGCCGCCGTCGCCGGCTACCGGCCGCCGGCGGGCAAACCCGACAAGCGCGCGCGCCGGCTCATCCAGGCCCTGGGCGACCTGGACTCGCTGTAGCTCAGGCTTCGTCGCCGTCCAGGTAAACGGGCAGGTCGGTGCTGCGCTTGAAGGCGAAGATCAGGTGCGTCTCGATGTGCGCCACCTCCTCGCGGCTGGTCAGCGCCGCCATGGCGAAGTCGCGCAGGTGGTCGCTGTCGCGCACGCCCACGTGCACCAGGAAGTCATCGGCGCCGGCCACGTGGTACAGGCTCAGCACCTCGGGCAGGGCCAGCAGGTGGGCATGGAAGGCTTCCACCTGCGGCCGCGAGTGCCTTGCCAGGCGCACGGCGACCATGGCCTGCAGGCCGATGCCGACCGCGGCGGGCGCGATCTCGGCATGGAAACCCTGCAGCACCCCGGCTTCGCGCAGCCGCCGCACGCGTTCGAGCGCGGTGGACGGGGCAATGCCGACCCGGGCGGCCAGTTCCTTGTTCGGCAGCCGCGCATTCTTCCGTAGAAGTCGCAGCAGGGCGAAGTCTGTTCGGTCCAGATGCATGTTTGGCCCCCGATTCGGAAATAGTGTTCGGCCAGGCCGAACCAGTCGCAAGTCTAAGCCATAGTGGCCGCCTGCCGTCCCCGGAGCCCGCCATGACGCATTTCGACACCCTCGCCGTGCACGCCGGCCGCGAAGACTTCGCCCGCCTGGGCGTGCACGCGCCGCCGATCGACCTGTCCACCACCTATCCGGTGGCCGACCTGGACGCGGGTACCGAAAGTTTCGACGCCCTGGTCGGCGGTGCCGCCAGCGCCGCCAACCCCATCTACGCGCGCCTGCACAACCCGACCGTGGGCCGGGTCGAAAACGCGCTGGCCCGGCTCGAGGGCACCGAGGCCTGCGTCGCCTACGGCTCGGGCATGGCTGCGCTGACGGCGGTGCTGCTGGACGCGCGTTCGCGCGGCGGCCACGTGCTGGTGGTGCGGCCGCTGTACGGCACCTCCGACCACCTGCTGGCCTCGGGCCTGTGCGGGCTGGAGGCGGAGTTCGTGGACGCCGCCGAAATCGCCGCGCGCCGCCGTCCCGACACCGCCCTGGTGATCATCGAAACCCCGGCCAACCCCACGCTGGACCTGGTGGACATCCGCGCCGTGGTGGCCGCCGCCGGCGACGTGCCGGTGCTGGTGGATTCCACTTTCGCCACGCCGGTGCTGCAGCAGCCCGCGTCGCTGGGCGCCACCTACGTGATGCACAGCGCCACCAAGTTCCTGGGCGGCCACGGCGACGTCATCGCCGGCGTGGTCTGCTGCAGCGAAGACCGTGCCCGGCCGCTGCGCACCGTGCGCGCGGCCACCGGCGCGCTGCTGCATCCGTTGGGCGCCTACCTGCTGCACCGCGGCCTGCCGACCCTGGCCATCCGGGTCGAACGCGCGCAGGCCAATGCCATCGTCATGGCCGAACGACTCGCGGAACACCCGGCCGTGGCACGGGTGTTCTTCCCGGGCCTGGGCACGGTGCGCAATGCGCACCTGGTGGGCACGCAGATGGCCGGTCCCGGCGCGCTGATGGCCTTCGACCTGCACGGTGGCCACGAAGCCGCGGCTTCGGTCATGTCGCGCGTGCGGCTGATGACGCCGGCCGTGAGCCTGGGTTCGGTGGACACGCTGATCCAGCACCCGGCCGGGCTGACCCACCGCGTGGTGGATGCGCAGGCGCGACTGGCCAGCGGCATCGGCCCGGGACTGCTGCGGCTGTCGCTGGGCATTGAACAGGTCGACGACCTCTGGGCCGACCTCGCCCAGGCCCTCGAAGGGGCGCGCCTCAGCGCAGTTGCCTGAGCCGGTAGAGCGCCTCGAGCGCCTGCTTGGGGGTCAGCTCGTCCGGGTCGATGGCGTCCAGCGCCTCGAGTGCCGGGGATGGTTGCGGCGCGAACAGCCCGAACTGCTGCGGCGCGTCGAGCGCCGCCGGACTCATTTCCGCCACTGCGTGCGGGGCGCCACGCTGTTCCAGGCTGGCGAGGGTACGCCGCGCCTGTTCGACCACGCTGCGTGGCAGGCCGGCCAGCGCCGCCACCTGCAGGCCGAAGCTGCGGTTGGCCGGGCCGTCCTTCACCGCGTGCATGAACACCAGCCGGTCGCCGTGTTCGATGGCGTCCAGGTGCACGTTGGCGATGCCGCTGCCCGGTTCGGCCAGGGCCGTGAGTTCGAAATAGTGGGTGGCGAACAGGGTGTAGGCGCGGTTGGCCTGCGCCAGGTGGCGCGCGCAGGCTTCGGCCAGGGCCAGGCCGTCGTAGGTCGAGGTGCCGCGGCCGATTTCGTCCATCAGCACCAGCGACTGCGCGGTGGCGTGGTGCAGGATGTAGCTGGTTTCGGCCATTTCCACCATGAAGGTGGACTGGCCGCGCGCGAGGTCGTCGCCGGCGCCGATGCGCGTCAGCACGCGGTCGACCGGTCCGATGACCGCGCGCGTCGCCGGCACGAAGCTGCCGATGTGCGCCAGTAGCACGATCAGCGCGTTCTGGCGCATGTAGGTGCTCTTGCCGCCCATGTTCGGGCCGGTGATCACCAGCATGCGGCGGTCCTCGTCGAGCACCAGGTCGTTGGGTTCGAAGGGCTCGTCGCGCACCGCTTCGACCACCGGGTGCCGGCCGCGTTCGATGCACAGGCCCGGCGCCTCGGTCAGTTCGGGGCGTGACCAGTCCAGGGCCTGGGCGCGTTCGGCGAACGCCGCCAGCACGTCGAGTTCACTCAGCGCCGCGGCGCAGCGCTTGAGCGGCTCAAGCGACTGGTTCAGCGTTTCCAGGAGGTCTTCGTAAAGCGCCTTTTCGCGGGTCAGCGACCGTTCGCGGGCGCTGAGCACCTTGTCTTCGAAAGTCTTGAGTTCTTCGGTGATGTAGCGCTCGGCGCCGGTGAGGGTTTGCCGGCGCGTGTAGTGCGTGGGCGCCTTCACCGACTGGCCCTTGCTGATCTCGATGAAATAACCGTGCACGCGGTTGTAGCCGACCTTGAGCGTGGCGATGCCGGTGGCGGCGCGCTCGCGGGCCTCCAGGTCGACCAGGAACTGGTCGGCGGTGGTGGACAGCGTGCGCAGTTCGTCGAGTTCGGCGTCGAAACCTTCGGCGAACACGCCGCCGTCGCGCATCAGCACCGGGGGCTGCGGCACGATGGCGCGGGCCAGCAGGTCGGCGGTGGTCTCGTGTTCGCCCAGCGACGCGGCCAGGGCGTCCAGGCGCGGGGAATCGAGCGGTGCCAGCACGGCGCGCACGCCGGGCAGCAGGGCCAGGCCGTCGCGCAGGGTGGACAGGTCGCGCGGGCGCGCCGAGCGCAGGGCCACGCGCGACAGGATGCGTTCGATGTCGCCCAGGCCGCGGAAGGTTTCGCGCAGGCTGTCGTGGGCGCCGGAATCGATGAAGGTGGCGACGGCGTGGTGGCGCTGGCCAAGCACGCCGCGATCGCGCAGGGGGCGGTTGAGCCAGCGCCGCAGCAGGCGTCCGCCCATCGGGCTGACGCTGGTGTCGAGCACGCCCAGTAGGGTGTGTTCGCTGCGGCCGTCGGTGCGGCTGTCGAGTTCCAGGTGCCGGCGTGTCGCCGCATTGAGCGCGATGCCGTCGCCGGCCGATTCGAAGGCGATGGCGGTCAGGTGCGGCAGCTGCTGCTTCTGGGTTTCTTCCACGTAGGCGAGCAGGGCGCCGGCGGCGGCGGTGGGCAGGGCCTTGTCTTCCAGGCCGAAACCGCTGAGGTCGTGCAGCTTGAAGAACTTCAGCAGCTGGCGCCGGCAGGCGTCGGTGTCGAAACCCCAGGGCGGGCGGCGGCGCAGGCCGGGCTGGGTGGCCAGGAAGGCCGGCCAGCCGTCTTCGTCGGGCAGCAGCAGTTCGGCCGGATCCAGACGGGCGATTTCCGCGGCCAGCTGGTCTTCGTCGGCGACCTCGGAAACCAGGAAACGACCGCCGGCCAGGTCGGCCCAGGCCAGGCCGAAGCCGCTGCGGCCACGGCTGAGAGCCATCAGCAGGGTGTCGCGGCGTTCCTGCAGCAAGGCCTCGTCGGTGACCGTGCCCGGCGTGACGATGCGCACGACCTTGCGCTCGACCAGGCCCTTGCTCGCGGCCGGGTCGCCGATCTGTTCGCAGATGGCCACCGATTCGCCCAGCGCGACCAGGCGCGCCAGGTAACCCTCGTAGGCATGCACCGGAACGCCGGCCATCGGGATCGGCGCCCCGCCTGAGCTGCCGCGTTGGGTGAGGGTGATGTCGAGCAGCCGCGCCGCCTTGCGCGCGTCGTCGTAGAACAACTCGTAGAAGTCGCCCATCCGGAAGAACAGCAGGATGTCGGGGTACTCCGCCTTGGCGGCGAAGAACTGCTTCATCAGCGGGGTGTGCTGGGGCGTTTCCGAGGCGGGCATCCGGATGGCAATGGCGGGGGCGGCCCTATAGTCTAGCGGCCATGGCCACCGACGCCCTGCCCACTGACGAACAACTGCACGCATTGGCCGAAGACGTGGGCGAACGCCTGCAGGCCAGCCACCTGATGCTGGCCACCGCCGAAAGCTGCACCGGTGGCTGGATCGCCAAGATGATCACCGACATCCCGGGCTGCTCGGCCTGGTTCGACTGCGGCATGGCGGCCTACAGCTATGAGGCCAAGCAGGCCCTGCTGGGCGTGCGGCCCGAAACCCTGATCGAGCACGGCGCCGTCAGCCGGGAAACCGTGATGGAAATGGTGTCCGGGGCCCTGGTGACCTCCGGCGCAAGCATCGCCGTGGCGGTGACCGGCATCGCCGGCCCCACCGGCGGCAACCCGGACAAGCCGGTCGGCACGGTCTGGATTGGCTGGAAGCGCCGCGGTGGTTACCCCGAAGCGGAACTCTTCCACTTCGACGGCGACCGCGACGCGGTTCGCCGGCAGACCGTCGCCGCCGCCCTGCACGGCCTGATGGCCCTGGCCCGCTAGCGCGCAACAAGGGGCTTGACAGCCTGGGGCGGTTCGTTAGTAGTATTACTACTAATGGACATCACCGACACCCAGCAGGCCATCCTGGCCATGATCACCGAGCGCATCGAGGCCGACGGCGTGCCGCCGTCACAGGTCGAGATTGCCCACGCCTTTGGCTTCAAGGGCGTCCGCGCGGCCCAATACCACCTCGAAGCCCTGGAGCAGGCCGGCGCCATCCGCCGCGTGCCGGGGCAGGCGCGCGGCATCCGCCTGGCGGTGTCCCCCGGTTCGTCGTCCCCGGCCGCCGACCTCGTCCCGGCGGCCGGGGACGCACCCCTGCGCCTGCCGGTGCTGGGCCAGGTCGCGGCGGGCATGCCGATCGGCGCCGACGCCGGCCTTCACGACATGGTGCTGCTTGATCGTGTCTTCTTTTCCCCGGCGCCCGACTACCTGCTGCGGGTGAAGGGCGACTCCATGCGCGACGAAGGAATTCTGCACGGCGACCTGATCGGCGTGCACCGAACCAATGACGCTCGCAGCGGCCAGATCGTGGTCGCCCGAATCGACGAGGAAATCACCGTGAAACTGCTCAAGATCGGCAAGGAAGGCATCCGCCTGCTGCCGCGCAATCCCGACTTCGCCCCCATCGTCGTCCAGCCCGACCAGGACTTCGCCATCGAAGGCCTGTACTGCGGCCTCGTAAGGCCGAACCGATGAGCCTGGGTCGGAAAAAGTCGGCAAGGAAAAAGTCCCATTCCCTACAGCGGATCGAAGCCCAGGAGGCTGCCGCTGGCAATTCGGGCCAGGCAGATTCAGGGGCGCCGGCGGCTTCTCAATCCGTGAGACCCCGCCCCGCTAACGTCATGACCACCGACACTACGACATCAAGGAACAAACCCGTGGACGAGAACAAGAAGCGTGCCCTCTCCGCCGCCCTGAGCCAGATCGAAAAGCAGTTCGGCAAGGGTGCCGTCATGCGCATGGGCGACAAGGCCATCGAGGCGGCCGAAGTCATTGGCACCGGCTCGCTGATGCTCGACATTGCGCTGGGTATTGGCGGCCTGCCGAAGGGCCGGGTGATCGAAATCTACGGTCCCGAATCCTCGGGCAAGACCACGCTCACCCTGCAGGCCATCGCCGAATGCCAGAAGGCTGGCGGCACCGCTGCCTTCATCGACGCCGAACATGCCCTGGACCCGACCTACGCGCAGAAGCTGGGCGTGAACGTCGAGGACCTGCTGGTCAGCCAGCCCGACACCGGCGAGCAGGCGCTCGAGATCGCCGACATGCTGGTGCGCTCGAATTCGGTTGACATGGTCGTGGTCGACTCGGTCGCTGCGCTCACCCCGCGCGCCGAGATCGAGGGCGAGATGGGCGACCAGCTGCCGGGCCTGCAGGCGCGACTGATGAGCCAGGCCCTGCGCAAGCTCACCGGCAACATCAAGCGCAGCAACTGCATGGTCATCTTCATCAACCAGCTGCGCATGAAGATCGGCATCATGATGCCGGGCCAGAGCCCGGAAACCACCACCGGCGGCAATGCGCTCAAGTTCTACGCCTCGGTGCGCCTGGATATCCGCCGTATCGGGTCGGTCAAGAAGGGCGATGAAGTGATCGGCAACCAGACCAAGATCAAAGTGGTCAAGAACAAGATGGCGCCGCCGTTCAAGGTCATCGTCACCGAGATCCTCTATGGCCAGGGCATCAGCCGCGAAGGCGAACTGATCGACATGGGCGTCGACGCCAAGCTCATCGACAAGGCTGGTGCCTGGTACAGCTACAACGAGGAGCGCATCGGCCAGGGCAAGGAAAACGTCCGCCAGTGGCTCAAGGACAACCCGGCCGTGGCCAAGGACCTGGAAGCCAAGCTGCGTGAGAAGTTCGTGCCTGGCCTGGTGATCGGCGACGAAAACGCCGAGGCCGTCGAGGGCTGAGGTCGGCATGGGCCGGCCGCGCGGCGAAGCCGCCGACGCCTACCAGCGGGCCCTGGGCCTGCTGGTCAGGCGGGAACACTCCCGCCGCGACCTGTCCCGCAAGTTGGCGCAGCGCGGCGTCGAGCCGGCCGAGGCTGATGCGGCCGTGGCTCGGTTGGCCGAGCAGGGCTACCAGGACGACAGCCGGTTTGCCGCCAGTTTTGCCCGCGACCGCGCCAGTTCGGGCTATGGCCCTGTCCGTATCCGGGTCGAGTTGGCCGGCCACGGCTTGGGCGAAGACGCCATCCAGCAGGCCCTGGAGGCCTGCGAGGCGGATTGGCCGGCCTCCGCCCGACGCCAGGTCGAACGCCGCTGGACCGCCGCCGTACTGGCCGATCCCGACCGCCGCCGCAAGGCGGTCGAGTTCCTGCTCCGACGGGGTTTCGACCAGGACAGCGCTTGGGCGGCCGTACGGGCCCGGGCCCAGGGCGAAGACGAGCACGGGTTCTAGCCGGTTCTGCGGGGCAGGGAGGGTCCGGCTGCCCGCTCCGGGCTGGTAATCTTGTGGGTCTGGCCGCACCTTCCGGGCGTGGCCTCCGACTTACTGCCAGCCAGCCCATGACCAAGACCAGCCACCAGATCCGCCAGGATTTCCTCGACTTCTTCAAGTCCAAGGGCCATCACGTGGTGCCCTCGAGCCCGCTCGTGCCCGGCAACGACCCGACCCTGCTGTTCACCAATGCCGGCATGGTGCAGTTCAAGGACGTGTTCCTGGGTGCCGAGAAGCGCAGCTATACGCGCGCCGTCTCATCGCAGCGCTGCGTGCGCGCCGGCGGCAAGCACAACGACCTCGACCAGGTCGGCTACACCGCGCGCCACCACACCTTTTTCGAGATGCTGGGCAACTTCAGCTTCGGTGACTACTTCAAGCGCGAGGCCATCACCTGGGCTTGGGAGCTGCTGACCGAAACCTGGAAGCTGCCCAAGGACAGGCTGCTGGTCACGATCTACCACACCGACGACGAAGCCTTCGACATCTGGCACAAGGAAGTCGGACTGCCGGCCGAGCGCATCATCCGCATCGGCGACAACAAGGGGGCGCCCTTCGCCAGCGACAATTTCTGGCAGATGGCCGACACCGGCCCCTGCGGTCCCTGCAGCGAAATCTTCTACGACCACGGCGAGCACATCGCCGGGGGTCCGCCGGGCAGTCCGGATGAAGACGGCGATCGTTTCATCGAGATCTGGAACAACGTCTTCATGCAGTTCGACCGCCAGGCCGACGGCACGCTGTTGCCGCTGCCCGCGCCCTGCGTGGACACCGGCATGGGCCTGGAACGCATCTCGGCCGTGCTCCAGCACGTGCACAGCAACTATGAAATCGACCTTTTCCAGCACCTGATCAAGGCCGCCGCCGCCCTCACCGGCAAGCAGGGCGACCTGGAGAACAAGTCGCTGCGCGTCATCGCCGACCACGTGCGCGCGTGCAGCTTCCTGGTCGTTGACGGCGTGCTGCCGTCCAACGAAGGCCGCGGTTACGTGCTGCGCCGGATCATCCGCCGTGCGATCCGCCACTTCTGGAAGCTCGACGGCCTGGCGCCCGAGGGCAAGTTCTGGCGCATGGTGCAGCCGCTGGTGGAGGTGATGGGCGAGGCCTATCCGGAGCTGGCCGCCAAGCAGAAGCTCGTCGAGCAGGCCCTGAAGGGCGAGGAAGCCGCCTTCGCCCAGACGCTCGACGCCGGAATGACCCGCCTGCAGGACTACCTGGCGGCCTCCGGCAATCGCATCCGCGGCGACCAGCTGTTCCAGCTGCACGATACCTACGGCTGCCCGCCCGACCTGATCGCCGACTTGCTGCGCGAGAACGCCGATAAGGGCTGGGCCCTGGCCGAGGGCGCGCTGGACGAATACGACACGCTGATGGACCAGCAGCGCGACCGCGCCCGCGCCGCCAGCAAGTTCGCCGGCGGCGTGGTGCTTCCGGCCGAGCTGGTCTCGGGCCTCAAGCCCACCGACTTCCGCGGATACGAAGAACTCGAGGCCGATGGCTGCCGCGTGGTCGCGCTGGTTCGGGACGGCAAGCCGGTCGATGAGATCACCGCCGGCGACGATGCCGTCGTGCTGCTCGACGGCACGCCGTTCTACGCCGAGTCCGGCGGCCAGGTCGGTGACACCGGCACCCTGCTCGATTCGCGTGGCACCCGCTTCGACGTCGCCGACACCCTGAAGCTTTCCGGCGTTTTCCACGGCCACGTCGGCAAGCTGGTCGCCGGCAGCCTCAAGCGCGGCGACCTGGTGTCGGCGCGCGTTGATGGCGTCCGCCGGCAGGCGGTCGTGCTCAACCACTCGGCGACCCACCTGCTGCATGCCGCGCTGCGCGAGGTGCTGGGCGAGCACGTCACCCAGAAGGGTTCGCTGGTCGCGCCGGACCGCCTGCGCTTCGACTTCGCCCATTTCCAGGCCATCACGCCCGACGAACTGGCGCGCATCGAGGCCTTGGTGAACGCGCAGGTGCGCGGCAATGCCGAAGCCGAGATCCACCAGATGGGCATGCAGGAAGCCATGGACTTCGGCGCCATGGCCCTGTTCGGCGAGAAGTACGGCGAACGCGTGCGTGTGCTGCGCATGGGCGATTTCTCGACCGAGCTGTGCGGCGGCACCCACGTGCACCACACCGGCGACATCGGCCTGTTCAAGATCATCAGCGAAGGTGGCGTCGCTGCCGGCGTGCGCCGCATCGAGGCGGTCACCGGCGAGGGTGCGCTGGCGCACATCGCCGAGGAAGAGCGCCGCCTGGCCCAGGTGGCCGGACTGCTCGGCGGCAGCCCGCGCGACGTGCTCGACAAACTTTCGCAGCTGCTGGACCGCCAGAAGAAGCTCGAGCGTGAACTCGAGTCGATCAAGGCGAAGGCCGCCGCCGGCGCCACTGCCGACCTGGCCGCCTCGGCCCCGGAAGTGGCGGGCGTGAAGATCGTGGCCGCGCGGCTGGAAGGCCTGGATGCCAAGGCCCTTCGCGATGCGGTCGACCAGCTGAAGTCGCGCCTGGGCGACGCGGTGATCCTTCTGGCCTCGGCCCAGGACGGCAAGGCGTCACTGGTGGCGGGCGTGCAGGGCGGCGCGCTGGGCAAGGTGAAGGCGGGCGAGCTGCTTTCCCACGTTGCCGGCCGCATCGGCGGCAAGGGCGGCGGGCGTCCCGACATGGCCCAGGGCGGCGGCAGCGACGGCCCCGAGCTGGTCGCCGCGCTGGCCGACGTGCCGGCCTGGGTCGCCCAGCGCCTGGGCGGCTGATCGCGCGCGTCCGGCTCTTCGTTGCGCCCCGGGCGGTGCCGAACTATCCTCCGGGACATGCCGCGCGTCGTGCGCGGCTGGGGAACCGCGGGTCACGCGCCATGCGGGCCGGTGCAGGGACGTATCGGGAGGGAAGGGGATGCTGATTCTGACGCGAAGGGTGGGAGAGACCCTGATGATCGGTGACTCGGTCACCGTGACGGTGCTGGGCGTCAAGGGCAACCAGGTTCGGATCGGCATTACCGCGCCGAAGGACGTGGCCGTGCACCGCGAGGAAATCTTCCAGCGGATCCAGAAGGATGACGTGCCGGGTGCCGAGTCGGGCGAGGCCGATGCGGGTTTACCTAAGCCGGGCTGAAAGGCTATCCTATGCGGCCGGTTTCGCCCCCAGGGTGGATCCGGCAACGGTTTCCGGAGTGATGCCCGAGTGGCTGAAGGGGCTCCCCTGCTAAGGGAGTATAGGGTCAAAAGCCTTATCGAGGGTTCGAATCCCTCTCACTCCGCCAGGTCGATGGATCGCCGCCCAAGGGCGGCGATTTTTTCGCCCCGGCAATCGATGGCGGCACGTCGGCGCAGCGAAAAAGTTGTTACGAAAGTATTGACGGTTTCGGTGTAGTGCCCCATAATTTCGCTTCTGCGCGCCCGTAGCTCAGCTGGATAGAGCACCAGGCTACGAACTTGGTGGTCGGGAGTTCGAATCTCTCCGGGCGCGCCACTAATGCAAACAGGGTGCTTCGGCACCCTTTTTGTTCGGACGACGGGGCCACGGCGCATTGCGCCCGAATCCCCGCCGGCCGTACAGTGAGACTCCTTGAGGCGTGCCGGTCTGGGCGTCTGGCTTCACCGCCGGGGTATAGCTCAGCCTGGTAGAGCGCCAGCTTTGGGAGCTGGATGTCGTGGGTTCGAATCCCTCTGCCCCGACCAGGCCGTTCTGCCCCGGACCTGCGATCCGCATGGATGCGGCGTGCACCGGTCGGTATCATCCCGACAGGCGCCCGTAGCTCAATCGGATAGAGCACCGGCCTTCTAAGCCGGCGGTTGCAGGTTCGAGTCCTGCCGGGCGCGCCAGGTGGGCAAGGTGGCGGAGGCAGGGTTGTTTTACATTGGTGGATGTAGCTCAGTTGGTTAGAGCATCGGATTGTGATTCCGAGGGTCGCGGGTTCGAGTCCCGTCTTCCACCCCAGTTCCAAGCGCGGCATAATGTCGCGTCGCAGCCGCTTCGGCGGGAAGATAACGGGCCGTTAGCTCAGTTGGTAGAGCAGTTGACTCTTAATCAATAGGTCGTAGGTTCGAATCCTACACGGCCCACCATCTTCCCCAAGAATCGAACCCGCGCGGCGTTGCGAAAGTGGCGAAACTGGTAGACGCGCTGGATTTAGGTTCCAGTGGGGCAACCCGTGAGAGTTCGAGTCTCTCCTTTCGCACCATCCGGCAACGGAGGCGCGGGGACGAGCCGAAGCTCCGCGGGTTTTTTCATTTTCGCGCCCAATCCAAAGGCGCGTCGCAGGAGTGAACATGCAAGTCTCGCTTGAGAACACCGCCAATCTGGAACGTCGCCTCACCGTCAGCCTGCCGGCCGACCGTCTGGAGGGCGCCGTCGGCAATCGCCTGCGAGAGATCGCGCGCACGGCCAACATCAAGGGCTTCCGCAAGGGCAAGGTCCCGACCAAGGTGATCGAGCAGCGCTTCGGCCCGCAGGTCCGGTCCGAGGCCTACGGTGACCTGGTGCGCGAGAGCCTCGGCGAGGCCATCCGCCAGGAGAAGCTGCAGGTCGCCGGTAACCCGGAGATCAAGGCCGAGCCGGAAGGCGAGGGCGGCGAGATCCGCTACACCGCCACCTTCGAAGTGGTGCCCGAATTCGGCGAGATCGACCCCGCCAAGCTCGAGATCGAGCGGGTCACCGCCACCATCGAAGAGTCCGACATCGACACGATGATCGAGACCCTGCGCCAGCAGCGCCGCAGCTGGGAGCCGGTCGAGCGTGCCGCCGAAGCGGGCGACCTCGTCCAGGTCGAGACCTCCGCGACCACCGATGCCGGCCGCGTGCCGGCCGAGGGCGTCGAGCGCGGTGCGACCGTCGTCGGTTCGAACGTGATGTACCCGGAACTCGAGCAGCGCCTGGCCGGCATGAAGGCCGGCGACGAGGCCGAGTTCGAAGTCACCTTCCCGGACAACTGGCGCAACGCCGAGCTCGCCGGCAAGGCCGCCAAGGTCGCCGTCAAGGTCCTCAAGGTGTCCGCGCCCAAGCTGCCCGATGTCGATGAAGCCTTCATCAAGAGTTTTGGCATCAAGGGCGGCAAGCTGGAAGTCTTCCGCAAGGAAGTCCGCGCCAATCTCGAGCGCGAGCTCAGGGGCAACCTGATGCAGCGCCTGCGCGCCGAAGTGGCCAGCAAGCTCGTCGCGGCCTACGCCGAAGTCGAACTGCCGCCGCGCCTGGTCGAGGCCGAGGCCCGCAACATGGCGGCCAACGCCCAGCAGCAGGCGCGCCAGCAGGGCCAGGCCAACGCCACCTTCGAAGCCGCGCAGTTCAAGGACGCCGCCCACAAGCGTGTCGCCGCCGGCCTGCTGGTGGGTGAAGTCGCCCGCCAGAACAAGCTCACGCTCGACAACAAGCGCCTGACCGAAACCCTGCAGCTGATCGCCTCGACCTACGAGGACCCGGCGCAGGTGGTCGAGCTTTACCGCAACGACGCCAACCTGATGTCGGGCCTGCGCAACCGCGTCATGGAAGAGCAGGTGATCGACTGGATCGCCGAGCGTGCCAAGGCCACCGAAAAGAGCATCAGCTTCAACGAACTGATGCGTCCGGCCGCCTGAGGCGGTCACCAAGGAGGAATCGCGAATGGATCCGATCAAGGGCTTGAACCTGGTGCCGATGGTGGTCGAACAGACCAGCCGCGGTGAACGCGCTTACGACATCTACTCGCGGCTGCTCAAGGAACGCGTCATCTTCCTGGTCGGTCCCATCGACGACTACATGGCCAACGTCATCGTCGCCCAGCTGCTCTTTCTCGAGGCCGACAATCCCGAGAAGGACATCAGCCTGTACATCAACTCGCCGGGCGGCATCGTCACTTCCGGCATGGCGATCTACGACACCATGCAGTTCATCCGTCCCGACGTGAGCACCATCTGCGTCGGCCAGGCGGCTTCGATGGGCTCGCTGCTGCTGGCAGCCGGTGCGGCCGGCAAGCGGTATTGCCTGCCCAGCTCGCGCGTGATGATCCACCAGCCCCTGGGCGGTTTCCAGGGCCAGGCCAGCGACATCGAGATCCACACCCGCGAAATCCTGACCATGCGCGACCGGCTCAACGCGATCCTGTCCAAGCACACCGGCCAGCCGGTCGAGCGCATCGCCAAGGACACCGACCGCGACAACTTCATGGATGCCGAGACCGCCAAGGGCTACGGCATGGTCGACGCGGTGCTCGACCGCCGCCCCGAAGACAGCATCCAGGCCGGCTGAAACCGGCTCCCCACGCGGCCTTCACGCGCGCTCCGGCCCCCGCCAGGGGCCGGGGCTTGACCCGCGCCGGCCTGTGATATTCTCGTTCCCGACCCACTTCACCAGGGCCCAGACAGCATGACCGAAGACCGCCAGGGCCGCTCCGGCGACAGCAGCAAGATCCTGTACTGCTCCTTCTGCGGCAAGAGCCAGCACGAGGTGCGCAAGCTGATCGCGGGCCCCAGCGTGTTCATCTGCGATGAATGCGTCGAGCTGTGCAACGACATCATCCGCGAGGAACTCGAGGAGAAGGCGCATGCCGCGCGCAGCCACCTTCCCAAGCCCAAGGAAATCCTCGAGGTCCTGGACCAGTACGTGATTGGCCAGCACCGCGCCAAGAAGACGCTGTCGGTGGCCGTCTACAACCATTACAAGCGCATCGAAAGCCGGATCAAGAACGACGACATCGAACTGTCGAAGTCCAACATCCTGCTGGTCGGCCCCACCGGCTCGGGCAAGACCCTGCTGGCCGAGACGCTGGCGCGCCTGCTCAACGTGCCCTTCACGATCGCCGATGCCACCACCCTCACCGAGGCGGGTTACGTCGGCGAGGACGTCGAGAACATCATCCAGAAGCTCCTGCAGAAGTGCGACTACGACGTCGACAAGGCGCAGCAGGGCATCGTCTACATCGACGAGATCGACAAGATCTCGCGCAAGTCCGAGAACCCGTCCATTACCCGCGACGTCTCGGGCGAGGGCGTGCAGCAGGCCCTGCTCAAGCTCATCGAGGGCACGGTTGCCTCGGTGCCGCCCCAGGGTGGCCGCAAGCATCCGCAGCAGGAGTTCCTGCAGGTCGACACCAAGAACATCCTGTTCATCGTCGGTGGCGCCTTCGCCGGCCTGGACAAGATCATCCAGGCGCGCAGCACGGATGCCGGCGGCATCGGCTTCGGCGCCAAGGTGAAGTCCAGCGAGCGCAAGATCGAGGTCGGCAAGCTGCTGGCCGAGGTCGAGCCCGAGGACCTGGTCAAGTTCGGCCTGATCCCCGAGTTCGTCGGCCGCCTGCCGGTGGTCGCCACGCTCGAGGAGCTTGACGAAGCGGCCCTGGTGAAGATTCTCACCGAGCCCAAGAACGCCATCACCAAGCAGTTCCGCAAGCTGTTCGAGATGGAAGGCGTCGAGCTCGAGGTCCGCCCCGACGCCCTGCTGGCGATCGCCCGCCGGGCGCTGAAGCGCAAGACCGGCGCCCGTGGCCTTCGGACCATCATGGAGTCGGTGCTGCTCGACACGATGTATGAGCTCCCGTCCCTGGAAAACGTCAGCAAGGTGGTCGTGGACGAGTCGGTGATCAACCACCAGACCGAGCCCTACCTGATCTACAGCTCGGAGCCCCAGGCCAGCCCCAAGGCCGCGTCCGCGGACTGAATGGGGGCACGCAAGTCCTTGAAACACGGGCCGGTTTTTCCGGCCCGTGTGCGTTTGGGCGGCAGAGCTTGCAAGCAGCCCCCCGGGACCCCATAACCTGAGCCATACCGGGGCCCGGTCCCCGAGGAGCCTTCACATGCAAGACACCCCCAAGATTGCACTCCGCGTCGACCTTCCCGTGCTGCCACTGCGCGACGTGGTTGTGTACCCGCACATGGTCATTCCGCTGTTCGTCGGCAGGGACCGCTCGATCAAGGCGCTGGACCTGGCCATGGCCGGGGACAAGCAGATCCTGCTGGTCGCCCAGAAGAGCCCGGACACCGACGACCCGGCCGCGGACGACCTGTATTCGGTCGGCACCCTGGCCCAGGTGCTGCAGCTGCTGAAGCTCCCCGATGGCACGATCAAGGTGCTGGTCGAAGGCTCGGGACGCGTGGCCATCGACGGCTTCGGTGAGCGCGAGGGCGCGCTGACCGCCACCGGCGAGGAAGTGGACTCGGTGCACGAGCGCGACGAACGCGAGCTCGAGGTCACCCTGCGTTCGCTGATGAGCCTGTTCGAGCAGTACGTCAAGACCAACCGCAAGCTGCCGCCGGAGCTGCTGACGACGCTGTCGGGCATCGAGGACCCCAGTCGCCTGGCCGACACCATCTCGGCCCACCTCGGCGCACGCCTGGCCGACAAGCAGCAGCTGCTCGAGACGCTCGAAGTCGGCCAGCGCCTGGAAATGCTGATCGGCCTCGTGGACGGCGAGATCGACGTGCAGCAGATCGAGAAGCGCATCCGCGGCCGCGTCAAGTCGCAGATGGAAAAGAGCCAGCGCGAGTACTACCTCAACGAGCAGATGAAGGCGATCCAGAAGGAGCTCGGTGAGCTCGACGAGGCGCCGAACGAACTCGAGGAGCTGGCCAAGAAGGTCGCCAAGGCCGGCATGCCCAAGGCCGTGGAGACCAAGGCAAAGGCCGAACTCAACAAGCTCAAGCAGATGTCGCCGATGTCGGCCGAAGCCACCGTCGTGCGCAACTACATCGACTGGCTGGTCGGCGTGCCCTGGAAGAAGCGCAGCAAGGTGCGCAAGGACCTCAAGGCGGCCCAGGACGTTCTCGACGCGGACCACTACGGCCTGGAGAAGGTCAAGGAACGCATCCTTGAATACCTGGCCGTGCAGTCGCGCGTGAAGCAGATGCGCGGCCCGATCCTGTGCCTGGTCGGTCCGCCGGGCGTGGGCAAGACCTCGCTCGGCCAGTCCATCGCCAAGGCCACGAACCGCAAGTTCGTGCGCATGTCGCTGGGCGGCGTGCGCGACGAAGCCGAGATCCGCGGCCACCGCCGGACCTACATCGGCTCCATGCCCGGCCGGATCGTGCAGAACCTCAGCAAGGTCGGCAGCAAGAACCCCCTGTTCATGCTCGACGAACTCGACAAGATGAGCATGGACTTCCGCGGCGACCCGTCGTCGGCCCTGCTCGAAGTGCTGGACCCGGAGCAGAACAGCGCCTTCAACGACCACTACCTCGAGGTCGACCTGGACCTGAGCGAGGTGATGTTCATCGCCACGGCCAACTCGCTCAACATCCCGGGGCCGCTGCTCGACCGCATGGAAGTGATCCGCATCCCCGGTTACACCGAGGACGAGAAGCTCCATATCGCGCAGAAATACCTCATTCCCAAGCAGCTCAAGGCCAACGGCCTGCAGCCGGCCGAACTCAAGATCGGCGAGAGCGCGGTGCGCGACATGGTGCGCTACTACACGCGCGAATCGGGCGTGCGCAACCTCGAGCGCGAGATCTCCAAGGTCTGCCGCAAGGTGGTCAAGGAAATCGCGCTCGCCGGGCCGCGCAAGGCTGGCAAGTCCGGGATCAGCGTCACCTCCAAGAACCTCGACAAGTACCTGGGCGTGCAGCGCTTCGATTTCGGCCGGGCCGAACAGGAAAACGAAATCGGCCTGGTCACCGGCCTGGCCTGGACCGAAGTCGGCGGCGAGCTCCTGCAGATCGAAGCCACGCTGCTCCCGGGCAAGGGCCAGCTGATCCTCACGGGCAAGCTGGGAGACGTCATGCAGGAGTCGGTCAAGGCCGCCTACAGCGTCGTGCGCTCGCGCAGCGAACGCCTGGGCCTGGACTCGGAGTTCCACCACAAGTTCGACACTCACGTGCACGTGCCCGAAGGGGCCACGCCAAAGGACGGCCCCAGCGCGGGCATCGCGATGGTCACGGCCCTGGTGTCGGTGCTGTCGGGTGTGCCGGTTCGCGCGGACGTGGCGATGACCGGCGAGATCACCCTGCGCGGCCGCGTGCTTCCCATCGGCGGACTGAAGGAAAAGCTGCTGGCCGCCCTGCGTGGTGGCATCCGCACGGTGATCATCCCGGAAGAAAACCGGAAGGACCTGGTGGATATCCCCAAGAACGTCACCCAGGGACTGGAGATCATCCCGGTGAAGTGGATCGACGAAGTGCTGGACGTGGCCCTGGTGCGCGCCCTGGCGCCGGAGTCGACGCCCGAGCCCACCCCGGAGCCCGCACCCGACGCCGCCGAGGGGCAAGACCAGACGGACACCGGAGGTGCGCCGCTGCGGCATTGAGTATTTGCACGAAACAATGGCTGGAAGCCGCGAAATAAAAGGCTTTCGCTTGTTGCGCATGCAAAATGCCGCTGGTATAAATCGTTCAACCGCCGCGCGGACCACGTTCCGGGCAGTGGCGGTACAGGTGGATCGGGGCGAGCCCAGGCCAAGCCGGGCGCCCCCGGTTTTCAAACACGCGGGTTCAACTCGCTCAGGGAGTCAATAATGAACAAAGCCGAATTCACGGGTGCCGTCGCCGACGCCGCCGAGATGTCCAAGGCCGACGCCGCGCGCGCCGTCGACGCGATGATCGAGACCATCAGCAAGGCCCTCAAGAAGGGTGACACCGTCACGCTGGTCGGCTTCGGTACCTTCTCGGTCCGCAAGCGCGCTGCCCGCCAGGGCCGCAACCCCCAGACCGGCGAAACCATCAAGATCAAGGCCTCGAAAAATCCTGCGTTCAAGGCTGGCAAAGCCCTGAAGGATGCTGTAAACTGAGCGTCTTCCTTGGGAAGGGTGCTTAGCTCAGCGGTAGAGCGTCGCCCTTACAAGGCGAGGGTCGGGGGTTCGAAACCCTCAGCACCCACCAGGTAAGTGATACGCGGAGTGGTAGTTCAGTTGGTTAGAATGCTGGCCTGTCACGCCGGAGGTCGCGGGTTCGAGTCCCGTCCACTCCGCCATATCCCCGAGGGCGCCCCAAAAGGGCGCCCTCGTTTTTTCCGGCCCCGGAAAACCCGGGGTCCCACTCGGACGGCATAGCGCACATGCTCCAGACCATTCGCGACAAGTCTTCAGGCTGGATGGCTTTCACCATCCTCGGCCTGGTCATCATCACGATGGCCTTCTTCGGCGTCGAATCCTATTTTTCCCCGAAAATCGAAACCTATTCGGCCAAGATCGAGGGTCCGGCCAAGTTCTGGATCTGGGGCAAGCAGGTCCGGGAAATTTCGCAGGATCGCTTCCAGCGTCGCTTTGAACAGGCGCGCCAGGCCGAACGCAGCCGTCAGGGCGAGGCCTTCGATTCGGCCCGCTTCGAAGCCATTGAGAGCAAGCGCGAAGTACTCGATCGCTTGATCGACGAAGAAGTGCTGGCGATGGCCGCCGAACGCGACGGCATCACCATCGGCGAGGCGGAAGTCGCCGCCGAGCTCAAGCAAATGCAAGAGTTTCAGGTCAACGGCCAGTACAGCGCCGACCAGTACCGCCTGGGACTGGCCTCGCGTGGCCTGACCCACGGCCAGTTCGTCGCCACGGTCGCCGCCGACATGGCCAGCCGCACCGTGACCGGCGAAGTCGCCAGCACCGGCCTGGCCACCGATGCCGAGCTCGAGGCCTACCTGGTCCTGGCCCGCGAGGAGCGCGACCTCGAACTGATCGACCTGCCGACCCCGGCCGCGCCCGAAGCGCCGACCGACGACGATCTCAAGGCTTGGTACGACAGCCACGGCGATCGTTACACCCGTCCGGAACAGGTCGCGATCGAATACGTCGAAATCGACGGCGCCACCCTGGAGGTGCCGACCGTGGTCGACGAACAGACCCTGCGCGAGCGCTACGACGAACAGCGCAGCCGCTACGTCACCGAGCCGGTCCGCACGGCGGCGCATATCCTGGTTTCGGTGCCGGCCGATGCCGACGAAGCCGAGGTCGAGGCCGCGCGCGAACGTGCCCAGGCCCTGGCCGACCAGGCCCGTGAACCCGGCGCCGATTTCGCCGCGCTGGCCGGTGAACATTCCGACGACATCGGCTCGAAGGCCGACGGCGGCATGCTCGGCCCGATCGAGGCCGGCGTGTTCGAGGGTCCTTTCCAGGATGCGCTGTTCGGCCTGGACGAGGTCGGCCAGGTGGCCGATCCGGCCCGCACCCCCGAGGGCTGGCATGTCATCCAGCTCGCCGACCTGGAGCCGGGCAGCGAACGCAGCTTCGAGGAAGTGCGCGGCGAGATCGAGGCCGAGTACCTGGCCACCGAACGCGACCGCGTCTACAGCGAACTGGGCAATCGACTGATCGAACGCATCTACCGCGACCCGACGGCGCTGGCGCCGGCGGCCGAGGAGGTGGGTCTTGAGGTCAATCGCACCGGCCTGTTCGCCCGCGACGCCGGTGAAGGCATCGCGGCCATTCCGGAAGTGCGCCAGGCCGCCTTTGCCGATGCACAGCGCGTGGACCGCCAGGTCAGCGACGCCGTCGAGATCGGCCCGAACCACCTGGTGGTGGTGCACGTGGTCGAAGTCGAGCCCGCCGCGCTGATCCCCTTCGAGGACGTGCGTGAGCGCGTGCGCGCCGACCTGGTCGCCGACAGCCTGTCCAAGGCCTCCCAGGCGCAGGCCGAAGCCCTGCTCGAACGTGCCCGTGCCGGCGAGTCCTTCACCGACCTGGCCAGTGAAGTCGGCCGCACCGTGGCCGAGCTGCCGGCAGTAAGCCGCCAGGCGCAGCTGCCGCCCGCGCTGATCGAGGAAGCCTTCCGCCTGCCCGTGCCGACCGCGGACGTGGCCAGCGTTGGCATGGTCCGGCTGGGTGTCGACCGCCACGCGCTGGTGCGGGTGGTGGAGGTGCGCGAGGGTGAAGTCGGCGAGCTCGACGACGCCACCCGCGAAGCCCTGCGCCAGCAGCTCGGCCAGGCGCGCGCAGTCGTCGAAGCCGAGGCCTACGTGCGGGCGCTGCGCCGCCAGTTCACGGTCACGGTGGCGGAAGACCGGCTCTGAGCCCTGCGCGGAACGCAATAAAAAAAGGCCCGGGATTTCCCGGGCCTTTTTGATTCAGCCGCCGATCGTGGTCAGACGCCTTCGATGCCGGTCATGCCGAGGATGTTGTATCCGGCGTCAACGTAGGTCACTTCGCCGGTGACGCCCGACGCCAGGTCCGAGCACAGGAAGGCGGCGACGTTGCCGACGTCCTCGATCGTGACGCTGCGGCGCAGCGGCGCGTATTCCTCGACGTGGCCCAGCATCTTGCGGAAGTTGGCAATGCCGGCCGCCGCCAGGGTCTTGATCGGCCCGGCCGAGATTGCATTGACGCGGGTGCCTTCCGGTCCCAGGTTCAGTGCCAGGTAGCGCATGTTCGCTTCCAGGCTGGCCTTGGCCACGCCCATGACGTTGTAGTTGACCAGTGCGCGCTGGGCGCCCAGGTAGCTCAGCGTCAGGATGCTGCCGCCGCGGCCCTTCATCATCGGCCGCGCGGCCTTGGCCAGGGCGGCCAGGCTGTAGCTGGAGATGTCGTGGGCGATGCGGAAGTTTTCGCGGGTCAGGCCCTGCAGGTATTCACCCTCGATGGCCTCGCGCGGCGCGAAGCCAACCGAGTGCACCAGGATGTCCAGTCCGTCCCAGTGCTTGCCCAGCTCGGTGAAGACGCTGTCGATCTGGGCATCGTCGGCCACGTCCAGCGGCAGCACGATGTCCGAGCCGTTCTCGCGCGCGGCGTCTTCGACGCGCGACTTGAGCTTGTCGTTCTGGTAGGTGAACGCCAGCTCGGCGCCTTCGCGATGCATGGCCTCGGCGATGCCGGTGGCGATGGAGCGCTGGCTGGCGATACCTACGATCAGGGCACGTTTGCCCGTCAGAAATCCCATGTTCTCCTCCTGGTGCCGCCGTGTCGGCGGTGCGAACGCCCTAGTTTCGCCCGGCACGGGCCATACCGCCAAGCATGGAGCCCGGTCAGGGGTCGACCTGCACCTGCTGGCCGATCTGCAGCACGGACCGGGCGTCCATGCCGTTGAGCCGGTAGATCTGGCGCAGGCCGACGCCGTACTTGCGGGCAATGCCCGACAAGGTGTCGCCGCTGCGCACCCGATGGCTACGCGGCGGCGCGTCGCCCGGCGCAGGCGCGGCAGGCAGGTCACGGGCCGCCAGCAGTGTCGCCGGGTCGGCGGGCACCAGGACTTCGCGCGGCGCGCCGGCGGGCAGTCGGCCACCCCGGTAGGCCGGGTTGAGGCGCCGCAGCTCGCGGGCGTCGACCACCAGCTTCAGGGCCGCCTGGTCGAGGCTGTCGGTGCCGGGCGGGAGCGGCAGGCGCGCCAGCGGCACGAAGCGCGCGTCGCGCGGCAGTTCGAGCCCCTGTCGTTCGGGTTCGGCGATCAGGCAGGCCAGGGCCCGCAGCTTGGCCACGTAGTCGTAGGTGATGCGCGAAAGCCCTTGCGGCAGCCTGCGTTCGGCCGAGGCATCGCGGTGTCCGTTCGCATTGAAGGCGCGCAGGATCCTGTACTCGCCGGCGTTGTAGGCCATGGCCGTCGCGCGCCAGTCGCCGTCGAACCGCGTCGACAGGCTGGCCAGGTAGTCCAGCGCGGCGTCGGTGGACGCCACCGGCGACATGCGGCCGTCATAGCCGGACTGGATGCGGATGCCGTGGTTGCGGGCGGTGCTGGCGATCATCTGCCACATGCCTGCGGGGCCGCCGGGGCCAATGGCCGCGGGGTGGTACCAGCTTTCGACGATCGGGATGAGAACAAATTCCGCCGGAAGGTCCCGCCGTTCGACTTCGGCGGCGACGTAGGCCATCAGCGGCAGGATGTCCCGCAGGTGCTTGGCGAAGGAGGCGGGGTGCCCGGCATAGCGCTTGCGCCAGGCCCGGTTCGCCTCGCCCTTGATGCACACGGGCGACTGGAAGTTGCCGGCCAACTGGTCGAACAACTCGGCGCCGGTATTGATCGGGTCGGGCGGCGAGGGCGGGGTGTCGGGCAGCGCCAGCGGCGACATCGGCGCCACCACGCCGTGGCCGGCCTCCGGGGCGGCGGGCGCGGGAGGCGCCGGTGATGCGGCAGCGGCCGGCGGGGCCGGCTCGGTGTCCGGCCCCACCGGCCTGACCGGTACCTGGCAGGCGGCCAGCAGCAACGCCGGCAAGAGCAACAGCGCCTTCAGTGACTTCATCCGGCGAATCCGTCCTTCCAGGCGCGCAGCTCGGCGAAGGTCTCCAGACGGTCCCGGGGCGGACGGCCCAGGCGCCGGCCGATGCTTTCGCGCACCTGCGCGGTGTCCACGCGCAGGAAGGGATTGCAGGCACGTTCGCTGGCCAGCGGCACCGGCAGGCTCGGTTCTCCGCGGGCGCGCAGCCGCCGCACGTCCTCCAGGCGCTGGTCACGCGCCGGGTTGGCAGGCTCGGCCTCCCTGGCGAAGCGGCCGTTGGCTTCGGTGTACTCATGACCGCAGCAGACCCGGGTTTCGCCGGGCAGGGCCGCCAGCCGGTCCAGCGAGGCAAGCATCTGCGCCGGGCTGCCCTCGAACAGCCGTCCGCAGCCAAGGCTGAACAAGGTGTCCCCGCAGAGCAGCAGGCCGGCGCCATGGAAGACGATGTGGCTGCGCGTGTGGCCCGGTACGGCGATAACGTCGAATTCGGCGCCCAGTGCCGGTACCTGCACCTTGTCGCCGTCTCCGACGCGCCTGGTGGCCGGCGGCATGCGTTCGTCGTCCGGGCCGTAGCAGGGAACCGGGAAGGCTTCGAGCAGCGCCTGGACGCCGCCAACGTGGTCGGGGTGGTGGTGGGTCAGCAAGACCGCCACGGGCTTGAGGCCGCGCGATGCGGCCGCCAGCACCGGAGCCGCTTCACCCGGATCGACCACGATGCAATCGCCGTCGCGGCCGGCCAGCAGCCAGATGTAGTTGTCCCGGAACGCCGGCAGCGCAATGACTTCCAGGATGCCGGCGGGATTTTCCGGGACGACGGGCAAGCGGGGTGACCTCGAAGGCGTGAATGACGCAGAATCGGAAACATGCCCGTGGCTCCCACCCCCCGTCAACACGAAGGCAACGCCGACGCCTGGTTCTGCCGGGAGCCCGGCTTGGCCCTGCTGCACCAGATCCAGCGCGAGGCGATACCGGAGCTTACGCGCGTGTTCGGGCAAAGCGGCCTGTACCTGCGCCCCTGCCGGGCGCTGCCGGAGGCGCTGTCGGGCAACATGCTGGCCCAGGTGCTGAGCCTGTACCGGCACGAGGACCACTTCCGGGGTGCCCTGGCCTGTGGTGATGAAGCCCTGCCGCTGGCCAGCGGCAGCCTGTCGCTCGTCTACGCGCTGTGTGTGCTGGAAACCTGCCCGGACCCCGACGCGCTGGTGGGCGAAATCGCCCGGGTGCTCAAACCCGGCGGCGTGGCGCTGCTGGCCAGCCTCAACCCCTGGGGCCTGGCGCGGCTGCGCTGGGCCTTGCGCGGACTTCGGGGCATCGACCCGGTGCGCCTGGGCCAGCAGGTGGTCGACAATGGCCTGGAAATCGAACGCCAGCATTGGCTGGGGCCGGTCTGGGCGCCGACCGCCGGGCTGGAACTTCGCGAGCCGCGCGGCCAGGGCCTGTTCGCCGGGCTGCGCGCCGCGCACCTGATCGTTGCGCGCCGGCGCGAGCCCGGCATGACGCCGCTGCGCACCGGCACCCCCAACATGGCCCTGCGCCCGGGAATGACCGCTGGATGAGCCTGTCTTGAGCAAGAAAAGCGTTGAAATACACACCGATGGCGCCTGCCTGGGTAATCCTGGCCCGGGCGGCTGGGCGGCCCTGCTGCGCCACGCCGGCCGCGAGCGCGAACTGGCCGGAGGCGAAACCGAGACCACCAACAACCGGATGGAGCTGATGGCGGCGATCATGGCGCTGGAAGCGCTCAAGTCGCCCTGCGAGGTCGAACTGTCCACCGACTCGCAATACGTGCAGAAGGGCATCGGCGAATGGCTGCCGAACTGGATCCGCCGCGGCTGGAAGACCGCGGCCGGCCAGCCGGTCAAGAACCAGGACCTGTGGATCCGTCTCGACGCCGCCGCCAAGCCGCACGCGGTGCGCTGGAAATGGGTCAAGGGCCATGCCGGCCATGTCGAAAACGAACGCGTGGACAAGCTCGCCCGCGCCGAAGCCGAAAAACTGAGGGGTTGAACCGCCGCATGCGCCAGATCGTGCTCGACACCGAAACCACCGGCCTGTCCTGGGAAAAGGGCAACCGCGTCGTCGAGATCGGCTGCATCGAGCTCGTCGAACGGCGGCCGACCGGGCGGCACTTCCACCGCTACTTCAATCCCGGTCGCGAAATGGAGCCTGGTGCGCAGGAAGTCACTGGCTTGACCCTGGAGTTCCTGCAGGACAAGCCGCGCTTCGATTCCGCGGTGGACGAGTTCATCGAATTCATCCGGGACGCCGAGCTGATCATCCATAACGCCAGCTTCGACGTCGGTTTCCTGGACTACGAACTGTCGCTGGCCGGCAAACACTTCGGCCGCATCACCGACCACGCCGGCGTGCTCGACACCCTGGCGATGGCGCGCGAACGCTACCCGGGCCAGCGCAATTCGCTCGATGCCCTGTGCCGCCGCCTCGGCGTGGACAATGGCCACCGCAAGCTGCACGGGGCGCTGCTCGACGCCGAACTGCTGGCCGAGGTGTACCTGGGCATGACCTCGGGGCAGGGTGACCTGGGCCTGGCCGCCAGTGGCGAAACCGACGCCGCCGACGCCGCCGCCACCGCCACCCGGCTGGCCAACGCGACCATGCCAAGGGTCCTTCGGCGCGCCAGCGCGGCCGAGGAGGCCGCCCATGCCGAACGTTTGGCGAAGATCGCCGCGAAAGCCGGCAAACTGCTCTGGCCCGGGACCGCATCCGGGGCCTGAACCCGTTGTTGGATGTGCCAGGGGTTTCCACCCACCACGAGGTCGCCTTGAACGCCACCGTCCTGCTCACCTCGGTTGACATCAACATTCCCGGCTACCGCATCCTGCGGCCGATCGGCGAGGGCGGCATGGCCTCCGTGTTCCTGGCCGTGCAGGAGTCG
Organism: Arenimonas aestuarii; assembly: GCF_054781715.1. Classification (NCBI taxonomy): domain Bacteria; kingdom Pseudomonadati; phylum Pseudomonadota; class Gammaproteobacteria; order Lysobacterales; family Lysobacteraceae; genus Arenimonas; species Arenimonas aestuarii. The sequence goes on along the minus strand of NZ_BAAGTW010000004.1, from coordinate 953,537 downwards.
CTGGATCGCGAGGTCGCGCTCAAGGTCATGGCGCCGGCGCTGGCGGCCAACGCCGAGTTCGCCCACCGCTTCCTGACCGAAGGCAAGATCACCGCCAGGCTGCAGCACCCGAACCTGGTGACGGTCTACGACATCGGCAACCACGGCAACGTCTATTACCTGGCGGCCGAATACATTCCCGGCGGCACGCTCAAGGACCGCCTGGAAGCCGGCGGCCTCAGCGTCGGCCAGATCCTCGACATCACGGCCGATATCGCCCATGGCCTCGATTTCGCCCACCAGAAGGGCTTCGTGCACCGGGACGTGAAACCGGGCAACGTGCTTTTCCGCAACGACGGTCGCGTGGTGCTGGCCGATTTCGGCATCGCCAAGGCCATGGACGGCAGCAACAGCTCCACCGTCGCCGGCACCTCGATCGGGACCCCGGACTACATGAGCCCGGAACAGGCGCGCGGGGAGTCGGTGGACGGGCGCTCGGACCTCTACAGCCTCGGCGCCGTGCTGTTCGAGATGCTCGCCGGCACGCCGCCTTACCAGGCCAGCGACGCCTTCACCGTGGCGCTGATGCACGTCACCCACCCGGTGCCCGCATTGCCCGACGAGCACGCCTGGCTGCAGCCGCTGGTCGAGGGCCTGATGGCGAAGGATCCGGCGCAGCGTTTCAATACCGGCGCGGCCTTCGTCGAGGCCATGCACAAGTGCGTGGCCGGTGCCCCGGCGGGCGCCGTGGGCGTGGAGACCCGCGCGCGGCGTCCCGGCAGCGACCGCATCGCCGGTGCCACCCAGCAGCGCACCCGCATCCGTCCGGGGGAGAAAGCCACCCGCCCAGCCTGGCTGCTGCCGGCGGCGGGCTTGGCGGGCACCTTCGTGGTCGCGCTATTGGCCTGGTGGCTGATGACGCCGTCGCCACCGCAGGCCGCGCCGCAACAGCCGGCCTCCGTGCAGATGCCGACGGCGGCAGAGGCGGCTGACGGCCCGCTGCCGGAAGGTTTCAGTTTGCCGGCGGCGGTCGATGCGCCGGCCGACGACCGGCTTGAAAGACTGCTCAATGCCGGCGATGCCCTGTTTGGGAACGCGATCAAGCCGGGTCCCGACTTCGGTCGCAAACTCGATTACCCGGACGATGACAGCGCGCTGGGTTATTACCGGCAGGCGCTGGCCATCGAGCCCGAAAACGCCCGTGCCAGGGCCGGCGTGGCGAACGTGGTGGCCTTCTATCGCAGCAATGCCTTCGAAGCCTGCAACCTGGGACGGTGGGTGCAGTGCCAGGTGCTGGTGATGAAGGGGCAGGCGGTGGACCCGGCCGACCCCTACCTGCAGCAGCTGCAGGACGCCGCGGTGGCGGGAAAAAACGGCGAGAACCCGACGCTGCCGGCGCCTCCGGCCGGCTGAGCCGCGCGACCTAGCGGCGACGCAGCAGGATGACGGTGACGTTGTCGGAGCCACCGCCGTCGAGCGCCGCCGACACCAGGTGGTCCACGCACTCCTGGGCCGACAGTTTGGTGCGCGCCAGCAGGGACGCGATGGTGGCGTCGTCCACTTCTTCGGTCAGGCCGTCGCTGCACAGCAGCAGCTGCTGGCCGGGCCGCAGCTCGCCCGACAGGGTCTCGACCTTCAGGCTCTGCGGGTCGGTGACGCCCAGGGCCTGGGTGACCACGTTGCGGTGCGGATGCACGCGGGCCTGTTCGGCGGTGATGGCACCCTGATCGATCAATTCCTGCACGTAGCTGTGGTCGGCCGAGAGCTGGCGCAGCTCGCCATTCCACAGGTAGGCGCGGCTGTCGCCGACCCAACCCACTTCGAAGCGGTTCTCCGCGATGCGCAGGGCCACCATGGTGGTGCCCATCGGCAGGCTCTCGGCGCGCTGCTTGCTGTGCCGGATGATGTCTTCGTCGGCGCGGCGGATGGCGTCCACCAGCGAATGCCCGGCGCGCACCTCGCGGACCACGGTGTCGCGGGCGAGCGCGCTGGCGACTTCACCGAACTCATGGCCGCCCATGCCGTCGGCGACCAGCCACAGACCCAGCTCGGCGTCGCCGTAGTAGGTGTCCTCGTTCAGCTCGCGGCGCAGGCCGACGTGGCTCAGGTGCCCGAATTCGATCATGCGCACTGCCCGTGGTTGGCCGGCGTGGAGGTCGGTTGCATCAACGACATCATGCGTTCGCCCTGCGCCGGGCTGCAAGCGGCCACTCAGAATTCCATCCGGAAGCCAAGCGCGAGGTTGTACTGCGAGCTGCGGTCCTTGCCCATCAGGCGCTCGTAGTAGAAGAAGCCCGAGCGCCCCTTGGTCAGCACCATCGACAGGCCCAGGCCGATCCGGAAATAGTCGGTATCGAGTGCATCGCCGCGCAGCCGCATCGCCGTTCCCGTGGGGTCGTTGAGGAAACGCGCCTCGATCGCCTGGGGGTCGTCGCGGAACTCGTGCTCCCATTCCAGCTGAAGGTGGGGCATGAGCACGCCCCAGCTGGCGCTGTGGGTGTAGGTGAGCTTGCCGCCGAGCACGCTGGCCACGGATTCGAGTTCACGCTCTTCGATGCGCAGGCCCAGGCCCGAACCCGGGCCGGGCTGCAGGGTCTCTTCGATCGCGTCGAAGTCCAGGCGGGTGAACAACAGCCGGCCGTAGGGTCCCAGGCCCCAGGCGCCGCGGTTGAAGTCGCGGCCGAAGGTGACGGCCATCGACAGCATGTCGCCGTCGGACGAGGACACGGCGCTCTGGTCGATGGTCTGCGTACCACCACCGGCCAGGGGCAGGGTGTAGCGGATATGGCGCAGCAGGTCGTAGTCGTTCCGGCCCCAGGTCAGCACGCCATCCACGTACCAGCTGTCGGGCTGGTAGAACGTGGTGTAGCCGGACACGCTCCAGCCGGAGGTCTCCACCTCGCCACGACCGTCGGGCAGGCGGGTGTCCTGGCGCGTCATGCCGACGGCGCCACCCAGGATCCAGCGGTCGCTGATCCGGTAGTCGAATCCGGCCGTGACGCCTTCGATGTCGGTGTCGTAGGCCGGATCGACCTGGCCCGGCTCCACTTCGCCGCGACCCAGGGTGCCCGAAGCGAAAAAGCCCCACCGGCTGAAATCCGTGCCGATTTCCATGGTCGGCTCGTCCCCGTCCCCCGCCTGCGCCAGCAGGCCCAGGGAGAACAGCCCCTGGGGCGTGGTCAGGGCCAGGCCGCCGAAGTCGGTGCCCTGGGTGCCGCTGCGCAGCGCGGCGATGCGCGCCCGCAGGTTCTGGAACTGCGACTGGGCGGCGGCGAAGGCGGCATTGCCCTGGGCCAGCGCCAGGTCAGCCATCAGCTGGTCCAGCGCCAATACGGTCGCGGCCGGGTCCAGCGCGGCGGCTTCGATCAGCTCCAGGCAGCGATCCAGCAAGTCCTGTTGCGCCGCGTTGCGGGCGGGCAGCGCGGCCAGGGCGGGACACAGGCTGTCGACGGCGTTGGCGATTTCAGCGGTGGTGGCGTTCAATCCCGCGAGTTCAGAGAGCGCGCCCTTGAGCGAGATCACCAGCGGGGCCTGGGCCAGGGGCGAGGTGGCGACGATTTCGGCGCCACCGGAGATGTCCGGCGTGACGAAATTGCTGGTTTCGCCATTGGCGCCGGTGGTGCTGGTCGCCGTATCCAGGCTGCCGTTGTTGCTGGTCCAGGTGATGCTGGCGCCCGCCACCGGCAGGCCGCCGGCGTCCACCAGCTTCACCACCAGCGGATCGGAGGGCTGGCCGGCCCGCATGAGTTGGTCGCCGCCGGAAACCAGCGCCAGCGTGCCGGCGGGGTCGACGGCAAGGGTGAAGGCGACGCTGACCGCGGGGGCGTCCTGGCGGGTTGCCGTCACCACCACGGGGCCGGCGGTCGGGCCAGCGGTGACCGTGGCGCTGGCACGGCCGTTGGCATCCGTAGGCCCGCTGGCGACCAGGCTGGCGTCGCCGGCAACGGTCCAGGTGATGCCGACGCCGACTGCCGGCAGGCCACTGTCGTCCGCCAGCACGACCAGCGGGGCCGGGAACGGCAGGTTGGTGGTAATCCCCTGGCCGTCGCCGCTTTCGATGACCAGGCCAGGGACCGCCGTGATGGTGGCATCGAAGGCCAGGCTGATCTCGTCGCCGCTGGCCGGCACGCCATCGGGATCGAACCGGGCGGTGACCGCGCCGGTGAAGGTTCCGGCCGCCGACGCGGTGAAGCTTGCGCCGGCCTGGCCGGCCGCATCGGTGGTGGTGTTGGCCGTGGCCGGGGCGAAGGGGGCGTTGGCGGACCAGCTGATGGCTGCGCCGGCCACCGGCGTGCCGCCCTGGTCGAGCGCGACGCCAAAGGCGACCGGCGTGTTCGGCGTCCCCGTCGCCGGATTGGCGCTGGTGGCCACCAGGTTGAAGGGAAGGGCCGTGGTGGTCAGGTTGAAAGTGACGCTGACGGTGGGCGCATCCTGGCGCGTTGCGGTGACGGTCACCGGTCCGGCGGTGGCGCCGGCGGTGACCGTTGCGCTGGCCTGGCCGCTGGCGTCGGTGACGCCGCCGGGCGAGACCACGGCGTCGCCAGCCACGGTCCAGGTAATGCCGACGCCCGCCGCGGGCACGCCGCTGTCGTCGGCCAGCACGACCAGCGGCTGGGCGAAGGGCTGTCCGGTGTCGGCCTGCTGGCCGTCGCCACTGGCGATGGCCAGTCCGGGCACGGCGGCGATGTTGGCGTCGAAATCGAAGCTCACCTCGTCACCGTTGGCCGGTATGCCATCGGGGTCGTAGGTGGCGGTCAGTGCCGCGGTGAAGCTGCCGGCCGTCGCCGGCGTCAGGGTGACGCTGGCGTTGCCCGCGGCATCGGTCAGGCTGGTGGTGGTCACGGGGCCAAAGGGCGCGGCGGCGGCGGTCCATTCGATGGTTCCCGCCGGAATCGGCACGCCACCCTGGTCGAGCTGCACGGAGAAGGTCTGCGCGACCCCGACCGTGCCTGTCGCCGGGTTGGCGCTGGTGGCGACAAGCGAGAAGGGCAGGGGCGCCGCGACGGTCACCTGGAAGGTGCGGGTGTTCACCGCGCAGGGCACGCAGGCGACGCTGGCTTCGATGGTGTAGACGCCGGGTACGGTGGCGGTGAAGGAGGCATCACTCTCGCCGGCCGCCAGCAGGCTGCCGGTGACGGCGCCGTCGCCGCCGGCGGGCTCGCCGGTCAGTGCCCATGAAACCGCGGTGCCATCGGGTCCCGGGAAAGTGAGGCTGCCGAAATAAACGGTCAGCGTCTGGAGGTCACCTGCCGTCATCGCCACCGTCTGCGGCGTTACCGCATCGAGCGCGACGGCCTCGACCTGCACCGTGAAATCAACCGGCGGCACGGCACCGCAGCCTTCCAGGACGAAGGTGACGGGGCAGACCACGCTGCCACGCACGGTGAAGGTGCCCTGCGCGGTGATCGTTTCAGTCAGGGTGGCGATGCCGAAGGTGTCGGCGGGCCGCGTGCCGTAGGCCGTGGGGGGCGTCAGGACGTTGTAGTTGGTCGCCAGTCCGCCGGCATTGCCATTGATCTGCAGACTGGTGGCAACCGTGAAATCCTGGATCTGGTTGGTCACCACCGTCGCGGCCGTGGAGTTGGTGTAGACGAACTGGTTGTTGGTGGTGAAGCTGAAGGTCAGGAAGTTGCCCGCGCAGCCGCCGCTGAGGCAGGTGGCGGTGACGGTGCCGCTGGCGCCGGGGTTCGGGCCCAGGATGACGTCGAAGGTATAGGGGGTGTCGAGCGTGATCGTCGGGTTTGCCGGCGGCACGATGCTGGCACCGCCGGTGTTGTCCGGCACGTCGACCACCAGCGATATGTTCACCGTGGCGGCGCAGGCGGTTTGCGCCTCGAGCGTGAAACTGACGGTGCTGCCCGCCGGCGCGAGCTGGCTGGTCGGACCGATGGCGACGAAGTCGCAGGACTGGGCGCTGGCTGCGCTGCTCCAGGCCAGGGCCAGGCAGGCCAGGGAAATGACGACGGCCCAGTGCCAGGCTCGACGAAGAATGGAGTCGACCGTCTGTCGGCCCGTCGCGACGCTGCCTTTCGCGTACATCGCATTTCCCTTGGTTTACCGTTATAACGGCGACACGAGTATAGCGGCTGACGCGCCGCTGCAAGTGCCTCGGCGCGGGCCGCATTGCTTCCCTGGGAGCCATGCCTATGAACCTGCCCGACGCGTGTCCGGTGCTTTCCCGCTTCTCCGTTTTCGCTTTTGGTTTTGCCCTCGTCGTGCTCGCAGGCTGGCCGGTCGCGCCGGCCCAGGCGGCGGTGCGGAACGCCGAAGACCTGATGATCGTCGATTGCCTGCTTCCCGGGCAGATCCGCAAGCTTGGCCGCCAGGCCACCTACCTCAGCGCCCGGCGTCCGGTACGCACCACCCAGGCCGACTGCGAAATCCGCGGCGGCGAATACGTCGCCTACGACCGCGCCAATTACCAGACTGCGCTCAAGGTGTGGCTGGAAGGTGCGATGGCGGGAAGCCCCGAGGCCCAGAACAACGTCGGCGAAATCTACGCCAAGGGCCTGGGCACCGCGCCCGATTACGGCATGGCCTTCCAGTGGTTCAAGAAGGCCGCGGAGCAGGGCTACGGGCGGGCCAAGATCAACCTGGGCTTCCTGTACGAGCAGGGCCTGGGCGTGGCCCAGGACCAGGCCGCCGCGCTCAACCTCTACCGCGAAGCCTCGGGCATCGAGGACGAATTGCTGTACGCGTCGGTCGTGCAGGTCGAGATCCGTGCCAAGGACGAACGCATATCCGGCCTGCAGCAGCAGGTGGCGCAGGGTGAGGCGGAATCGGCTGCGCTGCGCGAGAAGGTGCGCAAGCTTGAACAGGAGCTCGTGCAGCGCCGCAGCGCCCTGCAGCAGACCCGGCAGGAGCTGGCGCGCACCGAACAGCGCCTGGCCGATGCCCGCGCCAGCCGCGACGACCCGCTGACCCAGCTGCTGGAAAACCAGCTTCTGGCCCAGCAGGAACAGATCAATGACCAGCGCACCCAACTGGCCGCGCTCGAACGCGAAGCCGGCAGCGGCGGCGCGCTGCTGGCCAGCGTGCCGCGCCTGGAAATCCTCGACCCGGTGTTCGTGGCCACCCGTGGCCGCAACACCGCCGTCTATCGCGGCGGCCCCGGCACCCGCAAGATCGTCGGCCGCGTCACCGTCCCGCAGCTGGTGCGCGAGATCACCATCAACGGCAAGCCGGCGCCGATCGGCGCCAACGGGGCGTTCAGCGCCGAAGTCGAAGTGCCGGCCGGCGGCGCCCAGGTACAGGTTGCGGCGGTGGACACCAGCGGTACCCGTGCCCAGCTCGACTTCACCCTGCTGCCGCAGGCGGGCGGTGGCAGCGCGCCGATGGCCGCTGCGCCGGCGACCGCCGGCACGGTGCCGCGCGGCGTCAAGCTCGGCCGTTACCATGCCGTGGTCGTGGGCAACAACAGCTACCGCGACGCTGGCTACCCGACGCTGCAAAGCGCGGTGAACGACGCCAACGCCGTCGCCAACATGCTGCGCAGCCGCTATGGCTACGAAACCACCGTCGTGCACAATGCCACCCGGCTGGAGCTGCTGACCGCGCTCAATGAAATGCGCGAGACGCTCAAACCCGAGGACAACCTGCTGATCTACTACGCCGGCCACGGCGAGATAGACGCCCAGGGCCAGGGATACTGGGTGCCCACCGATGGCGTGCAGGGCAATCCGAAGTCCTGGATCTCCAACGCCGTCGTCAGCGACATCCTCAACACCGTTGCCGCCAAGCACGTGCTGGTGGTCGCCGACTCCTGCTACTCGGGCACGATGACGCGCGCTTCGGTGCCGACCTTCGCCACCGGCGCCATGCCGCCCGACAAGTGGAACGCCTGGGTCAAGGCCATGGCCGATGGCCGCAGCCGCACGGCGCTGACTTCGGGCGGGGTGATGCCAGTGCCCGATACCGGCAGCGGCAAGCACAGCTACTTCGCGCGGGCCTTCCTGAACGTGCTTCAGGACAATGACCGCCTGCTCGAGGGCCAGCGCCTGTTCCAGGAGGTGGCGACTTCGCTGGCACTGGGCGCCATGGACGCGCCGCTGGCGCAAATGCCCGAATACGCGCCGATCCGTTATGCCGGCCACGAGAGCGGCGAGTTCTTCTTCCTGCCCAAGGGGGCGCGTGCGGCCACCGGTCCATGAGGCTGGCGGGCCGGCCTCGCTGCCCCTATAATCGCGGGCCCGGCGCCAGCCACGGCGGCACCGGGTCCGGAGAGGTGGCAGAGCGGTTGAATGTACCTGACTCGAAATCAGGCAGGCGTTTATAGCGCCTCGAGGGTTCGAATCCCTCCCTCTCCGCCAGATGCAGCAAGAAGGGGCCCGAAAGGGCCCCTTTTTCATTGGCGCCGGCCGCTGCCACCTTCCTGGCCGCCGCGCCGCCCGCGCTACAATCGAGGCCTTGCCAAGGAGCCCGCCATGTCCGAAATCCACGTCCCCGTTTCCTTCGGCGAACTGCTCGACAAGATCGCCATCCTGCAGATCAAGTCCGAGCGCATGTCCGACCCGGCCAAGCTGGCCAACGTGCGCGCCGAGCTGTCGGCGCTCGAATCCACGTGGATGGCGCACCCGGCGGCCGGCAACGACATCGCCAGGCTGCGCGCCGGGCTCAAGGCGGTGAACGAGCGCCTGTGGGTGATCGAGGACGACATCCGGCTCAAGGAAAAGGCCCAGGCCTTCGACGATGAGTTCATCCGCCTGGCCCGTGCGGTGTATTTCGAGAACGACGAGCGCGCGCGCATCAAGAAGGACATCAACCTGGCGCTGGGTTCGGCCTACGTCGAGGAAAAGTCCTACCAGGACTACCGCTCGGGCCCGCGCCCCTGATTCAGGCGCCGGCCTGCGCCCGGAAGGCCTCGAAGCGGGCGATCACCTCGTCCACCTGCACCAGGTCCATGACGCCGGCAAACTCCACGCGCTTGCCCCAGGGCAGGGCGCTGGCGGGCTTGCCCAGGAACTGCCGCGCCGCCGCGTCGTAGTGGTTCACGGTCCAGCGGCGGTCCGAGTACGGGCCCGACCGTTCGGCGTCCGTGCAGGCGTGCAGGCCCAGCACCGCCGTGCCCATGGCATTGGCCATGTGCGCCGGCCCCGAATCAGGCGTCAGCACGAGCCGGGCACGCCCGAGCAGGGCCAGCAGCTGCTTGAGCGTGTCCTTGCCCACCAGGTCCAGCGCCGGCGCCTGCATCGCGGCCAGGATGGCGTCGGCGGTATCACGCTCGAGCGCGCTGCGGCCACCGCACAGGGCCACCCGCCAGCCTTTCGAGGCCGCGTGGTCGGCGACCGCGGCATAACGTTCGGGACGCCAGTTGCGCAGCACGTGGCTTGAACACGGTGAAACGAGCAGGGTCGGCGTGTCGCCGGGCAGGTGGCCGGCCGCCCAGCGGTGTGCGTCTTCGGGCACCGGCAAGCGCCACTGCACCGGCCCCGGCGTCACGCCCAGCGGCAGCAGGAACTGCCGGAAGGCGTCGAGCACGTGGTGGCCGCCGGGCGGGATGCGTTCGTTGATGAACAGGCCGTGGCCTTCCTTGCTGCGGCCGCGGTCGAAGCCGATGCGGCGCCGGGCGCGGATGGCGGTGGACGCCAGGCCAGCGCGCAGGGCCAGCTGCATGTTCAGCAGCACGTCGAAGCGGCGGCCGGCCAGGCGGGCGCGCAGGTCGCGCCAGGCCGCCAGCCCGGCCTTCTTGTCGAAGACCAGCAGTTCCACGCCGTCCAGGCCTTCAAGCAGTTTGGCCTCGCCCTTGCCGATGACCCAGGTGATGGGCACGCCCGGGAACGCACGCTGCAGGTCGCGGACCAGGGCCAGCGCATGCACGGCGTCGCCCAGCGCCGACAGGCGCAGCAGGCAGATCGAACGCGGCGCGGGCTTCACGGGCATTGGTTAGACTGCACGAATGGGAAACGCCACCGTCATCGCCGCGACCAGGCAATCGATCCGCGACGCGCGAGGGGAGGGGGCGATTGTGTTCGACGCCGCGCGCTGGCCGCAAGCCACGGCCGATGCGCTGGAGCCGGCCGGCTGGAATCCCGCCGCGACACCGGTCGCCGGCGGTGGGCGCGGCGCGGCCTGGTTCGTCGAAGGCACATTCGGCCGCGGCGTGCTGCGCCGGTATCGCCGCGGTGGCCTGGCCGCGCGCGCCAGTCGCGACGCCTACCTGTGGCTGGGCGAGGACCGCGTCCGCAGTTTCGCCGAATTCCGCCTGCTGGCCGCGCTGCGCGCACAGGGATTGCCGGTACCGGCGCCGCTGCTGGCCGGCTATTGGCGTCGCGGCCTGGCGTACCGGGCGGCGATCGTGGTCGAACGCATCGAAGGCGCCATCGCGCTGGCCGACTGCCTGGGCGACCCGGACGCCGCGGCCTGGGCCAGCGCCGGCCGCAGCATCGCGCGCCTGCACGCCGCCGGCGTCGATCATGCCGACCTCAATGCCCATAACGTGCTCCTGGGCGCTGATGGCGAGGCCTGGCTGATCGACTTCGACCGGGGCCGCCTGCGCCGCCCGGCCGCCGGCTGGCGCGAAGCCAACCTGGCCCGGTTGGCGCGTTCTCTGGCCAAGCTGTCCGGCCCGGGGAGCGACACCTGGCGCGGCGGGTTTGCGCGGCTGCGCCGGGCTTACGAGGAAACCATCGTCGGCGCAATGGCCGGAACCGTCGCGGAGGCTTCCCGATGAGCTGGTCGCTGCGTTTCCTGGGGGTGGGCAATTCGCAGGCGGCCGTGCTGCTGGGCGCGTCCTCGGCGGTGATCGAATCCGACGGCGAACCGCTGCTGATGATCGACTGCGGCCAGGAAGCCCTGACCGCCTATGAAGGCGTTTATGGCGGCCTGCCGGACGCGCTGTTCATCACCCACGTGCACATGGACCACGTGGGCGGCCTGGAGCGGCTGTTCTTCGCCACCTATTTCGATCCGGCGCGGCGCGGCAAGGTGCGCCTGTACGTGCCGGTCGGCGTGCTGCCGCACCTGCAGGCGCGTCTGGCCGACTACCCGGGCGTGGTCGCGGAAGGCGACGCGAACTGGTGGGATGCGTTCCAGCTGGTGCCGGTGAGCCGCGGCTTCTGGCATGCCGGGCAGTGGTACGACGTTTTCCCGGTGCGCCACCACCTGCCCGACACCGCCTTCGCACTGCGCCTGCCGGGCAGCCTGGTCTGGACCGGAGACACCCGGCCCATTCCGGAAATGCTGGCCAGGTTCGCCGGTGCCGGGGAAATCGTCGCCCACGACTGCGCGCTGCGGGGTAATCCGTCGCACAGCGGCCTGGACGACCTGGAGCGCGAGTACCCGCCCGGGCTGCTCTCGCGATGCGTGCTCTACCACTACGCCACGCAGGCCGACGGCGTGGCGATGCGCGAACGCGGCCACCGCGTCGCCAACGCCGGCGACGTGCTGGCATTGGCCGAACCCTTGCCCGCGCCCGGCCGGCCGGAGGTCCCGTGAACGCCCTGGTCTCGGAAGCCATCGCCGTGCGCGACCAGTTGGGTCGGCCCCTGCGCGACCTGCGCATTTCGGTCATCGAAACCTGCAACTATCGCTGCCCCTACTGCATGCCCGCCGACAGCACGCCGCCGGACGGCACGCTTGGCCGCACCGGTCGCCTGGACTTCGATGAAATCGAAACCGCGGTGCGCGCCTTCGCCCGCCTGGGCGTCAGCAAGCTGCGCCTGACCGGCGGCGAACCGCTCTTGCGCAAGGGCCTGCCCGACCTGGTGGCGCGCCTGGTGCGGGTGCCGGGCATCACCGACCTGGCGCTGACCACGAACGGCGCGCTGCTTGCCGGCCAGGCGCGGGCGCTGCGTGAGGCGGGCCTGGGTCGGCTGACGGTGAGCCTGGACGCGCTGGACCCGACGCTGTTCCGCGAGCTCACCGGCGGCCGCGGCGAACTGGACGACGTGCTGGGCGGCATCGCCGCCGCCGAGGCCGCAGGCTTCGATTCACTGAAGATCAACTGCGTGGTGCAGCGCGGCGTCAACGAGTCGCAGGTGCTGGCGCTGGCCGGCCACTTCCGCGGCACGCCGCACGTGCTGCGTTTCATCGAATTCATGGACGTCGGCACCTGCAACCGCTGGCAGGCGGCGAACGTGGTGCCTTCGCGCGAACTGCGCGACACCATCGCCGCGCGCTGGCCGCTGCGGCCACTGCGCGAGGCCTACCGGGGCGAGGTGGCCAGCCGCCACGCCTATGTCGACGGCGCCGGCGAGGTGGGTTTTGTCAGCTCGGTCAGCGAACCCTTCTGCGGTGACTGCCACCGGGCCCGGCTGTCGGCCGACGGCCAGCTGTTCACTTGCCTGTTCGCCGGCAAGGGCCTGCCGCTGCGCGAAGCGATCGCGGCGGGCGAGAGCGCCGTGGCCGAACGCCTGCGCGAGGCCTGGCTGGCCCGAGCCGACCGCTACAGCGAACAACGCGCGGCCCGGCCCGGCAATGGCCGGCGCATCGAAATGTATTTCATAGGCGGCTGAGATGGCTAAGAAAAAACTCACCCACGTGGACGCGGCGGGACGGCCGGCGATGGTGGATGTCACCGGCAAGCCCGTGACCGCGCGCGAAGCCGTCGCCGAATGCCGCGTGCGCTTTCCGCCGGCGGTGGCCGTGGCCCTGCGCAAGGGAGGCATGAAAACCGCCAAGGGTGCGGTGATGGATACCGCGATCATCGCCGGGACGATGGCGGTCAAGCGCACGCACGAACTGGTGCCGTTCTGCCACCCGCTGCCCATCGAAGGCTGCCGCTTCGACCTGGCCTGGCAGTCTGAAAACGTGCTGCGCATCGAATGCGGGGTGCGCACCACGCACCGCACCGGCGTCGAAATGGAAGCGCTCACCGGTGCCACCGTCGCCGCGCTGACCGTTTACGACATGTGCAAGGCCTTGTCGCACGCCATCGTCATCGGGCCGGCCAGGCTGTTGGCCAAGCGCGGCGGCAAGCGTGACGTGGGCAGGGCGCGGGCATGAGCGTGACCGTGCTCTATTTCGCCAGCCTGCGTGACGCCGCCGGCCGCGAAAGCGAAATCCTGCCGCTGCCGGCGTCGCTGCCGGCGCTGTATGAAAGCCTGCGCGAAAGGCACGGCTTCACGCTGCCCGTGCAGCGCCTGCGCGTGGCCGTTGACGGCGAGTTCGTCGACTGGGAGGCGACGCCGCGCGAGGGCGCCGAGATCGCCTTCATCCCGCCGGTGTCGGGCGGATGAAACGATTCGGGCTCTGCGACGTCGTGCTCGACCCGGCGCCCCTTCGCCGGCAGCTGCATTCGCCGCAGGCGGGGGCGCTCGCAACCTTCGAAGGCTGGGTGCGCGACCACCATGCCGGACGCGCGGTCACGGCCCTGCGATACGAAGCCTATGCCGACCTGGCCGAGGCCGAGGGCTTGCGCATCGTTGCCGAGGCGGCGCGCCGGTTCGATATCGCGGATGCGGCCTGCGTGCATCGCGTGGGCGACCTGGTCCCGGGCGACCTGGCCGTCTGGGTCGGCGTCAGCGCCGCCCACCGCGGCCCGGCCTTCGACGCATGCCGCTGGATCCTCGACGAAGTGAAGTCCCGCGTCCCCATCTGGAAACACGAACGCTACGCGGACGGGGACGCCGAGTGGTTGCATCCGACTGCGTGACTGGGCGCAGGGGAGTGGAGTTTTAGAAGCCTTGTACGCGGATCAGAGCGAAAAAAGCGCGGATCAAAGCAGATAGGGCGCAAGCGATAAATGGTTTCGCCGCGAACTGCCAAGACGCAGAGCCCCCCTTGGTAAGGGGGGGCGCGCCGACAGGCGCGGGGGATTGGAAGCGCAGACAGGGACCCGGGGTTTGCGAAGCAAACTTTGGGCACCCTTTCGGGCTGCGCCCGAAAGGGTGGCAGCCCCGCCGGCTGATCCCGGCACCCGCATCATCCAATACCGTTGCTGCCTTCCGGCCCTGGCGGAGTTTTCGGACTAGCGTCGCGGGAGGCCGACGGGGCCACCATTGAAGCGAACGGCGCGCCCGGGCTCTGCTGGCCGGACGCGCCGTTGGAAGATGGCGGAGAGAGGGGGATTCGAACCCCCGAAGCGCGGTTTAGACGCTTACACACTTTCCAGGCGTGCTCCTTCAACCACTCGGACACCTCTCCGCAGAGGTAACTGGCTGAATCAAGCCGGAAATGATACCCGCCGGCGGGGCCCGCCACAAGCGCGGCGTGGACACGCTGGCCGGGGGGCAGGGGGGTTGGCACAATGGGCCGTCCCACTTCCGAGCCTCGCATGTCCTATCTCGTCCTTGCCCGCAAATGGCGCCCACGGCGCTTCTCCGAACTGGTGGGCCAGGAACACGTCGTGCGCGCCCTTTCCAATGCGCTTGAAACCGGCAAGGTGCACCACGCCTTCCTGTTCACCGGCACCCGCGGCGTCGGCAAGACCACCATCGCCCGCATCTTCGCCAAGTCGCTCAACTGCGAACGTGGCAGCGGCGCCGAACCCTGCGGCGAGTGCGGCGCCTGCGTGGACATCGATGCCGGCCGCTACGTCGACCTGCTCGAGATCGACGCCGCCAGCAATACCGGCGTGGACGACGTGCGCGAGCTGATCGACAACGCCCAGTACATGCCGGCGCGCGGACGCACCAAGGTCTACCTGATCGACGAAGTGCACATGCTGTCCAAGAGTGCCTTCAACGCGCTGCTGAAGACGCTCGAGGAACCGCCGGGCCATGTGAAGTTCCTGCTGGCCACCACCGACCCGCAGAAGCTGCCGGTGACCGTGCTTTCGCGCTGCCTGCAGTTCAACCTGCGCCGGCTCGAGCTGGGCCAGATTTCCGGGCAGATGCAGCGCATCCTCGAAGCCGAGGGCATAGCCTCCGAGCCGGCCGCGATCGAGCTGCTGGCGCGCGCCGCCGACGGCAGCCTGCGCGACGGTTTGTCCCTGCTCGACCAGGCCATCGCCTACACCGGCGGCCAGCTGGGCGAAGCCTCGGTGATCGCCATGCTCGGGACCGTCGACCGTGGCCAGGTTGGCGGCCTGCTCGACGCCCTGGGCGCTGGCGACGGGGCCGCGCTGATGCAGCGCATCGAGGCGCTGGCGGCCTATTCCCCGGATTTCGGCCACGTGCTCGAGGACCTGGCGGTTGCCTTGCACCGCATCCAGCTGCAGCAGCTGGTGCCGGGTGCGGCCGGCGAGGAGCTGCCTGCGGCCTGGGCCGCGCTGGCCGACGGGCTTTCAGCCGAACTGGTGCAGCTTTGGTACCAGATGGCGGTCACCGGCCGTCGGGACCTGGGCCTGGCGCCCAGCCCGCGGACCGGCTTTGAAATGACCCTGCTGCGCATGCTGGCCTTCCGGCCGGCCGGGCCGGCGGGGGGTGCACGTGCCGCCGCGATCGGCCAGGGCGGGGCCGCATTGGCAACGGCGTCCGCCTCGGCGACATCGGCTGCCAGCGTCGGCCCGGCCAGGGCGACTGCCCCGGCGCCGGCGCCGCCGGCGGCTGCACGCGCGCCGATGCCGCCGAGCCCGCCCAAGCCTGCTCCGGTCGCCGAGGCCTCCGGGGTCGTTGCCCCGGCGCCTGCCCCGGCGACGCCGGCGCCCGCACCCGCACAAGCGTCCCCGGCTGCGGGAAGTCCCACGCGCCTGGCCGCGGTCGAAGACTGGCTGGACCTGGTGGCCGATGCCGGCCTTCGCGGCCCGGTGCGCGAACTGGCGGCGCATTGCGCCTTCTGCGGATTCAACGACGGCGTATTGTCGCTGTCGCTGCCCGACAGCTTCGACCACCTGCGCAGCGATTCCCTGGTCCGACAGCTGGCCCAGGCCCTCGCCGGCCCGCTGGGCCAGCTTCCGCAGGTGCGCTTTGAATCCGCGCGCGCCGCCGCCGGCACCGAAACCCTGCACGCGCGCACCGAGCGCCAGCGCGGCGAGCGCCAGGCCGGCGCCGAAGCCGATTTCCTGGCCGATCCCGTGGTTGCCCGGCTCGTGCAGCAGGGCGCCCGGCTGGTCCCCGATTCCGTCCGTCCCCTCGACGACCACTGACAGCAAAAGGAACAAACCATGCGAGGCAACATCGCCCAACTCATGCAGCAGGCCCAGCGCATGCAGGACAACCTCAAGAAGGCCCAGGAAGAACTGGGTGGCATCGAGGTGCAGGGCCAGTCCGGCGGCGGCATGGTCAAGGTCACCCTGACCGGCAAGATGGAGTGCCGCGCCGTGCGCATCGATCCTTCGGTGCTGGCCGACGCGGAAATGCTCGAAGACCTGGTGACCGCCGCTTTCAACGACGCCGTGAACAAGGCCAACGAGGAAAGCCAGAAGCGCATGTCGGCGGCCACTGCGGGCATGCCGATCCCGCCGGGCATGAAACTCCCGGGCATGTTCTGAGCCGCCCATGAGCGCCTCGCCGCTGCTGTCGCAGCTGATCGAGGCCCTGCGCTGCCTGCCCGGCGTCGGCCAGAAGTCGGCGCAGCGCATGGCCTACCACCTGCTCGAACGCGACCGCGAGGGCGGCCTGCGTTTGTCGGCTGCGCTGGCCGAGGCGGTTGAGAAAGTGGGGCACTGCGAAACCTGCCGCGATTTCAGCGAAACGCCGGTCTGCGCAATCTGCGCCAGCGGCTCGCGCGAGCGCGGCCTGCTGTGCGCGATCGAGTCGCCGGCAGACCGTTTGGCGATAGAAACCGCTACCGGCTACCGCGGCCTGTATTTCGTGCTGCAGGGGCGGCTGTCGCCGCTGGACGGCATCGGCCCGCGCGAGCTGGGTCTGGACAAACTGGCATCACGCCTGGCCCAGGGCGAAGTGCGCGAACTGATCATCGCCACCAATCCCACCGTCGAGGGCGAGGCCACCGCGCACTACCTGGCGCAGCTGGCGCACCAGGCCGGGGTCAGCCCCAGCCGCCTGGCCCACGGCGTGCCGCTGGGTGGCGAGCTTGAGTTCGTGGACCGCGGCACGCTGGCGCATGCTTTTGGTTCGCGCACGCAGATCACTTCCTGAGGAGCGAAAGATGGCCACGATCTTCGACAAGATCATCGCCCGCGAGATCCCCGCCGACATCGTCTACGAAGACGAGCAGGTGCTGGCGTTCCGCGACATCAATCCGCAGGCGCCGGTGCACGTTCTTTTCATTCCCAAGACGCCGGTCGCCACGCTCAACGACCTGGGCCCGGGTGACGAGGCCGTGGTCGGGCGGCTGGTGATGGCCGCCGCGTCCTATGCCAAGGCCGAGGGGTTCGCGGAAAACGGCTACCGCGTGGTGGTCAACTGCAATGGCGACGGCGGCCAGTCGGTCTATCACGTCCACCTGCACCTGCTGGCCGGGCGTGCCATGAGCTGGCCGCCCGGCTGAAGCCGGCGGGGTTCACCACCAGAACGGGTAACGCTCGACGATGACGTCCACGTCCTTGCGCTCGGGCCACAGGTAGATGACGTCGGCGGCGACGCTGGGGTAGCGGTAGTCGTAGTCGCCGACCTTGCGGGTCTCGAAGCCGGTGACGCGGCCGGTGATGGTCACTTCGCGGCCGGCCTGGAACACTTCCGGGTCGTAGAAGCCGGCGCGGCAGGCAATGAAGCGGCCGTCGCTCTGGTCCCGCGCCATCGGGCGGCCATCGGCGCCGACGCGCACGCCGACGATTTCGAAGCAGCTCTGCGCCGCCAGCGGATCCACGCGCACGATGCGGCCACCCCAGCGAACCACGTCGCCGGTGGCGCCCGAACGCGCAACCTCGCCCGGCTGCACCGGGGCGTAGGCACCATCGAGCACCTTGGGCGCTGAAACGCAGCCGGCCAGGGCCAGCGCGGCGAACACGGGAAGCAGGCGGGACGGCAAACGATTCATCGGGAGTCTCCGTTGGGACGGGGTGGTTTACCGGGCCGGAAGGCGCGCAGTTCGGCGATCAGCTGGCGTCTTTCTTCCCCGGGCAATCCCCCGCGAGCGTATCGGCCGGCGGCATAACGCCGGCTGAGTGATTCCAGCTCCGCCGACCGGGCGGGCAAGGCCGCTGACAAACGGCGACCGAAGGCGATCGGTGGCTCCCAGGGGGCCTTGGCCAGGCCGGCACGGCGCAGGCGCTTGGCGAAGCCAAGCCACGCGGCCACCAGCGGGTCGCGGCTGGCCGGCTGGCCACGCATCAGGTACCACAGCGTCAGCAGCATCACCGCCCCGGCGCCGAACGCGAAGGCCATGCCCAGCTGCGTGGCGCTGGCCTGGTTGATGCCCAGGGGCCGGAACAGCGCCGCCTGGCGTTCGGCGTCGAACGCCAGTACCAGGTCGTTCCAGCCGCGGCGGGCCCAGTCGGCCAGGTCGCGAATCGGCGCCAGGCCTTCGGGCAGCAGCGCCTCGCTGCGCTGTCGGTCGGCAATGGTGTCGAGCACGCGCGACGGCGCCACGGCCGCGGTCGGGTCCACCCGCACCCAGCCTCGGCCTTCGAGCCAGACCTCGTTCCAGGCATGGGCGTCCATGCGTCGCACCACCCAGTAGTCGGCATAGGGGTTGCGGTAACCGCCGGAGTAACCCAGCACGACGCGGGTGGGGATGCCGGCCGAACGCATCAGCACCGCGAAGGCGGAGCTGTAGTGCTGGCAGAAACCGACCTTGGTTTCGAACAGGAACTCGTCGACGCCGTGCCGGCCGGTGGGCGGCACCGACAGGCTGTAGCTGAACTCCTGCTCGATCCAGTCCAGCGCGCGCCTGACGACCTGGACGTCGTTGTCGCCTGCCTCGGCACGCCACTGGCGGCCCAGTGCCACGGCCCGCGGATTGAAGCCGGCCGGCAGTCGCGTCGCCAGCCAGCGCAGGCTGGGGTCGATCCCGGTGCCAAGCTGGCCGGCGGGAGACGAAACCGCCTCGTACCTGAGCAGGCGGTTGACCGGCGAGGAGGTGACCACGCTGGCGTCCGCAAGCATCTGCCCCCCCTCGGGGGCCTGCATCGGCAGGTCGAGCACCGCCAGGTAGCGCTGCTCCGTCGGCTCCAGCGTGACTTCGTAGCGCACCACGCTGTCGCCGGCCTGCACCCGTGCGCCGGCCAGTTCGGCAATGCCCCGTTCACGGGTCCAGCTGCTGCCGTCGAAATTCCACAGTACCTGCGCGCGCCAGTACATCTGCCGCGGTGGTGGCGCCGGGTCCAGGAAGCGTACGCGCAGGGCCGGGCTGTCGTCGGCGAACAGGTCCACCCACTCGTCGGGCGTCATGCGCTCGCCCAGTCCGCCCTGGCCCAGCACGTTTTCCGGCATGCCCCACAGTGGCGTGGACAGCCGCGGAAACAGCCAGAATGCCGCCAGCGCAAGCGGCAGTGCGATGGCGACCGCGCGCAGGGTGTCCCAACCGCGGGCCCGGTCGAGCCGGGGCGGCGCGGCGCCGGGCCGATGTTCGGCCAGCATGGCCAGTCCCACCAACAGCAGGCCGAGCGCCAGCATCGCCAGCATGAGCACCAGCGGCCCCTGGTCCTGAAGGAACGCGGCAAACGGCGCGAACAGCGAAAAACCCAGCAGGCTCCGGGCATCGCGCAAGGTCCGGGTTTCGCCGGGTTTCACCGCCAACAGGGTGGCGAGCAGTGCGGTGCCGGTGTCGCGGCCGAGGTTGAAGCCGAAGGTGAACAGCATGTAGCCCATCACCATTGCTATCACCGTCATCCGCAGCAGCGCCGGCCAGCGACGGTCGAAGAAATAGCCCAGCGCGGCGACCATGCCCAGGACGATCGCCATCCCGGTGGGGACCTGCAGCAGAAGGGGCAGCAGGCAGGCACCGGCAGCGGCCATGCACCAGCGGCGAAGTGGTGGCGGCAGCGGCATCGGGTCAGCCATGGGGCATCAGCGCCAGGGCACGCAGGCAGGCGTGGCGGTGGTCGGGGCCGCGGCCCGGCCCCAGGGTGGCCGATGGCAGGTGCAGGCGATAACGATGGCCCAGCCGTTCGGCGTCCACCACCCAACGCGCCAGCCGTCCGATGCGGGCTTCGTGGGCCAAGGGATGCAGCGCCTGCCAGTCGAGCTCAAGTTCGCGCGGGGCACTGGCTTCGTATTCGCGAACCAGCAGGCGTTCGGCGCGCGCGGAGGGCTTCCATGCCACCTGCTTGAGGGGGTCGCCGGGCCGGTACTCGCGCAGGTGGTGCGGTTGTTCGCCGTGTTGCCGGGTGCGGCGGGAACTGCTGTCGCCGCCCTGGTCGGGCAGCGGCACCTGGCCGGCTTCGGGGCAGGGGTAGACCAGCAGGCGGGTGCGCGGCAACAGCCACGTCCAGGCCCGGGCCAGGCCCAGCGGCCGGATCGTCGACACGCGCAGGCGGCCGGGATCGAGCCAGCCTCGCGCCCTGGTGGGCAGGGCCAGGGTCACCTCCGCGCGCTCGCCGGGCGCCAGGTCCAGGAAACCTTCCGCCTCGCCGGCACGCAGTTCCAGGCCGGGCCGGCGGCGGAGGCCGGTGGCTTCGAAGGCGGCGCGCACGGCGATGGGCTGGCCGGCGAACACCGGCTCGGCATGCAGCGCCACCAGCCGCAGGCCCGACAGCGTCAGGTGGGCCTGCACCAGGGAATTGTGCGCCACCGCGATGGTGACGAAGGCCAGCAGAAGGGCGGGGTTGTTGTTGTAGTTCAGGCCGCCCAGCACCATCGCCATCAGCATCAGCGCCAGGAACAGGCCGAAGCCGGTGGGCAGTATGTAGATGCGGCGGCGGTCGATGTGCACCGGCAGGTCCTCGACCTGGCGCGGCTTGACCAGCGGAAGGCGGGCGAGACGTTCGCTGACGCGGTCGACGAAGTCGGGCGTGCGCGCCACGGGTCAGTCCACGGCCACCGAGTGCAGGATGCCCAGGGCGAGAGAGTCCCGGCCTTCGGCCTCGGATTCGGGCACCAGCCGGTGCGCAGAGACGGCGGCGAACAGGGCCTGCACGTCTTCGGGAAGCGCGTGGTCGCGACCGTCCAGCAGGGCCAGGGCGCGGGCGCCGCGAAGCAGGCCCAGTCCGGCGCGCGGCGACAGGCCGACCTGCACGCCGGGGTGCCGGCGGCTTTCCTGCAGCAGCGCCTGCACGTAGGCCACCAGGGCGTCACTGGCATGTACGTTGCCGACCGCGTTGCGCAGGGCCAGCACTTCGTCGGCCGACAGGCGCGGCATCGAGTGCGAGATGAGGTCACGGCGGTCGGCACCGGCCAGCATCTCGCGCTCGGCGTCGGCATCGGGATATCCAAGGTGCAGGCGCAGAAGGAAACGGTCCATCTGCGAGTCGGGCAGTGGGAAGGTGCCGGCAAGGTCCACCGGATTTTGCGTGGCGATGACAAAAAACGGCTGCGAGAGTGAATGCGTGGTGCCGTCGAGCGTCACCTGGTGTTCGGCCATGGCCTCGAGCAGGGCGCTCTGGGTGCGCGGCGGCGCACG
Source organism: Arenimonas aestuarii (assembly GCF_054781715.1). Lineage (NCBI taxonomy): Bacteria > Pseudomonadati > Pseudomonadota > Gammaproteobacteria > Lysobacterales > Lysobacteraceae > Arenimonas > Arenimonas aestuarii. The sequence goes on along the minus strand of NZ_BAAGTW010000004.1, from coordinate 932,276 downwards.
GTTGATTTCATCCGCCAGCAGAAGCTGGGTGAACACCGGGCCGGGATGGAAGCGGAATTCACGCGCCGCCTGGTCGTAGATGGAGACGCCGATGATGTCCGAGGGCAACAGGTCGGACGTGAATTGCATGCGCTGGAACTCCAGGCCCAGGGTCGCGGCCATGGCGCGCGCCAGGGTGGTCTTGCCCAGGCCGGGCAGGTCCTCGATGAGCAGGTGTCCGCCGGCGAGCAGGGTGGTGAATGCCAGCCGCACTTCGCGGGGTTTGCCCAGCACGAGCTGGTTGACCTGGGCCAGGGCATCGTCAAGGGCCTGGCGGGTTCGCTCGGGTAGGATGTCGGCGTCTTTGGCCTGCGCGTGCATGCGTGCGTCCCGGCGTTGAGTTAAGGAAGGATACCTTGTGGATGCTGGCATGCGGACCGGTTCGAAACGCGTGAAGTTCCTCGTGCTGTGGGCCCTGCTGTTACTGGCGAAGCTGGTGCTGGCGGCGACCTTGCAGCCTTTCGGCGACGAAGCCTTTTATGCCTGGGAGGCGCGGCACCCGGCCTGGGTCTATTCCGATCTTCCCGGGCTGACGGCCTGGATCGCGTGGCTGGGCGGCCTGGTCGGCGGGTCGGGCGTCTTCGCGCTGCGCCTGCCGTTCGTGCTGCTTGGCGCGCTGCTGCCGTGGCTGGTCGTACGCATCACGTGGCGCTGGTTTGGCGCCGAGGCCGGCTGGCAGGCGGGCCTGCTGGCGCTGCTGATGCCGCTGGGCGGGCTGATGGGCCTGCTGGCCCTGCCGGACGTGCCGATGCTCGTTGCTGCGCTGTTGTGCCTGGACGCCTTCGCTTCGCTGATGCGACGGGTCACGACCTGGGGGCTCGTGCAGCTGGCGCTGGCGCTGGCCATGGGCGCGTTCGCGCACTATCGGTTTGCGCTGGTGGTGGTGGCTGGTGCCGCAGGCCTGGCCTGCACGCCCGCCGGCCGCGCCCTGCTGCGGCACCCCGGGCTCTGGGCCGCGCTGGCGCTGGGTGCCCTGGCCTGGGCGCCGGTGCTGGCCTGGAACCTTTCCCACGCGGGCGCCGGCCTGGGCTTCCAGTTCGTCGACCGCCATCCCTGGCAGCCACAGTGGCGTGGCCTGTGGTGGCCGCTGGTGCAGGGGCTGCTGCTGACGCCGCCGCTGGCCTGGCTACTGGGCCAGTCCCTGCTTGAGTGCTGGCGGCGCCGACGCGAGCCTGAGCCCGCCTGGTCCTTCATGCTGGGTCTGGGCCTGGTTGCGGTGCCCGGTTATTTCCTCTTCGGTTTTTTCACCGACGCCGAACGGGTGACCTTCCACTGGCCGCTGGCAGGCTGGCTTGCGCTGTGCTGCGTGGCGCCGCCCGTGCTGGCGCGCTGGCGACCGCTCGCGCGTGGCGTCCTGCATGCTGCGGCGGGACTTGGCCTGGCCCTGATGCTGGCGTACATGGCCCTGCTTTCCAGCGCCCAGGGCCGTGCCTGGCTGGCTGCCGGGCCGGCGTATGCCGACAACTTCAGCGGCTGGTCGGAGGCCGCCACGGCGGTGCGCGAGGACCTGCGCGCGATGCCGGCCGACACGCTGCTGGTGGCCGACAATTTCATGCTGGCCGCGCAGCTGCGGCTGGCGCTTGGTCGCGACGACGTGCGCGTGCTGCCGCATCCGCTCAATGAAAAACATGGCCGGTCGGTGCAGCTCGCGGACTGGGGCCAGCTCGTCGAGGGCGCCCTGGACGCATCGGGCCGGCCGGTGCTGCTGGTGGTCGAGGACACGGCGCGGCCGCTGCGCCTGCGACTGGCGGGTTACCGGCAACTGTGCGACCGGATCGGACGCCTGCCGGCGCCCCGGGTGCTGAACGTGGACCATGGCCGCAAGCGTTTCCTTCGCTTCGAGCTTGGGGAAGGGCCTGTGCCGGCGCTGGCGGAAGAATGCAGGCTGCCCGCGCTGGCCTGGCTCGAGGCCCCCGGCCATGGCGATACCCTGGCGCCGGGTGACCTGGTGCGCGGCTGGGCGCTCAAGCCCGGCAGCGCGATCACCCGGGTAGAAGTCCTGTTGGACGGCCAGGTCGTGGCGGAGGTGAGGCCCGGCTTGCCGCGTCCGGACGTGGCCACGTATTGGGCCCTGGCCCCGGCTGATGGCGACACGTTCGGCTTCAGCTTCGAAATGCCGGTCGTGCCCGGCGTGGCCGCCGGCCGGGCCTGGCTCGGGCTGCGCCTGGTCAGCGCCGAAGGCGGCGTCGAGCCGTGGCCGGCCCAGTTCGTGCAGTGGCGCCCCTCAGGGCAGCCGGAAGCCAGCGCGGCGCAGGGCGGCCGACAGGGTGATCAGAGGTAGCCCCACCAGGGCGGTGGGGTCGCGGGTATCGATGGCCTCGAACAGGCTGATGCCCAATCCTTCGCACTTGAAGCTGCCGGCGCAGTCCAGCGGCTGTTCGGCGGCCAGGTAACGCGCCACTTCGTCCCGGTCCAGCGCGCGGAACCGCACCACGGTGAGGTCCTCGCCCGCGAACATGCCGCCATCGGCCTGCCGGAACAGGCAGAACGCGGTATGGAAGTGCTGCTCCCGGCCGGAGGCCGACAGCAACTGGGCCGTCGCCGTCGCGACGTCGCCGGGTTTGCCCACTGGCTGGCCGTCGCGTTCGGCCACCTGGTCCGAACCGATGACCCAGGCCTCGGGATGGGCCGCCGCCACCGCGCGGGCCTTGGCTTCGGCCAGGCGGCGGGCGAGTGCCGGCGGACTTTCTCCGGGGCGCGGGCTTTCGTCCACGTCCGGCCGGGCGACGCTGAAGGGCAGGGCGAGGCGTTCGAGCAGTTCGCGCCGGTAGCGCGAGGTGGAAGCCAGGATGAGCGGAGTCACGGCTTCGATGCGGGCCGGCGCAGGGTGGGCGGCTCGCGAACGGCGGCTTGTTCGTTGGCTTCGGTAGCCTTGGCCAACTCGGCGCCGGCGCGCTCGAGCTCGGCCAGGCCGCTGGCCAGGCGCTCACGGGCCCGGTCAAGGGCGGCGCAGGCGGCATCCAGTTCGGCCTGGCGGGCGGACTGGCCATGGTATTTGATCCAAAGGCGGTGCTGGAGCAGGTCGCGCTTGGCTTCGCGCACCGGCAGGGCGCTTTCGAGCGAGGCCTGGGCGACGGCGGCCATGTCGGCAGGTACCCGCCCGACCACGGCCTGCAGGGACTGCATGCGCACCTGGCTACGGTTCAGCAGGCCTTCCATTTCGTCGGCGAGGTCCAGCAGGCGGACCAGGCTGCGGTCCCGCCGCCTACCGCGCAGGATCCACCAGAGCAGGGCGGCGACCAGGGCCAGGCTGGCCAGCCCGAGGGTTATGAGGGTATCCATGCGGTTTCCGTTGGCTGCAGGCAGTCTGCACCAGGCCTGCGGCGGGCGGCAAACCCTTGTTGGTGCAACTACTTGGGTTTGACATCGGTAGGGGTGGAGCCTAAAATCCCGCGCTTATGTCCGCTCCCTTGCCCCCTGTGCTCGATGCCTGGCGCATGGTTGCGGCCAAACGGCTGTTCGATGGCCACCTTCCGCTGTCCGGGATGCCCCGGTTGCGTCCGGTGCTGGCGGATGCCGAGGGAGATTGCCGGTTCGAGGTCGAATTCGGCGTGGACGCGATGGGAATGCGCTACGTCGAAGTGCGTGCCGAGGCCGAATTGCCGCTGCTGTGCCAGCGTACGCTCGAACGGTTCCTGTATCCGGTGCGCATAGACCAGCGCCTGGGCCTGATTACCGACGAGTCGCAGGAAGCAGCCTTGCCGGAGGGCGTCGAACCCCTCCTGCTCGATGCCAGTGGCGAGCTCAACCCTGCCGGCCTGGTCGAGGACGAACTGATCCTCGCCGTGCCGGTGGTACCGATCGACCCCGCTTCTGCGGAAATCGAGGCCAACTGGCCCGACGAAGCCGAAGAGGATGAGAAACCAAACCCTTTCGCCGCGCTCGCCGCGTTGAAGGAACAGAAGAAGTAGTTGGAGACAAGCCATGGCCGTCCAGAAATCCCGTGTTTCCCCGTCCCGCCGCGGCCAGCGCCGCGCGCACGACTCGCTCACCGCCAAGCAGCTGGCCACCGACCCGACCACGGGCGAGACCCACCTGCGTCACCACGTCACCAAGGACGGCTACTACCGCGGTCGCAAGGTCATCGCGACCAAGACCTCGGTGGTCGAGGAAGACTGAGGCCGTTGGCCGCACCCTGCCGTCGCGGGGGTGGCCTGACGTGAGCCTTGCGCGGCGGGCCAGGCCCGCCGCGTGCGTTTTTGACGGTTGGCAGAGGAAGTGACCATGGCCGTGTTCTCGCGTATCGCCGGTACGGGCAGCGCCCTGCCGGAAAAGGTCCTGACCAACAAGGACCTCGAACAGTTCGTCGAAACCAGCGACGAATGGATCGCCACGCGCACCGGCATCCGCCAGCGCCACGTCGTGGTCGAAGGCGAAACCACCGCCGATCTCGCCGAGCGCGCCGCGCGTGCGGCCATGGAAGCCGCCGGCGTCACCGCCGACGAGCTCGACATGATCGTCCTGGGCACCACCACGCCCGACCTGATCTTCCCGTCCACGGCCTGCCTGGTGCAGCACCGCCTGGGTGCGAACGGCTGCGCCGCGTTCGACGTCAACGCCGCCTGCTCCGGCTTCATCTACGCGCTCAGCGTCGCCGATGCCTTCGTGCGCTCGGGGAATGCCCGCACCGTGCTGGTGATCGGCGCCGAAACCCTGACCCGCATGCTCGACTGGTCCGATCGCAATACCTGCGTGCTGTTCGGCGACGGTGCCGGCGCTGTGGTGCTCAAGGCCGATGCCGAGGCAGGCATCCTCTCGACCCATCTGCATGCCGACGGCGGCAAGAAGAACCTGCTTTACAACCCCGTCGGCGTCTCGGTGGGCTTCAAGCCCGAAGAGAAGAACGCCGGCGTGCGCGTGCTGATGACGGGCAACGAAGTCTTCAAGCATGCGGTCAAGGCGCTGGATTCGGTCGTTGACGAAACCCTGGCCGCCAATGGCCTGGACAAGTCCGACCTGGATTGGCTGATCCCGCACCAGGCCAACCTGCGCATCATCGAAGCCACGGCCAAGCGGCTGGAAATGCCGATGGAGCGCGTCATCGTCACCGTGCACAAACACGGCAACACCTCCTCGGGCTCGGTGCCGCTGGCGCTGGACGAAGCCGTTCGCTCGGGCAAGGTGCAGCGCGGCCAGCTGCTGCTGCTCGAAGCCTTCGGCGGCGGCTTTACCTGGGGCTCGGCGCTCATCCGCTACTGACCATGGCGGCCACGCGCGTCCAGCGCGAAAGCTGGCAAGGCCAGGTCGCCTGGCGCAAGACCTATTCCGATGGCGGCCGCCGCCGCCGGGTCGCCGCGCTTCGCTGGGTGGCGCGGCGCCTGGGCGCGAACGCGCTGCTGGCGCCGATGCCGATCTCCCCCGAACTGGCCTGCCTGACCGAGCAGGCCATGATCAATCGCCTCGCCGCGCTTGGTGCGCACGTGCCGCCGCTGCTGGCCGTGGCCGAGCGCGAGCTCCTGCTCGGTGACCTGGGTCCGACCCTGGCCATGGCCTGCCGCGCCGAACCCGACGCCGGCAAGCGCCGCCAGCTGGTGCAGCTTGGACTGGACGCGCTGGCGCGACTGCATGCCAGCGGCGGCTACCTGAGCCAGGCCTTCGCGCGCAACATGACCCTGCGCGATGGCCGCGTCGGCTTCATCGACCTCGAGGAAGACCCCTGCACCATGATGTCGCTGCCGGCAGCGCAGGCGCGCGACGTGCTGTTCTACGCGCACTCGACCGCGCGATTCCTGTCGGGCCAACCGGGCGAGCACGCGCGCCTGCTGCAGGCCCACCTGGTGCACGAAGCGCCGGAAGTGCGGCGCGAAGTCGCACGCACGGCGTCGGCGCTAGCCTGGCTGGCGCCGCTGGCGAGGCTGTTCGGCCGGCGCTCGCGCGATGTCGCCGAAGCCCTGGCCAGCCTGGCACGCGCCACCGCCTGACCCTACGCGGCGGTACAGACGGTTTGGCGACTGCCTCGCTTATCATTCTCCGATTACGCAGACCGGACCGCCGATGAGCCAGACCATCGCTTTCGTGTTTCCCGGACAGGGTTCCCAGTCACTGGGCATGCTGGCCGAACTTGCCGCCGCGCACCCCGAGGCGCGTGCTGCCTTCGACGAAGCTTCGGAAGGTGCCGGCGTGGACCTGTGGGCGCTGTCGCAGCAGGGTCCCGAGGACCAGCTCAACCAGACCGAATTCACCCAGCCGGCCCTGCTTGCCGCCGGCGTGGCGACCTGGCGCGCCTGGTGCGCGCGGGGCGGTGCCCGCCCGCAGCTGCTCGCTGGCCACAGCCTGGGCGAGTACGCGGCGCTGGTCGCCGCCGGCTCGCTGACGCTCGCCGATGCCGCCCGCCTGGTGCGCGAGCGCGGCCGGCTGATGCAGCATTCGGTGCCCGCGGGCACCGGTGCCATGGCGGCCGTGCTCGGCACCGAGGACGACCTGGTCGCCGACGTCTGCGCCGCGGTGTCGGGTGACGACATCGTCGTGCCGGCCAACTTCAACTCGCCGGGCCAGGTGGTCATCGGTGGCCACGCCGCCGCGGTGGACCGTGCGATCGCCGAGCTGCAGGCGCGTGGCGTGCGCAAGCTGGTGAAGCTGGCGGTGTCGGTGCCTTCGCACACGCCGCTGATGCGCGAAGCGGCCAACCGCCTGTCCGAAGTCATGGCTCGCATGGACTGGCGGGAGCCCCAGTTGCCGGTGGTGCAGAACGTGGACGGCGAAGTGCACGAAGGCGTGCAGGCCATCCGGGACGCGCTGGTGCGACAGCTCTACCTGCCGGTGCGCTGGACCGAATGCGTGCAGGCCCTGGTTGCGAAGGGTGCGACCCGGGTCGCCGAATGCGGACCCGGCAAGGTGCTCACCGGCCTGGCCAAGCGCATCGACAAGTCCCTCGACAGCCGCGCCATCGGCGCGCCCGCCGATTTCGATTCCGCCTTGTCGGACTGGAAAGACTGAAACACGACTCTGGAGTACGACGATGTCCGAACAACTCAAAGGCGAGATCGCGCTGGTGACCGGTGCGAGCCGTGGAATTGGCGCAGCGATCGCCGACGAACTGGCCGCCATGGGCGCCACCGTCATCGGCACCGCGACCAGCGATGCCGGCGCGGCCGCGATCGGCGAACGCCTGGCCGCCTCCGGCGGAGCGGGGCGCCGGCTCGATGTGTCGTCCAGCCCGGATGTCGAAGCGGTGCTCGACGAAATCGCCAAGTCCTTCGGGCCCGTCTCGATCCTGGTCAACAACGCCGGCATCACCCGCGACAACCTGCTGATGCGAATGAAGGACGAGGACTGGCAGGCCATCCTCGACACCAACCTCAGTTCGGTCTTCCGCACGTCCAAGGCGGTGATGCGCGGCATGATGAAGGCGCGCAAGGGCCGGATCATCAACATCGCCTCGGTCATCGGCGTCACCGGCAATGCCGGCCAGGCCAATTACGCGGCGGCCAAGGCCGGCATCATCGCCTTCAGCAAGTCGCTGGCCAAGGAAATCGGCAGCCGCGGCGTCACGGTGAACGTCGTGGCTCCCGGATTCATCCAGACCGACATGACCAAGGACCTGCCGGAGGCTTCCCGAGAGGCGCTGGTGGGCCAGATCGCCCTGGGTCGCCTGGGTGAACCGACGGACATCGCCCGGGCGGTGGGCTTCCTCGCCAGCCCGGCCGCGGCCTACATCACCGGTGAAACCCTGCACGTAAATGGCGGCATGTATATGCCCTAAGCCCTTGTGGCGGCTGGATTTGCGTTAGAATCCCGCTACCCGATCCCAGGCCGCGGCGCGACCGGCGCCCGCCGCGGCCGGCATTTGATTACAATGCGCCCGCAAACATCCCTCCGGGAGGAGACAGATCCATGAGCAGCATCGAAGAACGCGTCAAGAAAATCGTCATCGAGCAGTTGGGCGTGAAGGAAGAAGAAGTCACCGTGAACGCCTCGTTCGTGGACGACCTCGGCGCCGACTCGCTGGACACCGTCGAGCTGGTCATGGCCCTCGAGGAAGAGTTCGAGTGCGAGATCCCGGACGAAGAGGCCGAGAAGATCACCTCGGTCCAGCAGGCCATCGATTACATCAAGGCCCACGTCAAGGCCTGATCGCCTGACGGAAGTTACGCCGGGGCCGCGCTTGCGCGGCCCTGCGCGTTTGCGGCATCCGGCCCAAATGTCGGCATGATCGCCGGCGCACGTGCGGCCCGGCCGCACACCCTGAATCCATCGCGGAGTTTCGCCATGAGTCATCGTCGCGTCGTCGTCACCGGCATGGGCATCGTCTCGCCCATCGGCAATACCCTGGCTTCGGCCTGGGAAAGCATCGAGGCCGGCCGAAGCGGTATCGGCCAGATCACCCACTTCGATGCCTCGGCCTACGCCACCCGCATCGCCGGCGAGGTGCGCGATTTTGATGCCAAGTCCTTCCTGCCTCCGAAGGACGTCAAGAAGATGGACACCTTCATCCACTACGGACTGGCCGCCAGTTTCCAGGCGCTGGACGACGCCGGCCTGGAGGTGACCGACGACAACGCCGAGCGTATCGGCGCCCTGGTCGGTTCGGGCATCGGCGGCGTGCGTGGCATTGAAGACACGGCCATCGCCCTGCACGAGGGCGGCCCGCGCAAGATTTCCCCCTTCTACGTGCCCAGCACCATCATCAACATGCTTCCGGGCCAGCTGACGATCCTCAAGGGCATCAAGGGTCCGAATTTCTCGGCCGTTTCGGCCTGTGCCACGGCCAACCATTCGATCGGCATGGCCATGCGCATGATCCAGTACGGCGATGCCGACATCATGGTGGCCGGCGGCGCCGAACATGGCTGCACGCCAACCTCGGTCGGTGGCTTCTGTTCCATGAAGGCCATGTCCACCCGCAACGACGACCCGACCCGGGCCTCGCGGCCCTGGGACAAGGACCGCGATGGTTTCGTGCTGGGCGACGGCGCCGGCATCCTGATCCTGGAGGAGTACGAGCACGCCAAGGCCCGCGGCGCCCGCATCTACTGCGAGCTCGCCGGTTTCGGCGCCAGCTCCGACGCCTTCCACATGACCGCGCCAAGCGAAACCGGCGACGGTGCCGCGCGCTGCATGCGCGCCGCGCTCAAGGACGCCGGCGTCAACGCCGAGCAGGTGGGTTACCTCAACGCCCATGGCACGTCCACGCCGCTGGGCGACCTGGGCGAGACCCTGGCGATCAAGAGCGCGCTGGGCGAGCACGCCTACCAGACCATGGTCAGTTCCACGAAATCCATGACCGGCCACCTGCTTGGCGCCGCTGGCGGCGTCGAGGCGGTGTTCACCGTGATGGCGCTGCACACCGGCGTTGTCCCGCCGACCATCAACCTCGACGAGCCCGGCGAAGGCTGCGACCTCGACTACGTGCCCAATACCGCCCGCCAGGTGCAGGTGGACGTGGCCGTTTCCAACGGCTTTGGCTTCGGGGGCACCAACGGCAGCCTGGTGTTCAAGCGGCTCTGAACCCGGCAGCCCCGGCCCCCGCGATGCCGACCCTCGCGCTGCCGCCGGGCACCGACCTGCTGCGGCTGCAGGCGGCGGACCCGGCGGTTTTCCCGCTGCTGCTCGAAAGCGTCGCGGGCGGCAATTCGCTTTCGCGCTGGGACCTGCTGCTGGCTACCGACGGCGACGGCCTGCGCCTGGACGTCGACGGCCACGTGCGTACGCTCGCCGATGGCGCCGTGGTCGGCCAGGACTTCCTGCAGGAGCTTGATGCCCGCTGGTCGGCGGCCCGGCAGCCGCCCGCCGACCCGGTGCTGCCGTTCCGGGGCGGCTGGGCCCTGTTCTTCGCCTACGAACTTGCGTCACAGGTGGAAGCAAGGCTGCGGCTGCCGCTGGCGCCCGGCCCCTTGCCGGTGGCGATCGCCTGGCGCTGTCCGGCGGCGGTGCTGCGCGACCGCGAAAGCGGCCAGTGCCTGGCCGTCGCCGAAGAGGGCTCGGCGCACTGGCTGGATCGGCTGGCCGGCGCGGCCATGGCCCCGCAGGCCGGCGGCTTTCCGCCACCCGTGCTCGAAGAAGACCGGCCCGGCCGTTTTACCGACGGGGTCGCGCGCATCCACGACTACCTGCGCGCCGGCGACGTCTTCCAGGTGAACCTCTCGCGGGCCTGGCGCGCCCGCTTCGAATCGGCGCCCGACCCGGCGGCCGTGTACGCCCGCCTGCGCGAGAACAACCCCGCGCCTTTCGCCGGCCTGATGCGCTTCGGCGACGCCGCACTGCTGAGCTCGTCACCCGAACGGCTGGTGTCGGTGCGCGGCCGTCGCGTGGACACGCGCCCGATCGCCGGCACCCGCCCACGCTTCCCCGGCGACGACGACCAGGCCCGCATCCGCGACCTGGTCGGCAATCCCAAGGAGCGCGCCGAACACGTGATGCTGATCGACCTCGAGCGCAACGACCTGGGCCGCGTCTGCGAACCCGGCAGCGTGCGCGTGGACGAACTGATGGGCGTGGAGAGTTACGCGCACGTGCACCACATCGTTTCCAACGTCACCGGCACGCTGCGTGAGGACGCCACGCCGGGTGCGGTGGTGCGCGCCGTTTTCCCCGGCGGCACCATCACCGGCGCACCCAAGGTGCGTTGCATGGAAATCATCGCCGAGCTCGAGGGCGAGGGACGCGGCGCCTACACCGGCGCCTTCGGCTACCTGGGCCATGATGGCGACATGGACCTGAACATCCTGATCCGCAGCGCCTGGCTGGACGGCGACCAGCTGCAGTTCCGCACCGGCGCCGGCATCGTCGTGGATTCGGACGCGGACCGCGAGCTCGAGGAGACCCGCGCCAAGGCGCGCGGCCTGCTGCTGGCGCTGGGAGCCGCGGAATGAGCGCGCTGGCCACCCGCGTTTTCCGCGGCCAGGCGCGCGTGCCGGCGATCGACCCTGCCGATCGTGGCCTGGCCTACGGCGACGGCCTGTTCGAAACCATGCGGGTGGCCGCCGGAGGCATCCCCTGGTGGGACGCCCACCTCGCGCGGCTGGCCCGGGGCGCGGGCATGCTGGGTTTCCCGCTGCCGGACGCTGGCTGGCTGCGGGCGCAGGCCGGGGAGTTGCTTGAGGCCGCACCGGCCCAGGCCGTGCTGAAACTGCTGGTGACCCGCGGCGCGGGCGGCCGCGGCTACGCGCCACCCGCCGCACCCGAGCCTGCCCTGGTGCTTTCCGTGCATTCCCTGCCGCCGACGCCGGGCCCGCTGCGCCTGCGCTGGTGCAAGACGCGGCTGTCGCTGCAGCCGGCGCTGGCCGGCATCAAACACCTCAACCGGCTCGACCAGGTGCTGGCCCGCGCCGAGTGGCAGGATCCCGCCATCCACGATGGCCTGATGCTCGATGCGCGCGGTCACGTTGGCTGCGCCACCTCGGCCAACCTGTTCGCGCGCATCGATGGCCGCTGGCTGACACCTTCGCTGGCCGACGGCGGCGTGGCCGGCCTGGCGCGGGCCTGGGTGCTGGCCAATGCACCCGACGCCGGGCAGGCCACGCTGCGGCCGCAGGACCTGGCTTCGGCCGAAGCGCTTTTCCTGTGCAATGCCGTGCGCGGTATCCTGCCCGTCGGCCAGCTCGACGCGTCGCACTGGCCGCCGCACCCGGCAACCGAATCCTTGCGCCGGGACCTGGGCCGCGAACTGTCGGCCGCCTGACCGGAGCCCCCCTTGCCGAAGTCTTCGTCGCACAAACTGCTCAAGGCCCTGGTGGCGCTTTCCCTGCTGGTCGCGGTCGCCCTGGGCGGTTGGTTCTGGCAGCGCTACGAGGGTTTCGCCAATGCCCCGATCGCCCTGGCCCAGTCCGAGCGCATCCTGGTGGTCGAATCGGGCGATGGTTTCCAGGACATCCTCGACAAGCTGCGCGAACTTGGCGTGCGCGAAGGCCACGACCTGGAATGGAAGGCCCTGGCCCACGAAATGAAGGTGGTCTCGCGCCTGCAGGTGGGCGACTACACCATCCGCCACGGCATCACCCCGGCCGAACTGCTGCGCAAGCTCGAACGCGGCGACGTCATCCACTATCGTTTCACCATCGTCGAGGGCTGGAACCTGCGCGAACTGCGCGCGGCCCTGGCCCGCGACGAGCGCATCAGGCAGACCCTTGCCGACACCAGCGACGCGGCGATGATGACGGCCCTGGACCGCGAGGGCGTGCATCCGGAAGGCCGGTTCCTGCCCGAGACCTACCATTTCACCCGCGGCATGAGCGACCTCGACCTGCTGAGGCGGGCGCTGCTGGCCATGGACAAGGCACTGGCCGATGCCTGGGAGAGCCGCCTGGACGACCTGCCGCTGGAGACGCCGGACCAGTTGCTCACGCTCGCTTCGATCATCGAGAAGGAAACCGGCAAGGCTTCGGAACGACCCGAGATCGCCGGGGTGTTCGTGCGCCGCCTCAAGCTGGGAATGCGCCTGCAGACCGATCCGACCGTCATCTACGGCATGGGCAGCGCCTATGCCGGCAACATCCGCCGCAGCGACCTCACCACCGACACGCCCTACAACACCTACACCCGCGGCGGCTTGCCGCCGACGCCGATCGCCATGCCCGGCCGCGCCGCGCTGGAAGCGGCGGCGAAGCCACTGCCCGGCAATACCCTGTACTTCGTTTCGCGCGGGGACGGCAGCCATGTTTTTTCATCCACGCTGGCCGAACACAACCGCGCCGTGGCCTGCCACCAGCTCAAGCGGTGCCGCTGATGGCGGGTATCTTCATCAGCCTGGAAGGCGGCGAGGGCGCCGGCAAGTCCACCGTGCTGGCGGCGCTGCGCGACGTGCTGGCCGGGGAGGGGTGGGACGTGGTCTGCACGCGCGAACCCGGCGGCACGCCCGAAGGCGAGGCCATCCGCGACCTGCTGCTGGCGCCCGGCCGCGACCTGGTGCCGGAGGCCGAACTGCTGCTGATGTTCGCCGCGCGCGCGCAGCTGGTGCGCCGGGTCATCCGACCAGCGATCGAACGCGGCGCCGCGGTGCTGGCCGACCGGTTCACCGACGCGAGCTTTGCCTACCAGGGCGGCGGCCGCGGGCTTGATGCCGGCCATATCGCCGAACTCGAGCGCTGGGCCGCGGGCATCAGGCCGGACCTGACCTTCCTGCTCGACGTCGGCGTGGCCCAGGGCCTGGAACGTGCACGATCGCGCGGCGGCGAACCGGACCGCATCGAATCCGAGCGCGAGGATTTTTTCGAACGCGTACGCGGCACCTACCTGGCCCGCGCCGCCGCCGAACCACAGCGATTCCGCGTGATCGACGCCAGCCAGCCGGCCGATGCCGTGCGCGATGCCGCCGTCGCCGCCCTGCGTGCCTGGCTGGGACAGGCGCGGTGAACCCGCTCGCGCCCTGGCAGCAGCGCCAGTACGACCAGGCCATCGGCGCCCTGGCCGAAGGCCGGCTCGGCCACGCCCTGCTGCTGATGGGGCCGGCGATGATGGGAAAGCGCGACGTCGCGCTACGGCTGTCGCGACGCTTGCTGTGCGCCACGCCGGCGGCCGACGGCCAGGCCTGCGGCGCCTGCCGCGGCTGCCGTCAGTTCGAGGCCGGCACCCACGCCGACTTCAAGCACGTCAGTTTCATCCCCAACGACAAGGGCGACAAGCTGCGCAGCGAGATCGTGGTCGACCAGATGCGCGCCCTGGGCCAGTGGTTCGCGCTGACGCCGCAGTTGGGCGGCGCCCAGGTCGCGCTGGTCGAACCGGCGCATGCGCTCAACACCGCCGCCGCCAACGCCCTGCTCAAGACCCTGGAGGAACCCGCGCCCGGGCGTTACCTGCTGCTGGTGACCGACCAGCCGGGCCGGCTGCCGGCGACCATCCGCAGCCGCTGCCAGCGGCTGGAGTTCCGGCTGCCGCCGCGTGGGGAGGCCGAGGCCTGGCTGGCCCAGAAGGGACACGGCCCGCAGGCACGCCAGCGGGCACTGGACGCCGCGCGTGGCCACCCCGGCCTGGCCGCCGACTGGCTCGACGGTGACCACCTGGCCCTGCGCAGCGAGGTGATCGATGAACTGGGCGCCCTGGCGGAAGGCCGGCGCGCCCCGGTCGAACTGGCGGGCGCCTGGCTGGGCGACGAACAGGCGCCGCTGCGCCTGCGATTCGCCGCCGAAGCCGTGCTCGACGGGCTTTCCCACCGGCTGGCGGGGGCGCCGGCGCCGGGCTTGACCCTGCCCGGCGATTTCCAGAAGCTCTCGGCATGGTTCGACGCCGCCAACCTGCTGCGCAACCAGTTGCGGCTGCCGGCGCTGCGCCACGACCTGGCGCTGGCCGGGCTGCTGCTCGAATGGCGTAGCATGTTCAAGGACACGGCAAGGACGGGAGCACGACGATGATCGGAGGCGGCGCGGGCGCGAGGCAGGGCATCCTGTCCCTGGCCATCAAGGACAAGGCGGCGCTCTACAACGCCTACATGCCTTTCGTGAAGGGGGGCGGCATCTTCGTGCCCACCACCAAGCGGTATGCCCTGGGCGACGAGGTGTTCATCCTGCTGTCGCTGATGGAAGAAAAAGACCGCCTGCCGGTGGCCGGCAAGGTCGTCTGGCTCACGCCTGCGGGGGCGCAAGGCAACCGTGGCGCCGGCATCGGCGTACAGTTCGCCGACACCGCCGAGGCCGAAGCCGTGAAGGGCAAGATCGAAACCTTCCTGGCGGGCACGCTGGAAGCCGACAAGCCCACGCACACCATGTAGCCGCCGGGCTCAGCCCATCCGGCCGCTGAGCCACAGTCCCAGCACCAGCCCCGCCGAGCCCAGCAGCAGGCCCAGGATGGCGCCGATGCGGCTGTTGCGCCGTTCGCGCGCCTGCCGCCGCGCGGCGCCCACCGGGTCGAGCTCGCGTTCCCGGGCGCGGCGCGGGGCAAGTACCCGGGGCAGCCACACTGCGCACAGCAGGACGATGCCCGCCATGAAGCCCACGGACAGGGCCAGGTGCGGCATCCAGCCGGGCACCTTCGCCAGCAGGGTGATGCCGACGCTGAAACCAAGCACCATCAGGCTGCCGACGGCGCCGTAGGCGAGCAGGCCTCGCCGCTCCCGGTCGTCGAACGGTGCGCGCAGGTAGGGGCGGATACCGCCCCACAGGCCGGCCAGTCCGCCGATGACGCCCAACGCCGCCGCGCCGAAGGCACCCAGGCCAAGCTTGGCCAGGCCCTTGGCACCGCCGAGCGCTCCGGCGCCCAGGGCGGTGGCTGCAGCGGCCGGTGGCGCGGCGATCGCGAGCGCCGTCGCCACCGCCGTGGTGAAGGCCAGTCCCGGCGCCGTGCCGCGGGCGAAGCTGCCCAGCCGCTCCAGCAGTTCGCCGCGCACCCGGTCTCGGGCGCGCTGCAGGCGCTTGCGCACGGCGGCGTCCTGCAGGCCCAGCAGGCCGGCGACCTGGCGCGAATTCTGGCCTTCGCGGTAATACAGCAGAAGTACCTCGCGGCTTTCTTCCGGCAGGCTGTCGATCACCGCGGCGGCAATGTCGTGTTCCTGGCTCTCCGCGGCCTGTTCGCAGGGCGGTGGATGCGGGTCGGCGACCTGGGCCAGCAGCCCCTCGACGTCACCGCCGGGTTCACGCCGCCGGGCCTGGGCACGCAGGTGGTCGCGGGCGAGGTTGCGGGTGATCTGGCGCAACCAGGGCAGGAAGCTGTCGGGGTTCTGCAGCCGGCGCAGGTTCTGCCAGGCCGACAGGAAGGCCTCCTGGGCGACGTCTTCGCTGGCGGGGACGTCGCGCACGATCGCCAGTGCGATCGAGGCCACGGTGCCCTGGCAGGCGGCGACGATGCGGCCATAGGCCTCCGGGTCGCCGCGGGCGGCGGCCGGCAGGTGGGCGTGGATCAGGCTTTCGACGAGGTCGGTGCTCACGGCGTGCTCCGGCTTGGATTCATACCCAGGACGCCGCGCAGGGGTCGGGTGTGACCGGGGTCAGGCCAGGAACGTCCGGGCGGCCATCACCACCCCGGTGAGCAGCACCGCCACCAGCAGCAGGATGCGCAGCTTGGACACCTTGCGGCCGGGGTCGTTGGCCGCAGGGCCGCGGAACTGCAGCGGCGCGGGCACGTAGCCACCGGCCTGGCTGCTGGTTTCGAGCAGGCCGGCATCGTGCAGGATCTCGCGCGCCTTCTTGAAATCGTCCGGGCGAACCACCCACACCGACGGCTGCTGGCTGGGGTCGTGGTTCTTGTTCGAATAGCTGAACTCGCGGCGGCTGTTGCCCTTCCAGGTGCGGCCGCCGTTGATCTTGGTCTGGATGCCGGCCTCGTTGAGCAGTTTTTCGACCGCTTCGACGTTCTCCAGCCGCACGGACGTGAATACCTGGCGCATCAGTTCGGGCTCCATGCTTCGGGCAGTACCCGGATAAGGCCTTCCTGGGCGGTGGAGGCCACCAGCCGGCCGTCACGCGCATAGATCTGGCCGCGGGCGAGGCCGCGGGCGCCCTGGGCGCTGGGGCTGTCGAGCGAATACAGCAGCCAGTCGTCGGCGCGGAACGGGCGGTGGAACCACATGGCGTGGTCGAGCGAGGCCATCTGCACGTTCGGCTGGTAGTAGCTGATGCCGTGCGGGAAGGTGGCGGTGCCGAGCAGGTGGAAATCGGAAGCGTAGGCCAGCAGGGCCTGGTGAAGCACGCGCGAATCGCCCACTTCACCGGTCAACCGGAACCACACCTGCTGGTAGGGCGGGCGCTTGGGCGGCTTGACCTCGTCGCGCGGATAAACCGGGCGGATTTCGAAGGGGCCCATGCGGGAAAGCCAGCGCTGCGCCTTGGCCGGCAGCTGGGCCAGCTGGTCGGGCGTGGGCGCCGGCACCGGCTCGATGTCCTCGGGCGGCGGCACGGTCGGCATGGCCAGCTGGTGTTCGTTGCCCGGCTCGTCTTCCTGGAAGGACGCGGCGAAGACGAAGATCGGCTTGCCGTGCTGGATGGCGGTGACGCGGCGCACCGAGAAGCTGTTGCCGTCGCGGGTGCGGTCGACGTCATAGACGATGGGGTTTTCGACGTCGCCTGCACGCAGGAAGTAAGCGTGGATCGAATGCACGTGGCGATCGCCGGCCAGCGTCTGCTGGGCCGCGGACAGGGCCTGGCCCAGCACCTGGCCGCCGAAGACGTATTTGGTGCCGATGTCGCGGCTCTGGCCGCGGAACAGGTTGTCTTCAAGGCGCTCGAGGCGCAGCAGGTCCACCAGTTCGGCGGCGACGGAAGCGGTCATGGTGACTCCGGGGTTCGGCCGCGGATTATACCCGGCCGCCTAGGGCCGGATGCGTTCGAGCGGCACCGCGTCGAGCACCTTCGACCAGGGGAATCGGGGCCCCGGGTCGCGTTTTCGGAAGACCAGCTGGTGCAGGTTGTCGCTGGCCGGCACCTGGGCCTGGTCCAGGTCCTCGTGGCCGGCGATGAATTCCAGCGACGGGAACTGATGCCGCAGCCAGGCCAGCAGGCCCAGCAGGGCGGCGACCTGTTCCTCGGTATAGGGCTCTTCCATGGTCTGGCGGCGCGAATCGAGCCAGTCGGGATAGCGCCCGCGGTTGACCAGCTCGATGCCCACCGACCGTTCGTTGTAGCTGCGCGTGTGGTGGGCGATTCGTTCGGGCCGGACGAAGACATGGATGCTGCCGTCGCGGTCGATGTAGTAGTGGCCGCTGTTGCCGGTGCCGCCTTCGTAGAGCGCGCGCTCGCCGTATTCGCGGGCGCTGGCGAGGTCGGGCAATTCGGTGCAGTGGATGACCACCAGGTCGATGCTGGCGCCGGGACGGGCCTCCAGGCGATCTTCGTAGGGCAGGGGCCAGGGCTTGAAATCGGGTTCTGGCGGCAGGTCCGGGATCATGGCCGCATGCTAACATCGCGACCGTTTCCGGAGTCCCCCATGCCGTTTCCCGCCGACCACGCGCCATGACTGGCCACGTCATCATCTCGCATGGTCTCGAAAGCGGCCCCGAGGCCAGCAAGGCGGCCGCGCTGGCGCGGGTCGCCGGCCAGTTGGGCTGGACCCACGAACGCCCCGATTACCGCGATCTCGACGTGCTCGGCCCGCTGGGCGACGTCAGCGGCCGTATTCGTCGCCTGGCCGAACGCGCCCATCTGGCTGCCCGCAAGCCGTTGGTGCTGGCCGGTTCAAGCATGGGCGCCTTCATTTCCGCGCATGTCTCGCGCGAGGTGCCGGTCGGCGGCCTGTTCCTGATGGCGCCACCGGTGGCGCTGGACGTGGCGCCGCACCTGCTCAAGGCGGCCATGGTGCCGACCCGCATCATCCACGGCTGGGAAGACGAACTGATCCCGGCGATGGACGTCGCCCGCTGGGCGCAGCGCCGGCTGGATCCGCTGCTGCTGGTGCCCGACAGCCATCGCCTGGCCGCGCACGTGGAGTTTTGCGCCGAAGAGTTCGGTCGATTCCTGCAGATGCTGTCCTCATGAGGTTCTTCGCCGCCTGCGCCAAGGGCCTGGAGTACCTGCTGGCCGACGAACTGGTGGCCCTGGGCGCCACCCGCGCCAGCGCTGCGCTGGCCGGCGCCAATTTTGAAGGCGAGCCCGAGGTGGCCTACCGCGCGGTGATGTTCTCGCGCCTGGCCAGCCGCGTGCACTGGCCGCTGGCGGAGTTCGACTGTGCCAACGAAAACGACCTCTACCAGGGCGTGCATGCCATCGACTGGGCCCAGCACCTGGACGCCGAGGGCACGCTGGCGGTGGACGCGCACGTGTCGGGGCCGGCGCTGACCCACGAACGCTACGCCGCCCAGCGGACCAAGGACGCCATCGTCGACCGCATGCGCGCCGCCCACGGCGTGCGCCCCTCCGTGGACACCGACAGCCCGGACCTGCGCATCAGCCTGGTGGTGCGCAAGGGTCGCGGCATCGTTTCGATCGACCTTGGCGGCGGTCCGCTGCACCGCCGCGGCTGGCGCCAGTCGCAGGGCGAGGCGCCGCTGAAGGAAAACCTGGCGGCCGGCATGCTGGTGCGGGGTGGCTGGCCGAAGATCTACGCCGAAGGCGGCGCACTGCTCGACCCGATGTGCGGCAGCGGCACGCTACTGATCGAAGGCGTGCTGATGGCCGCCGACGAAGCGCCCGGCCTGCGACGCCTTGCCGGCACCCTGCCCACGCGCTGGAAACAGTTCGACGAAAGCCTGTGGTCGCGGATTGAATCCGAGGCCCGGCAGCGCGCCGAGGCGGGCCGGGCGGCCCTGCGTCAGGTGTTCTTCGGTGCCGACCTCGACCCGCGTGCGCTGCAGTCGGCGGTGGCCAATGCCGATCGTGCCGGCGTCGCCGAGTGGATTTCGCTTGAACGCCGGGACATCGGTGCGCTGGTCGCGCCCGGCCCGGCGCGTGGCCTGGTGGTCTGCAATCCGCCCTACGACGCCCGCCTGGCCGCCGATCCGGCGCTGTACCGGGCCCTGGGCGATGCCCTCCGTTCGGCGGTGCCGGACTGGCGCGCGGTGCTGCTGTGCGGCTCCCTGGAACTGGCCCAGGCCACCGGCCTTCGTGCCGGCAAGCGCTACGCCTTCTTCAACGGCGCGCTCGAATGCACGCTGGTGGTGTGCGACCCCGTGCGACCTCCGGAGCGGGCGCCGCGCGAGGCCAGGCCGCTGGGCGAGGGTGCGCAGATGGTGGCCAACCGCCTGCGCAAGAACCTCAGGCACCTGAAGTCCTGGCGCGAACGCGAGGGCGTGTCCTGCTTCCGTGCCTACGACGCCGACCTGCCGGAATACTCCGCGGCCGTGGACGTCTACAACGAAGACGGCGGCGACGCCCGGCTGTTCGTCCACGTGCAGGAATACGAAGCGCCGCGCAGCATCCCCGAGGCTGACGCACGGCGCCGTTTCGGCGAACTGCTCGATGCCGTGCGCGACACCTTCGGCGTGCCGCCGGCGCAGGTTTCGATCAAGACCCGCGCGCGCGGCAAGGGCGGCAGCAAGTACGGCAACATGGACCGTCGTGGCGAAACCTTCGTGGTTCGCGAGGGCGATGCCCGCCTGCGCGTGAACCTGTTCGACTACCTCGACACCGGGCTGTTCCTCGACCACCGCCCGATCCGCCGGCGCATCGCCTCCGAAGCCGGCGGCAAACGGTTCCTCAACCTGTTCTGCTACACCGGGGCCGCGAGCGTGCAGGCGGCGGTGGGCGGCGCGGCCGAAACCACCAGCGTCGACCTGTCGGCCACCTACCTGGAATGGGCGGCGGCCAACCTGGCGCTCAACGGCGCCACCGGCCGCCAACACCGCCTGGTGCAGGCGGACGCCATGGCATGGCTCGATGCCGACCGAGGCCAGTACGACCTGGTGTTCTGCGACCCGCCGACGTTTTCGAACTCCGCACGCGCGGAGGATTTCGACACCCAGCGCGACCATGTGCGCCTGCTTCGCGCCGCCATGGCCCGGCTGGCGCCGGGCGGCGTGCTGCTGTTCTCGAACAACTATCGCCGCTTCCGGCTCGATGAGGTCGCGGTGGCGGAGTTCGCCCAGGCCCGGGAGATCACCCCGGAAACGATCGCGCCGGACTTCGGGCGCAATCCGCGCATCCATCGCTGCTGGGAACTGCGCCGGGCCTGAGGCCGGCCACGGGCCTAGTTTTCGCCGCGCCTGTCGTCGCCGGCCTGCAGCGCTTCGAGCCAGGCGGCATCGTCCAGACGCTCGACGCGCTGGATGCGGCAGCGCTGGTGCCCCGAAACCACGTACTCGCCGATATGGCCGCACACCCGGTTGTTGATGCTGTCGCCTACGAAGCGCAGCTCCGGGGAGGTGCCGAGCAAGAAGCAGGGCTCGGCCAGCACGACCCGATACTTGCGGTTGCCGGCGTCAACCAGCAGGGTGCTGTCGTCAACGTCATTCCAGCTGCGCGCGCGCGCCGGGTCCAGGCACTCGCTGGGATGGGCCGTCACGCCCGCGGAGGGCGGCCCCGCGCCCGTGCCGGCGCAAGCCGCAAGGAAAATGAGGGCCAGCAGGGACAAGGCGTGACGCATGGCGGTTGCCTCGATCGGGGTCCGTGCCCCAGTGTGGTCCGGAATCACTTAACCTGCATGAAACGAACCGGCCGGCATTATCCTTTGAAGATGGATCGAAACCCACACTCAGCGCTGGCACAGACCTGGACCTTCTTTCGCCAGTGGCTGAAGAACCCCCGTGGCGTCGCCGCCATTTCCCCCTCGAGCCAGCAGCTGGCCCGGCAGATGATGTCCGAGCTGCCGCGCGGCGCACGCCGGGTGATCGAACTGGGCGGCGGCACCGGTGTGTTCACCCGGGCCCTGCTTGGCCAGGGCATCGCCCCGGCCGACCTGCTGGTGCTCGAGCTCAACGAGGAGCTGCACCAGCACCTGCAGCGGCACTACCCGCAGGTGCACGTGGCTTGCGCCGACGCCCGGGACCTGGCCGACGTGGCCCGGGCCCACGGTTTCCACGGCGAGACGCCGGCCGACGCCATCGTGTCGGGCCTTGGGCTGCTTTCGATGCCTCGTCCGACCCAGCAGGCCATCCTCTCGTCGGCTTTCGAATGCCTGCAGCCGCAGGGTCGCTTCGTGCAGTTCACCTACGGCCCGGCCAACCCGGTGGGCAGGGAAGTGCTTGATGCGCTCGACCTCACCGCCCGGCGCGGCAGTTTCACCTGGTGGAACGTGCCGCCGGCGACGGTGTACGTGTATACGCGGCGCGTCTCGCGCGCCATCAAGCCGCGTTCGATGCGCTGACCGCCCTTCGGGCAGCCCAAGCCGGCGGGGCCCGCCTTACTGGCCGGTCTTGATGGCGGTCCAGGCACGCACGCGTTCGCGCGTGGCCTGGGCGGGCAGGGTCACCGGATCGACCAGCTTGGCCATCACCTCGGGAGGCGGGTACACGCCCGGGTCGGCGGCGATTTCCGGGTCCACCAGTTCCATGGCCGCGGTATTCGGGCTGGCATAGGACACGTAGTCGACGATGCCGGCCGCGACTTCCGGCGTGAGCAGGTAGTCGATGAACGCGTGGGCGCTCTCCGCGTGCGGCGCGTCCATGGGGATCGCCATCAGGTCGACCCAGCGCACCGCGCCTTCCTTCGGGATGACGTAGGCGATCTCGATGCCGTTTTCCGCATCGACGGCCGTATCGCGGGCCTGGAAGACGTCACCCGAATAGCCCATCGCCAGGCAGATGTCGCCATTGGCCAGGTCGTCGATGTAACGCGAGGAGTTGAAGTAGCGGACATGGGGACGGATGCCCGCATAGACGTCGGTGACGACCTGGGTTTCGTCGCCTTCCAGCGCGTTGGGATTGCGTCCTTTCCAGATCAGCGCGGCGGCGAATGTTTCCTGTTCGTCGTCGAGCACGCCGATGCCGCACGCGGCAAGCTTCTCGGCATTGGCCGGGTCGAACAGCAGCGACCACGAGTCCAGCGGTGCGTCCTGGCCGAGGA
Organism: Arenimonas aestuarii; assembly: GCF_054781715.1. NCBI lineage: Bacteria > Pseudomonadati > Pseudomonadota > Gammaproteobacteria > Lysobacterales > Lysobacteraceae > Arenimonas > Arenimonas aestuarii. Next base: position 909,942 of record NZ_BAAGTW010000004.1, on the reverse strand, counting down.
TTTCCTTGACCTTGCCGACGTTGATGCCCAGGCCGGTGGTGCCCCACATGTAGGGAACCGTGTGGGCATTGCCGGGGTCGACGTCCTGCAGTCCCGCCAGCAGGTCGGCGTCGATGTTGCCCAGATTGCCCAGCCGCGACTTGTCCAGCGGCGCGTAGACGCCGGCCTGGATATGCCTTTGGGCGAAGGGTCGCGCCGAGGGGAACACCACGTCATAACCCGACGCGCCGGCCATCAGCTTGGTTTCCAGCATCTCATTGCTGTCGTAGACGTCGTAGACGACGCGGATGCCGGTCCGAGACTCGAAGTTGGCCAGCGTGTCCTCGGCGATGTAGTCCGACCAGTTGTAGACGTACACCAGGCGCTCGCCGCCAGGGGTGTCGGCGTGGGCCGCCGGTGCGGCGTCGTCGCCCGCCTCCTGGCCTGGGCCGCAGGCGGCCAGCAGCAGGGCGGAGGCCACGAGGCCAAGGCGCAGGGACAGGGTCGACATGCTCGGCTCCGGGTGAACGGGGGTCCCCATGGTTATCCCGGCCCCTGAGGCTGTCAACGCGTCGGGGCGTGCCGGGCGGGCTTAGCCCGGGCCGGCCCAGTCGCTTGCCAGCAGGCCCATCAGCACGCTGTCCTGGATTTCGCCCGCCACCCGCCAGCGCTGGCGCAGGTAACCCTCGCGGCGAAAGCCCAGGGCTTCGAGGGTATTGAGCGAGCCTTGGTTGCGCGGGTCGACGTCGGCTTCGATCCGGCGCAGGCCCAGGCTCGAGAAAGCGTGGTCGAGCAGCACCGTCAGTGCTTCCCGGGCATACCGGCGGCCCCAGTGGTCGCGCGCCAGCGCGAAGCCCAGCTCGGCACGGCCCTGGGCGTGGTCGATGGCATACAGGGTGGTGGTGCCGATGAGCTGGTCGTCGCCGCGCAGTGCGATGCCCCACTGGAACAGGTCGCCCTGCTCGAAGCCGCGATGGATGGACTCGAGGTAGATCGAGGCCTCGTCGCGGTGTGGCCAGGCGACGTGGCTCCAGTAGCGCATCACGTCGGGGTCGGAGAACACGGAATAAAGACCGTCCAGGTCGCGCGGCTCGATCCAGCGAAGGGTCAGGCGCGGGGCCACCAGGGTCGGCAGCCGGTCCGGGGTGGACCGGGCGGGGCCGGGCGCGGGGCGTCGTCGGGCGGTGGGCATGTCGTGCAGGGCCATCGTCAGGGGGGGCGTTGTCGTCGGCGGGCTACCGGTTTAGAACGCATGACAGGGAGGATTCCGGACGCCGCTGCGCGCGGGCAACCCAGCGTTGCGCCGCCGGCACCTCGTGCCAGCCGCCGCAGCCCCCATAGTTGTAGCATCGCCTCGTCAAGAGGCCCCACCTGGAGTCGCCATGAGCCCGTCCATCCGCCCCGTCCTGCGCACCCTGCGCGGACAAGCCGCGTCCGATGGCGCCGGCGTGAAGCTCACGCGCGTCATCGGCAGCCCGCAGCTGCCTGATCTCGACCCCTTCCTGATGCTCGACGAGTTCGGCACCGACCGGCCCGAGGACTACCTGGCGGGTTTTCCCGAGCATCCGCACCGCGGATTTGAAACCGTCACCTACATGCTCGACGGCCGCATGCGCCACCGCGACAACCACGGCAACGAAGGCGTGCTGGTGCCCGGCAGCGTGCAGTGGATGACCGCGGGCCGCGGCATCGTGCATTCGGAGATGCCCGAACAGGAAGAAGGCCGCATGCGCGGTTTCCAGCTGTGGGTGAACCTGCCCGCGCGCGAGAAGATGACCGCCCCGAAGTACCAGGAGTACGGCCCGGAGCGTTTCCCGGAAGTTGACGCCGCACCGGGCGTGCGCGCGAAGGTGATCGCCGGCGACGTGGCCGGCGTGCGTGGCCCGATCGAGCAGCCCGCAACCCGCCCGACCTACCTGGACCTTCGCCTGGGTGCCGGTGACCGTTACCAGCACCTGTTGCCAGCGGGCCACACGGCCTTTGCCTATGTCTACGAGGGCAGCGCCCGCATCGGCGACGGCGAGGACGCGGCCACCGTGCAGGCGCGCGAGCTGGCCGTGCTGGGCGAAGGGGAGGCGGTCGTGCTGGAAGGCCGCGAGGCCGACACGCGCCTGATCCTGGTGGCCGGCCAGCCGCTGCGCGAACCGGTGGCGCGTTATGGCCCCTTCGTCATGAACACCCAGGCCGAATTGCGCCAGGCCTTCGAGGACTACCAGGCCGGACGTTTCTGAGGGTCAGCGCTCGGGCAGCTCGATGCGTTCGGTTTCACCGGGCACCTGGCCCATGCGGTCCTCGCGCCAGGCTTGTTTGGCCTGTTCGATGCGTTCGCGCGAGCTGGACACGAAGTTCCACCAGACGTGGCGGCGGCCGTCGAGCGGGTCGCCGCCCAGCAGCATCACCCGCGCGTCGCAGCTGGCCTTGAGCAAGGGTTCGCTGTCGGGGTCGAGCACGACCAGGTGTTCGAGCGGCACGGGTTCACCGTCGAGCGTGAGTTCGCCTTCCACGGCGTAGATCGCCCGTTCGGCATGATCGGCCGGCAGCACCAGCGTGGCATCGGCGGACAGGTCGATGGCCACGTAAAGCGTGCGCGCAAGCACCTGCACCGGAGACGTTTCGCCGAACGCATCGCCGGCGACCACGCGCATCCGGATCCCGGGCAATTCGACCACCGGCAGGGTGGCGGCGGGATGGTGGGCGAATGCCGGTGCGGCTTCTTCGTCCCCGCGCGGCAGCGCCACCCAGGTCTGCAGGCCATGCATGCGATGTTTTTGCCCGCGCAGTCGGTCGGGCGTGCGCTCGGAGTGCACGATGCCACGACCCGCGGTCATCCAGTTGACGTCGCCGGGCTGGATTTCCTGGGTCGATCCCAGGCTGTCGCGGTGCATGATCGCGCCTTCCCACAGGTAGGTGACCGTGGCCAGGCCGATGTGCGGATGCGGACGCACGTCCAGCGGCGTGTCCGGGCCCAGCTCGGCCGGCCCGATGTGGTCGAAGAATACGAAGGGACCGACGCTGCGGCAGCTGGCGTGCGGAATCAGGCGCTTGACCGTGAAACCACCGCCCAGGTCGTGCACGCGCGGGGGAACGAGCAGGGGCATGGCGGGCTCCTCAGTAGCGGCTGGTGATCACCCGGGCGCCACCGTCGGCGTCGAGCAGGACCAGGGTGTAACGATCGTATTCCGTTTCCGGCATGGCGTCCGCCGCCTGGCCCGACAGGGCCAGCACGATGTCCGGCACGGTGTTGCTGTGGCCGACCACCAGCACCGTGCTGCCGGCTGGCATGGCGCGCAGGTCGCTGGCCAGTTCGGCGGCGTAGCTGGCGGCATTGCCGGCGTTGATCTCGCGCACTTCAACCGCGATGCCCGCGGCCGCGGCCGCAGGTTCCGCGGTCTGGCGCGTGCGCCGGTACTGGGTGGTGATGGCCCGGTCCAGGCCGGCGCCTGCGAGCGTGGTCGACAGCGCCTGTGCGCGCGCTTCGCCGTCGCCGGCCAGCGACGGGTCGTGTTTGTCGTCGTCGTCCTTCTCGGCGTGCCGCACCACGACCACGGCGACGCTGTCGTTGGTATTGGAGGGGCCAGGCGCGGCGAGCGAGATCGAGAGCAGCAGCAGGGACATCAGTGACATGGCCGGTTCCTCGGGGGCAACGGGCCAAGTCTAGCCGCCCCGGCGCGGGCCGGCAGCGCCGGGATTCAGCCGTGGACCAGCAGGGCCAGCAGGCCGCGCGCGGTGCGCAGGCGGGAGCCGGCGTCGGGCAACTCCATCCGGATGCGCAGCTTGTCCGGGCCGTCCATCGAATACACCTTGGGCTGCGACTGGATCAGGCGGATCACCGACATCGGGTCGATGTTGGGCTGGGGCAGGAAGTGGCAGCGTCCACCCATGGGTCCGAGCTCCAGCTTGCGGATGCCAAGCGGCGTGGCGTCGAGCTTGAGTTCGGCGATCGCGAAAAGCTGCTTGGCCGGATCGGGCAGCAGGCCGAAGCGGTCGACCATCTCCACCTGCAATTCCTTCAGGGCGTCGGTGTCCCGGGCCGAGGCGATGCGCTTGTAGAGCGTGAGCCGGGCGTGCACGTCGGGCAGGTAGTCTTCCGGAATGAGCGCGGGCACGTGCAGTTCGACGTCGGCGCCGTGGCGCTGGGCCGGGTCGAGTTCGGGCAGCTTGCCGGACTTGATCGACTTCACCGCGCGCTCGAGCAGCTCCGTGTAGAGCGAGAAGCCGATCTCGGCCATCTGGCCACTCTGGTCCTCGCCCAGCAGCTCGCCGGCGCCGCGTATTTCCAGGTCGTGGGTGGCCAGGGTGAAGCCGGCGCCCAGTTCCTCGAGCGAGGCCAGGGCTTCCAGGCGCTTGCCGGCGTCGGAGGTCAGCGACTTCTTGTCCGGCACCACCAGGTAGGCATAGGCGCGGTGGTGGCTGCGGCCGACGCGGCCGCGCAGCTGGTGCAGCTGGGCAAGGCCGAAGCGGTCGGCGCGGTTGATGATGATGGTGTTGGCGCTGGGGATGTCGATGCCCGACTCGATGATGGTCGTGCACACCAGTACGTTGAAGCGCTGGCGGTGGAAATCGAGCATCACCTGCTCGAGCTCGCGTTCGGGCATCTGGCCATGGGCGATGCGCACGCGCGCCGCCGGCACCAGGTCGGCCAGGTCGCGCGCCATCTTCTCGATGCTGTCGACTTCGTTGTGCAGGAAATAGATCTGGCCACCACGCGCCAGTTCGCGCTGGAAGGCTTCGCGCAGCAGGTTGGCGTCCCAGGGGGTGATGACCGTCTGCACCGCCAGGCGGTGGGCCGGCGGCGTGGCGATGATGCTCAGTTCGCGCAACCCGCTCATGGCCATGTTCAGGGTGCGCGGGATCGGCGTGGCGGTGAGCGTGAGCAGGTGCACCTCGGCACGCAGCGCCTTCAGGGCTTCTTTCTGGCGCACGCCGAAGCGCTGCTCCTCGTCGACGATCACCAGTCCCAGGTCCTGGAACTTCACGTCCGGCTGCAGCAGGCGGTGGGTGCCGACGATCACGTCGATCTTGCCTTCGGCGAGCAGGGCCAGCGCCGCCTTTATCTCCTTGGCGGACTTGAAGCGGCTCAGCACTTCCACGCGGATCGGCCAGTCGGCGTAGCGGTCGCGGAAGTTGCGGTAGTGCTGTTCGGCCAGCAGCGTGGTCGGCACCAGCACGGCCACCTGCTTGCCGGCGACCGCGGCGACGAAGGCGGCGCGCACGGCGACCTCGGTCTTGCCGAAGCCGACGTCGCCGCAGACCACGCGATCCATTGGCTGGGTGTTGCCCAGGTCGGCGACCACGGCATCGATCGCGGCCAACTGGTCGGGCGTTTCCTCGAAGGGGAACGTGGCTGCGAATGGTTCGTACATCGAGCGGTCCAGCGGCAGCGCCAGGCCCTTGCGGGCCTGTCGGCGGGCCTGGATTTCCAGCAGTTCCGCGGCCACGTCGCGGACTTTTTCCGCGGCCTTGCGCTTGGCTTTCTCCCAGGCTTCGCCGCCAAGCGAATGCAGCGGGGCATGTTCGGGCGAGGCGCCGGAGTAGCGGCTGACCAGCTGCAGCTGCGACACCGGCACGTAGAGCTTGTCGCCCTTGGCGTATTCGATCTGCAGGAATTCGCTGGTGACGCCGCCGGTGTCGAGCGTCACCAGGCCCTGGTAGCGGCCGACGCCGTGGTCTTCATGCACGATCGGCGAGCCGACCTGGATCTCGCTCAGGTCGCGCAGCACCGCGTCCGGGTCGCGCACGGCCTTGCGGCGGCGGCGTGATTGTTCGGCGCGCTCCGGGAACAGCTGGCGTTCGGTCAGGACCACCAACGCCGGCTTGCTCAGCGCGAAACCGTCCTCGAGCGCCGCCGCGGTGATTGCGAAATCATGTTCGCTGGCGAGGAAGGCGGACCAGTCGGCGACCACCGCCGGACGCAGGTCGGCCGAGGCCAGCAGTTCAAGCAGGGCTTCGCGGCGACCGGCGGAGTCGGCGGCGAGCAGCACGCGGCCCGGGTAGGCGCGCAGGAAACCCAGCAGCGCACTGCCGGGCTCGCCGCCCTTCTGGCTCCATGGCAGGCTCGGGGCGGGTTGTTCGGGCAGGGCGACGGCCTTGCCGGCCTGCGCATGGGCCGGGTCGAGCACGTCGATGCGGCTGGCCTTGTTCCAGCGGGCGCGCAGTTCCTCGGGCGAGAGGTAGAGCTCGCCCGGAGGCAGGATCGGCCGCTCGAGGTCGTGCCGGCGCTGTTCCCAGCGGTCGCCGGTCTGTGCCCAGAACGCCTCCGCGGCCTCGGCGACGCCGTTGCCCAGCACCAGCAGGGTGTCGTCGGCCAGGTGCTCGAACAGGCTGGCGGTCTGCTCGAAGAACAGCGGCAGGTAATACTCGATGCCGGCCGGCGTGCCGCCTTCCTTCAGATCCTGGTAGAGCGGGCAGCGGCGCGGGTCGAAGTCGAAGCGTTCGCTCAGGCGCTCGCGCACGCGTTTCGTGCTGGCATCGTCTAGCGGGAATTCGCGCGCCGGCAGCAGGCGCACGCTGTCCACCGGGTGGTCGGAGCGCTGGGTGTCGGGGTCGAAGCTGCGCAGCGAGTCGATCTCGTCGTCGAACAGTTCGATGCGATAGGGCCGGTCGGCGCCCATCGGGTAGAGGTCGAGCAGGGCGCCGCGCACGGCGAAATCACCGGGGTCGAGTACCTGCGGCACGTTGCGGTAGCCGGCGGCTTCGAGCCGGCGTTTTTCCGCGTCCATGTCCAGGCGCTGGCCCTTGTGCAGGTCCAGCGTATTGCCGGCGATCCAGCTTGGCGGCGCCAGCCGCTGCATCAGCGAGGCCACCGGCACCACCAGCACGCCCTTGCGGGTGGTGGGCAGGCGGTAGAGCGCCGCGACGCGCTGGGAAACAATGTCCGGATGCGGGCTGAACAGGTCGTAGGGCAGGGTTTCCCAGTCCGCGAAATGCAGCACCGGGAGCGCGTCCGCGGCCTGGCCGGCGAACACGCGCAGGTCGTGTTCCAGGGCCTGGGCGGCGTGGCTGTCGCGGGTGACCGCCAGCACCAGGCCGTCGTGCTGGCGGGCGGCTTCGGCCAGGGCCAGGGCCTGCAGGCTGGCGCTGGTGGGGGCGCGCCAAAGGGCGCGCTGCTGGCCGGCCCGGGGGCGGGGCGCGCTTGGAAGGGAGTCTTGGGTCATCAGACCCGGGATTTTACCGGAGGTCGAGCGTGACGCGGACCTGGCCACCCGAACCCGGGATGTGTTCACGGCGGAAACCCACCGCCTGGGCCAGCGCCAGCATCGCGGCATTGTCCTCGAGCACGTCGCCCCAGAGCCGTTTGAGGCCGCGGGCCTGGGCCCATTCGACCACGCGCTTCATCAGCAGCTTGCCCAGGCCCTGGCCGGCCACGAAGCGCGAGACCAGGATGGCGAACTCGGCGCTGTCGGTGCCCGGGTCGAGGTCGACGCGGGCGACGGCACCGACCAGGGCCTCGCCGGGCGGCAGCGGTTCGGCGGCCACCACCACGTAGGACCGGTCGGGGTCAGGCCCCACCAGCTGGGCCAGGTAAACCGGCGCGAGGGCCTTCACCGGATGCAGGTAGCGCCGGCGTACTTCATCTTCGCTCAGCAGGTCGAAGGCGCCGGCGATCGGTCCGGCATCAAACGGATGCACCGGTCGCAGCCACAGTTCACGGCCATCGGGCAGGCGCACGGCTTCACAGCGCCCGGGGTCGGGCGCGGCGGCGGACTTCTTCCGGCGGCGCTTCTTTTCCACGGTGCCAAGTGTCCCCGCCTCGTGTTGCAGGCTTGCTCTAAACGCCGCGCCTGCCGTTCACGCCGGGTCCGGGTCGCCGCCGCCGAACTGCGCGAAGGTGACTGCGTGGCCGCCGGGTTCGCGATAGCCCACCTCGGTGGCGCCGTAGAAGGTGGTCCGGCGCGGCAGCAGGACGGTGAATCCCGCCAGCGCACGCTCTATGGCATTGATGTCGGCGACCTCGACGAACAGGTAGGCCCGCGCCGCCCGTGCCTCCTCGGCCTGCGCCGGCACGTCGTCGGCGATGGAGTCGTAGGTTTGCAGCATCACTTCCAGGCCGTGCCCGGCCAGGATGACGAATCCCAGCCGGTCGCCGTGCGGAACTTCCACCGTGCGAACCATGCCCACGGCCTCCCAGAAGGGCAGGCAGGGTTCGATGGTCTCGACTGGCAGGACGGCGGTGATGCGCTTGAGCTGAGGCTTCATCGCGGGCTCCCCGGGTCAGGTGCCCCCGATCATACGCGCAGGCACAATGGCCGGGACCAGGAGGTGGCGCATGGACCCCCGCGAACGTTTCCGCACCCATGTGGTGGAGAACCAGCCGCCGCCGCTCGCGCCCAGCGACCTGTGGCAGGACGACGTCGCCCTGCGCGAAGCCGTCGCGCGCGAAGGTGGCGGCTGGGCCGGCGATGGGCTCGCGGCCTACGGTGCATTGGCCGGCGGCGAACTGCAGGAGCTGGGCCGGCTGGCCAATGAGAACCGGCCGCGGTTGATGCCTTTCGATGCCCGCGGCGAGCGCATCGACCAGGTCGAGTTCCATCCGGCCTACCACCAGTTGATGCAAACGGCCGTCGAACACGGCGTGCCCGGCTTCGCCTGGCGCCATGCCGACCGTGCCGGCGCCCACGTCGCGCGCGCGGCGCTGATGTTCCTGCACAACCAGGCCGACCAGGGCAGCAGCTGTCCCCTGACCATGACCTACGCGAGCGTGCCGGCCCTGGCCCATTCCCCCGCGCTGGCCGACACGTGGCTGCCACGCATCCGCGCGGGCAGCTACGACCCCGCGCATCGTCCAGGCTGGGAAAAGCAGGGCGTCACCCTGGGCATGGGCATGACCGAAAAGCAGGGCGGATCGGACGTGCGCGCGAACACGACCCGGGCGACGCCGCTGCCCGGCAACGCGGACCTTTACAGCCTGGTCGGCCACAAGTGGTTCTTTTCCGCGCCCATGTGCGACGCCTTCCTGGTGCTGGCGCAGGCCCCCGGCGGCCTGAGCTGTTTCCTGCTGCCGCGTTTCGCGCCCGACGGCAGCCGCAACGCGGTGCAGCTGCAGCGCCTGAAGGACAAGCTCGGCGACTGGAGCAATGCCAGCGCCGAAGTCGAGTTCCAGGGCGCGCTGGCCTGGCGGGTCGGCGAGGAGGGCCGCGGCGTGGCGACCATCCTGCAGATGGTGGCGCTGACGCGGCTCGACTGCCTGCTCGGCTCGGCCAGCCTGATGCGCCAGGGGCTGGCGCGGGCGCTGCATTTCGCACGCCATCGCCGGACGTTTGGTGCGCGCCTGGTCGAGCACGGCTTGATGCGCAACGTGCTGGCCGACCTGGCGATGGAATCCGAGGCCGCCACGGCGCTCGCCTTCCGGGTGGCACGCGCCGTCGATGCCAGTGGTCGCGATCCGTCCGAAGCCGCCCTGGCCCGGCTGACCACCGCCCTTGGCAAGTACTGGGTGTGCAAGCGCACGCCGGCCTTCCTGGCCGAGGCCATCGAGTGCCTCGGTGGCGTCGGCTATGTCGAGGAAACCGGCATGCCGCGCCTGTACCGGCAGGCGCCACTGAATTCGATCTGGGAAGGCAGCGGCAACATCCAGTGTCTGGACGTTTTGCGTGCGCTGGGCCGCGAGCCGGCCTGCGCGCAGGCTTTTTTCGCCGAGCTCGCCGCGGCCCGGGGCGCCAGCGCGGCCCTGGACGCAGAAGCCGGTGCGCTTGAATTGATGCTGCGACAATCCGCCGACGAACTGCTGCCGCGGGCACGCGAGCTGGCCGGACGCATGGCGGTGGCGCTGCAGGCCAGCGTGCTGCTGCGCGGCGCGCCTGAACCGGTGGCACTGGCTTTTTGTGCCGCGCGCCTCGGGGCCGGCGGGGGCCATGTCTTTGGCAGCCTGCCGCGCCAGGACGGCTGGCAGGAACTGCTGTCGCGCGCCTTGCCCTGAGCGCGACGCCGCAGCGTCTTTGCAGCATGTTCATGTCGGCGCGGTTTAAATAGGCGGCCGACTCCCCCAGAGAAGGCGCAAGCGCCCATGAACCGAACCCTCCTCGTGCTGGCCTGCCTGGCCAGCCCCGCCGCGGCGTCCGCCGCGACCTGGCAGCCAAACGCCGAGTTAGGCATCGTCAACACCACCGGCAATTCCGAGACCACCAGCATCAACGGCCGTTTCGGGCTCAAGGCCGAGGAAGACCTCTGGCTGCACGACTACTACCTGGCTGCGCTGCGTTCGGAAAGCGACGGCGAGCTGACCGCCAATCGCTACGAGCTGGGCGCCAAGTCCGATCGCATGCTCACCGAGCGAAGCTACCTCGGCGCCGCCGGCCGCTACGAGAACGACGACTTTTCCCCTTACGCCTACCAGGCGACGCTGGCCCTGAACTACGGCGGCTGGCTGCTGCGGGAGGAAGGCCAGAGCTTCAAGATCGAAGGCGGCCCCGGTATCCGGCGGGCCGAACGCGCCGACACCGGCGACGTGGAGTCGGGCGCGCTGCTGCGCGGCTTTGCCGACTACCAGCACCAGATCACCGACAGCACGAAGTTCTTCAATACGACCCTGGTGGAAGCGACCAGTGACAACACCTTCGCGCAAAACGACATCGGCATCGCGGTCAGCATCAACAAGACGCTGGCGCTGAAGGTCGCGTTCCAGGCCCGCCACAACACCGACGTGCCGGTGGGCACCGAGCGCACCGACACGCTCAGCTCGGTGAACATCGTCTGGTCGCCGGCCGCGGACTAGCGGCCGTGCCGGCCGGATTGACCCCCGGCCGGCTCGCGGCCTAGCCTCGGTATCTTCTTTCCCGAGCAAGGCAGGCAGATGGCCGACAAGTCCCCGGCGGCAGGTTCCTTCATCGAGCGGCTGCCCGGCATGCTTGCCTATCCGGCGACCAAGGGCATGCTGGTGATGTTCGTTGGCCTGGCGCTTTTCCGCCTGCTGTCGAACCTGCCCAACATCATGGGCCTGCTGTTCGAACTGGCGTTCTGGATCATGGGCTTCAAGATGGCGGTCGAGGCGCTGACCAACACGGCCCATGGACGCTACGAGCCCCTGCACGGCGAGGACATGCTGGCCACCGACGGCGACGCCATCGAACAGATGGTGCTCGGCGTGCTGGTCGGGCTGGGGGTCACGCTGGTTGCGGTTTTCCTGGGCCTGCTGCCGACGGCGGGGGCACTGCTGGTCGTGTTCCTGTTCATGCCCGCGGCGGTGATGCTGCTGGCGGTCAACCACCACTACCTCAATGCCCTGAATCCGCTGGCCTGGTTCGAACTGATCAGCCGCCTTGGCGGCGCCTATTTCGGCGTGGTGCTGGTGTTCTCGATCCTCGGCCTGCTGTCCGAGGTGTTGCAGTGGGGCCTCCAGGCTGCGTTGGGCGGGCCCGGCCAGGTGCCCGGCAGCTTCATCGCGCTGTATGCGCTGGTGGCCAGCTACCACGTGCTGGGCGACGTGCTGTATCGCAACCACCAGGTCCTGGGCCTGGACATCACGCCGGCAGTGGCGCGTGCCACCTATGGCAATCCGATCGAGGATGAAACCATGGCCCGCGCCGGGGAGCTGGCCGCGCAGGGCAGCAACGCGGCCGCGGCGGAGCTGCTGGCCGGCCTGTTCCGCGGACGTGGTGCTTCCGATCCGGTGCATGAACGCTACCGGGAACTGCTGATCGCCGAAGGCGACCTCGAGCGCCTGGCCGCGCACGACGGCGAATACATTTCAAGCCTGGTGGTCACCGGCAAGGACAAGCGGGCACTGGCGGTCTACGCCGACACCGCCGATCGCGTGCCGGGTTTCACCCTGGCCCTGCCCGAGCATGTCGCACGACTGGTGGCGCTGGCGGCGCGCCTGGGGCAGGCGCAGCGCGCCGTGGCCCTGGCCCGGGATTTCGAGACGCGGTTTCCCGACAGCCCGGACCTGCCGCAGGTGGTGGTGACCGCCGCAAGCCTGCTTAGTGATCGCCTGGGCCGTGACGAGGAGGCCTGCGACCGGCTCAGGGCACTGTTGCGAACCCATCCCGAGCATCCCTTGGCTGAGCCGGCCCGGGCCCAGTTGAGGGCCCTGGAACAGGTGCTGGCGGCTTCGGCGGGTCGCACGGCAGGCTGACAGACCGGTTGCAAGTCAGGGAAATTCAATAAGTTAGGGAACATGACTTCCGGCCCATGGCGGGTGCGATTAGGTGTTGTAGATTACCAGCACACCAACTCACGAGGCCCTGGCCATGAATGCCCTGAACACCTTCTACCGCCTGTTCCCGACCCGCCCGGTCGCGTCCGTGCCGGTGACCCGGGCGTCCGCCGCCAAGCTGCTGCCGAGCGCCACCCCGGTGGCGATCGAGCTGGCCGAGGCCTTGCGCCCCGACCGCTACCGCCGCCGGGACTTTGGCACCGGCTATGGCCGCAGCAGCGGCTATGCGCAGGACCGCAGCTACGCCAGCGACTCCAGCCACCGCCTCGTGCGGGTTGGCTGAAGTCGCAAGGACCGGCCGGCCTGACCGGCCGGCCAGCTCAGCCAGCTCAGCCAGCGATCGTCGCGGCCACCGCGTCGGTCGCCGGCTTCGCTTCCCGGCGTGTCACCAGCTTGCGCAGCGCCACGTAGAACACCGGCGTCAGCAGCAGTCCGAACAGGGTCACGCCGAGCATGCCGGCAAACACCGTGATGCCCGTGGCCGACCTCACTTCGGCACCGGCCCCCGAGGCGAACACCAGCGGCACCGTGCCGGCGATGAAGGCGATCGAGGTCATCACGATCGGCCGCAGGCGCAGGCGGCAGGCTTCCAGCGCCGCCTCGACGATGCCGCGGCCCTGCAGCTCGAGCTCGCGGGCGAATTCGACGATCAGGATGGCGTTCTTGCAGGCCAGCCCCATCAGCACCACCAGGCCGACCTGGACGAAGACATTGTTGTCGCCGCCGGTCAGCCAGACGCCGGCCAGGGCCGAGAGCAAGGTCATCGGCACGATCAGGATCACGGCCAGCGGCAGGGTCCAGCTTTCGTACAGGGCCGCCAGCACCAGGAAGGCCAGCAGCACCGCCAGCGGGAACACGACCAGCACCGCGTCGCCCTGGGTCGCCTGCTGGTAACTCAGGTCGCTCCATTCGAAGGCCATGCCCGGGGGCAGGGCCTGCGCCGCGATCTTTTCGACCTCGGCCATGGCCTGGGCCGAGGACAACAGGCGCGGGTCGGCTTCGCCCAGGATGTCGGCGGCCGGATAGCCGTTGAAACGGATCACCGGGTCGGGACCGAAGGTGCGCCGGATGTTCACCACGCTGCCGATCGGCACCATTTCGCCGCGATCATTGCGCGTGCGCAGCCTGGCGATGTCCTCGACGTCGTCGCGGAAGGGGCCGTCGGCCTGGGCGATCACCTGCCAGGTCCGGCCGAACAGGTTGAAGTCATTGACGTAGGCCGAACCCAGGTAGGTCTGCAGCGTGTCGAAGACCTCGGTCAGCGGCACGCCCTGCGCCTTCGCCTTCACCCGGTCGACCTCGGCTTCGAGCTGGGGCACGTTGGCCTGGTAGCTGGTGATCGGAAAGCCCATGCCCGGTGACTGCGAGGCCACGCCCTGGAACGCCGAGACGGCGTCCTGCAAGGCGCCGTAACCGAGACCGGCGCGATCCTCGATGAACAGCGAATAGCCCGAACCATTGCCCAGTCCCTGGATCGGCGGCGGCATCAGCGCGAAGGCAAAGCCCTCTTCGATGCCGGCGATTTGCTGGTTGAGCTGGGCGGTGATCTCCGCGGCGCTCAGCGAACGCTCGTTGGCGGGGGTCAGCGAGAAGAAGGCCACGCCGCTGTTGGGGGTGTTGGTGAACTGCAGCGGGTTGAGGCCGGGGAAGGCCACTTCGCTTTCGACGCCCTCAATCTGCAGGGCCATGTCGGCCAGCTTGGCCAGCGCCCGGTCGGTGCGTTCGATGGACGCGCCTTCGGGCAGCTTCACGCCGGCGATCAGGTACAGCTTGTCCTGTACCGGGATGAAGCCACCCGGCACGGCCGACGAGATCGCCACCGTGGCCGCCAGCAGCGCGGCGTAAACCGCGAACACCGCGCCACGCCGGCCGAGGATGCGCGACACCGAACGGCCGTAGGCCTCCGAGCTGCGTCCGAAGAAGCGGTTGAAGGGGCGGAAGATCCAGCCGAACAGGCGATCGATGAGCCGGGTCGGTGCGTCGGGCGCCGCGCCATGCGGCTTGAGCAACCGCGCCGCCAGCGCCGGCGACAGGGTCAGCGAGTTGATCGCCGAGATCACCGTCGAGATGGCAATCGTGACCGCGAACTGCTTGTAGAACTGGCCGGTGACGCCATCCAGGAAGGCCATCGGCACGAATACGGCGCACAGCACCAGGGCGATGGCGATGATCGGCCCGGACACTTCGCGCATGGCCTGGTGGGCGGCGGCCAGCGGCGCCAGGCCTTCGGCGATGTTGCGTTCGACGTTTTCCACGACGACGATCGCGTCGTCCACGACGATGCCGATCGCCAGCACCAGGCCGAACAGGGTCAGCGTGTTTATCGAGAAGCCCAGCAGGTGCAGCACGGCGAAGGTGCCGACCACCGACACCGGCACCGCGATCAGCGGGATGATCGAGGCGCGCCAGGTCTGCAGGAACAGGATGACCACCAGCACCACCAGCAAGGTGGCCTCGAGCAGGGTGGTGACCACCGCCTTGATCGAGTCGCGGACGAACACGGTGGTGTCGTAGACCGACTTGATCTCGACGCCCGGCGGCAGGCGTGGCGAGATTTCCTGCATCTTGGCGACCACGGCATCGCGGATATCCAGGGCGTTCGCGCCCGGCGCCTGGAAGATGCCGATCGCCGAGGCGTTCATGCCGTTCAGGCGCGAGCGCAGGGTGTAATCGCCGGCCGCCAGTTCGATGCGGGCGACGTCGGCCAGTTGCACGATCTCGCCGCTGGCCCCCGCCTCAAGCACGATGGCGCCGAATTCTTCCGGGGTCTCCAGGCGCCCGCGGGCGTGGATCGGCAGCAGGAAGTCGCTGCCATTGGCCATGGGTTCGGCGCCCAGCTGGCCGGCGGACACCTGCACGTTCTGCTCGCGCACGGCGCGCAGTACGTCACCGGCGGTCAGGCCGCGCGCGGCGATCTTCTCCGGGTCCAGCCACAGGCGCATGGCGTAGTCGCCGCCGCCGAAGGCCTGGGCGTCGCCGACGCCGGGAATGCGCGCCAGCTCGTCCTTGACGTGCAGGCGCATGAAGTTGCGCAGGTACAGGGAATCGTACTTGCCGTCGGTGGACACCAGGTGCACCACCATCAGGAACACCGGCGACTGCTTCTGGGTGGTCACGCCCTGGCGGCGCACGTCCTCGGGCAGGCGCGCCAGCGCCTGGCTGACCCGGTTCTGCACGCGCACGGCGGCTTCGTCGGGATCCACGCCCGGTCGGAAGGTGACGGTGAGCTGCAGCACGCCGTCGGAGCCGGCGACCGACTTGAGGTACATCATGTCCTCGACGCCGTTGATCGCCTCCTCGAGCGGCGTGGCCACCGTCTCGGCGATCACCTTCGGGTTGGCGCCGGGATAAACCGTGCGCACGACCACCGACGGCGGCACCACTTCGGGGTATTCGCCGATCGGCAGGGCGGGCAGGGCGACCAGGCCGGCGGCGAAGATGATGATCGACAGCACCGCCGCGAAAATAGGCCGGTCGATGAAGAAGCGGGAAAAGTCCATGGAAGCTCCGGGTCAGTGTGCGCTGGCGACCGCGGCGGCGGTCGCGAGGCTGGCCGGCTCGCCGGCCGGCTTGGGATCGAGGGGCATGCCCGGGAAGAAAATGCGCTGCACGCCGCCGACCACCACCTGGTCACCTTCCGACAGGCCCTGTTCGACCACGCGCAGTCCGTCGACCAGCCGGCCCAGGCTCACGTCCCGGCGTTCGGCGGTATTGTTTTCGCCGACCACGTAGACGTACTTGCGGTCCTGGTCGGTCAGCACGGCCTTGTCGTCGACCAGCAGCGCCGGTTCTGGGGCATTGGCCACCAGCTGCACCCGGGCGTAGAGGCCCGGCGTCAACGTGCGGTCGGGATTGGGCAGCACGGCGCGGGCACGGATGGTGCCGGTGCGGGCATCAACCTGGTTGTCGATGAAGTCGAGTTCGCCTTCATGCGGGTGGCCGGACTCGCCGGCCAGCCCCACGTGCACCGGGTTGCGGGCGCCGCGCACGTTGCTGCCATTGCGGGCATGGCGCAGGTAGGTCTGTTCGTCGCTTTCGAAATACACGTGCACCGGATCGAGCGACACCAGCGTCGTGAGCACGGTGCTGTCGGGCGCGGCCAGGTTGCCGGTGGTCACCAGGGCGCGGCCCGCCATGCCGTCGATCGGCGCACGGACGCGGGTGAAGTCCAGGTCCAGCCGGGCCTGGGTCACCTGCGCCTGCGCCGAACGAACATCCGATGCGGCCTGGGCGGTGGCGGCGCGGCGCTGTTCCAGAAGTTCCGCCGAGATCAGCTGTTCGGCGGCCAGCTGGCGCGCGCGCCTGAGTTCGCTGTCGGCCAGCGCGGCATGGCTGCGGGCGCGGCTGAGCTCGGCTTCGGCGCGGTCGAGCGCGGCGCGGTAGCTGCGGTCGTCGAGCACGAACAGCACCTGGCCCTTCTTCACTTCCTGGCCCTCGGTGAACTCGACGCTTTCGACGTAGCCCGAAACCCGCGGCCGCAGCTGCACGGTTTCGATGGCGGCCACCCGGCCGGTGAACTCGTCCCAGGGCGTGATGCTGCGCGACTCAACCGGTGCCACGGACACCTGGGCCGGTGCGATGGCGCCGTGTTCCTGGGCCTGGCTGCCGCAGGCGGCGGTGATGGCGACGGCGAGGGCGAAGCCGGCGAGGTGGACAAGGCGGGTGATCGGGCGTGCGTTCATGGCGAGTTCTCGGAATGCAGTTCAGGGGAGGGAGACGGCCGGCTGCGTGACTGCCGGCGGTCGAAGCGGACCACCGGCTCGGTGCCGGGCGATGCCAGCAGTTCGACCACCTGCAGGCCCAGCTCGGAAGGTTCGGGCCAGTCGGGGCAGGCGGCGTCGCCGCGTTGGCGGGTGCGCAGGGGCGCGCAGACCGACAGCTGCTGCACGCGCACGGTCGTGCCCAGGGTTTCTTCGCGCAGCGCCCGGCTGAACATGCGCAGCGCGGCCGAGGCCACGGAGGCATGGCCATAACCGGCCCAGGGCGTGTCCGCGGCCGGTCCGCCGACCACCAGGTAGTGGCTGGCGTAGGGGTTTGCGGACAGCAGGGGCAGCAGGTGGCGCGCCGCGATCAGGTGCGGGAACACGCTGCCATCGAGTGCATCGCTGAGGAAGTCCCGGTCGTGGTCAAGCAACCGTCCGGGCATGAGTTCGCCGCCCAGCACCGCGACCACTGCGCCCAGCGGGCGGCGCAACAGCCGAACGGCATTGGCGAGTGCGGCGCCCGCGGTTTCGGTGTGGGTATTGCCCTGCACGCGATGCAGGTCCGGGCCCCCGGGCGGCGGCGCCGGCAGATCGGCAAGGGCCTGCGCTTGGGACGAGGCCGCGATGACCGGCCGCCCACTGGCCAGCAGGGCCGCCACGATCGCCGCGCCAGCTTCGCCCGTGGCGTCCAGCACCAGGGCAGGGCGGAGGATTGTCCCGTGGGTGGGACGGTAAAGCCCATTATCTGTATGAATCG
Organism: Arenimonas aestuarii; assembly: GCF_054781715.1. NCBI lineage: Bacteria > Pseudomonadati > Pseudomonadota > Gammaproteobacteria > Lysobacterales > Lysobacteraceae > Arenimonas > Arenimonas aestuarii. Next base: position 892,352 of record NZ_BAAGTW010000004.1, on the reverse strand, counting down.
GGACAATGTTCATGGCCGGGCCTGGTAGATAGGGGGATCCGAACCTTGCCTGGGGGGAGGTTTTGGCGGCAGGGCCCGGATCCATGGCCAACAATCTAGGCGCGACGAGGGCACTTGATAAGTCCGTGAAGAAGGGAATAATTGTCCCGCCAGCGGGCCAATTGCCCGACACAGGAGACAGGCATGGCCCGCGATCTGAACGACACGCTGATCTTCGCCAAGGTGGTTGAGCAGGGCAGTTTCACGGCGGCCGCCCGCACCCTCGGCTTGCCCAAGACCACGGTGAGCCGGAAGGTCCAGGAGCTTGAAGAGCGTCTGGGCGCGCAGCTGCTCAATCGCACCACGCGCAAGCTTGGGCTGACCGAAGCCGGCGCGGTGTACCACGACCACAGCGTGCGCATCGCGCGCGAACTCGAAGAAGCCGAAAGCGCCGTCGGCCAGCTCCAGGGCGGGCCGCGTGGCTGGCTGCGCGTCACCGCGCCCTATTCAATCGGGGTGATGTGGATCGCGCCGCTGCTCAGCGAATTCCACCAGCGCCACCCCGAGCTGCGCATCGACATGAACCTGGGCAACGAGAAGCTGGACCTGATCGCCACCGAAACCGACGTGGCCCTGCGCGTCGGCAGCCTGCCCGATTCGTCGCTGGTGGCGCGCCGGCTGCACAGCTTCCGGACCCAGGTCTACGCCAGCCCCGAGTACATCGCGCGCCACGGCGAACCCCTGCACCCGGACGACCTGCAGCACCATCGCGTGCTGGCGTTTTCCAAGCACCGCCACGGCAACCGCTATTGCTGGCCGCTGGTGGCGACGGGTGAACAGGCGACGCAGGAGTACCTGGTGAACCCGATCTTCGTCGCCAACGACCCGGCGCCGCTGCAGGGGGCGATGCTCTGCGGCGAAGGCCTGCTGATGTCCACCGACGTCAGCATCAAGCCCTTTGTCGAAGCCGGGCGTGCGGTGCGCGTGCTTGCGGGCTGGACCGGGCCGCAGGTGGACTTCAATGCCGTGTTCACCCGGGGCCGGGTGCCGTCCCCGAAAGTCCGCGCCTTCGTCGATTTCCTGGTCGAGCGCCTGAGCTTCGACGCCAACTACATGCTCAAGACCTGTCCGCAGGGCAGCGGCCAGGCCTGCGAAAGCCGGGCACTTGAACTGCCGGTGGTGCGGGAGGACCGGCCGGCGCCGGTGCCCGCGGCCAAAGCCCGGACGAAACCGGTCGCGGCCTAGTCTTCGGTGGCCTGCGGCAGCAGCCGCAGGTGGTGGAAGTCGAAGCTGAAATCGGTCAGCGAAGACGCCGCCTGCATGCGCAGTTCGCGCACCTTGCCGTCCGGGTCAAGTGCGAAGCTGGCGAAGGCGTCGGCATTGAGCGCGCGGTCATGCCAGCGCACCAGGAAGGTGTCGTGCTGCCAGTGTTCGAGGGTGCCGACCAGGGCCGGCGTGTGCGCGAAGCGCATCACCAGCTTGCGGCCTTCCACGGAGAGTGTGACGTCGCCGTACCAGGCATCGCGATAGGTCGCTGCGTACGCTTCCAGCGGCAGCGAGGGCCGGCTGCGCCGGTCGCGCGCCGCCTGGTGTTTCGCCCAGGCTTCGTCGGCTTTGCCCTGCGATTTGGCGACGGAAGCGGCGTAGGCGGCCACCCAGTCGGTGTCCGGGGCCTGCAGGTAATGGTCCAGCGCCTCCAGCGTGACCGCCTGGAAAGCGGCGCCAACTTCCTGGTTGGTGAGAACCACGATGCCCAGGTCGAGCTGTGGCACGAGGGTGACCCGCGAAACCATGCCCGGCCAGCCGCCGGTGTGCCAGACCAGGCGATGCCCGCGGTATTCGCTGATCGACCAGCCTTCGCCATAGCCGGCGAACATCGGCAGCGCCGGCGCCAGTTCAGGCACCGTCGGTTCGGCGGGGATGCGGATGGGCGTCACCAGCTCCCACATGCCGCGATGGCGGGCGGCGCTGAACAGGCGGCGTTCGCTGCCGTCTTCATTCTTGCCCAGCACGCCGCCATCGAGCTGCAGCTGCATCCAGCGCGCCAGGTCGTCGACGCTGGCGTAGATGCCGCCGGCCGCCTGGTTGTTCGACCAGGTCATGGGCGGCACCGTCACCAGCTCGCCTACAAACCCCGGCTTGGCGTGGCCGGTGGCGACGTTGGCGTCCTGTGGCAGGTGGTCGCTGTTGATCACCGCGCCCTGCATGCCGACGGGCATGAAGATGCGTTCGCGCACGAAGTCGCCGTAAGACTGGCCGGACACGGTTTCGATCAGGCGCTGGGCCACCGCGTAGAGCACGTTGTCGTAGGCGTAATCGGCGCGGAAGCTGGTGGCCAGCGGCACGTGGGCCAGGCGGCGCACGATTTCTTCGGTCGAATGTTCGCTGGCCGGCCAGAACAGGAGGTCGCCGGCACCCAGGGCCAGGCCGCTTCGATGCGTGAGCAGGTCGCGCACGCGCATCTCGCGCGTGACGTAGGGATCGGACATGCGGAAGCCGGGCAGGTGGTCGATGACCCGGTCGTCCAACTCGAGTTTTCCCTCGTCGGCCAGGATCGACAGCGCCGCCGAAGTGAAGGCCTTGGTCTGCGACGCAATGGCGAAACGTGTCTGCGCGTCCACGGCCACGCCGGTGCGCTGGTCGCGTTCGCCGAAGCCGCGGGCCATCACCACCTGGCCGTCCTTGACGATGGCAATGGCGATGCCGGGTACGTCGAAGGTTTCGCGCGTGCGTTCGACGACCTCGTCCAGGGCGGGCGGGGCCGCCAGGGCCGCGGGGGCAATAAGGCAGAGGGCGAGGGCGGTCTTGCGCAAGCGGGCGGCTCCTTGGAAGGGTGCCGCCCGATTATGCCCAAGCACCTCAGTCGAGGGGCGGGAGGTCGAACACCAGCACTTCGGCGCCGCGTCCCGCGGCCACCTGCACCCGCGGCTCGTCGCGGAACTTCAGCGCGTCGCCGGCCTGCAGGCGCCGGCCATTGACCTCCAGCTCGCCGCGCACCAGGTGCACGTAGGCAAGCCGGCCCGGGGCGATCGCCAGCTCCGCGGCTTCGTCGCCGTCGAACAGACCCGCGTACAAGCGCGCATCCTGGTTGATGGTCACCGAACCGTCGGCGCCATCGGCGCTGACAATCAGGCGAAGGCGTCCGCGCTTGTCCGCCTCGGTGAAGGTCTTCTGCGCGTATCCGGGCTTCACGCCCAGGGTGCGCGGGATGATCCAGATCTGCAGGAAGTGGGTTTCACCGGCGGCGCTGTGGTTGTACTCGGAGTGGGTGACGCCGGTGCCGGCACTCATGCGCTGCACCTCGCCCGGCACGATGCTGGCGGCGTGGCCCATCGAGTCCTTGTGGCCCAGCGCGCCTTCGAGCACGTAGCTGATGATCTCCATGTCGCGGTGGCCGTGGGTGCCGAATCCCTGGCCCGGCGCCACGCGGTCTTCGTTGATCACGCGCAGCGGACCCCAGTGCACGTGCTCGGGGTCGTGGTAACCGGCGAAGGAAAAGCTGTGCCAGGAGTCCAGCCAGCCGTGGTTGGCGTGCCCGCGCTCGCGGGCCGGGCGCAGGCTGATCATCGGACACCCGCCCGGCGTTCGCCCAGCCAGCTGTCCGGCCCCAGCGAGCCGGCGAGGATGAAGATCAGGGCCAGGCCGAGCCGGGCGCCGAGGGTTGCCAGGGAAGTCATGCTGCCTCCGGGGTGGGGTAGGGGAGGCATTGTCGTTGGTGGCGATGATGGAACAAAGACATCAATTAGCAACCTATCGTTGCGAAAGCTGCACGAAATTATCGGGGCCGGCGGGACGCGACCGCGGCGTGAGGCGCGGCTTCGTCGGGTCCCGGCTTGCCCCGGCGTTTTGGCCGCCCGGGCGTGGGCGCCATCACGAAGGACAGGCTGAAGAGCTGGTCCTGGCCGGGTTGGCGCGGGCCCTGCAGCAGGGCCTGAAGGCGTTCCAGCAGCTCATTGGCTTCGCGCAGGCCGGCCTCGTCCAGCCAGCCGCGGCTGCGGCCGGCCCATAGCTCGCGATCGGGTCCGCCGGTACGCACGCCGGCCCGGGCTACGGCAGCGCGGAAGTCGCGGCCGGCGGCCTGGAGTTGCCTGGCGACGACGGCCTGCACGGCTTGAGCGCTTTCACCGCCAGGTTCATAAGCCAGGCGGAGCGCCGTGCCCGGCTGGGTGCCGATGCGGTAGCGGCGGGCGTCACCGTCGGTTTGGACGCGGGTGATCAGCCCCGCATCGGCCAGCCGTTCGAAGTGGTAATAAAGCCCGTCCGCCGCCCGCCCGAGTTCGCCGGCGACGGTTGCCACGTCCGCCTCTCCGTCCAGGGCGGCCAGGGTGTCGACGATGTCCTGGCGCACCGGGCTGGCCAGCAGGCCGATCCCGGCCGGGTCGGCCACGTCCTGGTAGCGGCGCTTTGCGGGCGGGCGGGGGAGTCGGGACCGTGCCATCGGTTGGCTTGCCTGTGTTGAAATAAAGGAGGAAATTTCAACGCACTTGCCGCGCCCTGGCAAGTGCCGGCCTTCGGTCCGGCCTTATTCGAGTCCTCGAGGTCGCCATGAACAAGCTCAAACCCTCCGCGCGCCGTACGGTTCTTGCGTGCCTGCTGGTCCTGCTGCTGCAGGGCCTGGCCGGCTGCAGCCAGACCGAAATGCTTCGCCTGTACTTCGCCAACTCGGGCACCCAGGCCCGCCTCGATCAGCCCTTGCCCCTGCGTATTCCGTTCCGCGAACACGAAGGCTGGGTGCTGGTGAAGGCCCGCATAAACGGCGCGCCGCCGCTGGACTTCGTGCTCGATACCGGCGCCGGCATGCTCACCGTGCTCACCGGGCCCAGGACCACATCGCTGCCCTTCGACATGAGCCAGGTGCGCAGGATCGGCGGCGACGGCGTGGCGGGCATCACCGCCGCCGTGCAGCGGGACCTGGACATCGATTTTGGTCCGGTGACCCTGCTGGGGCAGACCGCGCTGGCAGTGCCGCTCGAGACGGTGCTTTGCGACGCGTCGATCAAGGAGCCGCCGTTCCAGGGCGTGATCGGCCACGAGCTTTTCCATCGTTATGTCGTGGAGATCGACCACGCACGCGGCGAAGTGGTGCTGCACGATCCGGACACCTATCGCTACACGGGCAAGGGCCACGTGGTGCCGCTGGAGATCAGCAGCCGCCATGCCTACGCGAAGGCGCGGCTGCACGGCCCCGAGGGCGCGGGCTACGAAGCGCGACTGCATGTCGACAGTGGCGCCGGCATCGACCTGAGCCTGTTTCCGCAATCCCACGAGGACATCGAGGTGCCGGCGGGCGGCGAAGAGGTCGTGGCCTGTTTTGTTGGTGGCCTGGCGCGCTACCAGACGGGGAGTTCGGTGACCCTGGGGCTCGGCGACGCACCCGCTGTGGAAACACCGGCGCGCTATTCACTGGGCGACGAAATCATCGACAGCGGGCAGCACGGCCGGATCGGGGCGCGCTTCCTGAGCCGGTACAACGTGGTCTACGACTTTCCCGGTGAGCGCCTGTTCCTCTCGCCACGGGTGGCAGGCGAACGGGCAGGTCCCTAGCCGACGACTGTCAGCGCAGAAGCAGCACCGGCAGCAGGCAGCTGCGGAGCACCTGGGTGGTGGTGCTGCCCAGGATCAGGTTGCGGATGCGCGAATGGCCGTAGGCGCCCATCACCAGCAGGTCGCTGCCGCGGTCCCGGGCGACGTCGGCGATGACCGCGTCGGCAGCGCCGGCCTGGAACACCGCCCCGGGGCTGTAGCCAGCCTCGCGTAGCTTCGCCAGCGCCCAGTCCATGTGCTCCTGCGCCTCGGGGCTGGCTTCGCCGGCGGTCAGCACATCGCAGGCCAGGCCCTGCAGCAGCGGGCTGGCGCAGACCATCTCGACGCAGCGACGGGTGGTGGTGCTGCCGTCATAGGCGATCAGGAAACGCGCGGGCGCCTTGAAGGCGCGCGAGGCCACCAGCACCGGCCGGTGCACCGCGCGCACCACGCGTTCGAGGTTGCTGCCCAGGTGGCCGCTGGCGAAATCGGCGTGTTCGCCACGCTTGCCGACCACGAACAGGCGCACGCCGGCTTCGAGTTCGAGCAGGGCATCCACCAGCGAACCCTGGCGCTGGCGCGCCTGGGACGACAGGCCGAAGCCGTTTTGCACGCGCTCGCGCGCCTGGTCGAGCAGCAGGCGGCCGCGGGCCTGGTCGACGCGCCCACGCTGTTCGTCCAGGTCGGCCAGCTCCTGCAGCAGGTTCTCCTGTGCGCCCAGCGACAGGCTGCCGCTGAGGTTGGTGCCGGCGGCGGCGCCATGGCGGCGCTCGATCACGTGCACCAGTTCCAGCGGCGCCCCGAGCCGGGACGCGGCCCAGCCAGCGTGGTCGGCGACGGAATCGGCATACAGCGACGGGTCCAGCGCGGCCAGGACCTGGCCATCGGCGTGGATGAGCGGGCGGGTGTCGGTCATGGCCAGGCGTCTCCCTTAGTGGTCCATCAGCCGTTCGACGGCATCGGGCTTGTCGTGCACGCCGAGCTTGTCCACGAGCGTGGCGCTGGCCTGGTTCATGCCGATGATTTCAACCACGGTACCTTCGCGGCGGAACTTGAGCACCACCTTGTCCAGCGCGCCCACGGCGGTGAGGTCCCAGAAGTGCGCGCGACTGACGTCGATGCTTACCTGCCCGAGTACTTCCTTGAAGTCGAAGCCGGCGATGAAGCGCTCGGCCGAGGCGAAGAACACCTGGCCGGTGACCACGTAGTCGCGGCGGCCGCCGTCGGCGGAAAGGGTGGAACCCACGTGCAGCACGCGCCCGACCTTGCGCGCGAAGAACAGCGCCGACAGCAGCACGCCGGCGCCGACGCCCTTGGCCAGGTCGTGCGTGGCGACGGTGACCACGACGGTGGTGAGCATCACCAGGCTGGAACTGGTGGGGTGTTCGCGCAGGTTGCGGATCGAGCCCCAGTTGAAGGTGCCGATCGAGACCATGACCATTACCGCCACCAGCGCCGCCATCGGGATCTGTTTCACCCACGGGCCGGCGAAGACCACCAGCACCAGCAGCACGCTGCCGGCCACCAGCGCCGAGAGCCGGCCGCGACCGCCGGACTTAACGTTGATCACCGATTGGCCGATCATCGCGCAGCCGGCCATGCCGCCGACCAGGCCCGAAGCGATGTTGGCCACGCCCTGGCCCGCGGCTTCGCGGTTCTTGTTGCTGGGCGTGTCGGTCAGGTCATCGACGATCGCGGCGGTGAGCAGGGATTCGAGCAGGCCGACGATGGCCAGGGTCACCGACACCGGAAGGATGATCCACAGCGTTTCGAGTGTGAGCGGCACCTGCGGGAACAGGAACACCGGCAGGCTGTCGGGCAGTTCACCCATGTCGCCGACCGTGCGCACGTCCCATCCGAACCAGATGGCCAGGCCGGTCAGCAGCACGATGCAGACCAGCGGCGAGGGCACGATCCGGGTCAGGTAGGGCAGGCCGTAGATGATCACCAGGCCGGCGGCGACCAGGGCATAAACCAGCCAGGACACACCGATCAGCTCCGGCAACTGGGCCATGAAGATGAGGATGGCCAGCGCATTGACGAAGCCGGTGATCACCGAGCGCGAAACAAAGCGCATCAGCGAGCCGAGCTTGAACAGGCCGGCCACGATCTGCAGCACGCCGGTGAGCAGGGTGGCCGCCAGCAGGTATTGCAGGCCGTGGTCGGCCACCAGGTCCACCATCACCAGCGCCATGGCGCCGGTGGCGGCCGAGATCATGCCCGGCCGTCCGCCGGTGAAGGCAATCACCACCGCGATGCAGAACGAGGCATACAGGCCGACCTTGGGGTCGACGCCGGCAATGATGGAAAAGGCGATGGCCTCGGGGATCAGGGCCAGGGCCACGACCAGGCCGGCCAGCACGTCGCCCTTGACGTTGGCCAGCCAGTCGTCGCGAAAGTTCTTGAACATGGAGTGGGGTACATCGGACGCGGCTGCGGAGTATACCCGCCCGCCCCGGGCCGGCCCTGTCGCATGCCGGCGTCGAATCAGTCCCTGAGCCGCCTTTCGAACAGGTCCAGCGTCGCGTCCCAGGCCAGGCGCGCGGCATCTTCGTCGTAGCGTGGCGTGGTGTCGTTGTGGAAGCCATGCACGGTGCCGCCGGGCTGGAGCAGGGTGTAGTCGGTGCCGGCGGCTTCGAGGGCCGCCTGGTAAGCGGGCCAGCCGGCGTTGACGCGCGGATCGTCGGCGGCCAGCACCACCAGCAGTTCGGCCTTGATCGCCGGCACGTCGGCGACGTCGGGCGCACCGCCGTAGAACGGCGCCGCGGCCCGCAGCAAGGGCAGCTGCGTCGCGAGGAAGTTGGCGATCGCGCCGCCGTAGCAGAAGCCCACCACCCCCATCCGGCCATTACCCAGGGCATGGGCCTGCAGCCAGCGCGCGGCGGCGAGCATGTCCTGGCGGGTTTTCGCCTGGTCGAGTGTCTGGAACTTGGCGCGTGCGGCATCCTCGTCGCCCGGGTAGCCGCCAATCGGCAGCAACGCGTCGGGAGCGAAGGCCAGGAAGCCAGCGAGCGCCAGGCGTCGGGCCACGTCCTCGATGTGCGGGTTGAGGCCGCGATTTTCGTGCACGACCATGACCAATGGCAGGGGGCCAGCGTCGGCGGAGGGGTGGACCAGGTAGCCGCCGGCCTCGCCGTAACCGTGCGGTGATTCAAGGCGTGGCCGGCTGCTCACCAGGCGCGGGTCGTCGGGTTCGACCTGTCGCGCCTCGGCGAATTGCGGCGACAGCGCCGCCAGCAGCCCGGCGGCCCCGGAGGCGCCGGCGGCAAAGCCCGCGGCGGCCTGCAGGAAGCCGCGCCGGTCCAGTTGTCCGTGCACGTAGCGGTCGAACAGCCGCAGTACGTCGGGGTGGAAATCCTGGGTGGTCTTGCGGCTCATGGGTGGTTCCCCTGGTGGTTTCGGCGCTGTCCAGCCGGCAGCGTCGCAGCCGGGGCGAAAACTGGCGTGAATTCCGGATGTCACGTTTTGTTTCGTCGCGGCGTCTGAGGTTCTGTCCCTGCCGGAGAGGATTTCGTCCCAATCCGGGCCGGAGGGGTCGGCAATCGCCTACCATTCACGCTGCGATTCAAGGGGAGTCGCGGTTACACCAGCCAGGAGCCTTGCATGTCCCACCTGATCAACATCTTCCTCGAGCCGGCCAAGGTCTTCGCCGATTTGCGCGAAAAGCCCACGTTCTGGGCGCCGATGCTGTTGTTGGCACTCGCCACCGCCGTCTCGACCCTGCTGTACTTCATGACCGTCGACCCGGCCTGGTTCGCCGAACACCAGTCGGCGCAGATGCTGCTGCAGAACCCGGAAATGACCAGCGCGGAGCTGGCACAGGTCCAGTCGATCATGCCCGGCGCCCGCGCCATGGGCTGGTTCGCGGCGATCGGCGCGCTGGTGATGATCGTCGTCGTGTTCCTGGTGTATGGCGTGTATTACCTGCTGGCCGGCAAGGTCACCGGGCAGGCAGTGGGCTTCCGCCACGGCCTGGCCCTGGTCAGCTGGTCCTCCATGCCGATGGTGCTCGGCAGCCTGGTGGTGATCGGCGGCGTGTTGACCAGTTCCCCGCAGACGGCGCTCGAAAGCCTGCAGCTGACCAACATCGACCCGCTGCTGGTGCAGCTGCCGATGGACCACGACTGGTCCATGCTGGCCAAGAGCTTCAGCCTGCTCAATTTCTGGGTCTGGTTCCTGGCGGCGTTTGGCTGGAAGACCTGGTTCCGCACCGGCTGGGCCCAGGCGCTGGTCGTGGCGGTGCTGCCGTCGTTTGTCATCTTCGGCGCGATGGCGCTGTTCGCGATCCTCTGATTCGATTCCTGGAAACCTGTCCTGATGAAGCTCAACAAGAAGTGGCTGATCGGCGCCGCGATCATCGGCGCGATGGCCCTGCTGCTGGTGGTCAAGTCGCTGCGTGGCGAGTCCCGTACGGACGTCGAGGTGGTGCTGGCGTCCGAGCAGGACATCCGTCCCTCGATCCTGGCCTCGGGCCTGCTGGCATACCTGGACGAGGTCAACCTGACCGCCGAACTGGTGGCCAAGGTCGAGGAAATCCTGGTCAAGGAAGGCGACCGGGTGGAGAAGGGCCAGCTGCTGCTGCGCCTTGACCCCGAGACCTACCGCAACGCCATCGAGCGCGAGGAAGCCAGCCAGCGCCAGAGCAAGATCAGCATCGAACGCCAGCGGCTGGCGCTGGCGCTGGCCGAAACCCGGCTCAAGCGTGGCCAGGAACTGCTGGGCAGGCAGATGATCGGTCAGAGCGACTTCGACGACCTGCGCAACGCCCGCGACCTCGCGCGCGTCGAGCTTCGCAGCACGCAGGAGTCGCTGCGCCGGGCCGAGGCGATCCTGAGCGAGGCGCGCGAGCAGCTGCAGAAGACCGACATCCGCGCCCCGATCGGCGGCACCATCGTGGCCCTGCCGATCAAGGTCGGCGAGACCGCGATCCCGTCCACCATGTCCCTGGCCGGTGCCAGCCTGATGAAGATCGCCGATACCTCGGCGATCCAGGCCGAACTGAAGGTCGACGAAGCCGACATCGCGCGCATCCGCCTGGACCAGCAGGCCGAAGTGGTCGCCGCTGCGCACCAGGACACGCCGCTGGTCGGCAAGGTCGCTCAGATCGCGCTGGCCCCGAGCCTGGAGCCGGGCAGCCAGGGCCGGTCCTACCAGGTTGACGTGCTGCTGGAGGTGCCCGACGACCTGGGCCTGCGTTCGGGCATGAGCGCGCGCGCCGACATCTTCCTGGGCGATGGCGGCAAGACCCTGGCGGTGCCGGTCGAAGCCGTGGTCACCGAAGAATCGGAAGACGGGCAGGTGAAACGTTTCGTCTGGGTCGACCGCGACGCAAGCGCCCGCAAGGTCGAGATCGAAACCGGCCTGTCCGACGACCGCTGGGAAGCCGTCACGTCGGGCCTCGAGGCCGGTGACCGGGTCATCGTCGGACCGGCCAAGACCCTGCGCATCCTGCGCGAGGGTGCCGCCATCGACGCCGAGCTGCGCGACGACAAGGCCAAGGCCGACGCGGACGTCGACGAGGACGGGGACGCGTCGGAATGATCCGGCTCACCGGCATCGTCAAACGCTACATGATGGGCGAGGAAGAGGTTCTGGCACTCAACGGCGTCGACCTGTTCGTCGGCTCGAATGAATACGTCGCGCTGATCGGCCCGTCGGGCTCGGGCAAGTCGACGCTGATGAATCTCATCGGCTGCCTGGACTCGCCCTCCGAAGGTACCTACGAACTCAATGGCCGCGACACCTCGACGCTCGACGACAACGAGCTGGCGCAGGTGCGCAACAAGGAAATCGGCTTCGTGTTCCAGTCCTTCCACCTGCTGCCGCGCATGACCGTGCTCGAGAACGTGATGCAGCCACTCGTGTACCGGGGCATGCCGCGCGCCGAGCGCAAGGCGCTGGCCACCCGGGCCCTGGAGCAGGTGGGCCTGGGCAGCCGGATGGGCCACCGCCCGAACCAGCTTTCCGGCGGCCAGCGCCAGCGCGTGGCCGTGGCCCGGGCGCTCGTGGGCCGGCCGTCGATCCTGCTGGCCGACGAACCCACCGGCAACCTCGATTCCAAGACCTCGGCCGAGATCATGGCCCTGTTCGACGAGTTGCACCGCGCCGGCCAGACCGTCGTGGTGGTGACCCACGAGCCCGACATCGCCGCGCACTGCCGGCGCACCATTCGCGTCTCCGACGGCAAGATCGTCGAGGACACCGCCAATCCATCGCCCGCGCAGGTGGCCTGACATGTACGCCTTCCTCGAAGCCTTCCGCGCCGCGCTGACCAGCCTGATGGCGCACCGGATGCGCAGTTTCCTCACCACCCTGGGCATCCTGATCGGCACCGCCTCGGTGATCGCGGTGGTGTCGCTGGTACAGGGCTTCTCGCGCTCGATCTCCGACCAGTTTGCCGACCTGGGCAGCAATACGCTCACCCTGCAGGCCTACACGTCATTTTCCGACGCCAGCCTGGGCAAGGAGAACCGGCTGAGCTTCGACGACGTTGACCTGCTGCGTTATCGCATCGCGGGTGTCGGCGACGTGGTGCCGATGATGGCCGTGCCCAGCCAGGGCATCGGCTACCGCAGCCGGACCGCCATGCCACAGGTCATCGCCACGACCGCCGATTTCACCGTGGTCCGTGGCCTGTACCCGGAGGCGGGTCGGTTCATCGTCGACAGCGACGACCAGAGCCGGCGGCGCGTCGCCGTCGTCGGTGCCAAGGCGATCGAGGACCTCGAGCTGCCGGAAGACCCGGTCGGGGAATACATCCGCATCGGCACCGAATGGTTCAAGGTTGTCGGCGTGCTGGAAAAACGCGGCGAGCTGCTCGGCTTCAGCCAGGACAACCTGGTCATCATCCCCTTCGACGTGGGCCGCGCCATGACCGGAAACGAGGTGCGGCCGCGCATGAGCGTGTCCTTCACCGCGCAGGACATCGAGGACGTCGAACCCCTGCGCGAGCGGGTCAAGCGTGCCATCCGTGCATCGCACCGGATCAAGCCGGGCCAGGACGACGACTTCAAGGTCGAGGCGGCGGATTCGTTCGTCAAGCAGTTCGAACAGATAACCGGCACCGCCACGGCCGTGGTCGGCGGCGTCGTCAGCATCTCGCTGCTGGTCGGCGGCATCGGCATCATGAACATCATGCTGGTGTCGGTGACCGAACGAACCCGCGAGATCGGCATCCTCAAGGCGCTTGGCGCGACGCGGCGGGACATCCTGGTGCAGTTCCTGCTCGAAGCCGGCCTGCTGGCACTGCTCGGCGGCCTGATCGGCATCGCGCTCGGTTACGGGGCCGGCATCCTGGTGTCGTCGATGATCCCGAACTTCCCGCCGGCGCAGGTGCCGCTGTGGGTGGTGGCCGCAGCCGCGGGCTTTTCGGCGCTGGTTGGCGTGGTGTTCGGCATCATGCCGGCCTCGAAGGCCGCCGGCCTGGACCCGATCGAGGCGCTGCGCTACGAGTAGCGCAGCGCGTTACGGGCTCAGATGGCGGCCCGCGAAGGACCGTTGGGCTCGATCACGATCTTGCCGTCGCGGGCACCGGACGCCGCCGCCTGCACCGCCTCGCGTACGTGCTCGATGCCATAGCTGGCCTGGATGCGCGCGTGCAGGGTGCCATCGGCGACCAGGCCTGCGAGTTCGGCGAACAGCGCCTGGCGGCGCTCCGGCCGTGCCTTGCGGAACCACTGGGCCAGCCAGAACCCGCGCAGGCGGATGTCATTGAAGACCAGGTAGCGCGGCGACACCATGCAGCGGTCACCGCCCATGGCACCGTAGTTGACCACGGTGCCGCCGGGCACCAGGCAGCGCGCCAGGTGTTCGGTGTGCACGCCGCCGACGCAGTCGATGCCCAGTCGCACGTGCACGTCGCCGACGGCATCGCGCACCCGCTTGGGCAAGTCCTCGGCATCGACCAGCACGTGTTCGCCGCCGAGCTCCTGCACGGCCTGAATCGCCGAGCTGCGGCGCACCACGTTGATGACGTTGATGCCACGCCGGCGCGCCAGCTGCAGCAGGTAACCGCCGACGGCGGAGTTGGCGGCGTTCTGCACCACCCAGTCGCCCGGCTGCAGTTCGATGATGTCAGAGAGCATCAGCGCGGCCGTGGGCGGATTGACGGTGAGCATGGACAACTGCACCGGATCGACGTCGTGCGGCAGTTTCACCAGGGCCTTGGTCGGCAGGTTGAGGTGGGTGCTCCAGCTGCCGCAGCCCACCGGCAGCAGCACGATGTCGCCCTCGGCCAGGCCATGGGCCTCGCCCTGGATCTGTTCGACGCGACCCACGCCCTCGTTGCCGCCGACCGCGGGCAGGGGCGGCAGCTGCCCGTACTCGCCGGTCAGCGTCAGCACGTCGGACGGATTCACCGGCGCGGCCAACACCGCGACCCGGCATTCGCCGTCGGCCAGGGTCGGCAGTTCGAATTCCACCGCGTGGATCACCTCGTGCGGCACCGGGCCGCGGGACTCGTAGCGCGCTTGTTTGAGCGTGGACATGGTCAGGGTTTTTCCTGCTTGAGCCAAGTGAGGCGCCAGGAGGCACCGGATTCGCCCATGGCCTGGGCGAGGGGGCGCAGGGCCGGTTCGACCGTGCGCTCGAATTGCCAGGGCGGGTTGATCACGACCATGCCGCTGCCGTTCAGGCGCAGCGGCGAGTCGTCGGGGCGGACCAGCAGCTCGATCGCCAGCGCCGACTTCATCGGCAGGTTGGCCAGCTTGCGCATCAGCGGTTGCAGCGGCGCGCGCTGCTTGATCGGATACCACAGCGCGAAGATGCCCTGCGGGAAGCGCTCCAGGCCATCGCGCAGGGCCGCCGTGATCAGCGGGTACTCCTCGGCCTGCGACTCGTAGGGCGGATCCACCAGCACCAGTCCCCGCGCGAAGCGGGTGCTGCCTTCGCGCGGCGGCAGCAGGGCCTTGATGGCGGCATAACCGTCGCGCTGGTGCACGTGGCAGCGCGGATTGCCGGCCAGCAGCGACTTGAGGGCTTCGGCCTCCTCGGGCTGCAGTTCGCAGGCGGCCAGGCGGTCCTGCTCACGCAGGGCCCGGGCCACCAGCAGCGGCGAGCCGGGGTAGGTGTCGGCGCCGGGTGTCCAGCAGGCCGCCACCGCCGCGAGGTAGGCCGCCAGGGCAGGGGGTTCGGACGGCCGCGTGGCCCAGAGCCGGCGGATGCCGGCTTCGGCCTCGCCCGTACGCTGGGCCTGGCTGGCAGCCAGGTCGTACTGGCCCCTGCCGGCGTGGGTGTCGAGCACGAAAAAGGCTGCGTCCTTGCGCTTGAGCGCATCGAGCAGGGCCACCAGGACCAGGTGCTTGAGCACGTCGGCGTGGTTGCCCGCATGGAATCCATGGCGGTAGTTCATGGCGCCAGTGTAGCGCCCGGGAGCCCGCGTGGCGTGGCTCTGCTAAGGTTTCGGGCAGACACGGAGACCCTATGAAGACCCTGCTCAAGTTCCTCGCCTGGACCCTGCTGGCCTTGATCGCCGCCGCCACCGCCCTGGGCCTGCACACCGCCTACGGCAAGCCCCTGAAGATCAGCTGGTTCTACGAACGCGTGTTCATCGAATATGCGCTGGACGATCCGGAGATGCTGACCTCCCTGCGCATGCTGCCGCCGTGGCTGAACTGGTACGGCGACGACCTCACCGACCGTTCGCCGGCCCAGGCGCGTGCCATGCAGGAAAAACTCCGCGAGGACCTGGCCACCCTGCGCAGCTACGATCGCGCCGACCTGGACGAGTCGGGCCGGCTGTCCTACGACATCCTCGAGTATTTCCTGGCCGTGCAGCAGGACGGCGAGCGATTTGCCCAGCACGACTACCCGCTCAATCCCCTGTTCGGCGTCCAGAACGGCCTGCCCACCTTCCTGGCCGTGCAGCACGCGGTCAATTCGGCAGGTGATGGCGAGGATTATGTGGCGCGTCTGGAGAAGTTCCCGGGCATGGCCGCCCAGGTGCTCGAAGGCCTGCGCGAGCGCGAACAGGCCGGCATCCTGCCGCCCACCTTCGTGGTGGAAAAGGTGCTGGCGGAAATGCGCGCCTTCGAACAGACGCCGGCGACGCAGAACATCCTGTACACCTCCTTCGAGGAGAAGCTGGCGAAGATGCCCGAAGGCGGGATCGATGACCAGGCGCGCCAGGCCCTGCTCGACCAGGCGCAGGCCGCCATCACCGGCAAGGTGCAACCGGCCTATCGGCAGTTCATCGACTACTACGCGAAGCTGCTGCCCCAGACCCGGGGCAACCACGGCGCCTGGTCGTTGCCCGATGGCGAGGCGTATTACGCCTGGGCCGCGCGCATGCACACCAGCACCGACATGACGCCTGCGCAGATCCACCAGTTGGGCCTGGACGAGGTCGCCCGCATCGAGGCCGAGATGCACGCGATCCTGGTGGCCGAAGGGCTGGCCGAGGGCAGCATCGGCGAACGCGTGCAGGTGATCGCTTCGCGGCCCGAGCAGTTGTACCCGGATACCGACGAGGGCCGGGCGGCGATCATCGCCGACTTCACCGCCATCATCGAAGAGATCGACGCCGGGCTCGGCAGCGCATTCAACGTGCGTCCCAAGCAGGGCGTGGTGGTGGAGCGCGTGCCCGAGTTCCGCGAAAAAACGGCGCCGGGCGCCTATTACAACCCGCCGGCCTTCGATGGCTCGCGGCCCGGCATCTTCTCGATCAACCTGCGCAACACCGCCGAGGTGGCGAAGTTCGGCATGCGCACCCTGGCTTATCACGAGGCCATCCCCGGGCACCATTTCCAGACCACCATCCAGCAGGAACTGACCGGGGTGCCGACCTTCCGCAAGGTCCTGCCGTTCACCGCGTTTTCCGAAGGCTGGGCCCTGTACAGCGAACGCCTGGCCTGGGAGCTGGGTTTCCAGGACCAGCCGCTGGACAACCTGGGCCGGCTGCAGGGGGAAATGTTCCGCGCCGTGCGCCTGGTGGTGGACACCGGCATGCACGACAAACGCTGGACCCGCGAGCAGGCCATCGCCTACATGACCGAAAAAACCGGCATGCCGCAGACCGACGTGGTCGCGGAGATCGAGCGTTACCTGGTGATGCCCGGCCAGGCGCTGGCCTACAAGGTCGGGATGCAGAAGATCCTGGAGCTGCGCGCCCGCGCCAAGGCGGGCCTGGGCGAAAAATTCGACCTGGCGGCCTTCCACGACCTGGTGCTGACCGGCGGTGACCTGCCGCTGGCCCTGCTCGAGCAGCGCGTGGATGCCTGGATCGCGGAGCAGGGCGGTCAGTGAATCCCGGCATCACGGTCCGGCGCCTGTCGGGCGCCGGCATCGGTCCCTGGCTGGACGAAGTGGCGCGGCTGCGGGTGGCGGTGTTCCGCGACTGGCCCTACCTGTATGAAGGCGACCCGGCCTACGAACGCGAGTACCTGCAGGCCTACGCGAACTCGGCCGACAGCGTCGTGGTGCTCGCCTTCGACGGCGACAGGGTGGTCGGTGCCTCGACCGGCCTGCCGTTGGCCGACGACAGCGCGGAGTTCCGCAAGCCCTTCCAGGACGCGGGCCGCCCGGTGGACGAGGTGTTCTATTTCGGCGAGTCGGTGTTGCTGCCGGCGTTCCGGGGACAGGGGCTGGGCCACCGGTTTTTCGACGAGCGCGAGGCGCATGCGGCCTTGCTCGGTCGCTTCACGTGCACGGCCTTCTGCGCGGTGGATCGCGATCCGGCCGACCCGCGCCGGCCGCCCGGGCACCGGGGCAACGAGGCCTTCTGGGAAAAGCGCGGCTACGTGCGGCAGCCGGGACTCACGGTGCAACTGGCCTGGCGTGAAATCGGCGAAGACAAGCCGTCGGAAAAGCCCTTGACCTTCTGGCTGCGCCACATCCGCACCTGACACGGCTTTGTTGGAGGGACTTCAGTCCCGATGCCCTTGGCCTTTGGCCAAGCACCGCGTCGCCCTCGTTGGTTTCGCGAGTGGAGGCGCCGCGTCTTCGCCCCGACCGACACGCCGCAAGTACGTCCATGTAGGCTCCTCGTCGACATCCATGTCTCCGAGGGTCGGCCGGGGCGAAGGCGCGACACCTCCTCGATCTCCAATCGTGGCCGACGGGAAAGCCGTCGCTCGGCAAGTCGAAGCGTCAGCGCATTCGTTGCAGACAAGCGGCGCGCCTTTGATCTTCTGTCGGCCCCGACGTTCATTCCAGGAGGTAGCGTGCATCTGCCCAGGCCGACTCTCGGAGACATGGATGTCGACGAGAAGCCCCCATGGATGGGTTCACGGCGCGTCGGTCAGGGCAGATGCACGCTGCCTCCACCCGCGAAACGAGCGGCGGCGACACTTGGCCAAAGGCCAAGGGCATCGGGACTGAAGTCCCTCCCATGGACTCACACCGGAGCGACGATCCAAAGTGACAGGGAGCCCAGCGCCAGGCCGATGCCGGTGGCGGCAAGTACGTCGCTGGGGTAGTGCAGGCCCAGGACGATCCGCGAGGCGGCGACGCTGGCGGCGAAGGGCAGCAGCAGCGGCATCAGTCCCGGGTAGTGGGCGAGGGCGACCACGGAGAAGGCCACCGCGTGCAGCGTGTGGCCGGACGGAAAACTGAATTCGTCCAGCGGCACCACCCAGGGCCGGATGCGCACATCGGCGGCAAAGGGACGCGGGCGCCGTGTCCAGCGCTTGAGCTTGCGGTACATCAGCAGCGCCACCAGGCCGGTAGCGGCCAGCTGCGCCGACACGGCCAGGCCGCGCCAGCCGTCGAAGACGATCAGCGCGGCCATCAGCGCGTACCAGAAGGCGCCATCACCCAGGCGGCTGACGGCCCGGAAGTACGCCCGCACGATCGCGCGCGTGCCCCATCGGTTTGCCGCCAGGCACCAGGCTTGCTCGCGGTCCGACATGCGGCGGACCCGGGTGTTCATGCCGCTTGCTCCCGGCGACCGCCCAGCCCCCGGAGCAGCGAGGCGAAGTCGCGGGCAACCCGGCCGGGGTGGAGGTGCTGCACGGCACGCCGCGCCGCTTCCCCCTGGTGGCGCAGGCCGTCGCCGGCGGCGGTGTCCACCAGCGCCCTTACGAAGCCAGCCTCGTCGCCGAACGCCACCGCCGCGCCGTGCAGGCCGTTGCGCAGGTGTTCGCGGGCGGCACCGTAGTCGAAGGCCACCGTGGCGATGCCGCTGGCCATGGCTTCGAGCGTGACGTTGCCGAAGGTTTCCGAGAGGCTGGGGAAACAGAAGACATCGGCGCTGGCGAAATGCCGCGCCAGGTCTTCGCCGCGAAGCACGCCGGCGAACAGGAAGTCCGGGTTGGCCGCCTGCAGGCCGGCGCGGGCCGGGCCGTCGCCGACCCAGACGAAACGTGCGTCCGGGCGCCGCTTCTGCAGTTCGCGGTAGGCGCGCACGGCCAGCGGCAGGTTCTTCTCCGGGGCGATGCGGCCCACGTGTACCAGGACGGGTGCACCGTCGGCGGCACCCCAGCGGGCCCGCAGCGAAGGATCACGGAAATCCGGATGGAAGCCGTTGGTGTCCACCGCCCGGCCCAGGTGCGCCACCTGCCGGAAACCCTGCTGCGTGAGCTGGTCCCGAAGCTCCGCAGTCGGCACCAGGGTCGCGTCCGCACGGTTGTGGAAGCGCCGCAGCCAGGCGAACACCCAGGGGCTCAGGAAACCGGCCCCGTAGCGGCCCACGTAGTCATCGAAGCGGGTATGGAAGCCGGTGGCGACCGGGATGCCCAGCTGGCGGCAGGCGCGCAGCGCCGACCAGCCCAGCGGGCCTTCGGTGGCGATGTAGACCGCGTCGGGCCGCGACGCCTGCCAGCGCGCCAGCAGCCGGCGACCGGCGGGCAGGCCGAAACGCAGGCCCGGATAGCGCGGGATCGGCGCGCCCTCGACCAGCATCAGCATGGGGTCCCGGGACGGGCCGTCGTCTTCGCGTTCGGGCCGGACCACGCCCACCGCATGGCCCAGGTCGCGCAGGCCCTGTTCCAGCGCCTGCACGGTCAGGGCGACGCCGTTGACGTCGGGCGGGTAGGTTTCGGTCACCAGTTCGATGTGCAGGTGCTTGTCCATGCACCGCAGGTTGCCGCCGCCATGTGCCAGGACCGTGACCGGGGCATGACGCCGGCGTTACGGTGCTCAGGTCGTGCGCAGCACCAGCCGGTGGTCGTAGCCCGGCAGCAGTTCGCGTTCGGTTTCCAGGTCCAGCCGGGTCAGCGGGTGTCCTTCGAGCCAGCGCTTGGGCAGGCGCAGCAGCAACTGATTGCCGTCCACGTCCAGTTCGACCACCGGCAGCGGGTCGCGGTCGTGGCTGCGGTGCATCAGCACCGCCAGGCGCAGCAGCAGGGCGCAGCGCTGCACGTTGGCGACCAGGCGGTCGGGCACCTTGTCGAAACTGGCCGGGTTGGGGTTGCGGCGCTGGTTGCGCACCAGCGCCGCCAGGGTTTGCTGCTCGGTGCGCGAGAAGCCGGCGATGTCCGAGTTCTCGACCAGGTAGGCGCCGTGCTGGTGGTACTGGCTGTGCGCGATGACCAGGCCGATTTCGTGGATGCGCGCGGCCCATGCCAGCAGGCGGCGGTTGTCGGGGTCCAGGCGCCAGGGCAGCTCGGCCTGGTCGAACAGGCTCAGGGCCGTGGCTTCGACCCGCGCCGCCTGCTCGGTGTCCACTTCGTAGCGTGCCTGCAGGGCCCGGATGGATTCGTCGCGGGGGTCTTCCTGGCGGTCGCGGCCGAGCAGGTCGTAGAGCACGCCTTCGCGCATGGCGTGGTCGCTGACGTACATGCGTTCGATGCCCAGTGCGCCGAACGCCGCGTCGAGCACCAGCAGGCCGCCGGCGAAGATCGGCCGGCGCTCGCCCGACAGGCCGGGCAGCTTGATGCTCTCGAGGGTGTCGAAGTCGAGCAGCTTCTCGCGGATCGCCGCGAGGCTGTCCTGGGTGATCGAGACCTTGGTGAGCTTCATCTTCACCGAGACGTCGCAGATCGCCTTGATCGTGCCGGACGAACCCATGGCCTCGTGCCAGCCGCGGCGGCGGTAGGCCTCGGAAAACTGCTGGAACTCGGCGGCCAGTTCGGTGCGCGCTTCCTTCCAGCGTTTGCGGTTGATCCGGCCGTCGCCGAAGAAGCGCCGGGTGGTGGCGATGCAGCCCATCTGCAGGCTTTCGCGCTCCAGCGCCTCGAAACCCTCGCCGATGATGACCTCGGTGGAGCCGCCGCCGATGTCCATCACCAGCCGGCTGCGGCCCGGTTCAGGCGGGTTGCCGTGGGTCACGCCCAGGTAGATCAGGCGCGCCTCCTCACGGCCGGCCACGACTTCGATGCCATGGCCGAGCGCGGTTTCGGCCGGCATCAGGAAGGACTGGGGATTGGCCAGCTGGCGCACGGTATTGGTGGCGATGGCGCGTACACGCGGCGCCGGCAGGGTGCGGATGCGCTGGCCGAAGCGGGCAAGGCAGTCGAGCGCGCGCGGCATCACCGACGGGTCCAGCCCGCCGTGGCCATCGAGGCCTTCGGCCAGGCGTACGGTTTCCTTGATGCGGTCGACGATGCGCAGCTGGCCCATCAGGTAGCGGGCCACGACCATGTGGAAGCTGTTCGAGCCCAGGTCCACGGCCGCCAGCATGTCGCCGTCCTTGAGCGGTGGCGTGGCTTCAATCGGCATCAGGTCATCCGCAGAGTTTGGCCAGGAGCGCGCCCTGCGCAGAATAGGGCATCTCGCCCTCCGCCGGCGAGACGTGGTCGTAACTGCCGTCCTCGCGCAACTCCCAGGCCTGCTGGTTGTCGGCGAGGTAGTTGGCCAGCTCCTCGTCGTAAACGCGTTCGGCCAGGCGCGGGTCGATGATGGGGAAGCAGGTTTCGACGCGGCGTAGCAGGTTGCGCTCCATCCAGTCGGCGCTCGAGCAGAAGATCTCGGGCTTGCCGCCGTTGCCGAACCAGTACACGCGGCTGTGTTCGAGGAAGCGCCCGACCACCGAGCGCACGGTGATGTTTTCCGACACGCCCGGCACGCCCGGGCGCAGGCAGCAGGCGCCGCGCACGATGAGCTCGACCTTCACGCCGGCCTGCGAGGCCTCGTACAGCGCCCGGATGACGCTGGCTTCGTTGAGCGCATTCATCTTGGCGATGATGTGCCCGCCCTTGCCGGCGCGCGCCAGCTTCGCCTCGCGCTCGATGCGCATCAGGATGCCCTTGTGCAGGGTAAAGGGCGATTGCATCATTTTCCGCAGCTTGATCGACGGCGCCAGGCCGGACAGCTGCTGGAAGATGTCGTGCACGTCGGCGGCGATGTCCGGGTCCGAACTCATCAGGCCGATGTCGGTGTAGGCGCGGGCGGTGCCAGCGTGGTAGTTGCCGGTGCCCAGGTGCACGTAGCGCTGCAGCTTCTTGCCTTCGCGGCGCACGATCAACATCATCTTGGCGTGGGTCTTGTAGCCGACCACGCCGTACATCACCTGCACGCCGGCTTCCTGCAGCTGGTCGGCCAGGCGGATGTTGGCTTCTTCGTCGAAGCGCGCGCGCAGTTCCACCACCACCGTCACGTCCTTGCCGTTGCGGGCGGCCGTGATCAGGTGGTCGATGATCTTGCTGTCCTTGCCGGTGCGGTAGAGCGTCTGCTTGATCGCCAGTACGTCGGGGTCGTGCGCGGCGTGCTGGAGCAGGTCGAGCACCGACTGGAAGCTCTGGTAGGGATGGTGCAGCAGCACGTCGCGCTGGCGCAGCGTTTCGAACGGGGCATCGGCGTCGAGGGCCACGGCGCCGGGCTTGAACGCCGGGAACTTCAGGTCGGGGCGGTCCACCAGGTCGTAGACCTGGGTGACGCGGTTGATGTTGACCGGACCATTGATGCGGTAGACCGCGTTTTCGGTCAGGCCGAAGTTCTGCAGCAGGGTGCGCACGATCGGCTTGGGGCAGTGCTCGGCGATTTCCAGGCGCACCGCGGGCCGGAAGCCGCGACTGGCCAGTTCGTCCTTGAGCGCGCTGGCGAGGTTCTCGACTTCCTCCTCGTCGACGAACAGCTCCGAATTGCGGGTGACGCGGAACTGGTAGGCCCCCTTGACCCGCATGCCGGTGAACAGGTCGTCCACGAAGGCGGTGAGCACGGCCGAGAGCAGCACGAAGTCGTGCTCGCCGCCCGAAATCTCCGGCGGAAGCTGGATGATTCGCGGCAAGGAGCGCGGCGCCCGGACGATGGCCATGCCGCCGTTGCGCCCGAACGCGTCCTTGCCTTCCAGCACCACCACCACGTTGAGCGACTTGTTGAGGATGCGCGGGAACGGATGCACCGGGTCCAGGCCCAGGGGCGAGAGCACCGGCAGCAGCTCGTCGCGGAAGTAGCGGTGGAGCCATTTTCGCTGGCGCGCGTTCCAGGACGAGTGCGCCAGGATGCGGATGCCGGAAGCATTGAGCTCCGGACGCAGGGCTTCGTTCCAGTAGCGGTACTGCTCGGCCACCAGTTCGGCGGCCTTGTCGTGGATCAGCTCAAGCGCCCGCGACGGCGGGATGCCGTCGGGCGGCAGCGGTCCGCCGAACTGCAGGGCGGTGCGCACGGTGGCGGCACGGATCTCGAAGAACTCGTCGAGGTTGGTGCAGCTGATGCACAGGTAGCGCAGGCGCTCGAGCAGCGGCACCCGCGGGTCCTTGGCCTGGGCGAGGACCCGGAAATTGAACTCCAGCTGCGACAGTTCGCGGTTGAGATAGAGCTCTGGCGCGTGCAGGTCGGGCGTGCTGGCGCAGGCTTCGGGGCTGTCGGGACTCATGCCCCTAGCTTACGACGTCCGGGGCGTCGTCGGCGCCCCAGCCGCCCGCCTGGCCACGCATGCGCACCCGGGCCGGCCCGAACACGCAGGCGAAGGTGCTGCCGCGACCGACCTCGCTTTCCACCTCCAGCCGGGCCTGGTGCAGGCTGAGAACGTGCTTGACGATCGACAGGCCGAGGCCGGTGCCGCCGGACTCGCGCGAACGGCTGGTCGAGACCCGGTAAAACCGTTCGGTGATGCGCGGCAGGTGCTGTTCCGGAATGCCGTAGCCGGTGTCCTGCACGGCCAGGCGCACGCCCCCGCCGGCCGTGTGTTCGAAGCGGATGAGCACGTTGCCGCCGGTGGGCGTGTAGCGGATGGCGTTCGACACCAGGTTGGAGAAGGCGCTGTGCAGCTCCTTGGTCGAACCGGTGAGGTCGCAGCCGGCGCTGTCCTCGACCCGGACCGTGTGCCGGCCCTGGCTCAGGGCCTCGGCTTCGCGGCGGAGCGTGACCAGCATCGGCGCCATGGCCAGCGGCTCCTCGGGCAGGGATTCCTGGGCCTCCAGGCGTGAAAGCGTCAGCAGGTCCTCGACCAGCTGGGTCATGCGCTGCGACTGCCGGCGCATTTCCTCGACCATCACCGCCAGTTCGGGGTGCTCCTCCGGCTCGATCATGTCCAGGTAGCCGTGCACCACGGTCAACGGCGTGCGCAGTTCATGCGAGACGTTGGCGACGAAGTCCCGGCGCACCTGTTCGAGCCGCATCAACTTGGTGACGTCGCGAACGACCACCAGCCACTGCGAGCTGGAGTAGGGGATCAGGCGCAGGCTGATGCGCACCATCGGATCGGCGGGGCTGGACAGGTCGGTGAGCGGCTCGTCGGTCTCTCCGGCGGCCAGCCAGGCCTGGACGCGCGGCTGGGCCAGGAAGGTGTCGGCCAGCGGCTGGCCCAGGGCCTGCGGGTAGCGCAGGCCCAGCAGGTGCCGGGCGGTCTTGTTGAACCAGACCAGGCGGCCGTCGCGGCGGCCAATCACCAGCGCGCCATCGGGCATGGCGGTGGCGGCCTGCCGGTAGGCACGCAGCAGCTGCACCAGGCGGCGGCCCCGGCGGCGGTTTTCGGTCTGGCGACGGTGGATCAGTGTTTCCAGCGCCGCCCAGAGGCCCTGGCCATCGACGGTCTGCAGCTGCTTGCGCCAGTCCAGGAAGCGCAGCACCCGGTACAGGCGCCAGTAGGCCCGGGCGGCCACCACGGCGGTGGCCAGGCCCAGCGCCCACCAGGGCTCGCGCAGCCACAGGCCCAGCGCGATCGCCACGGCATAAAAAAGCAGCAGCCTTATCAGGGACTGACGCCAGGCCAGCCGCAGCAGCATCGATACGCTCATCCGCGCGCCCGGCCTCAGCCTGTCGCCGCGGAGAAGCGGTAGCCGGCGCCGCGTACGGTCTGGACCATGTTGTCCAGGCCGAAGGGTTCGAGCGCCTTGCGCAGGCGGCGGATGTGCACGTCCACGGTGCGTTCCTCCACGTAGACGTTGCCGCCCCAGACGTGGTCGAGCAGCTGCGTGCGGGTGTAGACGCGTTCGGCGTGGGTCATGAAGAAGTGGAGCAGGCGGTACTCCGTCGGGCCCACGTGCAGGGGCTGGTCGCTGGCGAAAACGCGGTGGGCGGCGCCGTCGATGCGCAGGCCACCCACTGCAACGGAACCGTCATCTTCGTCGTCCCGGGCCCGGCGCATGACGGCCCGGATGCGGGCCAGGAGTTCGCGGGCCGAAAAGGGCTTGACCACATAGTCGTCCACGCCCGACTCCAGGCCCGAGACCCGGTCGTTTTCCTCGCCGCGGGCGGTGAGCATGATGATCGGCACGTCGCGGGTCAGTTCGTCCTTGCGCCAGCGGCGGGCCAGCTCCAGGCCGGAGGTGCCAGGCAGCATCCAGTCGAGCAGGATCAGGTCGGGGACCTTTTCGGAAATGGCGACCTGGGCTTCGCGGGCATCGCCGGCGTGGGCGGGCTCGTAGTCGGCCTTGCGCAGGGCGTAGGCCACCATCTCGCGGATGGCGGGTTCGTCGTCGACGATGAGGATGCGTTTCTGCACTGGCGTACCGTGTCATCGGGTGGGGTCGGGTGCAAGTAGATAAAACTTTTGTGACCTCCCCGTGACACCCCCTGCCGGCGGCCCCCGCAGGCCCTAGCGCCGGTCGGGACGCTGTTCCTCGGCCCGGATGCCCTGGCGGCGCATCTCCAGCACCACCGGGGTGATCGCGGCCATGCGCGCCTCGATGCGGGCGCGCTGGTAATAGCTCAGGTCCTCGCGCTGCTTGAGGCGTTCGAGCTGGTTGAGCGCGTCCACCGCGCGGCCATTGAGGAAAGCCGCTTCGGCATAAGCCTCGCCGGCCCGGATCTCGTCGCCGGCCAGTTCACTCGCCCGGGCGAAGTTGCGCTGGAAAAGCGGGTCGTCGCCGGCGGTCGGCAGCAGCGGCCGCAGCACGTCCTGGGCCCGTCGGCCGGCGTCGGCGGTGGCCCGTTCGCCCAGGACCTCGGCATAGGCCAGGCGCACGGCCCGGCTTTCGGGGTGGCGCGAGAGCAGGGCTTCGAACAACGTCGTGACTTCGGCGTGCGGGCGGTGCAGGGCGGCGGTTTCGGCGCGCGCCAGCTCCAGCCACAGGTCGCCCGGATGTTTGGCCAGCAGGGCGTCGAGGGTGGCGGCAGCCTCGCGCGGCCGGCCGGCGCGCTGCTGGGCCAGGGCCAGGCCATAGCGCAGGGCGTCGTTGTCCTTCTGGCCGGGCGCCTTGGCCAGGGCTTCGTATTCGAGCAGCGACTGGCGCGGGCTGCTGGCGCTGAGTACGCGCAGGCGTTCGCGCGCCCAGGGGAAGATTTGATCGCGATCGAGCGCGGCGCCACCGTGGACGGCCAGGCTCAGCTCGCCGGGCAGCAGCAGCGATGTCCGCGCCGGTGCGGTCACCGGGGCGGGCACGTTCGCAGCCTGCATGCGGTTGGCCAGCTGGCGGGTTTCACTGATGCGCGTGGTGGTGACCGGGTGGGTGCGAAGGTACTCGGGGAGCTGGTAACCGCCGGAGTTGCCGCGGTTGACCCGCTGCATGCGCTCGAAGAAATCGGCCATGCCGTTGGGGTCGTAGCCGGCGCGGTCCAGGGTCTGGATGCCGATGCGGTCGGCTTCCGATTCGTTCGAACGGGTGTAGTCGATCTGGCGCTGCTGGATCAGGGCCATCGCACCGGCGACGGCAGCCATCGAGGCATTGCTGCTGGAGCTGTCGCGGCCGCCGCTGTCGCCCACGGCCTGGGCCGCGGCGATGGCGCCGAGCATGGCCAGCATGATCGGCACCTGGTCCTTGCTGGCGCGTTCGTAGGCGCGCAGTACGTGGCGCTGGGTGACGTGGGCGATTTCGTGCGCCATCACGCCGGCGACCTCGGCTTCGGTTTCGGCGGTGAGCACCAGGCCGGCGTTCATGCCGATGTAGCCGCCCAGCGTGGCGAAGGCGTTGATCTGCCGGTCGCGCATCATGAAGAAGTTGTATTCGTTCATGGGCACGTCGCTGGCGGCGGCCAGGCGGTAGCCCATGGACTGCAGCCAGTCGTCCACCAGCGGGTCTTCGACCAGCATGTTCAGCCGGCGCAGCTCGTAGCGCAGGTAAGCCCCGTATTCGGCTTCGGTGGCCGGGTCGATCATCTCGGCGGCCGACGAGCCAATGTCGGGCAGGGAGCTGTCCTGGGCACGGGCACCGCAGGCCAGGGTGATGGCCAGGCTGAGGGTGGCGGTGGCGAGGATGCGCAAGGCGGGCTCCGGACAGGGGTGGTCGAAGCATAGCGGCTGCGGGAGCCGGCGCGGGTGAACCGGTGGTTAACCCGCGCGCCGCGCGCCGCAGCGTTGCAGCCGCCGGCTGGAAAAGGCCGCCGCCCGGCCCCACACTGCGCACTGAACTCCCGGAGAGCCCCGTGTCCAAGGTCCTGATGTACACCACCGCCGTCTGCCCCTACTGCGTGGCAGCGAAGAACTTCCTGAAGTCGCGTGGCGCGCAGTGGGAGGAGGTCAGGGTGGACCTCGACCTCGAGCGCCGCCGCGAGATGATGACGCGCACCGAGCGCACCTCGGTGCCGCAGATATTCGTCGGTGACACGCACGTCGGCGGCTACGACGAGCTGGTGGCCCTGGACCGCGCCGGCGGCCTCAAGCCCCTGCTCGAGGGCCAGGCGTGAGCGCCGGCGAGGACAAGGAGGGCGGCGACCGCGTCGCCGAGTTCAGCGCCTTCCGCAAGCGCATGAACGAACGCATCCTGGCCGAGGACAACCAGGTCGTGCGCCGCTTCTTCGCGCTCGACACCCAGACCTATCGCGCCGGCGCCCTGGACGTGAAGACCAAGGAACTGATGGGTCTGACGGCCTCGATGGTGCTTCGCTGCGACGACTGCATCGCCTACCACGTGGCCCAGTGCAAGCAGGCCGGGGTCAGCCGGGACGAACTTTTCGAGGCCTTCAGCGTGGCCCTGGTGGTGGGCGGCTCGATCGTGATCCCGCACCTGCGAAGGGCGGTGGATTTCCTGGACCAGCTCGAAGGCGGCGAGGCCGGCGACGCCGCGGAGCCGGCTGGCCACGGCCACTGAACCGGGCTACGACCAAGGTCCAATCGGGCAGTGATGGGTTGATTGAGGCATAATATTGCGCCTTCGGCGGCCTGCTGGCCGCCAGAACCCTTTGGAAGAACAAGAACTTATGACCCAGACGATTGCGGTGATCCGTGGCGACGGCATTGGCCCGGAGATCATGGATGCCACCCTCAAGGTGCTCGATGCCCTCGACCTGGGCCTGTCCTACGACTTCGTCGAGGCCGGCCTGGTCGCCTACGAAAAGCAGGGCGAGCTGCTCCCCACGGCCACCATGGACGCCATCCGCAAGCATCGCGTGGCGCTCAAGAGCCCGCTGACCACGCCGGTGGGCGAGGGTTTTTCGTCGATCAACGTCGAGCTTCGCAAGCGCTTCGACCTGTACGCCAACGTGCGCCCGGCGATCAGCTTCCCGAACACGAAGTCGCGCTACGAGAACATCGACCTGATCACGGTGCGCGAGAACACCGAAGGCGCCTACATCGGCGAGGGCCAGAACCTCACCGCCGACGGCGAGACCGCCACGCTCACCCAGAAGATCACCCGTCGCGGCTCCGAGCGCATCGTGCGCTACGCCTTCGACCTGGCGCGCCGCATCGGCCGCAAGAAGGTGACGGTGGTGCACAAGGCCAACATCCTCAAGTCCACGTCCGGCCTGTTCCTGAAGGTCGCGCGCCAGGTGGCCACGGAATACCCGGACATCCAGTGCAACGACATGATCGTGGACAACACCTGCATGCAGCTGGTGATGCGTCCCGAACAGTTCGACGTGATCGTCACGACCAACCTCTTCGGCGACATCATTTCCGACCTGTGCGCCGGTCTCGTCGGCGGCCTGGGCCTGGCCCCGGGTGCGAACATCGGCACCGAAGCGGCGATCTTTGAAGCGGTGCACGGCTCGGCGCCCGACATCGCCGGCAAGGGCATCGCCAACCCGGTGGCGCTGCTGCTGGGCGCGGCCCAGATGCTCGACCACCTGGGCCACAACGACGCCGCCCGCCGCCTGCGCCAGGCCATCGTCGAGACCATGACCGCCAAGGACAACCTGACCCCCGACCTGGGCGGCAGCGGCACCACCGAGTCCTTCGCCCAGGCGATCGCGAACCGCGCCAAGGCCTGAAGACCCGGCCTTCGAGCGAGAAAAAAGAAGGGCGCCGACAGGCGCCCTTCTTGCGTCCATCCCTGGCGCGCGCGGCCAACCGCATCACAACAGATGCAGCACCCATCCGGCGACGTAGCACGAGAAGGCCAGCACGATTCCCCGAAAGGGCACGCTGAACCAATAGCGCTTGCCGAGGAATACGAAGCCGGCGAGAAAAACCAGTCCGATTCCCATCAGGTACAGCGACTCGAAAAGCAGCGCTGGCTGCATGGTTGCCAGGTAGCCGTAGACCAGGCCGAAGAGCATGGCGCCGCCGCTGTGGCTGGCATTGAAGCCGATCCAGGCCTTCCACATCGTCGTTTCGCGCGTGATGCCGGGCGAATCGGCTTCCATGCTTTGGCGCAGCGCCGGATCGCGCGGCAGGAGCTTGGGCCCGTGGAAGGTGTAGAGCAGGTGCACCGAGCCCAGCAGCAGCAGGATGGCGGCGCTGGCGATGACCAGACTAACGGCAAGGACTTCCATGGACACCCCTCCTGTGGCCACTCAGTCTGAAGCAGGCGTATCCCGGGAAGAAGGCGGCACGTAGATAGCCACCGCGCTCGCCTTCCTGCGGCTGGTGGGAATGCCCAGGCCGACGCCGACGGCGCCATGACTGCCGTAACTGGCGCCGCCCACGGACATGCCCACGGGCGAACGCGCCTGTCCCATGCCGACGATGATCAGGCCATTGGCGCCCAGCGCGGCGGCCTCGGCGCGCAGCCGGTCGATGACGGCACGCTCCTGGCCCGGGGTGCCGAATCCGATGCCACTGGCGGCCTCGAGTTGGGCCACGTCCACGGACCCGGGCGGCGCGGCGCGGTAGATGCGCACCTCGGAGGGGTCGATGGGCGCGCGAGCGGGTCCGAGCATCAAATGCTGGGTGCTGGCGCAGCCCGCCAGCACCAGGGCCGACAGCAGCAGGGCGGAAAGGAATCGTTTCATGGCGTGACTCCCGCAGGGTGGAAACCGCAGGCCTGAATGGTCGCACGGTTGGGGCTGGTCCTGGCGCGCCGGGCAAGACCCTGGGTCAGTCGGCGAAGGATGCCAAGGCGCGGAGTCGTACGACTTGGGCGGGAAGCTCCATGTGCAGCTCCGCATGGGCCAGTGCCAGCCGGGCCTGGGCGCGGGCCGCGGTGGCGAGTTCCTCGTTGCCCAGCGACGCCAGCGTGTTCAGGGTCTTCATCAGCCTCGTGCCGACCTCGATCGTACCGGCACCGTCGCGGGCGATCGCGGTAAAAGCATCCTCGACCAGGTCGGAGAGCGAAATTTCGGGAACCTGCACCAGCGGGTATTCCGGGCTGCCGGCTTCGGGCACGGTGCGCACCCATTCCACGAAGATCCTGACCAGGCGGCCGGTCACGTCAATGGCCGTGCCGGGGTCGTTCACCGCCGGCGAAAGCGCCCGGCCGGCGATCTCGGACAGCACGACCATGCCAAAGCGCGGGTCGCCGTCGAATTCACGGGTTTGCGAAATGCGAAACGCCGAGCGCAGCGTCCCGGCGACCTTCTCCGTCACTCCGGTCCGGGCGCCGTCGACCCGGACCAGCGCCCGGCCCGGGACCATGAAGGCGCCGGGCAGGGCCGTCACTTCGACCACCAGCTGGTTTTGCTTCGCACACTCCTGAAGGCAGGCCATGTCGATGGCGCAAACGAAGCCAACGTCGTCGGCCTCAACCGGCAGCGAGCCTGGCGGCAGCCCCGTCGCTGGCACCCCGCCGCGCAGCGGAGACCTGCGATAGCTTCGGATGGCGCCCGTTACCGCCTCTTCGGCGCGCTGGTTGGTATTTCCCTGGCGGCCCAGCCGGGCGATGCGGTCCACCCAGCGCACGAAGGTAAGGATCACCAGCGCGAAAACGACCGCCGTCTCGATGAACAGCACGAACCGCCCGACGGTCTCGAAACTGCTGTTTTCCAGCGCGACCAGGCCGACCACGCCGAAGATGAAGGCGCCGACGAAGATCGAATAGGCGTTCTGGGACGTGTCGTCGGCCAGTACCAGCGGAAAGGAGCGGGGCGAGGAGTGGTTGCTGGCCGAGGCATAGGCCGAAACCATCGCGCCGGCCGCGAAGATGGCGATCACCAGCATGCTCGAGGCCATGATCGACAACAGTGATTCGATCGAATCCGCCGAAACTTCCGGCGGATTCCGCATCAGCCACTCGCTGTCCAGCACCCAGGCCAGGCCCACGCCCAGCACCGACAGCAGGCAGGCGGCCAGCGGCTTGGCCCAGAGCCGCTGGCGCAGGTCCAGCAGGAGCGCGCGCAGCCGGGAGAGCAGCCGGCCGGCCATCACAGCGCGTCCCTGGCCGCCATGCCGGCGATCAGTCGCGCGACTGCAGCTTGGCCAGCAGGCGCAGGATTTCCAGGTACAGCCAGACCAGGGTGACCACCAGGCCGAAGGCGCCGTACCACTCCATGTACTTGGGCGCACCGGCTTCGGCGCCGGCTTCGATGAAGTCGAAGTCCAGCACCAGGTTCAGCGCGGCGATGACCACCACGAAGAGGCTGAAGGCGATGCCCATCGCACCCGACTCATGGATGAAGCCCATGCCCTCGAAGCCAAACATGCGCATGCCGATGTTGATCAGGTAGAGCAGGGCGATGCCACCCGTGGCGGCGACCACGCCCAGCTTGAAGTTTTCGGTGGCCTTGATCAGGCCCGACTTGTAGGCCATCAGCATCGCGGCCAGCACGCCCAGGGTCAGCATCACCGCCTGCATCACGATGCCGGGGAACTGGGCCTCGAAGAAGGCCGAGATGCCGCCCAGGAACAAACCCTCGAGCAGTGCGTAGATGGGTGCGCTGATGGGTGCCCAGGTCTTCTTGAAGACGGTGACGATGGCGACGATGAAGCCGCCGATGCCGCCCACCAGCAGCCAGGGCATCATCGCGCCCGGATTGGCGGGATCGAACAAGTTCCAGGTGTAGGCGGCCGTGGCCACGCACATCAGCAGCAGCAGGCCGGTCTTGTTGACCGTGCCGCCGAGGGTCATGACCTGGCTGGCGTCGCGGGAAACGACTTCGCCGCTGCCGACGTCGAGGAAGGTGTTCTGGTTGAGCGTGGGATTGCCGCTGCGCATGACTGGCTCCGGATGAGAGGCGGGACTGCCGCCGATGCTACCGGAGCGCAGGCCGGAACCGCCAGTTCAGGCGCCCGGGAGGTCTCCGCGACGTCGCCAGAAATGATCCAGCACGCAGGCCCCGCCCTTCCCGGGCCGGTAGGCGCCCAGCAAGGCCCCGTGCACGTAGTCGGTGGCGCTGGCGCAGGCCTCGCGCAGGTCCAGGCCGCGGCAGAGGTTGGCGGCAATGGCCGAGGCCAGGGTGCAGCCGGTGCCGTGGCCCTCGAGGTCAAGGCGGGGATGCTCGAACTCCAGCAGTGCCTCGCCGTCGTCGAAGCGGTCGACCATGGCACCGGTTCCGGGCAGGTGGCCGCCCTTGAGCAGGACGGCGCCACCACCCAGGGCGAGCAGCTCGACCAGCGCCGCCTCGGCGGCTTCGTCGTCGGGCACGGGGTGGCCAAGCAGCAGTTCGGCTTCGGGGATATTCGGGGTCAGCACCGTGGCCAGCGGGAGCAGGCGCCTGCGCAGTGCGTCCAGGGCGGCGTCCTCCAGCAGCTTCGCCCCGGACGTGGCGACCATCACCGGGTCCAGCACCACCGCGGCGGGCCGGTGCGCCTCGAGCGCGTCGGCCACCGCATTGATTATGCGGGCGTTGGCCAGCATGCCCAGCTTGACCGCCCCGATCTGGAAATCGGCGAAGCAGGCATCTATCTGCGCGCGCAGGAACCGCGCCGGCGGCACGTGCACGGCGGTTACGCCGCGGGTGTTCTGGGCGGTGAGCGCGGCGAGTGCGCTCAGGCCATGGACGCCATGGGCGGCAAAGGTCTTGAGGTCGGCCTGGATTCCCGCGCCGCCGCCGGAATCGGAGCCGGCGATGGTCAGCGCACAGACGGGGCGGTGGGTGCTCATGGGGGCATGGTCGCGGCAAGGCCGCGGCGCGTCCAGTGTCGTTTCAACGGCGCCGTCGCCACAGGCCGTAGGCCAGGCCGGTGCCGCCGGTCAGGGCGGCGGGCAGGTACAGCGCCGCATAGCCGGCGTGCGCAAACGCGAAGGCGCCGGCGACACCGCCGGCCAGGAAGGCGCTGATGATCACCAGGCACAGCCAGAGCCTTCGCCGGGCCAGCGGCAAGCCGCGCAGGGCATGGCCCAGCATGATGCCCAGGTCGGTGAACATGCCGCTGACATGCGAGGTGCGCACGACGGCGCCGCTGTAAGTGGTGGCCATGGCGTTCTGCAGGCCGATAGCGCCGGCGGCCAGCAGCGGGCCGGCGAACAGGCCGCGCTGGAACAGCGGCGCCGCCGCGGCCAGGAGCAGGGCTTCGAGGGTGAGCGCAATGCCGTAACGCCGACCCAGGCGCAGCACGCTGTCCTGGATCAGCAAGCCGCTGAGCGCGGCGCCGGCAACAAAGGCAAGCACCATGCCTGCCAGCTGCAGCGCGGCACCGCCGTCGCCGCCGGCCAGCGCCGCGCCGAGCAGGGTGGTGGTGCCGGTGAGGTGGGTGATGGCCTGGTGTTCGAAGCCCAGGTAGCCCACCACGTTCACCATGCCGGCGACAAAGGCCAGGGCGGCGGCGCCTGCCCAGACCCAGGTCGCCAGCCGTTCTGCCATGGGACTACAGGACCTCGGAGGCGTAGTCGGCCAGGCGTGAACGTTCGCCGCGGCGCAGGGTGATGTGGGCGCTGTGGCTCCAGTTCTTGAACCGGTCCACGGCGTAGGTCAGGCCCGAGGTGGTTTCGGTGAGGTAAGGCGTGTCGATCTGCTCGACGTTGCCCATGCAGATGATCTTGGTGCCGGGGCCGGCGCGGGTGACCAGGGTCTTCATCTGCTTGGGCGTGAGGTTCTGCGCCTCGTCGACGATGACCCAGCGGTTGAGGAAGGTGCGGCCGCGCATGAAGTTCATCGAGCGGATCTTGATCCGGCTGGCCAGCAGTTCGTTGGTGGCGCCGCGGCCCCAGCTGCCGTGGTCCTCGGTGTGGGTCAGCACTTCGAGGTTGTCGGTCAGCGCGCCCATCCAGGGCGTCATTTTTTCTTCCTCGGTGCCGGGCAGGAAACCGATGTCCTCGCCGACGCTGACCGTGGCGCGGGTCATGATGATCTCGCGATAGCGCTGCACGTCCATGGTCTGGGTCAGGCCAGCGGCCAGCGCCAGCAGCGTCTTGCCGGTGCCGGCGGTGCCGAGCAGGGTGACGAAATCGATTTCCGGGTCCATCAGCGCATTGAAGGCGAAGTTCTGCTCGCGGTTGCGCGCGTTGATGCCCCAGACCTGGTGCTGCGGGTTGCGGAAGTCGTCGACGATCTGCAGCACGGCCTTGTCGTCGTCCAGCCGGGCGACCTTCATCTCGACTTCGTCGTCGCCGGGCATGTACAGGAACTGGTTCGGATACCAGCCGTCGTCCTCCTTGCGCGCCACTTCGTAGAAGGTGCGGCCGCGGTCGGTCCAGCTGCGCAGGCTGCCTTCGTGCAGTTCCCAGAAATCCTCGGGAAGCTCCGTGGCGCCAGTGAAGAGCAGGTTGAAGTCGTCGATCGCGCGGTCGTTTTCGTAGTCCTCGGCCTTGACGCCGCAGATCGAGGCCTTGATGCGCAGGTTGATGTCCTTGGACACCAGGACCACCGGCACGCCGGGGTGGTCTTCGATCAGCTGCAGGATCGAACCGAGGATCTGGTTGTCCGGCAGCACGGTGCCAAAACGCTTGCCGACCTCGACCGGCTTGAGCTGGAACATCAGGCGGCCGATGGCTTCGGCCGAGCGCAGCTGCAGTCCCTGCGGGCGCACCAGCTTCACGCCTTCGTCGATGCTGTCGCTGCCGTGGGCGACGATGATCTCGTTGAGGAACCGGCTGACCTGGCGGGCGTTGCGGCTGGCTTCCGAGTGGCCCTTCTTGCCGTTGTCCAGCTCCTCCAGGACCATCATCGGGATGAAGACGTCGTGTTCCTCGAATTTGAACAGGGCGGTGGGGTCGTGCATCAGCACGTTGGTGTCCAGGACGTAGATTCGCTTGGATCGGGTCATGGGCTTCTCGGGCTAGGGGCGTGGGCCCCGGAAAGGACAGCGCCGCCGAAGCTCGCGGAGCGAGTCGGCAGCGGGGATGTTGGAGAGCAGGGTCACTTTGCCTTGGCGGCCTGCTGGTGCTGCTTGAGCGATTCGTACACGGCGTCGGCGTGGCCGGCCACCTTCACCTTGCGCCATGCGTCGGCGACGCGGCCCTGCGGGTCGAGCAGGAAGGTGCTGCGCTCGATGCCCAGCACCTTGCGGCCGTACATGTTCTTTTCCTTGATGACGTCGAAGGCCTTGCACAGGGCCTCGTCGGCGTCGGACACGAGGTCGAAGCGGAAACCCTGCTTTTCGCAGAAGTTGGCGTGCGACTTCACGGAATCACGCGACACGCCAAGCACCTCGGCCCCGGCGCGGCGGAATTTCGTGAGCAGGGCGTTGAAGTCGTTGCCCTCGGTGGTGCAGCCGGGCGTGGAGTCCTTCGGATAGAAGTACAGCACCAGCCACTTGCCGCGGTAGTCGGAGAGCCTGGCGGACTGGCCGCTGCCCAGGGTGAGCGGGAAATCGGAGGTCTTTTCGCCAATTCCGGTCATCGCGTCCTCAGAATTTCATCGGGTCCATGATGGCGTCGAGGTTGAGGTGGTCGCAGAACTCGAGGAAGTCGTCGCGCAGCGCCGCGATGTGCATGTTCGCGGGGATACCGATCGTGACCTGGGCGGAAAACATGTCGGCACCGGTCTGCATCGCGCGGTAGCGCGAACTGTGCAGGTTCTCGACGGTGATGCCCTGGCGGTCGAAGAAGTCCGCGAGCTGGAACAGGATGCCGGGTTTGTCGGCCGCCACCACCTCGACGATGTAGGGCAGCAGGTTCGACTGCGGGGCCTTGGGGCCAGTGCGGTACCAGACCAGCTTGTAGCCGTCTTCGCGCTCGAGCCGGCCGAGCATGGCCTCGAGCTTGGCCACCGCGTCCCAGGATCCCACCGCCAGCGCGGTGACCGAGACGTCGCGGCCAACGGTGGTGAGGCGGGCATCGACCAGATTGCAGCCGCTGTCCGAAATGCGGCGGCTGACCGACAACAGCGGCGACTGCGGATGCGTGGTGTACGCGCTTATCAGCAGATGGTTCTCGTTGGCGGTCGGGCGTGCGGCAGGGTCGGTCAAAGCGAAGGTCCAAGGGGGCGCGGCAGGGGGCGCGCCTGGATGTCCCGGCCAGCATACTTGCCGCCGCTTTGAGCCCGCAAGTAAGATCGCAGGCAGTCCCTGCAAGGCATTCATTTTGCAACTTTCCGGCAGCATCACCGCCCTGGCGACACCGTTCACGGCCGAGGGCGAACCCGATTTCGAGGCCTGGTCGCGGCTGATCGACCTCCAGCTCGACGCAGGCACCGCCGGCATCGTCGTCGCCGGCTCCACCGGCGAGGCCGCCGCGCTTACCGATGCCGAGTACATGGCGCTGCTTCGGGCCGCGGTCGCGCAGGTGGCGGGACGCATCCCGGTCCTGGCCGGCACGGGGCACTCCAACACCGCCAAGACCATCATCCAGACCCGCCTGGCCCGCGAGGGCGGGGCCGACATCGCGCTGGTGGTCACGCCGCCCTACGTGCGGCCGACGCCCGAGGGCCTGGTGGCCCACTACCGCGCCGTCGCCGACCAGGGCGGCCTGCCCGTGGTGCTCTACAACGTGCCTGGCCGCACCGGCTGCGACATGTCGCCGGACGTGGTCGCGCAGCTTTGCAGCCACGACAACATCATCGGCCTGAAGGAAGCGCGTGGCGACGAGGAGCGCTGGCAGGCCCTGCACCCGCTGGCGGGCAAGGGCTTCGCGCTGCTCAGCGGCGACGACCCGACCTTCGTGCGCGCGATGCTCGGAGGCGCCGCCGGCGTCATTTCCGTGGCATCGAACGTCGTGCCACGCGCCTTCGCCCGGCTCTGCCAGCTGGCCAGGTCCGGTGAGGCAGACCAGGCCCGGGCGCTGGACGCGCGCCTGGCCGGCCTGAACGACTTCCTCGGCGTCGAGCCCAACCCGATCCCGGTCAAGGCCATCCTGGCCCGCCAGGGCATCGGCCACGGGCTGCGCCTGCCGCTGCTGCCGCTTTCCCAGGCCCACGCCGCCGCCGCCGATGCGATGGCGGCGCTGTGCGAACAGATCGAATCCGAACTGAAGTAACCTTGCCGATTGAATCCCCGCGAGCGCGGACCACCGCGCCGCTCCCCAGGAGAACCCCATGACCGCCGCCACCCTTTCCTTCCGTCCGCTGATGGTCGCCACCCTGGCCGTGGCCGTGCTCGCCTCCAGCGGCTGCAGCTGGATCCGCAGCAAGTGGGGCAACGAGGCCGAATACCAGGCCAGCCGCCAGAACCAGCCGCTGGAAGTGCCGCCGGGCCTGGACGTGCCGTCCACCGCCGGTGCCGTCACCGTGCCCGCGGCCAACCCGAACGCGCCGCGCGCCGCGGTGGGCGAGGGCGTGCCCTCGGCCTCGGAGGGCCAGGCCTACGTC
This sequence comes from Arenimonas aestuarii, assembly GCF_054781715.1. Lineage (NCBI taxonomy): Bacteria > Pseudomonadati > Pseudomonadota > Gammaproteobacteria > Lysobacterales > Lysobacteraceae > Arenimonas > Arenimonas aestuarii. The sequence continues at coordinate 854,876 of NZ_BAAGTW010000004.1, read as the reverse complement.
GAGGGCATCGAGTCCTTCATGCTGGCCGACTCCGTGAACAGCAGCTGGCGCCGCATTGGCATTGCCCTGGGCAAGATCGAGGGCGCCAGCATTGGCGAACGCGCGCAGCTGCTCAACAGCTACGAAGTCAGCTACAAGGGCGTCACGGTGCTGGTGCGGGCCGAAGCGGCCGATGGCCAGACCCGCGTCGTCGCCCTGGGTTCGGATGGCCAGCCGATTCGCAGCGGCGTCGCCACCGAACTGCTGGCGGTGCTCAAGGCCCGCCTGGGCTGAATCAGCGCTTGAGCTGGTCGAGCTTGCCCGTCTTGCCGTCCCACTCGGCGGCATCGGGCAGCGGATCCTTGCGGGTGGTGATCACCGGCCAGTCCGCGGACAGCTCGGCATTGAGCGCGATGTAGCCTTCCTGGCCGGCCGGCACGTCGTCTTCCGGGTAAATCGCCTTGGCCGGGCACTCAGGCTCGCACAGGGTGCAGTCGATGCACTCTTCGGGGTCGATCACCAGGAAGTTCGGGCCCTCGTGGAAACAGTCCACCGGGCAGACCTCGACGCAGTCGGTGTACTTGCAGCGGATGCAGTTCTCGGTGACGACGAAGGGCATTGGGTTTCCCGGTTCTGGCGAGTCTGGCCCGCCATTCTAGCGCCGGGGGCCGGCAACGAAGAAGGCCCGGCATGGCCGGGCCTTCGGAATGGGTGGCGCTCCCTAGGGGACTCGAACCCCTGTTCCAGCCTTGAGAGGGCCGTGTCCTAGGCCACTAGACGAAGGGAGCGCGGATGGCGAAGCGATGAAGCGGGCGTTAGTATAGCGGGCTTGATCGCCCGCGGGAAGCCAGATGGCCCCGGGGGTCCGCCCGCCGCGCAAGGATCCCGCGCCGCTTCCAGCCCATGACGGACACCGCCATTCCAAGCCTGAACCCGCCCCAGGTCGTGCCGCGCGCCGAGCACGGCATCTCCCGCAAGGACATCAGCCCCAACGCGCTGCGCGTGTTGTACCGGCTGCGTGACGGCGGCTTCCAGGGTTATCTGGTCGGCGGCGCCGTGCGCGACCTGCTCGCCGGCGGCCACCCCAAGGATTTCGACGTCGCCACCGACGCCACGCCCGAGCAGGTCAAGCAGTTGTTCCGCAACTGCCGCCTCATCGGCCGCCGCTTCCGGTTGGCGCACGTGGTTTATGGTCGCGAGATCATCGAGGTCGCCACCTTCCGGGCCAACAGCTCCAACGACACCGATGACCGCGAAACCGACGACGGTGGCCGCCTGCTGCGCGACAACGTCTACGGCACGATCGAAGACGACGCCGTGCGCCGCGATTTCACCGCCAACGCGCTGTATTACACGGTCGAGGATTTTTCGGTGCGCGATTACGTCGGCGGTTACGCCGACGTGCGCGACCGCGTGCTGCGGCTCATCGGCGACCCGGTCGAACGCTATCGCGAAGACCCCGTGCGCATGCTGCGTGCGGCGCGCCTTTCGGCGAAACTGGGGTTCACCATCGCGCCGGAAGCGGCGCAGCCGATCCCCGAACTGGCGGGGCTGCTGTCGTCGGCGCCGCCCGCGCGCCTGTTCGACGAGTGCCTGAAGATGTTCCTGGCCGGCCACGCCGAAAAGAGCTTCCTCACGCTCGAGCAGCTCGGCCTGATGCCGGCGCTGTTCCCTGAAACCGCCAAGGCCCTGGCCACCAACCGCAGCGGCGCGCTGCGCGCCATGGTGCTGCAGGCCCTTCGCAGCACCGACGCGCGCATCGCCCAGGACAAGCCGGTCACGCCGGCCTTCCTGTTCGCCGCGCTTCTGTGGCCGGCCTATTGCCGCGAGCTGGCCCTGCTGCAGGCCCAGGGCGTGGACAGCACCGTTGCCCAGCAGCGGGCCGCCGACCGCGTCACCCTGCACCAGGCCCAGCGCATCGCGCTGCCGCGGCGGTTCTCGCTGCCGATGCAGGAAATCTGGCTGCTGCAGACCCGCTTCACGCAGCGCGTGCGCAAGCGCGTGTTCCGCCTGCTGGCGCACCCGCGCTTCCGCGCCGCTTTCGATTTCCTCGAACTCCGCGCGAGTGCGGCACCGGACGTGGCCGAGGACCTGGCCTTCTGGCGGGATGCCCAGGCCCAGGCGCCCGAACAACTGGCCAGCCGTCTGTCGCCCAAGACGCTGCCGCGCGGCGCCCACGACGAAGTGGACGGGGAACCCGGCGACGCCGGGGATGACGACGACCGCGGGCCGCGCCGCCGGCCGCGCCGCCGCCGGCGCAAGCCCGCGGGCGGCAGTCCCGAGTGAATCCCGCCGCCCCGGTCCCGGCCTGGGTCGCCATCGGCGGCAACCAGGGCGAGGTCCGGACCACGCTGGAAGCCGCCATCGACGCCATCGACGCGCTTGCCGGCACGTGCGTGCTGCAGCGTTCGGCGCTTTACCGCACGCCGGCCTGGGGCCGGACCGACCAGCCGGACTTCATCAACGGCGTGATCGCGGTCGAAACCGTGCTCGCCGCCCCGGACTTGCTGGCGGAATTGCTGGGCATCGAGAGGCGGTTCGGTCGACGTCGCGACGAAGACGCCGGGCGCTGGGGGCCGCGCACGCTCGACCTCGACCTGCTGCTCTACGACGACCAGGTGCTTGAACTGCCTGGCCTGAGCCTGCCGCACCCGCGGCTGCACGAACGCGCCTTCGTGCTGGTGCCCCTGGCCGACATCGCGCCTGGCCTGGTGGTGCCGGGGCGGGGTCGGGTGGACGAGTTGCTCGCGAAGGTGGATGCGTCGGGCATTCAAGCGATACCTTAGACGTTCCCCACCCTGGACGCCGCCATGTACGCCAACGAGCAAAAGGCCGCGCCGCGCCCGCGGCTGACGGTACCCGGGCTGCGCCGCATGAAGGCCGAGGGCCGGCGCATCGCCTCGGTCACTGCCTACGACGCCGGTTTCGCGCGCTGCGTGGACAGCGCCGGCCTGGATTTCGTTCTGGTCGGCGATTCGCTGGGCATGGTCTGCCAGGGTCACGACAGCACCCTGCCGGTCACCGTCGCCGACATTGCCTACCACGTCACCTGCGTCGCACGCGGCCTGTCGTCGGCCTTGCTGGTGGCCGACCTGCCGTTCCAGGCCGATGCCACGCCCGGGCACGCGCTGGAAGCGTCCACGCGATTCCTGCAGGCCGGCGCGGCCATGGTCAAGCTCGAAGGGGCCGGACCGAAGCTCGAAGTGATCCGCTTCCTGTCCGAGCGTGAAATCCCGGTCTGTGCGCACCTGGGCCTGACGCCGCAGTCGGTGCTTCGCCTGGGCGGTTACAAAGTGCAGGGCCGCGAACAGGCCGCGGCCGATCGCCTTGCCGCCGACGCCCGCGCGGTCGCCGACGCCGGCGCCGACATGCTGGTGCTCGAATGCGTGCCTTCGCCCCTGGCAAAACGCATCACCGCCGACGTGGACATTCCCACCATCGGCATTGGTGCCGGCCCGGACTGCGACGGCCAGATCCTGGTGCTTCACGACCTGCTTGGCCTCAATAGCGGCCACCGGCGCCCGCGTTTCGTCAAGGATTTCCTGGCCGAAGGCGGCTCCATCGAAGGCGCCCTGCGCGCATATGCCGATGCGGTGCGCGACGGCAGCTTTCCCGCCCCCGAACACGGATACGCATGATGCAAACCCATGACACGCTGGCGTCCCTGCGCGCGCAGCTTCGCCAATGGCGTCGGGAAGGTGCCAGCGTCGGCTTCGTGCCGACCATGGGCAACCTGCATGCCGGGCACTTCGCCCTGGTCGAGCTTGCCCGCAGGCACGCCGACAAGGTGGTCGCCAGCATCTTCGTCAACCCCACGCAGTTCGGGCCAAACGAGGATTACGCGCTGTATCCACGCACCCCCCGGCACGACATCGACGCGCTGGCCGAGAACAAATGCGACGCGCTGTTCCTGCCCGACGTCGAGCAGATGTACCCCTTCGGCACCATGGGCTGCGTACAGATGCATGTGCCCGGCATCACCGACATCCTCTGCGGCGCGCACCGCCCCGGGCACTTCAACGGCGTTGCCCAGGTGGTGGCGCGGCTGTTCAACATGGTCCAGCCCGACCTGGCCGTGTTCGGCCGCAAGGACTACCAGCAGCTGCAGGTGATCCGCTACATGGCCCGCGAAATGAGTTTTCCGGTCGAGATCATTCCCGCGCCGACGCTTCGCGAGCCCGATGGACTGGCCATGAGCTCGCGCAACCAATACCTGCAGGGCGACCAGCGCCAGACCGCCACGCACATCCACCGCACGCTGCTGTTCATGCGCGACGCCGCCCGCCAGGGACTTCCGGTGCGCGGCATCGAGGACGAAGCCCTGTCGCGGCTCGAGGCCGCCGGCTTCGACGTCGACTACGTCGAGGTGCGGCGCGCCGACCTGTCGCGGCCACGTTCGCCGGACGAGCCGGGCCTGCTTGCGCTGGTCGCGGCGCGCCTGGGACGCACCCGGCTGATCGACAACCTCGCGTTCGACGACGAATGAACCGGCACGCCGCTTCCTGGAAACCCGCATGCTGAATGCCGATCACTGGCAGGCCCTGAAACAGCACGGCGAGCGCCTGGCCGCCAAGCCGCTGGCTGCGCTGATGGCCGAGGAGCCGGCGCGGGCCGGCACCTGGGCGCTGCGGGTTGGCCCGATCCACGCCTGCTTCGCGCGCCAGCGCATCGACGACGCGGCCTGGGCGCACCTGCAGTCGCTGGCCAACGCGGCGGGCCTGGGTCCGGCCCTGGTGGCCCTGTTCGACGGCGAGGTGGTCAATTCGACCGAAGGGCGTCCGGCCCTGCACAGCGCCCTGCGTGGCGACGTGGGGCAGGGCGCCGCCGCCCGCGCCGCGGCGGCGCAGGCGCGCGAGGCCCGTGATCGTGTCGACCAGCTGCATGCGCAGCTGGCCCAGGGTCCGGTGACCGACATCGTCAGCGTCGGCATCGGCGGCAGCGACCTCGGTCCCAGGCTGGCCGTGGACGCGCTGCGCGACTTCCACGACGGCCGCTTCCGCGTGCACTTCCTGACCAACGTGGACGGCAGCGCCGCCCGCCACCTGCTGGCCGACCTGGACCCGGCGCGCACGGCCGGCATCCTGGTTTCCAAGAGCTTCGGCACCCAGGAAACCCTGCTCAACGGCGCCATCCTGCGTGACTGGCTGGGCGGCGCCGACCGCCTGTACGCGGTCAGCGCCAACATCGCGCGCACGCAGGCGTTCGGCATCGCGCCGGACCGGGTGCTGCCGATGTGGGATTGGGTCGGTGGGCGGTATTCGCTGTGGTCGGCGGTGGGTTTCGCGCTGCAGCTGGCGATCGGCCACGACGGGTTTGCCCGCCTGCTCGAAGGCGCGGCGATGATGGACCGGCACGTGCGCGAAGCGCCGCCGGCACGCAACCTGGCGGCCTGGCACGGCCTGTTCGCGGTCTGGAACCGCAATGCGCTCGGCGCCGCCAGCCACGCGGTAATGCCCTACGACCAGCGGCTGGCCCTGCTGCCGGGTTTCCTCCAGCAGTTGGTGATGGAAAGCCTGGGCAAGTCGGTGCGGAAGGACGGCAGCCCGGTGCCCGTGCACACCGTTCCGGTGCTTTGGGGCGGCGCGGGCACCAATGCCCAGCACAGCTTTTTCCAGGCCCTGCACCAGGGCACGGACATCCTGCCGGCTGATTTCATCGGCGTGGTGCGGCCGGCACACGGATTCGACGACAGCCACCATGCGCTGCTGGCGAACCTGCTGGCGCAGTCCGAAGCGCTGGCCAACGGCTCGCCGTCGGACGATCCGCACAAACGTTATCCCGGCGGACGGCCGAACACGCTGCTGCTGCTCGACGAGCTGACGCCGTTTTCACTGGGCGCCCTGCTGGCGATGTACGAACACAGCGTCTATGTGCAGTCCGTGCTCTGGGGTATCAACGCCTTCGACCAGTGGGGCGTCGAGCTGGGCAAGAAGATCGCCGGCGAGCTGCTGCCGGCCGTGGCGGGCGACGCCGAGCCGGCGGACCCGGTCACCCGCGCGCTGGTCCACGAGATCCGCTCTCGGCGCTGAGGCTTCAGCTCTCGTGCCGGGCCAGGGCCCAGGCAACGTGTTCGCGAACGAGCGGGCTCGGGTGGTCCCGCCGCGAGGCCAGCGCCGAAAGCACGTCGGGTGTCGTCGGCGCATTTCCCAGGGCCACGGCGATGTTGCGCAGCCAGCCTTCGTGGCCGGTGCGACGGATCGCGGAGCCTTCGGTGCGCTGCAGGAATTCTTCTTCCTCCCACGCGAACAGCTCTGCCAGGCTGGCCTGGTCCAGGCCATTGCGGGCCCGGAAATCCGGTTCGTCGTGGCGCATGGCGAATTTGTTCCAGGGGCAGGCCAACTGGCAGTCATCGCAGCCGAAGATGCGGTTGCCGACCAGCGGGCGCAGCTCCTCGGGGATCGCCTCGCGCAGCTCGATGGTCAGGTAGCTGATGCAGCGGCGCGCATCCACCCGGTAAGGCGCGACGATGGCGCCGGTCGGGCAGACCTCGATGCAGCGGGTGCAGGTGCCGCAGTGCGCGCTGGCCGGTGCGTCCACCGGCAGCGGCAGGTCGGTGTAGATCTCGCCCAGGAAAAACCAGCTGCCGGCATTGCGGTTGATGAGGCAGCTGTGTTTTCCGATCCAGCCCAGGCCGGCGTCCCGGGCGAGCGCACGTTCAAGCACCGGTGCCGAATCAACGAAGGCGCGATAACCGAAAGGTCCAGTCTGCGCGGCGATGCGGTCGGCCAGTTTCTGCAGGCGGTTGCGCATCAGCTTGTGGTAGTCCCGGCCCAGGGCATATCGCGCCACGTAGGCGCGCTCACCGTCGGCCAGGGTCTCCCAGGCCGCCTCGTCCTCGTCGGTGCCGTAGTCGAGTCGCACCGACACCACGCGCACGGTGCCGGGCACCAGCTCGGCGGGCCGTGAGCGCTTGTCGCCGTGACGGGCCATGTACTCCATGCGGCCATGCTGGCCCTTGGCCAGCCAGTCGCGCAGGTGGCCGGCGTCCTGGTCCAGGGAAATGCCGGCGATGCCGACCTGCTGGAAGCCAAGCTCCGCGCCCCAGGCCTTGATGGCCTGGGCCAGTGCGAACATGTCGGACGGGTCGTGCATGCCGGCGAGTATAGAATCCCGGGATGGCCGACATGTTCCCCCTCTACCGCGCCGCCCAGGTGCGCGCGATGGACCGACGCGCGATCGAGCAGTGGGGCATCCCCGCGCTTGAACTGATGAATCGTGCCGGCGCCGCGGCCTGGGCGCTGCTGCAGGCCCGGTGGCCGCAGGCGCGTCGCATCGGCGTGGCCTGTGGCCCGGGCAACAACGGCGGCGATGGTTACGTGCTGGCGCGCCTGGCGCGCGAAGCCGGCTGCGTGGTGCACGCGCTGTCGGCGCCCGGCGGCCAGCCGCGCCGCAATCCGGCCCGGGCCGCGCTCGCGGCGTGGCGCGCGGCCGGCGGGCGCGTCGAGTCCTTCGACGGCATGCTGCCGGACGTGGATGTCTGGGTGGATGCGATTTACGGCATCGGCCTGTCGCGACCGCCATCGGAGGCCGTGCGCGCGCTCATCGAACGCATCAATGCCAGCCGCCGCCCGGTGCTGGCGCTGGACGTTCCCTCCGGCCTGGATGCCGACCGCGGCCATGCCGACGGGGTGGTGGTCGAGGCCCACCTGACCCTGTCCTTCATCGCAGCCAAGCAGGGCCTCTACACCGGGCAGGCACGCGACGTCGACGGCGACGTCCAGCTTGACCGGCTGGGCCTGCCGGCGATCGATACCGACCAGGACCCGCCTTCGGCCTGGCTGGTCCGGGACAGGGATCTGTCTGCCTGGCTGGCGCCGCGCCACGCCAATGCGCACAAGGGCGAACATGGCCACGTGCTGTGCGTCGGCGGCGAAGTGGGCATGGGCGGGGCGGTGCGACTGTGCGCCGAAGCCGCGCTGCGCACCGGCGTCGGCCTGGCCAGCGTCGCGACCCGCAGCGCTGGCGTCGCCGCGCTGGTGGCTGCCCGCCCCGAAGCGATGACCCATGCCGTCGAAGACGCCCAGGCGCTGGCGCCGCTGCTCGAACGCGCCAGCGTGCTGGCCGTGGGTCCGGGCCTGGGCCAGGGTGACTGGGGCCGGGAATTGCTCTCGGCCGCCCTCGCCACCGGCAAGCCGGCCGTGCTCGACGCCGATGCGCTGAACCTGCTGGCGGCCGTCCCGGAGGAGCTGCCCCAGGCGGTGCTCACCCCGCATCCCGGCGAGGCCGGCCGGCTGCTTGGCTGCAGCACCGCGGACGTCCAGGCCGACCGCTTCGCGGCCGCCGCCGCCATGGCGACGCGCTACCGCGCCGTGGTGGTGCTCAAGGGGGCCGGCAGCCTGGTCGCGGCCCCCGGCCGGGTGCCGGTGGTCATCGGCGCCGGCAATCCGGGCATGGCCACCGGCGGCATGGGCGACGTGCTTTCCGGCGTCATCGCCTCGCTGCTGGCGCAGGGGCTGCCCGCCTTCGAGGCCGCCGTGGCCGGGGCGCTGCTGCACGCGACCGCCGGCGACGCCGCCGCCGGCGTCGACGGCGAACGTGGCCTGCTGCCTTCCGACCTGTTCCCGCACCTGCGCCGCCTGGCCAACCCGGCATGAGCGAGCGCGACGTCCTCCTGGCCGACCCCGCGGCCACCGACGACCTGGCACGGCGACTGGCCGGCTGCCAGCCCGAGGGCGCGGTGGTTTTCCTCGATGGCCCGCTGGGGGCCGGCAAATCGAGCCTGGCCCGTGCCTGGCTGCGCGCCCTGGGCGTCACCGGCGCGGTGAAAAGCCCGACCTACACCCTGGTCGAGCGTTACCCGCTACCCGCCGGCGGGGAAGCGGCGCACCTGGACCTCTACCGGCTTGCCCAGGCCGACGAACTGGACTTCCTGGCCCTTGATGAACTGGCCGACGCCCGCCTGTGGCTGGTCGAATGGCCCGAACGGGGCGCGCTGGGCCTGCCGCCGCCCGACCTGCGCATCTGGCTGGCCATGGCCGGGGCCGGGCGCCAGGCCCGGCTGCAGGCCACCAGCGCCCGGGGCGAGGCCTGGCTGGCCGCGATCACCGGATAGTGTGTTTGGGAGCACCTTCTTACCCATTTCCTAGGAAGGTGGGGCAGGTCCCGGATTCCAAAGGAAAAAGTCCTTGCATTCCCTGGGGCGCGGTGCTTCAATCGGCCCCATGCGCCGGATCCGGGTCCTTGCCATCTCTTTCGCCGCCCTGCTGGGCGGCGCCGCCTCCGTGGCCCAGGCCGCGCAGCTGCGGGGCGTCACCCTGGTCGAAGGGGAAACCGGCACCCACGCCGTGCTCGATCTTTCGGCCCCGGCCGACTACAAGGTGTTCACCCTGGCCAACCCGCACCGCCTGGTGCTGGACCTCTCGGGCTCCTCGGTGGCCGGTGGTTTCCGGGTCCCGTCGCCCAATGGCCTGGTCTCGGGCGTTCGCACCGGCAAACCCGCCGAGGGTGACCTGCGCGTGGTGCTCGACCTGGGCAGCGCCGTGCAGCCTCGCAGCCGCATCGAACGCGAAGGGGACTCGGCCCGCCTGATCGTCGAACTGATTTCCAGCGAGCGCTCCAGCGGCACGCCCGCGGTCGCGCGCACGCTCGAGGACGTCATCGGCCCGGGCGAGCGCAAGCTCGTCATTGCCATCGATGCCGGCCACGGCGGCAAGGATCCGGGTGCGATCGGTCCGAGCCGCAAGTATGAGAAGGACATCACCCTGGCGATGGCGCGTGAACTCGCCCGCCAGGTGAATGCCGACCCGGGCATGGAAGCCTTCCTGGTGCGCGACGGCGACGTGTTCATCCCGCTGCACGAGCGCTACCAGAAGGCCCGCGAGGCCCAGGCCGACCTGTTCATTTCGGTGCACGCCGATGCCGCGCACAACAAAGCGGCCAGCGGCGCTTCGGTGTACGTGCTGTCGCTGCGCGGCGCCTCGTCGGAAGCCGCGCGCTGGCTGGCCGACCAGGAAAACGCCGCCGACCTGGTGGGCGGGGTTTCGCTCGACGCGCGCGACAAGAACCTGGCCGCCGTGCTGCTCGACCTCTCCCAGAACGCGACCATGCGCGTGTCCGACGACGTCGCCGACGAAGTGCTGTCGGCGCTCAAGGGCATGGGCAAGACCCACAAGAAGCAGATCGAACGCGCGAATTTCGTCGTGCTGCGTTCGCCTGACGTGCCCTCCATGCTGGTCGAGACCGGCTTCATCACCAACCCTGGTGAAGAAACCCGCCTTTCCGACCCGGCCTACCGCGGCCGCATGGCCAGCGCCATTGTTTCTGGCGTGCGCAGCTACTTTGCCAACCAGGCCCCCCCGGGGACCTGGTACGCCGCGCGCCAGGGCACGCTGGGCGGCAGCCGCCACCACGTGGTGAGCCGCGGCGAAACCCTGAGCCTGATCGCCCAGCGGCACGGCGTTCCGATGAATTCGATCCGCGCCGCCAACCGCCTGAAGGGCGACACCGTGAAGATCGGCGAGCGCCTGACCATTCCGGCGGCCAGCGCCACGCTGGCCGGTCTGCCGGAGTAAGCCGCGCCCCCGCTGTTATCATCGGGCCTGTTTCCGTACAGGCCCCACGCGACGTGCCGATCCAAGCCCTGCCCGACACCCTGGTGAACCAGATCGCCGCCGGCGAGGTGGTCGAACGCCCTGCGTCGGTGGTCAAGGAACTGGTGGAGAACGCACTCGACGCCGGCGCCAACCGCGTCGACATCGACCTGGAAGAAGGTGGCGTGCGCCTTATCCGCATCCGCGACGACGGCGGCGGCATCCCGGCCGCTGAACTGGCGCTGGCCATCTCGCGCCACGCGACCAGCAAGATCACGTCCATCGAAGACCTTGAGGAAGTCGCCACCCTGGGATTCCGCGGCGAAGCGCTGCCGTCGATCGCCTCGGTCAGCCGTTTCGCGATCAGCGCGCGGCCGCGCGGCGACGGCCAGGGTGCGCGCCTGGAGGTCGACGGTGGCAGGGTGGGCGAGGTGGTGCCGCATCCGCATCCGGAAGGCACCACGGTCGAGGTGCGCGACCTTTTCTTCAACGTGCCGGCGCGACGCAAGTTCCTGCGCGCCGAGCGCACCGAACTGGGCCACATCGAAGAGTGGCTGCGTTCGCTGGCGCTGGCGCGGCCAGCGGTGGAGCTGCGCATCAGCCACAACGGCCGTGCCAGCCGCCACTACAAGCCGGTGCGCGACGGCGGCGAGCGCCTGCGCCGCGTGGCCGAAGCCCTGGGCGAGGGTTTCACCCAGCAATGCCTGGCCGTCGAACATGCCGCCGCCGGCCTGCGCCTGCACGGTTGGGTCGGCTTGCCGACCGCGGCACGCTCCAGTGCCGACCAGCAGTACTTCTACGTCAATGGCCGCGCGGTGCGCGACCGCACCGTCGCGCACGCGGTGCGCCAGGCCTATGCGGACGTGCTGTTCCACGGCCGGCATCCGGCCTTCGTGCTGTTCCTCGAATGCGACCCGCGCCAGGTGGACGTCAACGTGCATCCGGCCAAACACGAGGTGCGTTTCCGCGAACAGCGCCTGGTGCATGAATTCATCTACCGCACGCTGCACGAAGCGCTGGCGACCACCCGCGCCGGCGTGGCCGAGTCCCCGGCCCTGGCCATGCCGGCCGGCCTGGCGGCGTCCTACGGCGGTGCCGGTGGCTCGCCGCGACAGGGCGGTCTGGGCCTGCCCGTGCGCGAGGCGATGTCGGCCTACGCGTCCCTGTACCGCGCGCCGGAGCCTGGCCAGGCGGGCGCGGCGATGGCGCCGTCGGCGGCCAACGAAGGCGAGGCGCCGCCGCTGGGTTATGCGCTGGCGCAGTTGCACGGCATCTTCGTGCTGGCGGAAAACGACCATGGCCTGGTGCTGGTGGACATGCACGCCGCCCATGAGCGCATCACCTACGAGCGCCTGAAGTCGGCGCTGGACGGCGAGGGCATCCGCAGCCAGCCGCTGCTTGTGCCGTTGTCGCTGGCGGTCAGCGAACGCGAAGCCGATGCCGCCGAGCAGCATGCCGAGGCCCTGGCCGAGTACGGTTTCGAGATTCGCCGCGCCGGGCCGCAGGCCCTGTCCATCCGGTCCGTGCCCAGCCTGCTGGCCGACCTGGATCCGCGCACCTTGGCCCTGGACGTGCTTGCCGACCTGCGCGAGCACGGCAGCAGCCGCAAGCTCGAAGAGGCAAGGAATGAACTTCTTTCCACCCTGGCCTGCCACACGTCGGTGCGCGCCAACCGGCGGCTGACCCTGCCGGAAATGAACGCCCTGCTGCGCGACATGGAAGCCACCGAACGCAGCGGGCAATGCAACCATGGCAGGCCGACCTGGGTGCAGTTGAGCAAGGCCGAACTCGACCGACTTTTCCTCAGGGGACGCTGATGCGTACGATCCTTCTGCCTGGACTGGCCCTTTTCGTTGCCCTCGCCGGCTGCGGAAGCGGGGACGGCGAAGCCACCACCGACGCCGCCGACCGTGCCGGACAAAGCGCGCGCAGCGCGTACGAGCGGGAAATCCGCACCTGGCGCGAGGAACGCGTCGAACGCCTGATGCGTCCCGATGGATTCCTTTCGCTGGTGGGGCTGCACTGGGTTGGCCCCGGCAGCACCTTCGTCGGCTCGGCCAAGGACAACGGCACCCGACTGGGCCTGGGTCCGCCGCAGGTCGGCATGCTGCACCTGGAGAAGAACGGCCGGGCCCGGCTGGACATCGCCGAAGGTGCCGAAATCTGGGTGGACGGCGAACCGGCCACCGGCAGCGTCGAACTGGTCTCCGACGCCCGCGGCAAACCCACCGTGGTCGCCTTCAACCGGGGCGACGCCAGCTTCGTGCTGATCGAACGTTCGGGCCGGCACGCCCTGCGCGTTCGCAACGCGATGGCGCGCACCCGAACTGGATTCCCGGGTATCGACTATTTCGACATCGAGCCGGGTTTCCGCTTCCAGTCGCGCTTCGAGGCGCACCCGCCCGGCAAGACCATGGACATCGTCAACATGCTGGGCATGGTCGAGCCGATGGCCAACCCGGGCCGGGTGGTCTTCGAGAAGGACGGGGTGCCCTATAGCCTGGAGGCCCTGGACGAAGGTGACGGCCGGCTGTTTTTCGTGTTCGCCGATCGCACCAGCGGCCATGAAACCTATTCGGCTTCGCGCTTCCTGTATGCGGACCCCGCCGGGCCTGATGGCACGACGGTGCTGGACTTCAACCGCGCCTACAACCCGCCCTGTGCCTTCACTGCGTACTCGACCTGCCCGATGCCGCCCCCGGAGAACCGCCTCGACCTGCGGATCGAGGCGGGCGAGAAGAAGCCCCTGCCATTTCCCCAATGAATCAAGGACCCCCGATGCGCCTGGCCTGGATCGCCTGCCTGCTGCTGCTCACCGTCACCGCCGGCTGCGCCCGCGCCGAACCGCCGCGGCCGCTGCTCTGGAAGGTCAGCGACGCCGACAACACCGTCTACCTGCTGGGTTCCTTCCACCTGCTGCGCCCGGGCGACTATCCGCTGGCGGCCAGCACCGAGCTGGCCTTCGAGGACGCCGAGTCGGTGGTGTTCGAGCTGTCGCCCCGGGAAATGAACGACCCGGCGCTCGGCCAGATGATGGGCGCGGCGGCGCGTCGTGACGACGGCAAGCGGCTTCAGGACACCATGTCGCCGGAAACCTGGGCGCGTCTTGAAGCCTGGTCGGCGCGCCGTGGCGTGCCGCTGGAGAACCTGCAGCCCTTCGAGGCCTGGTTCGTCAGCCTGACGGTGTCCCTGGTGGAAATGCAGGCCCTGGGCCTGGACCCGAAGCTCGGCCTGGACCGTCACTTCGCCCAGCGCGCCACCGAGGCCGGCAAGGCCACGGAAGGACTGGAAACAGGCGCCCAGCAGATCGCGCTGTTCGACGGGCTCGAGCCGCGCCTGCAGCAGCAGTCCCTTGAGGACGTGCTGCTGGACGCCGCGAAGATGGAAGAAAACATCAACCACCTGCACGACCTGTGGCGGCGCGGCGACGCCGAAGCCATGGAAGCGGAAACCAACCAGCGCATGCGCGATGAGTATCCCGAGCTTTACGCGCGCATCAACCGCGACCGCAACCTGGCCTGGCTGCCGGTGCTCAGGCGGCGCCTGGACCGCGGCGGCGAGGACGAGGACGTGCTGGTGGTCGTGGGCGCCCTGCACCTGCTGGGCGACGACGGCCTGGTCAGCCTGATGCGCGAAGCCGGCTACAGCGTCGAGCGGCTCTGAAGCGCGGGCCGGGGCCAGCGATATTCGCTGGCCCGTGGCGCCGGCGGCACCAGCTCGATGCAATCCACGGGGCAGGGCGGCAGGCACAGCTCGCAGCCCGTGCACAGCGCCGGGATCACCGTGTGCATTCGCTTGGGCGCGCCGATGATCGCGTCCACCGGGCAGGCCTGGATGCACTTGGTGCAGCCGATGCAGTCTTCTTCGATGATCAGCGCAAGCAGGGGCGGCTTGATGCTGCCGTTTTCCGGGTTCACCGGCTTGGGCTCGCGGCCCAGCAGTTGAGCCAGCGCCCGGACACCTGCCTCGCCGCCCGGCGGGCACTGGTCGATGTCTGCGTCGCCGCTTGCGATGGCCTGCGCGTAGGGCTTGCAGCCCGGGTAGCCGCACTGGCCACACTGGGTTTGCGGCAGCAGCCGGTCGATGCGTTCGACCATCGGGTCGGCTTCGACCCGGAAACGAACCGCGGCCCAGCCCAGCGCTGCGCCAAGAATGGCCGCCAGGCCCACGACCACCAGCACCGACAGCCCCATCAGGCCGGCACCATGCCGGTGAAGCCCATGAAGGCCAGCGACATCAGGCCGGCGGTGACCAGCGCGATCGGGGTGCCACGCCATGCGGCGGGCACGTCGGCGGATTCAAGACGCTCGCGCATCGACGAGAAGAGCACCAGCACCAGCCCGAAGCCGACAGCGGCGCCAAAGCCATAGAGCACGGCCTCGAAAAGGCCCCGGCGCGCCTGCACGTTCAGAAGGGTCACGCCCAGCACCGCGCAATTGGTGGTGATCAGCGGCAGGTACAGGCCCAGCACCCGGTACAGGCGCGGGCTCTGGCGGTTCATCACCGTTTCGGTGAACTGCACCACCGCGGCGATGACCAGGATGAAACCCAGGGTGCGCAGGTGTTCCAGGCCCAGTGGCAGCAGCAGCCAGTGGTGCACGCACCAGGCCAGGGCCGCCGACAGGGTGAGCACGAAGCCGGTGGCCAGGGCCATGCCGTAGGCGGCGTCCAACCGACGCGACACGCCCATGAAGGGGCACAGGCCCAGGAACTTCACCAGCACGAAGTTGTTCACGAACACCGCGCCGACCAGCAGCAGGGCGATGTCGTCCATGATGGCCTCAGCGCACCGGCATGCCGGCCTCGGCGCTGGCATCGGCGCCCAGCAGGGCCAGCGCGCCGCCGTCGTGGCCGGCCGAAAGGATCATGCCCTCGCTCAGCCCGAAGCGCATCTTGCGCGGCGCCAGGTTGGCGATGAACACCACGTGGCGGCCGACCAGGCTCTCGGGTTCACCGTAGCTGGCGCGGATGCCGCTGAAGATCTGCCGCTGGCCAAGTTCGCCGGCATCAAGCAGGAAGCGCAGCAGCTTGTCCGAGCCTTCGACGAAACCACATTCGATGACCTTGCCGATGCGCAGGTCGAGTTTGGCGAAGTCGTCGATGCCGATGGTGGCCGTGGCGCCGTCGGCCGGCTTGGCTTCCGCCTTGGGCGAGGGCACGGTGGCCTTGGCGACGGCCTTGGCCGGCTCCGCGGAGGGTTTGAGGTCTTCCTTGCTGGCGTCGGTCATGGCTTCGATGTTCTTGGGATCAATGCGGGTCATCAGGGCCTCGAAGGGCGCGATGGCGTGGTCGAGCAGCGGCGCGGCGACATCGTCCCAGCGCTCGGCCGGGGCGCGCAGGAAACCCTCGGCGCGCGCCACCGTGCCCGGCAGCACCGGCTTGAGCGCGGCCGCCAGCACGCGGAACAGGTTCAGGCCCTGGCTGCAGACCGCCTGCAGTTCGGCGTCGGCGCCTTCGCGCTTGGCAATGACCCAGGGCTTGTTCTCGTCGATGTAGCGGTTGGCTTCGTCCGCCAGCGCCATCACCTGGCGCATGGCCTGGCCGTATTCGTCGCGCGCGTAGCTGGCCGCGACCTCACGGGCACCGGCGACGAAACGCGCGTACATCGCCGGGTCCGGCAGCGCGGCGGCCAGTTGGCCATCAAAACGTTTGCTGATGAAACCGGCGCAGCGGCTGGCGATGTTGACGAACTTGCCGACCAGGTCGGCGTTGACGCGCGCGACGAAGTCTTCGAGGTTCAGGTCCAGGTCGACCACGCCGGCGCCGGTCTTGACCGCGAAGTAGTAACGCAGCGCCTCCGGGTCCAGGCCCTGGTCAAGGTAGGTGCGCGCCATCACGAAGGTGCCGCGCGACTTGCTCATCTTGGCGCCGTTGACGGTCAGGTAACCGTTGACGTGCAGCGCGGTGGGCGGCCGCAGCCCGGCGCCATGCAGCATCGCCGGCCAGAACAGGCCGTGGAAGTTGATGATGTCCTTGCCCAGGAAGTGGTGCATTTCCGTGGGCGCGGCGCCGGCCGGGTTGCGGGCCTCGTCGGTAAAGGCGCCGAAGTCCAGGCCGTTCTTCGCGCACAGGGCCTTGAACGAGGCCAGGTAACCGATGGGCGCATCGAGCCAGACGTAGAAATACTTGCTCGGCGCATCCGGGATGGGGAAGCCGAAGTAGGGGGCGTCGCGGCTGATGTCCCAGTCGCGCAGCCCGCCTTCAAGCCATTCCGCCAGCTTGGCCTTGACCGCGGGGTGGGCGACGTTGCCCGCCAGCCATTCGCGCAGGAAGGCCTCGAACTTGCCCAGCTCGAAGAAGTAGTGCTCCGAGTCGCGCAGCTCGGGGGTGGCCCCGGACACCACCGAGCGCGGGTTCTTCAGGTCGGTGGGCGCGTAGGCCTTGCCACAGACCTCGCAGTTGTCGCCGTACTGGTCGGCGGCGCCACAGTTCGGGCATTCGCCCTTGATGTAGCGGTCGGGCAGGAACATCTGTCGCTCGGGATCGAACAACTGCTGGATCGAGCGGCTGGCAATGGCCCGGGGGCCGTGGCTGCCGTCGCGCAGGCGCGTGTAGATGAGGCTGGCGAGCTCGCGGTTCTCTTCGGAATGGGTCGAATGGTAATGGTCGAATTCAACGCCGAAGCGCGCGAAGTCGTCTTCGTGGCCGGCCTGGATGCCGCGGATGAAGTCCTCCGGTGCCATGCCGGCCTTTTCGGCGGCCAGCATGATCGGGGTGCCGTGGGCGTCGTCGGCACAGACGAAGTGCACCTCGCCGCCGGCCATTCGCCGGGCCCTCACCCAGATGTCGGCCTGGATATAGCCCACCAGGTGGCCAAGGTGCAGGGGGCCGTTGGCATAGGGCAGGGCGGTGGTGACGAGGGCGGGGCGGGGCGTCATCGGCAGCGGTTTCGGGGCGAAGGAGGCCGGCATTATCCCATGAAAAAAGGGCCCGGCTTTCGCCGGGCCCTTGGTCATGCGACCAGTACAGCAGGTTTTACCAGTTGAACTCGGCGCGCACGAAGACTTCGCGGCCGATCGGGCTGTAGGCGCGCCAGAAGAACGGATAGCTGAAGAAGGTATCGTCCTTCGGGGCGAGCTTGTCGAGCACGTTGTTCACGACCAGGCTGGCGCGGAAGTTCTCAGTGAACTCGTAGCCAACGTTGAGGTTGTACACGTGGTAGGGCGCGATGCGACCGGTTTCGGCCCAGTTCGGCAGCGAACCGTAGCGGGTACCGAACACGGTGACGTCCAGGTCCTTGTACTTCCAGGACACGCTGCCACGCATGCGGCTGCGGAAGTCAAAGTTGGTCAGGTCGTCGCGGTAGCTGTCGCGCGGCTCACCGGCGAACTCGGCGAACTTCTGGTCCAGAACGTGCGACCAACCCAGCTGGAAGCCGAAGTTGCCCATCCGGTCGGTGTCCAGGGTGTAACGCAGGGTCGCGTCGATGCCCTCGTTGGACAGGTAGGAACGGTTGATCGGGCCGCGGTTGACCTGCTCGATGCGACCATCGTTCGGGCCACCAACGGTGCGGATCACGCTGTTGATGATGAACTGGCAGAAGGCCGAGCTGGTATCCACCGTATTGCCCTGGCGGTCCACGCCCAGGCGGCAGTCGGCTTCGTTCTGCAGGATGTAGGCCGAGCTGATGTCGCCGACCACGCCCTCGAGTTCGACCTTGTAGTAGTCAACCGTCAGCGACAGGTTGTCCACGACGTCCCAGACGAAACCGAAGGTGTAGGACTGGCCCTCTTCCTCTTCAAGCTCCGGATTACCCTGGCGGACACCAAAGGCCGTGTAGTTGTAGGCCGTCTGGTTGCCGCACTCGGTCACGGTGAAGCCGGCGTTGCGGCAGCTGAATTCGTCGAAGATGCCCGAGAAGAAGCCGCTCTCGTCCGCGAACACGAAGTGCATGTCCGGGGCGCGGAACGACGTGGAGTAGGCGCCGCGGATCAGCAGGCTGTCGATCGGACGCCACTCGAGGCCGGCATTCCAGGTGAACGCGTCGTCGACCTTGGTGATGTCGTCGTAGAGGTCGTAACGCGCCGCCAGGGTGGCCTTGAAGGTGTCGTGCAGCGGGATCGCGAACTCGGTGCCGAACGCGTAACGATCACGCTCGCCGCCGCCGCCGGTGCCCGTCAGGTTGTAGATGACGTTCTGGCCGGGGAGGATGCGCGGATCGGCGTTGAGTTCGTACTCCTGGCTGCCCACTTCAAGCACGGCGGCGAACGACAGCGGGCCGGCCGGCATGTCGAACAGGTCGCCGGAAACGACGAACTGGCCGGTGGTGGAGCTGGAGTCGGCGCGGGTCTTGACGATGGTCGACAGCGCGTTGAACTCGGCCGGGGTGATCGGGTTGAAATAACGATCCTGGTTCAGCTCATACACCGGGAAGGCGCCGAAGAACGGATCCAGGCCCGGCAGGCGCTGGCCCAGGAAGAAGTCTTCCAGGTTCTGGCGCAGGAAGCGGGGGCGGTCGTTGTCGGTCTCGTAGCGCGAATGGCTGACGGTCGCGTCCCAGGCGAAGCGGTTGTCCGCGAACGAACCACGCAGGCCCGCGGCGAACTCGATCGACTGCTCGTTGAAGATCGTGCGCTGGCCATCGAGACCGCCGGTTTCATTCGGGGTGAAGATGCGCTGGCCGTCGAGGATCGAGCCGAAGTTCGGGTCGTAGAACAGCGGCACCGACCAGAACTGGGTATTGGAGGCCGTGGAGGCTTCCGAGTCCCAGACGTTCAGGCTGATGAAGCCCTGGGTGTTGTCGGTGATGTCCAGGGTGCCGTAGATGTAAGCCGAGATGTTTTCGTCGGAGTTACGAATGGCCTGGGTCGCCGGGTAGCCGTAATAACCGCACCACGAGCCGGTCGGGCGGGCGTCGATCTCGAAGTCACCGCCCCAGCGGGCGCAGGTGGATTCGAGGTTCTGGCCCGGCTGCCAGACCTGGCTGCCGGCACCGGTGCCGACCAGGCGGTCACGCAGGCGGATGCCCTGCACGGCGGTGGCTTCCGACGGGTCGACCGTGGGGTCGTCGCGGTAGGAATCCATGAAGTCACGTTCGGACGCGAACATCTCGCCGCGGTCGTAGTACTCCACGGCGTAGGTCAGGCTCCAACGGTCGCCGGTATTGCCGCCCACCCACTGGATGTTGTTGGTCGGGGCGCCACCACGGGTCGGCCGGCCGGTCAGGTAGGACAGGTACTGGCCTTCGAAGTTGGTCTTGAGCACGATGTTGATCACGCCCGCGACCGCGTCGGAACCGTAGATGGCCGAGGCGCCGCCGGCGAGCAGTTCGATGCGCTCCACCGCCGCGGTCGGGACCGAGGCCAGGTTCACGAAGTTCGACTGGCCGTTGTAGGGCAGCGGATAGTCCGCGGCGCGACGGCCGTTGATCAGGGTCAGCACGCGGCCCGGGCCCAGGCCGCGCAGGTTCAGCACCTGGGCGTTCGGGGTGAAGCCGTTCTGGAAGAGCTCGTTCTGGAACGAACCCGTGGTCTGGGTCAGGGTGTTCAAGGCGTCATAGACGGTGTTGAAACCCTCGGCCTCGATCTGGGCGGCCGTGATGACCGTGACCGGGGACGGTCCTTCGATCTCGGCGCGCTTGATGCGCGAGCCCACCACCTCGACGGTGTCGAGCTGCGTGGTTTCCGCGGAACCCTCGTCTTCCTCATCAGCCGCTTCCTGGGCGAATGCTGCGCCGCAGGCGAACGGGATGGTCATGGCAAGGGCAAGGGAACGCGCAAGCACCGAACGACGGTAGCCGGCAATTGGAGCAGTAGTCATTGGACCCCCTAGAATGGACACGCTGTTATTTGGTTCTGGTGGTTGTTGCTGTAGGGCGGGCCCAACCCCGGCGCCGCCTTAACCGAAACGTAACACAGCGATGGGCCGAAATGCAGCATGACTTCCGGCCTATTCGCAAAGCTGAATCGCGGACCCGCGGACCCGCAACAAAGTGCCGTAAATCAGGAGTTTGAGATGCCGTTGAATGAAGAATCCGTCCGTGCCGCCCTGGCCGCCATCGTCGACCCCCATACCGGGCGCGACCTGGTCGCCCAGGGCAGCGTGCGGGGCATCGGCCTGGACGGCGACCGGGTGGCGGTGGAGCTGCTGCTTGGCTACCCGGCCGCCGGCTGGCACGACACCCTGGCCGGCCGGGTCCGCGGTGACCTGGAAGCCTTGCCCGGCGTGGCCCGGGCGACGGTGTCGGTGGCTTCCCGGGTCCAGGCCCACAAGGTGCAGAAGGACCTGACCCCGCTGCCCGGGGTGCGCAACATCATTGCCGTGGCCTCGGGCAAGGGCGGGGTGGGCAAGTCCACCACGGCGGTGAACCTGGCCCTGGCCCTTCAGGCCGAGGGCGCCGTGGTCGGCGTGCTCGACGCGGACATCTACGGCCCCTCGATCCCCAAGATGCTGGGGCTCCAGGGCCGCCCCGACAGCCCGGATGGCAAGTCCATCGAACCCAAGCGGAACCACGGGCTGCAGGCCATGTCCATCGGCCTGCTGGTCGGCGAGGACACCCCGATGATCTGGCGCGGCCCGATGGTCACCCAGGCGCTGCAGCAGCTGCTCAACGACACCCGCTGGGACGACCTCGACTACCTGGTCATCGACCTGCCGCCGGGCACCGGCGACATCCAGCTGACCCTGGCCCAGCGCGTGCCGGTCTCGGGCGCGGTCATCGTCACCACGCCGCAGGACATCGCCACCCTGGACGCCCGCAAGGCCCTGCAGATGTTCGCCAAGGTCGAGGTGCCGGTGCTGGGTATCGTCGAGAACATGGCCGTGCACACCTGCTCGAACTGCGGCCACAGCGAACACGTGTTTGGAGCCGGCGGCGGCGAACGCATGGCCGCCATGTACGACGTGCCGCTGCTGGGTGCGCTGCCGCTGGACATCCGCATCCGCGAACAGGCCGATTCGGGCACCCCCACCGTGGCCGCCGACCCGGAGTCCGCGCTGGCCCTGGTCTACCGGGACATTGCCCGGCGCACGGCGGCCAGGCTGTCGCTGGAGGCACGGAACAAGGCCATCGGCCTGCCCAATATCGTCATCCAGAACACCTGAGCGGCTAGAATCCCGCCTTTCGCCCAAGAGCCTCCCGAATGAGCATCAAGTCCGACAAGTGGATCCGACGCATGGTCGCCGAGCAGGGCATGATCGAGCCCTTCGAGCCCGGCCAGGTCAAGCATGCGGCCGACGGCCACCGTATCGTCAGCTACGGCACCTCGAGCTATGGCTACGACGTGCGCTGCGCCCGCGAGTTCAAGATCTTCACCAACATCAACTCGACGATCGTCGATCCGAAGAACTTCGACCCCTCGAGCTTCGTTGACGTGGAGTCCGACGTCTGCATCATCCCGCCCAACAGCTTCGCGCTGGCGCGCACGGTCGAATTCTTCCGCATCCCGCGCGACACCCTGGTGGTGTGCCTGGGCAAGAGCACCTATGCGCGCTGCGGCATCATCGTCAACGTCACGCCGCTCGAACCGGAGTGGGAAGGCCACGTGACCCTGGAGTTCAGCAATACCACGCCGCTGCCGGCCAAGATCTACGCCGGCGAAGGCGTGGCGCAGATGCTGTTCTTCCAGTCCGACGAAGTCTGTGAGACCAGCTACCGCGACCGCGGCGGCAAGTACCAGGGCCAGACCGGGGTCACGCTGCCGCGCACCTGAGCCCGGGCGTCGTCAGGTCTTCTTGACCAGCATGTTGATGCCCAGGGCAACCAGGACCAGCGGCCACCAGTCGAGCAGCATTTCCCAGACGCGGAAGTTGGGGACCAGGTTGTTGGCCAGGAGCAGGACGCCAAGCGCGATCAGGATGATGGCGGGGATGAGGTTGGCTTTCATGTGGGGTCCGGTTCAGCGGCCCGGGTCGTCCAGGCCTTTGCGCAGGAACGATACCAGTGCTTCGCGGGCCGCGTCCGGATAGGGCTGGCGCCGGCCACAGCCCCAGACCGGCCCCGGCCAGGCGGCGTCGCCCTCCTGGCGCGCCACCACGTGCACATGCAGCTGGCGCACGATATTGCCCAGGGCGCCGATGTTGAGCTTGTGCACCGGACCCAGGGCGCGCAGGGCGCGTCCTGCCAGGTTGATCTCGGCAAGCAGCAGGCGCTGGGCGTCGCCGTCCAGGTCCAGCCATTCCTCGGCGCCCGGAAGCCGCGGCACCAGCACCAGCCAGGGAAAGCGGGCATCGTCCATCAGCCGCAGCTGGGACAGCGGGCCGTCCGCGACCAGCACCGTGTCGCCCGCCAGCTGCGGGTCGAGGCTGAATCCGTCGGCCACGGTCAGCGCAGGTTCTTTTGCAGGAACAGCAGGGTGCGCTGCAGGGCCTGCTGGGACACTTCGGCGTTGTAGTCGGCGCGCTGGTTGCAGTCGAAGCCATGGCCGGCGCCCGGCCAGACGTGGATTTCAGCGTCCGGCAGCGCGTCGCGGTGTTTTTGCACGTCCTCGGGCGGGATGATCGGGTCGTCCTCGCCAAAGTGCAGCAGCAGCGGCGCCTTGGGCCGTTCACCGAGCAGGGGGACCGTGCGGCCGCCGTAATAGCTGACGGAGGGCAGGCCCAGGCGGGTATTGGCGAGGTAGGCGACGCTGCCGCCCCAGCAGTAGCCGATCACCGCGACCCGGTGTTCCGCCTCGAGCAGGTCGTAGGCGCCGCGCACGCCATCGAGGGCCCCGTTGAAACCCAGCTCCTCGGCGATCGCGCGGCCCTTGGCCACGGCCTCGTCGTCGTAGCCCAGCTCGGTGCCGGGATGCACGCGGTCGAACAGGGCCGGGGCGACGGTGACATAACCGTAGTTGGCGAAGCGGTCGGCCTGGGCGCGGATGTAGTGGTTCACGCCGAAGATCTCGTGCACCAGGATGATGGCGCCACGCGGCGACACGTGCGGTTTGGCCTGGTAGCCGGATATCCGCCCGTGGCGGGTGTTGATGGAGATCGATTGGGCCATCGCGGTTTCCCCCGGTTCAGCTGTCCCCGGCGCCTAGCGTACACCGGCCGGGGCGGCGGGGGAGGGTATACTCCGCGCCCCCGCCCCGCCCCGAACCCGCGCCCATGTCCGCCAGCCAGCCCAAGGTGGGCTTCGTCAGCCTCGGCTGCCCGAAAGCCCTCGTCGACTCCGAACGCATCCTCACCCAGCTCCGGGTCGAGGGTTACGACATCGTGCCCAGCTACGACGACGCCGACGTGGTGGTGGTCAATACCTGCGGTTTCATTGATTCGGCCGTGACCGAAAGCCTGGATGCCATCGGGGAGGCCCTGGCCGAGAACGGCAAGGTCATCGTCACCGGCTGCCTGGGCAAGCGCCCCGAGCAGATCCTGCAGGCGCATCCGGACGTACTGTCGATCAGCGGCCCGCAGGACTACGCCAGCGTGATGTCGGCCGTGCATGCGGCCCTGCCGCCCAAGCACGACCCCTTCGTGGACCTGGTGCCGGACTACGGTCTCAAGCTCACCCCCAAGCACTACGCCTACCTGAAGATTTCCGAGGGCTGCAATCACCGCTGCAGCTTCTGCATCATCCCCTCGATGCGCGGCGACCTGGTCTCGCGCCCGGTGGACGAGGTGCTGCGCGAGGCCGAGAAGCTGGCGCGCGGCGGGGTGAAGGAACTGCTGGTGGTGTCCCAGGACACCAGCGCCTACGGCGTCGACCTGCGCTACCCGGAGCGCGAATGGCGCGGCAAGGCCTACCAGACCCGCATGAAGGGCCTGTGCGAAGGCCTTTCCGAGCTGGGCCTTTGGACCCGCCTGCATTACGTCTACCCGTATCCGCACGTGGACGACATCATCCCGCTGATGGCCGAAGGCAAGGTCCTGCCGTACCTGGACATCCCGTTCCAGCACGCCAGCCCGCGCATCCTGAAGCTGATGAAGCGCCCCGGCGCCGTGGAAAAGACGCTCGAGCGCGTGCAGCGCTGGCGCGCCATCTGCCCGGAGCTGACGATCCGCAGCACCTTCATCGTGGGCTTCCCCGGCGAAACCGAGGAAGACTTCGAACAGCTGCTGGCCTTCATCGACCAGGCCGAACTCGACCGGGTCGGTGCCTTCGCCTACTCGCCGGTCGACGGCGCGGCGGCCAACGCCCTGCCGGACCCGGTGCCGGAAGAGGTCAAGCAGGAGCGGCTGGCCCGCTTCATGGCCCTGCAGGCCGAGATCAGCGCCGAGAAGCTCGAGCGCAAGGTCGGCACGGTGCAGCGCTGCCTGGTGGACGCCATCGACGGCGAGCTGGCCATTGCCCGATCCATGGCCGACGCGCCCGAGATCGACGGCCTGGTGCAGATCCAGGACGGCGAGGCCGCGGGCCTCAAGCCGGGCGACTTCTGCGACGTGCGCATCATGGGCAGCGACGAACACGACCTGTTCGGCCTGGTCGGCGACGGCGACGAGTGAACCGGTAGGGGCGCTTTCCGGGGCCCCTACGGAACGTCTTCGTAGATTACGGTGATGACCACGTAACGCGCCGGCCCCGCCGGCAGCTGCACTTCGAACTCATCGTCCACGCGCTTGCGCAGCGCCGCGCGCGCCAGCGGGGAATCGACGCTGATCCAGCCGGCCTTTGCGTCGGTTTCGTCCGGCCCGACGATGCGGTAACGCACGCTGTCGCCGCTTTCGACGTCCTCGATCTCGAACACCGCGCCGAAGAAGATCGCGCCCTGGTCCGAGGGCGGGCCTTCGGCGACCTTCAGCACCTCGATGCGTTTGGTCAGGTAGCGCACGCGGCGATCGATTTCGCCAAGCTGCTTCTTGCGATAGGTGTACTCGGCGTTTTCGCTGCGATCGCCCTCGGCCGCGGCCTCGGCCAGGGCCTTGACGACCGCCGGCCGCCGCACGCGCCAGAGCTCGTCGAGCTCGGCGCGCAGGCGGTCGAAGCCGGCGCGGGTGATGATCGCCGTGGATTTTTCGCCCGGCGGACGCCAGCGAGCCATGGCTCAGTTGGCGACGGGCGCGGCCGGGATGTAGGTCAGCGGTGAATCCGGACCGATCGGCAGCTCGAACCAGATCCAGATGCCGAACATGATGCTCCAGCCGATCAGGAACACGATCGAATACGGCAGCATCGTCGCCACCAGGGTGCCGATGCCGGCCTTGGGCTCGTAACGCTGGAAGAAGGCAATGATCAGCGCGAAGTAGCTCATCATCGGCGAGATGATGTTGGTGACGCTGTCGCCGACGCGGTAGGCCACCTGGGTCATCTCGGGCGAATAGCCCAGCAGCATGAACATCGGGATGAACACCGGCGCCATCAGCGCCCACTTGGCCGAGGCCGAGCCCATGAACAGGTTCACCACGGCGGTGAGCAGGATGAAACAGATGAACAGGGGGATCGTCGGCAGGCCGAGGGCCTTGAGGAAATCCGCTCCCTCGACGGCGAAGATCAGGCCCAGCTGGGTCCAGTTGAAAAACGCCACGAACTGGGCCGCGAAGAACACCAGCACCAGGTAGCCGCCAAGCGTGCTCATGCTGGCGGCCATGCCCTTGATGACGTCGCTGTCGGACTTGATGGTGCCGGCGCCGACGCCAAAAGAGATGCCCGCGATCACGCCGTAAAGGAAGATGATGACCACCACGCCGCTGAGGAAAGGCGAACGCAGAAGGTCGCCGGTCTGGGCGTCGCGCAGGAAGCCCGCGCCGGGAATCATTCCCTGTGGCAGCGCGGACCAGATCAGCAGCAGGGTGAACAGGCTGACGGCGATCGCCGCGTACCCCATGCCCCTCAGTTCGGCGGGGCTCAGGCGCTGCGACTCGGGTTCGACGTCGTCGGCCGTCTTGATGACCTGGGTCGGGGCATCGGTAAAGCGCGGCGCGACGATGCGTTCGGTGACGAACCAGCCCAGCAGCGTGATCACCGGCGTCGAGGCGATCATGAAGTACCAGTTCGCCAGCGGGCTGACCGTGTAGTTCGGGTCGACGATGCGCGCCGCTTCCTGCGACAGGCCCGACAGCAGCGGGTCGATGGTGCCGATCAGCAGGTTGGCCGAATAACCGCCGGATACGCCGGCGAACACGGCGGCCATGCCCAGGATCGGGTGCCGGCCGGCGGAGATGAAGATCAGCGCGCCCAGCGGCACCAGCAGCACGTAGCCGATTTCGCTGGCCATGTTCGACATCACGCCCGCGAACACCAGCACCGGCGTCAGCAGGAACCTTGGCGCCGCCAGCACCAGCATGCGCAGCGAGGCACCGATCAGGCCGCTGTGTTCGGCCACGCCGATGCCGATCAGCGCGACCAGGACCACGCCCAGGGGCGCGAAGCCGGTGAAGTTGGTGACCGCGCCGGTGAGCATGCGGTGCAGGCCCTCGATGCTCATCAGGTTCACGGGCGAAACAACGTCGCCGGTGGACGGGTGCGCCACGCTCAGGCCGGCCATCGACGCCACCCAGGACAGCACCACCACGCCCAGCGCCAGCAGGGCGAACAGGGTGGCGGGATGGGGCAGGGCATTGCCCCCGCGCTCGACGATGGTCAGGAAGCGGTCCATGAGGCTGCGCTTCTTGGTCGCGGAATCGGCCATTCAACTCTCCGGGGAACGTGGGTGGGCCGCCATGACCGGCCCGGGGCGCCCGACTATAACCGAGGGTGGGCAGGCATCGCCCGGGATGTGGATAATCGGCGAGGTCTCGCAGGGGGAACCGAACATGACGATGTTCCTGGCCATCGTTGGCCTGGTGCTGGTGCTCTGGGTCGTATTCACGTTCAACCGGCTGGTGCGCCTGCGCAACCAGGTGCGGGCCGGCTGGAGCGACATCGACGTACAGCTGATGCGCCGCCACGACCTGGTGCCGCGCCTGGTCGAGGCCGTGCGCGCCTACGCCGGGCACGAGAAGACCGTGCTCGAGAACGTCACCGAACTGCGCGCCCAGGCCATGCAGACCTCGTCGCCGGCGCGCCTGGCCGGGCTTGAGGGCCAGCTCGAGGCCGGGCTGGGCCGGCTGATGCTGCTCAAGGAGGCCTACCCGGACCTCAAGGCCAGCGAAAATTTCCTTAAGCTGCAGAACGACCTGGTCGAGGTCGAGGACCACCTGCAGTACGCCCGGCGCTTCTACAACGGCGCGGTGCGCGCCAACAACGACGCCGTGCAGCGTTTCCCCGACCTGGTGGTGGCACGCAGTTTCAGCTTCGGCGAGTCGGAGTTCTACGAAGCCGACGAAGGTTCGCGCGCGGCGCCGCGGGTGTCGGCATGAGCCGCCTGCTCGCGCTGGCCGCCTGCCTGCTGCTGGCGTGGGTGGCCCCGGCCGCCGCGCAGGAACGCATCAAGGCCTACCACGCCGACATCACCGTGCTGGCCGACGGATCGATGGAGGTCACCGAAAACATCACCGTGCGCGCCGAGGGCAACCGGATCCGGCGCGGCATCTACCGGGATTTCCCGACGCGCTACAAGGACCACCTTGGCAATCGCTACGTGGTGGATTTCGAGGTGCTCGGCGTCAAGCGCGACGGCGAGCCCGAGGCCTGGTTCACCGAAACCCGGTCCAATGGCGTACGGGTCAATACCGGTGGCGACAACTTCCTGCCGGTGCCCGCTGACTTCACGTTTTCGATCCGCTACCGGACCACGCGCCAGATCGGATTCTTCGACGAACACGACGAGCTGTACTGGAACGTCACCGGGCTTGGCTGGGACTTCAGCATCGAGCGCGCCAGCGCCACGGTGACGCTGCCGGCGCCGGTCGCGCCGGGAGACATGCGGCTCGAGGCCTACACCGGCCGCGGCGGCGAGCAGGGCAGTGACTACGTCGCCCGTGCAGCCAGTCCGGGCGTGGCCGAATTCGAAACCACGCGGACGCTGGGGAGCTACGAAGGACTGACCCTGGTGGTCGGGTTCCCCAAGGGCCTGGTCGAAGAGCCGTCGACGAGCCAGCGCCTGGCCTGGCTGCTGCGCGACAACGGCGGCATCCTGGTCGCGCTGGCCGGCCTGGGGCTGCTGCTGCCCTGGTACCTGCGCAGCTGGCACCGGGTTGGCCGCGACCCGGCGCCGGGCTCGATCTTCCCGCGCTACGAGGCACCGGAAGGCTTTACCCCCGGTGAACTGCGCTACCTGTGGAAGCAGGCCTACACCGACCGTTGTTTCGCCGCCGACATCGTCCACCTGGGTGTGCAAGGGCTGGTGCTTGTCCAGCAGGATGCCGCCAAGGACTGGGCGCTCGAACGCACCTCGAGCGCCGAGCCGGCCGCTTCGGAAGCGCAGCGACAGCTGCTGGAGAAGCTGTTCTCCAAGGGCAACCGGGTCGAGCTGGAAAACACCAACGCGTCGGTGATCGGCGGCGCACGCATGAAGCACCTCGCCGCGCTGGACAAGCGTTTGCACCCGGCCTACTTCAAGCGCAACGGCCTGCCGTTGCTGCTGGGCTGGCTGTTCTCCTTCGGCTACGGCGCCCTGGCCTTCCTGGTGGCCGGCGGCAGCGGTATTCCCTTCATCGTGCTGCTGCTGGTCCTGACCCTGGTGGCGCATCTGGTCTTCGGCTACCTGATGAAGGCGCCGACGCCGAAGGGCCGCGAACTGCTCGATGCCATCGAAGGCCTGCGCCTGTACCTGGGCGTGGCCGAACGCGACGAGCTGGCCCGCCTGGCCAAACCGGGTGGGCCGGAGGCGCCGTCCCCGGACCCTGCGCGTTACCAGGCCCTGCTGCCTTATGCGCTGGCGCTGGACGTCGAAGAGGCCTGGACCAAACACTTCACCGCGGCGGTGGGTGCGGCCCAGGCCGAGCAGACCGCGCGTTCGATGGGTTGGTACCGCGGTTCGACGGCGTCCATGGCCAGCCTGGGGGCCATGAGCAGTTCGCTGGGCAATGCGCTCAGTTCGCAGATCTCGTCCTCGGCCTCGCCGCCGGGTTCGAGTTCCGGCGGCGGCGGCGGCGGGTCGTCGGGCGGCGGCGGCGGCGGTGGCGGCGGTGGCGGGCGCTAGGCCCGGCTCAGCGCTTTTTCCCGCCCAGCAGTCCACCCAGCAAGCCGCGCAGGATCTGCCGGCCGATGCCGTTTGCCACCGTGCGCGTGGCCGATTTGGCCGCGGCTTCGACGGCGCCCTGGCGGCGTTTGGTGCCCCAGAGGAACTCGTCGAACTTCGAGCGTGGTTCCGGCTCGGCCTTGGCCGCCGGGCCACCCGCCTTCGCCGACGGCGCCTCGGTGGCCGCGGCCTGCTCGGCGCGCGCGGCCAGCATCTCGAAGGCCGACTCGCGGTTCACCGCCGTGTCGTATTTGCCGCCGACCGGGCTTCGCGAGCGCACCAGTGCACGCTCTTCATCGGTGATCGCGCCCATGCGGCAGCGCGGCGGGCAGATCAGCGCCCGTTCGACCGGCATCGGCACGGCCTTGGCCATCAGCATCGATACCAGGGCCTCGCCGACGCCGAGTTCGCCGATGGCCTTGGCCACGTCCACCTTCGGGTTTTGCACGAAGGTTTCCGCGGCCGCGCGCACGGCCTTCTGGTCGCGCGGGGTATAGGCGCGCAGGGCGTGCTGCACGCGGTTGCCCAGCTGGCCCAGCACTTCGTCGGGCACGTCGTCGGGATTCTGCGAGCAGAAATACACGCCCACGCCCTTGGAGCGGATGAGCCGCACGACCTGTTCCACGCGCTGGCGCAGCGCCGGCGGGCAGTCGTCGAACAGCAGGTGCGCTTCGTCGAAGAAGAACACCAGCTTGGGCACGTCCAGGTCGCCGACTTCCGGCAGGGTTTCGAACAGTTCGCTCAGCAGCCACAGCAGGAAGCTCGAATACAGACGCGGGCGCAGGATCAGCTGGTCGGCGGCGATCAAGTTGATGACGCCGCGGCCGGACATGTCCTGGCGCATCAGGTCGGCCAGCTGCACGGCTGGCTCGCCGAAGAACTGCTTGCCGCCGTCCTGCTCCAGGCGCAGCAGGGCGCGCTGGATCGCCCCCACCGACTGCGGGCTGACCAGGCCGTACTGCTTCGAGATGTCGGCCCGGTTTTCGGTGACGAAGTTCAGCAGGGCACGCAGGTCGTCCAGGTCGAGCAGCAGCAGGCCGTGGTCGTCGGCCAGCTTGAAGGCGATGTCCATCACGCCCGACTGGATGTCGTTGAGCTCGAGCATGCGCGACATCAGCGGCGGCCCGACTTCCGATACGGTGGTGCGCAGCGGGTGGCCGAGTTTGCCGTACAGGTCCCAGAACACCACCGGGCTGGCTTCGTTGGTGTATCCCTCGATGCCGATCTGCTGCACGCGCGCGGCGATCCGGTCGTTCATCGTGCCGGGCATGGCCAGGCCGGCGATGTCGCCCTTCACGTCGGCCATCACCACGGGCACGCCCAGGCGCGAAAAGCCTTCGGCCATCACCATCAGTGTTACCGACTTGCCGGTACCGGTGGCGCCGGCGACCAGGCCGTGGCGGTTGCCGTACTTGCCGAGAAGGTGCACGGGCAGCTCGCCCTTGCCGATCAGGAGGTCGCTCATCCGGGTGGAGCTCCGCTGGGGGTTGGCCTGATTCTAGCCGCTGACCGCGCCTTGCCGGCACCGCGCCCGGGCCGCTAGGCTGCGCGCCTTACCCGCCCTGTCCGTGAGCCCCGATGCCTCGTTTCCTGATCCTGGCGACCCTGCTGCTGTTGCTGTTCGCCAACGCCGAGACCGAGGCGAGGGGCACGCCCAAGCGTGTCGAGGTCCTCTACCAGGGCCTGGACCAGGCCAACGGGGCCTACCGGGCCGGGCTCGAGCAGCTGCGCGCCGGCGAGAGCGATGCGGGCCGCGAGGCCATGCGCCAGGCCGCCGCCGACCTGATGGACGGTGCCCGCCGCTGCCAGGACACCCGGGGCTGCGACGTCGAACGTTTCATTGGCGCCTACGACGCCCTGCTGCAGCACGGCGCCACCCAGCTGGCCGGCGACGGCGAAGGTTTCGGCGCCCCCCGCGAGGCTGGCGCCAGCCGGGGCGAAGGCGGCGTGCTGGCGACGATGCCGGCGTCCGGCCGTGCCGTGGCGATGCTCAACGGCCGCGACCTGCGCGAAGTGATCGAGCTCAACGAGCCGGTGCGCGCCGCCATGGCCGAGTGGCTGACCTGGATGCGCCCGCAGCTGATCACCAGCTGGGAAAACTACCAGCAGATGCGTTTCCTGATGTGGCCCGAATACGAACAGGCCGGCCTGCCCGAGGCGCTGTTGTTCGGCATCCTGGCCAAGGAGTCGAACGGCCGGGTGCACGCGGTGTCGCGTGCCGGCGCCGCCGGCCCGATGCAGTTCATGCCGGCCACCGGTGCGCGCTTCGGCCTGGGCTGGCGTGACGGGTTCGACACCCGCTACGACCCGCAGCTGGCCGCCCGCGCCAGCGTGCTCTATTTCAACGAGCGTTTCGCCGAACTCGGCGACGACCTGGCCTTCGCCGTGGCCGCCTACAACGGCGGCGAGGGCAGGGCGCTGCGGCTCAAGCGCGAAGCCGGCGACAAGTCCTTCTGGGATCCGCAGGTTTATGGCCAGCTTCCGCCGGAAACCCGCGACTACGTGCCCTACGTGCTGGCGGCGGCCTGGCTGTTCCTGCACCCGGAGGACTATGGCCTGGAGTTCCCGGCCGTGGACGGCGCCGCGACGGTGATGAAACTGCAGGCGCCGGCGTCGATCTACCAGCTCTCGATCTGCCTGGGTGGCCCGCGCGACGGCTATTTCCGCGCCCTGCGCAATCTCAATCCGCGCTACGAACCGCACGCCGCCATCGCGGCCGGGACCGAGCTGCGCGTGCCCGTGGTCGTGCCGCCCGAATACCAGGCCCACTGCGTGAGCGGTCCGCGCGCACAGATCGCCGCCAACCTGATGGCTGCCAGCAAGCCCACCGTGCTGGCCACGGCCACGCGCAAGCCGGCCAGGACCTACCGGGTCAAGTCCGGCGACACGCTGAGCGGCATCTCGCGCCGGCACGACTGCGAAGGCCCGGTGGCCCTGGCCAAGGCCAATGGCCTGCGGGCGCCCTACGTGATCCGCTCCGGGCAGCGCCTGCGGCTGGTCGGCTGCGGCTGAGCGGACGGCCTGCTTCACATCGCGGGCGGCCGACGGCGCTAGGATCGGCGGATCGACCCGTGGGAGCCGCCCATGAGCCAGCGCCAGGACCCGGACGGGCGCCGCCTGCCGATCAAGCTCGACAGCACCAGCAACGGCGAGTTCACGCCGGTTCCGCTGGCGCCGGAGCACCACCATGCCAATGCCCTGGCCCATGACCTGGCCGAGCTCAACGCGCGCCGGATGGGCGTGTCGCGGCGCGGTTTCCTGGTGTCGGCCTGCGGCGCCGCCAGCAGCCTGCTGGCGATGAACGCGGCCTACGCCGCCGCGGGCAAGCGCGGCGGGTTCTTCCAGGTCCCGGCCGAGGCGGCGCTGGAGCCCGCGGCCGCCGAAGCGGCGGTGTCGGGAAAGGAATTCATCTTCGACGTGCAGGGCCATTTCGTGAACCCGACCGGCGCCTGGACCCGGGCGCTGCCCGAGGCCGCCAGGCCGCTGTCGGGGTTCGGGACGCAGGGCTGCGCGGCGGCGGCCCTGGGTGGCCGGCTCGACCACCTGCAGTGTTTCGGTCCGGACGCGTTCCTGCGGGACATCTTCCTGGACTCGGACACCTCGCTGATGGTGCTGAGCTTCGTGCCGTCGACGCGCGAGGGCGAGCCGCTGACGATCGAGGAGGCGGCGGCGACCGCGGCGATCGTCGAGACGATGCAGGGCACGCACCGGTTGTTCCTGCACGGCCGGGTGAACCCGAACCAGGCCGGCGACCTGGAGGACATGGACCGGCTGGCGGCGACGTTCCCGATCAGCGCCTGGAAGACCTATACGCAGTGGGGTCCGAACGGCGAACGTGGCTTCTGGATGGACGACGAGGCGGGCCTGGCGATGATCGAAAAGGCGCGCAAGCTAAACGTGCGCAACATCGCGATCCACAAGGGGCTTCCGTTCGGCCCGCGGAGCTACGAATACAGCACCTGCGCGGACGTGGGGCGGGTGGGCAAGCGTTTCCCGGACGTGAACTTCCTGATCTACCACTCGGGTTTCGTGACCGACACGCCGGAGGGGCCCTACGACCCGACGCGCAAGGACGGCATCGACGCGCTGGTGACGTCGGTGCGCGAGGCGGGTCTGGGCAAGGGCAGCAACGTGTACGCGGAGCTGGGTTCGACCTGGCGTTTCCTGATGCGCGACCCGGACTCGGCGGCGCACGCCCTGGGCAAGCTGCTGTTGCACCTGGGCGAGGACAACATCCTGTGGGGCACCGATTCGATCTGGTACGGCAGTCCGCAGGACCAGATCCAGGCATTCCGGACGTTCCAGATCAGCGCGGAGCTGCGCGACGAGTTCGGTTACCCGGAGATCACGCCGACGATCCGGGCGAAGATCTTCGGGCTCAATGCCCTGAAGATCTATCCGGTGGCCCGCGATGTGCTCGACCAGCACCTGCGCGGCGACGCGGTGGCCCGGGCCCGCGAGAACTACCGCAACGACCCGGACCCCAGCTTCCTGACCCACGGCCCGCGCACCCGCCGCGAGTTCCTCAACTTCAAGGCCTGGGGCGGCTGAGCCCGCGTTTCTGCAGGAGCGTCTTCAGGCGCGAATCTCTTGCCCTTGGCCTTTGGCCAAGCAAATCGTTGCCACCGAGCGTGTCGCGAGTGGAGGCGCCGCGCATTCGCCCCGGCCGACACGCCGCAAGTACGTCCATGTAGGCTCATCGTCGACATCCATGTTTCCGATGGTCGGCCGGGGCGAACGCGCGACACCTCCTCAACGCCACGTCGTGGCCGATGGGAAAGCGGCTCCCCGGCAATCGGCGCGATGGCCGGAGCTTGCAGCGCGGGCGGGCGCTGCGTTCTTGATCTCCTGGCGGTCCCGACGCTGCCTCCACACGCGAGACGAGCGGGGGCGACACTTGGCCGAAGGCCAAGGGCAAGAGATTCGCGCCTGAAGGCGCTCCTGCAGGGAGGTGCAGGAGCGCCCGGGGGTCAGTCGGCGAGAGAGTCCCAGCCGGGGCGGGGGGTGAAGCGGTCGCCGTGTTTGGCGGCCAGTTCCTGCAGGCGGGCCTTGAGCTTGGCCGCGCCGACGGCGCGGATGTGCTGGATCGGGCCGCCGCGGAAGGGCGCGAAGCCCGTGCCGAAGATCACGCCGGCGTCCAGCAGGTCCGCGTCGGCCACCACCCCGTCGTGCAGGCAGCTCACCGCCTCGTTGAGCAGCGGCAGCAGCAGACGGTCCTCGAGGTCCTCGGGCGCCGTGTAGTCGGCCGGCACCGGCGGTTTCACCGGCTTGCCGTTTTCCCACGTGTACAGCCCCTGGCCGTCCTTCTTGCCGCGCTTGCCTTCTTCGACCTTGAACGCGTCCGGCAGCGCCTGGCCGTGGAAGTCGGCCATGATCTTGCCCACGCTCGCCGCCACGTCCAGGCCGACCGTGTCCACCAGCTCGATCGGACCCATCGGCATGCCGAACTTCAGTGCCGCCTTGTCGATCACCGGGCCCGGGATGCCCTCCGAGAAGGCGATGATGGCTTCCTGCATGTAGGGCGCCAGGATGCGGTTGACCAGGAAGCCCGGCGTGCCCGCCACCGGCACCGGCAGCTTGTCGATGGCGCGGCAGAAGGCGGCCAGTCGGCGCGCGGTTTCCTCGTCCATGGCGTCGTGCTGCACGATCTCCACCAGCGGCATCAGCGCCACCGGGTTGAAGTAGTGCAGGCCGGCGAAGCGCGAAGGATCCTTGCGGCCCTCGCGCAGCTGTTCCAGCGGGATCGACGAGGTATTGCTGACCAGCAATGCGCCCGGCTTCAGGGCTTCTTCGACTTTGGCGAACAGTGCCTGCTTGGCTTCCAGGTTCTCGAAGATGGCTTCGATCACAAGGTCGGCCTGGGCCACGCCGGCGCCTTCGACGTCGGCCTTCAGACGCTCGCTTGTTGCCTTGCGCTTGGCTTCGTCCTTGACCTTGCGCTCGAACAGCTTGGCGGCGCGATCGAGCGCCGGCTGCACGTATTTCATCTCGCGGTCCTGCAGCGTCACCTCGAAGCCGCGCAGCGCGCACCAGGCGGCGATGTCGCCGCCCATCACGCCGGCGCCGATGACGTGCACCTTCTGGATGCCGTGGTCTTTTCCGCCCAGGCTCTTGAGCCGGTCCATGAGGAAGAAGACCCGTACCAGGTTGTGCGCGGTCGGCGTGCCGGCCAGCTTCACCACCGACTTCGCCTCGGCCTTCAGCGCCGCGTGCACGCCCAGGCCGCCGCTGCGGCGCCAGGTGTCGATCAGTGCGTAGGGCGCCGGGTAGTGTTCCTTGCGCGCCTTGCGGGCGACCTGCTTGCGCATCTGCGGGGCAAGGATCGCGCGGGCCGGGCCGGTATTGGTCGCCCAGGCCAGGAAACGCTGCTTGAACGGGCGGGTGGTGCCGCGCTGCGCGAGCTTCACCGCTTCGTCGAGCAGCAGCGCCGGTTCAACGACCTTGTCGACCAGGCCCATGGCCTTGGCCGCGGACGCAGACAGGCTGCGGCCGGTGAGCATCAGGTCCATGGCCGCCGGGGCGCCGACCAGGCGCGGCGCGCGCACGCTGCCGCCCCAGCCCGGGTAGATGCCCAGTTTGATCTCGGGCAGGCCGATGCGGGTTTTTTCGTCGCGGCTGGCAACGCGGTAGCGGCAGGCCAGGGAAATCTCGGTGCCGCCGCCCATGCAGTGGCCGTGGATGGCCGCGACGGTGGGGCAGCGCAGCTCGGCCAGTTTCTGGAAGACCAACTGGCCATGGCGGATCCAGGCCTCGGTCTGGCCCTTGGCCGCGATGTCCTCGAAGCCCTTGATGTCGGCGCCGGGGATGAAGCCGGCGGCCTTGCCGGAAATGATGACCACGCCCTTGGGCGGCTCGAGCGCGATGCGCTCGACCATGGCCTCGAGTTCGTCGAGCACGGCGCGGCTGAGGGCATTGACGTTCTGGTCGGCGCGGTTGAGCGTCAGCACCAGGATGCCGTCGGGGCGAGGGTCGGCCTGCCAATGGGCAAGGCGAAGTCCGTCGAACATGGCGGGCTCCATACGTGGGGGTAGGGAAGGAAGACCGTATCATCCCGGTGGGACCCCGGGGGGTCAACGCCGGCCGCAGGCCCGGCGGAACTTTTCCGGGCCACGGATGTCCATGAAGCGGCCCGGATGGCCGCAGGAGCAGCGGCCCGGATGGGCGACAACGAACAGGACCTGGCCCTCGTCAAGCGTGTTCAGGCAGGCGACAACGCGGCTTTCGACCTGCTGGTGCGCAAGTACCAGCACCGGATCGGCGCCGTCATCTATCGCTTCGTGCCCGACCATGCCGAGGTCCAGGACATTGCCCAGGAGGCCTTCATCCGCGCCTATCGCGCGATGGCGGGCTTCCGTGGCGACGCCCAGTTCTATACCTGGCTCTACCGGATCGCCGTGAATACCGCCAAGAACCACCTCGCCGCCGCCAAGCGTCGCCCGCCCACCGCCGACATCGCCGCGGAAGACGCCGAGCACCACGCCAGCGCCGGCCGGCTGCACGACCACGACACGCCCGAGCACCAGCTGCTGCGCGGTGAAATCGAGCAGACCGTCACCGACACCGTTGCCGCGCTGCCCGAGGAATTGCGCCAGGCCATCACCCTGCGCGAGGTGGACGGCCTGAGCTACGAAGACATCGCGCAGCTGATGCAGTGCCCGATCGGCACCGTGAGATCCCGCATTTTCCGCGCCCGCGAGGCTATCGACGCCCGCTTGCGCCCCCTGATGGACACAGAGCGAGTCCGCCCATGACCCCGCCCGACCAGAAACTGCTTGAAGACCTCTGCGCCTGGATCGACGGCGAGCTGCCGCCCGACCAGGCGCGCTTCCTGGAGCGGCGCATCGGCAACGAGCCGGCGCTGCAGGCGCAGGTCGAACGCTGGCAGCTGGCCTCGGCGAGCCTGCGCGGCCAGCCGCTGCACCTGATGCCACATGGCCTGGCCGACCGGGTGGCGGCGGCCGTTCGCGCCGAGCCGGCGCCGCGCCCGCGCCATGGCTGGTCCTGGGCCGCGGGTATCGCCGCGGCGGTGCTGGGCCTGGCCTTGCTGCCGGGCCTGGTCGGGCAGGGTGGCTCGCCCGGCCTGCCGCCGGCGCCGGAGCTGGCGCGCAGCGAGGCCACCGTGCGGCCACCGCTGCTGGACCTGCCGACCACCCGCGTTTCGCCGGTGCCACGCGCGGACATTCGCGAGCTGGCGGCCGGACTGTCCGGCGAGCCCTCGGCGCGGCCCTGGCCGCGTTCGCCGCTGGGCCAGGACGATCGGGCGATGGAGGCCTACCTGGTCAGGCACAACGCGCTCATGGCCTCGGACGGCCTGGGCGGATTCATGCCGTACGTGGATGTCGTCGCACACGGCGAGCCGGGTGCCGGTGAACAGGCTGGGGAACAAGACCGCCCGTGAAACGCCTGCTGCTGATCGCCGCCCTGCTCCTGCTGGCCCCTGTCGCACTGGCGGCAACGGACGCGGCCGGCTGGCTGGCCAGGGTGGGTCCCGCGCTTCGCGGGCTGGACTACCAGGGCACCCTGGTGGTGGTGGCCGGTGGCCGCGTGGACACGCTGCGGGTGTTCCACCGGGTCGACGATGGCCGCGAACGCGAGCGCCTGGTGGCGCTGAGCGGCCCCGCGCGTGAAGTCATCCGCGACGGCAGCCGGGTGATGTGCATTGGCACCGGTGTGGCCCCGGTGGCCTATGACATGGGCCAGGCAGGCCGCTGGAGCGAAGCACTGGCGATCTCCGAAGCGGCGGGCCTGGACGGTTACCAGGCCCGGCTCGGGCAGCCCGGGCGCGTGGCTGGTCACGCCGTGCAACGCATCGAGGTGTTGGCGACCGACCCCTGGCGCTACGGTTATCGCCTGTGGCTGGAAAAACGCAGCGGGTTGCCGCTGCGCGTGGACCTGCTCGATGGCCAGGGCCGTTCCATCGAACAGGTGGCTTTCACCGACATCAGGCTCGACCAAGCGCCTGCCGACGCCGACCTGATGCCGTCGGCCCCGGCCGAACTCGAGCGGGTGTCGCCGCTGCCGCCGCACACCGGCAGCCAGGTGGGCTGGACCGTGCCGGCGCCGCCGGCCGGATTCCGGCTGCGGGCGACGCGGCCCTTGCCCGACGGGGGCGTGCATCTTCTCTACAGCGACGGGCTGGCCAGCGTGTCGGTGTACGTCGAGCGGGTCGGCGGGGGCCTGCGCGGCGACGCCCGCCGCCAGCGCGGCGCCGTGCATGCGCGTTCGTTCTGGCTCGATGGCTGGCAGGTACTGGCCATCGGCAAAGTGCCCGCGGCGACGGTGGATCGCTTCGCACGCACGGTCCGGGCGGTGACGGCGAGTGGCTGAGCGCGACGCAGAAGTCATCGGCGCGCACGGGCGGCGGCTGTCGCTGCGCTTGCTGGGCAGCGCCTGCGACGGTTGCGCCGGTGGCTGCGGCGGTCGCTGCAGCCTGTTTGCCGGCAGCGGCCGCGACGGATTCGAGCTCGAGGTGGACGACGCCGCCGATTTCCCGCCGGGCCGGCGCCTGCGGCTGCGGCTGGACGACCAGTCCCTGCGCCAGGCAGCCTGGCGTGGCTACGGGCGCGTGCTGCTGGGCCTGCTGGCCGGCGCGGCGGTCGGGCAGCTGGTGGGTCTGGCCTGGGGCCGCCACGTCGACGCGTTGACCCTTATCTGCCTATTGTCGGGAACTTTATTGGCGGCGCGCTTCTCCAAACCGCACCTGCCCGAGCCGGAGATCCTCCGGGTTGAGGCGGACACGAATACCGATCCACCAGGAGAAGCAAAGCGATGAAACCTTCCCTTTCCCGCATCCTCTTCCTGACGCTTTCGCTCGCTGCGGTTTCACCGGGCCTGCTTGCCCAGACGCGCGACACGGCACCGGCCGGGCAGACACTGCTGGAAACCCCCATCGTCAACCTGCCCGACTTCACCCGCATGGTCGAAGCCGTCGGCCCGGCGGTGGTCAACATCGAGGCCACCAGCGGCAACGAGGAGGAGCGCGACGCCGACGGCGCCCGCGGCGGCCCCCAGCCCATGCCCGAAGACATGCCCGAGTTCTTCCGCCGTTTCTTCGGCCAGCCTGGCCAGCCCGGCATGCCGGGCATGCCCGACCGCATGCCACGCGGCGGCACCTCGCAGGGCAGCGGTTTCATCATTTCCAGCGACGGTTACGTGCTGACCAACCACCACGTCGTCGCCGGCGCCGACCGCATCATCGTGCGCCTGAGCGACCGCAACGAGCTCGAGGCGACTCTGGTCGGTTCCGATCCGCTGTCCGACGTCGCACTGCTCAAGGTCGAGGGCCGCGGCCTGCCGGTGCTCAAGACCGGCGACTCGCGCAACCTCAAGGCCGGCCAGTGGGTGCTGGCTATCGGCTCGCCCTTCGGTTTCGAGCATTCGGTCACCGCCGGCATCGTCAGCGGCGTCGGCCGCCGCTCGCTCGACCCGAGCCAGCAATACGTGCCCTTCATCCAGACCGACGTGGCGATCAACCGCGGCAATTCAGGCGGTCCGCTGCTCAATACCCGCGGCGAGGTGGTGGGCATCAACTCCCAGATCTTCTCCAACTCCGGCGGCTACATGGGCGTGAGCTTCGCGATCCCGATCGAGGTGGCCATGAACGCCGTGCGCCAGCTGCGCGAAACCGGCACGGTCACGCGCGGCCAGCTTGGCGTGCGCATCCAGGACGTCGATCGCGACCGGCTGTCCGAGTTGGGCCTGGACCGGCCGACCGGTGCTTTCGTCGATTCCGTCGAGAACGGCAGCGCCGCCGACAAGGCCGGCATCCGCCCCGGTGACGTAATTACCGGCTTCAACGGTCGCGACGTGCTGCGCTCGTCCTCGCTGCCGCCGATGGTCGGCGCGCTGCCTCCGGGCAGTCGCGCCACCGTGACGGTGGTGCGCGAGGGCAGGGCCCGGGAACTGGTCGTCACCCTGTCGGCCCTGGACGTGGCCTCGGTGGGCCGGCCGGGCCGGACCGGCCGGCCGCCGACCCCGGACGCCACCCTCAATCCGCTGGGCCTGGAGGTCGCGGCCCTCGATGCATCGGCCCGTTCGGCCATGGGCCTGGGCGCCGGCGAAGGCGTGCTGGTGTCCCGGGTGACCGGGCTGGCGGCCCGCCAGGCCGGGCTGGCCCCGGGGGACGTGATCCTGAGCGTGGGCCAGGACGATGTGGGCTCGGTGGCCGAGTTCGAGGCCGCGACCGCCGACCTGGCTGCGGGTGACGAGGTCCGGCTTCTGGTCCGCAATGCCCGCAGTACGGGGTTCGTCAGCTTCGTCCTGCGCTGAACCCATGGCGTGCCCCGGTCGGCCCACGCGGGCCGGGCCGGGGGCGCTGTGCGATAATGGCGTGTTTATGGCCACGTACCGGTAACCCGACCGCCCCGCATGCAGCACATCCGCAATTTTTCCATCATCGCCCACGTGGACCACGGCAAGTCCACGCTTGCCGACCGCATCATCCAGCTTTGCGGCGGCCTGCAGGCGCGCGAGATGGAGGCCCAGGTGCTCGACTCGAACCCGATCGAGCGCGAGCGCGGCATCACGATCAAGGCGCAGTCCGTGTCCCTGCCGTACACCGCGAAGGACGGCGTCACCTACCAGCTCAACTTCATCGACACGCCGGGCCACGTCGACTTCAGCTATGAAGTCAGCCGCTCGCTGGCGGCCTGCGAAGGCGCGCTGCTGGTGGTGGACGCGGCCCAGGGCGTCGAGGCGCAATCGGTCGCCAACTGCTACACGGCGGTCGAGCAGGGCCTTGAGGTCGTGCCGGTGCTGAACAAGATCGACCTGCCCACGGCCGACATCGACAAGGTCAAGAAGGAGATCGAAGCCGTCATCGGCATCGACGCCGAGGACGCCATCGCCATCAGCGCCAAGACCGGGCTGAACGTGGTTGACGTGCTCGAGGCCATCGTCAAGCGCATCCCGCCGCCGAAGCCGCGCGAGACCAACAAGCTCCAGGCGCTGATCATCGACTCCTGGTTCGACAACTACCTGGGCGTGGTGTCGCTGGTGCGCGTCATGCAGGGCGAGATCAAGCCCGGTGACAAGATGCTGGTCATGTCCACCGGCCGCACCCACCTGGTCGACAAGGTCGGCGTGTTCACGCCCAAGCGCAAGGAGCTGGCCAAGCTCGGCGCCGGCGAGGTGGGCTGGATCAACGCGTCCATCAAGGACGTGCACGGCGCCCCGGTCGGCGACACCCTGACGCTGGCCAACGACCCGGCGCCGGGTCCGCTGCCGGGCTTCCAGGAAATGCAGCCGCGCGTCTTCGCCGGCCTGTTCCCCGTGGACGCCGACGACTACCCCGGCCTGCGCGAAGCGCTCGAGAAACTCAAGCTCAACGACGCCGCGCTGCGCTTCGAGCCCGAAAGCTCCGAGGCCATGGGCTTCGGCTTCCGCTGCGGATTCCTGGGCATGCTGCACATGGAGATCGTGCAGGAACGCCTGGAGCGCGAGTACGACCTGAACCTCATCACCACCGCGCCCACCGTCGTGTACGAAGTGCTGATGAACGACGGCAGCACGCTGCCGCTGGACAACCCGGCGAAGCTGCCGCCGCCGACCAAGGTGCAGGAGATCCGCGAGCCGATCATCCGCGCCAACATCCTCACGCCGCCCGACTACGTCGGCAACGTGATCAAGCTCTGCGAAGAGAAGCGCGGCCGCCAGGTCGGCATCAACTACCTCGGCTCCCAGGTCCAGATCAGCTACGAGCTGCCCATGGCCGAGGTGGTGCTGGACTTCTTCGACCGGCTCAAGTCGGTGTCGCGGGGTTATGCATCGCTCGACTACCACTTCGAACGTTTCGAGGCCGGCCCCTTCGTGCTGGTGGACACGCTGATCAACGGCGACAAGGTGGACGCGCTTTCCTCCATCGTGCACCGCAGCCACGCCGACCGCCGCGGCCGCGACATCTGCGAGAAGATGCGCGAGCTGATCCCGCGGCAGATGTTCGACGTCGCCATCCAGGCCGCCATCGGCTCGCAGATCATTTCGCGCTCCACGGTCAAGGCCATGCGCAAGAACGTGCTCGCCAAGTGTTACGGCGGCGACGCCACCCGCAAGAAGAAGCTCCT
The DNA here is from genome assembly GCF_054781715.1 of Arenimonas aestuarii. NCBI lineage: Bacteria > Pseudomonadati > Pseudomonadota > Gammaproteobacteria > Lysobacterales > Lysobacteraceae > Arenimonas > Arenimonas aestuarii. The sequence goes on along the minus strand of NZ_BAAGTW010000004.1, from coordinate 812,387 downwards.
GGAGAAGCAGAAGGAAGGCAAGAAGCGCATGAAGCAGGTGGGCCGCGTGGAAATCCCGCAGGAAGCCTTCCTGGCCGTGCTCCAGGTGGACAACAAATAAGCGGCTCCGCCGCGAGGAAGCCACACGCGTGAAAATAGACCTAGCCCTGATCCTGACGTCCCTGGCCGCGCTGACCGGATTTGTCTGGCTCATCGACCGCCTGTTGTTCGCGCCCAAGCGCCGCCTGATGCAGGCCGAAGGCGAGGAGATCCACGAGCCGGTGGTGGTCGACTATGCCCGCCAGCTGTTCCCGATCATCTTCATCGTGCTGGTGCTGCGCAGTTTCCTGGCCGAGCCGTTCCGGATCCCGTCCAGTTCGATGATGCCGACCCTGCTCGTCGGCGACTTCATCCTGGTCAACAAGTTCGCCTACGGCATCCGCCTGCCGGTGATCAACACCAAGATCATCGACGTCGGCGCGCCCGAGCGCGGCGACGTGGTGGTGTTCCGCTACCCGGGCATGGGGCCGGACGATACCAATGCCGGTGCCGATTACATCAAGCGCATCGTTGGCCTGCCGGGCGACCAGATCACGTTTCGCGACCAGACGCTGCTGGTCAACGGCCAGCCGGTGCCCAAGCAGGCCGCCGGTGTCTACGTGGGCTCCGGCCAGGGCCGCGCCATGACCGGCGCCACCCGCTTTGAGGTCGACCTCGACGGCCGCGTGCACGCCACCCTGGAAACCAGCCCCTTCTCCAGCCCGCGCGCCGAAGGCGTGTGGGAAGTGCCGGCCGGACACTATTTCGCCATGGGCGACAACCGGGACCGCAGCGAGGACAGCCGCTACTGGGGTTTCGTCCCGGAGAAGAACCTGGTGGGCAAGGCCTTCGCCATCTGGCTCAACTGCGAGGGCTGGTTCTGCTCCGGGGCGTTTGACTACACCCGGATTGGCGATACCATCCGCTGAAAGGGGTGATCCCCGGGGGAGTGGACATGATTAGCAAGCCGCGTGGCATGACGTTGATGAGTTTCGTGATGGTCCTGGTGGTGGTCGGATTCTTCGCCTTGATCATCATGAAGCTGTTCCCGATGTACAGCGAGTACCTCAATCTCAAAGGGGTGATGGAGGAGTACGCGGCCCAGCCGAACTCCGCGTCCTCGCCACCGGCGAACATCTACCGCGACCTCGAGCGCCGCCTTGACATCGCCTACGTCAATTCGGTGAAGAAGGAGCACGTCAAGGTCTTCCGCGAGGGGGGCGTTGCCAAGCTCAATATCGCCTACGAAGTTCGCGTGCCGCTGTTCGGAAACCTCGACGTGATTGGCAAGTTCGACAATACCGTCGACCTGACCGGCCGTCCTCCGAGTGACTGACCCGATCACCCATCGATTCAGATCACCCGAACTGCTGCAACAGGCCCTCCGGCACCGCAGCGCCGGATCGCCGCACAACGAACGGCTTGAATTCCTCGGCGACGCCCTGGTCAACCTGGTCGTCGCCGAGGCGCTCTACGAACGCTGGCCCAAGGCCGACGAGGGCACCCTGACCCGCGCCCGCGCCAGCCTCGTCCGCGAATCTTCGCTGGCCGAACTGGCGCGGCGACTCCAGCTGGGCGAGCGGCTCGAACTCGGCCCCGGCGAAATGAAGAGCGGCGGCCACCGCCGCGACTCGATACTGGCCGACGCCGTCGAGGCGGTCATCGGTGCCGTGCATCTCGATGCCGGCTTCGAAGCCTGTCGCGGCATGGTGCTTGGCTGGTTCGAGGCCGCGCTGGACGACCTGCCCGCCGGCAAAGCCGAGAAGGATCCCAAGACCCGGCTGCAGGAATGGCTGCAGGGCCGCCAGCTGCCGCGTCCGACCTATCGCCTGCTCGAAACCACCGGCGACGACCACGCCCGCGTGTTCCACGTCGCCTGCGAAACCACCGATCCCCCGCTCGAGGAGCAGGCCGAAGCCAGCTCCCTGCGCGCCGCTGAACAACTCGCCGCCGAACGCGTGCTGGCGACGCTGGAGAAGAAGTGAATTCCCCCGAGTCCCCGCCCAACGCCTACCGCGCAGGCACCGTCGCCGTGCTGGGCCGCCCCAACGTCGGCAAGTCCACCCTGGTCAATGCCCTGGTCGGCGCCAAGGTGAGCATCGTGTCGCCGCGGCCGCAGACCACCCGCCACCGGCTGTTGGGCATCGCCAGCTTCGAAAACGGCCAGCTGCTGCTGGTGGACACGCCCGGCATCCATCGCGAACAGAAGCGGGCGATGAACCGCATGATGAACCGCGCCGCGCGTGGCGCCGTCGAGGGCGTGGACGCCGCCGCGCTGGTGATCGAAGCCGGCCGCTGGACCGAGGAGGACGCCCTGGCCTACGGCGCCCTGCACGCCGCCGGCGTGCCGGTGGCGCTGGTGGTGAACAAGATCGACAAGATGCCGGACAAGACCGCCCTGCTGCCCTTCATCGCCGAAGTCACCGGCGAACGCCTGTTCGCGTCGGTGCACCTGGTGTCGGCGCTCAAGTCCAAGGGGCTGGATGCCCTGGTCAAGGACCTGCTTTTCCTGATGCCGGAATCGGCACCGATCTACGGCGAAGACGAAATCACCGACCGTAGCGAACGTTTCCTGGCCGGCGAACTGGTTCGCGAACAGCTGATGCTGCGCCTGGGCGAGGAGTTGCCGTATTCGACCACCGTCGAGATCGAACGCTTCGAGGAGGATGGCGAGATGCTGCGCATCGCCGCCATCGTCTGGGTCGAGCGCGAAGGCCAGAAGCCCATCGTCATCGGCAAGGGCGGCGAACGCATGAAAGCCATCAGCACCGGTGCCCGCGTCGGCATGGAACGGCTGTTCGGCCGCAAGGTCTTCCTGGAAACCTGGTGCCGGGTGCGCGAGGGCTGGTCGGACGACGAGGCCGCGCTGCGGCGATTCGGTTATTCGGACTGAGCCATGCGCGTACTCGCGCAGCCGGCCTTCGTGCTGCACGCGCGCCCCTGGCGCGAGACCAGCCTGATCGTCGAACTGCTGACCCGTGATCATGGCCGGGTCGGCGTGGTCGCGCGTGGCGTGCAGGGCGCCAAGCGGCACCCGCTGCGCGCCGCCCTGCAGCCCTTGCAGCGGCTGCGCATCGACTTCCTGCCGCGCGGTGAACTGGCCCGGCTGCTGCAGGCCGAAGCCGTGGACGCGGCGCCGCGCCTGGCCGGCGAGGCGTTGATGGCGGCCTTCTACGTCAACGAACTGGTGCTGCGCCTGCTGCCGCGCAACGACCCGGCGCCGGAGTTGTTCGAGCGTTACGGCGAACTGCGCTCCCGGCTCGGCGACAATGCGGCACTGGCCTGGCAGCTGCGACGTTTCGAACGCGACCTGCTCGAACTGCTGGGTTACGGCCTGTCCTTCGAGGCAGGCGAGGACGGCGAGCCGCTCGACCCGGCCGCGCGCTACCTGCTCGACGCCGAACGCGGGGCGCTGCGCGACCGCAGCCATGCGCCCGGTTCCACGTCCGGGGCGGCGCTGCTGGCCCTGGCCCAGGACCGGCAGCCTCCACCCGAGCAACTGCAGGAATTGCGCGGCGCCCTGCGCGGCGTGCTGGCCACGCACCTGGGTCCGGCCGGGCTCAAGTCCTGGGGGCTGCTGTCGGAACTGGCACGGCTCGGCCGCGACTAGGGCATCGGGGCGCCTGCCAGCAGGCGCGCCGAACAGGCGTCAAATCGCTGTCGTGCGCCGGCATCCCCCGGCGTCGCGTACAGGGCCCGAACCGCTGCCAGCAGGGGCAGGGCGCCGACAAACCCGCAGCTCGCCTTGAGTCGGTGCAACTGGGCGCGCGCGGCGGTTTCGTCACCTGACTCGCAGGCGGCCAGAACCTGTCGCCGCTGCTCCGGCAACTCGTCCAGGAACAATCGGCGCAGTGTCTGCAGCGCCGTCGCCTGGCCAGCCACCGCGGCCAGGCCCGCGACCTCGTCCCAGGGGGGCAGCAGGTCCGGCGGCAGCACGGCCGCCACGGCCGCGCGCAGCTCGGACAGGGCCAGGGGCTTCGCGAGGACGCGAAGGAATCCCCGCGCGTCCGCGCCCGGGTCGGCGCTAAGCGCCAGGGCCGGCGTGGCCAGTCCGTCGGCGCGAAGCCGGGCCAGCAGCGCGTCGCCGCGGCCGTCGGGAAGCTGCAGGTCGAACAGCCAGAGCGCATGCCCGCCGCGGGCCGCCAGTGCGGCTGCCTCGGCGACGTTCGCCGCCTGGTCCACCCGGGCCGGCAGCGATTCAAGCCCCGCCCGCAGCGCGGCCGCGCTGGTGGGGTCGTCTTCGAGCAGCAGCAGGCGCGGGATCAAAGGCACTATGCTGGCCAGCATGCGGCGACCGATCCGACTCGGCAAGTTCCTCAGTGGCGCCCTGCTGGCGCTGGCGCTGCTGCCCGCGGCCGCTCGCGAATTGCAGCTGCAGGTCGGCGCCGTGCGCAACGACGTGGCCAGCCTGGAAAACGTCAGGGTGACGCTGGACTGGCCCGAGGGCGCCGCGACCGGGGAACTCGCGCTGGAAGCATCGCGCCTGCAGGTGCCGACGCTGGGACAGGATTTGCGCACGGTGCGCTGGCGCTGCCCGCTGTCGCGCGACCCGGACGGCCAGTGGCAATGCGAGGGCCCGGTCAGCGCGAAGGGCGGCAGCGGCTCGCTGGCCGTATCGCTGTCCGCGGCCCGCATCGACGCGCTGCTTGCCGCCCGCGGTAGCGGGATTGAATATGCCTGGCGCGCGGGCGCGCCCGATCGCCACCAGGTGGACCTGCGGGCGGTGCCGGTCGCCTGGCTTCGCGCTTTCCTGGCGACGCTCTGGAAGGACGGCCAATGGACCGGCGGCCAACTGGATGGCGCGGTTTCGCTGCGAACGGGCGAAGCCCTGTCCGTGGACGCGGACCTCGGGCTCGCGGACGTCGGGCTGGAAACGCCCGATGGCTGGCTTGCCGCCGCCGGCATGAAGGGCCGGCTGACGGTGGATTACCAGGGCGACGAACGCCGCCCGCGCACGGCCATTGGCTACACCGCGCGCGGCGGTGAATTCCTGGTCGGCAGCCTCTACGTGCCGCTGCCCGGGACGCCGGTGCAGGTGGAGGCCGAGGTATTTCCGCGCGAAGGCGGCGGCTGGGACCTGCCGGCCTTTTCCTGGCGCGACGGGCAGGTCTTGCAGGCCGCCGGTTCGGCGCGGCTCGATGCGGGCAATGCACTTAACGACATGGAGCTCAGGCTTTCCCTGGGCGACCTGGCGACAGCCCGTGACCGCTACTTGAGCGGTTTCCTGGCTCCCGCCAGCTTCGGCGACCTGGTACTGACAGGGGGGCTCGAAGCGCAACTGCGCCTGGACGGCGGCCAGTGGCGTTTCATGGCGCTGGGCCTGGAGCGCGTGAACGCCATCGACCCGCGCCAGCGATTCACCCTGGCCGGCATGCACGGAAACCTGCGCTGGAACGCCGGCGGCGCGCCAGAGGCAGGCGAACTTGCCTGGGACAGCGCGGCGCTATTTGGCATCGGCCTGGGCCATGCCCGGCTGGGTTTCACCAGCGCCGACGGCCAGCTGCAGCTGGCCTCGCCGGTATCGATCCCGGTGCTCGACGGTCGGGTACGCCTGGACCACCTGCACTGGCAGCCGCCCGGCGATGGCAAGGGCACCCGCTTTGCGCTGGGCGCGACGCTGCAGGACCTGGACCTGGGCAGCCTGTCCCAACGCCTGGGCTGGCCGGCCTTCGAGGGCAGCATCAGCGGCCGCATCCCGGCGGCGCGTTACCAGGACAACCGGCTGGCGCTCGACGGCGGCCTGACCATGGAGCTATTTGGCGGCTCCGTGGCGCTGTCGAGCCTGGAAATGGAGCGGCCGTTCGGCGTGGCACCGACCCTGTCGGCCGACGTGGTGATCGAGGACATCGACCTTGAACCGCTGACGGCGGCCTTTGGTTTTGGTTCCATCACCGGCCGGCTCGATGGCCGCATCGCCGACCTGCGCATGGTCAACTGGTCGCCGGTGGCCTTCGACGCGCGCCTGCAGTCGGATCCGGACTGGAAAGGCCGGCGCCGGATCAGCCAGCGCGCGGTCGAGGACATTTCCAAGGTCGGCGGCGGCGGCGGACTGATGGGCGGCCTGCAGGCGCAGGCGCTGCGCCTGTTCGACGACTTCCGCTATGCCCGCCTTGGGCTGGCCTGCCGGCTGCGCGACAACGTCTGCCAGATGGACGGCGTGGATTCAGCGGGTGATGGCTATACCATCGTGCAGGGAGCGGGCCTGCCGCGTATCCAGGTGGTGGGTTTCCGCCGCCGCGTCGACTGGCCCACGCTGGTGGACCGCCTCAAGGCGGCCACCGAAGGGCAAACCCCGGTCATCCAATAGAGGGCAAGACAATGGGCAAAAAAATCAAGCGGCTGCTGCTGGCCCCCACCGCGGCGCTGGCGATGTTCGCCCTGGGCGCCTGCGTCACCATCAACGTCTATTTCCCGGCGGCCGAAGCCCAGGAAGCGGCCGAGGAGTTTGTCGAAAAGGTGCTGGGCGAAGACGCCGCGGCCGCCGAAGGCGAACCGCAGGCGTTCGTGCCCGCCCGCCGCCCGGCTTGGAGCCCGATGTCGCTGCTCATTTCCTCGGCCCACGCCCAGCAAGCCGACATCACCATCCGCACGCCGGCCATCCAGGCCATCCAGGACCGCATGGCCGCACGCTTCCAGTCGGGCCTGCAGGCGCACTTCGATTCCGGCGCGCTGGGTTTTGGTAATGACGGCCTGGTCGTCCTGCGCGACCCGGCCAAGGTGCCGCTCAAGGACCGCGTGTCGGTGAACCAGCTGGTGGCCGAGGACAACCGCGACCGCAACGCGGTTTATCGCGAGATCGCCGTGGCCAACAACCACCCTGAGTGGGAAACCCAGATCCGCCAGACCTTCTCGCGCCAGTGGGTCGCCAGCGCCCGCGCCGGCTGGTGGTACCAGGCCGCCGACGGTTCCTGGAAGCAAAAATAAAGGCATCCGGGGCGCGGATTTGCGACAATCCGCGCCCCTTTGTTTCCGGCATCACCCGTGGCCCGTACCCGTTTCAAGCAGCGTCCGCCCTTCGACCTGGAAATCACCGACCTGAGCCACGACGGCCGCGGGGTGGGTCACCGCGAGGGCAAGGCGATCTTCGTCACCGGCGCGCTTCCCGGCGAAACCGTGCGGGTCGAACAGACCGGCCGCAACCGACACTTCGACGAAGGGCGCACCCTCGAGGTGCTGGTCGCCTCGCCGGACCGCATCGAGCCGCGCTGCCCGCACTTCGGCACCTGCGCCGGCTGCGTACTCCAGCACCTGGCCGAACCGCGCCAGATCGCCGCCAAACACGGCGTGCTCATGGACAACCTGCAGCGCATCGGCCACGTGGCCCCGGACAAGGAGCTTGAACCCCTGGTCGACGCGGCCTGGGGCTATCGGCGCAAGGGGCGCTTTTCGGTGCGTTTCGTCGAAAAGAAAGGCAAGACGGTGGTGGGCTTCCGGGAAACCAACCCGCGCTTCGTCGCCGACCTGTCGGTCTGCCACACCGTCATCCCGGAAATCGGCGAACGCCTGCCGGCGCTGTCGGCCCTGGTGGACAGCCTCGACGGCAAGCGCACGCTGCCGCAGATCGAATTCATCGCCGGCGAGCAGGGCGTGGCCCTGGTGTTCCGCCACCTCGAACCGCTGTCGGCCGACGACCAGGCGCGCCTGGTCGCCTTCGCGAGGGAAACGGGCTTCGCGGTGTTCCTGCAGCCCGGTGGCATCGAGACGGTGAAGCCGCTGTGGCCGGAACAGCTGGAGCTTTCGTTCGCGCTGCCCGACTTCGACCTGCACCTGGCGTTCCGGCCGCTGGACTTCATCCAGGTCAACGCCGGCCTGAACGACAAGATGATCCGACGTGCGCTGGAGCTGCTCGATCCGCAGCCACAAGACCGCGTGCTGGACCTGTTCTGCGGCCTGGGCAATTTCACCCTGCCGCTGGCGCGGCGATCCGGCCAAGTGGTCGGCGTCGAGGGTGACGCCGGGCTGGTGGCGCGGGCGCGGGAAAATGCCGCCCGCAACCAGGTCGACAACGTCGAGTTCCACGCTGCCGACCTGGCCAAGGACCTGGCCGGAGAACCGTGGATGAAGGCGGGCTTCGACAAGCTCCTGCTCGACCCGCCGCGTGCCGGCGCTGCCGAGGTGCTGGCCCAGCTTCCGCTCAAGGGCATCCGCCGCATCGTCTATGTGTCCTGCCACCCGGGTTCGCTGGCGCGCGACGCCGGTTTCCTTGTGCGCGAGCGCGGCTACCGCCTGGTGGCGGCGGGCGCGATGGACATGTTCCCGCAAACCGCGCACGTTGAATCGATCGCACTGTTCGAGAAATAGGGCATGGGCATCGAGATCGAACGCAAGTTCCTGGTCACCGACGAGCGCTGGCGCGAAAGCGTGCTCAAGTCGGTGCGCATGGCCCAGGGTTACATCAACGACATGGCCGCGCTGCGCGAGGCCAGGCAGAACGCCTCGGTGCGCGTGCGCATCGCCGGCGACGCCGCTTTCCTCAACATCAAGTCGCGCGAGCCCGGGCACACACGCCAGGAGTTCGACTACCCGATCCCGGTGGCCGACGCCGAAGCGCTGCTGGCACTGTGCGTGGGCGGTCGCATCCAGAAGGTCCGGCACTACGTCGAGCACGCTGGCCACACCTGGGAAGTGGATCAATTCGCCGACGACAACGCCGGCCTGGTGGTGGCCGAGCTCGAACTGGCCGCCGCCGACGAAGCCTTTGAACGCCCCGCCTGGCTGGGCCGGGAAGTCACCGACGAGACCCGTTGGTACAACCTGGCGCTGGCAGAGCGCCCGTATTCGCGCTGGAACGCGCAGGAGAAAACCTGATGCTGGTGATTGGAATCGGCGGCCTGGAACTTTCGGACGAAGAGCGTGGCTGGCTGCAGGACCCCCGGGTTTCGGGCGTGATCCTGTTCAAGCGCAATTTCGACTCGCGCAACCAGGCAGGCGAGCTGTGCCAGGCCATCCGCGAGGCCGCGCCGCGCCCGCAGCTGCTGTGCGTGGACCAGGAGGGCGGTCGCGTGCAGCGTTTCCGCGAGGGCTATTCCGAACTGCCGGCGCTGGAGGGTTTTGGCCACCTGTACGCCAGCGACCGCGACGACGCGCTGGCCCTGGCCCATGAACACGCCTGGCTGATGGCCAGCGAAATCCTGGCCACCGGCCTGGACCTGAGCTTCGCGCCGGTGGTGGACCTGGGCCGCGGCAACCTGGCGATCGGCAACCGTGCCTTCCACGCCGAACCGGTCATCGTCGCCGACTTCTGCCGCGCCTACGTCGCCGGCCTGCACGAGGCCGGCATGGCCGCGACCATCAAACATTTCCCGGGCCATGGCTCGGTGCTCGAGGACACCCACTTCGACGACGCCGTCGATCCGCGCCCGCTGGCCGAGCTGCAGGCGCTCGACCTGGTGCCCTTCGCCGCCGGCATCGAGGCCGGTGCCGAGGCGGTGATGATGGCGCACGTCAAATACCCGGCGGTGGCGCCCGAACCAGCGGGTTATTCGCTGCGCTGGATCCGCGACATCCTGCGCCGCGACATGGGCTTCGGCGGCATCGTCTTCAGCGACGACATCGGCATGGCCGCGGCTGAGTCCGCCGGCGGCGTGAAGGCGCGCATAGACGCCCACCTCGACGCCGGCTGCGACGCCGTCCTGGTCTGCGCACCGGCGCTGGTGGCCGATTCCTTGCGCGCGGTCGCCGACCGCGACCCGGCCCCGGCCGACCTGCTTGCGCCGCTCTTCGCACGCCGGTCGCCGGCCTGGGACGCGCTGCTGGCGCACGCACGTTACGATGGGGCCCGCGAAGCGCTCCGGCGCCTCGACCATGGAGTTGCCTGACATGTCCCACGATCTCGGGGCCGCGCTGGCCCGGTCCGACCTGCTGTTCGACCGCCAAACGCTGGAGGCCGGCATCCGCCGCATCGCCGGTGAAATCGACCAGGCCTACGCCGGCACCAGCGGCGAGCGACCGCTGCTGTTGACGATCATGCACGGTGGCCTGCCGTTTGCCGCCGCGTTGGCCATGGACATGAAAACCGACCTCCAGTTCGATTACCTGCACGCGACCCGCTACCGCGGCGCCACCCAGGGCAGCGGGCTGGAATGGCGGCATCGCCCAGCGACACCGTTGAAGGGGCGCCGGGTGCTGGTCGCCGACGACATCCTCGACGAAGGCCACACGCTCAAGGCCGTCCTCGGTTGGTGCCAGGAGCAGGGTGCGGCCGAAACCCGCGTCGCGGTGATGGCGCTCAAGCGGCATGATCGCCGCGTTGCCGGCGTGCAAGCCCAGCACATCGCCGTCGAAGTGCCCGATCGCTACGTATTCGGCTACGGCATGGACTATTACGAGCAGGGCCGTAACCTGCCGGGCATCTACGCGCTCAAGGAATGAACATGCCGGCAATCGACCTGGCCGTCATCGGTGGCACGGGCCTCTACCGGCTTGCGGCGCTTGCCGACGTGCAGGCGGTCGAGGGCGACACGCCCTACGGCGCGCCTTCCGGGCCGGTGCGCGTGGGCCGGCTGGCGGGTCGCCGCGTGGCCTTCCTGGCCCGGCACGGCGAAGGCCATTCACTGCCGCCGCACCGGGTGAACTATCGCGCCAACCTCTGGCGCCTGAAGGACCTAGGCGCCCGCCGCGTGCTGGCGTTGAACACCGTCGGCGGCATTACCGACGCTTATGGCCCGCAGGTGCTGGGGCTTCCGGACCAACTTATCGATTACACCTGGGGCCGTACGTCCAGCTTCTGGGACGGCGAAGGCGGCGAGGTGCTGCACGTGGACTTTGGCGAGCCCTACAGCCCTTCGCTGCGCGCCGACGTGCTGGCGGCCGCCAACAAGGCCGGCGTGGCGCTGGTGGACGGGGGCTGTTACGGCGCGACGCAGGGCCCGCGCCTGGAGACCCGTGCGGAAATCGCACGCCTGCGCCGCGATGGCTGCGACCTGGTCGGCATGACCGGCATGCCCGAGGCCGGCCTCGCCCGCGAACTGGGCCTGGACTACGCCTGCCTGGCCATCGTGGCCAACTGGGCGGCGGGTTGCGGCGACGCGGCGGAAATCACGCTCGACGAAGTGCTGGCCAACGTCGAGGTCGCCAGCGCCGGCCTGCCCGGCCTGTTTGAAGCCCTGCTGGGGTAATTGTCAGTCGTTTTGCTGTTGTTCATAATCGGGCCGTGCACGGGACCGAGGCATCGGCACGCGGAGCACGACAGTTCCTACAGCATGTGAGGGCAAGACATGAGTTTCGGTACCGTGAAGTGGTTCAACGACGCCAAGGGGTTTGGGTTCATCGCCCCCGAGGACGGCAGCGCCGACGTGTTCGTGCACTATTCGGCCATCAGTTCCCAGGGTTTCCGTTCCCTGCAGGAAGGCCAGCGGGTCAGCTTCGAAGTCGTCCAGGGGCCCAAGGGTTCCCAGGCGGCCAACGTCGTCCCGGCATGAAGCACGAGCCAGCGCTGCACCCGAAGCCCCGCCGCACGCGGGGCTTCTTTTTTTGCGGACGCCGATGAAGAACCTCGACATCGCCATCGTCGGTTACGGCAGCGGTGGCCAGGCCGCGGCGCTGGCGCTGTCTCGCGACGGCCACCGGGTCGAGGTATTCGAGCAGGCGCCTGCGCTGCGCCCCGTCGGTGCCGGCTTCCTGCTCCAGCCCACCGGCCTGTCGGCGCTGTGGCAACTGGGCCTGCTGGCGCCGGCCCTGGGCCTGGGTCGGCGGATTGATCGCCTCTACGGCGAAAACGAGGGCGGCCGGGCGGTCATGGACATGGCCTACGCCGGCCTCGATCCGCGCCTGTTTGGCCTGGGCCTGCAGCGCAACGCCCTGTTCGAATTGCTGCGCGACGCCTGGCCGGGCGCCGGCGGCGTGCGCGTCGGCACCCGCATCCAGGCACTGGCGCCCGGTGGCCGCGAACTGCTCGATTCGGCGGGCGGCCGGCACGGCCCCTACGACCTGATCGTGGCCGCCGACGGTGCGGCTTCCTGCCTGCGCGGCGCGGTCGGCGCACCCCGGCTGGACCGGCCTTATCCCTGGGGTGCGCTGTGGTGCCTGCTGCCCGAAGGCGAATGGCCCTGGCGCAACCAGCTTCGACAGCGCTACCGGCGGGCCCGCGAGATGGCGGGCATGCTGCCGGTCGGGGCGCGCCCGGGGGATGCGGCGCCGCGCCTGAGTTTCTTCTGGAGCCTGCCGGCCGCGGCCATGCCGGACTGGTCGCGTGAGGGCCTGCCGGCCTGGAAAATGCGGGCAAGCGCACTGTGGCCGGACCTGGCGCCGATGCTCGACGCGGTCGAAGACCCCGCGCAGCTCGCGCAGGCCCGCTACCGCGATGCCATCCCCGGCGCCTGGTTTCGCGGCCGCCTGGCCCTGCTGGGTGATTCCGCGCATGCGATGAGCCCGCAGCTGGGGCAGGGCGTGAACATGGCGCTGCTCGATGCCCTGGCCTTGCGCGACGCGCTGCGCGAATCAGCGCAGGTCGGACCTGCGCTGGCCGCCTACGGCGCCGCCCGGCGCCGGCACGTGGCGATCTACCAGTTCTGGAGCCGCTGGCTGACGCCGGTATTCCAGTCCGAGGCCGATAGCCTGGCCTGGCTGCGCGACCGGCTCTTCCTGCCCCTGGGACGTTTGCCCGGCGGACGCGGGCAGATGCTTCGGGTCCTGACCGGCACACAGCGTGGCTGGTGGGGCCGCTATGGCCTGCCGACGGCGTTCATGCAGACGCTGGAGCAGGCTCAGCCCGCGGCCGGCCCGTGGTCGAACTGAAGTCGCGCCAGGTCGGCGTATAGCCCGCCGCGCGCAAGCAGCTCGGCGTGCGTGCCCTGGGCGACGATGCGGCCCTGGTCCATCACCACGATGCGGTCGGCCTTGAGCACCGTCGCCAGGCGGTGGGCGATGACCAGGGTGGTGCGGCCGCGCATCAGGCGTTCCAGCGCCTGCTGCACGGCGCGTTCGCTCTGGGCGTCGAGTGCGCTGGTGGCTTCGTCGAGCAGCAGGACCGGCGCATCCTTGAGCAGGGCGCGGGCGATCGCGAGGCGCTGCTGCTGGCCGCCGGACAGGCGGGCGCCGCGTTCGCCCAGTTCGCTGTCGTAGCCCTGCGGCAGGCTGGCCAGGAAGTCGTGGGCCTCGGCGCTGCGGGCGGCGGCTTCGATCTGTTCGTCGGTGGCATCCAGGCGGCCGTAGCGGATGTTTTCGCGGGCGGTGGTGCCGAAGATGACCGGGTCCTGCGGCACCAGGGCGATCTGCGCCCGCAGCGCCACCGGGGCGATGCAGCGCAGGTCGTGGCCGTCGAGCGTGATGGAACCGGCCTCGGGGTCGTGGAATCGCAGCAGCAGCTGCAGCACCGTGCTCTTTCCGGCACCCGAGGGACCGACCAGGGCCACGGTTTCGCCGGGCTGCAGCTCCAGGCTGAAATCCTCCAGCGCCGGCGCGTCGGGGCGGGTGGGGTAGTGGAAACGCACACCGCGCAGCGAAAGGCGGCCCTGCACCGGCGTCGGCAGCGGTTCGGCCTGCTCCGGCACCGGCAGCAGGGAGCGTTCCCCCAGCAGTTCGGAGATGCGCGCCATGCCGCCGGCGGCGCGCTGCACCTCGGTCCACACCTCCGCCAGCGCGCCGACCGAACCCGCGCCAATAAGCGCGTACAGCACGAACTGGCCCAGGGTGCCGGCGGTCATGTCGCCGGCGATGACGTCGCGGGCGCCTACCCAAAGCACCGCGGTGATGGATCCGAACACCAGCACGATGACGATGGCCGTCAGCGCCGCCTGCAGGCGGATGCGCTTGCGCGCCACGCCCAGGGCCAGGCCCACGGCCTGGTCGAAGCGACCGGCTTCGTACGATTCGCGGGCATAACTTTGCACCGTATGCATCGCGCCCAGGGTTTCGCCGGCGCGGGCATTGGCGTCGGCGACGCGGTCCTGGGCAGCCTTGGCGACGCTGCGCACGCGCCGGCCGGAGAACGCCATCGGCAGGACGATCAGCGGGATGCCCAGAAGCACGAACAGCGCCAGACGCGGGCTGGTGACCGCCAGCATCACGGCGCTGCCCAGCACGGTGATGCCGCTGCGCAGCGCGACCGACATGCTCGAACCGACCACGCTGCGCAGCAGTTCGGCGTCGGCCGAGAGCCGCGAGAGCAGTTCGCCGGCGCGGGTGCGTTCGAAGAAGGCCTGGTCGAGCGAAAGCAGGTGCGCGTAAAGCGCCCGGCGCAGGTCGGCGACAACCCTCTCGCCCAGCAGGGTGACGAAATAAAAGCGCGCCGCCGTTGCCAGGCCCAGCGCGACCGCAACGCCGAACAGCAGCACGAACCAGCGATCGATCTGGCTGCCTGCGGCGAACCCCTGGTCGATCATGTATTTCACGGCCACCGGCAGCGCCAGCGTCGCGGTGGACGACAGCGCCAGCGCACCCAGCCAGGCCGCCACCAGGCCGCGGTGTGGGCGCACGAAGGGCAGCAGGTCGCGCAGCGAATTGACGGGCGGCTTTTCTGCCGGGGTGGCGGTCATGGGTGCGGGGTCTCGGCAGGACGCAGGCGGGCGGCGCCTCGACTGATGTCGCGCAGGCGCCGGGCCAGGGAGTCGATAGTGTAGTCGGGCAGGCGCACCCGCAGGCGCAGGCCGGCCTCATCGAACGCTTCGTCGAGCTTCTCGCCACCGAACTCGGCCAGCAGGCCGTGCACGGCATTGGCCAGTTCGAAGCCGCAGGCCAGGTCGGCCTCGACCCAGGGCACCAGGTCGCGGCGTGCGGCCGTGCGCAGGCATTCGGCGGCGGCGCCGCCGTAGGCGCGCACCAGGCCGCCAACGCCCAGGTTGGTGCCGCCATACCAGCGCGTGACCACCACCATCACCTGGTCGACGCCCTGGCCTTCGATGGCGGCGAGGATGGGCCGCCCGGCGCTGCCGCCGGGCTCACCGTCGTCGGATGACCGGTAATCGGCGCCGATGCGATAGGCCCAGCAGTTGTGCGTGGCCTGTGGGTCGGCGACCTCATGCAGGAAGGCCAGCGCGTCATCGGGCGACGCCACCGGCGCGGCCCTGGCCAGGAAACGGCTGCGTTTGGCCTCCAGCTCGAAGGTGGCCGGGCCGGCAAGCGTTTGTGCCACGGTCACGGCCGGAACGCGGCCAGGTCAGGCGGCAGCCTGAGGTCGGGGTGGGCGCGTTGGAAACGCTGCAGGCTTGCCTTGGCGCCGGCGCGGTCGCCTTGGCGAATGCGGTCGCGGATGCGTTCGAGCCAAGCGTCTGGGCTCAGGCGGGCGTCCTCGTCGACCGGCGGCAGCACGTCGTCGGCGCTGAAGGCCGGAGGCGACGCGGCTGCCGCCGCATCGGTGCTTTCCTGGAGGGGCGCGGACCCGGCGACGGGGGCCGCGGCAGGCGGCGTGACCGGCACGGCCGCGCGGCGGGCTTCCTGGCGACTTGTCTCCATCCGCGCGCGCTCGGCCAGGGCGGACGACTCGCGCGTCGTGACCTCATCGGCCAGGGATCGTGCGGCGGCGTCGGTGGCTTCGCGAAGTTGTTCGGTGGCAACGGCGCGCGGTGGAGCGGGTGGCGGCGGTGGCGGTGGCGGTGGGGCAAGGTCCACCACAACGGCGGGTGCAGGTTCGGGCGGCACGCTCTGTGGCCTGGCCAGCGCGGGGGCCGCGTCGGCTTCTTCGGTTTCGGTGCGCTTGAGGCGCGAACCGGTGACTTCGATCTGTTCCAGTTCGGCGTCCGTGGCCTTGGCCGACGCCGGCGCTTCCGCCATCACTCCGTCCGGCAGGGCATCACGCGCGGGCTGCAGCTGCAGGCCGATGCCAACCGCCAGCACCGCTGCGGCGGCGGTGCCCAATGCCCAGGTGGGAAGACCGCGGCGGCGGTGAGCATGCGATGGCCTCGCGGCGGTGGCATTGCGGGCAGCCGCCAGGATGGCGGCGTCCACTCCCGGCGACGGTTCGCCGCCCGGCAGGGCGCGCAAGACCCGTGCCAGGTCGACTTCGTCGTCCTGGAGCGGGTCCTTGCGCGGGTCCTGCGGGTGCTTCATCGCGATGGGTCAGTCCTGGCTGATGTGGGTGTCGGGGCCGGGCGCCGGCGCCAGAGAACGGGCCTGTGCCAGCAGCTGCAGGAACTCGCCGCGATAGCCCCAGGGGTCGTCGCCGCGGGCGCCACGCGCCAGGCTTTCCACCTGGTCCCAGCTGAAGCCCGACATGTTACGCCCCCCGCGCAGCAGGTCGGCATAGGCAGCGACCGCCGCCGCGAAACGCAGGCCTTCGCCGGCCTGCGCACGCAGATCCCGGCGACGGATGGGCTGCTCGACCAGCACGCTGCTTGCTTCGCCCGGCTGCTTGTAACGCAGCTTCAGGAAGGCGATCTCGCCGGTGCCGGCCGCCTGCGGCTTGGGCGCGCCGTAGCGCAGGGCATCGCTGGACTCGCAGCCATGGCCGACCAGGCAAAGTTCGTACAGCGCAGTGACGTCGTGGCCAGCGCCGATCTCACCGGCGTCCACCTGGTCGTTGTTGAAGTCCTCGCGCGCCAGCTGGCGGTTTTCGTAGCCAATCAGCCGGTATTCGGCGACCTGGGCCGGGTTGAACTCGACCTGGATCTTTACGTCGCTGGCGATGGTCAGCAGGGTCGAGCCCATTTCTTCGACCAGTACCTTGCGGCCTTCCATCAGGTTGTCGATGTAGGCGTGGTTGCCGTCTCCGACATCGGCGAGTTTTTCCGCCAGCGCGTCGTTGTAGTTGCCCTGGCCGAATCCCAGGGTGGTGAGCGCGACGCCGGCCTTGCGGCCCGCTTCGACTTTTGTTTCCAGTGCGCGGGGGTCGAAGATGCCAACGTTGAAGTCGCCGTCGGTAGCCAGGATGACGCGGTTGACGCCGCCTTCGACGTAGGCCTGGCGAGCCATCGCGTAGGCCAGGTCGATGCCTTCGCCGCCATTGGTCGAACCGCCGGCCTCGAGCTGGCCCAGCGCGGCCAGGATCTCGCCGTGGCGGTCGCCCGGGGTCGGCGGCAGCACCAGCCCGGCGCTGCCGGCATACACCACGATCGAAACCCGGTCCTGCTTGCGCAGGCGCGGCACCAGCTGGCGGAAACTTTCCTTGAGCAGGGGCAGTTTGTCGGGCGAACTCATCGAACCAGAGGTGTCGATAAGGAACACGAGGTTGCTGGCCGGGATCTGGTCGCGCGGCACTTCGTAGCCCTTCAGCCCCACCTGCATCAGCACGCGTTTGTCATCCCAGGGGGCCGGCGCGAGCTCGGTGCTGACGCGGAAGGGCTGGCGACGGTCGGCGGGCGCCGGGTAGCCGTAGTCGAAGTAGTTGATCATCTCCTCGACCCGCACCGCATCGCGTGGCGGCAGATTTCCCTGCGCCAGCATGCGGCGGACGTTGCTGTAGCTGCCGGTGTCGACGTCGATCGAGAAGGTGGATACGGGCTGTTCGGCGGTGCGCTGGATGCCGTTGTCGTCGAAGGCCGCGTAGTTTTCGGTATTGGGTTCGACCGCCGGCCGCGGCATCGGCATCGGCATGTAATGGGCCGGCGCGGGGGGCGGCGCGGCCGGCGCCGCGGCCGGTGAGGCCAGCAGGCGACTGCCGGTGACCTCCACGGTCTCGAGCTCGGCACGCTTCATGCGGCTGCGGTCCTCTTCGCGGCTATCGGCCAGGGCGTCGGCGCTGGCTGACTGGCGGGCGGTGCCGTCGTCGGCGCGATGGGCGCAGCCGGCGGCGATGGCGAGGGCAAGGGCGGTAACGGTGACGGTGATCTGGCGCATGGGGTGGCTCCGGTTGGGATAGGCAAACCTTCCAACGGCCCGGTGGCCGGAACGGGGTTGACCGGTCATGGCTTCAACCTCGCGCGCAGTTTGTCCATGGCGTAGCGCAGGCGGGATTTCACGGTTTCCCGGCCCACGCCCGTGATTTCGCCGATTTCCTCCAGGGTCAGTTCCTGTTCCAGCCGGAGCAGCAGAACCTCGCGCTGGTCCGGCGGCAGCTCCTCGAGCGCCAGCTGCAGGCGGCGGCGCTCCTCGAAAGCGGAAAGCTGGCGTTCCGGCGAATCTGGGTCGGGCAGCCGTTCGGCCAGTTCACGGGCCTCCTCCGGGGCGTCCGGCCGGTGCGACTTGGCGCGCCAGTGGTCGGCAAGCCGGTTGTGGGCGACCTGGTGCAGCCAGGTGCTGAACCTGGCCTCGGGCCGGTAGCGTTCGCGGGCGGCGATGACCCGCTGCCAGATGTCCTGGAACAGATCCTCGGCGAGGCTGGCATCGCGGACCTGGCGCTGCAGGTGCCGGAACAGGCGCAGCCGGTGCCGGGAATAGAGGGTTTCGAAGGCACCGGCGTCGCCGGCGCCAAAAGCCAGCATCAACTCCTCGTCGGTCGGCTCACCCTGCATCGCCTGAGGGTACGGTCTTTCCCCGGGCGGGTGAAGCACGCCCGCGCGGCCCCGGGGCAGGCGTTGTACATTGCCGGAATGGCTGGGCCCGATGCCACGACCGATTCGTTTCTCGCCGCCAGTGCCGACCCGGCGGGCGGCTGGCTGCGGCCGGGCAAACCGCTGTTCCTGGGCCTGCTGGTGCTGGCGCTGGGTACCTACCTGAGCATCAGCACGGCCCAGCTCGAGCGGGAGCGCTACCTGAGCGAACGGCAGTCGCGCGTCCAGCGCGAACTCTCCGACTTCCGTGCCCAGCTCGAGACCCAGGTGTATGCCCAGGTCGGGCTGGTGCGTGGCCTGGCCGTGCAGGTGGTTCGCCAGGAAGGCATTTCCGATGACGAGTTCAAGGCCATCGCCGCCGAGCTGATGCGAGGCCAGCCGCAGATCCGCGACCTCAGCCTCGCCCCCGGCTTCGTCATTTCCTCGGTTTACCCGGACGAAGGCAATGAAGCGGCCCTGGGCCTGGACCTGCTCGCGGACCCGGTGCAGAAACAGGCCACGCTGCGCGCCATCCGCGAGGACGGCCCGCTGCTGGCGGGACCCTTCGAGCTGCGCCAGGGAGGCCGCGCCCTGGCCATCCGCATACCGCTGTGGGTCGAGCGGGACGGGGTGCCGCGGCTGTGGGGCGCGGTGAGCCTGGTGCTCGACTACGAGCGGGTGATGCGCGACGCCGGCATCCTGGCGCTGGAAAAGGAACTGCACCTGAGTATCGTCGGCCGCGATGCCGCCGGCCCGGGTGGCGACATCATCCGCGGCGCGCGATTGTCGAGGTCGGCCAAGGCGGTGCGCGTGCCGGCCTTCCTGCCAGGCGGCAGCTGGCTGATTTCGGCGGTGCCGCTGGAGGGCTGGGACAACCGCGCCTGGTGGCAGACCCCAGGTTTCCCGACCCGCCTGGGCCTGAGCCTGCTGGCGGCGCTGGCGACCACGCGCATCCTTCACGACCGCCAGCGCATCCGCCGCCTCGCTGGCCGCGA
This sequence comes from Arenimonas aestuarii, assembly GCF_054781715.1. Lineage (NCBI taxonomy): Bacteria > Pseudomonadati > Pseudomonadota > Gammaproteobacteria > Lysobacterales > Lysobacteraceae > Arenimonas > Arenimonas aestuarii. The sequence goes on along the minus strand of NZ_BAAGTW010000004.1, from coordinate 793,033 downwards.
CGCGCTGACCAACCTGCCGAACCGCCGGCTTGCCCTGCACAACCTCGGCCGCCTGATCGCCCGTGGTCGCAGGGGCGATACGCGGTTCGCGCTGCTCAGTTTCGACCTCGACGGGTTCAAACCGGTCAACGACACCTACGGCCACGCCGCGGGCGACCTGCTGCTGGCCGAAATCGGCCGCCGTCTCAGCGATTCGGTGCGGCCGGGCGACCTGGTCGCGCGCATGGGCGGCGACGAATTCCTGGTGATCGTCACCGTCGAGAAGGGTGACGACGAACACTGGCTGCGTGCGGTTGCGGCGCGCGTGCAGGCCGCGATCAGCCGGCCGGTGCCGATCGACGGCCACTGGGTGGTGGTGGGGGCCAGCATCGGCATCGCCCGTTTCCCCGAGGACGGGGACGATTCGGAGAGCCTGCTCCGGCGCGCAGACGAGGCGATGTACCGGGCCAAGAACGGCCGCGCGGCCGGCGTCGAATTCGCACACTCGCTGCTCCTGGGCCATTCGTCCGAGCCCGGGGATTAGTCGCGCCGCGGCTCCACTTTCAGCGCCAGTTCGCCGTCGGCAAGCCGCGCCCGCAGCCGGTCGCCGTCGCGGGCATCGGCGGCCCGGCGAAGCACCTGGCCATCCTGGTCGAACACGATGGCGTAACCGCGGCCCAGGGTGGCCAGCGGGCTGACGCCCTCGAGCGCGCGAGCCAACCCAAGCAGCTGCAGGCGGCGCGGCTCGACCAGACGTGCCGGCAGCGCGGCCAGGGCGCGCTGGAGCAGGGCCAGGCGATGCCTGTGCGCTTCCAGGCGGCGACGTGGATGGGCCTGGTCCAGGCGCCTGAGCAGGCGCGCGAGTCGCTCGCTGCGACGGGACGCCGGGGCCTGCCAGGCCTGGCCGAGCCGGTGGCGCAGGGCGTCGAGACGGTGGCGTCCGCGTTCAAGCCTTAGCTGCGGGCGCAGGGCCTGCAGTTTGAGGAAGGCCTGGTCCACGCGCTGGGCCTGGGCGCCGAGCAGGCGGGCGAGCAGGGCATCGAAGCGCTGGCGGTCGCGGCGTAGGCGTTCGATCAGCTCGCCACGGTCGGGCACCAGCAGTTCGGCGGCGGCCGAAGGCGTAGGCGCGCGCAGGTCGGCGGCGAAGTCGGCCAGGCTGACATCCACCTCGTGGCCGATGGCGGCTACCACCGGCACCGGTGAGGCGGCGATGGCCCGGGCCAGCGCCTCGTCGTTGAAGGCCCACAGGTCTTCGAGCGAACCGCCGCCGCGGGTGAGCAGGATCAGGTCGTAACGACCGCTTCGCCCGGCGCGCTGGAGCATGTCCAGGATCTGCGCCGAGGCGCCGTCGCCCTGCACCGGCACCGGCAGCACCTCGGTGTCGAGCAGCGGGAATCGTCGCCCCAGCACGCTCAGTACGTCGCGCACGGCCGCCCCACGCGGAGACGTGATCACCGCCAGCCGGCGGATGTAGGCCGGTAGCGGCCGCTTGCGGGCGGTGTCGAACAGGCCTTCCGCAGCCAGGCGGGACTTGAGCTCCTCGAAGGCACGGCGCAGCGCGCCTTCCCCGGCTTCCTCCAGATGGTCGAGCACCAGCTGGTAGTCGCCGCGCGCTTCGTACAGGGTGAGCCGGCCGCGGGCCAAGACCTGCATGCCGTCGCGCGGCGCAAAACGCAGCCGGGCGGCATTGGACCGGAACAAGGCACAGCGCACCTGGGCGCGGGCATCCTTGAGCGTGAAGTAGGCGTGGCCCGAGGCCGGCCGGGAGAAGTTGCTGATTTCCCCCTCGACCCAGACCTGGGCAAAGCTGCCCTCGAGCAGGTCCCGCGCCAGCGCATTGAGCTGGGAAGGACGCAGGACCTGGCGTTCGCGGGCTAGGGTGGACATGGCTCGGGCCGGGGACGGCCCCACAGGATACCCGCTGCCGTTCAACGGGGGGTGGGGCCGGGCCGCGGCCCGGTCTAAACTGTGCCAGCCACGAGGAATCCGAATGAGCGAGAGCTACCGCCGACTGTGCCAGGACCTGCCGCCCCCCGTGGGTGGCGCCGTGCGCTTCCCGGCCGACCCGAAAAAGGTGAAGGCCTGGGTCGCCGGCCTGCCACGGGCCAACCCGCAGGCTGCCGAGCAGGAAATCGCCCGCGCCCTGGAGGGCCTGGCCGGCCAGCGCCTGGACGGCGGGCAACGGTTCGCCGCCCTGGAGGAGCTGCGTCCCACCGCGCTCGAAGCAATCGTCCTGCTCGAAAGCGGGTTCTCCAGCAGCTCCCTGCCGCTGCCACCGGACAAGGCCCGCGCGGCGGCGTCCGCCGGCAAGTTCCACCTCGACCTTGCGCTGGGCTATCGCCAGGCCGCCTGCGAACTGTGCGCGCCTTCGGGCAGCGTTCCCTTCCTGCGCGGCGGCAACGTGCTGTCCGCGCTTGAGCGGTCCGCCTGGCACTACGTTCGCGCACTGGCCATGGCTTGGCGCGTCTATCGTCCGGCGCCAGCGGGCGCCTGGCAGGGCCTGCACCGGCTGCATCGTTTCGCCAGCTCGCTCAAGCTCGAGCGCAAGTCGGTCGACGACCGCGCCGTCGGTGGCAGCCATGACGTGCACACGCTTTACCTGCAGGCGCTGCTGATGGCCTCGGTGAATCCCTATGCCTTTGCGCAGTCCGAACAGGACACGCTGTGGCCGGCCACCCGCGGTTACGCCGCGCGCTGCAACCTGCTCGACCGGGCCCCCGAAGGCATCGCCCCTGGGGTGCCCGAGGACGCCGACCGCGGCCCGGGTGGTGGCTCCGATCAAACGCCCTCTGCCTGGCTGGACCTGGCGCCGTTTGCGGACGACGTCGACCGCGCCCTCGAGCGTGTGCGCGATGGCCAGGGCCAGCTGTCGCCGACGCCGGGGTTGTCGGTCGCGGTCGGCAACGACCTGCTTATCCGGCTGCGCCGCGCCTTCGGCCAGATGGCGGCGCGTGGCCTGGTCCGCCTGCCGGCCGGTCACTCGCTCGATACCGTGCTTGGCCTGAGCGGCCTGCACTACCTGCTGGCCGGCCAGCGCGATTTCGATACCTTCATGCGCCAGTCCGCCCAGGGCACGGTGCATGTCATCGCCGGCGCGGCATGGACCCAGGGCAGTAACAGCATGACCCGCGTGCCGCGCTTCACCGCGCGTGTCCTCGACCAGAGCCTGGGCGGCTACCGCATGGCCTGGGACAGCGCCGAGCAGGCCCGCGCCAAGGTCGGTGAGCTGGTCGGCCTGGGGTTTGGCGAGGACGGCGATGACACCGGCTGGATGGTTGGCGTGATGCGCTGGCTGCGCTACGAAACCGATGGCAGCCTGTCGGCCGGCGTCGAACTGCTATCGCGACGATCCAGCCCCGTGGCCCTGCGCGCGGTCAGCGCCGACGGCGGCAGCCGCCAGGTGCAGCGAGCGGTCGAGGTGTTCCCGATCGACGGCACGGCCGGCCGGTGCTTCGTCTGCAGCGCGTCGATCGAATCGGGCAGCCGGGTCGAGGTGATCCATGACACCGCCGGTTATTTCCCCGAGGTCGGAGCGCAGGGACCCGACCTGCTCGAAGACGTCGAGGTGCTGCTCAACGCCGGTGACTACGTGCTGCTGGGGGAACGCCTGCCGTCGCCTGCCGGCGACGCCGACGTGGCAGAGGCCCGGGAAGGCGAGCCGGCATGAGTGAAGCGAAGGCCATGCCGCGGCGCGAAACGCGCGCCGTTGCGGTGGGTCAGGTTCGTATCGGCGGCGGTGCCCCGGTGGTCGTGCAGTCGATGACCAATACCGACACCGCCGACGTGTCCGCGACCGTGAAGCAGGTGGCGGCACTTTGGCGCGCCGGCTCCGAACTGGTGCGCGTGACGGTCAACAACCCCGAGTCCGCCGCCGCCGTGCCGCGCATCCGCGACAAGCTGGACATGATGAACGTGCCGGTGCCGATCGTCGGCGACTTCCACTACAACGGCGACCGCCTGCTGGCCGCCGAACCGGCCTGCGCCGAGGCCCTGGCCAAGTACCGCATCAACCCGGGCAATGTCGGCTTCGGAAAAAAGCGCGACACCCAGTTCGCGGCGATCGTTGAAAAGGCCATCGAGTTCGGAAAGCCGGTACGCATCGGCGTCAACTGGGGCTCGCTCGACCAGGCCCTGGCCGCCCGCCTGATGGACGAAAACGCCGCCCGCGCCGAACCCTGGGACGCTGCCCGGGTGCTGCGCGAAGCCTTGGTGGTTTCGGCCCTGGAGTCGGCCGAACGCGCCGTCGAGATCGGCCTGGCGCGCGAACGCATCGTGCTCTCGGCCAAGGTCAGCGGCGTGCAGGAGCTGATCGCCGTTTATCGCGACCTGGCCTCGCGTTCCGACTTCCCGCTGCACCTGGGCCTGACCGAGGCCGGCATGGGCAGCAAGGGCATCGTGGCGTCGAGCGCCGCGCTGGCGGTGCTGATGCAGGAAGGCATCGGTGACACCATCCGCATCTCGCTGACGCCCGAACCCGGCGCGGCGCGCACCCTGGAAGTCCAGGTGGCCCAGGAGTTGCTGCAGACGATGGGCCTGCGCGCCTTCACCCCGCTGGTCATCGCCTGCCCGGGCTGCGGCCGCACCACCAGTGAATTTTTCCAGGTGCTGGCGCAGCGGGTGCAGGAACATGTGCGTGGCCAGATGCCGGTCTGGAAGCTCAAGTACCCCGGTGTCGAAGACCTGTCGCTGGCGGTGATGGGCTGCGTGGTCAACGGCCCGGGCGAATCGCGCCATGCCGACATCGGCATCTCGCTGCCCGGCACCGGTGAAGCCCCTTCGGCGCCGGTGTTCATCGACGGACAGAAAGCCATGACCCTGCGCGGCGAAAACATCGCCGACGAATTCGTCGGCGTCATCGACCAGTACGTCGCCCGGCGCTACGGCGGGGAACAGGCCTGAACACACGCGCTCGCTTGCGTCACCACCGGTGGCTCCTGCCGGTGCCCCAGGCGGGAACCTAGGCTTCCACGCAGACCCGGTTGCGGCCTTCGTCCTTGGCCCGGTAGAGGGCCGCGTCGGCGGCTTTCATCAGCTCGGTGCGCTCCTCGCGGCCGGGCACCAGGCTGGCGATGCCGATGCTGATGGTCAGGCGGTGCGGCTCGCCGGCCAGCACGAAGGTGGCGCCGGCCACGGCCTCGCGCAGGCGGTCGGCGAAGCTGCGGGCAGCCTCGAGGTCGGTTTCGGGCAGCATCACCGCGAACTCTTCGCCGCCGATGCGCGCGGCGATGTCCTCACCGCGCACGAAGCCGCGCACGATCGCGGCCAGCTGGCGCAGCACGCCGTCGCCGGCGATATGGCCAAAGCGGTCGTTGACCGGCTTGAACAGGTCCACGTCGATGATGCACATCACCAGCGGACGGCCATGGCGGGTGGCGCGGGCGATTTCCTTGTCCACCAGCTCGACGAAGTGCCGGCGGTTGTAGAGTTCGGTCAGCGCGTCGTGCGTGGCCAGCTGGTAGACCTCTTCGTGGTAGCGGGCCTCGACGCTGGAATGGCTTATGAACTTGAGGATCGACTCGCCGAGGGTGACGTGGTCGCCGTCGGCAAGCAGCGATTCGGTGACGGGCTGGTCGTTGACCCGGGTGCGGTTGGTCGCGTCCAGGTCGCGGATGCGGTAGTCGTCGCCGTCGCGCCAGATCTCGCAGTGGTGCCGGGACACCGACTTGTGCGGGATGTGCAGGTCCGAATCCTGGGAGCGGCCGACGATGACGGGGTCATCGGCGATATCGGCCCGTTTGCCCAGGCCTTCACCGTGGATGATGACCACGCAGGCCGAGCGCGGCCCGGCGCGAAGCGGACCGTCGCTGAGCATCGTCAGTTGCGTGGTGATGGGGTCCTGGTCGTTCTGGCTCATCGTAGGCAGGCGAACGGGCGTGACAGTGAGTTTAACGGCAATTGCCGACGAAGTAGGGCGCCTCGGCCGGGCCCGGGCCGGCTGGGTTTCGCCATGCGTTAACATCGCTGACAGCGAGGGGGAGCAGGTATGACGGGTACCGAAGACGACGACCTGGCGCCAACCGAAGGCCTGCAGGCACGGGCCGCGGACCCGGGCGCGGACGCCGCGGGCGCCGCGCTGGCGCCGGGTGCCCGCCTCGGGCGTTACCGCATCGAAACCCTGCTGGGTCGGGGCGGCATGGGCGAGGTCTACCGCGCCGGCCAGCTCGAACCGGTGCGGCGCACCGTGGCGATCAAACTCCTGCATGCGCGGCGCCTGGATGCCCGCCACCTGGCGTATTTCGAAGTCGAGCGCCAGCTGCTGGCGCAAATGAAGCACCCGGCCATCGCCCAGGTTTACGACGCCGGCGCCACGCCCGGGGGTTTTCCCTACTTCGTGATGGAGTTCATCGAGGGCAGCCCGCTCACCAGCTTCTGCGAACAGCGTGGCCTGCCGCTGCGCGAGCGGCTGGCGCTCTTCATCCGGGTCTGCGAAGGCGTGCAGCACGCCCACCAGAAAGGCGTGATCCACCGCGACCTCAAGCCGGGCAACATCCTCGTGGCCGAGGTCGATGGCCGGCCGCTGCCCAAGATCATCGATTTCGGTATCGCCACCGCGGCCAGCCGTTCACTGGCCGCGGGTGAACGCGCCGGCGAACTCGAACGCGCCGGCACGCCCGATTACATGAGCCCGGAGCAGGCCGGGATGGAGGGCGTCGAGGTCGACACCCGGTCCGACGTCTATTCGCTGGGCGTCCTGCTGTATGAACTGCTGGTGGGACGTCGCCCCGGGGTCGGCGGCGACACCGCGGCGGCGGCGCACACCGCCAGCACGACAATCCGCCCGCCCTCGGCGCAGATCGAAACCCTGGCCCCGGGCAGTACCGCGGCCCGCGCGGTCCAGCTGGGCCTGAGCAAGCCGCGCCTGCGCGAGGTGCTGCGCTCCGAGCTCGACTGGGTGGTCCTGAAGGCCATGCGCCATGATCGCGCCGAACGCTACAGTTCAGCCGCGGAACTGGCCCAGGAACTGCAGCGCTTCCTCGACGACCAGCCGCTGCAGGCGGTGCCGCCCAGCCGCCGCTACGTATTGGGCAAATACCTGCGCCGCAACCGGCTGGCCGTGGCCGCCGCCGGCGCGGTGTCGCTGGCGGTGCTCGTGGGGCTGGGCCTGTCGCTTTATGGGCTGCAGCAGGCACGGGAACAGCGCGAACTGGCCGAAAGGCGCAGCGCCGAGCTTGAGCGCGTGGCGGCGTTCCAGCAGTCGATGCTCGAGGAAATCGACATCGAGGCCATGGGCGTGGAACTGGCCGCCGGCCTGCGCGATCAGCTGGGCGCGGCCAGCCCGGCCCAAGCCGCAGCCGTCGAACAGCTGCTTGCCCAGGCCAGCCCGCCCGACCTCGCGCGTCGGCTATTGGGCAGCCAGTTGCTGGCCGGGGCGGAGCAGGCGCTTGAGCGTGATTTCGCCGACCAGCCCCTGCTCGCGGCCGACCTGCGCGAATCGGTCGGCGACGTCTACGAGGCGCTGGCCCTGCACGCCGAAGCCGAAGAAGCCTTCAAGGCAGTGGCCCAGCGGCGCGCGCTGGAGCTGGGCGCCGACCATCCGGATACGGTCGACGCCCGCCGCAAGCAGGCCGCCGCCCAGGGCAACCGCGGCGACCTGGCCGGGGCGTTGGCCACGTTCGAGACCCTGGTCCCGAAAGTGGCCGGGATGAGTCCCAGCGCCGAGCTGCCGGCGGCCCTGGAGCTCAACATCGCTGGCGCGCTTGCGAGCCTTGGCCGGCTGCCGGAAGCCCGTGACCGCCAGCAGGCGCTCTACGACCGCCTGGTCGCGGCGAGGGGGGAGGACGATGCGCAGGCCCTGTCCGTGCTCAACAACCTTGCCATCACCCTCGCGCGCACCGGTGACCAGCCGCGATCCCGCGAGATCCTCGAGGGCCTGTACGCACGTCGTGCCCGCCTGCTGGGCGCCGAGCATGAAGACACGCTGGCGACGATGGCCAACCTGGCCATCCTGCGCGTGCTGTCGGGCGACATCGACGGCGCGCTGGAAATGCAGCGCGCACTGGCCGACATCTATTCGCGCAAGCTCGGCCGCGAACATCCATCCGCGCTCAACCAACGCAGCAACCTGGCCAACATGATCAACGACCTGGCCGGGCGCGAAGACGACCCGGCGCTGCGCGCCGAAGCGATCGCGATCACCCGTGAAGTGCTCGAAGCCCGCGGTAAGGTACTGGGGCCGGGCTCGCGCGACGTGCTGCGCTCGCGCCTGAACCTCTCGGCGATGCTGGCCCAGGACGGGAACCTGGACGAGGCCCTGGTGCTGGAGCGCGAGGTCATCGACGGTCGCCGCACCCTGCTGGGGCCGGATCATCCGGACACGCTGTTTATCGAGGTCAACCACCTGGGCACCTTGAACAAGGCCGGGCGCGCCGACGAGTCCTGGGCGCGGTTGCAGGAGCTCAAACCACGCATCCTGGCCGGGCTGGGCGAAAAACACCCCCAGTCACATGCGCTGCTGCGCATCGAAGGCGAACTGTTGGGCAAACAGGGCCGGCACGCGGCCGCGCGTGATGCCTACGCGGAAAGTTTCCGCATGCGCCGCGAGGCCCTGGGCGCCGAGCACCCGGAGACTTACATCGCCGCCTGGTTCCTGGCTCAGGCAGAACGGGCGGCCGGCAACCAGGCCGCCGCGGACGCGCTTCATGCCGAGCTCATCGATCCGCTGCTGGCCGTACCCGATGCCGACCTCGACCCACCGCGCCGCGGCGCCGCCACCCGCATCCGCCGCGCCATGGCCGGCGAAGACGACTGAACCCGCTCAGCGCGGTGCCGGCGTTTCCGGGTTGATCTCCGGGTCGGTCACCGCCTGCCGCGCCAGCTTGGCTTCGCGGCGGGCGATGTAGACGTTCGAACCGAAGATGATCGCGGCGCCGGCCACGGTCCAGCGGTCCAGGGTTTCACCGAACAGCCACCAGCCGAAGATGCCGACCACCAGGATCTGCAGGAAGCTGATCGGGGTCAGCATCGAGGCATCGCCCAGGCGCAGGGCGCGGGTCCAGAACATGTGCGCGATGCTTCCCAGCGAGCCGGCCAGCACGATCCACAGCCAGGTGATGCCCACCGGTGTTTCCCAGACCATCAGCGCCGGCACCAGCGACATCGGGATCCACAGCATCGTGGTCCAGATGACGATCGCATCCGGGTGTTCGGTGCGCGAGAGGAACTTGATGCTGATCGCGGCGCTGGCACTGGCCACCGCCGCAAGCACGGCTACCAGGCTGGCCGCGGTGAACGACTGGCCGAAGGGCTGCACGATCAGCATCACGCCAAGGAAACCGACGATGACCGCCGTCCACCGGCGTGCACGCACCACCTCACCCAGCACCAGCACCGCCGCGATGGTCACGAACAGCGGCGTCGAATACGACAGCGCGATGGCCTGCGCCAGCGGCAGGTTCACGATGGCCCAGAAGCCGGCCAGCATGGACACCATGCCGATGCTGCAGCGGCCGATGTAGAAGCCCAGCTTGTCGGTGCGCAGCAGCGAAGGGCCGTGCCGGAGCAGGATGGGCAGCAGGATGACGAAGCCGAAGAAGTTGCGGAAGAAGGCAATTTCGAAGGGGTGCAGCTGTTCGGAGGCCAGCCGGATGCAGACCGCCATCAGGCCGAACAGCACCGTCGACAGCGCCATCAGTCCCACGGCGCGGCCAACCTGCGAAGCCGGGGCGGCGAGGGTGTTCAAGCCGGGTCGAAGCGGGCGCCGATGATGCGTGGTTCCGGCTCGAGGCTGACGCCGAATCGTTCGCGGACCGAGCCGGCGATGCGGCGGGCCAGGTCGAGCAACTGCTGGCCGCTCGCGCTGCCGTGGTTCACGAGCACCAGGGCGTGCTGGTCGGCAACGCCGGCGTCACCTTCGCGCTTTCCCTTCCAGCCGCAGGCTTCGATCATCCAGGCGGCCGACAGCTTTTGGCCGCCGTCGGGACCGGCGAACACGGGCAGGGCGGGGTGTTCGGCCTTCAGTGCCGTGGCCGTCTTGGCGTCCACCACCGGATTCTTGAAGAAGCTGCCGGCATTGCCCAGCAGCGCCGGGTTGGGCAGCTTGCGGGTGCGGAGGCGGCTGATGGCCTCGGCCACGTGCACGGCGCGAGGGGTTTGCACGCCCATGGCCGCCAGCTCCTCGCGCACGCCGGCGTAATCGAGCCGCAGTTCGCGCTGGCGCGGCAGGCGCAGCTCCAGCGCGGTGACGACCCAGCGGTCGGGTTCGCGCTTGAACAGGCTGTCGCGGTAGCCAAAGCCGCAGTCCGCGGCCGCCAGGCGCTTGACCTGTCCGGTGTCGCGCTGGAAGGCCTCGACCGCCTCGACGAATTCGCCGACCTCGACGCCGTAGGCGCCGATGTTCTGGATCGGCGCGGCGCCGACCGTGCCCGGGATCAGGGCCATGTTCTCCAGCCCGCACAGCCCGCGGGCCAGGGTCCAGGCCACCAGGTCGTTCCAGTTCATGCCGGCTTCGGCGCGCACCACGGCGCTTTCGCCGTCGTCGCGGATGATCGCCACGCCGGCCAGGGTCAGGCAGATGGCCACGCCGGGGAAATCGCCGACGAACAACAGGTTGCTGCCTTCCCCCAGCACCAGCACCGGGCCTTCGCGCAGCATGGCGAATTCGAACACTTCGCCCAGCGCGTCGGCGCGCGAGACATCGGCCATCATCGCCGCGCGGGCGGCAACCCGGAAGGTGTTGCGGCCGGCCAGTGAAACGTTTTCGGCCAGCTGGTAACCCGTCACGCAACGCCCTCGCGGCGACGCCGGATCGACTGCACGCACTCGGCGATCAACTCCGGGCCGCGATACACCAGGCCGGTGTAGAACTGCACCATCAGCGCGCCCGCCGTGATCTTGCCGGCCGCGTCGGCGCCGCTGAGGATGCCGCCCACGCCGATGATCGGGATCGACTCGTCCAGGCGCCCGCGCAGCCGGCGCAGCACCGCGGTGGACTTGCCGTAGAGCGGCGCCCCCGAAAGGCCGCCGGCTTCGTTGGCCAGCTTGTGGCCCTCCACGGGCAGGCGGTCGAGCGTGGTGTTGGTGGCGATGACGCCGTCCACCTTCATGTCGCTCAGCACGCGCGCGCAAGCGTCGATGTCGTCGTCGGACAGGTCGGGCGCCACCTTCACGAGCATCGGGACCCGCTTGCCGTGCTGGGCGCCCAGCTTTTCCTGGGCTTCGCGCAGTTCGCCGACCAGGCGACGAAGCTGCTGTTCTTCCTGCAGTTCACGCAGGCCGGCGGTATTGGGCGAGGAGATGTTGATGGTGATGTAGTCGGCAAGCGGGTACACCCGTTCCAGGCAGTACAGGTAGTCGTCCGCCGCGTCGTCGTTGTGGGTGTCCTTGTTCTTGCCGATGTTGATGCCCAGCAGGCCATGCTTGCGGCGTGCCCGCGAGACATTCCTGACCAGCACGTCCACGCCCAGGTTGTTGAAGCCAAGGCGGTTGATCACCGCATTGTGCTCGGGCAGCCGGAACATGCGGGGGCGCGGGTTGCCTTCCTGCGGCCGCGGGGTGGTGGTGCCGACCTCGACGAAACCGAAGCCCAGGGCCAGCAGGGCATCGACGTGGGCCCCGTCCTTGTCCAGGCCGGCGGCGCAGCCGACCGGGTTCGGGAAGACCAGGCCGAAGGCCTTGGTCGGAAGCGGCTTCGGGCGGGCCGCCAGCAGCGGGCTGGTGCCCGTGCGGTAGGCGGCCTCGATGGCGCGCAGGCCCACGTCGTGGGCCCGTTCCGCATCAAGGTGGAACAGGAAGGGTCTTGCCAGCGAGTACATGGTGCTGGTCCGTCAGAGCTGGCCGCTGAGGCCCAGGAGGCCGAACAGCACCGCCAATCCGCCGAAGAAGAAAATGATGGCGAGGATCGTCAGCACCGAAATGGCGATGACCAGCCAGCCCAGCACCAGTCCGGCGATGGCCAGCCCGTCGCCGTCCAGCTGGCCGTTGCTGCGCTGGATCTCGGCACGGGCCATGTGGCCCGTGACGATGGCAACAAGGCTCCCCACCAGGGGCAGGAAGGTCCAGCCCAGCAGGCCGCTGACGAGGCTGGTGATCGCGAGGGCGCTGGTCTGGCGGGGAACCATGTTCATGGGGATAAGCCTCAGAGGTCGAACTTGATGCCCTGTGCCAGCGGCAGCGCGTCGGAGTAGTTGATGGTGTTGGTCTGGCGGCGCATGTAGACCTTCCACGCGTCGGAGCCGGATTCGCGGCCACCGCCGGTTTCCTTTTCGCCGCCGAAGGCGCCGCCGATCTCGGCGCCGGAGGTGCCGATGTTGACGTTGGCGATGCCGCAGTCCGAACCCCAGGCCGCCAGGAACTTCTCGGCCGCCTTCAGGTTCTGGGTGAAGATCGCCGACGACAGGCCCTGCGGCACGTCGTTCTGCATGGCGATGGCTTCGTCCAGGTCCGAGTAGGGCATGACGTACAGGATCGGCGCGAAGGTTTCGTGCTGGACGATGTCGTCGCTGTTCTTCAGGCCCGTGATGATGGTCGGCAGCACGAAGTTGCCCGGGCGGTCGATCGCGGCACCGCCGGTTTCAACCTTGCCGCCGGCGGCCTGGGCCTTCTTGACCGCGTCCAGGTAGGCCTGCACGCCGTCCTTGCTGTTGAGCGGGCCCATCAGGTTGGCCGGGTCGGTCGGGTCGCCGATCTTCTTCTCGACCTGCTTGTAGCCGGCGACCAGCTTGGCCAGCACGTCGTCGAAGATCGATTCGTGGATGAAGACACGGCGGGTGGAGGTGCAGCGCTGGCCGGCGGTGCCGACGGCGCCGAAGACGATGGCCGGGATGGCCAGCTTCAGGTCGGCGCTGGCGTCGACGATCATGGCGTTGTTGCCGCCCAGCTCGAGCAGGCTGCGGCCCATGCGGCGGGCGACGCGCTCGCCGACGTGGCGGCCGACCTTGGTCGAACCGGTGAAGCTGACCAGCGGGACGCGCTTGTCGTCGACGAAGGCCTGGGCCAGGTCGGTGCCACCATCATTGAACAGGAAGAAGATGTCCGGGAACCCGCCCTTGCGCAGCGCTTCGTTGCAGATCTTCATCGAGGCGATCGCCGACAGCGGGGTCTTGGGCGAGGGCTTCCAGATGCAGATGTCACCGCAGACGCCGGCCACGAAGGCGTTCCAGGCCCACACGGCAACGGGGAAGTTGAAGGCCGAGATGATGCCGACGATGCCCAGCGGGTGGTACTGCTCGTACATGCGGTGGCCCGGGCGCTCGGAGTGCATGGTCAGGCCGTAGAGCTGGCGGGAGAGACCGACGGCGAATTCGCCGATGTCGATCATTTCCTGGACTTCGCCGTCACCCTCGGGCTTGGACTTGCCCATCTCCAGCGCGACCAGCGAACCGAGCGCGTCCTTGTGGGTGCGCAGCGCGTCGGCGCACAGGCGGATGGCTTCGCCGCGGCGCGGCGCCGGGGTGCTGCGCCAGACCTTGAAGGCGGCCTGGGCGCGCTCGAGGATCTTCTCGTAATCGGCCTGCGAGGACGCATACACCTTGCCCAGCACCTCGCCGTTGCCCGGGTTCACCGGTTCGATGACGCCGGCATCGCGGGTCTGCGACCACTCGCCGTGGCCGAGGTAGGTGCCGGATTCCTGGCCGGTCAGGCCGAGGGAGGTGAGGACTGCATGGGTCATTGCTTGCTCCAGGTACTGGGGCCGCGGTGCGGCCTTGGGAATGGCGACCCCGACACGATTCGAACGTGTGACCTTCCCCTTAGGAGGGGGATGCTCTATCCAGCTGAGCTACGGGGCCTTGTGGCCTGCCGGGGGCGGGCCAGTGGCTTAACCCCGAGATTGTCTCACGGGCGACCGGGCCGGGGCCAACGGGCGGGCAAAAAGAAAGGGCCGGACGCGGGGTCCGGCCCTTTCAGGAATCGTGGTGGAGAGGATGGGGATCGAACCCACGACCTCATCGATGCGAACGATGCGCTCTCCCAGCTGAGCTACCCCCCCACGGAAGGTCCGGAAATTATAGGGGCATGTGGCGGCGAAGGCTAGCCATCGGCCAGCAGGGGGCCGAGTGCGGGTTCGAGCAGGCTCCGGCGCCAGCCTTCCAGTGCCGCCGGCCAGCCGCGGCCGGCCAGCAGCGCCTCGAGGTGCTTGCGCGCGCACAGCAGGCCCTCGGGCACGTCGTGTTCTGCGGCCACGGCAGCCACCGCCTGCTGCATGGCCTTGATGCGGGCCTTGTCCAGGCTGTCGCCTTCGGCCAGGGGCAGGTCGAGTTCGCCGTCGGCCAGGGGCGCCGAGAGCACGTCCCAGAGTTCGCCGCGCGCCTTGCGCGGGGCCTTGGGGTGGCGGTCGAGCACGGCGTGGAACTCCGAGAGGCTGCGCGGCGGGCGCCGCGACAGCGCCACGGCCAGTTCGTTGTCGAGCACCCAGGACTTGGGCTTGTCGCTGCGCCGTGCCTGCACCTCGCGCCAGCGCAGCAGCCGCGCCAGGCGGGCCTGGCCCTCCGCATCCAGGGTCTGGGCGCTGCGCAGCGCCAGGTGCGGGAACGGGTCGTCGGATTCGTCGGCGGCGTTGCGCAGGGCGCGCTCCGCATCCTGCTGCAGCCAGGCATGCCGGCCGCGCGCGGTCAGTTCGCGGTCGAGGAATTCGTGCAGGGCGTGCACATGGCGCACGTCGTCTGCGGCGTATTCCTTCTGCGACTCGCTCAGCGGCCGGCGCAGCCAGTCCGAGCGGGTCTCGCCCTTGGCCAGCTGCACGCCGGTGACCTGTTCCACCAGCTTCTGGTAGCCCAGGCCGGCCCCCAGCCCGCACAGCGCCGCCGCCACCTGGGTGTCGAACAGCGGTGCCGGCAGGGCCGCGCAACCGCGCTGGAGCGCCTGCAGGTCTTCACTGGCGCTGTGCATGACCTTGGTGATGGCCGGGTCCACCAGCAGGGGGCGAAGCGCCGCGTCCATGCCCGGGACCAGCGGGTCCACCAGCAGGATTTCACCCGGGACCGCCAGCTGCACCAGGGCAAGCTGCGGGTAGTAGGTGCGCTCGCGGATGAACTCGGTGTCCAGCGCCACCAGGGGCTGGCCGGTCCAGCGGGAGATTCGGTCGGACAGGTCGTCGGGGCGGTCGATCCAGGAAGTCACGGGGGTCCATTTGGTTGCCAGGAGCCGGCACCTTAGCCTAACTTCGGCTCGCCAGACCGAACCGAGGCCCCTGGGCGCCCGCGCCCGAGCACTGATGAGCAAGTACGCGAAAATCCTGCCGGTCGGGCTGCTGGCCGCCCTGCTGGTGGTGGCTTGTGGCGGTTCGCCGGAATCCGACGAGGCGGCCACCGGCGGCCCGGTGGCGCCGGTAACCGTCGACCCCGAGGACCTTGAGCGCGAGGTCGTGCTGGCGCCGCGGGCGGAAGAGGCCAGGGTGCCGGCGTGGACGCCGGAGATCACGCCGGTCCCGGCATCAGGCATCAGAAAGGCCCTGGCGGCCGCGGAAGACGCCGAAGAGGCGGGACGCCTGTTCGTGGAAGCCGTGGACGAGCCGGAACTGGCGCCGGTGGTCGCGGACGAGGCGGAGCCAAGCGGGGAAACCGATCAGGCGCCCCGTTCCCCGCCCGATCCCGGCGCGCTGGAGTTGCTGCTGGGCGTGCTGGCCACCGAAGGCGACAACGCCACTGCGCTGGCCGGCGTTGAACGCATCCTGGGCGAATTGATGCAGCGGGGCCGCATCGCCCTGACGGAGGGCCGCTTCGCCGACGCCGAACGTATTGAGCGCGTGGCCGCGCGGGCCCAGCCGCAGCATCCGGACCTGGCCGTCTACCGTGAAACCCTGGCCGCCGCGCGCCGCGCCCAGGACGCCGTGCGACTGGCCGAAGCCCGTGCTGTCGCCAACCGCATCTTCAAACCCGAAGGTGAAGGCGCGGTGGCGGCCTATCGCGAAGCGCTGCGCAGTTTTCCCGATTACCTGCCCGCCACCGACGGCATGGCGCGGCTGCAGGCCCGGCACCTCGACCGTGCGCTGGCCGCGGCGCAGGCGGGCGACTACCTGGCGTCCGAGCGGCTGCAGGCCGAAGCCGCCCGCATCGTTCCCGACTCGGCGGCGCTGCAGGACATGATCGCGCGCATCGTCGAGCTGCGGCAGGCGCGCACCGAAGCGCTTCTGGCCCAGGGCCACTCGGCCGTGGACGCCCTGGACCTCGAGCTGGCCGCGCGCCGCCTGGCCGAGGCCGAACAGGTTTCCCTGCAGGCCCAGGGCCTGGACGGTCTTCGCGAGCGCATCGAGCTGGCGCGCCATTACGGCCATTTCCGGCCAGGCCAGGTCTTCCGCGAGCCGCTGGCCGCCGGCGGCGAGGCGCCGGAAATGATCGTGCTCGCCTACGGCCGTTTTGGCATGGGCTCTCCCGAGGGCGAAACGGGCCGCCTGGAGAACGAAGGACCACGGCACGAGGTGGAATTCGAACGTGGCTTCGCCATCGCACGCAACGAAACCACGGTGGCCGAGTTCCGCGCCTTCGTCGAGGCCAGCGGGCACCGGTCGCTGGCCACGCGCCGCGGGCGCTCGACCGTCTACGACGAGAAGGGCGGCGTGATGGGCGAACACGGCCGCGTCGACTGGCGGCGCGACTACGCCGGTGCGCCAGCCACGCCGGACCTGCCGGTGGTGCATGTGTCCTTCGAGGACGCGCAGGCCTACGCCGCCTGGTTGTCGGCACAGACGGGCCAGCGCTACCGCCTGCCCAGCGAGGCCGAATTCGAATATGCCCTGCGTGCCGGCCGCAGCGAGCCCTGGCCCTGGGGAGTCGGCGCGCCGACGCGCGTGGTCGGCAACCTGACCGGCGACGGTGACCAATCCCGGCTCAAGCGGCGCTGGTCCAATGCCATCGAGGGTTACAGCGACGGCCACTGGGGCCCGGCCCCGGTGCGCAGTTTCCCGGCAGAAGCCTTCGGCACCTTCGACCTGGTCGGCAACGTCAGCGAATGGGTGCTCGATTGTTGGCACGACAGCTACCGGCGAGCGCCGCGCGATGGCAGTGCCTGGGTCAACCCGGGCTGCAGCGACCGGGTGATCCGGGGCGCGTCCTGGGCCAGCACGCTCGACCGCGCGCGCTCGGCTTACCGGCAGTCGACGCCCGCCGACACCACCAACGCCCGCGTCGGCTTCCGGGTCGTGCGCGAACTCTAGGGGGCGTCAGCGCCCGCGCGATTTCGGCGCGCGCTGCGATTTGCGGGGCGTGGGCGTGGTGCCAGTGCCGCCGCTGCCCAGACCCTGCTGGAACGAGCGCCACAGGTCCAGGTTGCGCTCGGCGAGTTGATTGAGCAGGGCCCAGGGCGCCTGGCCGACGATGCTGCCGATCTGGCCGCGGATCTGCTGCTGCTGTTCCAGGAAGAACTGCAGGCTGCGCTCGAGGAAATTGCCCAGGTGCCCCTGCATCGAATCGCCGCGGAAGCGAATGACCTGGGTCAGAAGTTCGGTGGTGAAGATCGGCTGCCCGTGCTCTTCATGCTCGGCGATGATCTGCATCAGCACCGACCGGGTGATGTCGTTCCCACTGCGCGCGTCGCGCACCACGAACGCCTCGCCGTCCACTATCAGCTGGCGGACATCCTCGAGCGTGATGTAGCTGGAAATCTCGGTGTCGTAAAGGCGGCGGTTCGGGTACTTCTTGATGATGCGGACATGCGACATGCAGGGCACCGGACGTTCGCGACGACGGACAGGTCACGGAGCATCCTCCACGTCACCCTGGGATGCAAGCAGCAGGCCAGTCCTTCACTTTTCCTGCACGGATTGCCAGCTGTTTTCACGTGGGGCGCGGTTCGGGTCGAACGCTGCGACGGCCGTCCGCAGCACCTGCTCGGGTGCGCCCGCGGCAGGCAGTTGGCCCGGGTCCTGGCCAAGGAATCGCCAGGCTGCGCGCAGCGCGGGCATCGGGTCCCGGCCATCCACCGGCAGGGACGCCAGAGATTTTCCAAGCTTGCGTCCGTCGCTGTCGCGAACCACGGGAAGGTGCGCGTAGTCGGGCGTCGGCAGGCCCATGCGGCCTTGCAGGTAAACCTGTCGAAGCGTCGAGTCGAGCAGGTCGGCGCCGCGCACCACGTGGGTGATGCCCTGGGCTGCGTCGTCCACGACCACCGCCAACTGGTAGGCCCAGTAACCGTCGGCGCGCCGGAGCACCACGTCGCCGACCTCGCGCCCCAGGTCCTGGCGGAATTCGCCCTGGATGCGGTCGAGGAAAGTCAGCTCGACATCGGGCATGCGCAGGCGCACCGCCGGCCGGCGGCCGGCACGCGCCTGGCCGACGCAGCGGCGGTGCACGCCGCCGCTGGCTTCGAGGTCGCTGCGGCTGCAGTGGCATTCGAAGGCGTCGCCCGAAGCCAGCAGGGCGTCGAGCGCGGTGGCATAGGCGTCGCCGCGGGCGGACTGGAACCAGGGCGCCTGGTCGGGCACCAGGCCGAAGTCGGCGAGGGTGCTCAGCTGCCCTTGGGCGGCGCCGGGAACTTCACGCGGCGGGTCTAGGTCCTCGATGCGGACCAGCCACTGTCCGCCGGCCTGGCGCGCGAACAGCCAGCTGCCCAGGGCCGCCACCAGGGAACCAAAATGCAGCGGGCCGGTGGGCGAGGGGGCGAAGCGGCCGCGGTAGGGGAGCTCGGTTTGCATCACCACTTGAATTTAACCGTCACTGCGTACATTTAACCCCAGAACGGCGGCCCCGCCGCCACCCCGCGAGAGAATCCCCATGTTCAAGCGAGTCGCCCTGTTCCTTGCCACCAACCTGGCGGTGCTGGTCCTGCTGGGCATCGTGATGAGCGTGCTGCAGAACGTGTTCGGCATCCGCCTGGGCAACAATGGTGTCCTGCTGATGTTCGCTGCTGCCTTTGGCTTCGGCGGCGCCTTCATATCCCTGGCCATTTCCAAGTGGATGGCCAAGCGCACCACCGGCCTGCATCTGATCACCGAGCCGCGCAGCGAAGGCGAGGCCTGGCTGCTGGCCACCGTGAAGCGGCAGTCGGAAGCCGCCGGCATCGCGATGCCGGAAGTGGGCATCTACGACGCGCCGGAAATCAACGCCTTCGCCACGGGCCCGAGCCGCAACAATTCGCTGGTGGCGGTCTCCACCGGCCTGCTGCGGGCGATGAGCCGGGACGAGGCCGAGGCGGTGCTCGCCCATGAGGTCAGCCACGTCGCCAACGGCGACATGGTGACCATGGCGCTCATCCAGGGCGTGCTCAACACCTTCGTGATCTTCCTCTCGCGCATCGTCGGCCGCGCCATCGACGCGGCGCTCAGCGGCAATCGCGACGGGGGTACCGGCCCGTTCTACTTCATCACGGTGCTGGTGCTGGACATCATCTTCGGCATGCTCGCCTCGGTGGTGGCGATGTGGTTCAGCCGCTGGCGCGAGTTCCGCGCCGACGAAGGCGGCGCCCGCCTGGCCGGCCGCGAGAAGATGATCGCCGCGCTCGAGCGCCTGTCGCAGACCTACGGTGAAAGCACCCTGCCCAAGGAGGTGCGCGCGTTCGGCATCTCCGGCGCCGTCGGCCACGGCCTGCGCAGGTTGTTCATGACCCATCCGCCGCTGGCCGAACGCATCAACGCCCTGCGCAACATGCCGGCGACGATCTGACCGGCGCTTAGCCGAAGTCGTAGTTCATCTGCGGACCGGGGGCGGCCAGGAAGTTGCCCTCGACGAAGTCCACGCCCATGCCGAACAGCACGCTCATGGTGCCCGCGTCGGACACGAACTCGGCCAGGGCCAGCTTGCCGGCGGCGTGGGCCTTCTCGACGATCTCGCGCACCTGTTTCTGCACGTCGGGATTCTTGCCCAGTTCGGTGATGAAGCTGCGGTCGATCTTCAGGATGGCCGGTTCGAAGTGGGTGAGCATCTGGAAGGAGTTCAGGCCGGTGCCGAACTGTTCCAGGGCAACCCGGCAGCCCAGGGCGGACACGGCCTTCTGGAAGGACTGCAGCGACTTGAGGTGGGTGAACACCTTCGACTCCGGGATCTGCAGCACCAGGCGCTCGCCGGCCACGCCGTGGGCCTTGAGCTGTTCGGCGATGTGGGCTTCCAGGCCGCCTTCGACCAGCGAGGCCGGCGTGATCTTGACGAAGAGGTTGGTGACCTTGCCTTCCTTGGCACGCTCGGCGATGACGCCGATGGCGTGGGTGATCACCCAGCGGTCGATGTCGTCGAGCAGGCCGTGCTCTTCGGCGATCGAGAGGTAGGTGACCGGCGGGATCACTTCACCGGCCGGACCCTTCATGCGCAGGTAGGCGTCGTAGTTTTCTTCCTCGGCACCGGTCAGGCTGATGATCGGCTGGTAGTGCAGCACGAACTGGTCGTTGGTCAGCGCCTCGCGGATGCGCTGCACCCAGGCCTGGATGCGCTCTTCCTCGGCGCGGTCGCGCGCGGCCGGGTCGAAGATCTCGGTGCGGTTGCCGCCCATGCCTTCGCAGGACGCCAGGCACTGGCTGGACTTGGCCATCACCTGGGTCACCGAGGCAATGCGTTCGCCGATCTGCACGCCGCCGACGCTGACGCTCAGGTTCACCGAACGTTCGCCCAGCTCCAGGATGTGGTCCTTGAAGGCTTCGCGGATGCGGTCGGCCTGGGCCTGGCTCTGGTTGTGGTCGTGGTCCTGGCAGAGCACGGCGAACCCATGGTCACTCATGCGCGCCACGAGGGTGTGCTCGTCCAGCGAGCCCTTGAGGCGGTCGGCCACGCCCTTGATCAGTTCGTCGGCGGTGGCAAGGCCAACCTCGGACAGCAGGTTTTCGTAGTGGTCGGGTTCGATCAGCAGCAGCGCCTGCTTGCCCTTGCCTTCGGTGGCCCGCATCACGGCGGACTCGAGTTCCGTCATGAAGTGCTGGCGGTTGAACAGGCCGGTGAGCTGGTCGCGCTGGCGCAGCGAATCGAGCTCGGCCACCATGTCCGCGTCCACCGTCTGCTGGCGGAAGACGATCTGCAGGCAGCTTTCACCTTCGTAGGTCGCCGGGGTGAATTCCATCACAGCGTCGAACACGCTGCCGTCGGTGCGCTGGGCCTGCAGCTCGAGCTGGCGCGGCGGAGCCTCGCCCTTGCTCATCTTCTTCAGGACCTGGCGGAAGTTGTCGGCATGCTGGGGCGCGATCAGGTCGAGAACGGTCAGGCCTTCGATCTCTTCGAAGTCCTCGAAACCGAACATTTCCAGGTAGGCGTCGTTGGCGCGGATGTGCATGCCTTCGTGCACGTAGGCGATCGGGTCGCGCGAAGAGGCGATGAGCGCGTCGCAGCGACGCTCGGTCTCGCGCAGCGCGGCCTCGAGGTGGCGCAGGCCGCGGCGTGCGTGCAGGGCGGAGAATTCCGAGCGCACCACCGCCTGCATGTGTTCGGCGCGGCCGCGGATGGCGACGTCGCGGGTGCCGGCGGCAAGTGCCGCCAGCGCGACCTTTTCATCCAGCGTGGTCACCGAAGCGATGACCGGGATGTCCTTGCCGGTTGCCGTGACGCGCTCGAGCACGGTGGCCAGCGGCAGGTAGTCGGCTTCGAACGCGGCGATGACGATGTCGATGCTCTGCTTGCCGAGCAGCTCGACCAGTTCGTCTTCTGATTCAGGGCGCTGCGGGCGCACTGCCATGCCGCCATTTCGCAGGTGGCTGATGATTTGCTCGGCGTCGTCCAGGCGGTCTTCCACCAGGAGCAAACGGATCACGGCATCCTGCTGTGCCATCCGGGGCACTCCTTTACGTATCAATGGCTTGCACGGGGGGATTGAGACAATACCAGAATGCCGGCGGGGGCAACATCCTGGACCTTCGGGCGGGACGGACTAAAGCGGGGTCTTGGCGGGCGCGCCGGCCACCTCGCGCACCAGCCGGGGCACCAGGTAGCCGGGCAGGCTGGCGGCAAGCTGGTCGTGCAGGGCCCTGGCGCGCTCGTCGGGCACCTCGAAATGGGCGGTGCCGGCCACGCGGTCGAGCTGGTGCAGGTAATAGGGTAGTGCGCCGGCGGCGAACAGCCGCTCGGACAAGTCGGCCAGCGCCGGCAGGGAGTCGTTGACCCCGCGCAGCAGCACGGCCTGGTTGAGCACCTGGGCGCCGCTGCCGCGCAGGCGCGCCAGGGCGTCGGCGACGGTGTCGTCTATCTCGTTGCCGTGGTTGGCATGGATGACCACCACCACCGGCCAGGGCAGTCCGGAAAGCCAGGCCAGCAGTTCGTCGTCCACGCGTTCGGGCAGTACCACCGGCAGGCGGGTATGCAGGCGCAGCCGGCGCACATGCGGCAGGGTGGCCAGGGCCTGGGTGAACTCGGCCAGCTTGGCCGTGGACAGCGACAGCGGGTCGCCGCCCGAGAGCAGGACCTCGCTGACGCTGGTGTCGCTGGCCAGGTAGTCCAGGGCCTCGCGCCAGCCGCCTGCGGCTGCGGTCTGTTCGGCATAGGGGTAATGCCTGCGGAAGCAGTAGCGGCAGTGGATGGCGCAGCTGCCGGTGGCCACCAGCAGTACCCGGCCTCGGTACTTGTGGATCACGCCGGTGCCGCCGCTGGCGGCCAGGTCGCCGACGGCGTCGAGGCCGAAGCCGGGGGCGGGGCGGTCTTCGTCGTCCAGGGGCAGGACCTGGCGAAGCAGCGGGTCGTTGGGGTCGCCGCGGCGCATGCGCCCGACGAAGCCGAGCGGCACCCGCAGCGGAAAGCCGGCCATGGCTGCAGGGGACAGGCGCCCGGCCAGTTCGGGCAGGTCCAGCAGCGCCAGCAGGCGGGCCGGGTCGCGGATCGCGTCGCGCCACAGCTGCTGCCACCGCGCGGGCGGTGCCGGCGAGGCGGGCTGCAGGGCAGGGGCGGGGGCGGTTATCATAGGCGGCTACACCTATTGTAACCGGGACTTCCAGGAGCAACGCATGGCCAGCTATGGCATGAACGACGTCAAGAACGGCATGAAGATCATCGTCAACGGCGAGCCGTGCGTGATCACCGACACCGAGTACGTCAAGCCGGGCAAGGGCCAGGCCTTCACCCGCATCAAGTACCGCTTCATCAAGTCCGGCCGCACGGTCGAGCTGACCATGAAGGCCACCGACAGCCTCGAGGCCGCCGACGTCGTCGATACCGACATGCGTTTCCTGTATGCGGACGGCGAGTTCTGGCACTTCATGGACCCCGATACCTTCGAGCAGGTGCAGTGCGACGAAGCCGGCATCGGCGAGACGAAGAATTACCTCAAGGGCGAGGAAGACTGCGTGGTCACGCTCTGGAACGGCACCCCGATCTCGGTGCAGGCGCCGAACTTCGTCGAGCTCAAGATCGTCGAAACCGATCCGGGCGTGCGCGGCGACACCTCGGGCGGCGGCGGCAAGCCGGCCAAGCTCGAAACCGGCGCCGTGGTGCGCGTGCCGCTGTTCGTGAACCAGGACGAGATCATCAAGGTGGACACCCGCTCCGGCGAGTACGTCTCCCGGGTCAAGTGACCTGATGACGACGAGCACCGCGCCGCAGGCCTGCGACCTGCTGATCGAAGCCGGCTGGGTGGTCCCGGTCGAGCCTGCCGGCGTGGTGCTTGAAGACCACGCCGTGGCCATCGCCGACGGCCGCATCCTGGCCGTGCTGCCGCGCGAGCAGGCGCGGGCGCGCTTCAGCGCCGGCGAGGTGGTGTCGCGGCCCGAAGCCGCGCTCATCCCCGGACTGGTCAACAGCCACTGCCACAACCCGATGACGCTGCTGCGCGGCGTCGCCGACGACCTGCCGCTGATGGTGTGGCTGCAGGAACACATCTGGCCGGTCGAAGGCCAGGTGATCGGCCCGGAGTTCGTGGCCGACGGCATCGAACTGGCCGTGGCCGAGATGCTGCGCGGCGGCACCACCGCCTGCGCCGAGAACTATTTCTTCCCGGACGTGCAGGCCAGCACCTATTCGCGCCTTGGCTTCCGCGCCCTGGTGGGCCTGCCTGTCATCGATTTCCCCACCGCCTGGGCCCGCACCCAGGACGAATATTTCGACAAGGGCCTGGAAGTGCACGACAACTGGCGGCGCGACCCGCTGGTGTCGCTGTGCTTCGTGCCGCATGCGCCGTACACCGTCAACGACGCGGGCTTCGAACGCATCCGCATGCTGGCCGACCAGCTCGACCTGGTCGTGCACTGCCACACCCACGAAACCGCGCAGGAAAACGCCGACGCCATGAAGGCCCACGGCATGCGCCAGCTGGCCCGGCTCGACCGCCTGGGCCTGGTCAACGACCGCCTGATGGCCGTGCACATGACCGACCTCACCGATGCCGAAATCGCCCTGTGCGCCGAACGCGGCGTGTCGGTGGTGCATTGCCCGGAGTCGAACCTCAAGCTGGCCTCGGGTTTCTGCCCGGTGGCCAAGCTGCAAAAGGCCGGCGTCAACCTCGGCATCGCCACCGACGGCTGCGCCAGCAACAACGACCTGGACATGTTCGGCGAAATGCGCACCGCGGCCTTGCTGGCCAAGGGCGTGTCGGGCGACCCGTCGGCGCTGGACGCGGCCAGCGCGCTGCGTGCGGCCACGCTGGGAAGCGCCCGCGCCATGGGGCTGGGCGACAGCATCGGATCGATCGAGCCGGGCAAGCTGGCCGACCTGGCCTGCGTGGACCTGTCGCCGCTGGAAACCCAGCCGCTGCACCACGTCATTTCCCAGCTGGTCTACGCCACCGGCCGCCAGCAGGTGTCCGACGTCTGGATCGCCGGCAAGGCGCGCCTGGCGGGCGGCAAGCTGCTGGACATGGACACCGACGCCATCCGCGCCAAGGCCCGGCGCTGGCGCGAGCGTATTGCCGGCCTGCGGGGGGGCGCATGAACACCGCCAGCGCCAACGTCAGCCAGGCCGAACTCGACAAGTTCGGCGCCCTGGCGCGCCGCTGGTGGGACCCGCAGGGCCCGCAGCGACCGCTGCATGAACTCAACCCGGCACGCCTGGGTTACGTCGGCAGTCACGTGGCGCTGGCCGGCGCCCGCGTGCTCGACGTCGGCTGTGGCGGCGGCCTGCTCAGCGAAGCCATGGCTGCGTCGGGCGCCCGCGTCACCGCGCTCGACCTGTCGCCGGAGCTGATCGAGGTCGCCCGCCTGCACCTGCTCGAGTCCGGCCTGGACGTCGATTACCGCCTTCAGTCGGTGGAATCGCTGGCCGACCAGGCGCCCGGCAGCTTCGACGCCGTCACCTGCATGGAAATGCTCGAGCACGTGCCCGATCCGGGTTCGGTGCTGCGCGCCTGCGCCCGGCTGCTCAAGCCCGGCGGCGTGCTGCTGCTGTCCACGCTCAACCGCACGCCGGCCGCATTCGCGCTGGCCATCGTCGGCGCCGAATACATCGCCCGGCTGCTGCCGCGCGGCACCCACGACTACAAACAGTTCATCAAGCCCTCCGAGCTGGGCGCCTGGCTGCGCGCGGCCGACCTGCAGCTCCAGGATGTTTCCGGCCTGGCCTACGACCCGCTGCGCCGCAAGGCCTGGGTGGGCGGCCCGACGGCGGTGAACTACCTCGCCAGCGCGGTGAAACCCGGATGAGCAACACGCCGGCGGTCGTCCTGTTCGACCTCGACGGCACCCTGGTGGACAGCGCCCCGGACCTGGCGCAGGCCGCCAACCGGGTGCTGGCCGAACACGGCCGCGCGCCGGTCGCCTACGAACGCCTGCGCCAGGTGGTTTCCAAGGGCGGCCGCGCCATGCTGGCGGTGTCCTTCCCCGACCTGTCCGACGCGCAGCGCGAGCCCCTGCTGCCGGTTTTCCTGCGTTATTACGGCGAGGCCCTGGCCGAGCAGAGCACGCTCTTCGACGGCGTCGACGCCCTGCTGGCGGCGCTCGACGTGCGCGGCGTGCGCTGGGGCATCGTCACCAACAAGCCCGAAGGCCTGGCCCGGGGCGTGGTCGAAGGCTTCGGCTGGCGCCAGCGCTGCGCGGTGCTGGTCGGGGGCGACACGCTGCCCACGCGCAAGCCCGATCCGGCGCCGCTGCTGCACGCCTGTCGCCAGTTGGGCATATCGCCCGGTGACGCCCTGTATGTCGGCGACGACCTGCGCGACGTGCAGGCGGCCAAAGCCGCCGGCATGCCCTGCGTGGCGGCCCTGTGGGGCTACCGCGAGGACGGCGACGACCCGCTGCGCTGGCAGGCCGAGTTCGTCGCCGCCCACGCCAGCGAGGTGCTGGAGCTGCTGCCATGAGCGCCCCCCGCGGCGAGGCCATCGAACACTTCGTGGCCAAGTGGCAGCGGCGCGAGCCCGAGATGGCCCAGGCCGAAGTGTTCTGTCCGCCGGCGCAACGCACGCGCTACCGCGCCTGGGGCAGCCTGTTGCATGAACTGCGCGAGGCCGCCTTCGAACTCAGCGACCCGCGCGTGGCGGAAGTCAAAAGCCAGTGGTGGGCCGAAGAGTTGCTGGGCCTGGCCGAGGGCCGCAGCCGGCACCCGGTGACGGCTCCGCTGGCCGGCACGCCGGCCGACTGGCCGGCCCTGGTGCATGCCCTGGTGGCGCTGCCGGCGATGCCGGTACGCCCGGGAGACACCGCGGCGGCGCTGGCGCGCTTCGCCGCCATCGCGGCCGCCATCGCCGACACCGAGGCGCGCCTGTTCGATGCGGTGCCGGGTCCGCGCGATGCCGACGCCGTGGCCGTGCACCTGTTGCTGCACCGCCTTCCCGAGGGCCTGGCCGCCGACGACCAGGCCGGCCTGCCGATGAACCTGCTGGCCCGGCATGGGCTGACCGCCGCCCAGGTCGCGTCCGGGCAGGGCGAGCCCCTGCTGCGCGACTGGGCCGGCGAGCTGCTGGCCGCGCTGCCGCCGGCGTCGGCCCATCCCGGCCTGTACCGCCGCCTGCGCGGCGGTTTCGACCGGGCGCGGCTGGCGCGCCTGGCCGCCGGGCGGGGTTTCGACCCTCCCGGGCCCTTTGCCACCCTGTTGCGCGCCTGGCGCCTGGCCCGGCGTGCCTGAGATGCAATGTTGCGTCCCGATGCGCCGACTGGCCGCGTGACTTGACGTAGCCTGCACTGCCCCCCACCTAGCTTGTCTGCGACACGAATCAGGAGAGCCACCTTGGCCCCGAGCAACTTCGAGAACACCGCCCGCGTCCTGCCCGACGTGGCCAATCAACCCCGGCTGGCCCTGGCGGGCGCGCTGGACTGGGTGGGCATGGGCGAGATCGAGATGCCGGTGAGCCTGCAGGGCGACAACGGCCGCCAGGCCAGCGCTGCGGCACGGGTCAACGCGTTCGTCAACCTGACCCAGCCGGACGTGCGCGGCATCCACATGTCGCGCCTGTACCTGCACGTGGACAAGATGCTCTCCAGCGAACCGGTGACGCCGGCCTCGCTGCGCCGGCTGCTCAAGGACTTCCTGGACTCGCACGCCGGCCTTTCCGACCGGGCGATGGTCAGCCTGCGCTTCGAACACCTGGTGCGCCGCGCGGCGCTGGCCAGCGACAACAGCGGCTGGAAGGCCTACCCGGTGAACATCACCGCGGTGATGGACCGCGGCCACTTCGCGCTCGAACTGGGTCTGTCGGTGGCGTATTCGAGCACCTGCCCGTGTTCGGCGGCGCTGGCGCGCCAGCTCATCCAGGAACAGTTCGACGCCGACTTCGCCGCCGGCAAGCCGCTCGACCGCGAGGCCGTGATGGCCTGGCTGGGCACCGAGCAGGGCATCCGTGCGACCCCGCACAGCCAGCGCAGCCACGCCGACGTGAAGCTGCGGCTGGTGCCTTCGTTCCAGGATTTCCCGATCATCGAGGTCATCGACCGCATCGAGGCGGCGCTCAAGACGCCCGTGCAAACGGCGGTGAAGCGGGTGGACGAGCAGGCCTTCGCCCTGCTCAACGGCCAGAACCTGATGTTCTGCGAGGACGCCGCCCGCCGCATCAAGACCGCCCTGCAGGATGACGAACGCATCGCCGACTTCTGGCTGCGCGCCTCGCACCTCGAAAGCCTGCACCCGCACGATGCCGTGGCCGTGGCCACCAAGGGTGTTGCGGGCGGCTATTCGGCCATGCCCGAAGGCCTGGCCTCGCGCTGAGGCCACGCCTGCCGCCGGCCCGGCGGCTAGTTGCAGTCCAGGCCCGTGGTGCGCCCCAGGCGCTCCAGCGTGAGCACCTGGACGCCGTCAGGGCCCTCCAGTTCGGCCACCGCGGTCTCGCAGCTCACCCAGGTGACCCGGGCCTCGCCCCAGGTCGGCCGCTGGATGGCGGCGGGGTCGAGGCCGTTGAAGCGCCCGCCCCGGGTTTCGTAGAGGTCGAACACCACTTCCTGGCCGAAGTCCCAGGCGCCGTCGCGCTGGCCGATCAGGAACATGTTGCTGCCGTCGTCGCGGTGGCCGTAGAAGAACAGCAGGGCGGTATTGCCGTTGATCCATTGCAGTTCGAAGCCCTGGCCGGAGGTCGCCGGTTCGTACCAGGCGCCGATCAGGCCGCGCATGTCAGCCACCGCGGTGGTGGTATCGCCGACCCGGAAAAAGTGCCGGTGGATCTTGTCCTGGTAGGTGGCCTCGTAGGTCCACAAGCCATGCGGCGCGTCGGCCGGCAGCACATTGGACCAGTACCAGTAGGCGGCGCTGTAATACTGCGGCGTGGCTCCCTGTTCGACCATGTCGAAGCTCCAGCTGGTGAACACGCTCTGGTCCGGGCGCAGCACCCGGAACTGCGTCACCTGGCCGCGGCCCTGGTCGCGGTAGGCGGCCATCAGGGTGATGGGGTCGCCGGGCAGGAAGGCGTCCTTGTAGCGCGGCTGGTCGGTGTTGCGCTGGATGGTACCGACGGCCGGGCAGCCGAGCAGCGTGGGCGCGGCCGAGTGGGTTGATAGCTGGTTGATGCTGGAGTCGCGGTAGGGGCGTTGTTCGACCCAGGCCGAGGCCAGGTTGTTGCAGGCGCCGGCATGCGGTTCGATCACCGCGGCGCCGGCGACTTCGCTGGCCCGGATCTCGACGTGCAGGTGCGGGCCGGTGGAAATGCCCGAGCTGCCGACCTTGCCGATGACCTGGCCGGCGGCGATCGCCGAGCCGATGGGCAGCGTGGTCACCGAATCCTTCTTGAAGTGCAGGTACCGCGCCACGGTGCCGTCGGCGTGGCGGATGATCACGTAGTTGGGGGTGTCGGGTGCGTTCATCGAACACGAGCGGTCGTCGTTGCCGTCGCCACGCGCGAGCAACGTGCCCGGGGCGACGGCGCGTACGTCCACGGTGCCCTGGTCCATCAGGTGCCAGGCGAAGGGCCAGATGAAGTAGTCGATGCCACGGTGGTTGTAGCCGCTGCTGGTGTCGTAGGTGCGGGTGCCGCAGGTGTAGTCGCGCAGGTAGCTCGGGAAGGCCTGGTCGAGGTCGACGTAGTTGGAAATGCCGTGCAGGTCGGTGCCGGCGCCATCCACGGGACCCAGGGGCCAGACCAGCCCGGAGACCTTGGCCTGCAGCGCCGGCAGCCGGCCCTCGCGGCGAAGCGCGGCGAGGTTGGCGATCGCTTCGTCGGCCAGGCGCTTGTCCAGCGCCGGCGTCAGGTGGTCTGAAAATCCGTCGTCGTCCAGGCCATGGCCACCATCGGGTGGCTCGGCGGAGGCGGGCAGGGCGAGCAGGGTGGCCAGGGCCAGCAGGGCGCAGGTGCGGAGCATGTGACGGGTCCTCCTGTGTTGCCGGCTGATGATACGCCTACTGGCAATCCAGGCCGTCGGTGCGGCCCAGTCGTTCGAGGTTCAACACCTGGGTGCCGTCCAGGCCGTCGAGCTCGGCCACCGCGGTGTCGCAGCTGACGAAGGTGATCCGGGCCTGGCCCCAGGCGGGCCGCTGGATCTGGTCCGGATCCAGGTCGTTGAAGCGGCCACCGAGCGTCTGGTAGAGCTCGAACACCACTTCCTGGCCGAAATCGAAGCGGCCGCTGCGCTGGCCAAGCACGAAGAAGTTGCTGCCGTCGTCGTGGTGGCCGTAAAAAAACAGCAGCGCCATGTTGTCGTTGATCCAGTGGAGTTCGAAGCCCTGGCCCGAGCTCGCCGGTTCGTACCAGGCGCCGACGAGGCCACGCATGTCGCCGATGGCGGTGGTGTTGCCGACGCGGAATTCATGGCGTCGGGTTTCGCCCTCGAAGTCCGCCTCGAAGGTCCACAGGCCCTGCGGTGCGTTGGCCGGCAGCGCGTGGGTCCAGGTCCAGTAGCCGCCGGACACGTAGTCGGTGGTGACCTCCGGGTCGTTGGCCGTGTCGAAGCTCCAGCTGGTGAAGACCGCGCCGTTGGCGTCGAGCACGCGGAACTGGCTGGCCTGGCCGCGCCGCACGTCGCGATACGAGGCCAGGAAGGTGGCCGACTGGCCGGGCTGGAAGCGGTCGCTGAAGCGCGGGATTTCGGTGGTGTCGGGGCAGGTCGGGTAATGCGGTTCGCCCGAATGCGTGGACAGGCGGGTCAGCAGCGGCTCGCGGTAGGGCCGCTGGCTGGCCCAGGTCGAGGCGCTGGCGTTGCAGGCGCCCTGGTGCGGCTCGATGACCGCCGCGTTGACGAGGTTGCTGGCGCGCAGTTCGAAGTGCAGGTGCGGCAGCTTGGAGATTCCCGAGCTGCCGACCTTGCCGATGACTTCGCCGGCGGCGATCTGGCTGCCGATGGGCCGGGCGGTGACGCTGCCGCGTTTCATGTGCAGGTAGCGGGCGATGCTGCCGTCGGCGTGTTGCACGATGACGTAGTTGGCGTTGTCCGGGCCGTCCCAGCTGCAGGCCCGGTCGTTGGCACCGTCGCGTTTTTCCACCAGCATGCCCGGTGCCGCCGCGCGCACGTCCACCGGCGCGGTGTCCATCAGGTACCAGGGAAAAGGCCAGGGCACGTAGTCGATGCCGCGGTGGTTGTAACCCGCGGCGGTGTCATAGGTGCGGGTGCCGCAGGTGTAGTCGCGCACCTGGCCGGGAAAGGCCGGGTTGAGGTCGACGAAGCCGGACGTGGCGTGCCATTCGGCGGCCTCGCCCCCGGTCGGACCCATCGGCCAGGACAGGCCCGACACCTTGGCCCCCACCTTCGGCGGCAGCCGGCCGTCCCGGCGCAGTAGCTCGAGGTTGCGGTCCACGGCCTCGACGATCTGGCGGTCGAGTTCCGGCGAGACCACGTCGGCAGCCACGTCATCAACCAGCAGGTGGCGCCCCTGGGGCGCGACCGCCAGTACGGGCAGGGCAGCCGCCAGGAAGACGGCGGCAAGGACCGGGCGGCAGGACGTCTGGAAGCGGGGGCTCATGCGCGGGCTCCATTGGCGAGCCAGTCCAGCATACGCCCGCCGCTGAGGCTGTCGCGGGCCGAAAGTAAGCTAGGGATCGGCGCTTGCCGGCCACTTCTCCAGCACCGCGCGCGGATCCACGCGGACCCCGAACCAGTTCATGCCCCAGTGCATGTGCGGCCCGGTGGCGCGGCCGGTGGCGCCGACCAGGCCGATCACCTGGCCGGCCTCGATCCGCTCGCCGACGGCGACGTCGAGCTGGCTCAGGTGCAGGAAATTCGAACTGACGCCGTGGCCGTGGTCGAGCAGCACGGTGCCACCGGTGAGGTACAGGCCGGCGTCGGCGAAGGTGACCACGCCGGCCGCCGGTGCGCGGATCGGCGTGCCCTCGGGCGCGGCCACGTCCAGTCCCGAGTGCGGCGAGCGCGGCGTGCCGTTGTAGATGCGCTGGCTGCCGTAGACGCCGCTGATGCGGCCCTGCAGCGGCCAGCGGAAGCCCGCAGCGAAGTCGCTGCGGTCGTCGTCGCGCTCCCGGGCGGCCACGACCCGGGCCTGCTCCCGGGCAATGCGGGCGGCGATCGCGGGATCGGGGGTCACCGTCTGCTGGGGCACGCCGTCGACGCGTTCGATCTTCCATTCGCGGCTGGCCACCGGGCGCTGCACCGTTTCCAGGCGGCCGTCGGGCAGCTTCACCAGCAGGTTGACGGGGCCGGCCTCGTCCCTGCCCAGGCCAAAGACGAAGTGGCCTTCCGGACCCACGCGCAGGCTGCGGTCGCCGTAGACCACCTCGCTGCCGGGCAGGGTGCGGCCCACCACCAGGTCGCCCTGGGCCAGGCTCTCGGGAAGCCGCACCGGCGTTTCGGCCGCGTTCGCTCCTGGCGGGAGCAACACCAGGCCCAGGCAAAACAGGCAGGTGGTGAGCAGTCGGTTCATTCGGGTCCTTTCTGGTTCCAGGTCTCGGGCACCGGGTCGGGCCCGCCGGGGTGCAGCGGGTGGCACTTGGCGATGCGCTTGGCGCCGAGCCAGCCGCCACGCAGCACGCCGAAGCGTTCGATCGCCTCCATCGTGTAGCTCGAGCAGCTGGGGTAAAAACGGCAGCGCTGGCCCAGCAGGGGGCTGATGGCCACCTTGTAGCCGCGAAGGAGGAGCAGGACGGGTTTTTTCACTGATTGCGCCGGCGGGGCCGTCGGCATAAGGTTGCCGCTGGAGAAGGACTAGGCTATAACACGCCGCCTTCGAGCCTCAAGGAAAGAGAGGAATCGCCCTAGTGGCCGCAAAGAAAACCACCAAGAAGGCCGGTAAGCCGGCCGCCAAGAAGCCCGCCAAGGCGGCCAAATCCGTAAAGCCCGCCAAGAAGACGGCGGCAAAGGCCAAAGCGCCTGCCAAACCCGCCAAGAAGGCGGCCAAGCCTGCTGCCAAGCCGGCGAAGAAGGCGGCTGCCAAGGCCAAGCCGGTCAAGAAGGCGGCCGCCAAGGTTGCCAAGAAGGCCGCCAAGGCCGTCAAGGCGGTCAAGAAGGTCGTCAAGGCGGCCAAGCCGTCCAAGCCGGTCAAGAAGGCGGCTGCGAAGCCGGCCGCCAAGCCGGCCAAACCGGCGAAGAAGCCGGCTGCCAAGCCCGCGGCCAAGCCGGTGGCAAAGCCCTCGGCCAAGCCGGCTGCGAAGCCGACTGCGAAGCCGGCCGCCAAGAGCAACGGCAAGGTTGCCGCCAAGGCTGCTGCGGCGCCCGCGCCGGTCGCCAAGCCGGTGGTCAAGCGCAACAGCGGCGTGGTGGCGGGTTACGTCAAGCCGACGACCCCGCGCCCCGAGCGCATCAAGCCGGCGACGGCGCGCACGGTGCGCGTGGACCTGCCGGCGGGCTACAAGCCCAGCGCGAAAGAGGAATACATGGGCCCGATGCACCTGGAATACTTCCGCCAGCGCCTGCTGCAGTGGAAGGAAGACCTGGTCGAAGAGTCCAAGCAGACCATCGAGAACCTCAAGGAAGAGGTGCGTGATGTCGGCGACGAAGCCGAGCGCGCCAGCCGCGAGTCCGAGAACAGCCTCGAGCTGCGCACCCGCGACCGCTACCGCAAGCTGATCAGCAAGATCGACAGCACGCTCAAGCGCATCGAGGACGGCAGCTACGGGTATTGCGTGGATACCGGCGAAGAAATCGGCCTCGAGCGTCTCGAAGCCCGCCTCACCGCCGAACGCACCATCGACGCGCAGGAACGCTGGGAACACCGCCAGAAGCAGATGGGCGAATAAGGCCCCCTGCGTCGTTCAGGAAGAAGGCCCCGGGAAACCGGGGCCTTCTTTTTGGCTGCGTGGCTCGGCGCCGAAGAACTAATTCCCGAAGTCGTAGAACTTCCAGTCGGCGCGCAGGTCCTGCACGGGCACATCACCCGAGAGGCGGGCGCGGACGGCGGCGACGGGCATGGGCCCGCCCATCAGGATGGCGTCGTGGAACTGGCGCTCGGTCATCTTGCCCGAGACGACGAATTCCTCGTGCAGGGCGCTGAACTGCAGGCCGCCGATCATGTAGGCGATCTGGTAGAGCGGGCCGTAGTCGCCGGCGAAGCTGCGTCGTACTTCGGCGCGGGCGTTCTCGCGTTCATGGCCGACGCGCTCGACCAGCAGGTCGACCGATTGCTCCGGCGTCATCTTGCCCAGGTGGAATCCCAGTGAGAACAGGATGCGGGCTGCGCGGTGGCTGCGCCAGAACAGCATGCCGATCTTGTCCTCGGGCGTTTTCGCGAAGCCGCGGTCCCAGAGACGGAACTCCCAATACAGCGCCCAGCCCTCGGTCCAGAACGGCGTGTCGAACAGCTCGCGGTGGGTCTGGTAGCGGTTGTTGTAGAAATATTGCAGGTGGTGGCCGGGGATGAGTTCGTGGTGCACCACCGCGCGCGAGAAGTGGCGGTTGTTGCCGCGCAGGGCCATCAGCTTTTTTTCGTGCGGCATGGTGTCGGTGGGGTAGGCCACCCACACGTCCTGGCCACCGAGGAAAAACGGCGCCTGCAGCTGGTATTCGGGCGAAAGCATGGTCATGCGCCAATCGCGCCTGGCCAGTTCGGGCACCGTCACCAGGTCGTTGCTGACGAGGTAGTCGATGGCTTCGTCGGCCAGCTCGACCACCAGCTTGGGCTGGTCGCCGGGCGCCGGGTGGCGTGCCTTCACCTGTTCAAGCGCGGCTTTCCAGTCCTTGGCGCCCATTTCGGCGGCGGCTTTGGCCAGCTCGGCCTCGCACCAGGCCAGCTCGCGTTCGGCCAGCGCCATCAGCTGTTCGGGTGTGTAGGGGATCAGCTCGTGCTGCAGCGCCGCCAGCAGGGCGTCGCGGCCAATCGGGTCGCCGATGATGGTTTCCGGGTCGCTGGCGCCGGCCAGCTTTTCGCGCAGCAGCTTGGCGTGGGCCTCGAGCTGCTTGTCCAGGGCTTCATAGGGCTGCCGCGTCCACCAGGTGAACTCCGGGTCGTAACCGGCATGGAAGCCGTGCCAGTCCTTCAGGTCCCGGCGCACGCCATCGAGCAGTCCGGCGGCGCGGTAGGCCAGGATGGGGGAGGTGCGCAGGGCCTTCGGGTCTTTTTCCAGTCGCGCCTGCAGCTCGGCCAGTTGCTGGCGGGTGCTGTCGAGCGTGGCGGCGCTGGCGCGCCCGTCCGGGTACTCGAGCGCGCGACGGGCTTCGGCCAGATCGACCAGTGCGGCGACGCCCGGCAGCAGTGGCGCCGCGTCGGTGAAGCGGCCGCGGCGGAAGTCCAGCTGTTCCAGGCGGTAGGCCAGGTCACGGCGGAACAGGGCGTGGTCGAGGCGGTCCTCGTCGGCCAGGCCGGCCGGATCGATCTGCCCAAGCCGCTGCTGCCAGTCGCCGTAGAGCCGCCTCAGCGCGGCTTCGCGGCGCGTGCCGGCGGTGGTGTCGTGCACCCGCTCAAGGCTGGCGAGGTCGGCCCGGAAGCGGGCCACCACCGGCGCCATCACCTGGGTCTGCACGGGCATGCGCGCCAGCGGCGGCGCCAGGCTGGGCAGCGCACCGGCCACGGCGGGGAAGGCGAGGGCGGCGGCCAGGCAGCTGGCGAGCAGTCGGCGGTGCGGCATGGAAACTCCTGGGGTCAGGCCGGCAGGTGCCGGCGGGCGGTGTCCTGGATGAACTGCAGCAGCGCGGCGAGGCCGTTGCTGCGCGTGGGCGAGAGGTGTTTGGCCAGGCCGATGTCGGCGATGTAGTCGGGCGAGGTGGCAAGGATTTCTTCGGCACTGCGCCCGGAGTACACACGCAGGGCGAGGTAGACCAGGCCCGAGACGATGCTCGAATCGCTGACGGCCTTGAACTCGAGGTCGTCGGCGCTGCCTTCGGCGACGATCCAGACCATCGACTGGCAGCCCTGCAGGCGGTTTTCCTCGGTTTTCCACTCTTCCGGGAAGGGCGGCAGCTTGCGGCCCAGGTCGATCAGGTACTGGTAGCGTTCCGACCAGTCGCCGAAAAAGGAAAATTCCTCGGCGATCGCGGCCTGCGCCTCGGCGGGGCTGGCTTCGGTCGGGCGCATCAGGCGCGCCTCCAGCGCACGCCCTGCGGCGTGTCCTCGAGCAGTACGCCTTCTTCGGCCAGCTGGCGGCGAATGGCGTCGGCGCGTACGAAATCGCGCGAGGCCTTGGCGGCGTTGCGTTCTTCGACCAGGGCCTGGATGCGGGCGTCGTCGCCCGCTTCGGTGCCGCGGTTGAACCAGGCTTCCGGCGACTGCTGCAGCAGGCCCAGCAGCAGGCCGGCGCCCAGCAGTTCGGCCTTGAGGCTGGCGCGGGCGATCGGCGACCCGGCCTTGCGGGCCTCGCCGGCAATGCGCGAAAGCTCGGCCAGGGCCGCCGGGGTATTCAGGTCGTCGCACAGGGCCGACTCCACTGCCACCGGCACGATCGGTTCGGTGGCCGGCACACCCGCCAGGTCACGCAGGGTGCCGTAGAGGCGGTCGAGCGTTCGCACGCTCTGTTCGATGACGGCGTCCGACCACTCCAGCGGCTGCCGGTAGTGCGCCGAGAGCAGTGCATAGCGCAGGGCCTCGGGCGGGTGCTGGGCCAGCAGGTCGTGCACCAGCGCCACGTTGCCCAGCGACTTGGACATCTTGGCGCCGCCGAAGTTGAGCAGGCCGTTGTGCAGCCAGTAGCGTGCGAATACCTGGCCACCGTGGGCGCAGGTGGACTGCGCCACTTCGTTTTCATGGTGCGGGAACTGCAGGTCGACGCCGCCGCCATGGATGTCGATGGTGTCGCCCAGGTGGGCCTCGGCCATGGCCGAGCACTCGATGTGCCATCCGGGGCGGCCCACGCCCCAGGGCGAATCCCAGCCGGGCAGGTCGGGCGTCGAGGGCTTCCAGAGCACGAAGTCGCCGGGGTCGCGCTTGTAGGGCGCCACGTCGACCCGTGCGCCTGCCAGCATTTCCTCGGGATCACGGCCCGACAGGCGGCCATAGTCGGCGTAGCTGGCCACCGAGAACAGCACGTGGCCTTCGGCGGCGTAGGCGTGGCCCGAGTCGATGAGCCGCTCGATCATGGCGATGATGTGCGGGATGTGCGCGGTGGCGTGCGGGGTCAGGTCGGGGGCTTCGACGCCCAGGCCGGCCATGTCCTGGGCGTAAGCCTCGGCAAAACGGTCGGTGATGACCGAGATCGGCACGCCCTGTTCCCGGGCGGCCTGGTTGATCTTGTCGTCCACGTCGGTGATGTTGCGGGCATACAGCAGGCGCGCGTAACGCCGGCGCAGCAGGTTGGCCAGCACGCCAAACACCACCGGTGGCCGGGCATTGCCAATATGCACGTAGTTGTAGACCGTGGGGCCGCAGACATACATCGTCACCCGGCTGGGGTCCTGGGGTTCGAAAACCTCCAGTTGGCGGGTCAGGGTGTTGTAAAGACGCAGTTCCATGGCGGGGCGGGCAGTCAAAGTCCGGAGTCTACCAACGGTTGCCCCCCGTTTAACGAAAATCTTAGGCCAGGGTTCAGCGTCAAGATGCTTGAATTCCCGGGTCCGTCCGGAGATCCACCATGTCGTTTGCCCTGCGCCTGTTCCCCCTGCTGGTCCTGGCCTCCGCGCCCGCGCTGGCCCAGTACCCGTCCGAGCCCTATCAGGAAGAGGGCTACGACCAGTACACGGCGCCCGCGGTGCCGGAAAACGTCAGCTATGGCTACGCCCA
Organism: Arenimonas aestuarii; assembly: GCF_054781715.1. Lineage (NCBI taxonomy): Bacteria > Pseudomonadati > Pseudomonadota > Gammaproteobacteria > Lysobacterales > Lysobacteraceae > Arenimonas > Arenimonas aestuarii. The sequence goes on along the minus strand of NZ_BAAGTW010000004.1, from coordinate 755,852 downwards.
GGTGCTGCGCGCCGACGAGGTGACCGAAATCGTCCGCACCCGCACCCCGGAGGAGCGCTGCGACGGCGTCGAATACCGCCAGTCCGGCCAGACCACCGGCGGCACGATCATCGGCGCCCTGGTCGGTGCGGCCGTCGGCAACCAGGTTGGCAAGGGCAATGGCCGCAAGGCCGCGACCGTGGCCGGCGCCGTCGCCGGCGGCGCCATCGGCAACAACATCGCGCGCAACAAGGCCGAAGCCGAGGCCCGCGGCTGCCGCATCGTCGAGGTCGAGCGTGAAGAGACCCGGGTGGTCGGCTACGACGTCGAATACATGTACAAGGGCGAAAAATACATGTCGCGCCTGCCCTACGACCCCGGCAACCGCCTGCGCATCCGCGTGGCCGTGAGCCCGGACGACACCGGCTACGCCCGCTGAGTTGCGGCCGCCCCGGCCCCCCGGCATACTCCCACTCCATGACCTGCACCGTGCCCACCGCCGCCGTGATGACTTCCGCCTGGATGGCGGCGGGCATGACCTCGCGTGCGCGCCGACCGGAAGCCCACCTCTTCGCTGGGTAGCCGGGGGCGTTTGCCTGTCCGCTGATGAAAGCCCGGCCTAGTGCTGGGCTTTTTTGTTTTCCTTTTCCACAAAACCTTCTTCCTTCACGCCAGGACCCACCCCAATGAAGCATTTCCTGAACACCCAGGACTGGAGCCGTGCCGAACTCGACGCCACCCTGGCCCAGGCCGCCGCCTTCAAGCGCGGGGAGGCCGGGCGCCAGTTGGCCGGCAAGTCGATTGCGCTGGTGTTCTTCAATCCTTCGCTGCGCACGCGCACCAGCTTCGAGATCGGTGCCTTCCAGCTCGGCGGGCATGCCGTGGTGCTGCAGCCGGGCAAGGACGCCTGGCCGATCGAGTTCGAGCTGGGCACGGTGATGGATGGCGAGGCCGAGGAGCACATCGCCGAAGTGGCGCGGGTGCTTTCCCGCTACGTGGACCTAGTCGCCGTGCGGGCCTTCCCGAAGTTCCAGGACTGGGCGGTGGACCGCCAGGACCGGGTGCTGCGCAGCTTCGCCAGGTATTCGACGGTGCCGGTGATCAACCTCGAGACGATCACCCACCCCTGCCAGGAGCTGGCGCACGCGCTGGCGCTGCAGACCCACTTCGGAACCACCGACCTGCGCGGCAAGAAGTTCGTGCTGACCTGGACCTACCACCCGAAGCCGCTCAACACCGCCGTGGCCAACTCGGCCCTGACCATCGCCACGCGTCTGGGCATGGACGTGACCCTGCTGTGCCCGACCCCCGAATACGCGCTCGACGAGCGGTATCTGGGCTGGGCCCGCGACAACGTCGCCGAAAGCGGGGGCTCGTTCCGGATTGGCCATGACATCGAGTCTGCCTACACGGGCGCGGATGTCGTGTACGCCAAGAGCTGGGGCGCGATTCCGTACTTCGGCCGCTGGGACCAGGAAAAGCCCATCCGCGAGGCGCACAAGCACTTCATCGTGGACGAGGCCAAGATGGCGCTGACCAACAACGGCGTGTTCAGCCACTGCCTGCCGCTGCGCCGCAACGTGAAGGCGACCGACGCGGTGATGGATTCGCCGCAGTGCATCGCCATCGAAGAGGCCGAGAACCGGCTGCACGTGCAGAAGGCCGTGATGGCCAAGCTGGCCAACCAATAATCCCCCTGGATACGACCATGACCGACAAAAACATCGTCCTCGCCTTCTCCGGCGGCCTCGACACCAGCTTCTGCATTCCCTGGCTGCAGGAACGCGGCTGGGCCGTGCACACCGTCTTCGCCGATACCGGCGGCGTGGATGCCGAAGAACGCGCCACCATCGAGGCCCGCGCGGCCGAACTGGGCGCGGCCAGCCACGTCACCGTGGACGGTGGCCCGGCCATCTGGGACGGCTTCGTCAAACCCTTCGTGATGGCGGGCGAGGGTTACCAGGGCCAGTACCCGCTGCTGGTGTCGGACCGCTACCTGATCGTCGATGCTTCCCTGAAGCGGGCCGCCGAGCTGGGCACGCGCGCCATCGCCCACGGTTGCACCGGCATGGGCAACGACCAGGTGCGTTTCGACCTGGCGGTGAAGGCGGCGGGTGATTACCAGGTCATGGCGCCGATCCGCGAAATCCAGAAGGAACACACCCAGACCCGCGCCTACGAACAGGCCTACCTGGAAGAGCGCGGTTTCGAAGTGCGCGCCAAGCAAAAGAGTTACACGATCAACGAGAACCTGCTGGGCGTGACGCTGTCCGGCGGCGAAATCGACCGCTGGGAAGTGCCGGGCGAGGGCGCCCGTGGCTGGTGCGCGCCGCGCGCCGAGTGGCCGGCCGAGGCCCTGCGCGTGACGTTGACCTTCAAGGACGGCGAAGCCGTGGCCCTGGACGGCGAGGCCATGCCCGGCGCCAAGCTGCTGGCGAAGTTGAACGGCCTGTTCGCGAAATACGGCGTCGGCCGCGGCATGTACACCGGCGACACCACGATCGGCCTCAAGGGCCGGATCATCTACGAAGCCCCCGGACTGGCTGCACTGCTGGCCGCGCACCGCGCGCTGGAGGAAGCCGTGCTGACCAAGCACCAGAACCGCTTCAAGCCCGACGTCGCCCGCAAATGGGTGGAGCTGGTGTACGAAGGTTTCTACAACGACCCGCTGAAAACCGACCTGGAAGCCTTCCTGGCCTCCAGCCAGCGCTGCGTCAATGGCGAAGTGGTGATCGAAACCCAGGGCGGCAAGGTCGACGCCGTCGCCGTGCGCAGCCCGCACCTGCTGCACGCCAAGGGCGCCACCTACGCCCAGTCGGCCGACTGGGGCGTGGAAGAAGCCGAAGGGTTCATCCGCCTGTTCGGCATGTCCAGCACGCTGTGGGCCGAGGTCAACCGCAAGTGAGCGCGATGCTGCCCGACGTCCTCAAGCACCTTGAAGCCCTGGTCGGCTTCGACACCCGCAACCCGCCGCGCGCCATCGGCACCGGCGGCATCTTCGATTACCTGCGCAGCCAGCTGCCGGGTTTCGAGGTGCGGGTGACCGACCACGGCGCCGGCGCGGTATCCATGCTGGCCGTGCGCGGCAACCCGACGCGCGTGTTCAACGTGCACCTGGACACGGTGCCCAGCTCGCCGGACTGGAGCGCCGACCCGCACACCCTGCGGATCACGGCGGACAAGGCCATCGGCCTGGGCGCCTGCGACATCAAGGGCGCCGCGGCCGGCCTGGTGGCCGCCGCCAACGCCACCCAGGGCGACGCCGCTTTCCTGTTCAGCAGCGACGAAGAAGCCAACGACGCCCGCTGCATCGCCGCCTTCCTGGCCGGCGACCACGGCTTCAAGGAAGCGATCATCGCCGAACCGACGATGTGCGAAGCCGTGCTGGCCCACCGCGGCATCAGTTCGGTGCTGATGCGCTTCAAGGGCCAGGCCGGCCACGCCTCGGGTGCCGATGCCTTCGAACTGAGCGCCGTGCACCAGGCCATGCGCTGGGGCACCAGGGCCCTGGACCATGCCAAGGCGCAGTCGCATGCGCGCTTTGGCGGGCTGACCGGGCTGCGCTTCAACATCGGGCGCATTGAAGGCGGCATCAAGGCCAACATGATCGCGCCGGCCGCCGAGCTGCGCTTCGGCTTCCGGCCGCTGCCGTCGATGGACATGGACAGCATGCACGCCCAGTTCCGTGACATGGCCGATGCCAGGGCCCTGGCCCACTACGAAGAAACCTTCCGCGGCCCCTCGCTGCCGGCCGGCGACATCGCCCGCGCCGAAGAAAAGCGCCTGGCCGCCCGCGACCTCGCCGACGAACTGGGCCTGCCGATCGGCAACGCCGTCGATTTCTGGACCGAAGCCTCGCTGTTTTCCGCCGCCGGCCTGACCGCCTTCGTTTATGGCCCCGGCGACATCGCCCAGGCCCATACCGCCGACGAATGGGTGACGCTGGAGCAACTGGCCAACGCCGCCGCCAACTACACCCGCCTGCTGGAGCAAACCGCGTGACCGAGATGCGCACCACGATCGTCCGGCTGCTGTCGAACATGGCCAGCGCCAAGGAGATCCAGCAGTACCTCAAGCGTTTTTCCCAGGTGGACGCCGCGCGCTTCGCCGTGGTGAAGGTGGGCGGCGCGATCCTGCGCGACGAGCTCGACGCGCTGGTGTCCTCGCTGTCCTTCCTGCAGCAGGTGGGCCTGACGCCGATCGTCATCCACGGCGCCGGCCCGCAGCTGGACGAGGAAATGACAGCGGCCGGCATCGGCAAGAAGGTCGTCGACGGCCTTCGCGTCACCGACAGCGAAGGCCTTGCCATCGTGCGCCGGGTCGCCCAGCGCGAAAACCTGCGCCTGGTCGAGGCCCTGCAGGCCCAGGGCGTGCGCGCCACGTCCATCACCGCCGGCGTGTTCGAGTGCGACTACCTGGACCAGGCGAAGTTCGGCCTGGTCGGCCAGGTGCAGCGCGTGGACGACGCCGGCATCCAGGCGGCGATCAAGGTCGGCTCGATCCCGGTGATCGCCTCGCTGGGCGAAACCACCGGCGGCCAGATCCTCAACGTCAACGCCGACTGGGCCGCGAATGATCTTGTGAAGGCGCTGCAGCCCTACAAGATCATCTTCCTCACCGGCACCGGCGGCCTGCTCGACGGCGATGGCGACGTTATCGACTCGATCAACCTGAGCACCGAATACGAAGAACTTCTGGCCCAGCCCTGGCTGCACTCGGGCATGCGGGTGAAGATCCAGCAGATCCACGACCTGCTGATGCAGCTGCCGCTTTCGAGCTCGGTGTCGATCACCCGGCCCGACCAGCTGGCCAAGGAGCTGTTCACCCACCGTGGCTCGGGCACCCTGGTGCGCCGCGGCGAGCAGGTGCGCAAGGTCACGCGCTGGGACGAACTCGACCTCGAACGCGTGCGTGCGCTGGTGGAACGCGGCTTCGGCCGCAAGCTGGCGCCGGATTATTTCGAGAAGACCCCGCTGCTGAAAGCCTTCGTCAGCGAACACTACCGCGCCGCGCTGCTGATCACCGACGAAGACGGCCTGCCGCACCTGGACAAGTTCGCCGTCAGCGACGACGCCCAGGGCGAAGGCCTGGGCCGCGCCGCCTGGCAGGTGATGCGCGCCGACACGCCGCGGCTGTTCTGGCGCGCCCGCAACGGCAACCCGGTGAACGACTTCTACTTCGACGAAGCCGATGGCTGCCTGAAAGGCGAGCAGTGGAACGTGTTCTGGTACGGCCTGGAAGGCTGGGACCAGATACGCTACGCCGTGGACCATTGCCTGGCGCGTCCCGCCACCCTGAAGGGCTGACATGCAGAACCTGCACTGGACGATTCCCCCCATCCTCGAGGGCACCCACGTCAGCCTCGAGCCGCTGCAGCCGCACCACGGCGACGACCTGCTCGCCGCGGCCGCCGATGGCGAACTCTGGAACCTCTGGTACACCAGCGTGCCCAGCAGCGAGACCATTCGCGGCTACATGGCCAGGGCCATGGCCGACCGCGAAGCCGGCACCGCCATGCCCTTCCTGGTGCGCGACCCGGCGGGCGAGCCGGTGGGCTGCACGCGCTTTTTCCGCATGGACCCGGTGATCCCCAGCCTCGAGATCGGCTTCACCTGGTACTCGGCCCGCGTACAGCGCAGCGCCCTGAACACCGAGGCCAAGCGCCTGCTGCTGGGCCATGCGTTCGACGCCATGGGCTGCAGCGTGGTCGAACTGCGCACCCACGTGATGAACCACCGCTCGCGCGCGGCGATCGAGCGGCTGGGCGCGCACTTCGACGGCATCCTGCGCCGACAGATGCGCATGCCCGACGGCCACCTGCGCGACACCGCGGTGTATTCGATCCTGGACACCGAATGGCCGGTGGTGCGGCGCGGCCTTGATTTCAAGCTGGAGCACGGGGGCAGGGCGTGAGCGATCGTCTTTCCCTGGGACTGGTCGGTGCCCGCGGTTACGTCGGCGCCGAGCTGATCAAGCTGGTGGCCGCGCACCCGCGCTTCGAGCTGGCCTTCGTCTCATCGCGTGAACGCGATGGCCAGCGCCTGGCCGATCACGAAGCCGCGTACACCGGCGACCTGCATTACACCAACCTGGGCCCCGCGGCCGTGGCCGGGCAGGGCGTCGATGCCCTGGTGCTGGCGCTGCCCAACGGCATGGCCGCCGCCTTCACCGCCGCCCTGGACACGGCCGGCAAGGCCCCGGTGGTGGTGGACCTCTCCGCGGATTTCCGCTTCGACGACAGCTGGCACTACGGCCTGCCCGAGCTCACCCGCCACCATGCCGATGGCGCCCGCCGCATCAGCAACCCCGGCTGCTACGCCACCGCGATGCAGCTGGCCGTGGCGCCGATGCGCGACGTGCTGGCCGGGCCGGTGCAGTGTTTCGGCGTCTCGGGGTATTCCGGTGCCGGCACCAGTGCGTCGGACAAGAACAACCCGGAAAAGCTGCGCGACAACCTGATGCCCTATGCCTTGGTGAACCACATCCACGAACGCGAAGTGACCCGCCAGCTGGGCCACGCGGTGGAGTTCATGCCGCACGTGGCGCCACATTTCCGCGGCATCACCCTGACCGCCAACCTGCACCTGGAGCGCGCCTTCAGTCTCGACGACGTAACGCAGCGCTACCGCGACGCCTACGCCGGCGAGCCGCTGGTGACTGTGCTGGACGAGGCACCGTGGGTCAGCCGTATCGCCGGCCGCCACGGCGCCGAGGTTGGCGGCTTCACGCTGTCGGCCGACGGCCGGCGACTGGTGGTGGTGTCCACGCTGGACAACCTCCTCAAGGGGGCCGCCACCCAGGCCCTGCAAAACCTCAACCTGGCCTTCGGCCTGCCCGAAACCATGGGAATCCCGACATGAGCGACCTGCTGTGGCAAAAACCCGGCGTGCAAGTGGACCCACGCATCCAGGCCTTCCTGGCCGGCGACGACGTGGTGCTGGACCGCGAGTTCATCCAGGACGACATCACCGCCTCGGCCGCGCACGCCCGCGGGTTGGCGCGCATCGGCATCCTGACTTCTTCGGAACGTGATGATCTCTGCCGCGAGCTCGACGCCCTGTCGGAAGACCTGAAGTCCGGCGCCTTCGTGCTCGACGACCGCTTCGAGGATTGCCATTCGGCCATCGAATCACGCTTGATCGAACGGCTCGGCGATACCGGCCGCAAGATCCACACCGGCCGCAGCCGCAACGACCAGGTACTGGTGGCCACGCGCCTGTGGCTCAAGCGCAAGCTGCTTGAATTGCAGGCCCTGTGCCGCGAAACCGCCGAAGTCTGCCTGCAGCGCGCCGAGGCCGACACCATCCCGATGCCCGGCTACACCCACCTGCAGCGCGCCGTGGTGTCGTCCACCGCCATGTGGTGGGCCGGCTTCGCCGAAGCTTTCATCGACAACGCCGTGCGCGCCGGGCAGGCCCACGACTGGATCGACGGCAACCCCCTGGGCACCGCCGCCGGCTACGGCGTCAACCTGCCGCTGGACCGCGAGGGCAGTACGAAGGAACTGGGCTTCGCCCGCATGCAGGTCAGCCCGATCTACGCCCAGCTCAGCCGCGGCAAGTTCGAGATCGCCGCCGTCGACGCCCTGGGTGCAGCGGCCCTGGACCTGCGCCGGCTGGCCTGGGACCTGAGCCTGTTCACCACCGCCGAGTTCGGCTTCGTCAGCCTGCCGGCGCAGTACACCACCGGCAGTTCGATCATGCCCAACAAGCGCAATCCGGACCTGGTGGAACTGCTGCGGGCGACCTACGCCAGCATCGCCGCCAGCCGCACCGAGCTGGAACAGCTGCTGTCCTTGCCCAGTGGTTACCACCGCGACCTGCAGTTCACCAAGGGGGCGTTGTTCCATGCCTTCGGGCGTGGCCTGGGAGCGATGGCGCTGCTGCCGGACTTGCTGCGTGGCATGGCGTGGAAAGCCGACCGGCTTGCCGGTGCCTTCGACGCGGGCATGTATGCCACCGACAAGGCGGTCGAGTTGGCGGTGGCCGGCCTGCCGTTCCGTGAGGCCTACAAGCAGGCGGCCGCCGAGCCCTTGCCCAGGGCCGGAGCGGATCCGCAGGCGAGCCTGGATGCGCGGGTGTCGCCGGGTGGGGCAGGGGCATTGCAGTTGGCTGCGCTGAAGCAGCGCCTGCTGGCTATCCAGCCCTCTGCCTGAAGCCACCACCCCACGTTCCGGCGGAGCGCAAGCGGCTACTGCGCCACGCTGACGGGAGAGGTTCACTCCTTGGTCAGCGGCACGCCGCAGGGGGTCTCCCGGTACCTGCTACGCAATCGACCGGCTTATCCCATGCCGGTGGTCGGGTCGATGATCGCGCTCACGGGCGTGATCCTGTTCGCCGGGAAGCCCGACTTTTCCGCGTGCTCGCGGATCAGCTGTTCGCTCGGGGCGTTGTAGACGCAGTAGATCTTGTCGCCGGCCACGTAGCTGTGGACCCACTGGATGTCGGGGCTCATCTGAGCCAGCACGGCGTTGGAGTGTTTGGCGGCATCGCGGAGCGCATGTTCGTCCATGGCTCCCGCACCGGCGATCTCACGCTCGATCAGGTACTGCGTCATAAGGTTTCTCCAAGAAGGCGGGGCGGGCCCCGCCGGGGCTCGGTGAGCCCCTTCACGAGAGCAACGTCGCTTCCGGGGAAAGTCGGCCGCCTAGCCGTTCTTGGGGTGCCGCAGCACCTTCAGGGACACGGCCAGGACCAGGGCAGCACCCACCGCCAACACCGCCCACAACAGCCAGCGCTGCCAGTCCTCGCCCCGCTTGGGCGCCAGCGCCTGCTCGCCGCCGGCTTCCATCTTCGGGCCCAGCGTCGCGGGTTTGGGCGGCGCGCTCGAGGCCTCAAGCGCGGCCTTGACCGGGTAATCCTCGCGTTCGGCCCGCACGCTGCCGGCGACCAGGGTATAGGGAGCCGGGCCCTGGGCCAGCAGCACGAAACGTTCGGGACGGTAGCTCAGCAGCAGTTTCGGCGCCTTGCCGAGCGCGGGCTGGGTGGTCAGGCGCCATTCGCGGTCGCGGCGGGGCTGGATGCTGGGCGGGATGTGGCGGACTTCGTCCTCGCCACTACCCAGTCGAAAGGCGGCGAAGTTGGCGACGGGGCGCCACCAGTCTTCGCCGGGATTCCTGGCGCCGACCTGGGCGGCGGCCACGGAGTTGGCGTCGGCCAGGGTCAGGTCCACGCGTTCGACGGCGATCGGGCCCGGGGTGCTGAAGTCGTAAACACCGGCTTCTTCGCCGGCGTTGGTTCCGGTCAACTCGAGCTGCAGCCACTCGCGGCCGTCGCCGGCATCCACGCGGCGTTCGCCCTTGAGCGCGGCCAGCAACGGCCAGCTGCCATCCCCTTCGATGGCCAGGCGCAGGTAGCGCGCGCGCGTCGGCGGGAACGCCAGCTGCAGGCGCTCGATGCGCAGGCCGTTGTCGTCCAGGGCCACCAGCGGCAGCCCTGCGCCAATGCGCTGCCAGTCGGCCAGGTCGTCCGAGGCGCTGATGCGCACGCGCAGGTTCACCGGCAATTCGGCGGCCTCCGCCAGCTCGACGTGCAGCACGGAAACGGCCGGCGGGTCTTCGCCGCGGTCGAGCAGCAGGTCATGGCCTTCGGCGGGCGGCAGGGTGTCGTCGGTGGTGCGCAGGTCCAGGCCACGCAGCGTGCCGTCGGCGTCGCGCTCCAGGCGCAGGGCCAGGCTTTCGGGCTGGCCGGGGGCGGGCAGGGGCACGCGCAGCCACGGAATGGTGTCCAGCGCTTCCTCGTCCCGCGCCTTGGGTGGCCAGGGCGCGAAGGGCACAGGCTCGCCGTCGGCGTTGAATACGGCCAGGTCGCGCAGGTCGCCGCGGGTGACGTATTGCAGCACCTCGGCGTCGAGCTCCAGCACGTGCGCCGCACCGTCGCCTTCGGTCTGGATCGGCCACTGCCAGGCGTAGTCCTGAAGCGTCGCCGCCGGGGCGGGACCGGCCAGCACGGTGGCCAGGGCGGCGGTTAGCAGGAAGGAAGCACGCATGCGGTTACTCCGAACGACGGGGTGGGGTGGGGGCAATGCGGCCAACCACGATCAGCAGCAGGCCCACGACCACAAAGGAGACGATGCCGGCGATATTGCCGACGAACTGGCGATCAACGACCAGCAGCTTCAATAGCACCACGCCGAGCAGGCCGGCACCCAGCCACCACAGCGCGCGGTCGCCGCGGCGCGAGCCCAGGATCCAGACGGTCACGCCGGCCAGGCACCAGGCCACGGTCAGGCTGGCCTGGGCCAGGGTTTCGCCCAGGAGCACGGGCGACCAGGGCAGGTCGGCCAGCTGGTGGCAGGCACGCAGCACGCCCATGGACAGCGTGAACAGCGCCGCGCCGGCCCAGGCCAGCCAGCCCAGGCGGTGCGGATTGCTGAGTGAGCGCAGGAACTGCGCGGCGACGGCAAGGCCCAGCAGCAGGAACAGCTCCAGCGGATTCAGCACCGGCAGCCAGACCAAGGGTCGCGCGTCGCCGGGCAGGAAGTGGCCGAAGAGCCAGCCCATCGCCAGTCCGAAGCCGGCGATGGCAAGCCAGGCCGTGCGCCAGCGTGGGAACTCGCCCGCCACCGGCCAGGCGCCGATGTCCGGCCGCTTCCAGGTCAGGACGAACAGCACCGCCAGCGGCGCCAGCACTGCCGGCAGCAGCCAGCCATCGGCCAGGCCGGCCCGGTCATGCAGCACGCGCATCAGGGTGATGCCACCCGCCAACGCGACGGTGCCGAGCCAGGCGAGGTGGGCGAAGACCAGCCCCAGCGAGCGTGGCGTGCGCAGTGCGCGCAGCGTCACCAGTGCGCCGGCCAGCAGTGGCCACCACAGCAGCAGCGGCCAGTCGAACATCGTCGTGTCCCAGTGGTCCTGCGAAACCAGCGACAGGGGCAGCAGCAGCATCACCGAAGCCGCCACCGGCCACGACAGGCGCGGCCACACCATCGGCTTGCGCAGGGCCGCGGCCAGCGCCGCGGTCAGCAGGCAGAAGCCGGCGTAATACAGGGCGTCGAAGCGCGGCGACAGGTTGACTTCGATCTCGCGCACGCCAAGCACCACCCAGAAGCCCAGGCCGACCAGGAACAGCACGATCTGCAGCACCCGCGACGCGCCAGCGCGCATGTAGAAGAACGACGCGCCCAGCCAGCCCAGGGCCAGCAGGCCCAGGTTCATGGCGTGGCCGTTGATCACGAAGCGGTCTTCCCACTCCAGGTTCCACTCGAACAGGCTGATGAACCAGGCGCCGCTCGCCAGCACCAGCAGCACCAGGCCCGACCACCGGGTCAGGCGGCGGCCCTGGCGCAGGCCCAGCCAGACCATGCCCAGGCCCTGCAGTGCCCAGGCGGCGGACGTCCAGCGGGCATCGAGAGCCAGCGGGATCGCCAGCGTGGCGAACACCACGCCCATGCCCGCGGCGCTCTGCGCCAGGTCACGCAGGCGGGCATTGCGCGTGGCCCAGAGCGCCAGCCCGGCGAAGATCGCGGCCACCACCACCGCGCTGGTGGCCAGCCCGAAGCGGTCGCCTTCCAGCAGGCCCACCTGCATCGGGAAAGCCAGCAGCGGCGTGCCGAACAGCAGGGTGCCGTCGACCTTGCCGTTCTTCTGGCGCCCGGCCAGCGCGTAGAGCACCGGGATGGCGATATAGAACAGGAAGAACAGCACCAGGAAGGGTTCGACCGTGGCGAACAACTCCGGCCGGTAATACTTCGCGCCCCAGATGCCGCCGATGGCGAAGGTGAAGACGAAACCCACCAGGTTCAGCGCCCGCCAGGGTTTCTTCCAGGCGATGGCGAACACGGCGGCGTTGAGCACCGCGTAATAGCTGAAGAGCGCGACGTGGTTGCCACTGCCGGTGGAGAGCAGCACCGGCGCCAGGTAACCGCCGATGAAACCCAGCACGGCCAGCGCGGGGGCATCCTGCTTCACCGCCAGCACGCTGGCGCCGGCGACCAGGATCACCACCAGCACGAAGGCCGGCATGGCCGACAGCACGTGGTAGTTGCGGAAGGCCGCGAACACCACCAGCAGCAGGATGCCGATGGCGCCGCCCTGCAGGCTGAGCCCGAAGGCGGGCCGCTCGGCGGTGCTGCGCAGGCCCCAGACCAGCAGGGCGATGGCGGCGGCGGCGATGCCGGCCAGCCGCAGTTCGATCGGCACCACCAGCCAGCCGGCGTCGGCGGCGTACTTGATGGCGGCGGCAACGCCGAACATCAGAACCAGTACGCCCAGCTTGACCGGCACGTTGCCTTCGAACAGCCAGGCCTTGGCGGCGAGCAGGGCGCGCGTGACGGGGTCGGGTTCGGCCGGTTCGGCGGGCTCTGCCGGGGCCTCGATGCGCGGCGCGGGGGCGGTGGCGGCGACGGGGCGGACAGCGGCCGGCTCGGGCTGGGCGGGAACCGGCGGCGGCTGCGGCGCCGGGGACGGTGCGTCCACTTCGGGGCGCAGGCCCGGGGCGCCCACGTCCGCCTCGGGCATCGGCGCGGGCCGGGCCGGGGCCGCCGTTGAGGCCGCCTGGCCGCGCAGCGCGAGCACCTGCTGCTCGAGCGCGCCGACCCGGCGGCGCAGCCTCAGCAGGCCGCCTGTCAGCAGGCCCAGGCCTGCTCCGGCCAGGAAGCCGAAGAACATCCGGCTCTCGTCAGCAATCAGCGCACCCAGCAGCGCCCCAACAAACCCCAGGATCCAACTCATTCGCTTCCCCCAGCGACCAATCGGGCGAGTGTAACCAACCCCGTGGCCGCCGGTGCCGGGTCGGACTTTGCCAAACGCGTCACATTTTGACCCGGCTGCCCCCGCCCGGCTCCCGCGAACGCAGGCGTGCCGGCCATTTCCTCGCGCATTTCGAGCAATCCGGGTTGGCACGGAAATTGCTTCTGTTTTGACGACGTTTTTGGGGAACTCTCAATGTTGGATCAATCCCAGGCGCCCGCCCCTCTGGAGGGCGACGCCGGCGACATGCTGCTGGCCGACGATTCGATCGCGCGGCCCCGGCGCCAAGGCCTCTATCTGTCGGTGCCCACCAAGTTCGCCCTGGTGCTGGTGCTGGCCCTGGCATGGATGGCCGCCAGCGTCTGGCTGTCCCTTCCCTGGTTGCGCGAGCTCAGTCGCCTGGCGGGACTGCCGCTGGCGCTGGTCGCGATCGGCTTCATCGCCTACGTGCCCGGCTTCATGAATGCCTTCCTGGTCGGTTCGATCCTCAGCGACCGCCGCCCCAAACGACGCCTCGTGCTCCACTACCCCAAGGTGGACGTCCTGGTGGCCTGCTACAACGAACGCGACAACATCGCCGATACGCTGGCCAGCCTGGCCGCGCAGGACTACCCCGGGCTCATCCGCGTCACCCTGATCGACGACGGATCCACCGACGACACCCTGGCCCTGGCACGGGCCGAGACCCGGCACCTGGCCCAGCCTTCGGTGGAAATGCGGGTCATCGCGATGCCGTGCAACGGCGGCAAGGCCCGCGCCCTCAACCACGGGCTGGCACAAACCTCCGAGGCGCTGGTGATCACCGTTGACGGCGATTCCTACCTGCGCGCCGACGCCATCCGCAAGCTGGTCGAACGTTTCCTGTCCGACCCGCCCAACACCGTGGCGGTGGCCGGCGCCGTTTTGGTGCGCAACTCCCGCCGGAACTGGCTGACCCGGGCGCAGGAATGGGATTATTTCCACGGCATCGCGGCCGTCAAGCGCATGCAGAGCATGTACCACGGCACCCTGGTCGCGCAGGGCGCCTTCTCCCTGTATTCGCGGCCCGCGCTGGAGCAGGTGGGCGGTTGGCCCGAATGCGTGGGCGAAGACATCGTCGTCTCCTGGGCGCTGCTCGAGACCGGTGCTCGCCTGGGCTACTGCGAGGAGGCCTGCCTGTTCACCAAGGTGCCCGATCGCCTGGGCCAGTTCTCCCGCCAGCGCCAGCGCTGGTCACGCGGGCTGATGGAGGCGTTCGCGCGCCATGGCCGGCTCCTGTTCAAGCGGCGCCTGAGCACCCTGTTCATCTGGTGGAACCTGCTGTTCGTCCCGATGGACCTGGTCTATACGCTGGTCTTCATCCCGGGCGTGGTGGCGGCGTTCTTCGGCTACTACTGGATCGTCGGCATCATGACCCTGCTGGTCCTGCCGCTGGCGGCGATCTGGAACGCCATCATCTTCCGCGTCCAGCGCCGCATGTTGAACGGCCAGGGTATGAGCGTGCGCCGCAACATCCGTGGCTTCCTGGTCTACTCGCTGCTCTACACGGCCATTCTGCAGCCAGTCTGCGTCCTGGGCTATGCGGCCGAACTGCTGCGCCTGCGCAAGACCTGGGGCACCAAATGAGCGGCGGCGTCCACATGGTGCTGGCGGCGGCCCTGCTGGCCTCGTTTCCGGCGATGGTGCAGGCGTCGGACCCGGCGCTTCGGGCCGAGGGCTTCGTTTCCTCCGACTCCGATGGCAATGACGTGCAGCGCGCTTCGCTGGGCTGGGACTTCTCGCGCCGGGACATCGAACACTGGTGGGGCATGCGGGTGGAACACGCGCGCTATTCGGGCGATGGCTGGAGCCACGAGGAAGAACGCGTCTTCCTGCGTGCCGCCGGCGGTGAAGGCGGCTGGCGCTGGATGGGCGAGGCCGGCAGCAACGGCGACGACCTGCTGGGCAGCGCCAGCGTGTACAGCACCGACAAGCGCCGCAAGGAATTTTTCCTCGAGCGCGACGTGCTCGAAACCCGCCAGGGCGTTGAACGGGGCCTGGTCCACAGCTTTGCCGGCGCGGCCATCGACCTGCCGCTGTCCGAACGCTGGACCGCAACGGGCCTGGTCGGCCTGCAGGACTTCGGCGGCGACAACCTGCGCCGGCACCTGCGCGCCAACCTGATCTACGCGGTGGCGCCGGAGCAGGGCATCAGCTTGCAGCTGCGCCTGCGCCAGTTCAACGACAGCGACCCGAACGAAGCCGACTACTTCGCGCCCGGCCGCTACCGCCAGGCCCTGGGCGTGGTGTCCATGCGCCGGTTCTTCGGCGACGGCTACCAGCTGCGGGCCACGGCCGGCTACGGCCGCCAGGACTTCACCGGCCTTGGCAGCCAGCCTTCGCGGCTGCTGGAGCTGGATTTCCAGACCCCGAAGACCGGAGGCCACTTCCTGAGGGCCACCGCCGGTTACTCCGACGCGCCGGGCAACAACGCCAGCCAGGGCGCGGGCTACCGCTACCGCTACGTGAGGGTCGAGGGCGTCTGGGAGTTCTGATCCGGCGCAGCCCCGGGGCAGGGCGCCGGGCAAAAAAAAGGGGCTGCCTGCGGGCAGCCCTTTTTGCGATCGATGGTCGGGGAGACAGGATTTGAACCTGCGACTTCTACGTCCCGAACGTAGCGCTCTACCAGGCTGAGCTACACCCCGAGGGATCGAGCCGGCAATTCTAGGGACTCGGGCCGCTTTGGGCAAGCCCGGCGTGCCGGGCGGCAGCCCGGGGACGCGCCCCGACGGCCGCAGCCGCTAGAATGCGGGGGTTCGCCCTGGAGTCGCCCGCCTTGATCAAGCCCCGCACCACGCCCGGGGTCATGGAGCTGCTGCCCCGTGACCAGATTGCCTTCCAGCGCATGCTGGACGTCATCCGCCGCAACTACGAACGCTTCGGCTTCCTGCCGGTGGAAACGCCGGTGTTCGAGCTGTCCGAAGTGCTGCTGACCAAGACCGGCGGCGAAACCGAGCGGCAGGTGTATTTCGTGCAGTCCACCGGCGCCCTCAGCAATGCCGCCGAAAGCGGGGGAGGCCAGCCCGAGCTGGCCCTGCGCTTTGACCTGACCGTGCCGCTTGCCCGCTACGTGGCCCAGCACGAACACGACCTGGCCTTCCCGTTCCGGCGTTACCAGATCCAGCGCGTATACCGCGGTGAACGCGCCCAGCGCGGCCGCTTCCGCGAGTTCTACCAGTGCGACATCGACGTCATCGGAAAGGACGCGCTCAGCGTGCGCCACGACGCCGAGATGCCGGCCGTCATCCACGCCGTTTTCTCCGAGCTGGGCGTGGGTGATTTCACCATCCAATTGAACAACCGCAAGCTGCTGCGCGGCTTCTTCGAAAGCCTGGGCATCGCCGAGGGCGAGCGCCAGGCCCTGGTGCTGCGCGAGATCGACAAGCTCGACAAGCGCGGCGCCGACGCGGTGCGCGCGACGCTCACGGGTCCGGATTTCGGCCTGGCCGACGAGGTCGCAGACAGGATCATGGCCTTCGTGCAGGTGCGTTCGAGCTCGCACGACGATGCCCTGGCGCGCCTGGACGCGCTGGGCACCGGCAATGCCACCCTGGCCGAGGGCGTGGCCGAGCTGCGCGAGGTCATCGAGCTTCTCAAGGCCCAGGGCGTGCCGGACACCGACTACGCGGTCAACTTCTCCATTGCCCGCGGCCTCGATTACTACACCGGCACCGTCTACGAGACCACGCTAGACGACCATCCGCAGATCGGCTCGGTCTGTTCGGGCGGACGCTACGAAAACCTGGCCAGCCACTACACCAAGTCCAGGCTGCCGGGCGTGGGTATCTCCATCGGCGCCACGCGCCTGTTCTTCCAGCTGCGCGAGGCCGGCATCCTGTCCACCGCGGAAAGTTCGGTGGACGTCATGGTCGGCCTGATGGACGAAGTGCGCCTGGCCGATTCGCTCGACATCGCCCGCCAGCTGCGCGGCGCCGGCATCAATGCCGAAGTACAGATGGAAGGCAAGAAGCTGGCCAAGCAGTTCCAGTACGCCGACAAGGCCGGCATCCGCTTCGTGGTGCTGTACGGCGAAGACGAGGCCGCGCGCAACGTGGTCACGGTCAAGGACCTGCGCGCCAAGGAGCAGTTCGAGGTCGCCCGCGACGACCTGGCCAAGACCCTGCGCGTGGAAATCGAACAACAGCGCGCCATGGGAGGCGTCTGACATGAAGCCGATCACCCTCGACGGCCGCAGCCTCAACCGCGCCCAGGTCGCCGAAATCGCCCACGGCGCGCCGGTCACCCTCGATGCCGGGCAGATGCAGGCGGTGCAACGCGCCGCTGACTTCCTGGCCGACCAGGTCAAGAAGCAGGAACCGATCTACGGCGTCTCCACCGGCTTTGGTTCCAACGCCGACAAGCTGCTGGGTTCGCGCCGCGTGCGCCACGGCATGCCGGGCGCCGCCGAGACCGACGAAACCGTGCTCGAGGAGCTGCAGCGCAACCTCATCGTCACCCACGCCGTTTGCGTGGGCGAACCCTTCGCGCCCGACGTGGTGCGCGCCATGCTGGCGATCCGCATCAACACCCTGATGATGGGCCACTCGGGCATCCGCCCGCAGGTGCTCGAGGCCCTGGCCGCGATGCTCAACGCCGGCATCGTGCCGGTGGTGCCGCGCAAGGGCAGCGTCGGCGCCAGCGGCGACCTGGCGCCGCTGTCGCACCTGGCGATCGTGCTGCTCGGTGGCGGCGAGGCCTTCTACGACGGTGAACGTATTCCCGGCGCCGAGGCCCTGGCCCGCGCCGGCCTGGCGCCGGTGAAGCTGTCGCACAAGGAAGGCCTGGCACTGAACAACGGCACCGCCCAGATGCTGGCCACCGCCGTGCTGGCGATCGAAAAACTCGAAGACCTGCTCGACACCGCCGACCTGGCCGCGGCGATGACGCTCGACGCCTTCGCCGGTCGCCTGCGCGCCTTCGACCCGCACGTGCACGCGCTGCGCCCGCATCCGGGTCAGGTGCACGTGGCGCACCAGCTGCGCCGCCTGCTGGCCGGCTCCACGCTCTCGGACATCGCCTACCACCTGGTGCCGAAATTCCGCTCCTGGTTGCCCGAAAGCTGGTCCGATCCGGAGCAGCAGGCCCTGAGTTTCGACATCGGCTGGGACTGGGTGCCGCTGACCCAGCGCCACGGCCGCGAACGGTTCTACCAGCGCTTCCGGCCTTTCCGCGGCGGCAAGAAACACCAGCCCCAGGACAGCTACTCCCTGCGCTGCATCCCGCAGGTGCACGGCGCCGTGCGTGATGCGCTCGAACAGGCCAAGCGCGTGGTCGACATCGAGCTCAATGCCGTCACCGACAACCCGCTGCTGTTCCCGGGCCTGGAAGGCGCGAAGGAAATCGAGGACCAGGTGGTTTCCGCCGGCCACTTCCACGGCATGCCGCTGGCGCTGGCCATGAGCTATCTCAAGGCCGCCATCCCGGTGCTCGCATCGATTTCCGAGCGCCGACTCAACAAGCTGGTCGACCCGGCCACCAACGACGGCCTGCCGGCCTTCCTGATCGGCAACGAGGACGGCACCGAAAGCGGCTTCATGATCGTGCAGTACACCGCCGCCGCGCTGGTGAACGACCTGGCCAGCCGGGCACACCCGGCCAGCGTGTATTCCATCCCGACCTCGGCCAACGCCGAGGACCACGTGTCCATGGGTGCCAACGAAGGCCGGCACGTGCTGGAGATGGTGGAAGACCTTGCCCACGTGCTGGCGCTGGAGCTCTACACCGCCGCCCAGGCCCTGGACTATCGCCGCGACATGATCAACGCCGCCCGCGCCCTGGCGCGCGCCTCAGACGCCGAAGGGCTTGCGACCAAGGTGCAGGGCGCGCCCTTGCCCGGGCACGCCGACCGCGCGCCGTTCCTGGAAGAAGTCGAAGGCCTGCGCCGCGAGTTGGCCGAATCGGCCGAGTTCGAACCCGGTGTCGCCGTGCGCGCCGCCTGGGCCGCGCTGCGCGATGCCATCCCCTTCATGCCGCGTGACCGGGCGATGGATGGCGATGTGGCGACGGCGGTTCAGTTGGTGAAGCAGGGCAAGCTGCTCTCGGCGGCGCGCCACTCGCTCCTGTAACGGGGCGCTCGGGAATTTCCTAGGTCGTGACGTCCTCGGCCGCGTGCACGCAGTTGCGGCCGCGGTCCTTGGCGGCGTACAGGGCGTCGTCGGCACGGTGCAGGGCCTCGTCCACGCCGATGCCGGTGCCCGGGTGCAGCACGAAGGCGCCGATGCTGGCGCTGATGCCGATGTTGCTGCCGGCGTAGCGCACGGGTTCGCTGCAGATGCGCACGCGCAGCTGTTCGGCCAGGTGCAGCAGGCGGTCGCCCTGCATGTCGGGGATCACCGCCACGAACTCCTCGCCGCCAAAGCGCGCGGTCACCGCGCCGTGCACCGACAGCGTGTCGCCCAGGCAGCGGCCCAGCCAGCGCAGGCACTCGTCGCCGGCGAGGTGGCCGTAGGTGTCGTTGACGCGCTTGAAGTGGTCCAGGTCGATCAGCAGGACGCCCAGCGCCTGGCGGTGTTCGGCGGCATGGTGCATCTGGTGCTCGAAAACGTCGCGGAAATGCCGCCGGTTGAACAGGCCGGTGAGGGCGTCGCGCCGGTTCGATTCGCGCAGGCGCTGGTTGGCCTCGGCCAGTTGTTCGAGCGCGGTGCTCAACTCGGAGGTCCGGCGGGCGACGTGGCGTTCAAGCTGCTCGTTGTGTTCGCGCACCAGGGTTTCGTTTTCGCTGCGCAGGCGCGCGTAGCGGTAGGCCAGGGCGAAGGACAGCAGGATCATTTCCAGCGCCGAGCCGATCTGGATGCCGTATTCGGTGAAGAAGCCCTTCTGCAGCAGGCCGAACGACACCGAGGCATACAGCGCCGTACCCAGCAGCAGGCTTCCCCAGGCCATCAGGAAGATCTTGGCCGGTGCGTAGCCGCGGCGGATGGAGATGAAGGTCAGCACCAGGATGAACATGGCGCCCGGGAACACGGCCAGGGTCATCGGCAGGACCACGGTGCGGTATTCGAGCACCAACGAACCCAGGCCCATCAGCACGTAGAAGGCGATGATGGCCAGCGAGGCGCGGTTGGCCCAGGGCAGGCGGTCGCGCAGTTCCAGGAACACCCGGCAGAACTGGTGCATGGCGACCTGCGAGATCGCCATGGAAAGTGGTATCGAATGGTTGGCCAGCCAGGGGGAGTTCGGCCACAGGTATTCGAAGGACAGGCCATTCAGGCACAGCATGACCAGGCCGAAGCCGGCGACGTGGAACATGTACCAGAAATGGCTGGCGTCACGCAGCGACAGCCACAGCACCAGGTTGTAGAAGAACAGCGCCACCAGGATGCCGTAGAAAAGGCCGATGCCGAACTGCGAGTCGCGCTCCATCTCGGCGAAGGCGGTCGGCGTGTAGAGCACCAGCGGGACCTGCAGCGAGCTTCGGCTGGATACGCGCACCATCACTTCCACGCGGCTGCGCTGGGGCAGGTCGAGCCAGAAGTTGGGGTGCCGGTAGCGGATGCTGCGGGCCGAGAACGGCAGGCTGTCGCCCGACGCCATGTGCTCGACCCGGCCGTTGGGGTAGCGCAGGTACAGGTCGACGTTGTCGAGCAGCGGGTAGTGCAGCACCAGCAGCCAGCGCTGCAGGCTGGCGTGGCTGTTGAAGAGCTCGGCGTGGAACCAGTAAGCGCCTCCGGTGAAACCAAAGGTGCTGCTGCCGTCGGGCAGGGGTTCGAATTCGCCGCGCCCGGCGCGGGCGAACATGGCGGCGGCGTCGGCGCGGCCATCCGGGTCAACGGCATAGACCAGGTGCGGCGTCAGCCGGACGAGGTCGGTGTTCTCATCCAGCAGGGCAGGCTGGGCCCGGGCCGGGGAGGCCGCGGCGGCCAGCAGCAGCGCCAGGAACACCGTAATTAGACGCATAGCGGCTGAATTCCCCCGAGTCCGGGCCACTTTAGTCCCCGGGGGAGGGGATGACCAGCCGAAAGGGTCTCGTTTTCCTTCTTGACAATGTAATAGCGCGTTATTACATTAGCCCGACCATGAAACGCCGCGACCCCGCCACCCGCCCCGACGACGCCGACCTGGACGCCCTGGTCGGCGCCCTGCTCAGCCTGCGCGAGCCGGCGGAACTGCGCGCCTTCCTGGACGACCTGTGCACCCCCGCCGAGCTCGAGGCCCTGTGCGACCGCTGGCGGGTCATCCCGCTGCTGCAGCAGGGCGTGCCCTACCGGGAAATCCACGACCGCACCGGCGTCAGCGTCACCACCATCGGCCGCGTCGCGCGTTGCCTTGAACGCGGCGCCGGCGGCTACCGCCTGGCCGCGGAACGTCACGAACAAAACCTGCCGCACGACGCGGCGCACTGAATTTCCCTTTCAAGTAAACGGAGGCGTCATGAGGACGCACGACCGACTGCGCATTGCCATCCAGAAATCCGGCCGCCTGTCCGATCCTGCCCGCGACCTGCTCGCGCGGGCCGGCCTGGCGTTCCGGGAAAGCCGCGACCGCCTGTTCTGCTATGGCGAATCGCTGCCCATCGACCTGCTGCTGGTGCGTGACGACGACATCCCCGGCCTGATCGCCGAAGGGACCTGCGACCTGGGCGTGGTCGGCCAGAACGTACTTGAAGAGCAGGCGCTCGAGCGTGCCGCCAGTGGCCAGCCCGAGGCCTACCGGGCCATCCGCGACCTGGGTTTTGGCCGCTGCCGCCTGTCGGTGGCGGTGCCCAACGAGTGGCAATGGCCGGGCCCCGAACGCCTGGCCGGCCTGCGCATCGCCACCAGCTATCCCCAGCTGCTGGCGCGCTGGCTGCAGGGGCAGGGCGTGCAGGCCGACCCCGTGGTGCTGTCTGGCTCGGTCGAAATCGCCCCGCGCCTGGGCAAGGCCGAAGCCATCTGCGACCTGGTGTCCACCGGCGCCACGCTCATGGCCAACCAGCTCAAGGAAGCCGCCATCGTGTTCGAAAGCCAGGCGGTGCTGGCCGCACCCGCGCAGCCGTTTGGCGACGCGCGCGCGGAGCTGGCGGCGATGCTGCTGCGCCGCCTTGACGCGGTCTTGAGCGTGCGAGCCAGCAAACTGGTGCTGTTCCAGGCCGCGCGCGAGGCCGTGCCGGGCCTGCTCAAACTGCTGCCCGACGCCGAACCGCCCACCGTGATGGCCATCGAAGGCCAGCGCGACCAGGTGGCCCTGCAGGCCCTGTGCCGCAGCGCCATGACCTGGCAGCGACTGGAAGACATGAAACGCGCCGGGGCCACGGGCCTGCTGGTGCTGCCGGTGGAGCAGATGCTGCAATGAAACGACTGGACTGGACGGCCCTGGATCCACAAGCGCGCGCCCGCGCGCTCGAGCGCCCCGGCGGCGGCGAGCAGGACGACCTGGAGGCGGCCGTTCGCCGCATCTTCAACCAGGTGCGCGCCGACGGCGACGGTGCGCTGCGCGCGCTGACCCGGCGCTTCGACAATGTCGAGATCGCCGACTTCGCGGTCAGCGAGGCCGAGTTCGCCGAGGCCGAAGCCGGGCTCGACCCGGCGCTGCGTACGGCGATGCGCGATGCCATCGGCCGCCTGAAGGCCTGGCACAGCGCCGGCATGGGCAAGGGGTTTGAAGTGGAGACCGCGCCGGGGGTTTCCTGCGGACGCATGCTGCGGCCGATCGCGCGCGTTGGCCTGTACGTGCCCGCGGGCTCGGCGCCGCTGCCGTCCACCGCGCTGATGCTGGGCGTGCCGGCGTCGTTGGCGGGCTGCCCGCAGGTGGTGCTGTGCACGCCGCCGCGCGCCGACGGCCGGGCCGACCCGGCGGTGCTGGTGGCCGCGAAGCTGTGCGGCATCGGCCAGGTGTTCAAGCTCGGCGGCGCCCAGGCGATCGCCGCCATGGCCCTGGGCACCGACAGCGTGCCGCGCTGCGACAAGCTGTTCGGCCCGGGCAATCGCTACGTCACGGCCGCCAAGCAGTTCGCCGCCATGATGGCTGGCGGCCCGGCGATCGACATGCCCGCCGGCCCGTCAGAAGTCCTGGTGATCGCCGACGCCGGCGCGCTGCCGGAACACGTGGCTGCCGACCTGCTGTCCCAGGCCGAACACGGCCCGGATTCGCAGGTCATCCTGGCCACTGATTCGCCGGCCCTGCTCGACGCGGTCGGGCTCGAGGTCCGTCGCCAGCTGGCCGGCCTGCCGCGCCGGGACATCGCCGAGAGTGCCCTGCAGCACGCCCGCCTGGTCCTGGTCGACAATCTTGACGATGCCTTCTCGCTCTCGAACGACTACGCGCCGGAACACCTGATCCTGGCCCTGCGCGAACCCCGTGCCTGGCTGGAGAAAGTGCAAAGTGCCGGCTCGGTGTTCTTGGGCGACTACGCGCCCGAGGGCCTGGGCGACTATTGCTCGGGCACCAACCACGTGCTGCCGACCAATGGCGCCGCCCGCGCTTGGAGTGGCGTCAGCGTGGCCAGTTTCCAGAAGACGATCAGCTTCCAGGAGGTCAGCCGGGAAGGGCTGGCCGCCATCGGACCCTGTGCGGTGGTCATGGCGCGGGCCGAAGGCCTGGAGGCGCACGCGCAGTCGGTGCTCCGGCGCCTGGCGGGTGCGGCATGAACCCGCTGCTGGAACTGGTACGCGACGACCTGCGCGCCTTCGCCGGTTACGCCTCGGCGCGCCGCAGCGGCACCAGCGGCAGCATCTGGCTCAACGCCAACGAAAGCGCCTGGCGTAACCCGGCCGACGGCGGCCTCGGCGCGAACCGTTACCCCGATCCCCAGCCGGAGGCCCTGCGCGCCAGGCTGGGCGAGCTCTATGGTGTGCGCGCCGAGCAGGTGCTGGTGGGTCGCGGCAGCGACGAAGCCATCGACCTGCTGGTGCGCGCCCTGTGCCGCCCGGGCAAGGACGCCGTGGTGATCGCGCCGCCGGTGTTCGGCATGTACGCCGTCAGCGCGCGCCTGCAGGGCGCGCCCATGGTCGAAGTGCCGCTGCGCGACGGCGCCGATGGCTTTGAATGCGATCTCGACGCCCTGGCCAACGCCGCCATCGCCCATGGCGCCAAACTGGTGTTCGTGTGTTCGCCGGCCAACCCGACCGGCCAGGCCGTCGCCGCCGGCGACCTGCTCGATCTGGCGCGGCGACTGGCCGGGCGCGCGCTGGTGGTGGTGGACGAAGCCTATGGCGAATTCAGCGACCAGCCGTCGCTGGCCCGCGACATCGACGTCCAGCCGAACCTGGCCGTGCTGCGCACGCTGTCCAAGGCGCACGCACTGGCGGCGGCGCGCATCGGTTGCCTGCTGGCCGATGCGGGCCTGGTGCAGGTGCTGCGCAATTGCCAGGCGCCGTATCCGCTGCCTTCGCCCTGTGTGCAGCTGGCGCTGGCCGGACTGTCCGGGCAGGCGCTGGCATTGACCCGCCAGTACGTGCAGGCCGTTCGCGCCGAGCGCGAGCGCCTGCGCGTCGAGCTGGCGGCCTGTCCGGGCGTGCGCCGCGTGTATGCCTCGCAGGGCAATTACCTGCTGGCGCGGTTCGAGGACGCCGGGCTGGCCTTCGCCCGCCTGCTGGCGGCTGGCGTGGTGGTGCGCGACATGCGCGCCTCGCCGCAGCTGGCCGACGCATTGCGCATCAGCATCGGCAAGGCCGAGGAAAACGACGCGGTGCTTGCTGCCCTGCGGGCGGGGAGGGCAGCGGCATGAGCGGCCAGCGCATCCTGTTCGTCGACCGCGACGGAACGATCATCGAAGAGCCCTCCGACTTCCAGGTGGACGCCTTCGAGAAAGTGCGTTTCGTGGAGGGCGTGATCCCGGCCATGCTGCAGCTGCGCGACGCCGGCTGGCAGTTCGTCATGGTCACCAACCAGGACGGCCTGGGCACGCCGTCCTTCCCGCGCGAACAGTTCGAAGGCCCGCAGGCGCTTGTCATCCAGGTGCTGGCGTCGCAGGGCATCGTTTTCCGCGACGTGCTGGTGGACGAGAGCTTCGAACACGAGAACAAACCCACCCGCAAGCCCGAACTGGGCCTGCTGATGGACTACCTGCGCGACCGCTCCATCGACCTGGCCAACTCGGCCGTGGTCGGCGATCGCGACACCGACCTGCAGCTGGCGCGCAACCTGGGCTGCCGTGGATTCCGCCTGGCACCCGGGCCGGATACCTGGGCCGGCATCGCCCACGCGCTGGCCAACGCGCCCCGCACTGCGGTGGTGGAGCGCAACACCAAGGAAACCCGCGTCCGCGTTGCGGTGGACCTCGACCAGCCGGCCGACCCGAAGGTCAGCACCGGCCTGGGCTTTTTCGACCACATGCTCGAGCAGCTCGGTAAACACGGCGGCTTCGCGCTCGACCTGCGCTGCGAAGGTGACTTGCACATCGACGAACACCACACCGTAGAAGACTGCGCCCTGGCCCTGGGTCAGGCCCTGCGCGAAGCCCTGCAGGACAAACGCGGCGTCGGCCGTTATGGCGATTCGGTCGGCCGCGGTGCGATAACGCTTCCGATGGACGAAACCCTGGCCGGTGCGGCGGTGGATCTTTCCGGGCGGCCGTACTTCGTCTTCGAGGGCAGCTTCGCCCGCAGCGAGGTCGGCGGGCTGTCGACCGAACTGGTGCCGCACTTCTTCCGGTCGCTGGCCGACGAGGCGCGTGTGAGCCTGCACCTGCGCGTGCAGGGCGAGAACAGCCACCACCAGGTCGAGGCCTGCTTCAAGGCAGTCGCGCGTGCGCTGCGCAAGGCCATGCGTCGCGAGGGCCGCGAGCTGCCCACCACCAAGGGCGTGCTGTGAAGGTCGTGCTGGTCGATTCCGGCGGCGCCAACCTCGGCTCCGTGCGTTATGCCCTGGAACGCCTGGGCGTGGCGCCGGTGGTAAGCGGCGACGCCAAGGTCATCGCCGCCGCCGATCGCGTGATCCTGCCCGGTGTCGGCGCCGCCGCGCCCGGCATGGCCCGCCTGCGCGAGCTCGACCTGGTGCCGACCCTGCGCGCGCTGGAAAAGCCGCTGCTGGGCATCTGCCTGGGCATGCAGCTGCTGTTCGAGTCGTCCGAAGAAGGCGGGGTGGAGTGCCTGGGCCTGCTGCCCGGCCGCGTTCGCCGCATGCAGCCGGCCGCCGGCCTGCGGGTTCCGCACATGGGCTGGAACCGCCTGCGGCCGCGCGGCGACAGCCCGCTGCTTGATGGCATTCCCGACGGCGCCCAGGTGTACTTCGTGCACGGTTATGCCGCGCCCGTCGACGCCAACACCCTCGCCAGCAGCGAACACGGCGATGAATTCGCCGCCCTCGTGCAGTGCGGCCTGGTCGCCGGCGCCCAGTTCCACCCGGAGCGTTCGGCCGGCTTCGGTGCCCGCTTGCTGGCCAACTTCATCGAGCGGGGCCTGTGATGTCCGACTTCCTCCTTTACCCCGCCATCGACGTGCGCGACGGTCGCGTCGTGCGCCTGCGCCAGGGAGACTATGCGCAGGAAACCCGCTACCCGGCCGACCCCTTCGAGCTGGCGCGGCAGTACGCCCGGGACGGTGCCACCTGGCTGCACCTGGTGGACCTGGACGCCGCCCGCGCCGGGGGATACACGCTGGCGCCGCTGCTGCGCCGGCTGAAGGCCGAGACGCCGCTGAAGGTGCAAACCGGCGGCGGCGTGCGCGCCGAAGCCGACGTGGAATCGCTGCTCGAGGCCGGCGCCGATCGCGTCGTGGTGGGCTCGCTGGCCGTGCGCGAAACCGGGCGCGTGGCGTCCTGGGTGGCGCGTTACGGCGCCGCGCGCCTGACCCTGGCGCTCGATACCCGACGCGACGCCGAGGGTCGCTGGCGCCTGCCCGTGCATGGCTGGACCGAAGACGGCAGCAAGGAGCTGGACGTACTCGCCGCCGCCTACGACGAAGTCGGCCTGCGCCACCTGCTGTGCACCGACATCAGCCGCGACGGCATGCTGTCGGGCCCGAACATCGAGCTCTACCGCTACCTGTGCCTGCGTTTCCCGCGCCTGGCCGTGCAGGCATCGGGCGGCGCCCGCGACCTGGCCGACGTCGCCGCCGCCCGCGAGGCCGGCTGCAGCGGCATCGTGCTGGGCAAGGCCCTGCTGGACGGCAAGCTGGACCTGCGCGACGCGCTGGCGGAGGCCCCGCCATGCTGAGCCGCCGCATCATTCCCTGCCTGGACGTGCGCGACGGCGAGGTGGTCAAGGGCGTGCGCTTCCGCGACCACGTAGTCATGGGCGCCATCGAGGACCTGGCCCTGCGCTACCGTGACGAGGGCGCCGACGAGCTGGTGTTCTACGACATCACCGCCAGCCCGCAGGGCCGCGGCGTCGACGTCGGCTGGGTCGAACGCGTGGCCCGGCTGCTGGACATTCCGTTCTGCGTCGCCGGCGGCATCCGTTCGGTGCAGCAGGCGCGGGCCGTGCTGCATGCCGGCGCCGACAAGGTGTCGGTGAATACGCCGGCGCTGGACCACCCGGCGCTGGTGTCGGAACTTGCGGCCGAGTTCGGCGTCCAGTGCGTGGTGGTCGGCATCGACAGCCTGCGCGACGCCGACGGCGAATGGCGCGTCCGCGCCTACACCGGCGACCCCGACCGCACCCAGGCGCTGCCGCGCCGCACCCTGGACTGGGTGGACGAGGTGCAGGCCCTGGGCGCCGGCGAGATCGTGCTCAACTGCATGGGCGCCGACGGCGTGCGCGGTGGTTACGACATCGAGCAGCTGCAGGCGGTGCGGGCGATTTGCCGGGTGCCGCTGGTGGCCTCGGGCGGCGCCGGTGAAGCGGCGCACTTCGTCGCTGCCTTCGAACGGGCCGACGTCGACGCCGCCCTGGCGGCCAGCGTATTCCACGCCGGCAGCGTGCGGATCCGGGAACTCAAATCCACGCTGCGCACGCGCGGCATCGAGGTGCGTGATGACGCCTGAACAGATCGACGCCCTGGCCTGGGGCAAGCAGCAGGGCCTGCTGCCGGCCATCGTGCAGGACGCCAATGACCACCGGGTGCTGATGCTGGGTTACATGGACCGCGCCGCGCTCGACGCCACCCTGGCCACCGGCCGGGTCACCTTCTACAGCCGCAGCAAGCAGCGCCTGTGGATGAAGGGCGAGTCCACCGGCAACGTGCTGGCGCTGGTGTCGGTGCAGGCGGACTGCGACGCCGACACCCTGCTGGTGACGGCGCGTCCCGCCGGCCCGACCTGCCACCTGGACCGGGCCAGCTGTTTCCCCGATGCCCCCAGCGCCTTCCTGCCCCAGCTCGACAGCCTGGTCGCACGTCGCGAACGCGAGCGCCCGGCGGGCAGCTACAGCAGCCGGCTGTTCGCCGACGGTACCCGCCGGATCGCCCAGAAGGTGGGCGAGGAAGGCGTGGAAACCGCGCTGGCCGCCGTCGCCCAGGACGATGCGGCCTTGCTCGGCGAAGCCGCCGACCTGGCTTTCCACCTGCTGGTGCTGCTGCGTTCGCGCGGCTTGGGCCTGGCCGACGTGGAAGCCGTACTGCGCGATCGCCACGCCGCGGCGGGCTGAGGGCAGGGCGGCGGCGGATTGGCGATAATCGCGCTTCCTTTCCCGGGAGTCGTGCATGCGCCTGTTGATCCTTGCCTGGCTGTTGCCGTTGGCGGTCCTGTCCCCGGAGGCCATGGCACGCGCCTGCAATGCCGGCGTGGTGTTCGAGGACACGGACGGCGACGGCCGGCGTGACCGCGGCGAGCCGGCGCTGGCCGGCGTGCAGGTGTCCGACGGCCGCCGCATCGTGCGCACCGACGCCCTGGGTCGCTGGTCATTGCCGCCGTCGCCCGACCACACCGTGTTCGTGATCAAACCGGCCAGCCACCGGTTTCCGTCGGGCGCCGACGGCCTGCCGGTATTCTGGCGCCACGTCGTGCGCAGCCGGCAGCCGGCGCTGCGTTACGGCGGCCTGCCCAGGCAGGCAACGCGCTGCCACGATTTCGCGCTGTTGCCCGGGGCCGTGGCGGCCGCGGAGCCGCTGGAGGTGCTGGTGTTCGGCGACCCGCAGCCCAGGACCGCCATCGACGTCGACTACTACGCCCGCGACATCGTCGCGCCGATCGTGGGCGCGGCCAGGGGCGCGCCGGCGGCCGACCTGGGCCTGACCCTGGGCGACGTGGTCAGCGACGACCTGTCGCTTTACCCGGCCATGACCCGGCACACCGCGAGCCTGCGCACGCCCTGGCTGCACGCCGCCGGCAACCACGACCTGGACTTTGACGCGGCCGGCGACGAACGTTCGCTCGATACCTTCCGCCGCCACTTCGGGCCCGACACCTTTGCCTGGGAAGAAGCCCACGCGAGCTTCATCGTGCTCGACGACGTCATCTACCAGCCGGGCGCCGCCAGGCCCTATGTGGGCGGCCTGCGCGAAGACCAGTTCGCCTTCCTGGCGGCCTACCTGGACGGGCTGCCGCGCGATCGCCGCCTGGTGCTGGCCGCGCACATCCCGTTCTTCGACGAGCCGGGCCGCGAAACCTTCCGCCGCGCCGACCGCGAGCGCCTGTTCGCGCTGTTGAAGCCCTTCACCCGGGTGTTGTTGCTGACAGCCCACGGCCACGTGCAGCGCCACCACCGCCACGGCCCCGCCGACGGCTGGTCCGGCGCCGAGCCGCTGCACGAGTACAACGTCGGCGCCGCCTGCGGCGGTTACTGGAGCGGGCTGAAGGACGCCGATGGCATCCCGGATTCGCGCATGTCCGACGGCACGCCCAACGGCTACGCCAGCGCCAGGTTCGACGCCGACGGTGGCTATGCCCTGCGTTGGCACGTCGCCCGTGGCGGCGACGTGGCCATGCACCTGCACGCGCCGAAGGTGCTGCGCGCGGGCGCCTATCCGGGGGTGGGCGTCTACGCCAACGTCTACATGGGCGAACCCGACAGCCGCGTCGAATACCGCGTCAACGGCGGCGACTGGCGGGCCATGCGCCTGAGCGACCAGCCCGACCCGGCCCTGCGCACGCGGAACCTGCTCGACGATGCCGCCGGCCAGCTGCGCAGCTACGACCGCCTGCCGGAAGCGGTGGAAACGACCCATCTCTGGCGCGGCGCGCTGCCGACCGACCTGGGCCCGGGTGATTACCTGGTCGAGGTGCGCGCCTTCGACCGCTGGCGCGGCGAAATCAGGGCATCCACGTCCTACCGCCTGGAAACCGCGGCGCCCTGACCCCGGCTCAGGGGCTGATGGCGGAGAAGTCCTCGACCCGCGCGTGGCCATGCGTGGCCTCGCCGGTGCGCGCCGTCGGGTAGTCCTGGCGGCGATCCACCAGCACGGTGTCCAGGCCGGCCTGGCGGGCGGCGTCGAGCTCTTCGACCACGTCCGACAGGAACAGCACCTGCGCCGCAGGCACGCCCAGCGCCTGCACGATGCGCCGGTAGCTGTCGGCCTCGCGCTTGCCGCCGTATTCGGTGTCGAACCAGTCGGTGATCAGGCCGGTCAGGTCGCCGGCATCGGAGTGCCCGAAAAAAAGTTTCTGCGCCGGCACCGAGCCGGACGAATACACGCTGATCGAATGCCCGGCGGCATGCCAGGCACGCAGCGCCTGCACGGCGTCGGGGTAGATGTGGGCGGTGAAGTCGGCCTGGCCGTAGCCGTTCTTCCACATCATGCCCTGCAGGGCCTTGAGCGCGGTGTGCTTGCGGTCCTGGTCGATCCAGCCCTGCAGCGTCTCGACGATCATCTCGTCCTGGCAGACACCGCCGGTTTCCGCCGCCACCTGGTCCAGCCACCGGCGCACCTCCGGGTCCTTGCCCCGTGCCGCCACGAAGCCCGGCAGCGCGCGCCGCGCATAGGGAAACAGCACGTCCTTCACGAACGAGATGCTGGACGTGGTGCCTTCGATGTCGGTGAGGATGTGTTTCATCCGGCCTGCCCGGGCTCGTAGCGGGGGAAACGCCGGGCGATGTCGGTGCCGGTGAAGTGGCCGACCCAGCCGTCTGCTTCGGTGAAGAAGCGGATGGCGATGAAGCTCGGCTCCGGGCCCATGTCGAACCAGTGCGTGGTGCCGTCGGGCACGCCGACCAGGTCGCCGGCCTCGCAGCGGATTTCATAGACCCTGTCGCCCACGTGCAGCGAGAACAGGCCCGAGCCGGCGACGAAGAAACGCACCTCGTCTTCCTTGTGGTAGTGCTCGTCGAGGAACTTGGCGCGCGCCGCGTCCTTGGCCGGGTTGTCGGGCGAGATCGACACCACGTCCACGCTGTTGAAGCCGTTTTCCGCCACCAGCCGGTCGATGTCGGCGCGGTAGGCCGCCATCACGTCCTCGGGCGAAGCGCCGGGCTGCACGGGCGCGTTGGCCTGCCACTGCTCGAAGCGCACGCCGATGGGCTTCAGGCGCGCGGCGATCTCGGCAAGGTCCTCGGTGCTCGAGAGCGGGGCGGCGGGATCGTCGTGGTCAAAAATGCGAAGGCGGCTCATGCTTGCAGTCTCCGGAGGTCGAGTTCGCAGGACAGCAGGAATTCGAAGGCTTCCAGGTGCCGGCGGGCTTCGGCCATGTCCTTGCCCCAGGCGTAGAGCCCGTGGCCATTGATCAGGTAACCCCACATCGGCTGCTGGTCGAGCAGGGCGTCCACCCAACTGGCCAGTTCGTCCATGTCCTGGGTATTGGCCAGCACGGGCACGTCGACGGCCATTTCGTGGGTCTGGTTGCCGGCCAGGGCCTTGAGCAGCTCGTAGCCTTCCAGGTGCACGTGGCCCTGGGCGGCGTACAGGCGCGAGGCCACGGTCTGCACGTGCGAATGGGTGTGCAGCACGCAGCCAACGTCCGGGTAGCGGGCGTAGAGCTGGGTGTGCAGCAGGGTTTCGGCCGAGGGGCGGTGTTCGGTGGCCACGGCCTTGCCGGCCATGTCCACGACCATGATGTCCGTGGCCACCAGCCGGCCCTTGTCGCGGCCCGAGATGGTGATCGCGGCGTGGCGCTCGTCCAGGCGCATCGAAAAATTGCTGCTGGTCGCCGGCGTCCAGCCCAGGGCGGCGAGTTCGCGGGTGGCGGCGACGATTTCGTCGGCCCGGTTGGCCAGCTGGGCGGGGTCGTAGGGCAGGGTGTCCATGGGCCAAAGTCTAGCCGATGGGGCCGCGCCGGGTGGCCTTGACCTGCATCAACGTTGCGTTCACTCCAGATGGGTAAACTGCCGCCAGCCAACGGAAACCCTCCGTAGCCAAGGAGCACCCATGAACACCCCCAATACCTCCCGCCGTGGCTTCCTGGTCAAGGCCGCCCTGCTTGCCGCCGCCGTGCCCTTCGTGGCCCCGGCCCTGGTCGGCCAGGCCTGGGCGCAGGAACTCAAGCCGCTGCCGCTGGACAACCCGCAGGCCAAGGCGCTGGCCTACGCGCTTGATGCCACGACCGTTAAGCACCCGAGCTACAAGGCGGGCAGCAACTGCGGCAACTGCCAGTTCTTCACCGCCGCCACCGGCGCCTGCACGCTGTTCCCGGGCTTCTCGGTGCCCGCGGCCGCCTGGTGCAGCGCCTGGGCCAAGAAGGCCGCCTGAGGCCGCCCGGCCGGCCGTCTCGGCCGGTGAGACGCCCCGGAGGCTAGAATCCCCGGCATCCACTGATGCCGGGGTTTTCTTTTGTCCGCTACGCAGCTCGTTTTTCTCCTGATTGGCGTACTGGCCGGCGCCGTGCTGGCATTCCTGCTGGTTTCGGCCGGAAGCCGGCGCCAGCGTGAGGCCCAGCAGGCCGAACACCGCGAGGCCCAGGCCCGGCTCGACGCCGAGCTGCGTGAAAGCCGCGCCGCCCGCGACGCCAGCGAGGCCCGCGCCGCCGGCGCCGACACCCGCGCCGCCGCGCTCGAGGCCCGGCTGCAGGCCGAACAGGCCGCCGCCCACCAGCGCTACCAGGACCTCGAAAGCGCCCGCGAGCGCCTCAAGTCCGAATTCCAGGCCCTGGCCGCGGAAATCCTGGAAGACAAGTCGCGCCGCTTCGGCGAACAGAACGCCAACCAGCTGGGCCAGTTGCTCAACCCGCTGCGCGAGCAGCTGGTGGACTTCCGCAAGGTGGTTTCCGACACCTATGAAAAGGAAGGCCGCGAGCGCGTCACCCTGCAGGCCGAGCTCAAGCAGCTGCTTGAACTCAACCGCCAGCTCAGCGACGAGGCCGGCAGCCTTACCCGGGCCCTGACCACCGACAACCGCACCCAGGGTTACTGGGGCGAGCTCAAGCTCGAGCGCCTGCTCGAAAGCGCCGGCCTGGAAAAGGGCCAGCAGTACCTGACCCAGGAAAGTTTCAAGGACGACCAGGGCGACCGCTACCGCCCCGATGCGCTGCTGTTGCTGCCCGAGGACCGCCAGATCGTCATCGACGCCAAGGTGGCCCTGCTGGATTACCAGCGCGCCTGCGGCACCGAAGATTCAGACGAACGCGAGCGGCACCTGGGCAGCCACACCGCCGCGCTGAAGAACCACGTGCGCGAACTGGGCGAAAAGGATTACAGCCGCCTGCATGGCCTTTCCAGCCCGGACCTGGTGCTGATGTTCGTACCGGTCGAGGCTGCGTTCCTGGAAGCGCTGCGTCGCGATGCGTCGCTGTACGACTACGCCTTCGCCCGCAAGATCATCCTGGTGGGTCCGAGCAACCTGCTGGCCTCGCTGCGCCTGGTGGCGCAGATCTGGCGCACAGAAGCCCAGACCCGCAATGCCAAGGCCATCGCCGACCGCGGCGCGGCGCTGTACGACAAGTTCGTCGGTTTCACCGAGGACCTGGGTCGGGTGGGCGAACACCTCGAGCGTGCCCAGAAGGCCCAGCAGGACGCCCTGGGCAAACTGTCCCAGGGCCGTGGAAACCTGGTCCGCCAGGCCGAGATGCTGCGCCAGCTGGGCGTCGCGCCCTCGAAAAAGCTGCCGGCGGCCCTGCAGGACGCGTCCGCGCCGGATGAAGACGGCGTCGACGACGAGGCTGGCACTCCCGACGGTCCCGGTGGCTAGCTTCCGTCCCGCCGCCCGCCGCAGCCTTCACGGCCGGCTGTGGGCAGCAGGGCGCCGCTCGGGTTAGGCTGCGCGCTGGCTTGGGAGGAGCTGTAAAAATGCTGAATCGTCTTTTGATGGTCGCCCTGATGTGGCCGGCCGTGGGATCCGTGGCCGTCGCGCAGGAGGCCGTCGAGGGAACGGTCGCCGAGCAGACCACCGCCGAACGCATCGACGCGGCCGTGCGCCCGATCGCCGATACCGTTTCCGGCGGCATCTTCTATTCGGTGCCCATCGGTGGCGTCGAATTCCCGCTGATCGTGGGCTGGCTGATCCTGGCCGGTTTCATCTTCACGCTCTACTTCGGCTTCATCAACGTGCGCGGCTTCAAGCACGGCTTCGACCTTATCCGCGGCAAGTACAGCGACCCCAAGTCCAAGGACGCGGGCGAAGTCAGCCACTTCCGTGCGCTCACCTCGGCGGTGTCCGGCACGGTGGGCCTGGGCAACATCGCCGGCGTGGCCGTGGCCATCACCATCGGTGGCCCGGGCGCCACCTTCTGGATGGTGCTGGCCGGCCTGCTGGGCATGAGCACGAAGTTCGTCGAGTGCACCCTGGGCGTGATGTACCGGCTTGAAAAACCCGACGGCACGATCTCGGGCGGCCCGATGTACTACCTGAGCCGCGGCATCAGCGAGAACTACCCGAACCTGCGCCATTTCGGCAGCGCGCTGGCGATCATCTTCGCCCTGTGCGCCATGATGGGCGCGATCGGCGCCGGCGCGATGTTCCAGGCCAACCAGGCCTATGCGCAGATCGAAAACGTCACCGGCGGCATGAGCAACGGCAGCCTGTGGTTCGGCCTGGTGTACGCGGTGCTGGGCGGCGTGGTGGTCATCGGTGGCATCACCCGCATCGGTTCGGTGACGGCGCGCCTGGTGCCGGGCATGGCGGCGCTGTACATCCTTGGCGCGCTGTTCGTCATCTTCACGAACATCGGCCAGGTGCCGGCGGCCTTCGGCGCGATCATCGACGGTGCATTCACCGCGGAAGGCGTGACCGGCGGCGTGATCGGCGCGCTGATCCAGGGCTTCCGCCGCGCTGCGTTCTCGAACGAAGCCGGCCTGGGTTCGGCGGCGATCGCACACTCGGCGGTCAAGACCAAGGAGCCGCTGACGGAAGGTTTCGTCGCGCTCTGGGAACCGTTCATCGACACGGTGGTGATCTGCACGATGACGGCGCTGGTGATCATCATCACCAACCAGCACATCGTCGGCGGCGCCGACGGCGTGCAGCTGACGTCGAACGCATTCGCGACCATCGGCGACTGGACGCCTTATGCGCTGGCGGTGATCGTGCTGCTGTTCGCATTCTCGACCACGATCACCTGGGCCTACTACGGGGCCAAGGCCTGCAGCTTCCTGTTCAATGAATCGAAGGTGGCGCTGTACGGATTCAAGTTCTTCTACCTGGTGATGGCGGTGGTGGGCTGCACGATGCCGCTGGGCAGCATCGTCGACATCGCCGACGCACTGCTGTTCATCATGGCCATCCCCAACCTGATCGGCGTCTACCTGCTGATGCCGGTGGTGAAGAAGCACCTGGACTCGTACTGGTCCCGCCTCAGGTCCGGCGAGATCCGCAAGGTCGCCTGAGCACGCAACAGCAACGACAGGAGCGCCTCCAGGCGCGAAGGAACGGCCCGCGAGAGCGGGCCGTTTCCCTTTGATGCCGAAGGCAAGCCCCGCATCGATTTCGCTCATCCTCGTCGGCCCGTGACTTCCTGCCCGTGAGGGGGGTGCCAGACTCCGCTAGCCTGATCGGGCCGAATCTTCCGGAATGGCCTTAATCGATGCCTTGCCTTGGCTCGCCCGGCGCCCGCGCCCAGATCAGCGATTGCGAACTGCAACGGATGCAGGCGACCGTACCCGCGAAAGACGTCCAAGTGCATGAGCACGAGGAGGCGCACCTGGTCCTTGTCCTGCGCGGCACCTATGTGAGCGACGCCGTGGACATGCCCCCGGAGTGCGGCGAGCCGGCGCTTGTGTTCAACCCGCCCGGCACCCGGCATCGCGACCGGTTCGCACAGCCTGGCGGGTACTTTGTCTCCATCTCGCTGCCTCCTGCGGCCTGGGATCGCTACTGGCCGCATCAAGTGGCTTCGGTCCGAGCGCGACGACTTGGTATCGATGCCTTGGCCGCTGCACTTCGTCTTGCATCGACATTGGGCAGCTGTGATTCGGCAACGCTACTGGACAGGGAGGCGGACATGGACGCCTTGCTGCAGGTCGCTGCCTGGCGACCGCAGAAGCCGGTCCAGCGCGCACCCAAGTGGCTGGGTCGGGCACGCGATCGATTGCTCGCCGCGGACGAGCCATGCTCGCTGGGCGAGCTGGCGCTGGATTGCGGCGTTCAGCCCGCCCAGCTGTCGCGCGCCTTTCGAAGCTTCGAAGGCTGTACGCCGGGGCAATTCCTGAGGCGACACCGCCTCCAGCGTGTCATCACGCAGTGGACGCGCGAGGAATGGGGCTCGTTGACCGATGCGGCGCATGCTGCCGGGTTCTTCGACCATGCCCACATGATCCGGGCGATGCGCCAGGAAGTCGGCACCACGCCGTCCGAACTGCGATCAATGCTGTGGGCGGCCTGCGGCCCCTGAGGGCAGGCGAAGGCGTCAAATCTGTACAATTCCGCCCTTGAGGCCCTCGACTACCGTTCCGGCTTGCACAACGAACGGACAATCCAATGAAAACCTCACTTGCACTGGGCATCGCGCTTCTTTCTCTGCAATCCGCGAACGCGGCGCAGCCGCCTGACTTCGGCCCGCTGGACCAGGCCATCGAGGCCGGAGACTTCGGCAGCATTACGAGCCTGGTGGTCTCGCGCCACGGCGAAGTGGTTTTTGAGCGCTACTACGACGGGCTGGGCCCCGAGGCGCGCCGGAACACACGATCGGTAACCAAAACCGTTACTGGCATGCTGGTCGGCGCTGCGATCGCCGATGGGAAGATCAGTAGCGTGGACGACGCAGTCATGCCTTTTCTTGGGCGCGCCGAGCTTCCAGCCAATCCGGATCCGCGCAAGAGTGCGATGAGCTTCGATGCCCTGTTGAGTATGTCGGGGCCGCTGGAGTGTCATGACGAGAATTCGTTCTCGCGGGGCAACGAAGAGCGCATGTATCTCGTTGAAGACTGGGTGGGGTTTTTCCTAGACCTTCCGATCCAGGGTTATCCGGCGTGGATCCCTGCCCCGAAGGATTCACCGCACGGTCGGAATTTCCGTTACTGCACCGCGGGGGTGACCACGCTGGGTGCCGCGGTCCAGGGTGCGGTGGGGATGCCCCTGCAGCAGTACGCGCAGGAACGGTTGTTCGCCCCCATGGAAATCGAGGCGCCGGAGTGGCAGTTCTCGCCGCTGGGTCTTGCGCAGGGCGGGGGCGGCCTGTCCCTGCGTAGCCGGGACCTGCTCAAGCTGGGTGAAATCTATCTCAACGATGGACGCTACCAAGCTCAGCAGCTCCTGCCCGAGTCCTGGGTGGAGCTGTCTCGTAGCCCCAAGGCCGTCGTCGACCCCGAAGCCGGCATCGAATACGGCTATCTGTGGTGGCTGATGCAGTTTCCCGTGGAAGGCGGCGTGGTCAAGGCCTATTCGATGAACGGATCCGGCGGCAACAGTGTTCAGGTCGTCCCCGAATTTGATGCCGTCGTCGTGATTACCACGACCAATTTCAACGTGCCGCAGCCGCATCGAAATACGTTCCGCATCATGGCCGAGAAGGTCCTGCCCGCACTGCGTGGTGCCGGTGACCCGACGGTTGACTGATGACGGGCGGCAACTCCAAGGCCCCAAAGGTGGCGTCGTACGGTTTGAAGGTCCAAACCCCCGCCGCGGGGCGTTGGGGGGTTTCTGCTCCGCCTCCTCGATTGTCCGCTCCCGACCCGAAGCGGACATCGAATCCGGCGTACCGCGGCTTTTCCGGACGCGGATCTGGACGTTCCGAGACGAAATCCTGGAGCCAGCCGGCGTCCGGATTCTCGACGGATTGTTTACCGGACAAGGCCGGCCTAGACTTTCCGAGAATCATCGGCTTACCGGCCAAAAGCCCGAAGGCCGATCAGATGTATAACCGGACCCCGGGGGGTCCGCATATACGGTAGTCAGGCGCGAGGTTCTATGTCCGACCTTTTTGATGCCCTGGACCTATTCGTCAATCGGGCTTGGCGGATCACCACATCCGTTGCCGCCGGATCGGTTGCGGGCTTTATCGCGTACCTAGGAATTGGCGGAGGGACGGTGGCTCTCCTGGCTGCTGCTGCCATAGTCCTGGTGTCGACGACGCTAGGCATGCGCTGGCATAAACGAGCTTTTCCCCTGGAGTAGACCGCCATGCCTAAGCAATCATTCAAGCCGACGCCTTTGTCGTGGCTTGACTCAAGGTGTTAGAACGCGCGATCCGAGGGGGGAGGGCATGAAAGAGAGAATTTCTTGGTCGCGAGTGGCTGTCGAAGGTGTCGTGATCGTCGGGTCGATTCTGTTGGCGTTCGCCATTGACGCATGGTGGGACCAATTGGGAGAAGCCGAGGAAGAGCGGGCTGCCCTCGCGGGCCTTGAGTCCGACTTCTCGGGCTACATCGATGCGTTGGCTCGGATCCGAACAAAAAATGAGCGGCGCATTGACGCTGCGCGCCGGATAATGGCCGCGACCGGCTCGGCTCATGCACCACTCAGTGTGGCTGAATTCCAGTCGGACCTCGCGGTCGTGGTCACGTACAACCCGATCAGCCTTCAGCCGGGAACCCTTGGGTCGCTACTCGAGACCAACCGACTCTCCTGGATCAGCAACGCCCAGCTGCGCTCAAGGTTGGTGGACTGGGACCGGTACCAGCCTTTCGCGGGTGAGGGAAACCGATACATGGTGGAGCAGGCGAGCGGATTGGATGCCTTCCTGAAGCGCCGGTATCCGATGGAGGGGATTCTGCTCCTCACGCAGGACGCGCAACTTGACGCATCTGAGGCCAACTCCCGGTTTCCGGCGACGGCGGCGTCCCTCCTCACCGATGTCGAGTTTGCCAACCACATTGCGTACGCAGCAGATGCGTCCCGCATCGTTGTCAGGCGAGCCGAGATTCTCGAAGGGCAAGCCAACGAGATCCTGAATCTGTTGCGAACCGAGAACTCGGATTGAGGTGTCACCTCGGTGGCGCGGGTTCCAACGACGCTTTAGGGCGGACCGATAAGACGCGCTTTGGTGTTTCCTGAGATGGTATCGGCCAGCGGCCGCTCAATGCGGCCTTGAATGTCCGTACCTGGCCGAAGGCGGACGTCAGGGCCTTGGCATCCTTGCTGGCCAACAAGAAAACGGCCCGCTTTCGCGGGCCGCTATCGGGGTCGACGCCCCTCCCACAATGGGGCGACGTGTCAGCCCAGCAGCTTGGCCGCCAGCACGATCAGCACCAGCACCGGGGCGATGATGCAGATCAGGAAGCGCCATGCCTGGAAGCCGATGTTGCCGAGCTGCGACAGCTGGTCCTGGGTGATCTTGCGGCTGAGCACGTAGCCCGCGAACAGGGCGATCAGCAGGCCGCCGACCGGCAGCATGATGTCGGAGGCCACGAATTCGATGGCGCCCTGCAGGTCGCGGCCGAACACCCGCACGTTCTGCCAGACGTTGAAGCCCAGCGCCGTCACCAGGCCGATGGCCCAGATGACCAGGGCCGCGATGATCGCCGACTTCTTGCGCGACATCTTGCCCATTTCGACCAGGAAGGCCGTCGGCGGCTCCAGCAGCGAGATCGACGAGGTCCAGGCGGCCACGAACAGCAGGCCGAAGAAGGCCACCGCATAAGGAATGCCGAAGGGCATGTCGTTGAAGGCCAGCGGCAGCGAGGTGAAGATCAGGCCCGGGCCGCCGCCCGCCGGATCCAGGCCGAAGGCGAACAGCACCGGGAAGATCGCCAGGCCGGCAAGCAGCGCCACCGCCGTGTCCATGCCCGCCACCGTCACGGCGACGCGTGGAATGGAGATGTCGCGGGGCAGGTAGGCACCGTAGGTCATGATGCCGCACATGCCCAGGCTCAGCGAGAAGAAAGCCTGGCCCAGTGCGGCCAGCAGGGTGTCGCCGGTGACTTCGCTGAAGTCGGGCTTGAACAGGAACTCGAAGGCCTGGCCCACCTTGCCGGTGCTGATGCCGTAGGCCAGCAGGCCCAGCAGGATCAGGAACAGCAGCGGCATAAGGAACTTCACCGCGCGCTCCAGGCCCTTTTCCACGCCCATCGCCACCACGCCCACGGTCACCAGCATGAACAGGCTGTGCCAGAAGACCAGCGTCGTCGGGCTGGCGAGCATGGCGCCGAAGGTGGCGCCCGGGTCGCTGATCGGCGAGCCACCGAAGATCTGCGCCACGTAAAGCCAGACGTAGTGCAGGGTCCAGCCGCCGACCACGCTGTAGAAGCTCAGGATGGCGACCGCGGCGAGCATGCCGATCCAGCCGATCACGGTCCAGCCGCCGCTGTGGCCACCTTCGCGGGTGAGCTTGCGCAGCGTGTTCACCGGGCTCATGCGGCCTTCGCGGCCCATCAGGATCTCGGCGGCCATGATCGGCAGGCCGACAAGCAGGATGCAGCCCAGGTAGATCAGCACGAAGGCGCCGCCACCGTTGTCCGAGGCCAGGTAGGGGAAGCGCCAGATGTTGCCCAGGCCCACCGCCGAACCGCTGGCGGCCAGGATGAAGGCAAGGCGCGAGGACCACATGCCGTGGATTGAATTGGTGTCCATCAAGTTCGTCTTCCGGGTTGGATGGGGGGATCAGCCGGGGTGGCGATGTTCGACCACGACCTTCGGGCTGGTCTTGAGGATCTTGAAGCCGATGTAGGCAAAGATGCCGGCAAGGACCGGGTTCACCAGGTTGAACAGGGCGTAGGGCAGGTAGTCGAGCGTTGCCACGCCGAGGGTGGCGGCCATGTAGGCGCCGCAGGTGTTCCAGGGAATCAGCGGCGAGGTGATGGTGCCGGCGTCCTCGAGTGCGCGCGAAAGGTTCTCAGGCGCCAGGCCGCGCTTTTCGTATTCACTCTTGTAGATGCGGCCGGGCAGCACGATGGCCAGGTACTGGTCGGCGGCCAGGATATTGGTGCCGAAGGCGGTGACCAGGGTGGCGACGATCAGCGATCCGGTGGAGCGCGCCATCTTCAGCACGCTGCGGATAAGCCGCTCGAGCAGGCCGACCTTGTCCATCACCGCGCCGAAGGTCATGGCGCAGACGATCAGCCAGACGGTGTTGAGCATGCTCGACATGCCGCCGCGGTTGAGCAGGTCGTCGACGGCGGCATTGCCGCTCTCGCCCTTGTAGCCGTCGAACAGCGCCGTCCAGGCCCCCGAGAGCAGCGCCATCGGGCGGGACAGCGCCTCGTTGCCGGCCAGGGCCACGACCAGCTCGGGCTGGAAGACCACGGCGAACACGGCACCGAGCAGGGCACCGATGAAGATGGTCGGGAAGGCCGGGAAACGCCGGATGGCCAGCACGAACACCACCACCAGCGGAATCAGCAGGTGCGGGCCAAGCGCGAAGTGCTTTTGCAGCTCGTTCGACAGGTCGCCGAAACCCACCGCGGCGTCGCCGGCCGTGCTGCCCATGCTGAGGAAGGCGAAACCGACC
This sequence comes from Arenimonas aestuarii, assembly GCF_054781715.1. Lineage (NCBI taxonomy): Bacteria > Pseudomonadati > Pseudomonadota > Gammaproteobacteria > Lysobacterales > Lysobacteraceae > Arenimonas > Arenimonas aestuarii. The sequence goes on along the minus strand of NZ_BAAGTW010000004.1, from coordinate 714,688 downwards.
AGGGCGATGGCCAGGCTGGGCAGCGTGGTCCAGGTCATGTGCCGCACGTGCGCGAACAGCTCGCCGCCGGCGGCCGCCGGGGCCAGGTTGGTGGTGTCGGACAGCGGCGAGAGCTTGTCGCCGAAATAGGCGCCGGAAATGATCGCGCCGGCGGTGATCGCCACGTCCAGGCCCAGGCCCTGGGCCACGCCGATAAGCGCCACGCCCAGGGTGCCGGCCACGGTCCAGGAGCTGCCGATGGTGATCGCGACGATGGCGCAGACCAGGCACACGGCCGGATAGAAGAACGACGGGTGCAGCACGGCCAGGCCGTAGTGGATCATCGTGGGCACGGCGCCGGAGAGGATCCAGGTGCCGATGAGCGCGCCGACGGCGAGCAGGATCAGGATGGCGGTGCCGGAAATGGCGATGCCGTGGATGATCGATCCCTGGATGTCGTCCCAGCGCATGCCGTTGCGCAAGCCGATGATGGCGGCGACGCCGGCCGCCAGCAGCAGCGAAATCTGGTTGGCGCCGTAGGACGAATTGTCGGCGTAGAGGTAAACCGCCAGCGGCAACAGGATGAACAGCACCAGCAGCGGCAACAGGGCCTGCAGCAGGCTCGGATCGCGACCCGGACGGGCCGGCGAGGTCTCGGACATGAACACTCTCTCCCCAGAGGTATCGCCCGAGTTTACCCGAGCGGGCGGGGCGTCGTGGGTAGACTGGGGGTCCTGTCCCCGCCCGTCCGTGTGCCATGCCCCCTGAATTCGACCTGGCCGCCGCCCTGGCCGACTACCGCCGGCACCATGCCGGGGAAACCGAGGTGGTGGACCTGTTCCAGGCCCTGCTCGCCGATCGCGGCCCGGTTTACGAACGGCGCCGGCTGGCCGGGCATTTCACCGGCTCGGCCTGGCTGGTGGACCTGGCCGGGCAGCGGGTGCTGCTGACCCACCACCGCAGGCTGGGCCGCTGGCTGCAGCTGGGCGGGCACGCCGACGGCGACCCGGACCTGGCGGCGGTGGCGCTCAAGGAAGCCGAAGAAGAATCGGGGCTGGGCGACCTGGCGGTCGAGCCGGTGATTTTCGACCTGGACCGGCACGCCATCCCCGCCCGCGGCGAGGAGCCGGAGCACTGGCACTACGACGTGCGTTTCGTGGTGCGGGCGACCGGCAGCGAAGATTTCGCGGTCGGCGAGGAGTCGCTGGACCTGGCGTGGAAGCCGATCAGCGAACTCGCGGCCGATCCGGCGGCGGATGAATCGCTGCGCCGGATGGCCGGGAAATGGCTCAGGCGCGACCGCCGAACTCACCCGTCGTCGTACTGACCAGGATCTTCTCGCCGTTGGAGATGTACTCCGGCACCATGATCTCGATGCCGGTGTTGAGCTTGGCCGGCTTCGGGCGCTTGGTCGCGGTGCCGCCCTTGAGCTCCGGCGGGGTGTCCACGACCTCCAGCACCACGCTCGGCGGCAGCTGCACGGCCACCGGGGCGTCTTCGATCAGCTGCACGTAGCAGCCTTCCAGGCCGTCGGTGATGTAACCGGCGTCGTCGCCGATGACGTCGGCGTCGAGCTGGTAGGGCGTGTAGTCCTCGGCGTCGAGGAACACGAACGCCTCGCCGTCCTTGTAGCTGAAGGTGCTGGCGCGACGGCTGAGCTCGACTTCACGCAGCTCGTCGTCGCCGCCGACGCTCAGGTCGAACTTCACGCCGCCGGGCACGCTGTACATGGTGAAGCGGAACTTGACGTTGCCACCGCGACCCTGCGGCGAGCTGCGCTCGATGTCGCGGATCTGGTAGACGGTGCCGTTGTGTTCGACGACGTTGCCTTTCTTGATGTCGGAAGCTTTCATGGGGTGGGCTCGGGGGTTACTTGGGGGCCAGGCGCACCGCGCCATCGAGGCGGATGGTTTCGCCGTTGAGGTAGCGGTTGCCGATGAGGTAGGCGACCAGGTCGGCGAACTCTTCCGGCCGGCCCAGGCGGGACGGGAAGGGGATCGAGGCCGAAAGCGACTGCTGCACCGCTTCGGGCATGCCATCGACCATCGGGGTCCAGAAGATGCCCGGCGCGACGGTGTTCACGCGGATGCCGAAACGCGCCAGCTCGCGGGCCATCGGCAGGGTCATGCCGACCACGCCGCCCTTGGACGCCGAATACGCCGCCTGGCCGATCTGGCCTTCGTAGGCGGCGACCGAGGCGGTGTTGACGATGATGCCGCGCTCGCCTTCGTCGGCCTCGTTGTGCTGCATCAGGTCGGCGGCGGCCTTGGCGACGTTGAAGCTGCCGACCAGGTTCACCATGACCGTGGTGGCGAAGTTCTTCAGCGGCATGGGCGCTTCCTTGCCCAGCACGCGGCCGGCGCCGAGGATGCCGGCGCAGTTCACGGCGGCGTTGAGCCCGCCCATGAAGTCCTTCGCGGCGGCCACGTTGGCGGCGACCTGGGCTTCGTCGGTGACGTCGGTGCGCCAGTAGCGGGCATTGGTTTCACCCAGCTCGGCAACGGCGGCCGCGCCCTTGTCGTCGTTGATGTCGAGCAGCGCGACCTTGCCGCCGGCGCCGACCAGGTGTTTGGCCACGGCCAGGCCCAGGCCGGAAACGCCGCCGGTGATGACGGCGCGGGTGTTCTTGATGTCCATCGAGGTCCCCAGGAATGCGGAAAGCCCGGCATTTTACCCGGTCAGCCGGTGGTCTGGCGCAGGTAGGCGGCGAAACCATCGGGATCCATCGGCGGACTGAACAGGAAGCCCTGGCCGGTGCGAACGCCCAGGCCCAGCAGGAAGTCGCGCTGGGCGCTGCTTTCCACGCCCTCGGCGACCAGGTCCAGGCCCAGGGCCTCGGCGATGCCGGCCACGGCCTGGCAAATGGCGGTGTCCGATTGGTTGCCGGGCACGCCCTGCAGGAAGGCCTGGGCCAGCTTCAGGCCGTGGATCGGCAGGCGACGCAGGTAGTTGAGTGCGCTGTAGCCCTCGCCGAAATCGTCGATGGTCAACACCACCCCGAGCTGGCGCAGGCCCTCGAAGGTGCGATGGGTGTCGGGGGCGTCCTCGATGAGCACGCGCTCGGTGAATTCCAGTTCCAGCACTTCGCCCGGCAGGTCGTTGTCCGCCAGGCACTGCGCCACCAGCGGGACCAGGTCTTCGGTGAGGAACTGGCGGTAGGACACGTTCACCGCCATGCGCGCCGGCGCCAGCCCGGCCTTGCGCCAGGCCGCCATCTGCCGGCAGGCCGACTGGATGACCCAGGCGCCAATGCGCACGATGTCGCCGGTGGTTTCGGCGTGGTTGATGAATAGGTCGGGGCTGAGTTCGCCCAGTGCCGGATTGCGCCAGCGGATAAGCGCCTCGGCCGAACGCACGCGGCCGTCGGCCAGGTTCACCAGCGGCTGGAACACCAGCCGGAACTCCTCGTTGTCCAGCGCCCGCCGCAGCTGCGCCTCGACCTGCACGCGGTCATGCTGCTGGCGGGCCAGTTCCGGCGTGAAGGTTTGCCAGGTGTTGCGGCCGCGGCGCTTGGCGTCGTACATGGCCGCGTCGGCGTTGTTCACCAGCTGCTGCACGGTGGCGCCGTGTTCGGGGTAGCGGGCCAGGCCGACGCTGGTGGTGATGGTGAATTCCTCGCCGGCGTAGCGGAAGCTGTCGCCGAAGGCGTGGGTGATGCGTGCGGCCAGGGCTTCGGCGGCACCGGGGTCGTCGCGGGTGTCGGCCAGCACCAGGAATTCGTCGCCGCCGAATCGCGACAGGATGTCGTTCTCGCCGATGCAGCCTTCCAGCCGCCGCGCGGCGTTCACCAGCAGCTGGTCGCCGGCGGCGTGGCCCAGCAGGTCGTTCACCAGCTTGAACCGGTCAAGGTCGATGTACACGACGGTCAGGCCGCCTTCGCCTTCCATCACCCGGCGCTCGAGTTCGGTCAACGCGCCATCGCGGTTGAACAGCCCGGTCAGGGCGTCGGTGCGGGCCTGGCTGCGCAGGGCTTCTTCGATCTGCCGTCGCTGGGTGATGTCGTGCAGGACGCCGGTGATGCGGGCGGTCATCGGTGCACGGCCCTCGGACTGGCCGATCAGGCGCGCCCAATGCGACTGGCCATCGGGCTGGCGCAGCCGGATTTCCATGTCGAAGGCGCCGCCGTCGCGCAGCACGCTCTGCAGCGCTTCCTCGACCCGCGGGCGGTCGGCGCCGTCGACCTGGGCCAGTGCGTCCTCGAGCGTGCGCGGCGGGTCCTCGCGACGGCCGATGATGCGCAGGGCCTCGTCGGTCAGGTAGAGGCGTTCCCGTCCCCCGTCCCACTCCCAGCCGCCGATCCGGGCCAGGGCCTGGGTGCGCAGGAACAGGGCGCTGTCGCGCTTGAGCTCGGTGACGTCGGAAAACAGGGAGATCACCCGCGAAGGCGAACTCTCGCCGGCGCGGAACTGGGGCACCGACGTGGCCGACAGCCAGGTGAGCTGCTTGCGGCCGGTGTGGTAAACGCCCATCAGCGTTGATTCGATGATGCGGCCGGTGCGTGCGGCCCGCTGCGGGGGCAGTTCGCCGAAGCGCAGCGGCCAGCCCCGGTGGTCCACCACCAGCCAGTCCTGCCAGCGCAGGCTGCTGGCGATGCCTTCGTCCTCTGGCAGCCCCAGGATGCGCATCGCCGCGGCGTTGGCGGAAAGGGCGTGGCCGTCCCGGTCCTGCACCAGGACGCCCTTGTCCATCACCGACAGCAGGGTGTTGAGGTTTTCTTCGGCTTCGCGGCGGCCGGTGAGGTCACGCGCCACGGCGATGACGAACTGCTGCGGGCCGTCCTCGAACCGCGCCGAGTGCACCTCGACCGGGAAGCGGCTGCCATCGGCGCGCTTGTTGTAGACCTCGACCACGTGGGTGCGTTTGCGCGCCAGGGTTTCCAGCACCGGCGCCATGTGGTCCGGCGGCAGGTCGGGATTGATGACGTGGATCAGGTTGCCGACGATCTGGTCGCGCGGCAGGCCGTAGGCGAGTTCACCGGCGGTGTTGAGGTCGACGACGCGGCCATCCGCGTCGATCAGGCTCACCGGATCGGGCACCGCGTTGAACAGCTTCTGGTAGCGCAGGCTGGCGATGTCGGCTTCCCGCCGCAGCCCGTGCAGCATGGCCAGCAGCTCGGAAAGCAGCACAGGATCTTCGCAGCCCCGGCCGTCGGCCAGCAGGGCCTCGAGCTGGGACAGCATCGCCTCGTCGTCGTGCCTTCCCTCATCCATGCCTTCGCGACTCGCGGCCCCCGAGCAATGAAGGCCGAGAATACACTGCCGGGCGTAATGCACTAGCCCGGAGCGGGCGGCTCAGGAGGTGGCGAGGGTGACCTTGCTGCCTGAGTTGCGCCCCAGCTTGCCGGCGAGCCAACGGCCCGTCTCCACAAGCTTCCCCAGGTCCACGCCGGTCTTCACGCCCAGGCCGTCGAGCATGTAGACCACATCCTCGGTCGCCACGTTGCCGCTGGCACCCGGGGCGTAGGGGCAGCCGCCGGTGCCGGACACGGATGAATCCACCACCGCCACGCCATCCTCCAGGCAGGCCAGGATGTTGGCCAGGGCCTGGCCACGGGTGTCGTGGAAATGCACGGCCAGGGCCGCCATGGGCACCTCGGCCGCGACGGCGCGCAGCATGGCCCGGGCCTTGCCGGGGGTGCCGATGCCGATCGTGTCGCCCAGCGATACCTCGTAGCAGCCGGCTTCGTGCAGGCGGCGGGCGACCCGCACCACGTCGGCCAACGGCACCTCGCCCTGGTAGGGGCAGCCCAGCACCGTGGACACGTAGCCGCGCACCTTCACGCCATCGGCGCCGGCGCGTTCGAGCACGGGCAGGAAACGTTCGATGCTCTCGTCGATCGAGGCATTGATGTTCTTGCGATTGAAGGCCTCGGACGCGGCGCTGAACACGGCCACTTCCCTGGCGCCGACGGCCAGGGCACGTTCGTAGCCCTGCAGGTTGGGCACCAGCACGGGGTAGGCCACGCCGGGGGCCTTGCTGATGCCGGTGAAAACCTCGGCGGCATCGGCCATCTGCGGCACCCACTTGGGGCTGACGAAGCTGGTGGCCTCGATGCAGCGCAGGCCGGTGGCCGACAGGCGGTCGATCAGCGCGATCTTGTCGGCCGTCGGGACCATGACCTTCTCGTTCTGGAGGCCGTCGCGCGGACCGACCTCGACGATGCGGACGTGGGTGGGCAGGCCTGTCACTGCTGGCTTCCCTCGCGGCTGAACTGTTTGGGGTCGGTGCCGAACAGGCCCTCGAGTTCCAGCAGTTCCGGGTTGGCCGGGCCGGTGATCCAGCGCAGCTGCTCGAATTCGTCCGGTTCCTCATGGCGACGCACCAGCTTGCCCTGGGCATGCAGCTGGTCCACCGCCTCGTCCTTGACCGGCCAGATCGTCAGCTGGTCACCGCTCAGGCTGTAGCGCACGACGACGACATCGCTGGGCGCCACGCGGGCGTCGGCCTTGCCGGCCTCAAGCAACCAGTTGGCCCCGAACCAGGCGTAATGTTTGCCGGCATGCTGGCCCAGGTGCAGCTGCACGGGGGCCATGGCGGTGACGTCCGCGTCGCGGATTTCCTCGACCACCAGCCGGCAGTCGGCGCCGATGCGCAGTCGGCTGCGCTCGCCCTCGCCATAGGAAGCATCCGGAACCGAGAGCCACGAGCCCACGGCCTGGGGGTCGCAGCCCCGGGAGGCCAGGGGCGGGGTTTCGAAGAACGTGGCGGTGCAAGCGGACAACAGCAGCACGGCGGGCAGGACGGTCAGGTTCTTCATGGCTCCTCCAGCGTTATCAGCACGGCGTCGGCTTCGACGAACTCGCCCTCGGCGGCCTGCACCTTGGCGATCGTGCCCGCACGCGGGGCGCGCAGGCTCAGCTCCATCTTCATGGCTTCCATCACGACCAGTTCCTGGGCTTCCTCGACGGCCTGGCCGGCCTTGGCCTTCACGACCACGATCCGGCCGGGCATGGGTGCGGTCAGGCGGTCGGCGCCAGCGGCAGCGTCGCCCTGGTCGAACAGGAAGGCCGGCACGCGTTCGAGCGTGAAGCGCTGCTCGCCGTCGTGCACCAGCACGTGCTTCTCGTCGGCCCGGGCGCGCACGCGCTGCTGCTGGTCGTCGATCCGCGCAACCAGCCGGCCTGCGACGTAGGCGGCAGCCTCGACGCGCAGCGTCACGCCGCCGCTTTCCAGGGTGTAGTCGCCGGCACTGCCGTGGGCGCGCAGTTCCAGGCGCTCGCCGCGGTAAACGAAACACAGCAGGCGTTCGCCGCCGTGGCCCAGGCGCCAGCCGTCGGCGATGCCCCAGGGCGAATGCGGGTCGCCGCTGGCGGCCGTGTTGGCGTGCGTGGCGTCTTCGTCGTGCAGCAGGCAGGCGGTGGCGGCCAGCGCCAGCAGGGCCGGCGGCAGCGGGTCTTCCTTGGGCAGGACGTCGTCCAGGTGGCGGTCGAGGTAGGCGGTATGGATGGTGCCCTCGACCACTTCCGGATGGCGCACCAGCTTTTCCAGGAAGGCGATGTTGGACTTGGGGCCGACCACTTCGCAGTCGGCCAGGGCGTCGCGCAGGCGGGCGAGGGCACGCGGGCGGTCGGCGTCGTGCACGATGAGCTTGGCGATCATCGGGTCGTAATGGATGGTGACCGTGTCGCCTTCGACCACGCCGGTGTCCAGGCGCACGTGCGCGCTGGCGGCCGGCAGGCGCAGCACCTCGAGCTTGCCCGAGCCGGGCAGGAAACCCTGCGAGGGGTCTTCGGCGTACAGGCGCACTTCGATGGCGTGGCCCTGGCGTTCGATGGCGTCCTGGGCCAGTGGCAGGGCGTCGCCCGCGGCCACGCGCAGCTGCCATTCCACCAGGTCCAGGCCCGTCACTAGCTCGGTGACCGGGTGTTCGACCTGCAGGCGGGTGTTGATTTCCATGAAGTAGAAATCGCCCTGGGGGCCGACGATGAACTCGACGGTGCCGGCGTTGACGTAGTCGATCGCGCGGGCGGCTTCGACGGCGGCCTGGCCCATGCGCTGGCGCAGGTCGGGGGTCACGAAGGGCGAGGGCGACTCCTCGACGACCTTCTGGTAGCGGCGCTGGGCCGAACATTCGCGTTCGCCCAGGTGGATGATCTGCCCGTGGCTATCGCCGAAGACCTGGATCTCGATGTGGCGCGGGGTTTCGACGAAACGCTCGAGCAGCACGCGGTCGCGGCCGAAGGCGCCGGTGGCTTCGCGCTGGCAGCTTTCCAGTGCGGCGGCGAAGTCTTCGCTGGCGCGCACGATGCGCATGCCCTTGCCGCCGCCGCCGTGGGCGGCCTTGATCATCAGCGGGTAGCCAATGCCGTCGGCCTCGATCTGCAGGCGGCCGGGGTCCTGGTCCTCGCCGGTGTAGCCGGGCACCACGGGCACGCCGCGGGCTTGCATCAGCTGCTTGGCGCCGGCCTTGCTGCCCATCTTGCGCATGGACGCGGCGCGCGGGCCGATGAACACCAGGCCGGCGGCTTCCACCGCTTCGGCGAAATCGGCGTTTTCGCTGAGGAAACCGTAGCCGGGGTGGATGGCCTGGGCGCCGGTCTTCTTTGCAACCTCGAGGATGGCGTCACCGCGCAGGTAGCTGTCCTGCGGCCGCGGTCCGCCAATCGGCCAGGCCTCGTCCGCCAGCCGCGCGTGCTGCGCACCGGCATCGGCTTCCGAATACACGGCCACCGTGCGGACACCCAGCTTGCGGCAGGTGCGGATGACCCGGCAGGCGATTTCGCCGCGGTTGGCGATCAGGATTTTATTGAACATTCTTTTTTGTTCGCGGATGGATACGGAGGCAGCGTCCGGAGTGTAACCGCCCGGTCACGACCACGAAGGCCGGCGCTTGTCGAGGAAGGCGGTCAGGCCTTCCTGGCCTTCGGGGGAAACCCGCAGGCGGGCGATGAGGGCGGCGTTTTCGATGTCGGTCGCGGCGGCCGATGCCAGGCTCATGCCGGCCATGCGCAGGGCCAGCTGCTTGGCCTCGCGCTGCGCTTCCGGGCCGCCCTTGAGCCAGAAGTGCAGGGTGCGGTCCAGGCGCTCGTCGAGCTGTGGCGGCGCGCAGGTTTCGTGCAGCAGGCCGATCGAAACGGCGTCCCGGGCGTCGATGACTTCGGCGCCGGTGAACAGGCGGCGGGCGTGGCGGCCGCCGATGGCCTGCACCACGTAGGGCGAGATCACCGCCGGCACCAGACCCAGCTTGACCTCCGACAGCGAGAACTTGGCCGTGTCCACGCCGATCGCGTAGTCGCAGCAGGCCACCAGGCCGACGCCACCCCCGTAGGCCGAGCCATTGACCCGGCAGAGCGTGGGCTTGGACAGGAAGTTGAGCGTGCGCATCAGCCTGGCCAGGCGCAGCGAATCGTCGCGGTTTTCTTCTTCGCTGGCCTGGGCCATGCGTCGCATCCAGCCCAGGTCGGCGCCGGCGGAGAAGGTGCTGCCGTCGCCGGTCAGCACCACGGCCCGAACGGCGGGGTCGGCGTCCAGGGCCTCCAGGGCCTCGGTCAGTTCGGCGATCAGGGCGTCGTCGAAGGCGTTGTGCAGGGACGGCCGGGCCAGGGCCAGGCGGGCGACGGGGCCGTCGCGGTCGAGTCGGATGGCGGAGGTCATGCGGTCTCCTTGGGGCAAGCGGCCATGATACCGGCTGGCCCGCGGGCGCCGGCACCCGCGGGCTATTGCGGCGCCCGGGACGGGTGTATAATGCGAATCATTCGCACCTAGGCCGCCACCCATGGTCCTCGCCGATCTGCCCACTGGCCACGAAGCCACCGTCTCGGACGTGCGCGATTCCAGTCCCGGCGACGCCGTCGCCCGGCGCCTGCGCGACATCGGCTTCGTGCCCGGTGAACGCGTGCGCCTGCTTACCCGCGGACCACTGGGCGGTGAACCGCTGCTGGTGCAGGTCGGTTTCACCCGGTTCGCCATGCGTCGCCAGGAGGCTGCACGCGTGAAGCTCGAGGTGCCGGCGGCCAAATGAGCGCGCTGAACATCGCCCTGGTGGGCAACCCGAACTGCGGCAAGACCGCGCTGTTCAATCGCCTCACCGGCAGCCGGCAGAAGGTCGCCAACTACGCCGGCGTTACCGTCGAGCGCAAGGAAGGCCTGTTCCGCACCCCGGGCGGCCGCAACGTGCGCGTGCTGGACCTGCCGGGCGCCTACAGCCTGGACGCCACGAGTCCCGACGAGGCGATCACCCGCGCCGCCTGCCATGGCGAACTGCCCGGCGAACCGGTGCCCGACCTGCTGGTCTGCGTCGCCGACGCCACCAACCTGCGCCTGCACCTGCGCTTCGTGCTGGAAGTGCGCCGCCTGGGCAAGCCGATGCTGCTGGCGCTCAACCAGATGGACCAGGCCAAGCGCCGGGGCATCACCATTGATGTGGCGGCGCTGCAGGCACGCCTGGGCATCCCGGTCATTGAAACGATCGCGGTCAGGCGCGAAGGCGCCAACGCCTTGCTGGCCCACCTGGACGATGCCGTGCCGGCGCCACCCGAACCCGGCGACGACCACGGCGACCTGCACGCCCAGGTTCAGGCGCTGCTGGCCGAAACCGTGTCCATGCCCGAACGCACCAGCCGCCTGGACGAACGCCTGGATCGCTGGCTGCTGCATCCGGTGTGGGGCCTGGTGATCCTGGCGGCGGTGCTGTTCCTGATGTTCCAGGCGGTTTTCAGCTGGGCCGGGCCGCTGCAGGACGCGCTGGCCGGCTGGATTTCCACGCTCGGCGGCATCGTCGGCGACCTGATGCCCGATGGGGCGCTGCGCAGCCTGGTGCAGGACGGGCTGTTTGCCGGCCTGGGCACAGTGATGGAGTTCCTGCCCCAGATCCTGCTGCTGTTTGCTTTCATCCTGGCGCTGGAGGAGTCGGGCTACCTGCCGCGTGCGGCCTTCCTGCTCGACAAGCCCATGCGCGCCGCCGGCCTGACCGGGCGCAGCTTCATTCCGCTGCTGTCGAGTTTCGCCTGCGCCATTCCCGGCATCATGGCCACGCGCTCGATCCAGGACCCGCGCGACCGCCTGGCCACGATCATGGTGGCACCGCTGATGACCTGCTCGGCGCGGCTGCCGGTGTATGCACTGCTCATCGGCGCCTTCATCCCGGACCAGACGGTGTGGGGCGTGTTCAACCTGCAGGGACTGGTGCTGTTCGGCCTTTACGCGGGCGGCATCGTCAGCGCCATGGCCGCGGCCTGGGTGATCAAGCACGTGCGCCGTACCGAAGGCGAACACGTGCTTCTGCTCGAGCTGCCCAGCTACCGCCTGCCCAACCCGATGGACCTGGCGATCGGCCTGTGGGAACGCGCCAGCATTTTCATGCGCCGGGTCACCGGCATCATCCTGTCGCTGACGGTGCTGCTGTGGTTCCTGGCCAGCTACCCGGCGCCACCGGAAGGCACCACGCTGCCGGCCATCGACTACAGCCTGGCCGGGCGCATCGGCCACTGGCTGGAACCCATCTTCGCGCCGATCGGTTTCAACTGGCAGATCTGCATTGCGCTGATTCCCGGCCTGGCCGCGCGCGAAGTAGCCGTGGCGGCCCTGGCGACGGTGTACGCGCTATCGGCCAGCAACGACAGCGAAGCCATCACCCAGCTCTCGCCGCTGATCGCCGCCGACTGGTCGCTGGCGACGGCGCTGTCGCTGCTGGTCTGGTACGTGTACGCGCCGCAGTGCCTGTCCACCATCGCGGTGATCAAGCGCGAGACCAACAGCTGGAAGCAGGCCGGCTACGCCACGGTGTACCTGTTCGCGCTGGCCTACCTGGCCTCGCTCATCACTTACCAGCTGACGATGTGGCTGACCTCATGAGTCCGCTGCTGCAATCGCTGCTGGTGCTGGCCATCGTGCTGGCCTGCAGTGTCTCGGTGCTGCGTCGGCTGGCGCCGCGGGTGGCCTGGCAGGCGCAGGCGCGGCTGTCGTACTTCCTTGAACGCCAGGGGCGGCCGACCTGGCTGCGCCGTCTCGGCCAGTCGCTGCGGCCCCCAATGCGAGCCGCGGCCAGCGCCTGCGGCACCGGCGGCTGCAACACCTGCAACGGCTGTAAATAGGCGAAAGGTCCGCTACGCCGGCGGTCAGGGCGCGAAGGTCTTCATCATGCCGAACACCCAGACGAGGCATAGCGGAGCACCCAAGGCCAGGGCTCGGATGAAACCTGCATCGTCGATCCGATCAGTGAGTGTGGTCAGAGGAGGGGGGCGCCAAAGGTTGGCCGCGCCCAGCACCAGGGCCGGGGCGAGCGCAGTCGCGAAGGCCACGGGCAGCGGCGCGAGACCCGGGCCATGCATCCACGCCAGCCATTCCGCTGCCGCGGCAACCAGCACCACGGCGCCGCTGATGAAAGGGCGAAAGCACCCGATCGCCGCCGACGCCGCCACGGCCATCAGCCACACAAAGAAGGATGGCTTGCCCGTGTCTGACGCCAGCTCGGCTGCGAAGCCAGCCACGACGATGAAGCCGAGCGTCCAGAGCCGGATCCGCCGGCGAAGGGCGGCCGGTTCGCGGGTGGAGTCGGTCGGATCAAGATCGGCCACGTAATCAGGTCCCGACCTGCGTTACATCCGGAAGACGCCGAAGCGGTCTTTTTCGATGGGGGCGTTGAGGCTGGCGGAGAGGGCCAGGCCCAGGACGCGGCGGGTGTCGGCGGGGTCGATGATGCCGTCGTCCCAGAGGCGGGCGCTGGCGTAGTAGGGATGGCCCTGGCGTTCGTACTGGTCGCGGATGGGCGACTTGAAGCCTTCCTCTTCCTCGGCGCTCCAGGTCTTGCCGGCGCCTTCGATGCCGTCGCGTTTCACCGTGGCCAGCACGCTGGCGGCCTGTTCGCCGCCCATCACGGAGATGCGGGCGTTGGGCCACATCCACAGGAAACGGCCGCCGTAGGCTCGGCCGCACATGGCGTAGTTGCCGGCGCCGAAGCTGCCGCCGATGACGACGGTGAACTTGGGTACGTGCGAACACGCCACAGCGGTGACCATCTTGGCGCCGTCCTTGGCGATGCCGGCGTTTTCATACTTCTTGCCGACCATGAAGCCGGTGATGTTCTGCAGGAACACCAGCGGGATGTCGCGCTGGTTGCACAGCTCGATGAAGTGCGCGCCCTTGAGCGCGCTTTCGGCGAACAGGATGCCGTTGTTGGCGATGATGCCCACCGGGTAGCCGTGGATATGCGCGAAACCGCAGACCAGCGTCTTGCCGTAGCGCGCCTTGAACTCCTGGAACTCGCTGCCGTCGACCACGCGGGCGATGACCTCGCGGATGTCGAAAGGCCGGCGCGTGTCCTTGGGAATGACGCCATAGAGCTGTTCGGCCGGGAACAAGGGTTCGCGCGGCGGCTGCACGGCCACCGGCAGCTGCTTGCGCCGGTTGAGGTGGCGCACCACGTCGCGGGCGATCTGCAGCGCATGGCGATCGTTTTCGGCGAAGTGGTCGGCGACGCCGCTGACGGAGGTATGCACGTCGGCGCCACCGAGGGATTCGGCATCCACCACCTCGCCGGTGGCGGCCTTCACCAGCGGCGGGCCGCCCAGGAAGATGGTGCCCTGTTCCTTCACGATGATCGATTCGTCGCACATGGCCGGCACGTAGGCGCCGCCGGCGGTGCAACTGCCCATCACCACGGCGATCTGCGGGATGTTCTTCGCGCTCAGCCGGGCCTGGTTGTAGAAGATGCGGCCGAAGTGTTCCTTGTCCGGGAAAACCTCGTCCTGCAGGGGAAGGAAGGCGCCACCGGAATCGACGAGGTAGATGCAGGGCAAGTGGTTTTCCAGCGCCACTTCCTGGGCCCGCAGGTGTTTTTTCACCGTCATCGGGAAGTAGGTGCCGCCTTTCACCGTGGCGTCGTTGGCGACCACCACCACCTCGATGCCGTGCACGCGGCCGATGCCGGTGATCACGCCCGCGGCGGGCGCGGCGTCGTCGTACATGCCGCCGGCGGCCAGCGCCGAGAGCTCCAGGAAGGGCGAGCCCGGGTCGAGCAGGGCGGCGACACGTTCGCGCGGCAGCAGCTTGCCGCGTTCGGTGTGTTTCTTGCGGGCTTTCTCGCCGCCGCCTTCAGCGACCTTGGCGAGGCGTGACTCGAGGTCCTGGACCGCGGCGCGCAGCTGCGCATCGTTTTCCTGGAACTGGGGGTCGCGGGGGTCGATGTGGCTGCTGAGGATGCTCATGCGCGGTAATCGGTGGGGTATCCCCCGGAGTTTAAGCGCCCGGGCGAAAAAAAACCGCCGGCACGGGGCCGGCGGTTTTGGGTGTTGCTGGCGCTGAGGCTTAGTTGGCCTCGTCGATCTCGCCTTCTTCGTCGGTGGTGATCGACTCGTCCACGGCCTCGGCGGCGTCGTTCACTGCTTCTTCGGCGGCGTCGCCGATGGCTTCACCGGCTTCCTGCATCTCGTTGCCGGCCTCTTCCATCGCGTCTTCGGTACGCTCGGCAGCGGCGTCCATGTCGGCGGCGGCTTCGTCGGCAGCGGCTTCCATCACGTCAGCGGATTCTTCGGCAGCGGCCTCGATGGCGGCGCCGGCTTCGTCGGCTTCCTGCTCGGTCTGCGGGCTGCAGGCGGCCAGGCCAAAGGCGAGGGCAATGGCGGTGGCCAGGGCAAAAGTCGGATTACGCATGGTGTATCTCCCCAATATTGGTGGTTGTCGCGACCTTCACGGCCGCCGTGGTGCAGCATACCCGTGTCAGCGGCCTTGGGCGCAACCGGGGCGAAAAAAAACGGGCGCGACCTGGGCCGCACCCGTTTCTTCAAAGCGACGAATGAGCCAGGCTCAGTACTCGTCAGCAGCCTCGTCGGCAGCCTCTTCGGCGGCGTCGGCGGCGTCTTCGGCCACTTCTTCAGCCTGGTCGGCCATGTCGGCGGCGGCGTCGGCCATTTCTTCGGTGCCAGCGGCAGCAGCGTCGAGGGCGGCGTCGGCGGCCACGTCGGCAGCGTCGGACGCGGCATCGGCCGAGTCAGCGGCAGCGTCGGCGGCGACGTCGGTGGCGGCGTCGGTGGCGGCAGCAGCAGCGTCGGCGGCGTCGGAGGCGGCAGCTTCGGCGGAGGCAGCGGCTTCTTCGGCCGAATCGGCCGCCTGCTCAGCCTGGTTGGAGCAGGCCGCCAGGGCCAGGCCCAGGGCCGTGGCGAGCAGGATCTTGTTCAGGGACATGGGTGAATTCCTCGTCTGGACATATGGGAAATCTGAAACGTGTCGATCAGCACATGAACACGCCGGCAAAATCATGTCAGGAACTGAAGGGGAGTCAAGCATTCGTTTGTTTTAACCAAATTTGAACGAATGGCTCGACCCCGTCCAAAGGCCGGTTGAGACCCGGTCCGGAGGGCGGGGAGGGGCCCGGCGCGGTGCTGCCCGGGCCCTCGGGCTCAGGCCAGCTCGATCGCCAGGGCCGTGGCCTCGCCGCCGCCAATGCACAGGGCGGCAACGCCGCGCTTGCCGCCGCGGCGCTTGAGCGCATTGACCAGGGTCACCACCAGGCGGGCACCGGAGGCGCCGATCGGGTGGCCCAGGGCGCAGGCGCCGCCGTGCACGTTGAGCTTGTCGTGGGCGATGCCCAGTTCCTTGATCGGCGCCATGGCGACGACCGCGAAGGCTTCGTTGACCTCGAACAGGTCGACGTCCCCGACCTTCCAGCCGGCCTTGTCGAGCACCTTCTGGATGGCCGACACCGGCGCGGTGGTGAACCACTCCGGGGCCTGGGAGTGGGTGGCGTGCGCAACGATCGTGGCGATCGGCGCCAGGCCCTGGGCCTTGGCGGCGTCTTCGGAGGCCAGCACCAGGGCGGCGGCACCGTCGTTGATCGACGACGACGCGGCGGCGGTGATGGTGCCGTCCTTCTTGAAGGCCGGGCGCAGGCTCGGGATCTTGTCGATGTTGCAGCGCCCCGGCTGTTCGTCGGTGTCGATCACGGTGTCGCCCTTGCGGCCGGCGACGGTGACCGGGGCGATTTCGTCCTTGAAGCTGCCGTCGGCCTGGGCGGCCAGGGCGCGGCGCACCGATTCGGCGGCGTAGGCGTCCTGCTGCTCGCGGCTGAAGCTGTACTTGTCGGCGCACATCTCGCCGAACACGCCCATGGCCTGCTTGTCGTAGGGATTGACCAGGCCGTCCCAGGCCATGTGGTCAAGCATCTCGGTGTTGCCGAACTTGGTGCCGGTGCGCGAGTTCATCAGCAGGTGCGGGGCATTGGTCATCGACTCCATGCCGCCGGCGACGACGACGCTGGCCGAACCGGCCTTGATCAGGTCGTGGCCCATCATGATCGCCTTCATGCCCGAACCGCAGACCTTGTTGATGGTGGTGCAGCCGGCCGACGTCGGCAGGCCGGCGCCCAGCGCCGCCTGGCGGGCCGGGGCCTGGCCCAGGCCGGCGGGCAGCACGCAGCCCATGATCACCTCGTCGACCTTGTCGCCGGCCACGCCGGCCTGTTCGACCGCCGCCTTGATGGCGGTGCTGCCGAGCTGGGTGGCGGGCACGCCGGTGAACTGGCCCAGCAGGGCCCCGAGGGCGGTGCGCTTGGCACCGGCGATGACGACCTTGGACATGGTGGCTCCGGATAACGTGGGAATCCCCCATTATAAACCGGGCCGCGATGTACCGAAGGTCACCGGCACTTTCGGGAGCGGCGCCGGGCCCGCCGGGTGCGCTTGAATACGCATCCCCCCAAAGCCAGGAAGCCCCCCCATGACGGCCCTCGACTCCCTCGGCCACCCTCTGTCCGGCGCCTCGCCCCGGGCGGCGGAGCTCTACGACACTGCCCTGGCGCAGCTTCAGTGTTATCGCGGTGATCCGGTCGCAACGGCCACCGAGGCGGTGCAGGACAGCCCGGGCTTCGTGATGGGCCATGCGCTGCTGGCCTGGCTGTATCTCACGGCTTCCGAGACGGCGCCGCTGGCCCTGGCGCAGCAGTCCCTGCAGACCGCCCGGGACCTGCCGGCGACGCCGCGCGAACAGGCCCACCTGCAGGCTGCCGGTGACTGGCTGGAAGGGTCCTGGCACCTGGCCTCGCGCCGCCTGGAAGAGCTGAGCATCGCCCACCCCCGCGACGCGCTGGCGCTGCAGATCGGCCACCTGCTCGACTTCTACAACGGCGATTCGCGCCTGCTGCGCGACCGCATCAGCCGCGCGATGCCAGCCTGGTCGGAGGCGATGCCGGGTTACCACGCGGTGCTGGGCATGCATGCCTTCGGCTTCGAGGAAGCTGGCCAGTACGACAAGGCCGAAGCCGCCGGCCGCCGCGCCGTCGAGCTCAACCGCCACGATGGCTGGGCCTGGCATGCGGTGGCGCACGTCATGGAAATGCAGGACCGGGTGGACGAGGGCATTGCCTGGCTGCGCCACGATTCCCCGGCCTGGTCGGAGGAAAGTTTTTTCGCCGTGCACAACTGGTGGCACCTGGCGCTTTATTACCTCGAACGCGATGAAACCGAACGCGTGCTGGAACTCTTCGATGGCCCCATCTTCGGCCATGGTCCGGCGACGGCGCTGGAGCTGGTGGACGCCTCGGCCCTGCTGTGGCGTCTGCACCTTCGCGGTGTCGACCTGGGCGACCGCTGGGCGAAAGTGGCGGAGGCCTGGGCGCCACAGGCCGGTGCCGGCTGGTACGCCTTCAATGACGTGCATGCCGCGCTTGCCTTCATCTGTGCCGGCCGCGACGACCTGCTGGAGCTGGTGCGTGAGGGCCAGCGCCGGGCGATGGCCGGCAAGGGCGACAACGTGATGTTCACCGCCGAGGTGGGCAGCCCGCTGCTCGAATCCCTGCTGTGCCTGGCCCGCGGTGAGCACCGCGCCGCGGCCCGCGGCCTGCGCGACGTCCGCCGCATTGCCCACCACTTCGGTGGTAGCCACGCCCAGCGCGACCTGATCGAACTGAGTCTGGTCGAAGCTTCGCTGGGCAGCGGTGACCGTGCCCTGGCCGAAGCCGTCGTCGCCGAACGTGCGGCGCTGAAGCCGGGCCGCGCGAGCACGGCCGGATTCCTAAACCGGGTGTGGAACCAGTCGGCTTAGCCGCGGTCTTCGAACAGTTCGCGGCCGATCAGCATGCGGCGGATTTCGTTGGTGCCGGCGCCGATGGCGTAGAGCTTGGCGTCGCGCAGGATCCGGCCGGTGGCGTATTCGTTGATGTAGCCGTTGCCGCCCAGGGCCTGGATGCCTTCCAGGGCCACCTGCACGGCCGATTCGCTGGCGTGCAGCAGGCAGCTGGCGGAATCGACCCGGCTGGCGTGGCCGGCGTCGAAGTCGCGGGCCACCTGGTAGGCGAAGGCGCGGGACGACTGCAGGGCCGTGTACATGTCGGCGATCTTGCCCTGCATCAGGCCGAAGGTGCCGATGGCCTGGTCGAACTGCTTGCGCTCGCGCACGTAGGGCAGGGCGATGTCTAGCGCGGCCTGCATCAGGCCCAGCGGGCCGCCGGTCAGCACCAGGCGTTCGGTGTTGAGGCCGCTCATCAGGACCTTGACGCCCTGGTTGACCTCGCCCAGGACGTTTTCCGCGGGGATTTCGCAGTCTTCGAACACCAGCTCGCAGGTGTTGGAGCCGCGCATGCCCAGCTTGTCGAGCTTCTGGGCGGTGGAGAAACCCTTCATGCCCTTCTCGACGATGAAGGCGGTCATGCAGCGCGAGCCCGCCTCCTTGCCGGCGGTGCGCATGTAGACGATCAGCACGTCGGCTTCGGGGCCGTTGGTGATCCACATCTTGTTGCCGTTGGCGACCCAGACGCCGTCGCGCAGTTCGGCGCGGCAGCTCATCGAGCCCACCACGTCGGAGCCGGCGCCGGGCTCGGACATCGCCAGCGCGCCCTTGGCTTCGCCGCTGCACAGCGCGGGCAGGTACTTGCGGCGCTGCTCGTCGCTGCCGTTGGCGTACAGGTTGGCCACGCACAGGTTGCTGTGCGCGCCGTAGCTGAGGCCGACCGAACCGGAGGCACGGGAGATTTCCTCCATCGCCACCAGATGGGCCAGGTAGCCCATGTCCGAACCGCCGAATTCCGACGGCACGGTCATGCCCAGCAGGCCCATTTCGCCCAGCTTGGGCCACAGGTCCTGCGGGAAGACGTTGTCATGGTCTATCTGGGCCGCCCGCGGGGCGATCTCGCTGTCCGCGAAGCGCCGGACGGCGTCGCGCAGGGCGTCGAGGTCTTCACCGAGGGGGAACGTGCGCATGGGATCTCCAGCTGGAACCGGGGTCAGGATCGACCTTCACGGGTGATGATGCGGCAGGGCGGGGCCAGGGTCTGTGAACGTCGACCCTGGTCCCGGTTTTCAGCCAGTGCGGCTTAGTTGCCGCGGCGGCCCTGGAAGCGCGGGGCGGCGGCGCCCAGGTGCGGCAGGCGCAGCTTGCCGATGGCGGTGATGCGCTCTTCGGCCATGCGGTCGGCGGCCTTGTAGGTCGGGATCTTGTCGCGGTTGGCGATTTCGAAGATGCGGCCAAGGTTGTAGTAGATGGTGCGCATCATGCGCATGGCGCGCTCGCGGTTGTAGCCGTCGATTTCCAGCGACACGTTCATCAGGCCGCCGGCGTTCACGGCGTAGTCCGGGGCGTACAGCATGCCGCGCTTCTCGAGCTCGACGCCGATCTCGTCGTTGGCCAGCTGGTTGTTGGCGGCGCCGCAGATGACCTTGCACTTCAGGCGCGGCAGGGTCTGCTCGTTCACCGTGCCACCCAGGGCGGTCGGGGAGTAGACGTCCGCATCCACGTCGTAGATGTCGTCCAGGGCCACGGCCTCGCAGCCGTATTCGTCGACGGCGCGCTGCACGGCAGCCTTGTTGATGTCGGTGACGAAGACCTTGGCGCCGCGCTCACGCAGCAGCTTCACGAATTCCATGCCGACGTGGCCGACGCCCTGCACGGCGTAGGAGTAGTTGCCCACTTCCTCGTTGCCGAACTTGACCTGCAGCGCGGCCATCAGGCCCTGCAGCGTGCCGTAGGCGGTGAACGGCGACGGGTCGCCCGAGCCACCGTGCACCTGGTGCACGCCGGTGACGTAGTCGGTTTCGCGCAGCACGTATTCCATGTCGTTGACGTCGATGCCGACGTCCTCGGCGGTGATGTAGCGGCCGCCCAGCGAGTTGACGAAACGGCCGAAGGCGCGGAACAGCGCTTCGGACTTGTCCTTGTTCGGGTCGCCCCAGATCACCGCCTTGCCGCCGCCCAGGTTCAGGCCCGACACGGCCGCCTTGTAGGTCATGCCGCGGCTCAGGCGCAGCACGTCCTTCAGGGCCTCTTCCTCGCTGGCATACGGCCACATGCGCGTACCGCCCAGGGCCGGGCCCAGCACGGTGTTGTGGATCGCGATGATGGCCTTCAGGCCCGCGTCCTTGTTGTGGCAGAACACCACTTCCTCGTGGTTCGAGGTCGAGATGGTTTCGAAGATCATGGAAGGCTCCGGTCTGGCGGACTGCGCGGGGCCGGCTTCGGCGCCTCGTGCGAGATTGGATTAACAAGCGTCCGCAAGTTATTGATTTGAATGGCCTGCGTATTTGGAGTGCAGGGCCTCGCCGGTTTCCGGCGCGGCGTAGTGTAAAGCAAACGCTCTAGTCGGGCAGGGCCCGCCGTCACGCCCCGGCGGCCCACGCCCGTCGGCCGGGAAAGGCCGTCCGGCGGGTGCGCGGGCCGGGATGGCCGGTCGGCCACGGGGCCGGCGTTGGTAATAGTGCTTGGCGGTTTTATCTCTCCCCGGAGAACCGCCAGCCTCCAACCCTTAGAGCAGGGTTCATTGGGCGACCACCGCGTGGTCGCCCTTTTTTTGTCCGCGGCATTCACGCTCCCTGCAACCCCGGCAGCGGTAAATGGTGGCGAATTCGCCGCGGACCCGCCATGCCCCACCTGCAAAGCCCCACACGCCAGCAGGTCCGCTGCGACGAAGCCGCGCTCGTGGCCCTGCTGGGCCGCATCCGCTTCGGCGACGCCGAGGCCCTGGGCCAGCTTTATGACCAGGCGCTGGGCCAGGTCCACGGCCTGGCGCTGCGCGTGCTCGGCAATCCCCAGGACGCCGAGGAAGTGGTTTCCGACGTCTTCCTGCAGGTCTGGGACCGGGCGGTCAGCTACTGCCCGCAGCGCGGCGCGGTCATGGCCTGGCTGCAGACCCTCGCCTGGAGCCGGGCCATCGACCACCGGCGCAAGCGTGCCCGCCGCGCGCCACCGGGGCTGCATCCAGACGACGCCGCCCTGGCGTATAGAGAAAGTGAAGACCCGGCCCCGGAGCATCTGGCGGAAAGCCACGCCCTGGCCACCCGGGTCCATCAGGCACTGGACGCCTTGGCCCCCGGCCAGCGCCGCGTGCTTGAACTTGCTTTCTACGAGGACCTTTCCCACGCTGAAATCGCCGAACGCACCGGTATGCCCCTGGGCACCGTGAAGTCGCACGCCCGTCGCGGGCTGGCGAACCTGCGTTCGGCGATGGACGGCGAGGGCCACGCACCATGAGCCGTCCCGACATCGACGACACGACGCTGCTTGCGGCCGCCCTGGCCGGCATGCTGCCCGACGACCCGCCCGAGCCTGCGCGGGCCGCGTCGCTGCGCGCGCGCATCCTCGACAGCGCCCGTCGCAGCCGGACCCAGGTGGTGCGTGCCGACGAAGGCGACTGGACGCCGTTCCTGCCGGGCATCCATATCAAGACGCTGCGCAGGGATGCGCATACGTGCACCCAGACCAGCCTTTGGCGCATCGATCCGGGCGCGGTGATCCCACCGCATCCGCACACCAGCGAAGAAGAGTGCCTGGTGCTGTCGGGCTCCGTGGTTCACGACAGCATCGAATACTGCGCCGGCGACTATCTGCTGGCGGCCCCGGGCGAACGTCACCAGGCCTTCACTTCGCCGGCGGGGGCATTGCTGCTGATCCGCGGCGAACTGCTGCCCGATCCGGCGCGTGTCCGGGCCCTGCTGGAAACGCCGCCGGACGCCTGATGCATCCAGTCGCTGCCCCGGCGGCGTAAGCAGACAAGTACGCAAACCGCGTACGCCTCACCGGCGATGCCATGAAGCCCCTGTTCCACGTCTTTTCCGCTTGCCTGCTTGGCTGCCTGTTGCCGGTCGCCGCCGCAGCGCAGGTGACACCGGCCGCCAAGCCGGCCGCCACGCCTGCCGCCACGCCTGCCGCGGCCCCGATCGTCGAGACCCCCGCGCGGCTTTCCCCGCGCGAGGTCGCGCTCAACAGCCCGGTGCCGATCTGGCAGCGGCGCGGCATCCTGGTCGAGCAGGGCGGCCGAGCGCTCTACATCTTCACCGAGGACGTACCGGGGCAGAGCCGCTGCGACCCGAAGTGCGAACGCCTGTGGCCGCCGCTGTTCGCCGAAGCCACCGCCCGCCCGCACGGTCCCTTCACCATCGCCCGCAGCTACGACGGCCGGCCGATGTGGGCCTGGGAAGGCAAACCCCTGTACCGCTGGCTCTCGGATCGCAAGCGCGGTTCCGCCGGCGGCGACGGCGTCGCCGACGTCTGGTTCCTGGTGCAGGTGCCACCCGAACTCGACGGTTACGTCGTGCCGTATTTCCCGATGCCCATGCCCCGGCGCAGCGCCGATGCACCCGCCACTTTGCCCCGACCGAGGACACCCTAGATGACCGCCAAACCACACTCCCTGCCACGCTCCGCCCTGGCGCTGGCCCTGTGCTTGCCGCTGGGCCTGGCCCATGCCCAGTCGGATGACGACGAGACCGATATCAGCGGCAAGCTGCTGCTCACCGGCGGCGTCAGCCAGGTGGAAGGCTCCGCCGGAGGCGGCCTGACGCCCTGGGCCGTGATCGGCGGCTACGGCACCCGCGACCAGATCGGCGGCAATGCCTACTTCACCCGCGTCGACGTGGACGATTATTCGCTCGACAGCTACGGCGTGCTGGTTGGCCTGTACGACCGGGTCGAACTGAGTTTCTCGCGCCAGGAATTCGACACCCAGGCCATCGGCGGGGCCTTGGGCCTGGGCAACGGATTCACCTTCACCCAGGACACGATCGGCGTGAAGGTGAAGGTGTTCGGCGATGCAGTGCTTGAACAGGACACCTGGCTGCCGCAGGTGGCCATCGGCGCCCAGTACAAGAAAAACGACCAGCCCGGCGTGCTCGCCTTCGTCGGCGCCCGCGACGACAGCGGCGTGGACTATTACGTCAGCGCCACCAAGCTGTACCTGGACAAGAGCCTGCTGCTCAACACCACGCTGCGCCTGACCAAGGCCAACCAGTTCGGCATCCTGGGTTTCGGCGGCGACCTCAACGACGACTACGAAGCCCAGCTCGAGGGTTCCTTCGCCTACCTGCTGACGCGCAACCTGGCGATCGGCGGCGAGTACCGCATGAAGCCCGACAACCTGGGCATCGCCGAGGAAAACGACGCCTGGGACCTGTTCGTCGCCTGGGCGCCGGTCAAGAACGTATCGCTGACCCTGGCCTACGTGGACCTGGGCAACATCGTCATCGCCGACAACCAGCGCGGCGTCTACGCCTCGCTGCAGGTGGGCTTCTGAGCCATGGAGATCAAAATGAATACGACCAAGACCCTGGCCCTGGCCTGCCTGCTGGCCTTCACCGCACCCGTGTGGGCCCAGCAAGCCGTCAGCGCCGAAGAGCAGGCGATGCTCGATGAAGAAGCCCGCCTGGAAGCCGAGGAAGCCGCGCTCGATGCCGGCCCACGGCTTGACCCGAACGCGCCCGACCCGGCGCCGGAATTCCCGGAGCTTCGCCCCGTGCTGGACGACTTCGGCGGCCGCGAAGGCCTGGACCGCCTGATGGACACCTTCATGGCCGGCCTGCTGGCCGACGAGCGCATGGGTCCATTCTTCGCCAACTCCGACCAGGAGCGGGTGAAGCGCCAGCTGGCCGAACAGTTCTGCGCCATCCTCGGTGGCGGCTGTGCCTACAGCGGCCGCGACATGAAGTCGTCGCACGCCGGCCTGGGCATTGACCGTGCCGACTTCAACCGCCTGGTGGAAGTGCTGCAGGTGGCGATGAACCAGCACGAGGTGCCGTTCCGCGCCCAGAACAAGCTGCTGGCCAAGCTGGCGCCGATGCACCGCGAGGTGGTCACCGAATAAGCCGGTTCATTTCATCCCGGCGCCCGGCCCCTCGTCGGCCGGGCCCAGCCGGCCCTGGCGGAGCAGGGCCGGCACGTCGGCGGCAGGCACCGGCCGGCTGAACAGATAACCCTGCAGTTCCCCGCAGCCCGCCGCCGCCGCCAGGCGGGCCTGTTCCTCGGTTTCCACGCCCTCGGCGACCACCTGGCAATCAAAGGCGCGGGCCATGCCGGTGACCGCGCGCACGATCGCCAGGTTCTTGCGGCCTTCGCCAAGCGGGGCCACCAGGCTGCGGTCGATCTTGATGGTGTCGAAGCCGAAGTGCTGCAGGTTGCCGATGCTCGAATACCCCGTGCCGAAATCGTCCATCGCCACCCGCACGCCCATCTCGCGCAGGGCCTCGAGCACCTCGCGGGTCAGGCGGGTGTCCTTCATGGCCTGCGATTCGGTGATCTCGACCGACAGGTAGCCCGGGTCGAGCTCGGTTTCGAGCAAGGTTTCGCGGATCAGCGACAGCAGGTTTTCGCCGTCGAAGCGCGCCAGCGACAGGTTCACCGCCACCGGCACCGCCAGCAGGCCCTCGTCCTGCCACTGCCGGCACTGGTGGCAGGCGGCGCGCAGCATGGCGGCGTCGATCTGGTCGACCAGGCCGCATTCTTCCGCCGTCGGGATGAATTCCCCCGGCGGCACCATCGGCCCCTCCGGCGGCTGCCAGCGCGCCAGTACTTCCAGCCCGGTGATCCAGCGGCTGTGGGCGTCCACCTTCGGCTGGAACCAGGGCAGCAGTTCGTTCGCCTTCAGGGCCCGCCGCAGGCGCCGGTCCATGTCCAGGCGGCGTTCGGCCTTTTCGCTCATCACGTTGGTGTAGTACTCGTAGCGACCGCGGCCCTGTTCCTTGGCGTGGTAAAGCGCCGCGTCGGCGCGCTTCATCAGCAGGCTGGCCTCGTCGCCGTCCTCCGGGAACAGGCTGATGCCGATGCTGGCGCCCACCTCCAGGTCGTGGCCCTGCACGTGATACGGCTGGGACACTTCGTCGATGAGTTTTTCCGCCACCCAGGCGGCGTCGCGCGGGTCGGCCAGGCGCGGCATCAGGATCACGAACTCATCGCCGCCCTGGCGGCTGACGGTGTCGTCCTCGCGCACGTTGGCCTGCAGGCGACGCGCCACCGCCTGCAGCAGCAGGTCGCCTACCTCGTGGCCGAGGGTGTCGTTGATGTTCTTGAAATGGTCCAGGTCCAGGAAGATCAGGCCGCCGCGGCGACCCTGCGGCAGTCCGGCCAGGGCCTGCGAGAGCCGGTCCTGCAGCAGCACGCGGTTGGGCAGGTCGGTCAGGTAGTCGTGCTGGGCCAGGTGCGACATGCGCAGGGCCATGGCGCGCGATTCACTGACGTCGTGGAAGACGATGACCCCACCGATGACCTCGTCGTCCATGCCGATGATGGGCGCGGCCGAATCCTCGATGGGCAGCTCGCGCCCGTCCCGGTTCACCAGCACGGTGTTGAGCGCCAGCCCCACCGCGCGGCGCTCGCGCATCGCGATGTCCAGCGGCGCCAGCCCCTGCTTGCGCGTTTCCGCATCCAGCAGCGGCATCACTTCGTTGATGGGCCGGGCCAGGGCATCCGCCAGCGGCCAGCCGGTCATTTCCTCGGCCACGCGGTTCATGTAGATGATCTTCGAGTCCGGATCCACGGTGATGACGGCGTCGCCAATGGAGCCCAGCGTGGTTTCGGCCAGCTGCTTTTCCTCGTACAGCGCCTGGCGGCTGTGGTGCAGGGCCTGGATGGCATTGCGCCGCTGCGAGGACAGCACCGACACCACCAGCGGCATGGCCACCGCCAGCGTGGCGTAGAAATTGAAGCTGATGCTGTCGAGCTGGTCCCGGGTGATGCCGCCGCCGCGGGCGCCCACCAGTTCGTTGGCGTCGAAGTAGAGCCGCAGCCCCACGACCAGCGCCAGGTTGGCGCTGCACAGCACGGTGGTGCCCAGGCGGCCGATCTGCAGGGCCGCGACCAGCAGCAGCAGGCTGGCCGGCAGGAAGGGCTGGCTGAGGTAACCCGCGCACAGGGCGGTGACCGCGAGCGTGGCCAGCGCGATGACGCCCAGCCCGGCCAGGCCCACGCCGTCGACCAGTCGCCGCCAGCCGGCGTGGTCCGCGACCAGCAGGGGCGGCGAGACCGCGACGGCGCCGAAGAAAGCCGCCACGACCCAGGTGGACCACACCGTGCCGAAAATGCCGGTGCCCATGAGGTGGTGCATGGTCGCCGGCACCAGGCCGCCCAGGGCCGGCCCCAGGAAACCCACCAGGACGATCGGCCAGGCCAGGGACGGCACGTCCGGCAAGCCCAGGGGGCGCACGTCCAGCCATCGCAGGCCGAAGCAGGCCAGGCCCACGGCCAGGGTGCTGGCGGTGGCGTGGGCCAGGATCAGGGGCAGGGGATCGCCGGCCAGCGCGCCGACGGCCAGCCGGCCGGCAAAACCGATGGCTAGGTAGATGCCGGTAAAGGCGCCACGCCGGCACATGACGGCCAGCAACATCGCGCTCGACATCCACGCGCTGGCGACATTGCCCGGTTGCCGGGTCAATTCGACGGCCAGCCAGCCCAGTGCGACGTAGGCGAGCCAGGTGCCTGCAAAGAAGGGTATTTCACGCGCCCACTTGGTGCCTGAGGCCATGCATTGTCCTGTTGGCTGTCGTGGCGTGTTCCGACTGTAGGCAATTCAGGCAGGGCCCGCCAAGCCCACGCCCGGTCACGGGCCGTTGAGGTGGGCGCAGTACACTTGCCCGCATGGCTGACACCACGCGCGTGGACGACCTTCCGGGCAGCTTCGGCTACGGTGCCGGCGTCCTGTATGGGTTGCCGCAGCCGCCGCGCTGGATGGGCGAGGTGGCGCCGGACCTGCACAAGGTCTTGCTGCTGATGGCCGGCGGCGAAATCCTCTACGGCCACCTGATCGGCCTGGATTGGGAAGGCGGCAACGTCATCCTGCGGGCCGAGGACGAAACCCTGTCAAACCCGCTGTCCGACCTGCGGGCGATCCTGCTCAGCGGTGATGCGCGCCTGGGGCGGGCGCCGGTCGCGCCCGCCGGCACGGTGGCCAGCACGCTGCGCTACCGCGACGGCGCGGACTGGATGCTGCAGGCGCACGCGGTGCACGTGGACCTGTTCGGCGCGGGTTTCTTCACCATCGACGGTGAGCAGCTGCATGCGCTGTTCGTGCCCTGGCGGGTGCTGGCGGACAACGAGCTGAACCTGCGTTCGGGACTGTCCGACCACCAGCGCGCCCGCATCCAGCGCGAGGTCGCCTTCCGCCGCGGTGCCGACATCGACCGCCTGGAAAAGGCCAGCCTGCGCCGGGTGCCGGGCGACACCCGCGACGACGCCGACATCCGCCGCAGCGCCTTCGCCAAGGCCTTCTGCAAGGCCCTGGGCGGCTAGCGCCCGGCGCCGCGGCGATTGCCAGCGCGCCCGTCGCTGGCCGACACTGCAGGCATGACCGCCGACGACGCACTGGCCACCTGGCAGGCCGCCGAGACCTTCCGCAGCCGTGGCCAGCTGCCCGAGGCCGGCGCTGCTTACGCCCGCCTGGCCGCCCACGCCGACTGGGTAGCCCCGGCCCGGCTGCGCCTGGCGCAGCTGGCGCTGGGCAAGGGCGACCTGCGCGATGGCGTCGCCCAGGCATTGCTGGCCCGTGACGCCGACGAAACCGACCCGGTGGTGCTCGAAGCCGTGCTGGAGCTGCTGTGCCAGGTGGGTGAACTCGAGGCCGCCCTGGCGCTTGCCCAATCGCGGGCCCTGTCCGAAGCACCGGACCCGGCCGTGCAACTGGGCGTGGGCCAGCGCCTGCAGGACCAGAGTTTTCCGGCCGAGGCCCGCGTATTCCTGAAACGCGCGCGCGCCCTGGGTGCCGACAACCCGGGCCTGCACTACCAGCTGGGCCTGTCGGCGCTGTATGCCGGCGACCACGACGACGCCGAATCCGCGTTCGAGGCCTGCCTGGCACGCCAGCCGCTGCACGGCGCCGCCCACCGGCAGCTGGCCAAGCTGCGCCGCGCCACGCCCGACGCCAACCACGTCACCCGCCTGCGCGCCGCCATCGCGTCCGTGCCGGCTGACTATCCCGACGCGCCGCCGCTGCATTACGCGCTCTTCAAGGAACTCGACGACCTGGGCGATACCGACGCCGCCTGGGCCGCGCTGGAAGCCGGCATGCAAGCGCGCCGACGGCAGGTCAGTTTCGACCCGGCGCAGGAACAGGCCGTGTTCGAACGCCTGATGCAGATGGACGGGCAGGACGCCAACACGCGGGCGCAGGGTGGGCCGGCGCCGGTATTCATCCTGGGCCAGCCGCGCTCGGGCACCACGCTGTTGGAGCGCATCCTGGGCGGTGCAGACGACGTGGCCGACGCTGGCGAGCTGCGCGACTTCGGCTTCCAGGTGCGCTGGTGCGCCAACCTCATGGGCCGGCCGGGACCGGACCTGGCGCTGCTGGATGCCGCGGAAGACATCGACCCCGCTGAGCTCGGCCAGCGCTACCTCAGCCACACCCAATGGCATGCGCGCGGCAAGCGCCTGTACACCGACAAGCTGCCGGCCAACTTCCTGTGGCTGGGCCATATCGCCCGCGCGCTGCCGCAGGCGCGTTTCCTGCACCTGGTGCGCGACCCGATGGACGTGGGCTTCTCCAACCTCAAGGAACTGTTCGCCGACGCCTACCCGCACAGCTACGACCAGGCCGAGATGGCCGGCCACCTGCGCCGCTACCAGGCGCTGATGGCGCACTGGCACGCGGCCTTCCCGGGCCGGATCCTGGACGTGCCCTACGATGAGCTGGTCACCGCGCCCGAGGCCACGGCCCAGCGTGTGCTCGATTTCCTGGGCCTGCCGCGCCAGGCCGGCCTGGCCGAGATCGCCGGGCGTGAAGGCGCCGTGGCCACGGCCAGCGCGGTGCAGCTGCGCGAGCCGGTGCATGCCCGCTTCCTGGGGCAGTGGCGGCGCTACGAGGGCCAGCTGCAGCCCATGCGCCAGGCGCTGGAGGCGCCGCCCGGCTGAGCCCGGGGCCGGGGTAGGGCAGACCATACGGTCGGCGCTACAATCGGGCGATTCCGTCTTTGCTGTAAGAGACCGCCCATGAGCACCCCCGCCAACCAGCTTCCCGATCGCGACCCCGAGCGCAGCCCGCTGCGCTTCGTCACCGCCGCCAGCCTGTTCGACGGCCACGACGCCGCGATCAACATCATGCGCCGCCTTATCCAGTCGCAAGGCGTCGAGGTGGTGCACCTGGGCCACAACCGCAGCGTCGAGGACGTGGTGCGGGCGGCCCTGCAGGAAGACGCCGACGGCATCGCGCTGTCGAGCTACCAGGGCGGCCACACCGAATACTTCAAGTACATGGTGGATATGCTGCGCGAGCGCGGCGCCGGCCACATCCGCGTGTTCGGCGGCGGCGGCGGCACCATCACGCCCGAAGAGATCCGGGAACTGCAGCAGTACGGCGTCGAGCGCATCTACCACCCCAACGACGGCATGCAGATGGGCCTGGTGGCGATGATCGAGGACCTGGTGCGCCGCACGAACGAGCACCGCGTGCCCGCCGGCAAGCCCGACACGGTCGACCCCAGCGACGAGATCAGCATCGGCAAGATGCTCACGGCCATCGAAGAAGGCCTGCTGGAAGAGAAGCAGCTCGAGGCCCTGCGCAAGGAATGGCAACTGGCCGGCGGCAAGACCCCGGTGGTGGGCCTGACCGGCACCGGCGGCGCCGGCAAGTCGTCGGTCACCGACGAGCTGATGAACCGCTTCCTGCAGCATTTCCCCGAGATGCGCATCGCCGTGATTTCGGTCGACCCGACCCGCCGCCGCACCGGCGGCGCCCTGCTGGGCGACCGCATCCGCATGAACTCCCTGCGCAGCCCGCGCGTGTTCATGCGCTCCATGGCCACCCGCCGCCAGCACGTTGCGACCAATGCCGTGCTCAAGGACTGCATCGCCTTCCTGCGCGCCCAGGGCTACGACCTGGTGATGGTGGAAACCGCCGGCATCGGCCAGTCCGATTCGGAAATCGTCGACCTGGTCGATTTCCCGATGTACGTGATGACCAGCGACTTTGGCGCGCCCAGCCAGCTCGAGAAGATCGACATGATCGACTTCGCCGAGCTCATCGTGCTCAACAAGTTCGACAAGCGCGGCGCCGAAGACGCCCTGCGCGACGTGCGCAAGCAGTGGAAGCGCAACCGCACCGCCTTCAAGCTGGCCGACGAAGACGTGCCGGTGTACCCGACGATCGCTTCCCAGTTCAATGACCCCGGCGTCACCTGGATGTTCGCCAACCTCTGCCGCCTGCTGCGCGAGAAGGTGTCGGCCAAGTCGCCGGGCTGCGATTTCGAGCCGGACATCGAAGAGGGCGAGAAGTCCCCGCGCGCCACCATCCTGATTCCCGGCAACCGCACCCGCTACCTGGCCGAGATCGCCGAGCAGGGCCGGCAGGTCAACACCAGCATCGAAAAGCAGGCCGACGCCGCCGAGCGCGCCCAGCACTACTGGGAATCGCTGCGCGAACTGGGCGACCCGGACATGCCCAAGGCCCTGGGCCTGTACGACCCGCACCACCTGGTGCTGCCGAGCCCCGGTTCGGCGGGCAGCACGCGCGACGCCGCCCCGTGGCCCGACTGCGGTGAGCGCCGCCAGGGCATTCCCGACCGCCGCAAGATGGTGTTCCAGTGGGAGCGCCGCCAGGGCGCCGCCGCCGGCGACAACCCGCAGGCGGCGCAGGTGGCCGTGGACCGCAGCCTGATCACCCTGCGCCAGCGCTACAACGACGCGGTGAAGGCGCTCAGCGCCCAGTCGGTGAACCTGCTGCGTGAATGGCCCGACCGCCTGAAGTCGGTCACCGACGACGTCACCGAATATTCGGTGCGCGGCAAGGCCATCAAGGTCGAGAACTACCGCGAGTCCCTGAGCCACCAGAAGATCCCCAAGATCGCCGCGCCCAAGTTCAAGAGCTGGGGCGAACTGCTGGTCTTCCTGGGCAAGGAAAACTTGCCCGGCCATTACCCCTACACCGGCGGCGTCTACCCCTACCGCCGCACCGGCGAAGACCCCATCCGCATGTTCGCCGGCGAGGGCACGCCCGAGCGCACCAACCGGCGCTTCCATTACCTGAGCAAGGGCCAGCCGGCCGCGCGCCTGTCCACCGCCTTCGACTCGGTCACGCTCTACGGCGAAGACCCGGCCGAGCGTCCGGACATCTACGGCAAGATCGGCAATTCCGGCGTGTCCATCGCCACGCTGGACGACATGAAGAAGCTGTATTCGGGCTTCGACCTGTGCGCGCCGACCACCAGCGTTTCCATGACCATCAACGGCCCGGCGCCGATGATCCTGGCGATGTTCATGAACACCGCCATCGACCAGCAGGTGGAAAAGTACCTGCGCGAAGACCAGAAGCGCTGGGACGAAGCGCACGCCAAGATCGAGAAGTTCTTCGAAGGCAAGAAGCGCCCCGAATACGGCGGCGAAGTGCCCGAGGGCAACGAAGGCCTGGGCCTGGGCCTGCTGGGCGTCACCGGCGACCAGCTGGTGGACGCCGAGACCTACGAGCGCATCAAGACCCACACCCTGGCCACCGTGCGCGGCACCGTGCAGGCCGACATTCTGAAGGAAGACCAGGCGCAGAACACCTGCATCTTCAGCACCGAGTTCGCCCTGCGCATGATGGGCGACATCCAGCAGTACTTCGTGGACAACAAGGTCCGCAACTTCTATTCGGTGTCGATCTCCGGCTACCACATCGCCGAAGCCGGGGCGAACCCGATTTCGCAGCTGGCCTTCACCCTGAGCAACGGCTTCACCATCGTCGAGTACTACCTGGCGCGCGGCATGCACATCGACGACTTCGCGCCCAACCTGAGCTTCTTCTTCAGCAACGGCATGGACCCGGAGTACACGGTGATCGGCCGCGTCGCCCGCCGCATCTGGGCCCGCGCCATGCGCGAACGCTACGGCGCCAACGAGCGCAGCCAGATGCTGAAGTACCACATCCAGACGTCCGGCCGCAGCCTGCACGCCCAGGAAATCCAGTTCAACGACATCCGCACGACCCTGCAGGCCCTGTACGCGCTGTTCGACAACTGCAACAGCCTGCACACCAACGCCTACGACGAAGCCATCACCACGCCGACCGAAGAAAGCGTGCGCCGGGCCGTGGCCATCCAGATGATCATCAACAAGGAGCTGGGGCTGAACTTCAACGAAAACCCCTGGCAGGGCAGCTTCGCCGTCGAGCAGCTGACCGACCTGGTGGAAGAGGCCGTCTACAAGGAGTTCGAAGCCCTAAGCGAGCGCGGCGGCGTGCTGGGCGCCATGGACACCATGTACCAGCGCGGCAAGATCCAGGAAGAAAGCCTGTACTACGAACACAAGAAACACGACGGCAGCCTGCCCCTGGTCGGCGTCAACACCTTCCTGCCCAAGGACCACGCCGGCGAGGTGATGACCGAGATCGAGCTGATCCGCTCGACCCCGGAAGAGAAGGGCGCCCAGATCGCCAATGTCCGGACCTTCCAGGGAGTGCGTAACCCGGCCGGGGCCGATTCCCTGAGACATCTTCAGCACACCGCCCGTGACCGCCAGAACATCTTCGCCGCGTTGATGGAGGCAGTGAAGACCCACAGCCTCGGCCAGATCAGCCATGCACTGTACGAGGTGGGTGGGGAGTACAGGCGAAATATGTAGCAGCGTGGCCACGCTGCCCATGGTTTCGCCGGCGGGGCCGTCGCCGCGGAGAATTGGCAGGTCAACCTCCAGAAGCCTGCACTCAGGGTGTCGGCGCCACAACCTCGCGAAGGGCGTTGAAGTCCTCGGGGCTCGAGATCGGGATGAGGATCGTGCCGTAGAATTTGTCCGGCGCG
This sequence comes from Arenimonas aestuarii, assembly GCF_054781715.1. Taxonomy (NCBI): domain Bacteria; kingdom Pseudomonadati; phylum Pseudomonadota; class Gammaproteobacteria; order Lysobacterales; family Lysobacteraceae; genus Arenimonas; species Arenimonas aestuarii. Next base: position 681,827 of record NZ_BAAGTW010000004.1, on the reverse strand, counting down.
GTGTAGAAGGTGAAGCAGGTAAACGGCCTGCCCGGCGTGGAGCACTCGCTCCCCGCCATCAGGGTCATGCCTGCCTCGAAGCGTTTTTGCTGGGGCGTCTCGGCAGCGCCCACCGTCCGGTCCGCCTGATACCAGTGGCCAGGCTTGGGCAGGTCCACGGGGACATCCGTCCAGCCAGGCGGCTTGCCCATCTTCGCCAGCAGCATTCGTCGGATTTCCTTTCGAGCCGGCTGTGAGCCGATCCGGGCGGCGTCAAGCAGGCTGGCGCCGTCATCCCGGCGCACCGAGGTGTCCGCGCCCAATTCCAGCAGCGCGCGCACGGCCTCGGCATTGTCGTAGGCGATGGCATTGAACAGCAGCGTGGTGGTCGCCCGGTCTCCCGAATCGAATGTGACGCCGAACGAGCTCAACTTCCGCAGATCACTGGCCGTGATGAATCCAGCCGCCGTGCCCAATGCCTCGGGCACGATGCGGTCCCAATGCTGTTCGCGCATCGGTCCAGCGAACATCGCGTAGACCGCCGGGAACGTGGTTGCCAGTTCAGCCATTCGGTTCACGTGGGCCGTCGGGTCCGGGTCGTACTGAAGCATCGCGTCGAGATGGCGCGCAGCGGCGGCATGGCGGCCGCTTTTCATGGCCAGCCCGGCTTTGAGCAAGTGGGCGTCAGCCAGGGTGTGGGCGGCGACCGGGAAGCGCATTATTTCCAGGGCGGCCTGGCTGTCCTCGAGCGCGGCATCGACCCGGCCAGCATCGAGCTGGATGCGCGCGCGGGCTTCCAGCGTGAAGGCCAGATTGCGACCTTGAAAGCCGTCGATCGCCTGGGTGAGGTAGGCAATGGCCTTCTTGTCATCGCCCATGGCCGCCCAGGTTTCTCCGATTTGCCGCAGTGCTATGAATTCTTCCTCGCTGTCGATGGGTGCCTGCAGGACGAGTTCGTATTCCTTCAGGGCCAGGGGCAAGTGGGCTTCATCGCCGGTATAGGCCGCCATGGCTCGAAGCGAGTTGCCCTTGGCTAGGCGCAGATCCACGCTGGTCGGGTCAAGGGCTTCTGCGCGTTCTAGCATTTCAAGGCTCTTGCGCACCTCCGAGCGCGCCAGCGACACCTGGGCGCTGATGAGCCACGCTTCGAACAACTCCGGATCTGCGGCGACGGCCTGGGTTGCCCAGCGTCGGGCGGCGTCCATCTCGGCCTGGTCGAAGTTCATGAGCAGTTTGTCCCGCGGCTGCGCACGCCCGGCCATGGCCCGGTTGTATTCGAGCCGGGCCAGGTGGGCGAGAATCCTGGCGTTGGCGGGGAACTGCTCATTGAGTTTGCGCAGCCTGGCTTCGATGCGGTCGCCCCGGTACTGGCGGAGGGCTTCGGCAATGGCCTGCATGTCTTCCTCGGGCGGCTCGCCGACGTGCACCGGCGCAGTGGCCACCGGGGCGGGCAGGGCGGCAGGGCGGAGTGCCGGGGCAGGGCCCGTGTATCGCGGCGGCTTCGTCGCTTGCTGGTAGGCAAACACACCCGAGGCCAGAGCCAGGACAAGCAGCAGGGCGATTCGGGAGCGCATCGGCGCATTCCTCGGGGATTGGTGGGTCGTCGTTAGCCTACTGAGGAACCAGAAAATCGGAAAGCTCGGTTGGAGCTTCCGCAGAAGCCCAGCTAGCGCAGTCGCCTTATCCGCTCCCGATACGCCCGCACTTCAAGGCACACGCCCCGACTGACGGCCGGAGTGGCAGCCCTCCTGCGTTGCTTCTGCCATCGGCGAGCTACCGACGGAGTCAATGGATGCGTGCCAGGGTGATCTGCGTGTTGCTGGTGACCGGGATGTTGTCCGGCTGTTCTCCCGAAGCGCCGGAGACGCCCGCGGTCGCGCCCTCGGTTCCAGTCGTTTCGGTACCCCCCGGCGACCCGGTGGAGGGCCTGCGAATCGCCACGCGCGTCGGCTGCAACGGCTGCCACGGCGCCGACGCCGCTGGCCGCGTATTCGTTGAGGACCCGGCGCAGGGCCTCATCGTCGCGCCCAACCTCACTGAACGGCGCCACCTCTACACCGACGAAGGCCTGGCGGCCCTGCTGCACGAGGGCCGCACCCACGATGGCCACGTGCCCTGGGGCATGCCCATCCAGATGTTCCAGCACCTCAGCCACCAGGAAGTGCGGGACATCACCGCCTGGCTGCGGGCCTTGCCCGAGGTGGCCGGTAGTGCGCCCGAGGCGTCGGCCTGGTCGCCGGAACTAACGGCCGCCATAGCCGACGGCAGCCATGAGTGGCTGCCCGACATGAAGCCCAGCCCCGGCAACGTGCCGCCCGCCGCGCCGCCCGCAGGCGGCGTGGCCCTGGGTCGGCACCTGGCCTTCACCAGCTGCGGCGAGTGCCACGGCTGGGATCTCAATGGCTGGGGTGGCCCCACGGACGCGCCGAACCTGGTGGTTGCAAAGGCCTACACCCTGGAGCAGTTCACCCGTCTGATGCGCACCGGTGAAGTCGCCGCGGGCGGCCAGTCGGCCAGCGGCATGATGAGCAAGGTGGCCGCCTACCGCTATTCGGTGCTGACGGACGCGGAGATCGCGGCGCTGAAGGCTTACCTTGACGGCCGCTAGGAAGCTTGGAGAAGTGGCGGCCTAGGTGCACGATGACTCCTTCGGCCTCATCCGACTCCGGAGACCCCATGCCCGCCGTCCGCGCCCCCCAGCAAATCGCCGCGTCCCTGGACGAACTCTGGTCGCCCCGGGTCATCGCCGAGCTCGACGATGCCTACGTCAAGGTCGCCAAGGTGCAGGGCACCTTGGGCTGGCATGCCCATGCCGACGAGGACGAGCTGTTTTTCGTGCTGCACGGCCGGCTGCGCATCGAGATGGAGGCCGGTGCCGTGGAGCTGGGGCAGGGCGAGCTGTATGTGGTGCCAAAGGGCGTACGCCACAATCCGGTGGCCGAGCAGGAGTGCCACATTCTGCTGGTCGAGCGTAAGTCCACCCTGCACACTGGCGATCAGGTCACCGATAAGACGCGCAGCCTGGCGGAGCAATTGCGGGAGATCGGGTCCTGACGCACGCTGCGGGCCAGGCGGCGGCTCGTTCCGACAATGAAGCACAGGGGAAGGAAGCGCGGAGCGTCCGGCCTCAGTAACCCAGCGAAGAAAGCGCGGCGACGACGCGCGAGCGGGCGACTTCCGATTGCATGGGAAACGCCCGGAAGAAGTCCTCGCTGCGCAGGTTCGGGTTGCGCGTCTTTACGTTCTGCACCCAGGCCTGTGCCTGGGCGGGGTTGCCCGCCAGCGCGTTCGCCACCGCGGCGATCATGGCAATCAGCACGTGCGCGCCCGGCGAACGGGCGGCGCGTTCCGCCCACGCGGCGGCTTCGGCGTCTTCGCCCTGCACCATGTGCGTGAAAGATCGTGTGCCGACCATGGCGTAGTGCATCGGGTCGAGCGGACTCAGGCGCATGGCCAGGTCGACGTGCTCGCGGCTTTCCAGGCTGCGGTCGGCCAATGACTCCGCCCAGGCGCGGGCATACAGGCCCTGGGCGTAGTGCGGGCTCAGCGACGTGGCGCGTTCGAGCCAGCCCAGGCTGGTTTGCAGGTCGCCTTCCAGCCAGAAAGTGCGGCCCATCGCGAAGTTGACGAAGGGGTCGAGCGGGTCGAGCTCGACGCCGCGTTCGGCGAAGCGGCGGGACAGGGCGGTTTCGCCGGCGACGTCATCGCTGTGCCGCAGGAAGGCACTCTGGAAATGCACGAACGACAGCCCGGCATGGGCCCGCGCGAAGTCCGGGTCCTTGGCGATCGATTGTTCGAACAGCGCCAGGGCCGTGGCGTTGTCGCTGCGGTTGAAGCGGTACATGTGCTGCAGGCCCAGGTGGTAGGCCGACCAGGCGTCCAGGTTTTCGGTCACCGACAGCCGTGCCAGCGAGGCTTCGTGGGCGGGAATCCGGATCTCCAGTGCCGACAGGGTTTGCGTGCGGATGTGCTCGCGCAGCGCATGCACCTCATCCACGGGCAAGGTGAAGTGTTCGGCCCAGACCACGCCGCCGGTGCGGGTATCGGTCAGCTCCACCATCACCGCCAGCCGGGGCCCCGCCTGTTCGACGGTGCCGGACAGGTAATAACGCACGCCCAGCAGTCGGCCTATCTCGCCGGGGTCGGCCTCGGCGCCGCGCAGCCGGAACGAGGACTCGCGCGCGGTGACGAACAGCCAGTGCAGCCGGGCCAGGTCGGCGATCAGCTCGTGGGCCAGGGCGTCGGCCAGCGGCGCGTAGGGGCCCAGGACGCCCAGCACCCGAAAGGGCAGCACGGCGATCGATGGCCGGGCGGGCGCCGTCGTGTCCGGCGCTTCTTCCGGGGTGGCAATGGCGATCACGGGCTCGGAGCCCACCGCCCGGGCTTCGGCCACGAAGCGGAAGCCCTTGCGCTGCAGGGTCCGGATGAAACGCTGGGTGCGGCCGTCGTCGCCCAGGGCCTGGCGCACGCTCTTGATGCGGCTGTCGATGGCCGACTCCGACACCACGCGGCCGTCCCACACCTTGTCGATGATTTCGTCCCGCGACACCACGCGCTCGGCGTTGGCCACCAGCAGGGCGAGCAGGGAAAACACCTGCGGTTCCAGCGCCCGGACGGCGCCTCCAGCCCGCAGCTCCAGCTTGGCCAGATCCAGCTCGAAATCGTCGAAGCGGTAGATCATGGCCGGAGTATAGGCCAGCGGCCGCCGGCCCTGGCGGGGCCTGATCCGGTGCCTCCGGCAAACCTCCAGAACATCTCCAGGAAAGCTCCAAGTCCGGGATTCGGGGCGGTGGTCAAATTGTTTCCGAGGCATCCACCCCCGTGTGTGCCGCCTCTGCAAGCCAACCGCAAGTCACCTACCCAATACTTAGGAGAACGTTATGCCCATGGTCACCATCGACGTCATCAAGGACGTCTTCACCCCGCAGCAGAAGCAGGCCCTGATCAGCAAGGTCACCGAAGCCATGATTGCCGTCGAAGGCGAAAGCCTGCGTGGCGTCACCTGGGTTCGCATCAACGAGTTCGAAGGCGGCAACTGGGCCATCGGCGGCCAGCCGCTGGCCGCGGCCGACGTGCACGCCCTGGCCAAGGCCAACGCGGCCTGACCACCGGCCAGCCGGGGCGGGGCGGCAGTGCCTGCGGGTGCTGCTGCTCCGCCCCCGGTGTTTGCCGACGCGGCAAACCCCGCGACAAGCTACCCTAGTCCGACAGAGCCCCCGGCCAAACCGGCCCGCGGGACGGCACTGTCGGAGATGGCTTGGACGCATATGAATTCGCGCTATTGCTTGCCGGGCTCGCGCTGCTGGGCGCCGCCTGGGTGCCCCATCTGGTCAAGCGCAACCCGCTGACCCTGCCCATCCTTTACGTCGCGCTGGGCGCGCTGGTCTACTCGCTGCCGCTGCCCCTGCCGCTGGTGCCGGCCAATCCGGTGCGCTTCCCGCTGATCACCGAACGCCTGACCGAGCTGGCCGTGCTGGTGGCGCTGGTGGGCGTGGGCCTGCGCATTGATACGCGCTTCGGCTGGAAACGCTGGTCGCTGACCTGGCGGCTGCTGGGCATCACCATGCCGCTGACGATCCTGGCCGGGCTGTGGCTGGGCCAGGCGTGGCTGGGTTACAGCGTGGCCACGGCCATGCTGCTCGGCGCGGTGCTGGCGCCCACCGACCCGGTGCTGGCCGGCGACGTGCAGGTTCACGCGCCCGGGCAGGGTGGCGAAGACCCGGTGCGCTTCGCCCTGACCTCGGAAGCGGGCTTCAACGACGGCCTGGCGTTTCCCTTCGTCTGGCTGGCCGTGGCCCTGGCCCTGGCCACCGACGGAACGCCGGTGGATTGGACCAGCTGGATCATCATCGACGTGCTCTGGCGCGTGCTGGGCGGCGCGGCCATCGGCATCCTGGTGGGCTACGCGCTGATGCTGCTTATCTTCCGCAGCGAACGGGAGCCCACGCTTTCTAAGAGCGGAGAGGGCCTTACCGCCCTGGCGATCACGCTGATCGTCTATGGCGTGGCCGAGCTGTGCCACACCTACGGTTTCCTGGCGGTGTTCGTGGCCGCGCTGGTGATCCGCCAGAAGGAAGACACCAGCGAATTCCACGGCGTGCTCGACACCTTCGCGCAGCAGTGCGAGAAGCTGCTGATGGCGCTGATGCTGCTCCTGCTGGGCGGCGCGCTGGCCAGCGGCATCCTGTCGGAACTCAGCGGCAAGGGCCTCGTCTTCGCGCTGGTGTTCGTGCTGGTGGTTCGCCCGCTTACCGGTTGGCTGGGGCTGGTGGGTGCCAAGCTGTCGCCACGCGACCGCTGGGCCATCGCGGTGTTCGGCGTACGCGGCATCGGCTCGTTCTACTACCTGGCGTTCGCCATGAACCACGCCTACTTCCGCGATTCGCGCGAGCTGTGGTCGGTGGTGGTGATGGTGGTGGTGCTTTCCATCCTGTTCCACGGCCTGACCGCCAGCGCGGTGATGGGCTGGCTGGACCGCCGCCGCAATCGCAGCTGACGGCTGGCCGCTCCCCGGCCTAACGGCAGGTGATGTCGAAGCGCCCCTGAGCCTGCCGCGTGCCACCACGCAGGGTTCCGGCGAAATAGCCGGCACCCTTGACCTGCTTGCCGGTGATCTCGAAGTTCATGGCGTTTTCGGCATGCCACTCGGTGGTGCCGTTGGAGGGAATGACGCTGACGCCGGTCGGGCCATCGGGCAGGTTGAAGTCGACCACGATCTCGGTGCCCCGGTCTTCGGCCGCGTGGCCGGCGATGGCGACGACCGGGCCGGGCGCCACCATGCACTGCACATCGGCCACCACGGCCCAGGTCCGGCCGTCGATTTCAATGTAGCCGGCGGGGCGGGGTACCGAGGCGGTTTCGGGCGCCTGGGCGGCGGCGGGGGCTTCGTCGCCGCGGCCGCAGCCGGTGGCCATCGAAACAATCACGAACAGAGCGCCGAACGGTTTGATCAGCTTCATGCCAGTGTCCTCAGTCAAGCCATTGGATGATCGTTGCTGAAAACAATAGCGCACTCAACAGGTAGGCCGCGATGCGCGCTGCGCGCAGGCTGACCTTGCCGGTCGCCATTTGCCAGATGCCATAAACGACGATCGCTACGCCAAGGACAAAAAGACCCACCAGCAACATCAGCACCAGCGTCGCCATGCCGGGGCCGCCGGCAAAACGCACGTCGCCCACAAGTTCGCCCGGCTGCAGCAGCGCCGGCACGGTGTAAAAGAGCACGCCGCCCATGAGTGCGCTGAGGATGAGGCCGCACAGCAAAAGCATGAAACCGAAGCGACGCGACCAGCGCCGGGACTGCAGGCCCATGCCGCAGCGTTCGCACTCGGATCGGAACTGATAGGTCTCGTGGCCGCAGTTGGCGCAGCGGCTGAGGTCTTCCGGATCGTTGCCGTCCCCGCGGCCGTGGAAGAAGTCCGGGTCGCCGGGCCGACCTCCGTTGAAATGGGCCGCGGCTTTCCTCGCCTCGCGCCAGGCGGGTCCCGGCACGGGCAGGGTCAGGCGGGTGTAGCGGGCCGACTGCATCTGGCCGTCGCGGCGGCCACGCGCCGGGTACTTCAGCGTGATCTCGAGCGTGGTCGGCGCATCCGCCGGGTCCCTGATCCCGGCCTTGAGGACTTCCGGCGTACCCCGGCGAGGCAGCTCGAATCGCCTGCCATCGACCAGCACTGCATTTTCCTCGACGACGACTTCAAACCCCGCCGGGGGGATGTCACCGAGTGGTGGCAGCTCGTTGCCAGGCTCGGACCCGCCGCGCCGCGCCTCGGCGGCAACGAACTGGCTCCACAGGCCCGCATCAACGCGCCATCGGGCCAAGACCACGGGCGGTCTGGGTTTCAGCCAGCGGGGCAACCGGATCAGGGGCTTCCCCGGCGCGCTGCTTCAATGGCGGCGACATCGATCTTGCGCATCGTCATCATCGCCTCGAAGCAGCGCTTGGCGACCGCAGGGTCGGGGTCGGTATAGCCCTCGGTCAGCACCCGCGGGGTGATCTGCCAGGACACGCCCCATTTGTCCTTGCACCAGCCGCATTCGCTTTCCTGGCCGCCATTGCCGACGATGGCGTTCCAGTAGCGGTCGGTTTCTTCCTGGTCGTCGGTAGCCACCTGGAATGAAAACGCCTCGCTGTGTTTGAAGGTGTCGCCGCCGTTTAGTCCCAGGCAGGGAATGCCCAGGACGGTGAACTCGACCGTGATCACGTCACCCTGCTTGCCGGACGGATAGTCGGCGGGCGCGCGGTGCACGGACTTCACTTCGCTGTCGGGAAAGGTGGCGGCATAAAACTCCGCAGCCTCGAGCGCGGTGCCGTCGTACCAAAGGCAAACCAGGTTCTTGGGGATCATGGGGGGCTCCTCCTGGAAAGCAGGCGGCCTTCTATATAGCGAAACCTGGGATCGAGTGCACCTAACGCTTAGCTAACACCCCGAGGCGCACTCTGTGCGTCTGCACGGGCTTCTGGTCCAGTGTTGTCTTCCTGCCGCCGGCCCGCCGGCGCCGCACGTCTGCTGTACCCGCCTCCCGCTTGGCTGCCCGTGGCGCGCCTTATCAAGGACCCGCCATGACCCTTAGTCCGAATTCCATCGGCATTGTTGCTACGTCCCGCAAACCCGACGAGCGACGCTTTCCCGTGCATCCCGACCACCTGCCGCGCCTGCCCGAGGCGGTGCGGCGGCAGATGGTGTTTGAAACCGGCTACGGCGACGCCTTCGACGTCTCCGACGACGAACTCGGCGCCCAGTCGGGCGGGGTGGCGCCGCGGGCCCAGCTGCTGGCGGAGGCCGGCACGGTGGTCATCGCCAAGCCCACGGTGGCTGACCTGCAGGAACTGCGGGTCGGCGGCCTGCTCTGGGGCTATGTGCACTGCGCCCAACAGCGCGCCATCACCCAGGCCGCGATTGATCGCATGCAGACGCTGATCGCCTTCGAGGACATGTTCGTCTGGGGCCCGGACGGACGCATCGGCCGGCACACGTTCTACAAGAACAACGAAATGGCCGGTTACTGCGCCGTGCTGCATGCGCTGGCCCTGAAGGGCATCGATGGCCACTACGGCAACCAGCGCAAGGTGATCATCTTCAGCTTTGGCGCGGTCAGCCGGGGCGCCATCTATGCACTGAAGGCGCACGGTTTCCGCGACATCACCATCTGCATCCAGCGCCCCGACCACGAAGTGCGCGAGGAAGTGCTGGACTGCCATTACGTGCGCCTGGAAACCGGCCTGGCCGGCGAAGCCCGCATGGTGGTGGTCGAGCATGACGGCTCCCGTCGCCCGCTGGGTGAGCTGATCGGTGAAGCCGGCATCCTGATCAACGGCACCTTCCAGAACCCGGCCAGCCCGATGAACTTCGTCACCGAAGACGAAGCCGGCTGCCTGCGGCCGGGCAGCCTGATCATCGACGTCAGCTGCGACGAAGGCATGGGCTTCTACTTCGCAAAGCCCACCAGCTTCGGCGAGCCGATGTTCAAGGTGGGCACGGTGGACTACTACGCCGTCGACCACACACCCAGTTACTTGTGGGAAAGCGCCACGCGCTCCATTTCCGCCGCCCTGGTGGTGTACATGGAGACCATGGCCCGCGGCCGCGAAGGCTGGGAACACGATCCGACCCTGAGCCGCGCACTGAACATCGACCGCGGCGTGGTGAAGAAGCCGGGCATCCTTGCGTTCCAGGGCCGTGCGGCGGTTTACCCGCATGGGCCGGTGGCCGGCCTTGAAGCAGCCTGATCCTTCATTGGTCTTAAAATTCCGTGAAGCAACGGGAAGTCGGGGTGTTACCCTGAAGATTCATTCGTTGAAGGAGTCAGGATGACGCCGCAAGCGCCGCCGTTCGACGAAATGGGCTGGCCCGACCAGATCCGGCCGCCCTACGCAATGATCGATGCGTGGCTGAAGTCCGCCACGCCCGAGCAGCTGGCGCTCAAGCGCCGCGAGGCCGAGGTCCTGTTCCGGCGCATCGGTATCACTTTCGCGGTTTATACCGAAGGTGGCGACGCCGAACGGCTGATTCCCTTCGACCTGATCCCGCGCGTGATGGCCCAGGCCGAATGGCAGCGCCTGCGCCAGGGCCTGGAACAGCGTGCCAAGGCCCTGAACGCCTTCCTGCACGACGTCTACCACGACCGCGAGATCATCCGCGCCGGGCGTATCCCCGAGAAGCTGATCCTGCACAACGCCGAGTTCCGCCCCGAAATGAACGGGCTGGACCTGCCGGGCCACATCTATTCGCACATCTCCGGCATCGACATGGTGCGCACCGGGCCCGACGACTATTACGTGCTCGAGGACAACTGCCGCACGCCCTCCGGCGTGTCGTACATGGTGGAAAACCGCGAGGTCATGCAGCGCCTGTTCCCCGACCTGTTCCGCAAGGCCCGGGTGGCGCCGGTGGCGCACTACGCCGACGAACTGCTGGAAACCCTGCGTTCGGTCGCGCCCGCCAACTGCCATGGTGAACCCACCGTGGTGCTGCTGACGCCCGGCATCCACAACAGCGCCTATTACGAACACGCGTTCCTGGCCGACGAAATGGGCATCGACCTGGTCGAAGGCGCCGACCTGCTGGTGCGCAACGACATCTGTTACATGCGCACCACGGCAGGTCTGGAGCGCGTGGACGTCATCTACCGCCGCATCGACGACGACTACCTCGATCCGCTGGTGTTCCGCCCCGAGTCCGCCCTGGGCGCGCCCGGCCTGCATTTCGCCAGCCGGGCCGGCAACCTCACCATCACCAATGCCGTGGGCGCCGGTATCGCCGACGACAAGGCCGTGTACATCCACGTGCCGGAGATGATCCGTTTCTACCTGGGCGAAGAGCCACTGCTCTCCAACGTGCCCACCTACGACTGCAGCAAGGCCGACGAGCTCAAGTACGTGCTCGAGCACCTGGACGAGCTGGTGGTGAAGGCCGTGCACGGCTCGGGCGGCTACGGCATGTTGGTCGGCCCGCAGGCCAGCAAGGCCCAGCTGCAGGAGTTCCGCGACCTGCTCAGGACCAAACCCGAAACCTATATCGCCCAGCCCACGCTGGCCCTTTCGACCGTGCCCACCTTCGTCGAATCGGGCGTGGCGCCACGCCACGTCGACCTGCGGCCGTTCGTGCTGTCGGGCACCGACAAGGTACGCGTCGTGCCCGGCGGGCTTACCCGCGTGGCGTTGAAGGAGGGGTCCCTGGTCGTCAATTCGTCCCAGGGCGGCGGTACCAAGGACACCTGGGTGCTGGAGGAATGATGCTCGCAAGAACCGCAGGCGACCTGTTCTGGCTGGCGCGCTACATGGAGCGCGCCGACTACGTGGCGCGCCTGCTGCAGGTGGCCGGGCACATGAACGCCGTGCGCGTGGACACCAACCGCAGCAGCGAATGGGAATCGGCCATCGTCGCGTCCGGCTGCCGGGAAAGTTTCAACGCCGCCGGCGACACCCCGGACGAAGAAAGTGTCATCCGCTTCCTGGCCTTCGAGCGCGACAACCCGTCCTCGATCGTCAACTGCATAGAAACCGCCCGCCGCAATGCCCGCTCGGTGCGCACCTCGCTCACCACGGAAATGTGGGAGGCGGTGAACCAGACTTCGATCGAGCTGACCGACTTCATCCAGACCCCACTCGATGCCGACCGCCTGGCCGAGTTCCTGGACTGGGTGAAGGCGCGCGTGGGCCTGTTCCACGGGGTGTGTTCGAACGGCATGCTGCGACGGGACAGTTTCTGCTTCATCCGCACCGGGCAGTTCCTGGAGCGCGCCGACAACACCGCCCGCCTGCTGGACGTGAAGTACCACGTGCAGCTGCCCGACGTCAGCGACGTCGGCGGCGTGGTCGACTACTACCAATGGCTGGCGATCCTGCGCGTGGTCGGCGCCCGGCGTGCCTACCGGGTCCTGTTCAAGGGCCGGGTGCAGCCGGCGCATGTCGCCGAGCTGCTTATCTCGCGAGGCGTTTTCCCGCGCTCCCTGGCGTTCTGCTACGAGCAGATCACCCAGCACCTGGACGCCATCAAGGCCCAGGACCCGCAGCTGGCCTCGGACGCCAAGCGCCACGCCCATGCCATGTACGCCCACCTTCGCTTCGCCAACATCGATGAAGTGATCGAAGACGGCCTGCACGAATACCTTACCGATGTCATCGACCGCACCCGCGACCTGGGTGCCGAGATCGCCAAGGGACACTTGTTCTGATGCTGCTTACCATCGCCCACGACACGCGTTACCACTACGGCCAGCCAGCCTTGCTGGTGGTGCAGGCCCTGCGCCTGTGGCCGGCGCCCAGCGCCAGCCAGCAGGTGAAGTCCTGGCGGGTGGAGGTGAACGGCAAGCTGCTGCCCTCCACGGGCATCGACGGCTTCGGCAACCCGGTGGCCACCCATGCCATCGACCGCCAGATCAGCGACCTGCACCTGTCCGTGCGCGCCCAGGTGCGCACGCTCGACAAGAGCGGCGTGCACGGCGAAGACGCCGGTGGCCTGCCGCCCATGTTTTTCCTCAAGCCAACGCCGCTGACCCTGCCGTCCCCGGGCATCATCGCCCTGGCCGATGCCGCGGCGGGCGAGGGCGGAGGCCTGGAATGCGTGCACCGGCTGGTCAATGCCGTGCGCGACAAGGTCGACTACGTCAGCGACACCACCCATGCCGAAACCAGCGCCGCCGAGGCCTTCGAGGCCGGCACCGGCGTTTGCCAGGACCACGCCCAGGTGCTTATCGCGGCGGCCCGCCACCTGGGTTACCCGGCGCGGTATGTCAGCGGCTACCTGCTGCCCATGGAAGACGGCTACCCGGCCGCCAGCCACGCCTGGGCGGAATTGTTCGTCGATGGCCTGGGCTGGGTGGGTTTCGACCCGGCCAACCGGGTGTCCCCGGACGAACACTACGTGCGCGTGGCCTGCGGCCGCGACTACCGCGATGCCGCCCCCGTGCGCGGCCTGCGCCGGGGCGGTGACGACGAAACCCTGGATGTGAGTGTCAACATCACGCAATTGGCGCAGACTAGCCAATAGCGTTCGCGTTTGATTGGAGAACCCCCAAGTGACTTATTGCGTTGGCTTGCTGCTTGACGAGGGCCTGGTGATGCTGGGCGATACCCGCACCAATGCCGGGTTCGACAACATTTCCTGTTTCTCCAAGCTGCAGAAGTTCCATGTTCCCGGCGAGCGCCTGATGGCGACCCTGACGGCGGGCAACCTGGCGATATCCCAGGCCGTCATCAACCTTATCCAGGACGGTTTGCCCGACCCGGAAACCGGCCAGGTGGAAACCATCTACACCGTGCCCACGATGTTCCGCGCCGCGGCGCTGGTTTCCGAGGCCGTGCGCCGGGTGTACCGCACCCACGGCGAGGCGATGAAACAGCAGGACGTGACCTTCGATGTGTCCATCATGCTCGGTGGCCAGATCGCGGGGCGCACGCTGCGCCTGTTCCATATCTACGCCGCCGGCAACTTCATCGAGGCCACCGCCGACACGCCCTACCTGCAGATCGGCGAACACAAGTACGGCAAGCCGATGCTCGACCGCGCCATCACCCGCGATACTTCGCTGGAGGAGGGCGTGAAGCTGGCGCTTATCTCGATGGACTCGACCCTGCGCTCGAACCTCAGCGTCGGCATGCCGCTGGACCTGCTGGTCTACCGCAACGACAGCATCGACGGCATCGTCGAGCAGCGCATGAACGAAGACGACAAATACTTCACCAGAATCCGCGAGCAGTGGGCCAAGGCCCTCAGTGACGCGCACCGGCAGATCCCGCCGCCCGATTGGCTTTCGCCCTAGGGGGCAAGCACCATGCAAAAACTGGCTGACACCTTCTGGAACATCCGCGGCGTGTTCCGCGTCGTCGGCATCATCAACATCGGCACGCATATGTCGGTGGTGAAGCGCGGCAACGGCCGTTTCGTGGTGATTGATGGCTGCGAGCTCGACGACGCCGAACGCGACGAACTCCTGGCGCTCACCGGAAACGGCGAAAAGGTCGACTCCGTCATCCACGTGCATCCCTTCCATACGATGTACGTGGAGGACATGCACACGCTGTTCCCGGCGGCGACGCTTTACGGCACCGCACGCCACCGGGAAAAGGCGCCCACGCTGCCGTGGGCGGAAGCGCCGGTCGAAACCTGGGATGACGAACACCCGCTGGCCGACCTGTTCAACCTGTCCGTGCCCGAGGGCGTGGACTTCGTCTCCGCCGATGAACGCGTGCACGTGGCTTCGGTGCTGGTGCGCCACCGGCAAAGCGGCATCGTGCACGTGGACGACACCTTCAACGTGATGGCCGCATCCGGGACGCTGGGAAAGATCCTTCCCCAATCATCGCTGCGCATGCACCCCATGCTGTCGCGGGCGCTGAGCCAAAGCCCCGGTTCCGCCGACGCCTTCGCCGGCTGGGCCCGCTGGCTGGCTTCCGCCTGGTCCAAGACCTCCATCGTCTGCGCCGCCCATTCCGCCGTGCGGGAGTTGCCCGCCGGCGGCTTCAAGAAGGAAGTCGAAGACGCGCTGGCCAAGGTTTCCGGCATCCTCGACGGTCACCGCAGGCGTTACGGCTAGGGAAAGCTAGCCCTGGCGCTGGTCCAGTTCGTGGTGGATCAGCACCACGCACTGGGAGGCGAACAGCATCGTCTTGCCCAGCGTGATGCGGGTGGCTCCCAGGCGGTCAAGGGTGTGGAAGGTGTTCTTGGGCATGGGGATGTGGTCGGTCAGCAGGAAACAGGGCTTGCCCTGGAAGGCCTGCTCGCGGATCGGTTTGCCCTTCTTTTCCATCACGTACAGCTGGTGGTTTTCCGCCAGTTGCTGCACCAGCCGTTCGAAGCTGATCGTCTGCACCGTGACGCCGCTTTCCACCGGGCGGGTTTCTTCCTTGCCCATGCCCCGGGATGCGTCCAGCGCCTTGGCCACCTTGGCCAGCAGGGCGGCCTCGTTGAAGCCGCCGATTTCGTGCATGGCGCTGGCTTCGAAGCGGATGCTGCGCGAATAGTCCGGCGTGCTTTCCAGCACCAGGTACACCACGACGTCGGGCCGGTGCGACTGGGCCACGAAGATGGCGTTCATCAGCGTATGGGCCAGGATCTCGGCATGCGCGTCGCCGCCGACCGAAGCCAGCAGCTTCGCGCTGTCCGTGGGGGCCGCCCGGGCCCTGAGTACGAAGGTTCGCATGGGCCCATTGTCCACGATTGCGGGCCGGTCAGCGCGGGGCCACGTAGCCTCCGGGCCGGCCGCGGGGCGAGAGCACGATCTGCCAGAGCTGGATGTTCCTGACCCGGAACGCCGCCATGCTGGCGGCCAGGTAGAAACGCCACATGCGCCGGAAACGCTGGTCGTAGCGGTCGGGCAGGCGGTCCCAGCCGGCTTCGATATTGTCGCGCCAGGCCTGCAGGGTGCGGTCGTAGTCGGTGCCGAAGCTGTGCCAGTCCTCGAGCACGAACAGGCCTTCGCTGGCCGCAGTGATCTGCGCGGCCGAGGGCAGCATGGAATTGGGGAAGATGTAGCGCTCGATCCAGGGGTCGGTGTGGTTGCCCGAGACGTTGCGGCCGATGGTGTGCAGCAGCATCAGGCCGTCGGCCGGCAGGCAGTGCGCCGCGAGCTCGAAGAAGCGCCGGTAGTTGCGCACGCCGACGTGTTCGAACATGCCGATCGAAAGGATGCGATCGACGGGTTCATCGAAGTCCCGGTAGTCCTGCAGCCGGATTTCGACGGGAAGGCCACGGCAAAGTTCGCGGGCATGGTCGGCCTGCTCCCGGGAGATCGTCAGCCCGATGCCGCTCACCCCGTAGCGCTCGGCGGCGAAATTCAGCGCCTCGCCCCAGCCGCAGCCGATGTCGAGCAGGCGCTGACCCGGGCTGAGTTCCAGCTTGCGGCAGGCGAGGTCGAGCTTGGCTTCCTGGGCGTCGTCGAGGTTGGTGGCCGCCTGCCAGTAAGCGCAGCTGTACACCATGCGTTTGCCCAGCATGACCTGGTAGAGATCGTTGCCCAGGTCGTAGTGGCGCTCGCCGACCACGTAGGCCCGGCGCCGCGACTGCAGGTTGAGAAGCCAGGCGCGCAGCCAGGCCCAGTATTCGTGCAAGCCCGGTACCTGCTGGTCGAGCCGGGCGTCGAGCAGCCGGGCCAACAGTTCGTCCAGGGCATCGGTGTCCCAGTCCTCGTCCATGTAGGACTCACCCAGGCCCAATGACCCTTCGGCCAGGACGCGGGCGAACATCCTGGGGTTCCGCACCCGGATGTCCCAGGGCCTGTCGCCGTCGAGATGTACGTCTGCCCGTTCCAGCAAGGTGGCGACCCGGGCTCGCATAGGCCCCCCAATCGCGCGGGAAGTTGCCTAAGGCTAGCGCAGAAGGCGGCGTGGGTGAACGCCGCGCCGGCGGGCTCAGATGTCCAGGATCGGCCGGAACCCGCCGTAGATCATCCGCGCGCCGTCCAGGGGCATGGGGTTGGTCTTGGGATCCATGCGCGGGTCTTCCATCATCTTCTTCATGCCGGCGTCGCGGGTTTCCTTGTCGGGCCATTCGATCCAAGAAAACACCACCGTTTCGTCGTCCTTGCACTGCACGGCGCGCCGGAAGTCGGTCTGCTTGCCGTCGGGCACGTCGTCGCCCCAGCACTCGACCACGCGCAGGGCACCAAACTCCTTGAAAATCGGGTCGAACCTGCTGGCGAAATCCAGGAAAGCCTGCCGGTTGGCGTTGGGGACGGCGAGTACGAAACCATCGACATAACTCATGGGGTTTCTCCTGCAGGTGCGCGGGGCGTGGTCTGGACCGCCAGCCTACTGCCGGCCCGCGGACGCCGGAAGTCCCCTCACGCACCGGCGACGGCCGCCGCGTTGCAATGGGAGTCCCGACCACTGGCCGTCCCCATGCGTATCGCCCCCTTTGTTGCCGCCCTGGCGCTGGCCATGCCGGCCGCGACCCTGGCCACTTCGGAGCCCGCCATGACCCCCTTGTTCAGCTTTTCCGCCGGTGCCGACGAACCGCGCTGGGTGGCGGTGAACGACGGCGTCATGGGCGGGCGTTCCCGCGGTGGGCCGGAAGTGGAAGCGGGCCTGCTGCGTTTCTCGGGCGTGCTGTCGCTGGAGAACAACGGCGGGTTTTCGTCCGTGCGTACCGTCGGCCGCGATTTCGATTTCAGCGACGCCGCGGCCGTGGTGCTGCGGGTGCGCGGCGACGGCCGCCGCTACCAGCTTCGCCTTGCCACCGACGCCCGCTTCCGGGGTATCACCGTCTCTTATGGCGGCGAGTTCGGCACCGAGGCCGGGCAGTGGACGGTCGCCCGCGTGCCCCTGGCCGACCTGCGCCCGAGCGCGCACGGCTTCGCGCTGCAGGGCCCGCCGCTGGACGCCGGGCGGGTCCGCGAGATCGGCCTGCTGATCGGCGACAAGCGGGAAGGGCCGTTCCGGCTCGAGGTGGATTGGATCGGGCTGGAGTAGCCGCCCGGGGAGCGGCGAAAAAGTCGCATCCGACGCCGGGCCTGGGGTTTTCAGCCCTATACTCCGGCGACTCCATTTGCCGCGGGCCCCTTCATGCTTACTTCGTCCCTGATTCTCATTGGCCTGGCGTCCGCCGCCGGCGTTGCCCTGGTCACCGCCTTCTTCTGGGTCATCGCGCTGCGGCGGGTGGTGCCGGTGAACGAAGTGCACATCGTGCAGACGCGCAAGAACACGGTGTCCTACGGCAAGGGGTTTGACTCCAACACCTACTACGAGTGGCCCTCGCGCATCCCGATGATCGGCCTGACCCGGGTCACGCTGCCGGTGTCGAACTTCGCCATCGACCTGCCGGACTACGCGGCCTACGACAAGGAGCGCGTGCCCTTCCTGGTGCACGTGATGGCCTTCTTCCGCATCAGCGATTCCAACACCGCCGCCCAGCGCGTGGCTTCGTTCGAGGAGCTCAAGGAACAGCTGACCGCCATCGTCCAGGGTTCCGTGCGCACCGTGCTGGCCGCGCATGAGATTGACCAGATCATGCTCGACCGCAGCCGCTTCGGCGAAGCCTTCACCAAGGAAGTGCAGCCGCAGCTCGGTGGCTGGGGCGTGGAGGCGATCAAGAACATCGAGCTGATGGACATCCGCGACAGCAAGGACAGCGACGTCATCCACAACATCATGGCCAAGCGCACTTCGGGCATCGAGCGCGAATCGCGCCTGGTGGTGGCCGACAACAGCCGCCAGGCCGAGATGGCTGAAATCGCCGCCAAGCGCGAGATCGAAATGTCCCGCCAGCTGGCCGCCGAGCAGGTGGGCCTGCGCACCGCCGAAAAGGACAAGAACGTCGGCGTCGCCAATGAGCAGGCGTCGCAGCAGGTGAAGGTGCAGCAGCGCGAAACCGCGGCCAAGGAAATGGACGTGGTGCAGGTGAACACCGTGCGCGGCGCCGAGATCGCCCGCGAAGCCGCCGTCATTGCAGCGGCCCAGGCCAAGGACGTGGCCATCGTGCAGGCCGACGCCGCCAAGCAGGTGGCCGTGGTTTCGGCCGAGGCCAGCAAGCAGGTGTCGATCGTATCGGCCGAAGGCCACAAGCAGCAGACCGTGCTGACCGCCGAGGGCCAGCTCGAGGCTGCCAAGCGCAATGCCGAGGGCATTACCGCGGAGGGCCACGCCAAGGGCGCCGCCGAAACCGCCATCCTGATGGCGCCGGTGGACGCGCAGATCAAACTGGCCGAAAAGATCGGCGCCGACCAGGGCTACCAGAACTACCTGCTGGGCATCCGCAACATCGAAGCCGCGCAGGCCGTGGGCATGGCCCAGGCCGAGGCGCTCAAGTCCGCCGACGTCAAGGTGATTTCCAACGCCGGTTCGCCGGGCAAGGGCCTGTCGAGCGTGATGGACCTGTTCTCCGCCGACGGCGGCACCGCCATCGCCAGCATGCTCGAGGGCCTGGCGCAGTCGCCGGAGGGCAAGAAGATGCTGGAGAAGTTCGTCAACAAGCCCGAAGAGAAATAAGCCCGGCCCGGGAGGGGCTTGCGCCGCTAGCGCCTCCGGGTCTTCAATGCGCCATGGCCAGCGAGATCGAGGTGGTTCGCTTGGAAGGTGAATGCACCTTCGGCCAGGCCGTGGACGATATCGACGCCTGCCTGCGACGGGCGCGGCAGGACGGCGTCCGGCGCCTGCTGATCGACATCCGCGGACTGAGCGGATTCGGGAAGCCCGATGTCGCCGCCCGGATGGGCATGGTGCGTCGTTGGGCCGCCAGTGCCGGCGGTGCCATGAAGGTGGCGATGGTCAGCCCGCGATCACTCAATGACGGTGAACGTTTCGACATCGTTCTGGCCAAGGCCCTGGCCTTCGACGGGGACGTCTTCGAAACCGAGGAAGACGCCCGCCACTGGCTGGACCAGGCGCCGGCCCTGTGGACCGGTCCCCCGCCGGTGTTCTGAGTTGCCCGTGTCGGCGCCCGGCCTCCGTGCACGTCACCCGGCTCACCGCGGGCGGTGCCCGCGTTAGACTGCGCGAGCGACAGCCACGGCAGCGACGCGTGCACCGATGAGCAAACCCAAGGTTCCCGGCATCGAACGGTTCGAAGGCCCGGCCGGCGGTTGGCCGGCACTCGGGGCGGTTGCACATGCCCTGAAGGGGCAGATGGCGCTGGGGCGCGAAACGGCCGCCCTGCGCAAGGTGAACCAGCCGGCGGGCTTTGATTGCCCCGGCTGCGCCTGGCCCGACCCGAAGCACACCTCGTCCTTCGAGTTCTGCGAGAACGGCGCCAAGGCCGTGGCGTGGGAAGCCACCGGCAAGCGCGCCACGCCGGCGCTGTTCGCTGAAAACACGGTGTCGCAGCTATGGCAGTGGACCGATCACGCGCTCGAGGACGCAGGCCGCCTGACCGAGCCGATGGCCTATGACGCTGCCACCGACCGCTACCTGCCGATCGGCTGGGACGACGCCTTCACCCGCATCGGCGCGGCGCTGCGGGCGCTGCCCGACCCGGACATGGCCGAGTTCTACACCTCGGGCCGCACCTCCAATGAGGCGGCGTTCCTTTACCAGCTGATGGTGCGCGAGTACGGCAGCAACAACTTCCCCGATTGTTCGAACCTGTGCCACGAGGCCACCTCGGTGGCGCTGCCGCAGTCGATCGGCGTCGGCAAGGGCACGGTGACGCTGGATGACTTCGCGCTGTGCGACGCGCTTTTCAGCTTCGGCCACAACCCGGGCACCAACCATCCGCGCATGCTGTCCACGCTGCGCGAACTGTCCTTGCGCGGCGTGCCGATCATCGCGGTCAACCCGCTGCGCGAGCGCGGCCTGGAACGATTCGCGTCGCCCCAGCACCCGACCGAAATGCTGGGCGGGCAGGGCGCGCCCATCGCTCAAAGTTATTACCAGGTCGGGATCGGCGGCGACGTCGCCTTCCTGAAGGGCATGATGAAGTGGCTGCTGGCCAACAACGCCCTGGACCACGGCTTCATCGCGGAATACACCACGGGAATCGAAGCGCTGTGCCGGGACCTGGACGCCACGTCCTGGGACGATATCCAGGTCACGTCGGGGCTCCCGCGCCAGGACATCGAGGCCGCGGCCGCGGTTTACGCCAAGGCCGAACGGGTGATCGTCTGCTACGGCATGGGCATGACCCAGCATCGTTTCGGCACCCGCAACGTGCACCAGATGGCGAACCTGCTCTTGCTGCGCGGAAACATCGGCAAACCCGGTGCCGGCATCGCGCCCATCCGCGGCCATTCCAACGTGCAGGGCGACCGCACGGTGGGCATTACCGAGAAGCCGACGCCGGCGCTGGCCGAGGCCATCAGGCGCACCTACGGCTTCGAGGTCCCGCTGAGACACGGCCACGACTCGGTGGCGGCGGTGCGTGCCATTCGCGACGGCCGCTCGAAGGCGCTGGTCTGCCTGGGCGGCAACCTGGCCGTGGCGATTTCCGACCCGGACACCACCTTCCCGGCGATGCGAAAGCTCGACCTGGCGGTGCACATCGCCACCAAGCTCAACCGCTCGCACCTGATCACGGCGAAAGAATCGATCCTGCTGCCCTGCCTGGGCCGCACCGAAGCGGACCTCACGGCCCGCGGGCCGCAGTTCGTCACCGTCGAGGATTCGATGTCGATGGTGCATGCGTCACAGGGTGGGCTGAAGCCGGCCTCGCCGCGGCTCAAGTCCGAGCCGGCCATCGTCGCCGGCATCGCCAAGGCCCTGCTGCCTGATTCAAAGGTGGACTGGGAGCACCTGGTGGCCGACTACGACCGCATCCGTGATGGCATCGAAGCGGTGTTCCCGATCTTCCACGACTTCAACCGGCGCGTGCGCGAGCCCGGGGGGTTCCGGCTGTACGTCGGCGCATCGGTGCGCGACTGGGGACCGGGCGGCAAGGCCAACTTCCTGGTGTCGCCCGGCTTGAACGAGGACCTGCGCCTGCAGGCCGACGGCGTGCTGACCCTGACCACCGTGCGTTCCCACGACCAGTACAACACCACTATCTACGGCTACTCGGACCGCTACCGCGGCGTCGAAGGCCGGCGCGACGTCGTTTTCATGAGCGCGGACGACCTGCGCGAGCGTGGCCTGGCGCACGGCGACCGCATCGACATCGAGTCCTGCCTGGCCTCGGCCGAGGACCCCGGCGTTCGCGCCGTGCGCGGGTTCACGGCGGTGGAATACGACCTGCCGCGCGGCTCGGTGGCCATGTATTTCCCCGAGGGCAACGTGCTGGTGCCGCTGGACTGCCACGACGCCAACTCCGGCACGCCCGGCTACAAGTCCATCCCGGTGCGCATCCGCGCCGCGGCCGATGCCTGAGGGACGTCGCCGCCGCGAAGGCCTTGCCGAACGCAGCGTGCTCGAGCTGCACGGCGGGCAGGCCAGCCCACGCCAGGACCAGCTGGCTGAAGAAGTGCCGGTGGCCCTGGTGTACGACGACGCGCCATACGCCGTGATGATGGCCTCGCCGGGCGACCTGGAAGACTTCGCCCGCGGGTTTTCACTGACCGAGCGCGGCCTGGACAAGGACGACCTGCTAGGCATCGAGGTGCAGCCCGAGCTGGAAGGCTGGCGCATAACCCTGAGCACGCGAGATCCGGTGGCCTTCGATGCCCGGAATCTGCCCGGGCGCAGCGGCTGCGGCCTGTGCGGCAGCCGCGAACTTGAAGACGTGCTGCGGCGGCCGGTGCAGGTTGGCCAGGGCCCCGTCATCAGTGCGCAGGCGCTTGAATCGGCGCTTGACGCCCTGCAGCAGCGCCAGCCGCTGAACGCCGCCACCGGCGCCCTGCATGCCGCCGCCTGGTGCGACACGAACGGCAAGCTGCGCCTGGTGCGCGAAGACATCGGCCGCCACAACGCGCTCGACAAGCTGGTAGGGGCGATGCAGCAGCAGGGGCTGTCGCCGACGGATGGCTTCGCGCTGATCACCAGCCGCGCCAGCTACGAAATCGCCATGAAGGCCGCGACGGCCGGCATCACCTTCATCGCGGCGGTATCGGCGCCCACGGCGCTGGCGGTGGATCTGGCCCAGGCCTGCGGCCTGACCCTGGTAGGTTTTGCGCGGCCCGGCCGGCAGGTGGTCTACAGCCATCCGCGGCGCTTCGGCGGCGCCATCTGAATCGCTTCAAAAGGCACCACTGGCGCCGGTGATAAAGTGGGCGGCGAATCCAGACCCACGGTAAACAAGCACGTGACCAGCCCCCATTTTTACCCCATCGGAACCCCGGGCCAGCCCTGGGGCGAGCAGGAGCGCGCCCGCTGGCGCGCCAACCAGAAGGCCAGCCGCAGCTACGCCACCGACGTCCTGTCGCGCATCGAAAGCCTGCGCGCCAGCACCGACGTCGTGGCCTACGCCGTGATCGACCATGAGCCCGACGGCAGCTATCCGGTGTATGCGCTGCGCGGCAAGCACTGGGACGATTCCCTGCCCACCGCCCTGGTCACCGGCGGCGTGCATGGTTACGAAACCAGCGGCGTGCACGGCGCGCTGCAGTTCGTCGAACGGCACCTGGCCGACTACGACGGCCGGATCAACGTGCTGGTGGTGCCCTGCGTCAGCCCCTGGGCCTACGAGCGCGTGCAGCGCTGGAACCCGCTGGCCATCGACCCCAACCGCAATTTCGTGACCGACAGCCCCTGCGCCGAATCGGCCGCGCTGCTGAACTTCATCGCGCCCATGGCCGACAGGTTCGTGCTGCACATCGACCTGCACGAAACCACCGACACCGACGATTCCGAATTCCGCCCGGCCAAGGCGTCCCGCGACGGCAAGACCACCGAGCCCGAGGGCATTCCCGATGGTTTTTACCTGGTGGGCGACACCGAAGACCCCCAGCCGGCGTTCCAGCAGGCCATCATCGCCGAGGTGGAGAAGGTGACCCACATCGCCCCGGCCGACGAGAAGGGCGAGATCATCGGTTCGGAAGTCGTGGCGCACGGTGTCATCAACTACCCCTGCCACGATCTCGGCCTGTGCGCTGGCCTCACCCGGGCGAAATACCGCAGCACCACCGAGGTCTACCCGGACAGCCCGCGGGCCACGCCGCAGCAGTGCAATGACGCCCAGGTGGCGGCCGTGCGCGCGGCGCTGGACTACGCAGTGGCCAACCCCTGAGCGCTGCCCGGCCCACTGACCGGCTGCGCCTGACCGGCCTGGCCCTGTTCGCGCTGCTGCTCGGTGCCTGCGCCACCGCGCCGCGTGGGCCGTCGTTGCAGGATCTGCGGGAGGACGTAGCCCGCCGCATCCCGGCGAACGTGCCCGACCGGCAAGGCTGGGCCACGGACATCGCCGTGGCGATGCAGGCGCAGGGGATCGAGGCCACCCCCGAGAACATCTGCTCGGTGCTGGCCGTGCTCGAGCAGGAATCGGGTTACGTCGCCGACCCGGTGGTGCCGAACCTGGCCCGGGTCGCGCGCGCCGAGCTCGAACGCCGGGCAAAGGCGAAATACATCCCGGTCTTCGCCCTGAACACCGCGCTGAAGCTGCCGTCCAGCGACGGCCGCAGTTACGCCGACCGCCTGGCGGTGGTTCGTACCGAACGCGAACTGAGCGAAGTGTATGAAGACCTGGTCGGCCGCGTGCCGCTGGGCAGACGCCTGTTCGAGGACTGGAACCCAGTGCAGACCGGCGGACCGATGCAGGTGTCGATCCCGTTCGCGGAAGCCAATGCCCGCGATTACCCCTACACGGTGCAGGGCAGCATCCGCCGCGAAGTTTTCACCCGCCGCGGCGGCATGTATTTCGGCATTGCCCACCTGCTGGGTTACCAAACGCCCTACGTACGCAAGGTGCATCGGTTCGCCGATTACAACGCCGGCCGGTATGCCAGCCGCAATGCCGCCTTCCAGAACGCCGTGGCGGTGGCCACCGGCCGGGAACTGGCGCTCGACGGCGACCTGCTCAATCCGGGTGCGCCCTTGGATCGGCCCGGTGAAACCGAACGTGCCGTGCGGCAACTGGCGGGGCCGCTGGAAATGGACGAACGAAGCATCCGGCGTGCGCTGGGGCAGGGCGACCGCCTGGACTTCAATGACAGCGTTATCTTCCGCCGGGTATTCGCCCTTGCCGAATCCCGGGCCGGCAAAACGCTGCCGCGCGAAGTGCTGCCGGGCATCCGCCTGGAAAGCCCCAAGATCACCCGCGAACTGAGCACGGCCTGGTTCGCCAATCGTGTGTACGACCGCTACCGCCGCTGCCTGGCCCGCTGAATTCCGTTGGCGTGGCCTGGAGCGGACCCATGGCCAGGCGCGCCGCAGGGTTCACGCATCCTTTTTCCCTTTGCGGCACTCTGGGAAAGGGTAGCCACCCGGGAGACCCCCATGATTCGCCATGCCTTTGCCGTCCTGATGCTCACCGCCGCCAGCGGTTGGGCCGCCGCCGGGGAGATCGCCGCCTCGGCCACCGAGATCCGCCCGATCCTGCTGGGCTCGAAAATGCCCGACGTCGCCCTGCGCACCGTCGAGGGCAAACCCACGACGCTGGCCAGGCAGGTCGCCGGCAAACCGGCCATCCTGGTGTTCTACCGCGGCGGCTGGTGCCCCTACTGCAACCTGCAGCTGAGCGAACTGCGCCTGGTCGAGGACCGGGCCAAGGCCCTGGGCTACCAGATGATCGCCATCAGCCCCGACCGCCCGGAAGAGCTGTCGAAGTCGCTCGACGCCGGTGACCTGACCTATACGCTGCTGTCCGACAGCCAGGCCGATGCCCTGCGCGCCTTCGGCATCGGGTTCCGCGTCGACGACATGACCGCGGCCAAGTACAAGGCCTTCGGCATCGACCTGGAAGCCGCCTCGGGCTCAAGCCACCGGGCGCTGCCGGTGCCGTCGGTTTTCATCGTCGATGCCGAGGGCACGCTGCAGTTCAGCTACAGCCATCCGGACTACACCGTGCGCATTCCGGGCGACGTGATCCTGGCGGCAGCCAAGGCCATCGCCGAGCGCCGCGACCACCTGCGGCCGAAACGCTGACCGGGCGCCCCCCAACTTTCGCCATGTGCGGCCAGCTCCGGGGCCTGCCACTGTGCGAGCCTGTCGACGCGCCAGCCAACCCAGGGGATAGCCATGACCACCCGTCGCGACCTGCTCAAGCTCGGGGCCCTCGCGGCCGCGGGCGCCACCTTGCCGTCCTTCGCCGCCGCGTCCGCTGCCATGGCGG
Source organism: Arenimonas aestuarii (assembly GCF_054781715.1). NCBI lineage: Bacteria > Pseudomonadati > Pseudomonadota > Gammaproteobacteria > Lysobacterales > Lysobacteraceae > Arenimonas > Arenimonas aestuarii. Next base: position 656,283 of record NZ_BAAGTW010000004.1, on the reverse strand, counting down.
ACATTCCCAAGGCGGAAAAGCCGCTGGACATCCTGATCCTGGGCGGCACCGGCTTCACCGGCCCTTTCCAGGTCGCCTACGCCCTGGCGCGCGGGCACAAGGTCACCACCTTCAACCGCGGCAAGCGTCCGGCGCTGGAATGGGCCGGCCGGGTTGAACAACTGGTGGGCGACCGCACTACCGGCGACCTTAAGTCGCTGGAAGGCCGCAAGTGGGACGTGTGCATCGACAACCCCACCAGCCTGCCGTACTGGGTGCGCGACGCCGGCAAGGTGCTGGCCGGCAAGGTCGGGCACTACCTGTTCATCTCCACCATCTCGGTGTACGCCGATGGCAGCGAACACGGCATCGACGAAGACTCGGCGCTGGCGCAGTACGCCGGCAAGGACGCCATGGCCGAGACCTGGGAAAGCATGCGCGCGAACATGGAGCTCTACGGCCAGCTCAAGGCCCTGAGCGAAGCCGAGGCGCACAAGCAGTTCGGCAAGAACGTCACCATCGTGCGCCCGGGTTACATCGTCGGCCCGCGCGACGAAACCGACCGTTTCACCTACTGGCCCAGGCGCATTGCCGAAGGCGGCGAGGTGATGGTGCCGGGCGACGGCGACGACCCGATCCAGATCATCGACGGCCGCGACCTGGGCGAATGGATGATCCGCCTGGCCGAAAACGGCACGACCGGCGTGTTCAACGCCTGTGGTCCCGACTACACGCTGACCATGGACGCCGCCGTACACGGCTGCCACGCGGTCACCGGCGGTCCGGCCAGCTTTACCCATGTCCCGCTGGAGTTCATCGAAAAGAACGAAGTCGCGCTGCCGATCTGGGTGCCGCGCGCCGGCTCGCCATATTCGGGCTACGGCACGGTCAGCAATGCCCGCGCCATCGCCGCCGGTCTGAGCTTCCGGCCGCTGGCCACCACGGTGGCCGACTTGCTGGCCTGGTATCGCGGCCTTCCGGAGGCGCGCCAGGCGGAAGTGCGGGCCGGCATTTCCCGCGAACGCGAGGCGGAGCTGCTCAGGGTCTGGCACGCAGGCAACGCCGCCTGATCCGGCAAGTCATGTGCCCGCCCATGGCCGGTCCACAGCCGATCGGCCGTGTGGCAAGGTAGGGACATCTCCCGCGGAGCACCTGACCGGCATGATCACGTCCAGCCCCAAAGTCCTGCTGGCAGCGCTGCTGCTGGTCTCGCCGCTGGCCCAGGCCGCCGCTCCGCGGCCCATTCCGCTGCTGCCGCCGGAAGAAGCCGCCGCGGCGGAAGCCGATTACCAGCGCTACTGCGCTCTGTGCCACGGCCCCGACCGCGCGGGCCACGCCAACGACCATGCGCCTTCGCTCAAGTCCCGGTCGCTGCTGAGCACGGCATTCCCATGGCTTCTGCGCGAGTCCATTGCCTATGGCCGGCCGGGCACCCCGATGGGGGGTTACCTGGACGAAGTGGGCGGACCGATGAGCATGGCCGAGGTCCGACGAATGATGCTCTGGCTCCACGAGAAGGGCGGTAGCCCGGAGCCGCTCCGCCTTGGCAGCGACCGCGTGGCCGGTGACGTGCAGGCCGGCGCCGCCGTGTACGGGCAATACTGCGCCAGCTGCCATGGCGAGCAGGGCGAAGGCATCACCGGAACCGCGCTCGGCAACCCGGCCATGCTGGCCACCACGCCCGACCCGTTCCTGCGTCATGCCATCGAACATGGCCGTGACGGAACGCCGATGGAAGGTTTCGCGGGCACGCTGTCGCCGACCCAGATGGACGATGTCACCGCCTTCCTGCGCAGCCGGGCCACCGGCTGGAACGCCGAGCCGCGTCCGCTGGTGCCGCCACCGGCCCTGGCCGACGCGGTGCTCAATCCCGAGGGCGAGGCACCGGCGTTCGAGTTCAAGAACGGCCACTACATCACCGCTGCCGACCTCGACCGGATCCTGAAGGAAAAGCGCCGGTTCGTGCTGCTCGACACCCGCGTGGCGTCGATGTGGCAACTGGCGCACATCAAGGGATCGGTACCGATCCCGTACTACTCCGACCGGGAGGCCGTGGTCGCGGCCCTGCCTACCGACGGAACCTGGATCATCAGCTATTGCGAATGCCCGCGCGCCGCCGCCGATTCGGTGAACAAGTGGCTGCGCGAAAAGGGCTTCACGAACACCGCGGTGCTCTGGGAAGGCATTGGTGGCTGGGTGGCGCTGGGGTATCCGACCACGGTCGGACGTGCCGAGCCCTAGGCCCGCGACACCCGTCCGGGCCGTTGCGCTGCCTTGATCCGGGTCAGGGCGCGCACGCGCCGCGCGGGCGACGCTGGGCACCTGGCGGGCGACATGCCCACGCGTAGGACGGCGATCATGGAATTCAAGGTACTCATGCAGCGCGCGGACGTGGACCTGGAGGCATTGCGCCAGGCGCTCTGCGAGGTGGATCCCTCGGCCCTGGTCGACCTCGACCCCCTGCATGGCGGTCTGCGCATCGCCGCGCAGCTGACCACCGGCGAGTTGGCCGGACTGCTGGCGGAAGCGGGCTACCCGGTGGGCCCGGGTGCCGTCGAGCCCCAGCCCTCGGTCTGTTGCGGCGGCTGCGGCGGCTGAAGCTGGCCGCCGGCTGAAGCCCGCGGAGCGCGCCGGGGGGCGCGCGACTATAATGGCGGCCCTTGTTGAATCCGTCAGGAGACCGCCATGGCGACCGGTTGGGCCGGCGACGGCGCTGTCCAGGACCAGATCGACGCGACCGTGAAGGACGCGATCAAGCGGGCCCGCAGCAAGTTGCCCACGGGCCCGAGCCTGCAGCGCTGCGAAGACTGCGACGAGCCCATCCCCGAGGCCCGGCGCCGTGCGCTGCCGGGCGTTCGCCTGTGCGTGCCCTGCCAGGAGGCCTCGGACAGGAACCAGGCCGCCAGCGGCGGCTACAACCGCCGCGGCAGCAAGGACAGCCAGCTGCGCTGAGCCCGCCGGTGGCCGTTTACGCCAGGGGGCGAACGCATTAGCCTGCTTCGTCATGCCTACGACCACCATCATCGTCGACGACTTCTTCGACAACGCCGTGCAGCTGCGCGAGGCGGCGCTGCGGCTCGACTATCCCGAGGTGCCGGGCAAGTTCCCGGGCCGTAATTCGCAGCAGCGCCTGCAGCTCGAAGGGCTGGACCAGGAGGTTTCCCGCCTGGTCGGTGAGCCGCTGGTGGCGATGCCGCCGCCGCAGGCGCACGGCAAGTTCCGCATTGCCACGGCGGGCGAGCAGGGCAGCGCCAAAGTCCATGTCGATACCGCGCACTGGTCGGGCATCCTTTACCTGAGTCGTCCCGAGGACTGCCGCGGTGGCACCGAGTTCTTCCGGCACCGGGCCACCAACAGCGACCGTGGTCCGATCAGCGACGACGAGGCACGGGCGCAGGGTTATGCCAGCGCGAGGCAGATGATTGCCGACATCCTCGAGCGCGACACGATGAACGACGACGCCTGGGAAATGACCATGCGCGTGCCCATGCGCTTCAACCGGCTGGTGCTGCTGCGCCCTTGGCTGTGGCACACGGCCGGCGAAGCCTTCGGCGACTCGCTGGCTAACGGACGCCTGATCTACCTGATGTTTTTCGCCTCGGCGGGCCAGGCACCGTCCTACAATGCCCAGCCCGGCCAGCCTTAGAGCCCCAGCACGTCCGGCCCCTGCTTGAACACGATGTCCACCGGGATGCCGGCCTGTTCGATGCGGTCGAGGTCGGCCTGCAGTTCCGGGCCAACGACGCCCATCTCGTCCAGCAGCGCCCGGGCGCCCTCGTAGTCACCGTCGCCCTGCAGGGTGAGCATCTTCGCCGACAGCGAATCGACCGCGGCTTCCATCCTGTCGTAATCGACGCGGTAGGTGCCGTCATCCGGGTCGCGGTTGAATGCGCCTTCGCGCTGCAGCCAGTTGAAGGCGACCATGTTGGCCTTGCCGTGGGCGCTGGAGGCACCGAAGCGCACCGAGCGGAAGATGCCCGCCAGGAAGGTGACGTAGTTGTCCATGCGCTTTTGCTTGTCCAACTCGCCCATGTCGCCCAGCGCGCCGATCATGTACAGGCCGAGGATGTCGGCCTTGCCTTCTTCGTAGGCGCTGGTCAGGTCGGTCAGCGCCTCGCGGACCGTGCCCTTGCCGTCGAGGGTGTTCTTGATGCCCAGGCCGTGCGCGACCTCGTGGAACATGACGTTCTCGAAGAAGGCGTCGAAAGTGATGTTTGCCTGCTGGTCATCGGCGATCAGCGCGTCGCTGATCGGCACCAGGATCTTGTCGAACTTGGCGCGCATGGCGTTCTTGAGCTGGAGGCGGCGCGAGCCCTTGGCCAGCTGGACTTCCTCGTCGTTGGGCAGGTTGATGGCGATGGTCTTGGCACCGGAGTTGGCGTCGCCGCCGTAGAAGATGGCGTCGTAGGCGTTGAGGTCGGCGTCGGTGCCGGGCATCTCCGCCTTGTAGGCCTCGTCCACCGGCAGGCCGCGCTGCAGGGCCGGCAGGTGCGCGGCGAATTTCGCCAGGCGCTCGCTCCATTCGATGTCGCGCACCAGCACGAAGGCTTCGAAGGCCGTCTTGGTGCCGAACAGCGCATCCTGGTAGCTCTCGATCGGGCCGATGACCACGTCGATCGGGCTGGTCTTCATGTCCATCCAGGCCATGTCACTGGGCTGGTAGTCCCCCGATACCAGGGCGTCGGCGCGCAGGCGAAGGTAGTCGCGGAAGCCCTCGTCGCTGGCGACTTCGGCGGCCTGGCGCAGCAGCTCGGCCGCCCGGCCAAGTTCCGCTTCCCATTGCACGTGGTAGGGCACCACGATCAGTTCGCCGGCGGCATTGCGGCGAACCAGGGTGTACAGGCCATCCTTGCCGGGCAGGTCGGCGGCTTCGAATTCCTGCTTGTCCATGTCCAGCGGATAGAACCGGGCACCGGGCGGACGCGGGCCAACGCCCTTGATGAACGGCGCGTCGCCATCCAGGCGGTCCCAGGGGCCGTAATTGATCTCGACGAAGCGGCGCGTGGCCGGGTCGTCTATGCCGGCCAGCAGCACGTCCTTGTCGCCGTAGACCTGCTGCCAGAACAACGCGTCCATGATCGTGCCTGCCTGCAGCAGCAGGCGGATGGCTTCGCGGTCACCGGTGGAAAGGTGCGAAAGGTCGGCCGTCAGCGGCACTTCGGCATAGGCGGCGACCTTGGCGGCGATGTCGGCATCGGCAGCGCCGGCTTCCGCCGCAGGCTCATCGGCCGCAGGCGCCGTGGATTCGTTCGCGGGCTGGCAGGCAGCCAGTCCCAGGGCCAGGGCGGTGGCGGCGGCAAGCAGGGGCAGGCGGCGTTTCATGGCAGGCTCCGGAGGCAGCGGGAAGGCGCCCATCGTAGTGCAATCGCGCGCCGCGGGCGCCCTGCCGTCGGTCAGGGTGTGACGCCAGCTTCGCGCGCCTGCAGCTGTTCCGTGCGGTTGCGACCGCCGTGTTTGGCCCGGTAGAGCGCGGCATCGGCGGCCTCGAGCCAGGCCCGCAGATCGCCAGCCGCGGGCGGCGCGGCCAGGCCTACGCTGATCGAAATCGCCAGCCCGGGCTGGGCCGGGAACTCGAGCGCCTGCACGGCGACGCGCAGGCGTTCGGCATGGGCCAGCGCCTGCTCGGTTGGCAGTGCGAGGGCGACGACAAACTCGTCCCCGCCCAGGCGGCCGCGGATGCCGTCGGCGGGCAGGGTGTCGCGGATGCGCTGCGCCAGGGCCCGCAGCACGTCGTCGCCGACGCCGTGGCCATGGCGGTCGTTGGTGGATTTGAAATGATCGATGTCGAGCAGCAGCAGGCTGGCGGGCACGCCTTCGTCGCGGTGGCGCTTGAGCAGCCTGCGGGCCTGGTCTTCCCAGTGGCTGCGGCTGTCGACGCCGGTGAGGCTGTCGCGATGGGTCATTTCCTCGAGCTGCTGGTTCTGCGCCTGCACCCGGCTCATGAGCCTGTAGAGGTTGGCGCTGACGGCCAGGGTATGGATGGCCAGGATCGGCAGGCAGGCCAGGACGACGGCGGTGCGGCTGGCCAGGTCGACTTCGAAATCCATGGCCAGGCCCACTGCCAGCGTTGCCAGGAGCATGGCCGGCAGGGCGCGCAGCCAAAGGCCCGGGATGCCTGAATTGACCTTGTCGGCCGTGACCACGATCACCAGTACGGCCGACGGCAGCAGGTTGAAGTGCATCATCGGCAGCCAACTGCCGGCGAGGATCGAGTCGATCAGGAAGTTGCGGGCTTCGGCCGCATAAGGGTCGGCGCTGCGGCGCGCCCACAGGTAGGCCAGGTGCGGCCAGAGCCCGCAGCTGATCACCAGCCAGGCCCAGGCGGGCCAGGCCGCCTGCAAGTCGTAAAGGACCACGCCGATCGGCAACGCGGCCAGGCCCATGCCGAGCACGCGGAAGGGATAGGTGAGGCGGTGGAGGTACGGCGGGCGGAAGGCCATAGACCCGTATCACACCACATCTGCCCGCCGCCTTGTGCGCCGGGCGGCGGCTGCCGCCCGGCGCGTGGGCTCAGCGCGGGATCTTGCGATGCATGTAGCGGTGCCCGTTGTTGGGCTTGAACTTCGAACCGTGCGGGCCCGGGAGTTCGCGCTGCAGCGGGATGTGCGCCTTCTGCGACCTGGCCTGCTGCGGCCCCTTGCCGGTTTCGTTGGCCGCCGCGGCGGCGACGGGCGGCGTCGGGGCCAGGGCGGCCGCCGCCATCGGAGTCGGTGCGGTGGCCTTGGTTTCCGGCAGCTTGGCGGCAACGGGCTTGCGGGCCGTTGGCTTGGCGGCCACCTTGCGGGCCGGGGTTCTTTTCGCCGGAGATTTTTTCTCAGGAGACTTTTTCGCAGTGACCTTGCTGGCGGCCGGTTTGCGGGCGGCCGCTTTCCTGGTCGTGGACTTGCTGGTCGTGGACTTTTTCGTGGCCGACGTCTTCGCAGTCGACTTCTTCGCGGTGGCCTTTTTCACCGCGGTCTTCTTCGTAGCGGTCTTCTTGGTTGCGGTCTTTTTCGCAGTGGCCTTCTTTGCCGTGCTCTTGCGGGCGCCCGCCTTCTTGGCGGCTGGCTTGCGGCTGGCCTTCTTCGCGGTCGCGGACTTCTTGCCCGCGGTTTTCCTGGCCGGCGTCTTTTTCGCTGCAGCCTTCCTGGGCGCGGGCTTCTTCTTTGCGGCGGCCTTTTTCGTCGAAGCTTTCCTGGCGGCCACCTTCTTGGCGGGCTTCTTCTTCGCAGGCGCTTTTTTCGCCGCTGGTTTGCGGGCCGGGGACTTGCGGGCGGTACTGGCCATTGCAACCTCCTTGGCTTCAGGGGAACGATGAATGCCAGTCTAGACCAAAGCCGCCGGAGCGCGGCCGGCTTGCCTGCGGGTTCGCGTGACCTATGATCAAGGTCCCCTCGATCGGATTTACCGCCCATGAGAGGCCTGCTGCGCACACGTTTCCCGATCCCGGACCCGGCGCGGGCCCTGGTATCCGGAGTCGCGCTTCATAAATGCCGCTTCAACGGCATGCGCGCGGCCGTAAACCGCCAGACGGGCCGATGACCTTGTATTCCCGGCTGCTGGTCGCCTGCGCCCTCTGGGTGCTTGCGCCCATGGCCCAGGCCGCGGCGCCGGTGCGGGTGGGTGGCGACCCGTATTACCCACCCCACCACTACCTGGGTGTCGACGGCGAGGCAGCTGGTTTCGACATGGCCGTGCTGCGCGGCATCGCCGGGTCGCAGGGCCTGGAATTGAGCTTCAAGTTCGGCGAGTGGGCCGCCACCCTGGACCGGCTCGAACGCGGCGAGCTGGACGTCGTGCCGATGTTCATTTCGGCCGATCGCCAGCAGCGCTTCCTCTTCAGCCAGCCTTTCATGCGCCGTAGCCACCTGCTTTACGGCCGCCGTGGGGAATGGATAGATGAACCATCGCAGCTGGCGGGCCGGCGGGTGGCCGTACAGTTCGGCGGCATGGCCTGGGAATGGCTCATCAACGAACGTGTTGATGTCGTGCTGCATCCGATCGAGGAGGAGTCCCTGGTATTGGCCGAAGTGGCGCGCGGCGACGCGGACTTCGCCCTGCTGCCGGCCGACATCGGCCGGTACGCCATCGCCATGCAGGGCCTGGAGGGCGTCGAGCCGGTCAGTGGTCCCTGGCTCGAGCGGGACTATGCCTTTGGCGTCAATCCTGCCCGCCCCGAACTGGTGGCGCAGCTGGACGCGGGCCTGTCGTACCTGGAAGTCAGCGGGGAGCTCCAGGCGCTGCGGACCCACTGGCTGGAGCCCCGGACCGGACGCGAAGACACGAGCTGGACTCCGTGGTGGCTGTTGCCGGCCGTGCCGGTGCTGCTGGCGGGGCTGGTCTACCTGGTGGCGGGGCGTCGCGCGGCCGGTGGCCGGGTGGGGCGCGGGGCTGCGTAACCCTGGGTAATGGCCCTTCGGGGCGTGGTCGTGGGCCCGTTTGATGGTGATTCGTTACCTGGTCGTCGCTGCAGGCCTGCTGGCGCTTTCCGGCTGTCTCGGTGAAGGCGGCTACGGCGGCGGCGGCGCGCCCGGTATCGTGGCGCCGCAGGAGCCGCCCGCCGGGGCCGTAGAGCCTTCGGCCGGTGGCAACCTGGTTCATTTCGAGGTCGATGGGCAGTCCTACGCCTTCCGCACGCCGGAGGTCAGGCACAGCCGCTCGCGCGTGGCCGAGAACGTCGTGGCGCACAGCTTCGAACTGGCCAACCCCGGCAACAGCCTCTATGCCCGCATGGTGCTGAACGTGGCCGAGGACGTTGTCGACCTGTCCGGCGAGTACGCCGCGGTGTCCTTGGGTGACCCCGGCCAGCATGCCCGAGCCGGCGTCGGCGAAGTCGTGCTGGCCGAAGAAGCCGACCCCGCGCGCGGGCGGCGCATGCTGCCCAGCGGCAGCGGCGTGATCGTGGTCGAGCAGGTGGCTGGCTGGCTGAGGGTCCGCTTCGAAACCCGCGGCGACGGCCTGTTCCGCGAGGCAGGTGCCGCACCGGTGACCGGGACCCTCGACTTCCACTGGCGGCCCTGACCGGCGTGGAACTGTGATGCCGCTCTTGGGCACCCCGGCTGGCTTGCGGTAACGTGGGGCGGGACCGTCACGGCAGGGGCAGCCAATGAGCGTCGAGGGCACGGGCAAGGCCCGCATCCTGGTGGTGGATGATTCCAAGCTGATGCGCAAGGCGGCGCACAAGATGCTCGGCGAGGAATTCGACGTCATCACCGCCGAGGACGGCCAGGACGCCTGGGGCCAGGTTGGGCGGGACACCGGCATCCAGGTCGTGTTCACCGACCTCAACATGCCCAATATGGACGGTTACGAACTGCTCCGCGAAATCCGCGGCGCGCAGGACCCCGGCGTCCAGGGGCTGCCGGTGATCGTGGTCACCGGCGCCGAGAATGACGAGTCGGCGCGCATGAAGGCGCTGGACCTGGGCGCCACCGACTTCATCACCAAACCCTTCACCACGTCCGACCTGGTCGCGCGCGCCCGCGCCCACTCCACTTACCAGCGCGTCACCCGGCAGCTGCAGTCGCAGGTGATGCTGGACGGCCTGACGGGCCTGGCGAACAAGGCCGGTTTCATGGACCGCCTGCGCCAGGACATGGCTTATGCGCGACGGCACGGGCAGGCGCTCTGCCTGGTCCGGCTGGAGGTCGAGGACTTCCAGAGGTTTTTCCTGCACAACGGCCGCGATGTCGCCGAGGGGCTCGTATTGCAGGTGGCGCGCTTGCTTCGCGCCCGGATCCGCAAGGAGGACACCGCGGCGCGCGTCGGACTGGGCAGCTTCGCGCTGAGCCTGCCGGGCGGCGAGGAGGCAGGCATCGCCGCCATGGTGGAGCGGGTGCAGGCCGAGGTGATGGCCAGCCCGCCGATGCACGAGGGTGAACCGCTGTCGGTGGTGCTGCACGCCGCGGTGCTCAGCCCCTTGACCGATGCCAGCCTGGGCCCGGAGCAGGCGATGGATGCCTGCCAGGCACGCCTGGACGTGGCGCGGGAGTCGGGCGTGGCCGTGCTCGCCCCGGCGGCCGGCGAAGCCGCCGCCATCGAGCCCGCTGCATCCGAGCCCGCTGCATCCGAGCCCACTGCATCCAAGCCCGCCGCGACCGAGCCCGGGGTGTCCACGCCGGCGCCACCCGTACCGGCGCCACCCGTACCGGCGGTGGCCGGGCCCACGGCGCCCGCCGCCGTTGCGTCGCCTGCGGCAGCGCCGGCCCGGGTCGTGGCAAGTGTCGACGAAGTCCTCGACCAGCTGCAGGCCGGCCGTGTCCAGGACGTGGTGCCCAAGTTGCCGGCGGTGATCGGTCGGCTGCTCCCGCTGTTGCGGCTGCTCGGTCCCAACCAGCGCAAGCAGTTGGTGGATTTCCTGCAGAAGTAGGGATCAGCCGGCGTGGATGGGATGCGTCGCGCCGCTGACCCGCACCGACTCCCCCGAACCCGGTCCGATCGCCACGTGCAGGCGGGACGGCATGCCCATGTCGTGTCCCTGCAGGATCTCCACCCCGCCGCCGTGTGGCCAGCCCAGGTCGCGCAGGGCACCGCCCAGCGCCGCCGCCGCCGCACCCGTCGCCGGATCCTCGAGCACCCCGCCGATGGCGAAGGCATTGCGGGCATGGAGGCGCCGCGGTGTCTCGGCGACCACCAGCGCGATCGTGGTCAGCCCGGCGTCCTGCATCAGCTGGCGCCCGGCCTCGAGCGAATAGGCCATGCGGGCGAGGCGGTCGCGGTCGCGCAGCATCAGCAGCAGGTGGTCGGCGCCGGCATGCATGAGGGTCGGCGGCAGGCGCGGGTCCAGATCGGCAGGCGCCAGCGCGAACAGATCCATGGCCGCGGTGCTGAGGCCAGACTCCGCGGCCCGGCTGCGGGTGGGTGGCGATTGCAGCGCCGCCTGCACCTGTCCGTCCTGATGCCAGGCCTCGATCTGGATGCGTGCCTGGTTGAGCTGCAGGGCGTACACGCCGTCGCCGTCGCGCCCGGCCAGGGCGGCGCCCAGGGCGATGGTGGCATGACCGCAGAAGGGCACTTCGGCCAGCGGCGAGAAATAGCGCACCCGCCAGGCATCGGCAGCCGGTGCGGCGAACACGGTTTCGGAATAGCCCACCTCGGCGGCCAGGGCCTGCATGGTGGTTGCATCGGGCAGGACGTCGGCCAGGACCACGCCGGCCGGATTGCCGCCGCGGCCGGATTCGGAAAACGCGGAAATTCGCTGCAGGTGCACAAGCAAGGACCGGCCGGGGGGAGGCGGCCATGCTGCGCCGGTGCACCGCGCCGCCACATGGGCCGGAAGTCCCGGCGCCAGCAAGCGGCGGTATGCTCGGCGATGTCGCCACGAGCAAGGAACGCATATCGCCATGTACCGCAATGCCCTGGTCCTGCTGCTTTTCCTGCCTGCAACCGTGTTCGCCGCGCCGGACTCGCCCGCGATGCCGGCCTTGCTGGCGCCCGAGGCTCGCATCGCGGTCGAGAACCAGGTTCTCGAGGAACGGCTTCAAACCCTGCTACCGGAATTGATGGCCGAAGCCGGCCTGGACATGTGGCTGGTGCTGTCGCGCGAATACGCCGAGGATCCGGTTTATTTCACGCTTGTGCCCCAGCCCAGCTTCGCGGCGCGCCGGACGACCCTGCTGGCCTTCCATCGCCGCGCGGACGGCACGCTCGAGCGCCTGGCGGTCAATCGTTATCCGCTGGGCGGGCCCTACGAATCAGCCTGGGCCGGCGGTGACCTGGACGAACAATGGCAGGCCCTGGGCCAGCTGATCGCCGACCGCGATCCCAAACGCATCGGCATCAATGTGTCGCGCGACTGGGCCATTGCCGACGGCCTCAGCCACGGACTGCACCAGCGTCTTCTGGCCGCGCTGCCGGAAGGCTACGAAAGCCGGCTGGTGTCGGCGCAGGACCTGGTGGTTCGCTGGACCGAGACCCGTCTCCCTTCCGAACGTGGGCACCACGCCGCGGCCATGCAGGCGGCCCGCGCGATCATCGCCGAGGCGTTTTCTAACCAGGTGATCGAACCCGGCAAGACCCATACCGACGAGGTTGCCTGGTACATCCGCAAGCGGCTCGAATCGCTGGGCATGCCGGTCTGGTTCCATCCGGACGTCAACCGCCAGCGTGCCGGCGACGACTGTGCCAGGGACAGCGTTTTCTGCGGCAGCGAGGGCGTCATCGAGCGCGGTGACGTGCTGCATACCGATATTGGCGGCTGCTACCTCAAGCTTTGCACCGACACCCAGGAAATGGGCTACGTACTGCGCGAAGGTGAAACCGACGTGCCCGAAGGCCTGCGCAAGGCCCTGGCCGCGGGCAACCGCTGGCAGGATCTACTGGCCGCGAACTTCGTCAGCGGACGCAGCGGCGACCAGATCCTGCACGCCACCCACGCCGATGTTGAAAAACTAGGCCTGGCGGCCAGCACGTACACCCATCCCCTGGGATTCTTCGGCCATGCCGCCGGGCCCACCATCGGCATGTGGGATGCCCAGCAGGGCGGCACGCCGGGCAGCGACTGGACGCTGCATCCCTCGACGGCCTACGCCATCGAAGGCAACGTGCGTTCACCCGTGCCGGAATGGGGAGAAACCTGGGTGCAGGTGAAACTCGAACAGGGCGGTTTCTTCGACGGGGAAACGCTCCGGTTCCCGGCCGGGCGGCAAACCAGCTGGCACGTGGTGCGATGAACGTGCGGCCGTTTCCCTGGGCAATCGCCGCACTGATCCTCCTGTCGGGCTGCGCGACCATGGAGCGGCGCGAGCTTGGCCGCGCCGCGGATGCGACGGCATCGCCGGTGTTGCGGAAGGTAGGCTCGGTTGCCGAACTCGACCAGCTGCTGGGTAGCGGCCATCGTCTCGCCGCACTGGAGGACGAACAGGACCGTCGGCGCAAATGCCGGCAACCGCGGGCGGAACGGCCAGCCTGGCTTCGCTGCAAGGGCGGGCGGCTCGACGACGACGATTCATCGGTGCTCGAAACCATCGAAGTCACCGGCTCCCGACTGGATCCGCGCGACCTGATCACCAACAACCAGGAAGGCGGTGTCGACGAGGGCGACTTCGTGAAGAAGTCGGGCGACTTCCTGCTGGTGCTGCGTGGCGGCACCTTGCACGTGGTGCGGATCGCGCGCGGTGACGCGGCTGTCCTCGAGCACGCCAGCAGCCTGCGTCTGGCCGACGACGACGATGAAATCTGGTTCGACGAAATCCTCACCTTCGGGCCGCGGATCCTGTTGCTCGGTTTCAATTACGGTGAAGACCAGCCGGTGGCCGAACTGCAGCTGTTCACCCTCGATTCCCAGGGTGGCCTGCAGCGGGACGCGCGTTTTTGGCTGCGCAGCAACGACTACTTCGATGGCGACAATTACGGCGCGCGGCTGCAGGGCGACAACCTGCTGCTGAGCCTGAACCTGCCGCTGGAGCTTTCCGGCGACATGGCCTGGCCGGAGTGGTCACGGCGCGATGTGGCCGTGCCGGCCTGGACGCCGCTGCTCGAAGCCACGGACCTGTATTACCCCATGCTTCCCGGCACGTTCCCGAATCTGCATGTCGTCCTCCAGTGTCCGCTCTCGGGGCTGGACGGCGAACGCCTGGCGTGCCGCAGCACCGGCTTCGTGGCCAGCGGTGATTCGGAGCTCTACGTCACGGCACGGCATGCCTACCTTGCCCTGGGTGGCCTGGCGCCGGAGGCGTATCGAAGCAGGCTGATGCACCCGTCCGACGACTCGCTGCCTCCCGATGCCTGGCCGCTGGTGCGGACGGTCATCCTGCGGGTGCCTTTCGCGCAGGCGCCAGCGGCGGTGGCGACCGTGCATGGCAGCGTCGACCAGGCCTTCCAGTTCCGCGAGGACGCAGACGGCAGCCTGTGGGTCCTGGCCCTGTCTGGAGTGCATGCCGACGAGATCGAGACCACGCGCTATGGCTTGTATCGCCTGGGCCCCGGCGATTTTTCCGATTTCGCGGGCGAACCGGGGCCGCCGCGTGCGGTCGCCGAGGTGCCGGGTGCCGCCAGCACCCTGCGCTTCGGTCGTGACGTGGTGTGGTTCGGCGAGCCAAAGGGGTGGCACCAGGATGAGCCTACCTCCGGCCTGGCGTGGGCGCTGGCCCTGGAAGACGGCCAGCTCGGCTCCGTGCAGGTGGGCCACTCCGTTCAGTTCCTGCAGCCTGCGGAGGACGCCATGCTGGCGATCGGGCTCCTGCCGGGGGGTGGTTCCAGCGTGAGCCTGCTCGCCGAATCACCGCGACCGCGGCGCCTGGATGCGCTGGCCTGGCCCGGTTACGTGACCTCGGAGAGCCGGAGCCATGCGGTGAATATCGGCCGCTTGCCCGGCGGGCCCCTGTTGCTGGGCGTGCCGGCATGGCCGGACGCCCTGATTTCAGGCGAACAGTGGCCGGATGAGCTGGCTTCCGACCTCGTTTATGCGCGCATCGAGGGCAGGACGCTGTCCGGTGCGGGGGCACTGGAAATGCAGGATCCCGAAGCTCCTGCCTGCGAGGACTGCTGGGACTGGTACGGCAACGCCCGCAGCTTCCTGATCGGCGGGCGGGTGTTTGCCTTGAGCGGAAGCCTGTTGGTCGAGGCGGCCTGGCGCGACGGTCGCGTGCAGCCGCGGGCGCGCCTGGCCTTGCCCTGATCGATTCAGTGCGCGGCAGGCTTGCCGCGCAGCTTGCCCCAGGCCGTGGTTGCCGCCACCACGACGATACCCACCAGGATGCCGACCACGGCGTCCACCAGCAGGGTGGCCGGCAGGGCGAGCGCGCCTTCGGGAATGAGACCGACGACTACGTGGTGAAGGGCAGGGATGGAGTGGGTGAAGATGCCACCGCCGACCAGGAACATCGCCGCTGTGCCAGCCACCGACAGGAACTTCATCAGCCACGGCGCGCTGTAGAGGATGCCGCGGCCGAAGGCGCGGATCGCGCGGGCGAGTCCGTCACCGGCGCGCTTGCTCAGGTGCAGGCCGGCGTCGTCGAGCTTGACGATGCCGGCGACCAGGCCGTACACGCCAACCGTCATCAGCGCCGCGATGGCCACCAGCACGCCAAGCTGCACGCTGAATTCCCTGCCCGCGACGGTGCCCAGGGTGAGCACGATGATCTCGGCGGAAAGGATGAAGTCGGTGCGGATCGCACCCTTGATCTTGTTCTTCTCGAAGGCGACCAGGTCGATCTTTTCATCCGAGGCGGCTTCCAGCAGCTGGGCGACCTCGGCTTCCTTCTCCTCGGCGGAGTGCAGGAACTTGTGCGCCAGTTTCTCGACGCCCTCGTAACAGAGGAAGGCGCCGCCGATGAGCATCAGCGTGGTGATGATCGGCAGGTCCCAGCCGCGGCCGCGCAGCCAGGCCTCGAATGCGGCGATGGCCAGGGCACCGGGCACCAGGATCAGCTTGTTGCGCGCCGAGCCCTTGAAGACCGCCCACACCACCGGCAGCTCACGATCCGGCTTCACCCCCGCAACCTGCTGGGCGTTCAGCGCCAGGTCGTCGCCCAGCACGCCGGCGGTTTTCTTGGTGGCCACCTTGGTCATCACCGACACGTCGTCGAGCAGGGTGGCGATATCGTCGAGCAGGGCAAGCAAGCTGGAGGCCATGGGCGGGTCCGCAGGAAATCAGCCCTGATTCTGTCATTCCCGCGCCGTTGAAGGGGAGGTCCGGGCTTGCCAGCGCCGGTGCCGGGCGGGCTAAATGGCGACATCCTGCTGGAGATCGGCCATGCGCCTGCCCACGATTGCCCTTTTTGCCTGCCTGCTGCCGCTGTCCGCGGCGGCCGGGGTCAAGGACAGTCAACCCGACGGCTTCACGATCGAGAACAGCGCACGCGTGCCCGCGACGGCGGACCAAGCCTGGGACGCGCTGGTCAACCACGTGGGCCGCTGGTGGCCGGCGGACCACACCTGGTGGGGCGAGGCCGGCAACCTTACGCTGGAAGCCCACGCGGGGGGCTGCTTCTGCGAACGTGCCGGCGGCCGGCAGGCCCGCCACCTCGAGGTGGTCTTCGTGGATCCGGGCCGGACCCTGCGGCTGGTCGGTGGCCTGGGGCCGCTGCAGGGCATGGGGCTGTATGGAACCCTGGAGTTCCGCCTGGCGCCGGCCGAAGAGGGCGGCACGCTTGTCACGTTGTGGTATCGCGCCGGCGGTTACAGCCCCGATGACCTGTCGGCGTTTGCCCCCGTGGTCGACCGGGTGCAGGCGCAGCAACTCGATGGCCTGGTCCGTTTCATCCAGGCCCGGCATCCGGGCACCGACGCGAAGCAGGGCGACTGAGCATGCCTACCTTGCTGCTCAACCTGCGCAACGTGCCCGACGACGAAGCCGACGAAGTGCGTTCGCTGCTCGAAGGTCACAACATCGATTACTACGAAACCAAACCCAGCCTCTGGGGTGTTTCCGGCGGTGGCCTGTGGTTGCCCGACGACAGCCAGGCCACGGTCGCCAAGGCGCACCTGGCGACCTACCAGGCGGAGCGCGGCGAGCGCATGCGCCGCGAACGTGCGGAGGCCATTGCCGCGGGTCGCGCTCCCAAAGCCTGGTCGGCCTTCCGCGAGGATCCGTTGCGCGCCCTGGCGACGGTGCTGGGCATCCTGCTGATGCTGGGCCTCGTGACCCTGCCGTTCCTGTTCTTCGCCCGTGGCTGAGTCGTCCGGTCCGGCGGTGCCCCGTTCCCTGTTCCTGCGCCTGCCGTCGGGGCTGCGCGTGCCGCTGGCCGCGCTGGGATTCATCGCCAACACCCTGGTGCACGGCCCGGTGCTGATCGTCGCGGCGCTGGTGAAACTGCTGCCGGTGCCGGCCCTGCAGCGCTGGCTCGAGCACAGGTTGCCGGGCATCGCCGAAGGCTGGATCGCGATGAACAGCGCCATGATCGACGGCTTCACCCGCACCCGTTTCCTGGTCGAAGGCCTGGAAACCCTGCGCCCGGGTGGGCATTACCTGGTGCTGGCCAACCACCGCAGCTGGGTGGACATCCCGGTGCTGCAGAAGATCTTCAACCGGCGCATCCCGCTGCTGCGCTTCTTCCTCAAGCGCCAGCTGATCTGGGTGCCGGTGCTTGGCCTGTGCTGGTGGGCGCTTGATTTCCCGTTCATGCAGCGCGCGACCAAGAGCCAGCTGGCGCGCCGGCCGGAACTGGCCGGGCGCGACCTGGCGGCGACACGACGCGCCTGCGAAAAATTCCGGCACCTGCCGGTATCGATCATGAACTTCGTCGAGGGCACGCGGTTTACGCCCGCCAAGCACGCGGCCCAGGGCAGCGCGTATCGCCATCTGCTGCGGCCCAAGGCCGGTGGCGCGGCCTTCGTGCTTGGCGCCATGGGCGACGCGCTCGACGGCGTACTGGACGTGACCGTGCACTACGACCGGTCCCAGCCCAGCCTGGCCGACCTGTTCGCCGACCGGATCCGCACCGTGCGCGTGCGGGTGGTCGAACGGCCCATTCCTGAAGGTTTCGTCGGCGCCGATTACGAAGGCGACCGCGACTACCGTCGGCGCTTCCAGGCCTGGCTCAACCAGATGTGGATCGAGAAGGATCTCTGCCTCCAGGACTGGGACAAGCAGGTCTCATGACGATGTCTCTGGTCGCCGGACTGATGCTGGTCGCCGCGGAGGCGGTCACCGGGGCGCCGCCGGGCCTGGAGTACAGCGAACGCCGTGAGACCTACCCCGTGCATGGCATCACGCGTCGCGAGCTGCGTTCGGCGCTGCGCCACGTGCAGGCCGGCGAAGTCGACGAGGGCAGTGACGGTGGTTCGGTCGCCCGCACCGCCCAGGACCTGGGCATGCGCTATGAGCTCGAACCAGTGCCGGGTGGATGCCGGCTCAAGGACCTGGTCGTCAGCCTGGACGTCATCATCCACCTGCCGGAATGGGCGCACGACGGTTCGCCGTCGAAGGCCGTCCTGGAAGACTGGCAGCGCATGCGCGACGCCCTGGAGCGCCACGAGGAAGGCCACCGGGACATTGCCCTGGACAGCGCGCACTACCTGCACCGGGGCCTGCAGGACCTGGGCCTGCAAGAGAGCTGCCAGACCTTGCGCCGCGAGGCGCAGCGGATCTTCTTCCGCGCCCAGCTGCGACATTCCGTGCGCGACGGCGCCTACGAACGCCGAACCCGCCACGGAATTGCCCAGGGTGCGGTGCTCTAGGGGCTAGCGCACCCGCACCCGGCTGCCGTCGGCGAGGGCCCGGTCCGGGTGCACGACGATGGTGTCGCCTTCGGCGAGGCCGTCCAGCACTTCGACCCAGGATCCGCCTTGCAGCCCCCGTTCGACCGGAGCGAGCGATACCTGGCCACCTTGCACGCGGAACACGGCCCAGCCGCCATCTTCGTCCCGGAACAGCGCACTGCCGGGGATCCGCATCACGTCGGTCCGGCTTTCCAGCGCGAAGTGGGCGTTGACGCGGTAGGCGTCGCCGAGGCGTCGCCAGCGCTCGCGACCGCTGGTGATCTCGACGATCACCCAGACACGCTGTTCTTCCACGCCCAGCGCCGAAACCTTGGTGAAGCCAGCCGGTTCGACGCGGCGCACGCGGCCAAGCAAGGGCTCGGCGTCGCCCCAGCGATGCAGTTCAACCGCCATGCCGTCGCGCAGCCGGACCGCGTCGGCGGACAGCACGTCCACCTCCACTTCCATGCCCGCCGGATCGCCGATTTCCAGCAGCGGGTCGCCGGCCTGCACGGGGCGGCTGCTTTCGTAGTAGCGGCGCAGCACCACGCCCGCCACCGGCGCCGCCAGCTCCATCGCCGGCGCATCGCTGGCGGACCGGCTGCCCAGGGCAAGTGCCGCGCGCGCGCCCTCGAGTTCATGGCGTGCAGTTGCCTGGCGGAAGCGTGCGCTGGCGACTTCGCGATCGGCGCGGCGTGCCGCGGTGCGCGCCTTGTCCACCAGGTCGCGTGCGACCAGGGATTGCTCCCCCAGTGCTTCGAGTCGCGCGAGCTCGGAGGCGGCTTGTTCGGCGGCGGCCTGCGCGGCACCAAGGTCTTCGCCGGCACCACGCAGCCGGCTGCTGGCGGCGTCGGCCCGCGACTGGGCCTCGGCGCGGGCGCGGGCGTCCAGGGCGGGGGCGGGCAGGGGGTCGAGAACGACCAGCACCTGGTCCACTTCGACCGGGTCGCCGACTTCAAGAAGCTGGCGGCGGGCCTGGCCGGCGATCGGGGCCGTGATCAGGTAGCGGTCGACCAGGCGGGTGCGGCCTTCGGCTTCGATGACGTCCACGACCGGGCCCCTGCCCACGGTCACGGTGTCGACCGGGATCGCGGCCGGCCGCAGGGCAAACCAGCCCAGGACCAGGACGGCTAAAGCGAGCAGGCCAAGACGCAGGATTCTGGCGCGGGTCATGGTTCAGTCCTTGGTTTTTAGTACCGCGATCAGGTCGAGCTCGTCCAGCCGGCGACGCATCAACAGCGCCGAACCCGCCGTTGCCGCCAGCACCACCAGGCCGGCGGAGCCGAGCCCCGCGGACGAAACCACCAGGGGGATGCGATAGAGCTCGGATTCGAAACCCTTCACCAGCAGGGCGCACAGCGCCACGCCCAGGGCGAAACCCGGCAACAGGGCCAGTCCCGCCAGCGTGAACAATTCGCCCCACATCAGGCTACGGACTTCGGCCCGGGTATACCCCAGCACGCGCAGGCTGGCCAGTTCGCGGCTGCGCTCGGACAGCGAGATGCGCGCACTGTTGTAGACGACGCCGATGGCGATCGCCGCCGCCATCAGGGTGGCGACCAGGGTGAAGATGACGATCACCTGCGCCATCGTGCTGCGGAAGCCTTCGATCATCGCGGAGCGGTCGCTGGCCGACGCGACGCCGGGCCGTTCGCGCAGTGCCTGCACTACGCCGGCGCGATCGGCGGGTTCGTCCAGCCGGAGCCAGGCGCCGGAAATGCTTGACTGCTCGCCGCGCAGGCGCTGCATGGCGCCCAGTTCGAGGTAGGCGCCGACGCCCAGGTACTCGTGCGAAAGCGCCCTGACCGGCAGGTCCATCGTCTCGAGCCGTCCGTCCAGGAACTCCACCTGCACCTCGTCGCCCGGCGAAAGCCCGAGCATGCCGGCCAGGTGGTCGGTCAGCACCAGCCCGTCGGCCGGCAGCGGCAGCGGTGCCAGCGAGGGCCCCAGCAGCCGCTTGAGGTCGCCATTGGCCTGCAGGCCCAGCAGGGCGAGGCGGTGGCTGCGGTGGCCGTGGCGGAGCACGATCGGCGCCTGGCGGAAGGGTTCGACGGCAGCGACGCCGGGCAGGCCGGCGAGTTCGAGCGCCGCGGCCGCCGTACGCGGCTGCACGAAGGTCACGGCCAGGTCGTCGCGCTGGGCGAAGCCCAGCTGCACTTCGATCATCCGGTTGATGGCGTCTTCCTGGAAGCGCGACATCACCAGGATGCCGCAGGCCAGCCCGATGCCCAGCACCGTGAGCGACGTCCGCAGCGGCCGGCGCGCGAGCGTGCGCAGGACCATGCGTCCGGCCGGATCGAGCAGGCGGAACAGGCCAGCACGTTCGAACAGGCCCCGACCGAACGCCGGCGGTGCCTCCGGCCGCATGCCTTCCGCGGGCGTCAGCGAGAAAGCGCGATAGAGGCCGGTTACGGTCCCGAGCAGGGCAACGGTGAGCGCGAACGCGCCGGCCAGGCCGAGCACGGCGGGATGCAGGGACCAGTCCAGGTAGGGGAACCGGAAGAAGTCGGCATACATCTTCGCCATGCCATTGCCCAGCCAGGCGCCGACCAGGATGCCCGGCGGCAATCCGGCGAGCACCATCAGGCCCACGAGGGCGGCATAGTGCCGGCCCACCTCGGTGCGGGTGTAGCCGAACGCCTTGAGCACGGCGATCTGCTCGCGCTGGGTATGCACCAGCCGGCCGATGACGATGTTGAGCAGGAACGCCGCCACGCCGAGGAACACCGCCGAGAACAGCCGCACCATCACCTGGAGCTGGGTCAGTTCCTCGTCGAGGAACCGATGTGATGTCTGCAGTTCGCGGCCATGGGCGCCCAGGCTGCCGTAGGGAGCAAGCATGGCGTCGAGCTGGTCGATCACATCGGCTTCGACGGCCCCGCGCTCGAGCGTCAGCACCAGGTCGTTGAAGGCACCATCGAGGTCGAGGGCGGCGGCCAGTGGCTCCCGCTGCATCCAGATCACCCCGTAACGAAGGTAATCAGGGAAGGCGTCACCGGGCCGGATCTGGTAGACGAACTCCGGTGAAAGGCCGATGCCCGCGATGTGCAGCACCTGCCGACGGCCATTGAGCACCGCGGCGATGCGGTCACCGGGCAGGAGCTGGTGGGCCTGCGCGAACGCCTCGCCGACCACCACCTCGTTGGCGCGCAGCGGGTCGGGCAGCCGGCCCTCGCGCAGGAACAGCCCGTTCAGACCGGCCTGGCGGGCGTCGGGCAAGGACACCACCAGGCCATTCACGGCGTCGTCGAAACCTTCGACCTCGAGGTTCACGCCGGCCACCACGCGGCCTTCGGCCGCCTGCACCCCGGGCAGGCGGCGCACGTCGTCGAGCAGCGGCCAGGGCGCGCGTTCGGCCCGGGCGAAAACCTCGGCGAACCGGTACTCGCCGTAGAACTGTTCGCGGGTGTCGTACAGCGCGCGGTAGGCCGTGAGCGACATCACCAGGGTCGCGATGCCCGCGACCAGGACCAGCGCGATGGCGACGGTCTGGCCGCGCAGCTGGCCCAGGTCGCGCAGCAGTTTGCGATCCAGGGTCTTCACCAGCTCAGCTCCGAAGGCTCGGCGCGAACCGCGTTACGTTGTTCGCCGGCAACCCGGCCATCGCTGAGCTGGATGACCCGGTCGGCCATCCGGGCGATCACCGCGTTGTGCGTGATGATGACGGTCAGCGCGCCGGTTTCCCGATGCGTGCGCGCCAGCGCCTCGAGCACCGTGATGCCGGTCTGCGAATCCAGCGCACCGGTGGGCTCGTCGCACAGCATCACCGCCGGACGCTTGGCGATGGCGCGGGCGATCGCAACGCGCTGCTGTTCACCGCCCGAGAGCTGCGCGGGGAAATGGTCCATGCGTGGCGCCAGGCCGACCATCGCCAGGGCATCCTCGGGGCGCATCGGATCGCTGGCGATCTCCGTCACCAGGGCGACGTTCTCGCGGGCGGTGAGGCTGGGGATGAGGTTGTAGAACTGGAATACGAAGCCGACGTGTTCGCGCCTGAAACGCGTGAGCGCCGCTTCACCGGCACCGGTCAGTGGGTGGCCCTGGCAGGTGACCTCGCCGGCGCTGGGCGCGTCGAGGCCGCCGAGGATGTTGAGCAGCGTGGACTTGCCGCTGCCCGAGGCGCCAAGCAGGACAACGAATTCGCCCGGCCACAGGTCCAGGTCGATGCCGCGCAGGGCCGGCACCTCGACCTGCCCCATGCGATAGGTCTTGGTCAGCCCGCGGGCGCGGAAGACGGGGGTTTGAACGGCGCCAGTGGCCATCACCCCGTCCCTGGTCGCCTAGAGTTGGTTCGCCGCGAAGGTGTCGCAGCGCTCCACGTCACCCGACTCGAAGCCGGCGCGGAACCAGCGCACGCGCTGGGCGGCACTGCCGTGGGTGAACGAGTCGGGCACCACCTGGCCCTGGCCCTGGCGCTGCAGGGTGTCGTCGCCGATGGCGGTGGCGGTGTTCATGGCTTCCTCAAGGTCACCGTCCTCGAGCCAGGCGTGCCGGCGCTGGGCGTGGTGGGCCCACAGCCCGGCGTAACAGTCGGCCTGCAGCTCCTGGCGCACCAGCGGGCCGTCGGCGCCCTCGACATTGCCGCCGCGCTGGCGGATGGCGTTCACCTGGCCGGAGATGCCGGTGAGCGTCTGCACGTGGTGGCCCACTTCGTGGGCGATGACGTAGGCCTCGGCGAAGTCGCCGCCGCCGCCAAGCCGGCGCTCCATCTGGTCGAAGAAGCTCAGGTCGATGTAGACCTTCTGGTCGGCCGGGCAATAAAAGGGTCCGACCGCGGCGCTGGCGCCGCCGCAGGCCGACTGCACCTGGCCGCTGAAGAGCACCAGCTTCGCCGGCGTGTACCGGCTGCCGCTGTCCGCGAAGATCGCGCCCCAGACGTCCTCGGTTTCCCCGAGGATGCTGGCGACGAACTGGGACGCCTCGTCGTTCACCGGCGGGGCGTCGGCGGTACCGGCGGTATCGGCGGGCATCTGCTGCTGCACCTGCGCGACCATTCCCAGAAGTTCCATGGGGCTCTTGCCCAGCAGCAGCCCGATCACCACCACGGCGGCAACGCCACCCAGGCCGAGCTTCAGTCCGCCACCGCCACCGCCGCGCCGGCCGCGGATGTCCTGGACGTTGCTGCTACGACGTGCACTTCGCCACTTCATGGGGCTGCCTCCGCGGGGTACGGGAACGATTGTGGGCTATCGGGCCGGCACAGGCGAGTGGCGGTCGGTCCTGAGCGCCTGCAGCGCCTTCTGGCCAGCACGCCCGTCCGCCGTCAGGCCCAGGCGCGCCTGTTCAAGGGCAAGGGCTTCGCGCGTGCGCTTGCCGACCATGCCGTCCACCGGGCCGATGTCGTGGCCCAGGTCCACCAGGATCTGCTGCAGCTCCCGGCGCTCTGCCCGGGAAAGGCCCGGGTCGTCAGTGGGCCAGGACGCGCGCAGACCGCCGTCGCCGCGCAGCTGCTGGGCCAGCAGGGCGATGGCCAGCGCATAACTCTCGGCGGCGTTGTAGGAATAGATGGCGTCGTAGTTGCGGAAAACGATGAACGCCGGGCCCTTGGCGCCGGCGGGAAGCAGCAGGGCGGCGGCGCGGTCATCCGCGGGCAGGTCGCCACCGTCGGCGCGTTCCAGGCCCCGGCTGCGCCAGGCCGACAGCGGCCGGCGCGTGGTGCGGCCGTTCACCGAGGCGTCGAAACCTTCGGGCAGCGTCACTTCATGGCCCCAGGCCTGGCCGGTGCGCCAGCCGGAACGTTTGAGGTAGTTGGCCGTCGAGGCCAGGGCGTCGGGCACCGAGCCCACCAGGTCGCGGCGGCCGTCGCCGTCGCCGTCCACGGCGATGCGGGCATAGGTCGAAGGCATGAACTGGGTGTGCCCGAAGGCGCCCGCCCAGGAGCCGGTGAGGTTGGCGGCCGAAAGGTCGCCGGACTGGATGAGCTTGAGCAGGGCGAACAGTTCACCGCGGAAAAAATCCTGGCGCCGTCCGGCGCAGGACAGCGTCGCCAGCGAGCGCAGCAGGTCCTTGCTGCCGAAGGTGCGGCCGTAGTCGCTTTCCACGCCCCACACCGCCACCACGGTGGCCGGGTCGACGCCGTAGTCCGACTGGATGCGTGCCAGCAGTTCGGCGTGTTCATCCAGCAGGGCACGCCCGTCGTCCACGCGCTCCTGGTCCACCAGGCCGGCCAGGTAGTCCCAGATCGGCGACCGGAACTCGGGCTGGTAATCGAGCGCCTCGAGCACCGAGGGATCGGGCAGCAAGCCTTCGGTGTGTTCGCGGAACAGCGCGTCGCCGATGCCGGCGGCGCGGGCCTTGGGCTGGAGGCGGTCGAGGCAGGCCGACAGGTCGTCCGCCGCCAGGGCGGGCAGGGTGGCGGTGGCCAGTATCAGGAAAGACAGCAGGGCTGGGGTTCGCATGGTCGCCACTTTGCCAGCCCGCGTCTGAATCGTCGCCATGGCTCGCGTTATGCTGGCGCGGACCCGTCGTACTGCCCAAGCCCGATTGATGGATCCGCACAGGAAAGGACTCCCATGGAACTGAACTTCACGATCGGCATCATCGCCGTCACCGGCCTGGTGTCGTGGCTGGCCTTCTCCAACGAAAAGCTCCTCCAGCGGCTTCTTCTGTGGCCGCCGGCGGTGACGCGCGGGCGCGAGTTCCATCGGTTCGTCACCTACGGCTTCGTGCACGGCGACTTCATGCACCTGGCCTTCAACATGATCACGCTCTATTTCTTCGGGCGCCTGATGGAAGGCTTCTACGGCGACTACCTGGGCCCGGTGGGTTTTGTCGGCTTTTATCTCTCTGCGCTGGTGGTATCGGCGCTGCCGAGCTACCTGCGCCATCGCCACGACCCCGAATACGCCACCCTCGGCGCCTCGGGCGCGGTGTCGGCGGTGCTGTTCGCCTTCATCCTGCTCCAGCCCTGGCAACTCATCTACGTTTACGTCATCCCGGTTCCGGCGATCATCTACGCGGTGCTGTACGTGGGTTATTCCATCTACGCCGAACGCAAGCAGGCCGACCACATCAACCACAGCGCCCACCTGGCCGGCGCCGCCTATGGCGTGCTGTTCACGGTGCTGATGGAGCCGCGGGTGCTGGGCCACTTCTGGCACACCCTGTTCAATCCCTGAGCGGAAGCTCCACGGTGGCGTGCGAGAATGCGCCATGACTTCCTTCTCCGCGTTCCCGCTGCCCGCCGCCCTGGCTGAAACCCTGGCTTCGCTGGGATTCGACACCCCGACCCCGGTGCAGGCGGCCAGCCTGCCGGCCCTGCTGGCGGGTCGCGATGTCAGCGCCCGCGCCCGCACTGGCAGCGGCAAGACCGTCGCCTTCGGCCTGGGGCTGCTGGCGCGTGTTGATGCCGGGGAGGGCGGCGTGCAGGCCCTGGTGCTGTGTCCCACCCGCGAACTGGCGGACCAGGTGGGCAAGGAAATCCGCCGTCTCGCGCGCCAGATGCCCAACCTGAAGGTGTCGGTGTTCTGCGGTGGCGTGCCGCTGCGACCGCACCTGGCGTCGTTGGTGCACCCGCCCCAGGTGGTGGTGGGGACCCCGGGGCGGCTGCAGGAGCTGATGGACGAAGGCGCGCTCAAGCTCGACGGACTGCGCGTGGCCGTGCTCGACGAAGCCGACCGCATGCTCGACATGGGCTTCGCCGACGCCATCGCCGGCATCCTCGGCCAGGCGCCTGCCTCGCGCCAGACCCTGCTGTTTTCGGCCACCCTGCCCGAGGCCGTGCGTGACCTGGGGGCGCGCTACCAGCGCGACCCGGAGTGGATCGAAGTGGCCGACCCGGCGGGCGAGGCCATCGAGCAGCGTTTCTACGAAGTCGAGGCGCCGCGCAAGGCCGACGCCGTGGCGCTGCTGCTGGGCGACCTGGCGCCGGAATCGGCCCTGGTGTTCTGCAATACCCGGCGTGACGTCGCGCAGCTGCACGAAGACCTGCAGCAGCGTGGCTTCGCGGCCCTGGCCCTGCACGGCGACCTCGACCAGCGCGAACGCGACGAGGTGCTGGTGCTGTTCTCCAACGGCAGCTGCCGGGTGCTGGTCGCCACCGACGTGGCGGCGCGTGGCCTGGATATCGCCGGCCTGCCGCTGGTCATCAGCCACGGGCTGGCCAGCGACGTCGACATCCACACCCACCGCATCGGCCGCACCGGCCGGGCCGGCCTGCCCGGACGGGCGCTGGCCCTGGTGTCCGGCGACGAGCGTCGTCGCGTCATCGGTATCGAAGAGGCCCTGGGCGGGGCGGTGCGGTGGGAACGTATCGACCTGTCCCGCAAGCCGGCACGACCGCCGCCGCCGGCCATGCAGACCCTGGTGATCGACGCCGGCCGCCAGGACAAGCTGCGCCCGGGTGACGTGGTGGGCGCGCTGACCGGCGCGGGTGGCCTGGACGCGGCGGCGATAGGGAAGATCGCCGGTTTCGCGACCCGGACCTATGTCGCCATCGAGCGCAGCCAGGTCCAGAAAGCCATGGACAGGCTGCGCACCGGCAAGGTCAAGGGCCGCAATTTCCGGATCCGGAAACTCGGCTGATGCCGGTGTCGGCGCCGGGCGCTGCCCCGGCGCGCCCAGCGCGTTTGCGCGTGCGTGCCCATGGCTCAGCGGGCCGGCATCGCGACCTTGGCGTTCGGTGAGCGGGCGGCGCGGCGGCGGTTGATCTCGGCGTCCAGGCGGCGGTATTCGGGGCTGCCGATTTCGCCTGCCATCACCAGCTCCCAGAGCTGGATGGCCAGTTCGTCGTCAAGGACCTGCTTGCTGGGGAAGGGGATGACAATGCCCATGGTGTTCTCCTTGGAGGTCGGGGAAGTGGCTTGCAGGCAAAGCGCTGCATATTTCGTGCCACTGCCCGGGGGGAATCCGACCTGCCTGGAGGAGAACGCCAGCCGACCCCAGCCGGGGACACCCGGGACGGCCTCCGACCCCCATATCTTCGGTTCCTGGCCGCCCCGCGGGCCCGGCGGCCGGGATGACTTGCCCGGCCCGCCGTGCCAGCATGCGCGCCACTTCTGACGCGGCGCGGCACCCATGCGAGTCAACAAGCACATCGCCGAAACCGGCTTCTGCTCCCGCCGGGAGGCCGACCGCCTGGTCTCCGAGGGTCGGGTGAGCGTCAACGGCCTGCGCGCCGGCATTGGCACCCAGGTGGGTCCCGAGGACGAGGTCCAGGTGGACGGACAGTCGCTCAAGGCCCGCGAGGCGCGCCCCGGACGCCGCCGCCATGTCTACATCGCGCTGAACAAGCCGGTCGGCATCACCTGCACCACCGACGCCGCCGTGAAAGGCAACATCGTGGATTTTGTCGGCCACCAGCAGCGCATCTTCCCCATCGGCCGCCTGGACAAGGACAGCGAGGGCCTGATCCTGCTGACCAGCAACGGCGACATCGTCAACCGGATCCTGCGCGCCGAGGAAAAGAAGGAAAAGGAATACCTGGTCGGCGTGAACAAGGCCGTCACCGAGGATTTCCTGCGGGGCATGGCCAAGGGCGTGCGCATCCACAACCAGATGACGCTGCCGTGCCGTACCCGGAAGATCGCGCGCTACGGCTTTTCGATCGTGCTCACCCAGGGCCTGAACCGGCAGATCCGGCTGATGGCGGCCGCCTTCGGCTACCGCGTGACCCAGCTGCGGCGCGTTCGCATCGCCAACGTCAAGCTCGGCGAAATCAAACCCGGGCGATGGCGGAACCTGACCGACGTCGAGCTGCGCGGACTGCTGCCCGGTGAGTCCGACTGGTAGCGCCGGCTTTGTTAGGCTGCGCGTCCCGCGTCCGTACATCGAGGCAACGAATGATCCGCCCAGGTTTTTCCGTGATCCTGCCACTCGCGCTTGCGTTCGCACTCTTGTCCGGCGGCGCACTGGCGAAGGTGGCCAGCCTGCCGGCACCGGCTCCGCTCGACGCGCCACCGCCGGAGGCGACGGGCACGGCCACCGGCATCGCCTACCGCGTGCTCAAGGCGGCGCCTGACCCGTCGGCCTTCGTGCGTGAGCCGGTCATCGCGTATCGGCTCGACGGTTGGAGCGCCGACGGCGTGACGCGATTCAACGCCCGCCAGTCCGGCACCACGACCGCGCCCATTCGCGAACTGGTGCGGTCCCAGCCGGGGCTGGCCCGCGCGCTCCTGACCACGCCCGTCGGTGAGACCCGCCGCTGGTGGTTCAGCGCCGCGG
The DNA here is from genome assembly GCF_054781715.1 of Arenimonas aestuarii. NCBI lineage: Bacteria > Pseudomonadati > Pseudomonadota > Gammaproteobacteria > Lysobacterales > Lysobacteraceae > Arenimonas > Arenimonas aestuarii. The sequence goes on along the minus strand of NZ_BAAGTW010000004.1, from coordinate 628,023 downwards.
CGATGGCGCCGGGTTATCCGGGCATGCCGGCACTTGCACACGTCCTGGACGTCACCGTCATCGGCGGCAGCGACCCGACCAAGGCCCCGCCGGACGTCGCCGCCGCGCCGGACGATGTGGTTCGCACGGCCAGCGGGCTGGCCTACAAGGTGCTGGCGCGGGGGCAGGGCGGCACACGGCCGGCGCCGGGCGACATCGTGATGGTGCATTACACCGGCTGGACGCCCGACGGTCGCGTCTTCGACAGTTCGATCGCCCGCGGCAGCCGGGTCTCGCTGCCGCTGGACCGGCTGATTCCCGGTTGGCAGGAGGGCCTGTTGCTGATGGCGCGAGGCGATACGTTCCGGTTCTGGGTGCCGGGCGCACTGGCCTACGACTCCGCACCCGTGCCCGGCGCCCCGATGGGCAGGCTTGTCTTCGACATCACGCTGTACGGGTTTGCCACCCCGGCGCAGGCGCCCGATGGCGATGTCATGTCCGCGGATCCGGACGCGATCGGGGAGAGCTAGGCGCGCCGGGGCCGCCCCAGCCAGGCCGATGCGGCAGCGCCGGCCAGCCGGCCACTGGCGAAACAGGCGGTCAGCAGGTAACCGCCGGTCGGGGCCTCCCAGTCGAGCATCTCGCCGGCGGCGAACAGGCCGGGCCGGTCACGCAGCATCAGGCCTTCGTCCAGCGCTTCGAGCCGGATGCCGCCGGCGGTGGAGATGGCTTCGGCCAAAGGCCGGGCCGACTTCAGGCGCAGGGGCAGGGCCTTGATCGCCGCCGCCAGGATGCCCGGGTCGCCATTGAGCACCTCGGCCGTCAGCACTTCGCGCAGCAGGCCGGCCTTGACGCCACTGATGCCCGCCTGCCGGCGCAGGTGTTCGCTGAGGCTGCGGCCACCGCGCGGACGCGCCAGGTCGCCGGCCAGGCGGCTGGCATCGCGGCCGGGCACCAGGTCGGCCAGGAGCACCGCCTCGCCGTCGCGCGCGATGGTGTCGCGCAGTGGGGCCGACAGCGCGTAGACCAGGCTGCCTTCCAGGCCGGTGGCGGTGGCCACGCACTCGCCCTGGCGCCAGCGGGGCGGATCCTCGCCGGCCAGGGCCAGGCGCAGGGGCTTGATGGGGGCGCCCGCGAAGCGGGCGGCGAAATGTTCGCTCCAGCCCACGTCGAAACCACAATTGGCGGGCTGCAGCGGGGCGATGTCGATGCCGGCCCGGGACAGTGGCAGGGTCCAGGCGCCGTCCGAGCCCAGTTGCGGCCAGCTGCCGCCGCCCATGGCCAATACGGTGGCATCGGCGATGACGGACCGTTCGCCATCCGGCGTCTGGAATCGATGGCCGCCCTCTGGGTCCAGTCCCAGCCAGCGGTGCTGGACGTGGAAGCGCACACCCTGGTCGCGCAGCCGCCGCACCCAGCCGCGCAGGAGTGGCGCCGCCTTGAGGTCACTGGGGAAAACGCGTCCTGACGAACCGACGAATGTGTCCACGCCCAGGCCGGCGGCCCAGGCGCGCAATTGTTCCGGGCCGAAGTCGCTCAGCCAGCGGGAAACCTCGTCGCTGCGCTCGCCGAAACGACGGCAGAAGCTGGTGAAGGCTTCGCCGTGGGTGAGGTTCAGGCCGCCCTTGCCGGCGATCAGCACCTTGCGGCCGACCGAGCCCTTGGCGTCGTACAGGTCGACCTCGACGCCGGCGGCGCGCGCGGTTTCAGCGGCCATCAGGCCGGCGGGGCCGCCGCCGATGACGGCCAGGCCGGGGAGATGGGTCGATGGCATGGGGCGATTATGCTTGTACGTCCCCCTTCCTGCCGAGGACCGCGTGCCCTACACCCCGATTGTCGCCACCTTGGGTTATGTGCTTTCCGCCGATGGCCGGCGCTGCCTGATGGTGCACCGCAACGCCCGCCCCGGGGACAACCACCTGGGCAAGTACAACGGCCTGGGCGGCAAGCTCGAGCCGGACGAGGACGTGATGGCCGGCATGCGCCGGGAGATCCGCGAGGAGGCCGGCATCGAATGCCAGTCCCTGCAGCTGCGCGGCACGATCAGCTGGCCGGGGTTTGGCAAGAACGGCGAGGACTGGCTGGGTTTCATCTTCCTGGTGACCGCCTTCAGCGGGGAGCCGCCGGCCAGCAACGCCGAGGGCGACCTGCACTGGGTCCCGCTCGACCAGATGGACACGCTGCCCCTGTGGGAGGGTGACCGGCACTTCCTGCCCCTGGTCTTCGACGAGGATCCACGGCCGTTCCACGGCGTGATGCCCTACCGGCGTGGTCAAATGCTGTCCTGGGCGGTTTCTCGGTGAAAGTTCGGCTAAGATGCAGCTAAGTTCGGCAAACAGCATCGCGACAGGCGATTGAAACCCCTTCAGCCTGTGGATAACCTAATTTTTACGCGCTCCCGCGTATCCTTAACCGGTTCCAGCCGCCCGCTACGGGCACTGGCACGGCTTATGAGCTTTGCCTTCGTGATCGCCCGGTCCCGGGTTTCCGGGACACTCCGCCGCCTGGTTTGGGCCGCGGGACGATCACGCTGTCCTTCCATCACGCCAAGGAGCGCCGCATGACCGACACCACCAGCAGCATTTCCGACCTGATCGAGATCAGCGAGGATGGCACCGCGTTCTACGAAGAAGCGGCGCAGAAGGTGAAAGACAAAAAGGTCAGCACGCTGTTCGCCCGCCTGGCCAAGGCCAAGTCCGAGCTGGCCGCCGAACTCTCCGGCGAGGTCAAGCCGACGCCGAAGTCCAAGAAGCCCGCCAAGAAGCCCGTCAGCAGCCTGGTCGAACTGAGCAAGGTTTACGCCGGCATGCGCAAGCAGTGGCCCGAGTCGCCGGTCGAGCGTTTCACCCGCATGGCCGAGATCGAGGGACAGTTCCAGACCACCTTCCAGAAGGTCGTCCTGGACCGCGACCACAGCTTCGTCGTGCGCGTGCTGGCCAAGCAGTACGTGTCCAAGGCCGAAGTCCTGAACAAGGAACTGCGCGCCTGCCAGCGCAACGCCTGATCCATCCGGCACAAAAGAAAACCGCCCGAAGTGATTCGGGCGGTTTCTTTTTGCCTGGCGCCGCTACTTATTCGGTATCGGGCGTGGTTTCCAGTCCGCGGCGCTTGAGCAGCGGGCCCACTTCCGGGTCGCGGCCGCGGAAGTCGCGGAAGATCTGCATGGCGTCGGCACTGCCGCCGCGCGAGAGCAGGGTCTTGCGGAAGTGGTCGCCGTTTTCACGACTCAGGCCGCCGTTTTCCTTGAACCACTCGACCGACTCGGCGTCGAGCACTTCAGACCACAGATAGGCGTAATAACCGGCTGAATAGCCGCCCATGATGTGCGAGAAGTAGGCGCTGCGGTAACGCGGCGGCACCGGCGGGTAATCCAGGCCCGCCGCTTCGAGGGCCTTGGCTTCGAAGGCCAGGGTGTCGGTGGCGACGTTGCCGGCGGCCTGCTGGTGGATCGCCTGGTCGAGCATGGCCGCGGCCAGGTACTCGGTGGTGGCGTGGCCCTGGCCGTACTGCTCGGCCGCCAGCACCTTGTCCAGCAGTTCCTGCGGGATCGGTTCGCCGGTTTCATGGTGCTTGGCGTAGTTGGCCAGGATCGTCGGCCAGGTCGCCCACATCTCGTTGACCTGCGAGGGGTACTCGACAAAGTCGCGCGGCACCGACGTGCCGGCGAACTGCGGGTACTTCACGTCCGAGAACAGGCCGTGCAGGGCATGGCCGAACTCGTGGAACATCGTGGTGACCTCGTCGAAGCTCATCAGGGTCGGCTGGCCGTCGGCCGGCTTGGGGATGTTCTGGTGGTTGGCGACCACCGGCTTCGTGCCGGTCAGGCCGTTCTGCGGCACGTAGGCATTCATCCAGGCGCCGCCGCGCTTGCTCGGGCGGGCGTAGAAGTCGCCGTAGAACAGGCCCAGCTTGCTGCCGTCGGCCTCGAAGACCTCCCACACGCGCACGTCTGGGTGGTAGACCGGGATGTCCTTGCGCTCCTTGAAGCTCAGGCCGTAGAGCTGGCCGGCGGCGTAGAAAACGCCTTTCTCGAGCACGTTGTTGATTTCGAAATAGGGCTTGAGCTGGGCTTCGTCGAAGGCGTACTTCTGCTGGCGCACCTTGTCGGCGTAGAAGGCCCAGTCGGCGGCCTCGAGCTGGAAGTCGCCGCCTTCGGCGTCGATGATCGCCTGCATCTCGGCCGCTTCCCTGCGGGCGTTGGCGACGGCGGCCGGGGCCAGGTCGGACATCAGCTTGTTCACCGCGCCGACGGTGCCGGCGGTTTCATCCTCGAGCACGTACTGGGCGTGGTTGTCGTAGCCCAGCAGCTTGGCGCGCTCGGCGCGAAGCTGGGCGACGCGGGCGACGATGCCGGTGTTGTCCCATTCGTTGCCGCGGGTACCGCGCACCAGCGAGGCGGCCATGATCTTCTTGCGCAGGTCGCGGTTGCTGAGGTTGGTCAGCGGCGGCTGGCCGGAGGTGTTCTGCAGGGCGATGAGGTACTTGCCCTCGTGGCCGGCTTCCTTGGCCGACGCGGCGGCGGCGGTGACCGCCTGCTCCGAGAGCCCATCGAGCAGGGCGACGTCGTCCACCAGCACGGCGGAGTCGTTCACTTCCTTGAGCACGTTCTGGCTGAAGGTCGTGGCCAGGCTGGCCAGCTCGGCGTTCATCGCCTTCAGGGTTTCCTTGTCGGCGTCGGACAGGTTGGCGCCAGCGCGGATGAAGTCGGTGTGGTAGCGCTCGAGCAGGCGCTTGGATTGTGCGTCCAGGCCCAGCGAATCACGCTGCTCGTAGAGCGACCTGACGCGGGCGAACAGCTTGCTGTCGAGCAGGATGGCGTCCTGGTGGGCGGCGAACTTCGGCGCCAGGGTGGCCTGCACCTTCTGGATCTGGGGGTTGGTGTGGGCGCCGGCCAGGTTGCCGAATACTGCGCCCGCGCGGTTGAGCAGGGCGCCGGTCTTTTCCATGGCGACGATGGTGTTCATGAAGCTCGGCGCGTCCGGATTGTTGGCGATGGCGGAAATTTCCGCGCGATGCTCGGCCATGCCGCGCTCGAGCGCCGGCTGGTAATGCTCATCCTTGATCAGGTCGAAGCGCGGAGCCTGGTAGGGCAGGCTGCTGACCACGAAGAAGGGGTTGCCGGAAACCGGCTCGACGGCGACATCGGCGTCCTGTTCGGCATGGGCCAGCACGAGGCCCGGTGAAGCCGCGGCCAGGGCGGCGGCGAGGGCGAGGGAGAGCTTGTGGTTCATCGGTGGTCCTTGTGTGGCAGTAAGCCGTCGAGACTACCGCATGGCCGCTGAAGCCAACCGTGACGAAAGGCATGGCCGGGGTCCTGCCGTAAAGCCGGCGTGAAATCCGCGCCGCCCCCGCCGCCTTGCGCTAGGCTGGCAGCCCCGCCAGGAGACCGCCATGACCACCGCTTTCGACTTCTCCGCCCAGTCCATCGACGGCAGCCCGCAGTCGCTCGACGCCTACCGTGGCAAGGTTCTGCTGGTGGTCAATACGGCCAGCAAGTGTGGTTTCACGCCGCAGTACGAAGGCCTGGAACAGCTGTGGCGGGACTTCAAGGACCGTGACCTGGTGGTGCTGGGGTTTCCCTGCGACCAGTTTGGCCACCAGGAGCCCGGCGACGCCGAGGAGATCCGCAGCTTCTGCTCGCTTACCTATGACGTGAGCTTTCCGATGTTCGACAAGGTCGAGGTCAACGGCAGCGGCGCGCACCCGCTGTGGAAGTGGCTCAAGTCCGAGAAGGCGGGCCTGCTGGGCCTTGAGGGCATCAAGTGGAACTTCACCAAGTTCCTGGTCGGCCGCGACGGGCAGGTGATCAAGCGCTACGCGCCGACCGACAAGCCCCAGTCGATCCGCAAGGACATCGAAAAGGCGCTGGGCTGAGCCCAGGCCCTACTTTTCGACAAAGGCGCGCTCGAACACGTATTGCCCGGGCGTGCCGATGCGGGGCGCCGCGCTGAAACCGCGGCCGTCGAGCAGGCTGCGGAAGTCGGCCAGCATCTGCGGGCTGCCGCAGATCATGGCGCGGTCCTTGTCCGGGTCCAGCCCGTCCAGGCCCAGGTCCCGCATCATCTGCCCCGATTCCATCAGGCTGGTCAGGCGGCCGGCGTGGCGGAAGGGCTCGCGGCTCACGGCCGGGTAATAAAGCAACTTTTCGCTGATGGCCTCGCCCAGGTACTCGTGGCGGGGCAGTTCGCGGGTGATGTAGTCGTGGTAGGCCAGGTCGGCGATGTTGCGCACGCCGTGGGTCAGGATGACCCGGTCGAAACGTTCGTAGGTCTCCGGGTCCTTCACCACGCCCAGGAAGGGCGCCAGGCCCGTGCCGGTGCCCAGCAGGTACAGGTTCCGCCCCGGATGCAGGTCGGAAATGAGCAGGGTGCCCGTGGGCTTGCGGCTCACCAGCAGGTCATCGCCGGGCTGTATGTGCTGCAGTCGCGAGGTCAGCGGGCCGTCGGCCACCTTGATGGAGAAAAACTCCAGCTGCTCTTCCCAGTTGGCGCTGGCGATCGAATAGGCCCGCATCAGCGGCCGGCCATTGACCTCCAGCCCGATCATCACGAACTGGCCGTTGTCGAAGCGCAGCCCGTCGTCGCGGGTGGTGGTGAAGCTGAAGTAGGCATCGGTCCAGTGCCGTACGGACAGGACCCGCTCGGTGGCGAAGGCGGACATGGCTGACCCAGGGAAGGCTTTCTAGGGGGGGATCGGCGGGCGGCAGCGGGCGATCCATTAACCCGCCATTCTAAAGCATTCGCTTTCCAGGCCGTAAGCGCGTATGTTCAGCAAACTACGGTTGCCCGGTATGGCCGATCGTGGGTACCCAACCTTAATTGTTACAAGGAATGAGATATGTCTGACCGTCAGACCGGCACCGTGAAGTGGTTCAACGACGCCAAGGGCTTTGGCTTTATCACCCCCGAAAGTGGCGAGGACGTGTTCGTCCACTTCCGCTCTATCCAGGGCACCGGCTTCAAGTCCCTGCAGGAAGGCCAGAAGGTCTCCTTCAAGGTCGTGAAGGGCCAGAAGGGCATGCAGGCGGACGAAGTGCAGCCGGAATAAGGCGCCTTCCCGCGTGAACCCGGGGCCCCGGTCGGAAACGACCGGGGCCTCGTGTTTTGTGGGCGCCTGGTTTGCGCCCACAGGGCGCATCGCCTAGCCTATGCCCCCTCCGATTCCCCCACGCCGCCTGGTTTCCCGGCCGGCCCGTTTCCCCAAGGATCTCCAACCATGCAGATTGCCGAGCGCACCGTCGCCACCTTCCACTACACGCTGACCGACGATGCCGGCAAGGTGATTGACTCTTCGTCCGGCGCCCAGCCGCTGGCCTACCTGCACGGCGCCGGCAACATCGTGCCGGGCCTGGAAAAGGCCCTGGAAGGCCGCAGCGCCGGCGACAAGTTCGACGTCGTGGTCAGCCCGGAGGAAGGTTACGGCAGCCCCAACGAAATGCTGGTCCAGACCGTGCCGCGCGAAGCCTTCCAGGGCGTCGACGACATCGAGGTCGGCATGCACTTCCAGGCGCAGACCCCGCAGGGCGCGATTTCGGTCGTCATCTCCAAGATCGAGGACGGCATGGTCACGGTTGACGGCAACCATCCGCTTGCCGGCCAGAGCCTGCACTTCGCGGTCGAGGTGATGGACGTGCGCGATGCCAGCGTCGAAGAGCTGGCGCACGGCCACGTGCACGGCGCCGGCGGCCACGAGCACTAAACCATGGCGACCCCGGGCCGACTGATCGACGACGACGACGGCTTGCGGGCGCTGCTGGGCCGGGTGCGGCGCATCGCCGTGCTCGGCATCAAGACCGAGTCCCAGCGCGGCCAGCCGGCCATCGACGTGCCGCGTTACCTGGAGCGTGTCGGTTACGACATCGTGCCGGTGCCGGTTTACTACCCCGAGGTCGAACACATCCTGGGCCAGCCGGTGTTCCGCCGGCTGCAGGACATCCCGGGCAACGTGGACCTGGTGAACGTATTCCGCCGCCCGAAGGACCTGGCGCCGCACCTGGACGACATCCTGGCCAAGCGGCCGTCGGCCGTCTGGCTGCAGCTGGGCATCCGCGACGATGCGTTTGCCGCTGCGCTGGTCGCCCAGGGCATCGACGTGGTCCAGGACCGCTGCATCCTGGTCGACCACCGCCGCCTGCTGGCCGCGGGCTGATCCCGGCCTAAAGTCACCCTGCGCTCCGGCACACGTGCCGGCGCCCGCCTTGCCGCAGGCTCATGCCAAGGCCGTGCGGCCATGACCGCACGGCCAGATGTCGTTTCTTTCCTGGCGTGGGTAGGACAATGCACTGCGAATTACGTGTCGAAGGCGTGGGTTACCGCTACCCGAATGGCCACGAGGCCCTGGCGGGCATCGACCTGGCGCTGGGCCCGGGCATCCTGGGCTTGCTCGGTCCGAACGGCGCCGGCAAATCCACCCTCATGCGCATCCTGGCGACGTTGTCCCGGCCGGGCAGTGGCCGGATCACCTGGAACGGCATCGACATCGCCCGCCAGCCCGACGCCCTGCGCGCCGAACTGGGCTACCTGCCGCAGGATTTCGGCGTCTACCTGGCGCTGAGCGCGCGCGAGTTCCTGGCCTACCTGGCCGCAGTGAAAGGCCTGCCCCTGAAGCAGGCCCGCGAACGGGTGGACGAGTGCCTGGCGCTGGTCGGCCTGTCTGACGCCGCCGACCGACGCCTGGGCGGCTTCTCGGGCGGCATGCGCCAGCGCGTCGGCATCGCCCAGGCCCTGCTCAACGACCCGCGCCTGCTGATCGTGGACGAACCCACGGTCGGCCTGGACCCGGAAGAGCGCCTGCGTTTCCGCCACCTGATCACCGACCTGGCCGGCCAGCGCCTGGTGATCCTGTCCACCCACATCGTTTCCGACATCGAGGCCAGCGCGACGTCGCTGGCGGTGATGGCGCGTGGCCGCCGGCTCTTCCACGGCGAACCCGAACAGCTGATGGCCAGCGCCAGGGACCATGCCTGGGAGTGGACCGTGCCCGACGCCGAACTTGCCGACGTGCGCAGTCGTTTCGCCATCAGCAGTTCCCTGCGTCGCGCCGACGGCATCCGGCTGCGGCTGGTGTCGGAGCAGTCGCCGGGGCAGGGGGCGACGCTCGTCGAGCCCGATCTCGAGGACGCCTACTTGTGGCTGCTCGAGCAACACGGCGCCCGCTGACATGGACGCGCTCAGGCGTTTTGCCGCGATCGTGCACGCCGACTTCCGGGAGCGCAGCCGGAGCACCCGCTTCTGGGTCGTGCTCTGCGGCGTCGGCATCGCGACCTGGTGGCTGTTCCCGACCTCGGACGCCGGTTATGTGACGGTTGGCGTCGGCGGCGCACGCGGCCTCTATTCCAGCGCCTGGGTCGGCATGGTCCTGGGCCTGCTTTACGCCACCATGCTGTCGCTGTTCGGTTTCTACATCGTGCGCGGCACGCTGTCGCGTGATTTCGAAACCCGGGTCTGGCAGCTGCTGGTGGCGACGCCGATGACGCGTCCGGGCTACCTGCTGGCGAAGTGGACCAGCCACATGCTGGTGTTCGCGCTGCTGGTGGCCGTCGGCCTGGGCATCGGCCTGGCCGCCCAGATACACCACGCCGAAGCCACCACGATTGACCCATGGCAGCTGGTGCTGCCGTCGCTGCTGTTCGCGATGCCGGCGCTGGGCCTGGCGGGGTTCTTCGCCGTTCTTTTCGACCTGTTGCCCTGGCTGCGCCGCAGCGGCGGCAACGTCCTGTACTTCTTCCTCTGGATATTTGTCTTCATCAGCCTGGCCCAGCACTTCGACCCGGACAAATCCGCCTGGGCGGCGTCCACCTGGCTGAGCGAACCCTCGGGCATCTCGCTGGCGATGCGCGACATCCAGGGCTGGTTGGCGCAGACGCAGCCCGAACGTGCCGCCTCCGGTTTCAGCATCGGCATGAGCATCATGGAGGGCAGCATCGAAACCTTCGCCTGGGACGGCTGGCGCCCCGACGCCATGGACGTATTGGGACGTCTGCTGTGGCTGGCGGTGGCGGCGGCCGGCGTGCTCGCCCTGGCGCCGGCGCTGGACTGGGCGGCCGCGCGCACGGAGGCGCGCGGCGGAGGCCGCAGTGAGCGGGCCGGACTGCGCCTGCGCTGGCTTGACCTGCTGCTGCGGCCTTTCGAACTGTTCGCCGCCGGCCGCCTGGCCGCCGCGGAAATCCGCCTGGCGCTTCGCCAGCGCCGGCTCACTTGGTGGCTGGCGCTGGCGGTGCTGTTCGGCGTGCAGGCGTTCGCGGCCCCGAAGGGCATGGCCGTCGCGGCGATCCTGGCGTGGCTGCTGTGCGTGGATGTCTTCGCACGTGCCGCGCTGCGCGAACGCGACACCGGCACGGCCAGCCTGGTTTTCAGCGCCGCCGGCGCCGGCCGTCGCATCCTGGTGGCGAGGCTGGGGCTCGCGCTTGGCCTGGCCTGGGCGGTGGTTCTGCCGGCGCTCGTGCGCAGCGTGGGCTCCGACCCGGGGCCGTTGCCGCTGCTGGTCACCGGCGCCAGCGTCGCGATCGCCGGGCTGGCGCTTGGCGCGAGTTGCCGCAATGCCCGGCCATTCGAGCTCGCAATGGTCTTCCTTGCCTACCTCGGCATCCAGGGCGACCCGATCCTGAACGTGCTGGCCGACCCGGGCGCGAATCTTGCGCGCCACGCCTGGTTGCTGCCGGCGTCAATGCTGTTGTTGCTGTTCTCCTGGTTCCTGGGTCTGCGTCGGCGTTGATCACGGCTCCGCCCAGCAGGCTTGCAGGCCCTGTCATGGATACGTTCCAGCCGATCCAGGCACAAGAAGTGGAAAGGGGCAGCCTCTTCAAGCGGCCAGGTGTCCAGGCGAAGGGGGCAGCGAAACGCTAGAATGCGCGTCCCCCCGACGTCCGATTTCCCGTGAATCCACTGCCCCCCGATATACGGCTCGTGTTCGAAGACCGCGCCGACTACCTCTATGCGGCCGTCACCGGCCCCCGCGACAGCCAGGAAATCTCGATGGCGTACTGGCGCCAGATCGCCGTCGAATGCGAGCGCCGCAAGGCCCGGAAGCTGATGGTCGTCGAGAACCTCGGCGACTACGAAGGCGAGCGCAACCTGGCCAGGACCGTCGACTACCTGTTCGACCTGGGCATGGACAAGCTGCAGATCGCCTTCGTCGTGGGTCGCATCGAGCTGGTGGCGCACATGGAACACGGCGAGATCCTCGCCCTTGAACGCGGCGCCAACGGCCGGGTCTTCGGATCGTCGTCGGTGGCCGAACGCTGGCTGCGCCACGGCGCCGCCTGACCACACGCGGCGGGCCCGCCGCGATAGAATTGGCCCATGTCCCTGATAACCCTGCAAGGCGTCGACTACGGCGTCGGTGGCCCGTTGCTGCTCGAAGCCGTTGACCTGGCGATCGAGCCCAACGAGCGTGTCTGCATCGTCGGCCGCAATGGCGCCGGCAAGTCCACCCTGCTGCGCCTGCTGGCGGGCGAGGTCGTGCCCGACGATGGCGTGCTGCGCCGCGAGGGCCGGGTCGCCGGCCTGGCGCAGGAAGTGCCCCAGGGCCTGGCGGGCAGCGTCTTCGACGTGGTCGCCCTGGGCCTGGGCGAGGTCGGTGCCGACCTCGCGCGCTACCACCACATGCTGCACGACGGCGACGACATCGACATGACCGAGCTGGGCAACGTGCAGGCCCGCATCGACGCCGGCAACGGCTGGCAGATCGAACAGCGCGTCGAACAGGTGATCAGCAAGCTCGACCTGCCCGAGGACGCCGAGTTCTCGGCCCTGTCGGGCGGCATGAAGCGCCGGGTGCTGCTTGCCCAGGCCCTGGTGGCGGCACCCGACCTGCTGCTGCTCGACGAGCCCACCAACCACCTGGACATCGAATCGATCGCCTGGCTCGAGGAATTCCTGAAGAATTTCGGCGGCAGCGTGGTGTTCGTCACCCATGACCGCCAGTTCCTGCGCAACCTGGCCACGCGCATCATCGAAATCGACCGCGGCCAGGTCACCAGCTGGCCGGGCGACTACGAAAACTTCCTGCGCCGGCGCGAAGAGCGCCTGCACGCCGAAGCCCAGGCCAATGCGCTGTTCGACAAGAAGCTGGCGCAGGAAGAAATCTGGATCCGCCAGGGCATCAAGGCCCGGCGCACCCGCAACGAGGGCCGTGTCACCGCGCTCAAGAAGATGCGCAGCGAACGCGCCGAGCGTCGCGAACAGCAGGGCAACGTGAAACTGGCCGCCGCCGGCGCCGAGAAGTCCGGCAAGCGTGTGTTCGAGGCCAAGCACGTCGATTTCGCCTATGGCGACCGGGTCCTGGTCAGGGACTTCAGCACCGTCATCCAGCGCGGCGACAAGGTCGGCCTGATCGGCCCCAATGGGTCGGGCAAGACCACGCTGCTCAAGCTTCTGCTGGGCCAGCTGCAGCCAGATGCCGGCGAGATCCGCATCGGAACCAACCTCGAAGTCGCCTTCTTCGACCAGCTGCGCGGTGCGCTGCGCGAAGACTGGAACGCGTTGGACAACGTGTCCGAGGGCCGCGAGTTCATCGAGATCAACGGCGCCCGCAAACACGTCATGGGCTACCTGCAGGATTTCCTGTTCAGTCCCGATCGTGCGCTGGCGCCGATCACCAAACTCTCCGGCGGCGAACGCAACCGCCTGCTGCTGGCCAAGTTGTTCGCCAAGCCGTCCAACCTGCTGGTGATGGACGAACCCACCAACGACCTGGACGTGGAAACCCTGGAACTGCTCGAGGAACTGCTGGCCGACTACCCGGGCACGCTGATCCTGGTCTCGCACGACCGCGCCTTCATCGACAACGTCGTCACCAGCTCGCTGGTGATGGAGGGCAGGGGACGCGTGGGCGAATACGTGGGCGGTTATTCCGACTGGCTGCGCCAGCGGCCCATCGCCGACCGCATCGCCGCCGCGGCGGCGTCCGCGCCGAAGCTGACCCCGCAGGTGGCGCCCCTGCCCAAGGCGCCGCCGCCGCCCGCGGCCCCGGCGCCGGCAAGGCGCAAGCTCTCCTTCAAGGAGCAGCGCGAGCTTGACGAGCTGCCGGCGCGCATCGAAGCGCTCGATTCCGAAATCGCCTCCCTGACGGCGCAGATCCAGGACCCGGCCTTCTACCGCCGCCCTGCCGACGAGGTCACCGCCACCAATGCCCGCCTGGCCACGCTGCAGGCCGAGCTGGAGCAGGCCTACGCGCGCTGGCAGGCCCTGGAGCAGGCGTGACGCCGGTGGCGGGGGCAACAGGCTAAAATGGCGGCTTCCCCGCCAGCCAGCCGCCCACCGTGAGCCAGATCAAGCAGGAAGATTTCATCCAGTCCGTCGCCGACGCGCTGCAGTACATTTCCTACTACCACCCCGTCGACTACATCCGGAACCTGGCCGCTGCCTATGAGCGCGAGCAGTCCCCGGCGGCCAAGGATGCGATCGCCCAGATCCTGATCAACTCGCGCCTGTGCGCCGAGGGCCACCGGCCGATCTGCCAGGACACCGGCATCGTCACCGTGTTCCTGGAAATCGGCATGCAGGTGCAGTGGCCCGACGCCACGATGGGCATCGAAGACATGGTCAACGAGGGCGTGCGCCGCGCCTACAACCACCCCGACAACAAGCTGCGCGCCAGCGTGCTGGCCGACCCGGCCGGCAAGCGCACCAACACCCGGGACAACACCCCGGCGGTCGTGAACATGAAGGTCGTGCCCGGTGGCACGGTGGACGTGATCGTCGCGGCCAAGGGCGGCGGCAGCGAGGCCAAGTCCAAGTTCGCCATGCTCAACCCGTCCGACTCGATCGTGGACTGGGTCCTGAAGACCGTGCCGACCATGGGCGCCGGCTGGTGCCCGCCGGGCATGCTGGGCATCGGCATCGGCGGCACCGCCGAGAAGGCGATGCTGATGGCCAAGGAGTCGCTGATGGAGCCGATCGACATCACCGACCTGCAGGCCCGCGGCCCGGCCAATCGCGCCGAAGAACTGCGCCTGGAGCTTTACGAAAAGGTCAATGCGCTGGGCATCGGCGCCCAGGGCCTGGGCGGCCTGACCACGGTGCTCGACATCAAGGTGAAGGACTGCCCGACCCATGCCGCCAACCTGCCGGTGGCCCTGATCCCCAACTGCGCGGCTACTCGCCATGCGCACTTCACCCTCGATGGCAGCGGTCCGGTGCAGCTCGACCCGCCCTCGCTCGACGACTGGCCGAAGCTGACCTACGACGCCTCCAAGGGCCGCCGGGTGGACCTGGACACGGTGACCCGCGACGAGGTCGCCAGCTGGAAACCCGGCGAAGTGCTGCTGCTCAACGGCAAGCTGCTCACCGGTCGCGACGCGGCGCACAAGCGCATGGTCGACATGCTCAACAAGGGCGAGGCGCTGCCCGTGGACCTCAAGGGGCGTTTCATCTATTACGTGGGCCCGGTCGATCCGGTGCGCGATGAAGTGGTGGGACCGGCCGGCCCGACCACCGCCACCCGCATGGACAAGTTCACCGACCAGGTGCTGGCACAGACCGGGCTGATGGGCATGGTCGGCAAGGCCGAGCGCGGCCCGGCGGCGATCGAGGCCATCCGCAAACACCGTTCGGCCTACCTGATGGCCGTGGGCGGGGCCGCGTACCTGGTGTCCAAGGCGATCAAGGCATCCCGGGTGGTGGGTTTTGCCGACCTGGGCATGGAGGCGATCTACGAATTCGAGGTCCGGGACATGCCGGTCACCGTGGCCGTGGACGCCCAGGGCGAGTCAGTGCACCGTACGGGACCCCGGGAATGGCAGGCCCGTATCGGCAAGATCCCGGTCACCGTCGAGTAGCCATCGTCCGGCTCCCGAAACTGAACGGTGGGTGCGGAAACCGGACCGGAAATGCCCCAAGCCACCGAAATCGTTGGCTTTCCTGCCCGGAACGGTGTAGGGTGCGCCCGACTGTGTTTGCGAAGGGTCACTGTGAATCGTGGCCTGATGCGGTAGATCCAAAGATCCGCTACATCTTTTCACCTCGCTTCTCCTTGCAACCCCAGTCGCGCGGCGGGATGTCCCCGTCAGCGATATCCATTTAATTGTTCCAAGGAGTTAGCAATGTCGGATCGTCAGATCGGTACCGTAAAGTGGTTCAACGATGCCAAGGGCTTCGGCTTCATCAGCCGCGAGAACGGCGAGGACGTGTTCGTCCATTTCCGTTCCATCCAGGGCACCGGCTTCAAGTCGCTGCAGGAAGGCCAGCAGGTCTCCTTCAAGCTCGTGAAGGGCCAGAAGGGCATGCAGGCTGACGAAGTGCAGCCGATGTAATTCAGTCCCCACGGACTGAGCGAAGCCCCGGGTGGCAACACCCGGGGCTTTTCTTTTGCGCCGTCGGCCGTCGTATGCTTGCCGCTGACCTTCGATGGGATGGACGCATGTACACCCTGTACTACGCCCCCGGCGCCGCCAGCCTGGCCGTGCACTGGCTGCTGATCGAGATCGGTGCCCGCCACGAATTGCGCAGGCTCGACCTGGCGGCCCGCGAACACAAGCGTCCCGACTACCTGGCGATCAATCCCGCCGGCCGCGTGCCGACGCTGCTGATCCACGGCGAACCGATGACCGAGGCTGCGGCGATGGTGATGCACCTGGCCGACGCACATCCGAACTTCGGCCTGGCGCCGACGCCGGGCACCGTGGAGCGGGCGCGGTATTACCAGTGGATCGTTTTCCTGGCCAATACGCTGCAGCCAGCCTTCCGCGACTGGTACTACCCCGAGGAAGCCGCCGGTCCGGAGCACGCTGACGCCGTGCGCACCCGCGCCGCCGAAACCATCGACGCCGCCTGGGACCAGGTCGAAGCGCACCTGGCCAAACGCGGGCCCTACCTGCTGGGACCCTCGGTCAGCGCCGCGGACTTCTTGCTCACCATGCTGATGCGCTGGTCGCGCAACCTGCCGCGACAGGCCACCCAATGGCCGCAGCTCGGCGCGCTGGCCGAGCGCATGAAGGCGCGCCCGGGTTTTCGCCTGCTCTACGAACGCGAAGGCCTGCAGGAATGGGCGTGATCGCGTGACACCGCGCCCGGCGGTGCTGCTGGCCGGCGCGACGGGGCTGGTCGGTGGGCTGGCCCTGCAGCGTTGGCTGGCGATGGCCGACGGCCCGCTGCTGCTGGCGCCGGTGCGCCGGCCGCTGGCGGTCACGCACCCGCGCCTGCTGGCCTTGCCGGGCGGCTGGGACGAGACCGCGATCCGCACCGCGCTCGAAAGCCGCGACGCGCGGCTCGAGGCCTATGCGTGCTGCCTGGGGACGACGATCCGCCAGGCAGGCTCGCGCGAGGCCTTCCTCGAAGTAGACCGCGACCTGGTTTTGACGCTGGGGGGCATCGCCCATCGCCTGGGCGCACGCCAGGCGCTGCTGGTTTCATCGGTGGGCGCGAGCGCCCAGTCCGGAAATTTCTACCTTCGCGTCAAGGGCGAGGCCGAACGCGGCCTGGGCGCCCTCGGCTTTCAACGCGTGGACAGCCTGCGCCCGGGTCTGCTGCTGGGTCAACGCAGCAAGAGGCGTCCGGCCGAAGCGCTGGGCCAGGGCCTCGCGCCCCTGGCCAACCTGCTGGCGCGCGGGCCGCTGCGCCGCTACCGGGCGATTGCCGCCGACGACGTGGCCGCGGCGCTGGTGAACCTTTGCGGTCGGCCGGGCGATGGCCGCCACGTGCACGAATACGACGCGCTCAAGGCCGCTGCGAGCGGTTGAGCCTGGTTTATTCGGCTGCCAGGCCGACGCGCAGGATGTCGCCATCGGCGTCATCGGTGAGCAGGTAGAGGTAACCATCCGGCCCCTGGCGCACGTCGCGTATGCGTTCGCCAAGATCGACCAGCAGCGGCTCTTCGGTGACCACCGTGTCGCCGTCCAGCTCCAGCCGCACCACGCGCTGGAAGGCCAGGGCGCCCACGAACAGGTCGCCCTTCCAGGCGGGGAACCGGTCTGCCGTGTAAAAGGCCAGGCCGCTGGGTGCGATCGACGGGGTCCAGTGGTGGATGGGCTGTTCCATGCCCTCCATCTCCTTTTTGCCCGAACCGATCGGCGCGCCGCTGTAGTTCACGCCCAGGGTGATGACCGGCCAGCCGTAGTTCTTGCCGGCCTCCGGGATGTTGAGCTCGTCGCCACCGCGGGCGCCGTGTTCGGTCTGCCAGAGTTTGCCGGTGCCCGGATGCAGGGCCGCGCCCTGCACGTTGCGGTGGCCGTAGGACCAGATCGCCGGGATGGCGTCGTCGCGGCCGACGTAGGGATTGTCCGCGGGGATCGAGCCGTCCCTGTTGATGCGGAAGATCTTGCCCTGGCCCTTGTCGAGCAGCTGCGGGTTGTCCCAGTTGCCGCGGTCGCCGCTGGTGACGTACAGCCGGCCTTCGCGGTCGAAGACCAGGCGCGAGCCGAAGTGCTGGCCGGCGTCGAGCTTGGGCGCCTGGCGGAAGATGATCTCCACATCCTCAAGCCCGTTGCCCGCGAGCTTGCCGCGGCCGACCGAGGTGCCCGCACCGCCTTCACCGGGCTCGGAGAAACTGAAGTACACCCAGGGCGTGCTGGCGAAGTCGGGGTCGACGGCGACGTCGAGCAGGCCGCCCTGGCCGCGCGCCCAGATTTCGGGCAGGCCCGTCAGGGGCTCGGACAGCGTGCCGGCGGCATCGACGATGCGCATCCGGCCGGGGCGTTCGGTCACCAGCATGCGGCCGTCGGGCAGGAAGGCCAGGCCCCAGGGATGTTCGAGACCCGAGGCCACGGTGCTGACCTCGACCTGGCCGTGTTCGCTGGCGAAGCTGCGTCCGGCGGTGTCGCTGTCCTTGGCGGCGCAGGCGCCGACCGAAAGCATCAGGGCGAGGGCGAGGGGCGTCTTCATGCGCGGGCTCCTTGGGAAGGTGGGTTCAGTCGAGCAGCGGCGCCAGGGCCGGCCAGACATGGTCACGCAGCTTGGGCTGGGCGTCTGCGACCGGGTGCAGGTTGTCTGCCTGGAAGGCGTCGCGGTCCATGGCAATGGGTTCGAGCAGGAAGGGTAGCAGGGCGACGTCGTGCTCTTCGGCGAGCACGGTGTAGTTGCGCTCGAAGCCCTGGGTGTAGTCGGGGCCGTAGTTGGGCGGGATGCGCATGCCCAGCAGCAGCACCTGCGCGCCCGCGGCCTTGGCGGCGGTGACCATGCGTTCGAGGTTGATGCGGGTCTGGGCCAGGTCGAGGCCACGCAGGCCGTCGTTGGCGCCCAGTTCGATCACCACCACATCGGGCTGGTGGCGCTTGAGTTCACCGGCGATGCGGCTGGCGCCACCCGCGGTGGTTTCGCCGCTGATGCTGGCGTTGGCGACTTTCCAGCCCGGGCTTTCGGTGCGCAGGCGTTCGCCCAGCAGCGCCACCCAGCCTTGTTCGGGGGCCAGCCCGTAGGCGGCCGACAGCGAATCACCCATCACCAGCACGGTGCGTTCGGCGGCGAGCGCCGGGACCGCCGCCAGCCAGAGCAGCGCCAGCAGCGCGACCATGACTGAACGTTGAACCCCATGGGTGCAAGCTCCATATACTGACCCGATACGCGTCATCACATTCCTTCCTCACGAGTAAGTCATGGCCGATACCTCCGGAACGCCCGATACCCGAACATCGCTGCAGGTGGAAAACCTGGGCAAGCGGGTGCCTCTTCCTTCCGGGGACCTGACCATCCTTGATGGGGTCGGTTTTACCATTCAACAGGGTGAAGCGGTCGCGATTGTCGGTGCCTCCGGTTCAGGCAAGAGCACGCTTTTGTCGCTCATGGCCGGTCTGGACGTGCCCAGCGAAGGGGAAGTCCGGCTCGACGGCAGCGCGCTGTCGGGGCTGCACGAGGACGGCCGGGCAAGGATTCGCGGCGAGAAGGTCGGTTTCGTTTTCCAGAGTTTCCAGCTGCTGCCGTCGCTGACGGCGCTGGAGAACGTCATGCTGCCGCTGGAACTGCGCGGCGACGCCGATGCCGAAGGCCCGGCCCGGGCGATGCTGGGGCAGGTGGGCCTGGCCGAACGCCTGGGTCACTACCCGCGGCAGCTCTCGGGCGGTGAACAGCAGCGCGTGGCCCTGGCCCGGGCCTTCGTGACGCGGCCGGCCGTGCTGTTCGCCGATGAACCCACCGGCAACCTCGATACCCGCACCGGCCAGGCCATCATCGAACTGCTGTTCCGCATGAACCGCGAGTCCGGCACCACCCTGGTGCTGGTGACCCACGATGAAGCCCTGGCCGCGCGCTGCGGCCGCCAGCTGCGGCTCGAGTCGGGCCGGCTGGTGACGGCGTGAATTCGCCCGGACTGGCCTTGCGCCAGCTGCGCCGCGACCTGGCCTCGGGCGACGTCCGCATCCTGCTGGCTGCCCTGGTCTTGGCGGTGACCGCGGTGTGCGCGGTGGGTTTCATCACCGACCGCGCCGAACGGGCCCTGGCCCAGGAAGCCAACCGCCTGCTGGGCGGCGACGTGGTGGTGCGCGCCGATTCGCCGATCGAAGACCCGCTGCGCACGCTCGCCGCGGAACCCGGCCTTTCCCGCACCGAGACCTGGTCCTTCCCGAGCATGGTGCGCGTGGGTGAGTCCCTGCGCCTGGGCGACCTCAAGGCGATGGCCGAAGGCTTTCCGCTGCGCGGCGAATTCATCGTGCTTGAACGGGCCGGCGGCCCGGAGTCCGTGGCCGGCGGCATCCCGGCGCCGGGCACGATCTGGATGAGCCGCGCCGGCGCCGAAGCCCTGGACGCCAGCATCGGCGACAGCGTCGGCATCGGCAGCAGCCAGCTGCGCCTGGCGGCGCTGGTGGTGCAGGAGCCAGACGCCGCGCTCGATTATTTCAATACCGCGCCGCGCGTATTCCTCAACCTGGCCGACCTGCCGGCGACCGGCCTGGTGCAGCCGGGCAGCCGCATTTCCTATCGCCTGGTGGTCGCGGGCGACGCGTCGGCGGTCGAACGATTCACCGCCGCCGCCAGCGAAAACCTCGGGCGCGGACAGCGCCTGGAAACCGCCGCCGAGGCCCGCCCTGAAATCCGCCGCGCGCTCGATCGCGCCGATCGTTTCCTGGGCCTGGCCGCGCTGGTGTCGGTGGTGCTGGCCGCCGTCGCGGTGGCGATGGCCGCGCGCCGGCACAGTGCCCGCCACCTGCAGGGCGCCGCGGTGATGCGCTGCCTGGGCGCCAGCCAGGCCACCCTGGTGGGTATCCATGTCGGCGAACTGGTGCTGCTGGGCCTGCTTGGCAGCCTGCTCGGCGTGGTGCTGGCCTACGGATTGCAGTGGGGCGTGGCCGGATGGCTGGCCAGCGCACTCAAGCTCGACCTGCCGGCGGCCGGCCTGCGTCCGGCGCTGGAAGGCCTGGGCGTGGGCATGACCGTGCTGCTGGCCTTCGCGGTGCCACCGGTATTGGCGCTGCGCCGCGTGCCCGCCCTGCGCGTGCTGCGCCGCGACCTCGACCCGACCGAACCCGCCGCCTGGGTGGTGGGCCTGGCCGG
Source organism: Arenimonas aestuarii (assembly GCF_054781715.1). Classification (NCBI taxonomy): domain Bacteria; kingdom Pseudomonadati; phylum Pseudomonadota; class Gammaproteobacteria; order Lysobacterales; family Lysobacteraceae; genus Arenimonas; species Arenimonas aestuarii. Next base: position 607,624 of record NZ_BAAGTW010000004.1, on the reverse strand, counting down.
ACTGGCTGGCCTGGCCGCCCTGCTGTGGTGGAAAGCAGGTTCGGCGGCACTGGGCACGGCCATGCTGGTCGGCATCCTGGTGACGGTGGGCGTACTGGCCTTGCTGGCCTGGGGCCTGATCCTGCTGATGCGACGGCTGCGTACGCGCCTGCGTGGGCCGCTGCGTTACGGCCTGGCCAACGTCAGCCGGCGCGCCGGCGCATCCATCGCGCAGGTGACAGCACTGGGACTGGGCCTGATGGCGCTGCTGCTGCTCACCTTCGTTCGCACCGACTTGCTCGACCGCTGGCGCAATGCGATGCCGGCCGATGCGCCCAATCGTTTCATCGTCAACGTGCAGCCCGACCAGGTGCAGCCGGTGCGGGACTTCCTGCTGGCCCAGGGCGTGGCCGAACCCGAGCTGTACCCGATGATCCGCGCCCGCCTGCAGGAAGTGAACGGCGAAGCGGCCAGTGGCGAGAGTTTCCCCGAAGGCAGCCGCGGGCGCCGCATGGCAGAACGCGAATTCAACCTCTCCAGCGCCGACGCCCTGCGCGACGACAACCAGGTGACCGCGGGCCGGTTCTGGACCGGCGTGCCCGCGGAAACCGAGCTGTCGGTGGAGGAAGAGTTTGCCGAATCGATGGGCTGGACGGTCGGTGACCAGGTCGCCTTCGACGTCGCGGGTTCGCGTTACGCCGGCCGCATCACCAGCTTGCGCAAGGTGGACTGGGAAAGTTTCCGGCCCAACTTCTTCGTGATCGGCTCGCCTGGTTCGCTCGACCCGTTCTCGGGCAGCCACATCACTGCGGTCAAGGTGCCGGAGGGTCGACCGCGTTTCACCGCCGAGCTGGTGTCGGCCTTCCCGAACCTGTCGGTGATCGACATCGATGCAGTGCTCGACCAGGTCCGCGGCACGGTCGAGCAGGTCAGCCTGGTGGTCGAGGCGGTATTCGCCTTCTCCCTGCTGGCCGGGCTGCTGGTGCTGCTGGCTGCGGTAAGCGCGAGCCAGGACGAGCGCCTGCTCGAGGGCGGTGTCATGCGCGTGCTTGGCGGCAGCGGGCGGCAACTCCGGCTTGCCCAGGCCTCCGAATTCGCCGCGATCGGCCTGCTGTCGGGGGTGGTCGCGGCCCTGGCTGCCTCGGTGCTGGCTGGCGTCGTCGCGAAGGAAGTTTTCGACCTGCCCTGGCAAACCGACTGGGGCCTGGCCGCCAGCGGTGCGCTGGCTGGCACGCTGGCTGCGTTGCTTGCAGGTTTGTGGGCCACCCGGCGCATCGTCCGGGTGCCGCCGTCGGTGACGCTGCGCGAGCTCGATGCCTGAGGCTTAGTTGACCACCAGCGCGCCGATGAACAACACCAGCATCGCCAGCGCCAGGAACACCTTGAAGATGGCGCCCACCAGCAGGCCGATCCAGGTGCCGACGCCGATGCGCGAGGCGTCGCGCCAGGCGCGGCCGTGGGCCATTTCACCGGCGGCAGCGCCCAGCAGGGGGCCGGCCAGCAGGCCAGGCAGTCCGAAGAAGATGCCGACGAAGCCGCCGATGCCCGCACCCCACAGGCCCTTGTTCGATGCCCCCGCACGTTTGGCGCCGAGCAGGCTGGCAAGGAAATCCGTGGCGATCGAGATGGCGACCAGGATGCCCAGCACGACCAGCACGCCGCTGCCGATGCGCAGGTAGCCGTCGGCCCAGGCCGCCAGCCACATGCCCGCGAACATCACCGGCAGTCCGGGCAAGACCGGCAGGATGGTGCCCAGCAGGCCGACCACAATCAGCGCGCCGGCGAGGATGTACCAGGTGGTTTGCGGGTCCATGGCCGGAGCATAACAAGCGACGGCCCGCCGAAGCGGGCCGTCGGGGAACAACGCAGGGGAGGGTACAGGTCAGTCCGGGATGATGACCGTATCGATCACGTGGATGACGCCATTGCTGGCCTTGATGTCGGTCGCGGTGACGGTCGCGCCGTCCACGCGCACGGTGCCGCCGCTGACTTCGATGTCGGCAGACTGGCCGTTGACCGTGGTGGCGGAATCGAGCTTCACCACGTCGGCAGCCTTCACCTTGCCGGCGACCACGTGGTAGGTGAGGATCGCGACCAGCTGGTCCTTGTTCTCGGGCTTGAGCAGCGACTCGAGGGTGCCGGCCGGCAGCTTGGCGAAGGCATCGTCGGTCGGCGCGAACACGGTGAACGGGCCTTCGCCCGACAGGGTCTCGACCAGGCCGGCGGCCTTGACGGCGGCCACCAGGGTTTCGAAGTCGGCATTGCCGGCGGCGACGTCAACGATGGTGCCGGCGGCCTTCTCCTTGCCTTCGTGGTGGCCGGCGAGCGCCGGAGTCGCGACGAGGCCGGAAAGCATCAGGGCAAGCGCGGTTTTGCGAAGCAGGGTCATGGTCTTCTCCAGGGTGGGGGTGATGCCCTTTTTGGGCACCGTCGCAGTGTCCACGGGAGACCGTCATGGGGCCGTCGCGGGCGCGTCAGCGGCGCGTGTCGGCGGCGTGTGGCCGGCGTGAGGGGCCATGCCCGCGGGAACGCGGGCTCGGTATGCTTGCCGTTTCGCGGGGAGTCGCCGGATGCCGGTTGAACCATCAAGACTGCAAGCGCCCGACGGCCATGGCTTCGTGCTGCGCCAGTGGCGTCCGCCGAAGGCGCGCGGTGGATTGCTCTTCCTGCCCGCACTGGGCGTGCCGGCGGACAAGTACGACAGCTTCGCCCAGGCGCTCGGCGAGCACGGCGTCGCCACCGCCGTGCCCGACTGGCGCGGAACCGGCAGCAGCGATTGGCGTGCGGCCCGGGGCAGGGACTGGGGCTATGGGCAGCTGCTCGACCACGACCTGCCCACGGCCCTTGATGCGCTGCCGACAGATCTGCGCTGGTGCCTGGGTGGACACAGCCTGGGCGGGCAGTTCGCGGCCATGCTGGCGGCGTTGAAGCCCGATCGCTGCGAGGGCCTCGCCCTGGTGGCCACCGGCGTGCCCGACTGGCGCAGCTATCGCGGCGGCAAACGCTGGGGCATCGCCGGTCTTGCCCATGCGCTGCCGCTGATCACCCGCGTCGTCGGCCACTACCCGGGCGAACGGCTGGGCTTTGCCGGCCGCGAAGCCGGTGGACTGATGCGCGACTGGTCGCGCACGGTCCGTCGCGGCCGCTACGCCGACTACGGGGAGACCACGGGCCTTGAGGCAGCGCTTGCGCGGGTGTCATGCCCGGCGCTGGGCGTGCACTTCGAACACGACACCCTGGTGCCGGAACCAACCCTGCACCATCTGCTGGAAAAGCTGGGGCCGGGCTCCCGGCGCATCGAAGGTTTCGACGCCGGCCGGCTCGGCACGAAGGCCGACCACTTCCGCTGGATGCGCGAACCGGCGGCCGTTGCCGCCGTGGTGGCGGACTGGCTGCCGGTCAGCCCTTGAAGTCGCGGTGGCAGGCCTGGCAGCCGTTCTGGATGCGGTCCAGGGCGACACCGGCGGCCGCGCAGTCGGCGGGCGGGGTGGCCAACGCGGCGTCGAGCGAGGCGCGCAGCACGGTCGCGTGCTGGACGAAACGTTCGTCGTCCTGGGTCGGCAGGAAGGCGGGTTCGAGGTCGTTGGCCAGGTAGCGCAGGGTCTGCAGGCGCGGCAGCAGGTCGGTGCTGGCGCAGCGGTTCTGCTTTACGTTGGCTCCCAGGCCCTGCATCTGCGCCGACATCACCGCCATCACGCCGTTGGGGTAGGCCGTGCCCTGGCGCAGTGCGCTCATGGCGATCAATGCACAGGCGGCGCCGACGAACAGGCCGATCAGGACCAGGATCAGTGAACGCATGCAGGACTCCGGACAAGGAAAGACCGCCGGGAAGATACCACGGCGGTCTGTCCGTCAAGCCTGCGGCGTGCGTGCCGCAGTGAAGCCAGGGCTTAGCGAAGAAGCTCGAGGTTGTTGCCGTCCACGCGCACGTAGGCGCCCTCGCGGATGCCGTTGCCCAGCCTGTTGCGATTGAGCACGACCAGGCGGCCATCGTCCATGCGGACGTGGATGTCGAAGGTTTCTTCGTTCATCTTGTTCTCGATGGCGTTGCCCGCGACCGCACCGGCGACGGCACCCGCGACCGTCGCGGTGTTTTCCTTGCCTTCGCTGCCGTGGGTCGGGATTTCGCGGGCGGCCACCGCGCCGACCAGGCCGCCGAGCACCGCACCGGCGCGGCTGTTGCGGCGGGCACCATAAACCTGTTCGATGCGCTCGACGCGGCCGCAGTTGTAGCAGCGCTGTTGCGAATAGCCCTGGCCGTAGGGGGCGCTGGCGCCACGCTCGTAACCGTAGGCCGGGGAACGCGGCTGGCTGGCACAGGCGGCCAGTGAGGTGGCGATGGCGGCGACAACCAGCATGCGGGTCTTCATGGCGAACTCCTTCCATATGAATCGGGGACTCGGGGCCGACGCTAGGCTGTTCGCCCTGAACCGCGGCCGACCACTGCCGTGCCGGTTCGCGAGCCGTTCATGACGCGGGGCCCGGCTAGAATATGGCGATGAACGATTCCCGATTCGCCGGCATCGACCGGCTCTATGGCCAGGGCGCCGTCCAGCGCCTCGCCCGGGCGCAGGCCTGCGTCATCGGCCTGGGTGGCGTCGGAAGCTGGTTGGTTGAATCCCTGGCGCGTAGCGGCGTGGGTCGGCTGGTGCTGGTGGACGCCGACGAGGTTTGCGTCAGCAACACCAACCGCCAGTCGCACGCGCTGCAGGGGCAGTACGGCCGCGGCAAGGGCGAGGTGCTGGCCGAACGCTGCCTGGCCATCAATCCGGCGATCGAAGTCGAAGTAGTCCCCACCTTCCTGCTGCCGTCCAACCTCGAACAGATGCTCGACCGCGGCCATGACATCGTGCTCGACGCCTGCGACAGCTTCCGCAGCAAGCTCGAGATGATCGCCTGGTGCCGGCGGCGCAAACTGCCCCTGGTGACCTGCGGGTCGGCCGGCGGCCGCCGCGACCCGACCCTGGTGCGCGTGCGCGATCTCTCGCGCACCGAACACGACGCCATGCTGGCCCTGGTGCGCAAGAAGCTGCGCGCCGACTTCGGTTTCCCCCGTAATCCGGACCGCTATTTTGGCGTACCGGCGGTGTACTCGATGGAGAACGTGAAGTACCCGCAGGCCGATGGCAGCGTCTGCGGCGTGCGGCCGAAGCTGGGGGCGGACGCGGCGCTCAAACTCGACTGCGGCGCCGGCCTGGGTGCGGCCACCCATGTCACCGGCGCCTTCGCCTTTGCCATGGCAGGCAAGGCCCTGGAACTGCTGCTCAAGCCACGTCCCGCGGAGTGACGCCGGTCTAGCCGAACAGCCGCAGCGCGTTGGCCGACGTCGCTTCGGCGATGGCGGCGGCCGGCTGGCCGCGCAGGTCGGCGACCACGTCCAGCACCTGCCGCAGGCGCGCGGGTTCGTTTCGCTGGCCTCGCCAGTCGGCATCGGGCTGGTCCGGTGCGTCGGTTTCCAGCAGCAGGCAATCGAGCGGCATCGACGCCACGGTGCGGCGCAGGCGCCTGGCCCGTTCGTAGGTGACCGGCCCGCCGATGCCCAGGCAAAACCCCAGGTCGAACAGCTGCCGGGCCTGCTCCTCGCTGCCCGACCAGCTGTGCACGACGCCGCGCAGGCCACCGACCTGGCGCAGCGTCGCGATCACTTCCTCGACCGCGCGACGCGCGTGCAGGACCACCGGCAGGTCGAAGTCGCGGGCCAGGTCCAGCTGGCGGCGGAAGTAGAGCCGCTGGACGTCCGGGTCAAGCCCGTCGACGAAAAAATCCAGGCCGCATTCACCCACGGCGGCCGGGCGCTCGGCTTCAAGCCAGTCGCTCAGTTCGTCCAGATAGCCCGGTTGGTGGCGGTCCAGGAACATCGGGTGCAGCCCGTAGGCCGGACGCAGGCCGGGTTCGGCCGCGCACAGGGCCCGGATTGCGTCCCAGCTGGCGCGGTCCACGGCCGGCACCAGCTGCCGCGCTACGCCGGCATCGCGGGCGCGGGCGAGCACGGCCCGGCGGTCGGGCTCGAACTCGACCGCATCCAGGTGACAGTGGCTGTCGTACAGCGGACTCATTCGCGGCGCGATTCGCCTTCGATCACCTTGCCCGTGCCTGGCGGGTCGTCCTTGCGCCGCCAGCTGGCCAGCATCAGGGTCGCCAGGGCGGTGACGATCTCGTCGATGAACGGGATCGGGTCGGGCAGAAGCCAGCTGAGCAGCATCAGCGCCATCGTGATCTTGAACAGGGTGGGGAAGCGCAGCCGCGCGGCAAAGGCGGTCAGCGGGCCGGTCAGGGGGTTGGGCATGGGAGCTCCGTCAGCGTCGCTTCCAAGGAAATTAACACGCGGTGAGGGGCCTTCACGCCTTTTCGCTCTGGTTCAGGTTTACTGGCACAGATTGCACTGGCGAAAGCGGGCAAGAATCCGCCCAGAGAGGAGAACACGCATGAACAAGACGATCCTGGCTGTGGTGGCCGGCGTGCTGGTCACGGGTGGCGCCATCGCCGCCTACCAGACCTATGCCACCCCGTACGCAGAGGTGCTGTCTTCGACCCCGATCACCGAGAAGGAGCAGATCTGGGGCGAGGTGGTTGCCTCGACGCCCATTACCGAAATGCGCACCGGTGAGCGCCAGGTCTGCGAGGACCGCGTGGTCGAGGTGCGCCAGCCCGAACGTTTCGGCGACAAGGACGGCATGGTCGTCGGCGCCGTGGTCGGTGGCCTGCTGGGCAACCAGGTGGGCAAGGGTGACGGCCGCAAGCTCGCCACGGTCGCCGGCGCCGTCGGCGGCGCCTATGCGGGCCGCGAGATCGATCGCCGCCACGTCGGCGGCAAGAAGACCACCGAGGTCCAGCAGGTCTGCCAGACCGTGACCGAGCCGCGCGAGGAAGTGATCGGCTACGACGTCACCTACCGCGCCGACGGCGAGCTGGCCAGCATGCGCACCGAAAGCAAGCCCGGTGAACAGCTGCTGCTAGGCGAGCGCGACAAGATCGTGGGCTACAACGTCACCTGGCGCTACGAGGGCCAGACCGGCGAACTGGTGATGGCCGAGGACCCGGGCGACCGCCTGCCGGTCGAGGACGGCACCATCGCCGTGACGGCCTTCGATACGCCCCCGCAGGGTTGAGCCCCGCCAACGGTGTTTCCCCCGGAAGGGGCCGGCCTGTCCGGCCCCTTTCCTTTTCCGTCATGCCAGCCGGGGGCCAAACCAGCTAGAATCACGGGCTTTCCCGCCGCCCGAAAACCGCAGCCATGGCCCTGAACCCGACCGACCTGTTCGATATCCGCTCCCTGCTCAGCGAAGAGGAGCGCATGATCCAGGACAGCGTCGCCCGCTTCACCGACCAGAAGGTCCTGCCGATCATCGGCGACTGCTTCGACCAGGGTCGTTTCCCCAAGGAGCTGGTGCCGGAAATCGCGGCCATGGGCCTGCTGGGTTCGTCGCTGCCTGAAAAATACGGCTGCGCCAACCTCAATGCCGTCAGCTACGGCCTGATCTGCCAGGAGCTCGAGCGCGGCGACAGCGGCATCCGCAGCTTCGTTTCGGTGCAGAGCTCGCTGTGCATGTACCCGATCTTCGCCTATGGCTCCGAAGAGCAGCGCGAGAAGTACCTGCCGGGCATGGCCCGCGGCGAGATCATCGGCTGCTTCGGCCTGACCGAACCGCACGGCGGCTCGGATCCGGCCAACATGAAGACCGTCGCGAAGAAGGACGGCGGCGACTGGGTCATCAACGGCGCCAAGATGTGGATCACCAACGGCAACCTGGCCGACATCGCCATCGTCTGGGCCCAGACCGAAGAAGGCATCCAGGGTTTCATCGTCGAAAAGGGCACCAAGGGCTTCGAGGCCCAGGAAGTGCACAAGAAGATGAGCCTGCGCGCGTCGGTCACCTCGGCGCTGTACTTCGATTCCGTGCGCGTCCCCGACAGCCAGCGCCTGCCCAACGTCAAGGGCCTCAAGGGTCCGCTGGGCTGCCTCACCCAGGCCCGCTACGGCATCACCTGGGGCCCGATCGGCGCCGCCATCGCCTCCTATACGTCGGCGTTGGAGTACGCGAAGGAACGCGTGCTGTTCAACCGCCCGATCGCCGCCACCCAGGCCGTGCAGCTCAAGCTGGCCGACATGGCCCGCCGCATCACCCTGGCGCAGCTGCTCAGCCTGCAGCTGGGGCGCCTGAAGGATGCCGGCACCATGCAGCCGGCCCAGGTGTCGCTGGCCAAGTGGAACAACTGCCGCATGGCCATCGACATTTGCCGCGAAGCCCGCGACATCCTCGGCGGCGCCGGCATCACCACCGAGCACCCGCCGATCCGCCACGCGCTCAACCTCGAGTCCGTCATCACCTACGAGGGCACGGAAACCGTGCACCAGCTGGTGATCGGTCGCGAAGTCACCGGCATCAACGCGTTCTGATCACCGGCCCGGCGGGCGAACCCTTTCCATGGACCTCGAAGGCCTGAAGCTCGAGACCCCGCGGCTGCTGCTGCGGCCCGTGCGTGGCGAAGACTTCGACGCCTGGGCGGCGTTCTGCGCCGACCCGGTCGCCATGGTCCACCTGGGCGGGGTGCAGCCGCGCGCGGTGGCGTGGCGGTCGCTGCTGTCGGTGGTCGGTGCCTGGCACGTGCAGGGCATCTCCTTCTTTTCGGTCTTCGAGCGCGACACGGGCCAGTGGGTTGGCCGGGTCGGGCCCTGGCATCCCGAAGGCTGGCCGGGTACCGAAGTCGGCTATTCGCTTGCCCCGGCCGCCTGGGGCAAGGGCTACGCCACCGAAGCCGCCGCGGCCTGCATGGACTGGGCGGTGGACCACCTGGGCTGGACCGACATCATCCAGACCATCGCCCCCGACAACACCGCATCACAGGCCGTCGCCCGGCGCCTTGGCGCCAGCCTGCGCGGCCCCGGCCGACTGCCGGCACCGTACGAAAACCATCCCGTTGAAATCTGGGGTCAAAGCGCGGCGCAGTGGCGGGTGAATCGCCAGTGCCTGCGTTCCTGATCCCTACCAACCGAGCTGCCCATGCCTGTCGCCACGCCCATTCCCGCCCGTCACAAGGACGTCAACCGCGCCAAGGTCTGCGACGACAATTTCGTCGAATTCGTCAAGGCCTGGGACGGCCGGCCCGGCCACCGGCCGGCGCCCGACGAGGCCGTGCTCGAGGGCAGCCACTGCAGCGCGCAGGATTTCCTGGAACTGTTCGAATCGCAGCTGGTGTCGCGCCACCTCGACCTGATGGCACGCGTGCTGCGCGTGCAGCAAAAGGTTTTCTACACGATCGGCAGCTCGGGACACGAAGGCAATGCGATGGTGGCGCGGCTCACCCGCCACACCGATCCGGCCTTCCTGCACTACCGGTCCGGCGGCTTCATGGCCGAGCGTTTCCGCAAGCTGCCGGGCCTGGACCCGGTGATGGACTCGGCCCTGAGCTTTGCGGCCAGCAAGGACGATCCGATCTCGGGTGGCCGCCACAAGGTCTGGGGCAGCAAGCCGCTGTGGGTGTTGCCACAGACGTCCACCATCGCCTCGCACCTGCCCAAGGCGTTGGGCACCGCCATTGCGATCGAACAGGCGCGGCGCATCGGCCACGCGCTGCCGATCCCCGATGATTCGATCGCGGTGTGCAGCTTCGGCGATGCCTCGAGCAACCATGCCACCGCACAGACCGCCTTCAACACCGCCCAGTGGACCGCCTACCAGCGCCTGCCGGCGCCGGTGCTTTTCGTCTGCGAGGACAACGGCATCGGCATCTCGGTGAAAACCCCGGGCGGCTGGATCGGCAATGCCTTCCGCCAGCGCCCGGGCCTGGACTACTTCTTCGCCGACGGCCTGGACCTGGCCGGCGGCTACGGCCAGGTCCAGGCCGCGGTCGAGCACTGCCGCCGCACCCGCCGCCCGACCTTCCTGCACCTGCAGACCACCCGCATCATGGGCCACGCCGGCACCGACTTCGAGATCGAGTGGCGCAGCTTCGAGGAGCTGATGGCGGTCGAGGCCAGCGACCCGCTGCTGCGCTCGGCGGCCATCGCGCTCGAATCGGGCCTGATGGGCAAGGACGAACTGCTGGCGAAGTACGAGGCCATGCGGGCGCGCTGTTTCGCCGCGGCCGAGGAAGCCGACCGCCGGCCCAAGCTCGACGACCTGGCCGAAGTGATGGCGCCGCTGGCGCCGTACACGCCCGACAAGGTGCAGGCCCAGGCCACCCGCAGCGACTTCGGCGAGCGCCGCCTGGCCGTGTTCGGCAGCGAGGCGCGGCTGCCGGAGAACCAGCCCCCGAAGCACCTGGCCATCCAGATCAACCAGGCCCTGCACGACCTGTTCTGCCAGTACCCCGAGGCCCTGCTGTTCGGCGAGGACGTGGCCCAGAAAGGCGGCGTCTACACGGTCACCAAGGGCCTGCACAAGGCCTTCCGCAATGCCCGGGTGTTCAACACCCTGCTCGACGAGACCATGATCCTGGGCCTGGCCCAGGGGTATGCCAACGTCGGCCTGTTGCCGCTGCCGGAAATCCAGTACTTGGCCTATTTCCACAACGCCTGCGACCAGATCCGCGGCGAGGCCTGCAGCCTGCAGTTCTTCTCCAACGGCCAGTTCCGCAACCCGATGGTGATGCGCATTGCCTCGCTGGGTTACCAGCGCGGCTTCGGCGGGCATTTCCACAACGACAATTCGATCACTGCGCTGCGCGACATCCCGGGCCTGGTGGTCGGCTGCCCCAGCCGCGGCGACGACGCCGCCACCATGCTGCGCACGATGATGGCGCTTGCGAAGGTGGACGGACGCGTCTGTGCATTCCTCGAGCCGATCGCGCTCTACATGACCAAGGATCTCCACGAAGCGGGCGACGGCCAGTGGCTGACCACGTACCCGGCGCCGGGCGAGGCCATGGTCCTGGGCGAAGAGCGGGTTTATTCCCCGGAAGCGACCGACCTGGTCATCTTCAGCTTCGGCAACGGCGTTCCGATGAGTCTGCGCGCCGCCCGCCGGATCGAGGCCGGGAAGGGCTGGAAGGTCCGCGTGGTGGACCTGCGCTGGCTGCAGCCACTCAACGCCGAGGCCATCGCCCGCCATGCCGGCGAATGCAAACGCATCCTGGTGGTGGACGAGGGGCGGCGCTCGGCCGGCGTCGGCGAAGGCATCATCACCGCCGTGGTCGAGGCCGGGCAGGGCGCCAAGCCCCTGCGGCGCGTGGTCGGCGAGGACACCTATACGCCGCTGGCCGGCGCCGCCTTCCTGGTCATTCCCTCGGACGACGACATCGTGGCGATGGCCGCGCAGATTCCCTGATATCGTTCCCTACGTCATGAGCCAGTCCCGGCCCCAGACCATCCTGTTCGCCGACGTCAGCGGCAGTACGCGCCTTTTCGAGAACAAGGGCGACGTCGAGGCGCGGCGCCTGATCGCGTTGGTTCTCGACGCGTTGTCGGGCGTCTGCGCCCAGCATGGCGGCCGGGTCATCAAGACCATCGGCGACGAAATCATGTGCACCTTCCCGCGCGCCATCAACGGCGTGCTTGCCGCCTGCGACATGCAGCGGCGGCTGGCGCGGGACCTGGTGTTCGTGCGCGACAACCTGGCCGTGCGGATCGGCCTGCACCACGGCGAAGCCCTGGAGGAAGCCGACGGCGACGTCTACGGCGATGCGGTGAACGTCGCGGCACGCATGGCATCGCTGGCCAAGCGGGAACAGGTGGTCACCACCGCCGCGACCTTCGATGGCCTTGCCGGCAAGGTGCCCGAGGCGCGCAGCCTGGGCAAGGCGCGGGTCAGCGGCAAGCTGTTGCCCATCGCCATCGTCGACCTGGTCTGGCAGGAGGACACCTCCGGCATGACCATGGTGCAGGCGGGGCCGCGGGGCGGCGGCAAGGAAGACGCGGCCGACGAGTCGGTGCTGCGGCTCAGGCACCGCGGCGAGACCATCGAGCTACGGCCCGATTCCGAACCTTTCCTGATGGGGCGCGAACCGGGCAACCAGCTGGTGGTGGAGGCCGACTGGGTCAGCCGCACCCACGCGATGGTGGAGTACAAGCGCGGCCACTTCATGCTGACCGACCGGTCCACGAATGGCACCTTCGTGCGCGTGGGCGAGGACGACGAGCTCAAGCTGCATCGTGACGAAGTACACCTGCGAAAGGCGGGCGCGATCAGCCTGGGGCAGAGCTTCGCCGCCAACAGCGGCGACATCATCCACTTCGAAGCGGGCTGATACCGCCGGCACGCCCGGCGCGATGCCGGGCGGCCGTGCGGGGCGGATCAGTTGTCCGCGGTGACTTCCAGCCCGCCCAGGTCCTCGTCGCTGATGGAGTCGAGGTCAATGGCTTCGGGTTCGGGCTCTTCCTCGACCACCGGCGCGGCCGGGCGCGCCTTGTAGCCGAACACGCCGGCCAGCAGGCTCTCGCTGTTGGTGTAGTCCGCCGACGGCGCGTCCACGAACTGGGTGGCGCCCAGCTCGACCAGCACCTCGTAGGAGCCCGGGTCTTCGTGCAGCTTCAGCATCGCTTCCTCGACCGCATCCTGCACGTCGGACGGCACGGTGCCGGCGGCGCTGAGCGTACGGCCGATGAACTCGCGCGATTCCGAAACGACCACCAGGTTCGGGTACAGCTGGGCGATGTAGTTGGGCACCATCGCCGCGTCGGTTTCCTGCGAGAAGATCATTTCCACGCCATCGCGCCAGCCGGTACCCACCGATTTGATCTCGGGTGCGGCAATCGGATTGCGGTAGATTTCCAGCATCAGCAGGTAACCCATGCTGGGCGAAGGCATCGACACCACCGGTCGGCCAATCAGCCCGCTGGTGCCTTCATCGGCAACCACCGCGTCGGCAAGCAGCGAGTAGCGCGTCGGTTCAAGCGTGCGCACCAGCGGCGTGAAGCCCAGGCGGCCCATGCGGTAGCCGGCGAAGTGGGCTTCCTCGAAGGCGAAGTCAACCTTCATGCCGGCGCGCAGATCGCGCCAGTACACGTGGTAGTTCGACGCCGTCTTGAGCCGGAAGGTATGGCCGGTGGACGCCGAAAGGTAATCGAGCAACGGCTGGTAGACCATCTCGGCCTGGGCCGGTGGGTAGTTGGGCTCGACCGCAAGCGTGTAGTCCGCGGCCAGCGCAGGCGCCGCCGTGAAGGCGATGGCCGCGGCCAGCAAGCATTTCTTGAGCATCATGATCTGTTCCTCCCTGTGGAGGCGGGTATAACAGACAAACGCCCATGGGCCAAGGCGAGCCGGGCTTCAGCGAGCGAGTCCGTTCAGCAGTTCCAGGCGGGCCAGCCCCTGGCCGGCGGCAGTCAAGCCGTCGGTGTCCGGCGTGGCGGCCAGCACCGCCAGCAGCTCGTCGCCGTCCACGCAGACCACGCTGCCCAGCTCCCGGCCCTGCCCATCCTGGACCGGGCTGCCGGCGGGCGGGGCAGGGTCGGCCCGGAGCCGCGCCATGGTCCGCTTGGCCTGGCCCAGGTAGTGGGTGCGCGAGACGATTTCCTGTCCGGGGTAACAGCCCTTCTTCAGGCTGTACGCCGCGAGCCGGTCGAGCGACAGCATCTGCGGGGTCCAGGCTTCGCGCTGGTCCGCGGGGAGCCGGGGCAGGCCGTGCGCCAGGTCGGCCTGGCGCCAGCTCCGGGAGGTCGCCGGGTCTTCGGTGGCGATGGCCGGATCCCCGGCGGGCAGCAGCCACAGGCCGCGGTCGGCACCTTCACCGGACAGGTCCAGCACCCAGCCGGTCAGACTGTCGCCGCTGGCCAGGGCGCGATCCGGGCCCGTCGGTGCCGGCCCCGCGCAGGCACGCCAGTTTTCCAGCGGCAGCAGGTCCAGCTTGCTGCGGAAAACGAAACGTTGCAGGTGTGCGGCCATCTCCGCGGCGGCGAAGTCGGGCAGCACCATGAGGAACTGGTCGTCGGCCTCGCGGAGCAGCGCAAACAGCGCAATCACGCGGCCTTTTGGCGTCAGCAGGCCATTCCAGTGCCATCGCGCCGGCAAGAGCGCGACCACGTCGTTCATCGCCTGGGCCTGCAGGAACGCCGCTGCATCGCGCCCGGCGACACGCAACAGGCCGATGCCGGGCAGGGTGGGGCAGGTGCCCGGAGCAGGATTTGGCTTGAACGACATGGGGGTGGGACTTAACATGTTCAGATGTCCTCGGAGCCGCGCATCATAGGCGATACCCGCACCCGCCCCGAAACCCCGGCCGGCACGGCGCCCCCCGAGGAAATCGGCGGACGCGACGGTCCCGACCCCACGCGCTACGGCGATTGGGAGAAGAACGGCCGCTGCATCGACTTCTGACGCCACGCCGACATCCGGCAGGGCATCCTTCCCACTCCAACCGACGAGCGCAGCCCATGGCGACGCAAGAACGACCCCTGTCCCCGCACCTGCAGGTCTACAAGCCGCAGCTGACCACCACGATGTCCATCCTGCACCGTGCCACCGGCGTGGTGCTGGCGCTTGGCGCGCTGCTGTTCGCCGCCTGGCTGGTGGCGGTTGCCGGCGGCGCCGAAACCTTTGAGCTCGCCCGGGCAGCCCTGGCTTCGATGGTCGGAAGGATTACGCTTTTCGCGCTGTCGGCCTGCCTGGTCTATCACCTGTTGAACGGCATCAGGCACCTCGCCTGGGACGCCGGCTACGGCTACGACATTCCCAAGGCCTATGCCAGCGGCTACGCGGTGCTGGTGCTGGCCGTGCTGATCACCGCCGGGCTGTGGTGGGCCGGCCTGTCCATGGGGGGCGCGGCATGAGCCTTCGCAATCCGCTCGCCCGTGCCAAGGGCCTGGGTTCGGCCAAGGACGGCACCAGCCACTGGTGGCACCAGCGCCTCAGCGCCGTCGCCCTGCTCCTGATGGGCCCCTGGTTCGTCATCCTGATGGTTGGCCTCATCGGCGCCGACCAGGAACGGGTCCGCACTGTGCTCTCGCAGCCGCTCACCGCCATCGTGCTGACCGCCTTCGTGCTGTCGCTGTTCTGGCACGCCCGCCTGGGCCTGCAGGTGGTCATCGAGGACTACGTGCACGGCGGCGCCGAGCTGCTGCTGCAGGTGATCGTCAAGTTCGCCTTCGCCATCGCCGCCATCGCCTCCCTGCTGGCCATTGGCCGCATCGTCTTCACAGCCTGAGAACGCCATGACGTCCGCCTACAAGATCCACGAACACAAGTACGACATGGTCGTCGTCGGTGCCGGCGGTGCCGGCCTGCGCGCCACCTTCGGCCTGGCCCAGAAGGGCCTCAAGACCGCCTGCATCAGCAAGGTCTTCCCGACCCGTTCGCACACCGTGGCGGCGCAGGGCGGCATTTCCGCCGCGCTGGGCAACATGGGCGAGGACGATTGGCGCTTCCACTTCTACGACACCATCAAGGGGTCGGACTGGCTGGGCGACCAGGACGCGATCGAATACATGTGCCGCGAGGCCATCCCGGCGATCATCGAACTCGAGCACCAGGGCGTGCCGTTTTCGCGCACCGAGGACGGCAAGATCTACCAGCGCCCCTTCGGCGGCATGACCACGCACTACGGCAAGGGCACCGCCCAGCGCACCTGCGCCGCCGCCGACCGCACCGGCCACGCCATCCTGCACACGCTCTACCAGCAGTCGCTGGCGCATTCGGCCGAGTTCTTCATCGAATATTTCGCGCTTGACCTGATCATGGACGAGGAGGGCGCCTGCCGCGGCGTACTCGCGCTCGACATGAGCACCGGCGAGCTGCACCTGTTCCGCGCCCAGGGCACGGTTCTGGCCACCGGCGGTTATGGTCGCGCCTACTTCAGCGCCACCTCGGCCCATACCTGCACCGGCGACGGCGGCGGCATGGCCCTGCGTGCCGGCCTGCCGCTGCAGGACATGGAGTTCGTGCAGTTCCATCCGACCGGCATCTACGGCGCCGGCTGCCTGATCACCGAAGGCGTGCGCGGCGAAGGCGGCATCCTGCGCAATTCGGCGGGTGAGCGTTTCATGGAACGTTATGCGCCCAACGCCAAGGACCTGGCCTCGCGCGACGTGGTGTCGCGCTCGATGACCATCGAGATCCGCGAAGGCCGCGGCGTCGGCCCGAAGAAGGACCACATCCATCTCGACCTCACCCACCTCAACCCGGCCGACATCCACGAGAAGCTGCCGGGCATCGCCGAGACCGCAAAGATCTTCGCCGGCGTCGACGTGACCAAGCAGCCGATCCCGGTGCTGCCGACCGTGCACTACAACATGGGCGGCCTGCAGACCAACTACCACGGCGAAGTGGTCACCCTGAAGAACGGCAACCCGGACACCGTCGTCGAAGGCCTGTACGCCATCGGCGAAGCGGCCTGCGTGTCGGTGCACGGCGCCAACCGCCTGGGGTCCAACTCGCTGCTCGACCTGGTGGTGTTCGGCCGGGCGGTGGCCAACCGCTGTGCCGAAACCATCAAGCCCGGCGCGCCGCACAGGTCGCTGGCGCCGTCGGCCTGCGACAAGTCCCTGGCCAACCTCGACAAGCTGCGCAACGCCAGCGGCAGCACGCCCACGGCGGTCATCCGCGACAACATGCAGCAGGTGATGCAGAACAACGCCGCGGTCTTCCGCACCGGCGAAACCCTGCTCGAGGGCGTGCAGAAGATCAGCGAAGTGCAGGCTTCCTTCGCCGACGTGCGCGTCTCCGACCGGTCGATGGTCTGGAATTCCGATCTCATCGAGACCCTGGAACTGCAGAACCTGCTGGGCCAGGCCGTGGCCACCATGGTGTCGGCGGAGAACCGCAAGGAGTCGCGTGGCGCCCACGCCCGCGAGGATTTCTCCGATCGCGACGACCAGAACTGGCACAAGCACACCCTGTGCTGGGTGGACGACGCGGGCCAGACCCGCCTCGACTATCGCCCGGTGCACATGTACACGCTGAGCAAGGACGTGGACGTCGTCCCGCCCAAGGCCCGCACCTACTGACTCCTGGATAACCGAAAATGGCTGAGTTCACCCTCCCCAAGAATTCCAAGGTCGGCAAGGGCAAGCACTTCGCGGCCCAGGGCGCGAAGAACGTGCGCACCTTCAAGGTCTACCGCTGGAACCCGGACGACAGCGCCAACCCGCGCACCGACACCTACGAGGTCGACATGGACGCGTGCGGGCCGATGGTCCTGGACGCGCTGATCAAGATCAAGAACGAAATCGACCCCACGCTGACCTTTCGCCGGTCCTGCCGCGAGGGCATCTGCGGCTCCTGCGCGATGAACATCGACGGCACCAACACCCTGGCCTGCACCAAGGCCATCGAAGACTGCGGAAAGAAGGAAGTGCCGATCTACCCGCTGCCGCACATGCCGGTGGTGAAGGACCTGGTGCCGGACCTGACGCATTTTTACGCCCAGTACGCGTCGATCAAGCCCTGGCTGCGCACGCAGAGCGCGGCACCAGCCAAGGAGCGCCTGCAGTCCAAGGAAGACCGGGCCAAGCTCGACGGTCTGTACGAGTGCATCCTGTGCGCCTGCTGCTCGACCAGCTGCCCGAGCTACTGGTGGAACGGCGACCGTTACCTGGGTCCGGCCGTGCTCCTGCAGGCCTACCGCTGGATCGTCGATTCGCGCGACGAAGACACGGGCGCCCGCCTGGACGACCTCGAGGATCCGTTCAAGCTCTATCGCTGCCACACCATCATGAACTGCGCACGCACCTGTCCGAAGGGCCTGAACCCGGCGCGAGCGATCGGCGAAATCAAGAAGCTGATGCTTCAGCGGAGGGGTGCCTGAGATGGAATCACGCGACCTGCTCATGCCAGCTTTTGCCATGGCCGCACTCACGTTCGTCGTGATGGGCCGCATGGGTGCCGAGCGCCTGGGCCAACTGGCGCGCGAGCGCATCCATCCCCAGGCAGTGGCCACGTCCGCCCAGATGGCCGCGCGCCTGAAGGACAGCCGTGCCGCGGACAACTTCCGCAACCTGTTCGAACTCCCGGTGCTGTTTTACCTGGCGCTGGTCGTGGGCGTTCAGATGGACCTGGCTTCGCCGCTGACGGTGGGCCTGGCCTGGGCGTTCGTGGCCCTGCGGGTGGTGCACAGCGCCATCCACTGCAGCTACAACAAGGTCAGGCACCGCTTCCTGGCCTATGTGAGCGGTGGCCTGGTGCTGGTGGTGCTGTGGGGCGTGCTGCTGGCCGGGATTCTGTGAGCGAAGACCCCGAGCTTCGCCGGCTGCGCTGGCGCTGCCGGCGCGGCATGCGCGAACTCGACCAGCTGATGCTGCGTTATCTCGACGGCCGCTGGGCGGCCGCCGATGAATCGGAACGAGCCTTGTTCCTACGTCTGATGGACACCGAGGACGATAAGCTCTGGCGCTGGTTCATGGGCCGTGAGCGCCCGGAGGACACCGGACTTGCCACGATCGTCGAACGCATCCTTGCCCTGCCACATTGATTGGCGACCCTCGGCTTGGCTGGTGGGCGCCTTGTGCGCCATGGCGACACTGTCGGCGCTCTGTGTGATGGCGAGCAACCTGCAGGGTCCGTTCAAGCCGCTGTTGGCGGTGGTCGCGGCCCTGACGGGCCTGGCCCTGGCCCGGCGCGAGGCCCTGCGGCCTGTACTGCGCCTGGACTGGCAAGGTCCGACGCTGGTGGTGCACGACACCCGGGGCGGGAAACAGGTGCTCCAGCGACCGACCCTGTGCGAAAGGGGACCCCTGCTGTGCATCCAGGCCCGGACGGCCGGCGGCCGCCTCTGGTCGCGCAGCTGGTGGCCCGATACGCTGTCCGCCCCTGACCGTCGCCGGCTTCGTCTCGCCGGGTCCGTCAGCCCCCGTTCCGGAATCCACCTGCCATCCATGGCAGCCTAGGCCCCCATGCTCCCAAACCTCTCCCTCGCCATCGGCCTGCGCTACCTGCGGGCAAAACGTCGCAACGGCTTCATTTCCTTCATCTCGATGGCTTCGATCCTGGGGATCATCATCGGCGTGATGGCCCTGATCACCACCATTTCGGTGATGAGTGGTTTCCAGCAGGAACTTCGCGACCGCATCCTCGGCATGGTGGCGCATGCCACCGTTTCCGGCATCGGCGGACCCCTGCAGGACTGGCCACGCGCGGTCGAGCTCGCCGGCGAAGATCCGCGCGTCGTTGGCGCCGCCCCCTACGTGGAAACCGAATCACTGCTGCAGGGCCGCTCGCGTCGTGGGGCGATCATCCGCGGCGTGCTGCCCGCGCTCGAGCCCCAGGTTTCCGAACTCGCCGACAAGATGGTCCAGGGCCGCCTCGACGACCTGCAGGCCGGGGAATACCGCATCATCCTGGGCCGCGAACTGTCCTTGCTGCTGGGAGTCGGCGTTGGTGATTCGGTCAACGTCTACATCTCCGAAGCCACGGTCACGCCGCTCGGCGCCATGCCCCGGGCGCGGCGCTTCGAAGTGGTCGGTGTCTTCGAGGCCGGCGCGCAGGAATTCGACCTGGGCATGGCCCTCGTGCATCTCAATGACGCCCAGCGCCTGGGCCGCATGGGCGACGGCGTCAGCGGCGTGCGCCTCAAGCTGGTCGACCTGTGGGACGCCTGGCCGGTGGCACGCGACCTGGCCGACCGGATGCAGGGCAATTACCGCGTGCGCGACTGGACCCGGGACAACGCCAACTTCTTCCGGGCGCTCAAGCTCGAGAAGACGGTCATGTTCATCCTGCTGTCGCTGGTGATCGCCATCGCCGCCTTCAATCTGGTCTCCTCGCTGGTGATGCTGGTGCAGGACAAGCAGTCCGACATCGCCATCCTGCGGACCCTGGGCATGTCGCCCGGCTCGGTGATGCGGGTGTTCATCGTGCAGGGCATGGTGATCGGCCTGCTGGGCATCGGCATCGGCGTGGCCAGCGGCGTGCTGCTGGCCAGCAACCTGTCGAACATCGTGCGTTACATCGAGAACGCCACGCAGACCGAGCTGATGCCCTCGGATGTTTATTACATCAGCGGCGTGCCGACCCTGGTCGATCCGATGGACGTGCTGATGATTGCCTGCGTTGCCTTCGTACTTTGCCTGCTGGCCACCCTTTACCCGGCCTGGCGCGCTTCGCGCACCGATCCCGCCACGGCGCTGCGCTATGAATGAGCCCATGAACGACGTCGTCATCCGCTGCGAGAACCTGGGCAAGACCTACCAGGAAGGGGACCTGCGCACGCCCGTTTTCGACGGCCTGGAACTGTCCGTGCACCGCGGCGAGACCGTCGCCATCGTCGGCGCCTCCGGTGCCGGCAAGAGCACGCTGCTGCACTTGCTCGGTGGCCTGGACAGCGCCAGTTCGGGCGAGGTGCACGTCGCCGGCCAGCGCATGTCGTCCCTGGGCGAGCGCGAGCGCGGGCTGCTGCGCAACCGCGCCCTGGGCTTCGTCTACCAGTTCCATCACCTGCTGCCGGAATTCACCGCGCTCGAGAACGTCATGATGCCGCTGCTGATCCGCGGCGACCGCGATGGCTCCGCACGGCCCGTCGCGCAGGCCCTGCTCGAACGCGTGGGCCTGAGCCATCGCCTGGGCCACAAGCCGGGCGAACTCTCGGGCGGCGAACGCCAACGCGCCGCCGTGGCGCGCGCCCTGGTCGCACGCCCGGCCTGCGTGCTGGGCGACGAGCCCACCGGCAACCTCGACGAAAAAACCGCCGCCACGGTGTTCGATCTGCTGCTTGAACTCAACCGCGACCTGGGCACCGCCCTGGTCATGGTGACCCACGATCGCCGCCTGGCGCGGCGACTGGATCGGACCCTGGAACTGACCCAGGGACAACTGCGACCCGCCACCGGGGACTGAGTTGCCGGGCCAGCGCGCCCCGGCGCCGGCGCCCTTCGGGCCCGGAGCCGCGGCTGCCCTGCTGGCCGGTGTCGTGTGGGTGCAGGGGCTGGCCAGCCTGCCTGGGCCGGCGCTCGTCCTGGCCTGGTCATTTTGTGGGTTGCGACTATGGTGCTCGGCCACGCGATGGCGCTGGCTTGGCGCCGGCCTGGTTGGCGTCGGCCTGGCCTGCGCCCACGGCGCGCATTCGCTTTCATTGCGTCTGCCCGATGCGCTGTCGGGCACCGAACTGCGGCTCCGAGGGTACGTGACCGGCCTGCCCGAGGCGGGCGAGCACGCCAGGCGCTTCGCCTTCACCGTCGAAACCGGCGAGGGCCCCGCCGCAGCCCTGGCCGGCCGGCGACTGCAGTTGGGCTGGTACGTCCGTCCCGGCGAAAGCCTGCCGGCTATCCAGGCCGGCAGCCGGTGGCAGTTGACCGTGCGCCTGCGGCCACCGCGCGGCGTGCTCAACCCGGGCGGCTTCGACCTTGAACGCCGGGCACTGGAACGCCGGCTGGCCGCCACCGGCTACGTCGTCGAGGGGCAGCGCAGGGGCCCGCCGGCGACGCTGCAGGTCCTGGATCGCCGCCGCGAGGCCCTGTCGGCGGCGATATCGGAAGCGGTGCCCGACGCCCGCGCCCGATTCGTGCAGGCCCTGGCCCTGGGCGACACCCGCGGCCTGGTTGACCACGACTGGGCGGTATTGCGCGCCACGGGCCTGACCCACCTGATCGCCATTTCCGGTTTCCACGTCGGCCTGGTCGCCGGTTTCGGCGCGCTGCTGGGGCAGGGGCTGTGGCGCCTCTTGCCCTTCCTGGCGCGGCGCTGGCCCCGGCCGCTGGGCACCGCGGTGCTGGCCCTGGCGCTGTCGCTGGCCTACACGGCGCTGGCGGGATTCGCCCTGCCCACGGTTCGCACCGCACTGATGATCGCCGTGGTCGTGCTGGCACGACTGCTGCGCCGCCCCCAGGGCAATGGCCAGTCGCTGGCCCTGGCGACGATCGCGGTCCTGCTGGCCGATCCACTGGCCGTGCTCTCGCCGGGCTTCTGGCTCAGCTATCTCGGCGTCGCCTGGCTGCTGTGGTGCCTGCCCGCCGGGCCGGGCCAGGGGTGGTGGCGCCCCTTCGTCGGGGCCCAGGCGGTGGCGATGCTGGGGCTCCTGCCCGTCGGCGCCTGGTTCTTCAGCCAGGCGTCGCTGCCGGCGCCGCTGGTGAACCTGGTCGGCATCCCCTGGATCAGCCTGGGCGTGGTGCCCCTGGCCCTGCTCGGGCTCTTGCTGCATCCGCTGCATGAAAGCGCGGCCGCCCTGGCCTGGCAGGCAGCGGCCACGCTCATGCACTGGCTTTGGCTGGGCCTGGAGTGGGTGGCGGGCTGGCCCGCTGCGCTGGCCTGGCTGCCCGAGCCGGCGCCGGCCAGCCTGGTCCTGGCCCTGGCCGGTGCCTTCTGGCTCCTGCTGCCCCGCGGCGTACCCGGCAAGCCGCTGGCGGCGCTGCTGTTCCTGCCGCTGCTCTGGCCGGCCATGGACCGGCCCGGGCCGGGCGAAGCCGACCTGCTGATGGTGGACGTGGGGCAGGGGCTTTCCCTGGTGGTGCTGACCCAGCGCCACGTGCTGCTCTACGACGCCGGCCCGGCGCCGCCACGCGGCATGGACTTCGGCGAAGCGGCGGTGCTGCCGGCGCTGCGTGCGCTCGGGGTGCGCCACCTGCATGCCCTGGTGATCAGCCACGGCGACAACGACCACGCCGGCGGCGTCGACGCCGTGCGCGCCGGCCTGCCCGTGGGCCGGATCATCGCGCCGGCGGCCTGGGCCCGACCGGGCATGCAGGCCTGCTTGGCCGGGCAGGGCTGGCACTGGGACGGCGTGGAATTCACCTGGCTGCACCCGACGCCAGGTTTCCCCTACCTGCGCAACGACAGCAGCTGCGTGCTGCGGATCGAAGCGGCCGGGCAGGTCGCGCTGCTTCCCGGCGACATCGGGCGGCATGTTGAAGCGCGACTGGCCAGACTCCCCGCCCGGCAGGTGCGCAGCGATGTGCTGGTGGTGCCACACCACGGCAGCGACACGTCCTCGAGCCTGGACTTCCTTGCCGCGGTGCGACCCACGCTGGGGCTGCTGCCGGTGGGGCACCACAACCGTTTCGGCCTGCCCAATCAGATTGTCCTGGATCGGTACGATCGTTATGGCACGCCGTTGTTGGACAGCGCCGCGTCGGGCGCCGTGCGCCTGCGCCTCGGTCGCAGCGGCGTGCAGGTGCTCGAGCGGCTTCGCGCGGACCGCCCCCGGTATTGGCGCGATGCCCCGGCTGGCGGCACAGGCTATGCTATCGATCCCCCCCAACGGCATAGGTGAGGCGTGCTGGAACTGATCAAGGCAGGCGGCTGGGTGATGGCGCCGATCATCGCGCTGGCGGTGCTGGCGCTGGCCATCATCCTGGAGCGTTTCTGGAGCCTGCGGCGCAGGGAAGTGCTGCCCGACGGCCTGGGCGAAGAAGTCCGTGACTGGGCCCGCGGCCGCCAGCTCGACCCCAAGCACATCGACATCCTGCGCCGGAACTCGCCGCTGGGCGAACTGCTGGCCGCGGGGCTGGACGTGCGTCATCGCCCCCGCGAGATCATCAAGGAACGCATCGAGGACGTGGGCCGGCATGTCGCCCACCGCATGGAACGTTTCCTCAACACCCTGGGCACGATCGCCGCGGTGGCACCGCTGCTGGGCCTGCTGGGCACCGTGTTCGGCATGATCGAGATGTTCCTGGACATCCTCACCGCCGGCGTCGGTGATGCCAACCGCCTGGCCGGCGGCATCGGCCAGGCCCTGATATCGACGGCGGCCGGCCTGTGCGTGGCGATTCCGGCGGTCATCTTCCATCGCTACCTGCGCGGCCGGATCACGGGCTACGTGGTCGATATGGAGCAGCAGGCGACGGCCCTGCTCGATGCCCTGGAGGAGGAGCCTTCGGCAAGCCCGGGCAAGCCGCCGCGCGCCACCAAGCGGAGCAAGGCGTGAAACTCAGTACCGGCCGGATACCCGATGAACCGGAGATCAGCCTCGTCTCGCTGATCGACGTGGTGTTCTGCCTGATCATCTTCCTGGTGGTCACCACCACCTTCGACCATCGCTCCGCGCTCAAGATCGTGCTGCCCAAGACCGACTCGCGCACCGAAGTCCAGGTCGAGCAGCCACTGACCGTGCTGATCGATGCCGATGGCCGCATCTTCATCGGCAACAGCGAAGTGCTCAAGACCGACCCCGCCTCGCTGCGCGCCAGCCTGGCCAGCGAAGCCGGCGCCGACCGCACCCGCCAGATCGTCGTGCGAGCCGATGCCCGGTCCCAGACCCAGCACCTCGTGACGGTGATGGACAGCCTGGGCCAGCTGGGTTTCACCCGCATCAATCTCGCCACCACGCCCGAGGCCACGCCTTGAGTTCCGAAACCCCGGCCTGGGTCGTCTACCGGCGGCTGCTCAAGCGCGCCCGGCGCTACTGGCCGCTGCTGGTGGCGGCGGGCATCGGCATGGTGTTCGAGGCCGGCGCGGCGGCGGCCTTCACCTGGATGATGAAGCCCATCGTCGACGAAACCTTCGTCGCCCAGAACGAAGGCATGCGCTGGACCATCCCGCTGGCCATCGTCAGCCTGTTCGTCGTGCGCGGGTTCGCCACCTTCGCCACCGATTACGGCATGGCCCGGACCGGTCGCAGCGTCGTGCGCGACCTGCGCGAGGACATCCTCGCCAAGTACCTGCGCCTGCCCAGCGAACGCTTCGACCGTGAGCCGGTGCCGGCCATGGTCTCGCGCCTCAACTACGACACCGAGCAGGTCACCCAGGCCAGCTCGGACGCGCTCAAGACCATCCTCACCGACACGCTGACGATCATCGCGCTGCTGGCGGTGATGTTCTGGTACAGCCCACGGGTGACCGTGGTGATGCTGGTGCTGGCGCCCCTGATCGGCGGCATCTCGGCCGTGGTGGGACGGCGCTACCGGCGCATCAACCGCGGCATCCAGGACGGCGTGGCATCCATGGCGCAGATCGCCGAACAGGCGCTTTCCGCCCAGCAGGAAGTAAAGGTCTACGGCGCCCAGGAGTCCGAACTTTCCCGTTACCGAAAGCTGATCGGCCAGAACCTGCGCCTGGGCGTGAAGGTCGAAGCCACCCGCGCAGGCGCGTCGTCGCTGGTGCAGACCCTGGCCGCGGTGGCACTGGCGGTCATCCTGCTGGTGGCCGGCCACGAGGCCAGCGAGGGCCGCATGACCGCCGGCAGTTTCGTGGCCATCCTGACCTCGATGATGGCGATGCTGCCTTCGCTCAAGCGCATCGCCAACGTGCAGAGCGTCGTGCAGCGCGGCGTCGCCGCGGCCGACCGCCTGTTCTACATCCTCGACGAGGCCGACGAGGCCGACAACGGCCGGCGCCCGTTGGCGCGGGCCCACGGCGACGTCGAATTCCGCGACGTCAGCGTCACTTATCCGGGGCAGGACACGCCGGCGCTGGCGGGTATCAGCTTCCGTGCGGCACCGGGCACGGTCACCGCCATCGTTGGCCGCTCGGGCAGCGGCAAGTCCACCCTTATCCGCCTGCTGCCGCGTTTTTACGAGGCCAGCCAGGGCGAGGTGCGCGTGGATGGACATGCGGTCGGCGACTACCGCCTGGCCGACCTGCGCCGTCAGGTCGCCATGGTCGGGCAGCGGGTGATGCTGTTCGACGACTCCATCGCCGCCAACATCGCCTACGGTGCAGACGCCGGCGCCGACGATGCACGCATCCGCGCCGCGGCCGAAGCGGCCAATGCGCTCGAGTTCATCGAGCGCCTGCCCGGTGGCATGCAGGCCAGCATCGGCGAAAACGGCGGCCTGCTTTCCGGCGGCCAGCGCCAGCGCCTGGCCATCGCCCGGGCGATCCTCAAGGACGCGCCGATCCTGATCCTGGACGAAGCCACCGCCGCGCTCGACACCGAGTCCGAACGACTCGTGCAGGACGCGCTGAACCGGCTCATCCCGGACCGGACCACCCTGGTCATCGCCCATCGCCTGTCCACGGTCGAACACGCCGACCAGGTGCTGGTGCTCGACGGCGGCCGGCTGGTGGAGCAGGGCACGCATGCCAGCCTGCTGGCGAAGGGCGGGCTCTACGCCCACCTGCACCGCATGCAGTTCCGCGAGCCGGAGGCCGGGTGAAAGCGGCGCTCGAGCGCTGGCTGCTGCGACGCTGGTACGGCGACGTGGCGCCCGGCCCGGTGCTGGACGTGCTGTCGCGGATCTATGGCGCGCTGGTGCGCCGGCGCCAGGCGGCCTACGCCCGTGGTGCGCGGCCGGTGGAACGGCTGCCGGTGCCGGTGCTCGTCATCGGCAACCTCGTCGCCGGCGGCGCCGGCAAAACCCCGCTGGCCATCGGCCTGGCCCGGGCACTGGCGCGCCGTGGCTGGAAACCAGGCATCGCCAGCCGCGGCCATGGCCGGCGCGGCACCGGCCCGACCTGGGCGCAACCCGACTCGGATCCCGCTGATTGCGGCGACGAACCCTTGCTGATCGCCCGGCAGACCGGCCTGCCGGTGGCGGTGGACCGCGACCGCGTCGCCGCCGCCCGCCGCCTGGTCGAAGAAGCCGGCTGCAACCTGGTTATTGCCGACGACGGCCTGCAGCATCTGCGACTTGGGCGCGACGTCGAGATCGAAGTGCGCGATGGCGAACGGCGACTGGGCAATGGCCGGCTCCTGCCCGCCGGCCCCCTGCGCGAACCGGCGGGCCGCGCGGTGGATTTCCGGGTAATCAATGGCGGCGAGGCGGCCGACGGGGAATGGCGCATGGACCTTCGACTCGGCGACGCCCGGCCGCTGGGTCCCGGCGAACCACGCCCATTGGGTCTGTTCGCGTCCGGACCGGTGCACGCCATCGCCGGCATCGGCAACCCGGCGCGGTTTTTCCAGGCCCTGCGCGGGGCCGGGCTCGACGTGCTTGAGCACGCCTTTCCCGACCACCACGCCTACCGGGCCGGGGACCTTGAGTTCAGCCCACCGGCGCCGCGGCTGATGACCGAGAAGGACGCGGTCAAATGTTCCGGCTTCGGCCTGCGCGACACCTGGGCGGTTCCGGCCGTCGCCGAGCTGCCCGAAGACTTCGTCGACGCCATCAACCTTCGCCTCGCCGGGGTGCGGCAAGCCCCTTGCCCGGAAGCCAGCCCGTGAGCACACCTGATTTCATCGTCGCCATCCCCGCCCGCTACGGCGCCTCGCGGCTGCCGGGCAAACCCTTGCGACTGATCGCCGGCGAACCGATGGTCGTGCATGTCGCGCGACGTGCGCTGGCGGCCGGCGCCCGAGAAGTGGTGGTCGCGACCGACGACCCGCGCATCGCCGACGCCCTGGCCGGGCAGCCCCTTCGCGTGTGCATGACCCGCGCCGACCACGCCTCGGGCACCGACCGCCTGGCCGAATGCGCCGCGCAACTGGCCTGGCCCGACGACAGCATCGTGGTGAACCTGCAGGGCGACGAGCCCTTCGCGCCGCCGGAGGGCATCCGCGCCGTGGCCGAGGTGCTGGCCGGCGGGCAGGCCGAGATGGCGACCCTGGCCGCGCCCATCCTCGATGCCGACACCTTGTTCGACCCCAATGCCGTGAAACTGGTGCGCGACCGCAACGGCCTGGCCCTGTATTTCAGCCGGGCCCCGATCCCCTGGCAGCGCGACCGTTTTGCCCGCGACCGGGTCGGACCGGTGGCGGGCAGCGCCCTGCGGCACATCGGCATCTATGCCTACCGCGCCGGCTTCCTGCGCCTGTTCACGCAACTGCCGCCAGGCCAGCTGGAACAGCTTGAAGCCCTGGAACAGCTGCGCGTGCTGGAGGCGGGCCATCGCATCGCGGTCGGGTTGACGCCGGTACCGTTCCCACCGGGCGTGGACACCGAAGCCGACCTCGCCCGCGCCGAGGCCCGGCTCATGAATGACAAACAACATGAATAATGTGTTGTAAATAATTGAATATCCTATTTATTTGCATGGGAAACATCTGTCGCTCGCCGTTACTCGAGGGCTGGGCGGCACACAGACGCCCGGACAGCCCGGTTGCCTTCTCCGTCGATTCGGCCGGCACCGGCGGCTGGCACGCCGGCCAGCCGCCCGACCCGCGGGCCATCGCCGCCGCGCAGCGACGCGGCGTCGGTATCGCGGGCCAGCGCGCGAGGCAGCTCCAAACCGACGACTTCCAGCGTTTCGACCTGCTGCTCTGCGCCGACCGGGACAACCTGGCCGCCGTCCGCGCGCTGGCACCAGCATCGGCACATTCGCGCCTCGCCCTGGTCCTGGATTGGTGCGGCGTGGCGCGCGGCGGGGAGGTACCCGACCCGTACTACGGGCACGAGCGTGATTTCGACCATGTCTGCCAACTCGCCAGCGAGGCCGCCGACGGCCTGCTGCGTCGTTTGGCTTCAGGGGCATAATGCCCAGCACTCCCCGGAACCCGCGACCATGAACGCCGTCCACGCCGCGCCCGAACTACCTGCCCAACTGCAGTGGCTCAACGCCGACCCCCAGCGCATCGAAGCCCATCGCGGCCGGGTGCTGGGCCTGGTGTTCTGGAACGCCGCGTCACCGTATTGCCATACGCTGCTGGGCGAGCTGCTGCGGCTGCAGGCGAAGTTCCCGGTGGGCCTGTCGCTCATCGGCATCCACCTGCCGCGCTTCGACTCCGAACTCGACGGCCGCCTGGTGCTCAAGGCCGCCAACCGGCTCGGCCTGCCGTTTCCGGTGGCCAACGACCGGGGCTGGAGCACCTGGCAGCACTACGGCATCCAGGCCTGGCCCTCGGTGGCGCTGGTCGACAGCCGCGGCCGCCTGCGCGAGCTGTTCACCGGCGACGACCAGGCCGGCCGGCTGGAAACGGCCATCCAGGGCCTGATGGAGGAAACCGGCGGTGCCCTGGTGCAGGCCGAGCAGACGCGCCGGCTCGGCGCCGAGGCCCGGCTGCCGCTGTCGTTCCCGTCCGGCCTGGCGGTCGGCGAGAACCACCTCTACGTGGCCGACACCGGCCATCACCGCATCCTCGAGTGCACACATTCGGGCCGGGTATTGCGCGAGTTCGGCACCGGCCACGGCGACCTGGTGGACGGCGCCCCGGAAGACGCCGCGTTCCGGCATCCGCGTGGCCTGTGCCTGGTCCGCGAATCGCTGTACGTGGCCGACACCGGCAACCACGCCCTTCGTCGCATCCGCCTGCTCGACGGCGTGGTCGAAACCCTGGCCGGAACGGGACTCCCGGGCACGCCGCGCGAAGGCAGCGGCAAGGCCTCGGAACTGCCCTTGAACCAACCCTGGGACGTGGTGGGCAACCTCGACCGCATCTACATCGCCATGGCCGGCGCCAACCAGGTCTGGGAATACGAACTCGGGCAGGGCCGGCTCAAGCTAACCGCCGGCTCCGGCGAACTGGGCATCGCCGACGGGCCCGCCCGCGGTGCGATGTTCGCCCACCCGGCGGCGCTGGCCCAGGTGCAGCAGACCCTCTATATCGCCGACGCCGCCAGCTCCGCCATCCGTTCCCTGCAGATCACCCAGGGGCAGGTGCAGACGCTGGTGGGGCAGGGACTGTACGAGTTTGGCGACCAGGACGGCCAGCGCAGGGAAGCTCGCCTGCAGTATCCGCTGGCGATCGCGCTCGACCCCGCAAGTCCGGTTCTCTGGATCGCCGATACGTACAACGGCAGCCTGCGTCGCCTGAGGCTGGGCGGTGGCGACGTCAGCACGCACGCGCTGCCGCAACAGCTCGAACAACCGGCGGCGCTGGCGGCTGCGCCGGGTTCGCTGTGGATCGCCAACTCCGGCGCGCACGAAGTGCTGCGCTACGACCTGGGCACCGGCAAGTTGGGCCGGCTGCCGATCGGCGAATGACCGACGGGCCGGCGCAAGCCGGGGAATTCGACGGCAAGGCCTTCGTCCGGCGGCTGACCCCGGCGCCGGGTGTCTACCGCATGCTCGCCGCCGACGGCTCGGTGCTCTACGTCGGCAAGGCGGCCTCGCTGAAAAAGCGCGTCGCCAGTTATTTCCTCAAGGACCAGCCGTCGCGGCGCATTGCCCTGATGGTGGCGCAGATCGCCGGCATCGACGTCACGATCACCCGCACCGAAAGCGAGGCGCTGATCCTCGAGAACCAGCTGATCAAGTCGCTGAGGCCGCGCTACAACGTGCTCCTGCGCGACGACAAGAGTTACCCGCACATCGTGCTCACCGACGAGACCTGGCCGCGGCTGGCCTACCAGCGTGGGCCGCGGTCGGTGCCGGGACGTTATTTCGGACCTTTCACCAGCTCGGGCGCGGTGCGCGAGACCCTGGACCTCATGTTCAAGCTGTTCAAGCTGCGCAGCTGCGAGGACAGCGTCTTCCGCAACCGCAGCCGGCCCTGCCTGCAGCACCAGATAGGACGCTGCAGCGCGCCTTGCGTGGGCCTGGTGCCAACCCGCGAATACGACGCCACGGTGCGGCGCGCGGCCCTGTTCCTGGAAGGCCGGAGCACCGAGCTGGTGGACGAATTGGGGCAGGCCATGGAGGCGGCCAGCGCGCGCCTGGAATTTGAGCAGGCGGCCCAGCTGCGCGACCAGATCGCCGCGATCCGGCGCATACAGGCGCGCCAGTACGTCGAGGGTGAACAGGTCGAGATGGACGTGCTGGCTTGTGTGCTCGAGCGCGGCCAGGCCTGCGTGCTGCTCATGGCCTTTCGAAACGGCTTCAACCAGGGCACGCGGAGTTTTTTCCCCAAGGCCAACGGCGCCGAGGCCTGCGAAGAGGTCCTGGGCGCATTCGTCGCCCAGCACTACCTCGAACACCGGCCGCCGCGCGAGATCGTGCTCAGCCACGCCATCGCCGACCAGGCCCTGCTTCAGGACGTGCTGGCCAGCCAGGCCGGACGCAAGGTCGAGATCAAGTCCTCGGTGCGCGGCGAACGCGCCCGCTACCTCGACATCGCCCGCCAGAACGCCGCCCTGGCGCTGGGCACCGAAATGGCAAGCAGCGCCAGCCAGCGGGCCCGGCTGCAGTCGCTGCAGGAACTGCTGGGCCTGGAGCAGGCACCCGCGCGCATCGAGTGTTTCGACATCAGCCACACCATGGGCGAGGCCACCGTTGCTTCGTGCGTCGTCTTCGATGCCGAAGGCCCGGTGCGCGGGCAGTACCGCCGCTACAACATCAGTGGCATCGAACCCGGCGACGACTACGCCGCGATGCACCAGGCGCTGGAGCGCCGGTTCCGGCGGGGCATGGAAGATGGCGTGCTGCCCGACCTGCTGCTGATCGACGGCGGTGCCGGTCAGCTGTCGCAGGCGCGTTCGGTGCTCGAGGCCCTGGGCGTCACCGGCGTGGCCATGGTTGGTGTCGCCAAGGGCGAGGCAAGGCGGGCAGGGCATGAAGCGCTGGTCTTCCCCGACGGTCGCGAAATCCGCCCTGGCGCCGCGTCGCCCGGCCTGCAGCTGGTGCAGCAGGTGCGTGACGAAGCGCATCGTTTCGCCATCACCGGCCATCGCGGCAAACGCCAGAAGACGCGTGAGACCAGCCGGCTCGAGGACATCCCGGGCATCGGCCCGCGCCGTCGCGCCGCGCTGCTCAAACACTTCGGCGGCCTCGCCGGCCTGCGCGAGGCGGGCGTCGAGGAAATCGCGCGCGCCGAGGGCGTCAGCGCCGCACTGGCGCAGCGCATCTACGATGCCCTGCATGGACTTGAGCCATAATCGCGCCATTCCGACGCCGGCGAACCGATGACCCTGACCATCCCGACCATGCTCACCATCTTCCGGATCCTCCTGATCCCGGTGCTGGTGGTCGTGTTCTACCTGCCGTATGGCTGGACCAACATCGCCGCCGCGGCGGTGTTCGTGCTCGGGGCGGCCACGGACTGGGCCGATGGCTGGATAGCGCGCCGCTATGGCATGTATTCGGCCTTCGGCGCCTTCCTGGACCCGGTCGCCGACAAGCTGACGGTGGCCTTCGCGCTGCTGCTGGTGGTCGAGCGTTACCCGACCCCGGTGATGGCCATGCTGGCGGCGATCATCATCGGCCGCGAGATCACCATCTCGGCCCTGCGTGAATGGATGGCGCAGATGGGGGCGCACGGCCTGGTCAAGGTGGCGGCGCTGGGCAAGCTCAAAACGATCGTGCAGATGACCGCGATCAGCTGCCTGCTGTTCCAGGAAGACCTGTTGGGCCTTCCGGTGTTCCGCATCGGCGAATGGCTGCTGGCGGTGGCCGCGGCCCTGACCTTGTGGTCGGGCTGGGACTACCTGCGGGCGGCGTGGCCGACCATGCGCAAGAAGGGCTGAAGCGAAAAAAGTATTGACAGGGGCCGGCCCGATCCCCAAAATACGCGTCTCTTGCGGGAATAGCTCAGTTGGTAGAGCACGACCTTGCCAAGGTCGGGGTCGCGAGTTCGAGTCTCGTTTCCCGCTCCAGTTTCAGACAAAGCCCCGTTCGCCGGGGTTTTGTTTTTTCCGGGTCCGCCGCGCTAAGCTTGGCCCCGGATTCGCTTCCCGGCCGGGTGGCAGAGTGGTTATGCAGCGGACTGCAAATCCGCGTACGCCGGTTCAATTCCGACCTCGGCCTCCAAGCTTTCAAGCCCCGCTCCGGCGGGGCTTTTTTATTGCGCCAGGCGGCGGATCGGGCGGCTGGCCGGGTCGCGGCGATTCCGGCACCATGCCCCGATGCCCGGGTGGCGAAACTGGTAGACGCATGGGACTTAAAATCCCCCGGCCGCAAGGCCATGTGGGTTCGACCCCCACCCCGGGCACCACCTGACGCCGCGGAGATCCCGATGCTGCCCAAACGCTACTGGCCCTTCGCGAGCTGCCTGGTGCTCACCGTGCTCTTCAGCGTCGCCGCCCTTCCTTTCACCGGCGCGGCCTGGGGCGTGCTGGCCTTCGGCACCCTGTCGTTGGTGGGCCTGTGGGACCTGCTGCAGCGCAAGCACACGCTGCGCCGCAATTACCCACTGACCGCGCACTTCCGCTATGGCCTGGAGTCGATCGGCCCGGAGATCCGCCAGTACTTCATCGAATCGGATACGCACGAAGCGCCGTTCTCGCGGCTGCAGCGTGCCATCGTCTACCAGCGCGCCAAGGCGGTCACCGATACGCGGCCCTTTGGCACGATGCGCGACGTCTACGGCGATGACTACGAATGGATCAACCATTCGATGCAGCCGGCCCGCATCGACTCGCACGACTTCCGCATCCCGGTCGGCGAGGACCGCGCCCAGCCCTACCAGGCGAGCGTGTTCAACATCTCCGCGATGAGTTTCGGCTCGCTTTCAGCAAACGCCATCCTGGCGCTCAACGCGGGTGCCAAGCGCGGCGGCTTCTACCACGACACTGGCGAAGGCTCGATCTCGCGCTACCACCGCGAACACGGCGGCGACCTGGCCTGGGAAATCGGCTCGGGTTATTTCGGCTGCCGCGACGAGGCCGGTGGCTTCGACCGCGAACGCTTCCGGCGCAATGCCACCGATCCGCAGGTGCGCATGATCGAACTCAAGCTCAGCCAGGGCGCCAAGCCGGGGCAGGGCGGCATCCTGCCTGCGGCCAAGGTCAGCCCCGAGATCGCCGAGGCCCGTGGCATCCCGGTGGGCGTCGAGTGCCACTCACCGCCGGCGCACAGCGCGTTTTCGACGCCGATCGGCCTGCTCGAGTTCATCCAGGAGCTGCGCGACCTGTCGGGCGGCAAGCCCACCGGTTTCAAGCTCGCGGTCGGGCACCCCTGGGAATGGTTCGCCATCGCCAAGGCGATGCGCGAAACCGGCATCACCCCGGACTTCGTCGTCGTTGATGGCGGCGAGGGTGGCACCGGCGCGGCGCCGATGGAGTTCATCGACCACGTCGGCGCGCCGATGCGTGAGGCCCTCATGCTGGTGCACAACACCCTGGTCGGCCTGGACCTGCGCTCGCGGGTGCGGGTCGCCGCGGCCGGGAAGATCGTCACGGCCTTCGATATCGCCCGCACCCTGGCCCTGGGCGCCGACTGGTGCAACGCGGCGCGCGGTTTCATGTTCTCGCTGGGCTGCATCCAGTCGCAGAGCTGCCACACCGACCGCTGCCCCACCGGCATCGCCACCCAGGACCCGAGCCGGCAGGCGGCCCTGGACCCGGTGGACAAGGCGACCCGCGTCTACAACTTCCACCGCAACACCGTCATCGCGCTCAAGGAACTTCTGGCGGCCGCCGGCTTGACCCATCCGTCCCAGCTGGGGCCGGAACACATCGTGCGCCGGGTGTCTTCGACCGAAGTGCGATCGCTGGCGACCCTGCACCGGTTCGTACCCCAGGGCCGGCTGCTCGAGGGCATTCCGGACCACGCGGTGTTCGAAGTGTTCTGGGACCGCGCCCGTCCCGACAGCTTCGAAGCCCCGCCGGAAGCGGCCCGGATGATGGCCAGCAAGCTGCGCTGAGCCCGGTCGCCGCCTTGACCGGTTTGGCGCCCTTGGGTAAGATTCGCGGCTATTCGGGCGGTTAGCTCAGTTGGTAGAGCATTGCTTTCACACGGCAAGGGTCACAGGTTCAAGTCCTGTACCGCCCACCAGGTTCCGAAACAAAGGCCCGGCACTGCCGGGCCTTTTTTCATGCCCGCGCTGCGGGCGCGGCGTGGCCGTGGCCATGCCGGCCGAGGATGCGCTGCACCGCCGGCAGCGGCTTGATCACTTCCAGTGCCAGGCCACCGACCAGGCCCAGGGTCAGGGCCCGCGCCGCCTGGCCCGGGCTGGGCAGGCCGAAGTCGAACAACTCGCGCAGGGCCGGCACGCCGATGCAGGCACCCAGGATGGCCGCCGCGCCGAGGGTGATGACCAGGTAGGCACGCCCGTTGCCGCGCACCCAGGCCCGGCCGCGGCGCGCCAGGCTGGCCACCAGGGCCAGGTTGCCGGCTGTCAGGGTCAGGATGGCCAGGGTGCGCGCCACGTCGTCAGCCACGCCATCGGTCCTTGCCAGCAGGTAGGACGCCATGCACAGCGCCAGCAGCACGCCGCCCAGGCCCGTGGCCAGCACCAGCTGGGCGCCACCAACCAGGGATTCCGCCAGCGGCCGCGGCGGCTGCTTCATCAGGTCGGGCTCGCCGGGCTGGCCTTCGAAAGCCACCGAGCACATCGGGTCGATCACCATCTCCACCAGCACCACGTGCGCGGGCAGCAGCAGCGGGGGGAAACCCATCAGCAGCGGCAGCACGGCCAGGCCGGCGATCGGCACGTGCACGGCGACGATGTAGAGCATCACCTTGCGCAGGTTGTCGAAGATGCGCCGGCCCTGGCGCACGGCGTCGACGATCAGGCCGAAGTCTTCCTGCACCAGCACCATCGGCGCCGCCTCGCGGGCGACGTCGGTGCCGCGCTGGCCCATGGCGATGCCAATGTGCGCGGCCTTCAGGGCCGGGGCGTCATTGACGCCGTCGCCGGTCATCGCGACCACGTCGCCGCGGGCCTTGAGCGCCTGCACCAGGCGCAGCTTCTGCTCCGGCCGCACGCGGGCAAACACGCCCTCGCTCGCGGCCACCTCGGCGAAAGCAGCGTCGTCCATGACGTCGAGCTCCGGGCCCAGGTGCACATGGTCGGGCGCCAGCAAGCCGGCCTGGCGGGCGATGGCACGCGCGGTCGGCGCGAAGTCACCGGTCAGCATCACCACCCGGATCCCGGCCGCGCGGGCTTCGGCCACGGCCTCGGGCACGGTTGGTCGCAGCGGATCCTCGAATCCGATCAGGCCCCGCCAATGGGGCGTCAGGTCGGCGTGGCGGGCGGGCAGGGTACCGCCGCCGTCGAGCCGCGACTCCGCGACGCCGAGCACGCGCAGTCCACGCGCCGCAGCGTCGGCCGCTGCCTCCAGCACCGCCGCCCGTTCCGCAGGGCCCAGCCGGCACAGTCGCGCCACGGCTTCCGGCGCCCCCTTGGTGGCGACGCGCAGGCCATCGCTGGCCAGGTCATGCGCCACGCTCATCGCCGGCAACTCCGGCGCCACCGGGAAGTGGCCCACTTCCGCCTGCGCCAGGCGATCTCCCGCCAGCGCCTGCAGGGCCCGGTCCATCGGATCCATCGAATGCGCCCGGCTGGCCAGCGTGGCCACGTCGAGCAAGGGCGCCAACGCGTCCGGCGCGGGGTCGCCGGCCTCCAGGCGGGCCTCGTGCCTGCCGTCGGAAAGCCAGGCGACACGCATGCGGTTCTCGGTCAGCGTGCCGGTCTTGTCCACGCACAGCACGGTCGCCGCACCCAGGGTTTCCACCACCGCGGCACGCCGGACCAGTACGCCGACGCGGGCCATGCGCCAGGCGCCGAGTGCGAAGAACACCGCCAGCGCCAGGGGGAACTCCTCGGGCAACATCGCCATCGCCAGTGCGATCGACGACAGCAGGCCCTGCACCCATTCACCGCGGGCCAGTCCATGGAACAGCAGCAGCGACAGGCTTACCGCCAGCGCCAACAGCCCGAACAGCCGCACCAGGTGCGCGGTATTGCGCTGCAGGCGGGTGGACTCCACCTGGATGTCGCCCAGGGCTTGCCCGATCTGACCGCTGCGGGTGGCGACGCCGGTACGCGTGACCAGGGCAAGCCCGTTGCCGCCGACCACGAGGGTGCCGGCGAAAACTTCGCCGGCGTCGCCCGGTGCGTCGGCCTGTTTTTCGACGGCCAGGCTTTCACCGGTAAGCAACGACTCGTCAACGGCCAGCGAGCGCGCCGACTGGAGCCGGGCATCGGCCGGAACGCGGGAACCCTCTTCGACCACCAGCAGGTCGCCGGGAACCACCTCGCCGGCCGGCAGCCGCCGGGCGCTGCCGGCGCGGATGACCACCGCCACCGGCGCGCCAAGCGCACGCAGGGCTTCGAGTGCCCGCTCGCTGCGCCGCTCCTGGACCACCACCAGGCCGATGGTGACCATGGCGAACCCGGCCAGCAGGGCGCCTTCGGCGGGCTCGCCCAACACCAGGTAGGCCGCGGCGGCCAGGGCCAGCAGCAGGAACATCGGTTCGGTCATCACCTGGGCGGCGATGCGGCCCAGGCCACGCCGCGGCGGCGGCGGAAGCTCATTGCGGCCATGGGTGGCCAGTCGCCGCGCCGCTTCTTCAGGATCGAGTCCGCGCGGGTTATTCGAGCTGGTCACGGGCGAAGCGCGCGTCCAGGGCTTCCATGGCATCGCGGGGTTTGAGCTTGCCGGCTTTTTCAAACGCGGCGGCGGCCTGGTCTTCCTTCTTGTCGCCGTGCAGCAGCAACAGCAGGTGCGCCTGTTCGACGTGGGCGATGGGCGAGGACGGGGTCAGCTTGAGCGCGGTGGCCATGTGTTTCTCGGCGACCGCGGCCTTGGCGCCGTAGGTCAGGCCGCCAACCAGGGCGCCGACCTTGTCGATGATCTCACCGTGGTAGAGCGCCATCGCGGTGTGCGCTTCGGCGTGTTTCGGGGCCAGCTCCAGCGCCTGGTCCAGCGCCTTGCGCACCTTGCCGGCCAGGCCCATCTTCAGCGCCTTGACGATGGAGATGCCCTGGCTGTAACGGCCCATGGCATGCGCGAAGCGGTAGTGGCTGTTGGCTTCGCCGGGCAAGGCGGCGATGGCGGCTTCGGCCAGCGCGCCGGCCTGCTCGTAGCGTTTGAGCTGCTCGCCCTCGTCGCCCACCAGGTAGGAAGCGTGTATCGCCAGTGCCTTGCAGGCGACCGAGGCGCCGACCGGGCCCAGGGCGGTGCCGGCTTCGAAAGCCTGCTGGAAATCGCCGCGGTGGAAATCGCGCCAGGCGTCCTGCAGGGCCTCGGCGAGGGCAGCAGCGTCCAGGCCCTTGGGCGCGGCCTTGCCGGCGGCCTTGGCCAGGGCCGCGGCGCGCTTGTCGTCCGGGAAGGGTTCGGCATCGCCGGCGTGCAGGGCCGGCCAGGCCTTCTTGAGCTTGTCGCCCGCGTAGTCAAAGGCCTTGTCGGGATGGGGAAACCGGGTCCAGGCGGACTTCTTGGCGGCCATGCAGATGCTCCGAAGGGGATGCGGCCAGCATCACCCGAGCCACGGCCGTCCGCAAGCCGGTGCCGACTAGTGTGAAAGCTCTTGGCGCCGCGCACAGACTCGCCGCCGATACGGGGCCTTCCGCCCCCTGACAGCGAGGTTTGCCATGAGCCGTCCAACCACCCGTCGCCGCAAGACCCCCGTTGAAATCAGCCCGCGCACCCTGCTGCTGGCCGGCCTGGGCGCCGCCGTGCTGGCGCGCAAGCAGGCCCGCCGCTCTTTCGATGCCGCGGCCGCCAACGCCGACCAGCTCCGCGAGCGTGCCGAAGCCGCCGCCAACGAAGCCGGCCGCCAGGTCGCCCGCCTGCGTGGCCAGGCCGAAGCCTTCGCCGAACGTGCCCAGGCCGAATTCGAATCGCGCTTCATCACCGGCAAGCCGGTCCGCGCCCGCCGCGCCCCGCGTGCCGCGACGCCGCGCAGCCGCCGCAAGCGCGCCTGATACCTCTCTCTCTATCCCGTCAGTGGGACTTCAACGCCCCGGCCTCGCGTCGGGGCGTTTTTTTATTCGTGCCGGGCGCGGCTGGCCTCGAAGGCAGCCAGCTGTTCGGGCGTGGCGTCGCGCTGGTGCCTGGCCTTCCATTCCTGGAACGGCATGCCGTAGACCTGTTCGCGGGCCTGGTCCCGATCCATCGGCACGCCGGCGGCGTCCGCAGCCTCGCGCAGCCAGTCGGCCAGGCAGTTGCGGCAGAAGCCGGCCAGGATCATCAGGTCGATGTTCTGCACGTCGGAGCGCTCGCGCAGGTGGGACAACAGGCGGCGGAACGCTGCGGCTTCGAGGGCGGTATTGTCATTCATGTGGCGGTGCCGGGTGGGGTTCGGGGATAATCCTGCCATGAGCGCCCGCATCCTCGACGGCAAGGGCATTGCCGACACCCTCCTGGACGACCTCGCGCGGCGCGTGCAAGCCCGCCTGGCCGCGGGCAAGGCCGCGCCCGGCCT
The DNA here is from genome assembly GCF_054781715.1 of Arenimonas aestuarii. Classification (NCBI taxonomy): domain Bacteria; kingdom Pseudomonadati; phylum Pseudomonadota; class Gammaproteobacteria; order Lysobacterales; family Lysobacteraceae; genus Arenimonas; species Arenimonas aestuarii. Next base: position 569,006 of record NZ_BAAGTW010000004.1, on the reverse strand, counting down.
GGCCGTCGTACTGGTCGGGGCGGATCCGGCCTCGGCGGTTTACGTGCGCAACAAGCGCCGGGCCGCCAAGAAGGTGGGCATCCGCGCCGTCGACTACGACCTGCCGGCCGACACCTCCGACGCCGAACTGGCGACGCTGATCGACCGCCTCAACGCCGACCCGGCCATCCACGGCATCCTGGTCCAGCTGCCGCTGCCGGGGAACCGCGACGCCAATTGGCTCATCCACCGCATCGACCCGCGCAAGGACGTGGACGGCTTCCATCCGGAAAACGTCGGCCACTTGGCCCTGCGCCAGTTTGGCCTGCGCCCGTGCACGCCACGCGGCATCACCACGCTGCTGGCCTATACCGACCAGCCCGTGCGTGGACGCAGCGCCACCATCGTCGGCGTCAGCAACCACGTCGGCCGGCCGATGGCACTGGAACTGCTGATCGCGGGCTGCACCACCACCAGCTGCCACAAGTTCACGCCCAAGGACGTGCTGCGTCGCCACGTCGGCGAGGCCGACATCCTGGTGGTGGCGGTGGGCCGGCCGGACATCGTGCCGGGCGAGTGGGTCAAACCCGGCGCCGTGGTCATCGACGTCGGCATCAACCGGCTCGACGACGGCCGCCTGGTCGGCGACGTCGGCTTCGCGGCCGCGGCCGAGCGGGCCTCCTGGATCACGCCGGTGCCCGGCGGCGTCGGGCCGATGACCGTGGCAACGCTGATGCAGAACACGCTCGAGGCGGCCGACGCCCTCGACGCCGCGCAATCGTCACGCTGAGCCGGCACACTGGGCCCATGCCGATGATCACGCGCCTGAAACCCTGGAGCCGCCGCCTGGCCACCTGCCTGCTGGTGCTGCTGCTGGCCGGGTGCACGGCGATCGCCGGGCGGGCCGGTGACCGTCTCGCCGGACAGCTTGGCGATGCGGTCTACAACAGCAACGACCCCGCCACCGTGCGCGACGGCCTGCCGGCCTATCTGCTGCTGCTCGATGCCCTGGTGCAGGGCCAGACCCCGGGCAAGGCCGGCAACGCACCGCTGCTGTTCGCGGCCGCCGGCCTCAACGGCGCCTATGCGGGCAGCTTCACCGGCGACGACACCGTGCGTGCCCAGCGCCTGTCGACCAAGGCCCTCGATTACGCCCGGCGTGGTACCTGCCTGCGTAATGCCCGACTGTGCGAAGCCATGCCGGGACCGGTGGATGCGTTCGAGGCCCGGGTCGCCGCGACCCCGGCCGATGACATCGAAACCCTCTATGCGCTGGGCGCCGCCTGGGCGGCTTACCTGCAGGCCCACCGCGACGACTGGGCCGCCATCGCCGACCTGCCCAAGGTGCAGGCACTGCTCGAACGCGTGGCGCAGATCGAGCCCGGCCACGACCGCGGCATGGCCCGGGTGTACCTGGGCGTGCTGCACTCGCTGCGCCCCGAAGCCGTCGGCGGCCGCCCGGAACTGGGCCGCGAACACTTCGAGGCCGCCATCGAACAATCCGGCGGCCGCAATCTTTACGCCAAGGTCCTGATGGCGGAAACCTATGCCCGGCTCGTGTACGACCAGCCGCTGCACGACCGCCTGCTGGCCGACGTGCTGGCCGCCGAACCCGCCGAGCCGGGGTTTACGCTCATGAACGTGCTGGCCCAGGAGCGCGCCCGCGCGCTGGTGGTCAGCGGCCGCGAATTTTTCTGACCGGGGAAACGCCATGTTCCGCCCGCTGTTGATCTGCCTGTTGTTGGTCCTGTCGCTGCCCGCCGGCGCCCAGGCGATCAAGATCGCCACCCTGGCACCTGAGGGCTCGGCCTGGATGCGGGAACTGCGCACCGCCGCCGAGGAGGTCGGGCAGGGCACCAACGGCCGCGTGCAGGTGAAGTTCTATCCGGGCGGAGTGATGGGCAACGACGCCGTGGTGCTGCGCAAGATGCGCCTGGGCCAACTGCAGGGTGGCGTGCTGACCGCCAGCGAACTGTCCCTGGTCTATCCCGACGCCCCGGCCTACAGCCTGCCGTTCCTGTTCGACGACTGGGGCGACGTGCAGCGCGTGCGCAGCGCGGTCGATCCCCTGCTGGCCAAGGGCTTCGAAAAACGCGGCCTGCGCATGCTCGGTGTCTCGGGCGTGGGTTTTGCCTACCTGATGGGCGACCGGCCCCTGCGCAGCCGCGCCGACGTTGCCGGCATCAAGCTGTGGGTGCCGCAGAACGATGTCATCGCCATCCGCACCTTCGAGGCCGCCGGCGTCAGCCCGATCCCGCTGCCCATCGGCGACGTGTTCACCAGCCTGCAGACCGGCCTGGTCGATACCGTCGCCAATACGCCCAGCGGCGCCATCGCCCTGCAGTGGCACGGCAAGCTCAAGCACATGGTGGACCTGCCACTGAGCTTCGTGGTCGGTTACCTGGTGCTCGACGAAAAGGCCTGGAAGCGGCTCTCCCCGGCCGACCAGCAGGTGTTGGCGAAATCCTTCGGCGACGCCGCGGCACGCATGGATGCCACCGTCCAGCGCGACAACCTGGCGGCGCTCGAAGCACTCAAGAACCAGGGCCTGTCGGTGAATGCCCTGGCGCCGGAAGAGGCCGCGCGCTGGCGCGCCGCCGGCGACCGGGTCATCGCCGACATGGAGGCCAGGGGCGACCTCTCGGCCGACGTGATGTCGGCAGTCCGCAAGGCGCTGGCCGCGGACGGGGCGCCCTGAGTCATGCCCGGCCGCTGGGTCCGGCGACTGCACCAGGCCGAGGACGTGCTTCTGGCGTCGCTGCTGGCGGCGCTCTTGCTGCTGTCGCTGGCGCAGATCGGACTGCGCCTGTTCCTGGACACCGGCCTGGCCTGGGCGGAACCGGCCGGACGGGCCGGCGTGCTCTGGCTGGCCCTGCTGGGTGCCCTGGGGGCAACTCGCGGCCATCGCCACATCGCCATTGATGCGCTGCCCCGGGTCCTTCCGCCCCGGGCCCGGCGTGCGGCCTGGGCCCTGGCGCAGGCGGCCGCGGCGGTGCTGTGCGCCGGCATGGCCTGGCTGGGCTGGGGCCTGGTGCAGCTTGAGCAGGAAGCGCCGATGCCCTTCATCGCCGGCGTGCCCAGCTGGGTGCCGATGCTGGCGCTGCCGGTCGGCTTCGGGCTGATGGCGCTGCGTTTCGTCCTGGCCGCCACCGCGCTGCCGCCCGAACCCCAGGACATGGACGCGTGAGCCTGGGCCTGGGTTTGTTGGTGGTGGCGCTGCTGGCGGCGCTGGGCATGCCTTTGTTCGCGGTGATCCTGGCCGTGGCCCTGCTTGGCTTCCACCTGGCCGGCTACGACCTGATCATCGTGGCCGTCGAGGTTTACCGCCTGGGCGACCTGCCCGGGCTGGTGGCGATACCGCTGTTCACGCTGGCCGGCTACCTGCTGGGCGAAAGCGGCGCGCCGCGGCGGCTGGTGCGGCTGTCCAATGCGCTGCTGGGCTGGCTGCCGGGCGGCCTGGCGATCGTCGCCATCGTCGCCTGCGCCCTGTTCACCGCCTTCACCGGCGCCTCCGGCGTCACCATCGTCGCCCTGGGCGCGCTGCTGTACCCGGCCCTGCGCGAGGCCGGCTACTCCGAACGCTACAGCCTGGGCCTGGTGACGTCGGCCGGCAGCCTGGGCCTGCTGTTCGCCCCCTCGTTGCCGCTGATCGTCTACGGCTTCGTGGCCGGGCAGGTGGGCGGGCCGACGCCGGTGACCATCCCGGACCTGTTCCTGGCCGGCCTGCTGCCGGGCCTGCTGATGATCGCGATGCTGTCGGTGCACGCCATGTGGTCCGGGCGGGGCATAGAACGCGCCCGCCACGGCTTCGATTCCCGCGAACTGCGCGCGGCCCTGAAGGACTGCGCCTGGGAGCTGCCGCTGCCGGTGATCGTGCTGGGCGCCATCTATTCCGGCGCCCTGGCGGCCAGCGAAACCGCGGCTGTGACAGCACTTTATGTATTTGTTGTAATCGTCTGTATTAAAAGGGAAATAACCTGGGCAAAACTGCCCGGCGTGATGGCCGAATCGATGCGCCTGGTCGGCGCGATCCTGATGATCCTGGCGGCGGCGCTGGCCCTGTCGAACTGGCTGGTGGACCAGCAGGTGCCCACCCGCCTGTTCGACTGGCTCAGCCGGCACGTGGACAGCCCCTGGGTCTTCCTGGGCCTGCTCAACCTGTTCCTGCTGGCCGTGGGCATGCTGCTGGACATCTTTTCGGCCATCGTCATCCTGACGCCGCTGCTTATCCCGGTGGCGGCGGCCTTCGGCATCCACCCCGTGCACCTTGGCATCGTCATGCTGGCCAACCTTCAGCTGGGCTACTTCACGCCGCCGGTGGGCATGAATCTGTTCATCGCCGCCTACCGCTTCGGCAAGCCCATCGGCACCCTCGTGCGCGCCTGCCTGCCGTTTTTCCTGGTGCTGGGGCTGGCCGTGGCGCTGGTGACCTGGTGGCCAGCGCTGAGCCTGGCGCTGCTGTAGGACACAGCAACCCAGCCGCCCGGGCCGCCGAACGGCTATAATGCCGCGCTTCACTCTCTCCCGGAGTCGCTCCATGCTGCGCATCCAGGCCGAAGCGCTGACGTTCGACGACGTCTCCCTCGTTCCCGCCCATTCCGCGGTCCTGCCCAAGGACGTCAGCCTCGCCACGCAGCTCACGCGCGGCATCCGCCTGAACCTGCCGATCGTCTCGGCCGCCATGGATACCGTCACCGAAGCCCGCCTGGCCATCGCCATGGCCCAGCTCGGCGGCATCGGCATCCTGCACAAGAACATGTCCGTGCAGCAGCAGGCCGCACACGTCCTGCAGGTCAAGAACTTCGAGGCCGGCGTCATCCGCGAACCGTTCACCGTGGGGCCGGAAACGACCATCGGCGAAGTCATCAAGCTCACCCGCGCCCGCAACATCTCCGGCGTGCCGGTGGTCGATGGCGGCCGCCTCGTTGGCCTGGTCACCAGCCGCGACATGCGCTTCGAGAAGAAGCTCGACGATCCCGTTCGCCACATCATGACCAAGAAGGAAAAGTTGGTCACGGTGCACGAAGGCGCGAGCGACGACGAAGTGCTGGAACTGATGCATCGCCACCGCATCGAGAAGGTGCTGGTGGTGGACGACCAGTTCGCGCTGCGCGGCCTGATCACCGTCAAGGACATCCAGAAGGCCCGCGACAACCCCTATGCCGCCAAGGACGCCGACGAGCAGCTGCTGGCCGGCGCCGCGGTGGGCGTGGGCGGCGACACCGAAGCCCGCATCGAGGCCCTGGCGGCCGCCGGCGTTGACGTGGTGGTGGTGGACACCGCCCACGGCCACAGCCAGGGCGTGATCGACCGCGTCGCCTGGGTCAAGAAGACCTATCCGAACCTGCAGGTCATCGGCGGCAACATCGTCACCGGCGACGCCGCGCTGGCGCTGATGGATGCCGGTGCCGACGCAGTGAAGGTGGGCGTTGGCCCCGGCTCGATCTGCACCACCCGCATCGTCGCCGGTGTCGGCGTGCCGCAGATCACTGCGGTGGGCATGGTCGCCGACGCGCTCAAGGGCCGCATCCCGCTGATCGCCGATGGCGGCATCCGTTTCTCCGGCGACATCGCCAAGGCCCTGGTGGCCGGCGCCAGCGTCATCATGATCGGCGGCCTGTTCGCGGGCACCGAAGAGGCGCCGGGCGAAGTCGAGCTGTTCCAGGGCCGCAGCTACAAGAGCTACCGCGGCATGGGTTCGCTGGGCGCGATGGAAATGGGCAGCAAGGACCGCTATTTCCAGGACGCCTCCGACGCCGACAAGCTGGTGCCCGAGGGCATCGAAGGCCGCGTGCCCTACCGCGGCCCGGTGCGCAACATCGTGCACCAGCTGGCCGGTGGCCTGCGTTCGTCGATGGGTTACGTCGGCTGCGCGACCATCGAGGAAATGCGCACCAGGCCCAAGTTCGTCCGGGTCACCAATGCCGGCACCCGCGAGGCGCATGTGCATGACGTGACGATCACCAAAGAGCCGCCCAACTACCGGATGGGCTGACGCCTGCCATGACCGACATCCATAGCGACAAAATCCTGATCCTCGATTTCGGGGCGCAGTACACCCAGCTCATCGCCCGCCGCGTCCGCGAACTGGGCGTTTACTGCGAGATCTGGGCCTGGGACCACGACCCGGCGGAGATCGCCGCGTATGGCGCCCGCGGCATCATCCTCTCGGGTGGGCCGGAATCGACCACCGAGGCCGGCTCGCCCCGCGCGCCGCAGGAGGTCTTCGACGCCGGCGTGCCGATCCTGGGCATCTGCTACGGCATGCAGACGCTTGCCGCCCAGCATGGCGGCAAGGTCGAAGCCGGCCACCACCGCGAATTCGGCTACGCCGAGGTCGAGGTCACGGCGCCCTGCGAACTCTTCGACGAACTCAAGGACCATGCCGGCAGCCCGCCGCGGCTGGACGTGTGGATGAGCCATGGCGACCGGGTCACCCAGGTACCGCCGGGCTTCGAGGTGGTGGGCCGCACGGAGTCGGTGCCGATCATTGCCATGGCCGACAACCAGCGCCGCTGGTACGGCGTGCAGTTCCACCCGGAAGTCACCCACACCAAGTCGGGCCAGCAGATGCTGCGGCGTTTCGCCGTGGACATCTGCGGCTGCCGCACGCTGTGGACCGCGGCCAACATCATCGAAGACCAGATCCAGCGCGTGCGCGACCAGGTGGGCGAGGGCACGGTGCTGCTCGGCCTGTCCGGCGGCGTCGATTCGTCGGTGGTGGCGGCGCTGCTGCACAAGGCCATCGGCGACAAGCTGACCTGCGTTTTCGTCGATACCGGCCTGCTGCGCTGGCAGGAAGGCGACCAGGTGATGGCGATGTTCGCCGAGCACATGGGCGTGAAGGTCATTCGCGTCAACGCCGCGGACCGCTATTTCGATGCGCTCGCCGGCGTCGCGGACCCGGAGGCCAAGCGCAAGATCATCGGCCGCCTGTTCATCGAGATCTTCGACGAAGAAGCCAGCAAGCTCGATGACGTGCGCTGGCTTGCCCAGGGCACCATCTATCCGGACGTGATCGAGTCCGCCGGCTCCAAGACCGGCAAGGCCCACGTCATCAAGAGCCACCACAACGTCGGCGGCCTGCCCGAGCACATGAAGCTGGGCCTGGTCGAACCGCTTCGCGAGCTGTTCAAGGACGAGGTCCGGCGCATCGGCGTCGAGCTTGGCCTGCCGCGCGAGATGGTCTACCGGCACCCGTTCCCGGGCCCCGGCCTGGGCGTGCGCATCCTGGGCGAGGTCAAGCGCGAGTACGCCGAGCTGCTGGCCCGGGCCGATGCGATCTTCATCGAAGAGCTGCGCAAGTGGGACTGGTACGACAAGACCAGCCAGGCCTTCGCGGTGTTCCTGCCGGTCAAGTCCGTTGGCGTGGTGGGCGATGCCCGGGCCTACGAGTGGGTCATCGCGCTGCGCGCCGTGGAAACCGTGGACTTCATGACGGCGCACTGGGCGCACCTTCCCTACGAATTCCTTGACACCGTTTCTCGCCGTATAATCAACGAGATACGAGATATTTCTCGCGTTGTTTATGACATCAGCGGGAAGCCGCCCGCGACCATCGAGTGGGAATGAAACCCCGCTTTTCCCCGCAGGACGAGGCCTGGATGCAGCGCGCCCTGCAGCTGGCCGAACAGGCCGAAGGCGAGGGCGAGGTGCCGGTCGGTGCCGTGCTGGTCGGCCCCGATGGCGAACTGCTGGCCGAGGGCTGGAACCGCAACATCGGCGAGCACGATCCCACCGCGCACGCCGAGATCGTGGCCATGCGCCGGGCCGGGCAGGCGCTGGGCAACCACCGGCTGGTCGGCTGCACGCTCTACGTGACGCTTGAACCCTGCGCCATGTGCGCCATGGCCATGGTCCACGCCAGGCTGGCACGGGTGGTTTATGGCGCCGACGATCCCAAGACCGGCGCCGCCGGCAGCGTTTTCGACCTGCTGACCGATCCCCGCCACAACCACCGGCTGCAGGCCGACGGCGGCCTGCTCGGCGAAGAGGCCGGGCGCCGGCTCACCGATTATTTCCGTCGCAGGCGGGCCCGGCCCGCGCTCTGATCAGCGGCCGCCGCGCCGCGACATCTCGATGTCGAGCTCGGCGTCGAAATTGCGCACCGCCATCACCACTTCCAGGCCCATGAACAGGCTGGCCACCAGCATGCTCAACACGCCGGCGATGGCCAGGACCGTGGGCGCCAGGCCGAGACGGAAGCCGCTGAAGGCATCGATCGCCAACGCCAGGCTGGTGCCGACGAAACAGCCCAGCGAGACGTAGAGCATCACGCAGGCGCGCATCACGTGGGTGGCGCGGGCACGGTGCCGGCGGATCTGGACCTCCAGCACCGTGCGGTGTTCGCCGCTCGTGGATTCCCACTGGCCCAACAGGGCCCGCAGCCGGTCCACGACCCTGGCCAGGCGGTTGTTGGCCGAGATCAGCAGCGAGCCCGTCGCCGCCATCAGCAGGGCAGGGGCCAGCATGGAGCCGAGGATGCGGTAGTGGTCGAGGCTTTCGGTGGGGAACATCGTGGGCCTGGGTTGGCGGGTCGGCGGGGTATGATGCCGCCTCGACCATCACTGCCGCCAGCCGCATGCCCGCCAACCCGAACAACCTGGTCTGGATCGACCTGGAAATGACCGGCCTGGATCCGGACACCGACTCGGTGATCGAGATCGCCACCCTGGTCACCGACAGCGAACTCAACATCCTGGCCGAAGGCCCGGAGCTTGCCATCCGGCACCCGCTGGAGCGGCTCGAGGCGATGGACGACTGGAACCGCGGTACCCATACCCGTTCCGGCCTGTGGCAGCGCGTACTCGACAGCCAGGTGACCATGGCCCAGGCCGAGGCGCTGACGGTGGCCTTCCTGGCCGACTGGGTGCCGGCGGGCAAGTCGCCGATCTGCGGCAACTCGATCTGCCAGGACCGGCGATTCCTGGTGCGGCACATGCCGCGGCTCGAGCGCTATTTCCACTACCGCAACCTCGACGTCTCCACGCTCAAGGAGCTGTCGCGGCGCTGGTCGCCGGACGTGCTTGCGGGCGTGCAGAAGGTCGGCGCGCACACGGCGCTTTCGGACATCCGCGAATCGGTGAAGGAACTGGCGCACTACCGCCGGCACATGGGCCGGCTGGGCGGCCTGGCGGAGCTGGCCGGCCCCTCGGGCGACTGAGCCCGGCCTAGTCCTTCGCGACGCCTTCGAACGCGGCCTTGGGCAGGTCCAGCACCTGGCCGTCGGACCCGTGGTGGTAGATGTGCAGGTCGCGCTGCGGGAAGGGAATGGAGATGCCGATCTCGCCGAAGTTGCGGTGCACGGCCTCGTTCAACACGCTGCTGGTGGCGACGTAGTCGGGGGTGTTCACCCAGGCGCGCAGGACCAGGTCGACGCTGGACTCGCCCAGCCCGGTCACCAGGACTTCGGCCGGCGGATCCGCGAGCACCTTTTCATTGTCGTTGGCGATGCCCAGCAGGGCCTCGCGGGCCTTGCGGACGTCGTCGCCGTAGCCGATGCCGACCGACAGGTCGATGCGACGCTGGCCACGGGCGGTGAAGTTGATGATCGGCGAAGTGGTGATTTCGCTGTTGGGCAGCACCACGTCGTGGTTCTGGTAGGCGCGCAAGACCGTCTGGAAAATGCCCACGCGTTCGACAATGCCCTGCTGGCCGGCAGCTTCGACGGCATCACCGGCCCGGAAGGGCCGCAGCACGATCAGCATGACGCCGGCGGCGATGTTCGACAGCGAATCCTTCAGCGCCAGGCCCACCGCCAGGCCGGCGGCGCCGAGCACCGCCAGCAGCGACGTGGTGGGCACGCCGACGGCATCGAGCACCGCAACGAACACCACCACCAGGCCCACCACCCGGACGATCTTGCCCAGGAAGTCGCGCAGGATCTGCTCCATGCCCGAGCGGACCATGACCCGGTCCGCACCCTTGGTGAGCAGCTTGATCAGGAACCAGCCGACCAGGCCGACCGCCGCCGCCAGCATCAGTTTGGCGGCCCAGGGCGGCATGTTCAGCAGGTCGGCCAGCTGGGCCTCGACGCCATCTATCCGTCCGGCGGCACGCGCCGCCGCATTGGCGGCCTCGGTGGCCGATTCTGCCGCCTGCTGAGCCTGGTCGGCGACGTCGGCGGGCGCGGGAGAGGGTGGGGTCGGGGTTGCCTGGGTCATCAATTCGCCTTGATCTTGGCCAGTCGCAGCCAGGTGTCGATGACGGTATCGGGATTGAGCGACACGGACTCGATGCCCTGTTGCATCAACCAGTCGGCGAGGTCGGGATGGTCGGAGGGACCCTGGCCGCAGATACCGATGTACTTGCCCTTGGCCTTCGCGGTGGAGATCGCCATGGCCAGCAGCTTCTTGACGGCGGCGTCGCGCTCGTCGAACAGATGGGCAACGATACCCGAGTCGCGGTCAAGGCCAAGTGTAAGCTGGGTGAGGTCGTTCGACCCGATCGAAAAGCCGTCGAACATCTCCAGGAATTCGTCGGCGAGCAGCGCGTTGGACGGCAGCTCGCACATCATGATGACCTTCAGGCCGTTTTCCCCGCGCTTGAGCCCGTTGGCCTCCAGCGTTTCGATCACCGCCCGGCCCTCGGCCAGGGTGCGCACGAAGGGGATCATGATCCAGCAGTTGGTCAGGCCCATTTCATCGCGGACCTTGCGCACCGCCTGGCACTCGAGCGCGAAACACTCGCGGAACTCGGGGTGCACGTAACGGGAGGCGCCGCGGAACCCGATCATCGGGTTCTCCTCGTGCGGCTCGTACTGCTTGCCGCCGACGAGGTTGGCGTATTCGTTTGACTTGAAGTCCGACAGGCGCACGATCACGGCATTTGGCGCGAAGGCCGCCGTCAGCGTGGCGATGCCCTCGGCCAGCCGCTCGACGTAGAAGGACACCGGGTCGGCGTAGCCGGCGGTGATCTGGTCGATCTGCTTCTTCAGGTCCGCGGGCTGCTTGTCGTATTCGAGCAGGGCGCGCGGATGCACGCCGATCTGGCGGGCGATGATGAATTCCAGGCGCGCCAGGCCGATGCCCTGGTTGGGCAACTGGGCGAAGTCGAAGGCACGCTCGGGGTTGCCGACGTTCATCATGATCTTCAGCGGTGCCGGCGGCATGCTGCCAAGGTCGGTGGTGGTGACCTCGAAGCCCAGCTTGCCGCCGTAGATGTAACCCGTGTCGCCCTCGGAGCAGCTCACGGTGACTTCGGCGCCATCGGGAATGGCGCTCATCGCGTCGCCGGTGCCGACCACGGCCGGCACGCCCAGTTCACGGGCGATGATCGCGGCGTGGCAGGTGCGGCCGCCGCGGTTGGTGACGATGGCGGCGGCGCGTTTCATGATCGGCTCCCAGTCGGGATCGGTCATGTCGGCCACCAGCACGTCGCCGGGCTGGAACTTGCTCATCTCGGCCAGGCTGCGGACGATGCGCGCGGTGCCGGCGCCGATCTTGTGGCCGATGGCGCGGCCCTCGGACAGCACATCGCCGCGCTTGTCCAGGTGGAAACGTTCGATCTGGGTGGCGTGGGCGCGCGACTTCACCGTCTCGGGTCGCGCCTGGACGACGTAGAGCTTGCCGGTGTTGCCGTCCTTGGCCCACTCAATGTCCATCGGGCGACCGTAGTGCTCTTCGATGACCAGGGCCTGGCGGGACAGTTCCTCGACGTCGGCATCGGAGATCGAGAACTGGCGCTGCATCTCGGCCGGGGTGGGCTCGGTGCGGACACGCTCGCCCGGGGCGTCGGAATAGACCATGCGCAGCTGCTTGCTGCCCAGGGTGCGGCGCAGGACCGCCGGCTTGCCCTGGCGCAGGGTCGGCTTGTAGACGTAGAACTCGTCGGGATTGACCGCGCCCTGGACGACCATTTCGCCCAGGCCAAAACTCGAGGTGACGAACACCACGTCGCGGAAGCCCGATTCGGTGTCGAGCGTGAACAGCACGCCCGAGGCGCCGATGTCGGAACGCACCATCAGCTGCACGCCGGCGCTGAGGAAAACGTCCTCGTGCTTGAAGCCGTGGTGCACCCGGTAGGCGATGGCGCGGTCGTTGTAGAGGCTGGCGAAAACCTCCTTCACCTTGCGCACCACGTCGTCTTCGCCGGTGACGTTGAGGAAGGTTTCCTGCTGGCCGGCGAAGCTGGCGTCGGGCAGGTCCTCGGCGGTCGCCGAGGAGCGCACCGCGACGGCGATGTCGGCGGCGCCGGCCTCGCTGCACATGCGGCGGTAACCGTCGCGGATGGCCTGATCGAGTTCGGGCTGCAGCGGGGCGTCGATGACCCAGCCGCGGATTTCGCCACCCGCGGCGACCAGGGCGTCGACGTCCTCGACGTCGAGCGTGGCCAGGCGGTCGAAGATGCGCTGGCTGAGGTCGTTGTGGGCGATGAAGCGCCGGAAGGCGTCGGCGGTGGTGGCGAAACCACCGGGCACCGAGACCCCGAGCTGGGCCAGGTGGCCAATCATCTCGCCCAGCGAGGAGTTCTTCCCGCCGACCTGGGCCAGGTCGGACAAGCGAAGTTCGTGCAGCCAAAGGACGTCGGCGTTCAAGGGTGTCTCCATGCGCTCCAAGCTGCGTATGATGCGACCCGAGCGCACGCCATACAAGCTTGAATTCTCAGGGGAAAGCAGGGCATGGAAGGGGTACGGCCGGTTTTTTACGTCTCCGACGGCACGGGCATCACGGCCGAGACCATCGGCCACAGCCTGCTGACCCAGTTCAGCGGCACCGAATTCGCCACCCGCCGGATCGCCTTCGTGGACAGCGTCGAGAAGGCCGATGCCGCCGTCGCCGAGATCCGCGCCGCCGGGGAGGAGGCCGGGCTGAGGCCGGTGGTGGTGAACACGGTCGTGGACCCCGACCTCAATTCCCTGCTGGCCGAAAGCGGGGCGCTGATGCTGGACGTGTTCGCACCCTTCATCAGCCCGCTCGAGCAGGAATTGCAGCAAAAGCGCCACCCGCGCGTCGGCCACGCCCACGGCATGGTCGATTTCGCGGCCTACGAGCAGCGCATCAACGCCACCAACTACGCGCTGACCCACGATGACGGCATGGACGTGCACTACGACGACGCCGACGTGATCCTGGTCGGCGTGTCACGGTCGGGCAAGACCCCGACCTGCCTGTACATGGCGCTGCACTACGGCGTGAAGGCGGCCAACTATCCGCTGACCATCGAGGACCTGGAGGGACGGGAGCTGCCGCGCCGGCTTCGCGCCCACCGGCGCAAGCTGTTCGGGCTCACCATCGATCCCGAGCGCCTGTCGCAGATCCGCGAGGAACGCCGGCCCAATTCCCGCTACGCCACGCTGGCCACCTGCCGGTCCGAAGTGGTCGCGGCCGAGGCCCTGTTCCGGCAGGAGAACATCCCCGTGCTCAGCACCACCCATACCTCGATCGAGGAAATCGCCGGCAAGGTGCTGGCCAACCTGGGCATCCACCGGCACATGTTCTGAGCCCTTCCGGCGGCCCTTTTGGCGCCGCGGCCGCGTGCTAGCATCCGGTCATGCCTGCCGCCGCGCCAACCGCAAGGAACCTGCCGCGCCTGGGCCGCTTCGAGTGGCTCATGGGGCTGTATGGCGAGAACTTCACGCGCCTGACCCGCATGTTCCAGCCGCAGGCCCTGTCCGAGGGCGTCTACCTCTCGCGCGTGGCGGGTGAACTCGACCTGCGGGTGGAAGTGCTTGCCCTGCATGCGTACACGGTCGAGCTGCGCCTGAGCTACCTGATGATCGACGCCCGTACCGGCCAGCCCGATCCTTCCGCCTACGTGCGCCTGTACCGCGACGCGCGCCAGGCCGAAGCGACGCACTGTTATGTCGGCCGCCACTGGCAGGACGTCCTGGGCCTGCGCCCGAGCGTGCAGGCCCTGGTCGGCCACCGCCTGAGGATGAACAGCTTCCTCAACAAGTGGCTGGACTATCTTGAAGGGCAGGGGCACGGACCTCACTCCCTTTCCGACATGGATCCGAGCCCGGCGGAGAAAAAAAACACCGCATGCGCTTGACGGGCCCGCGGCTCATGTCTAAACTTCCGCTTCTTCCTTCGGTGGGGCTATAGCTCAGCTGGGAGAGCGCTACAATGGCATTGTAGAGGTCATCGGTTCGATCCCGATTAGCTCCACCACCGATTTGTTAGAGAACGCTGTCCCCATCGTCTAGAGGCCTAGGACATTACCCTTTCACGGTAGCGACCGGGGTTCGAATCCCCGTGGGGACGCCATCTAGCGTCGCGAAAAGCCCGGCTCCGGCCGGGCTTTTTCTTTGCCGCCGCTGCGGCGAGGATGTATCGGTTAGTACGCCGGGGAGCGTCAGCGCATGCACAACCGATTCGTGGTTTCGGACTGGTCCGCCTTCGCGCCGGGGCTGGAAAGCCGCGAGCAATGGCTGGCCTGGGCGCAGGCGCCGCGCCTGCCCGAAGGTGAGCAGGTGCCGGCGCTCGCCGACATGCCGGCCATGCAGCGCAGGCGCCTGGAAAAGCTCGGCCGCATGGCCCTGCAGGTGGCATGGCGGCTGCAGCCGGAACCGGAGCCCTCGGTGCCGGTGGTGTTTTCGTCGCGGCACGGCGACATCACCCGCACCTTCCAGATGCTGCGCGGCCTGGCCGGCGGCGAGCCGCTGTCACCGACGCACTTCGGGCTATCCACGCACAACGCCGTGATCGCCCAGTATTCGATCGCCCGCGGACTGACCGGCAACTACCTCGCCGTCTCCGGCGGCGTGGAGTCTCCTGAGGCCGCCGTCACCGAAGCCCTGGGCCTGCTGGCCGACGGTGAAGCCTCGGTGCTGGTGGTGCACTGCGACGACCTCACGCCCGCGGACTACGCCTGCTATCGCGACGAGCCCGAGGCCCCCTACGCCTGGGCCTGGCGCTTGCGCCTGCCGCGGGACGGCGAAGCGGCGCTGTCGCTGGCGCCGGGCGGGGAGGGCGCTAGCGCGCCGACCAGGCCGCCCTTGCTGCCGCACGGCCTGGAAGTAATGCGCTGGCTGCTGTCCGGCGATCCGAGCCTGTCCGCGCCCGTGTCCGGGCGACGCTGGAACCGTGATGCCTGACGGGATCAACCGCGCCTGGCGCCTTGTCGGCACCGCCGTTTCCTTCGCCGTCTTCGGTCTGGGCGGGCTGCTGCTGGGCGTGCTGGTGTTTCCGCTGCTGCGACTGTTCGTTCGTGATCCGGCGCGCCAGGGCGAAATCGCGCGGTCCCTGATACGGCGCAGTTTTGCCGGGCATGTCGGCCTGATGCACCGGCTTGGCGTGCTCAGCTATGAATTGCATGGCCTGGAGCGACTCGACCGCCGCGGCCTGCTGGTGCTGGCCAACCACCCGACCCTGATCGACGTGGTGTTCCTGGTCTCGCTGATCCCGCAGGCCGACTGCGTGGTCAAGGCGCGCCTGCTCGGCAACCCTTTCACCCGCTGGCCGGTGAAGGCGACGGGTTACATCTGCAACCACAGCGGCGCCGGCCTGGTCGAGGACTGCATCCGCACGGTGCACTCGGGCCGCAACCTGGTGATCTTCCCGGAGGGCACCCGCACGCCGCGTGGGCAGGCCCTGGGGCCCCTGCAGCGCGGCGCCGCGAACATCGCCGTCCGGGGCCGGATCGACGTCACGCCGGTGCTGGTCACCTGCCAGCCGCGCACCTTGGGCAAGGGTGAGAAATGGTATCGTGTGCCTTCACGGCGATTTCACGTCAGGATCGAGGTCCTGCCGGACATTCCGGTCGCCCCTTTCCTGGACGGCGCCGCGTCCGAGGCCCTCGCCGCGAGGCACCTGAGCGAATCCCTGGACCACTTCTTCAAGACGGAGCTGTCGCGTGTCGGCGCTGCAAACTGAAATCAAGGAACTGATCATCACCACCCTGTCCCTTGAGGACATCGGCCCCGACGACATCGACGCGTCCGCACCGCTGTTCAACGAAGGCCTGGGCCTGGATTCGATCGATGCGCTGGAGCTGGGCCTGGCCCTGCAAAAGCGCTATGGCGTGACCCTCGCGGCCGATTCGGCCGAAACCCGCCAGCATTTCGCCAGCGTCGACGCACTCTGTGCCTTCGTCGCCGCGAACCAGAAGCAGTAAGGCCCTCCGGGCCGACGTACGAGTTCCAGACCAATGACCAAGGATCAGCTCTTCCAGCGCATCGTCGGCATCCTGCACGACACGTTCGACATCGACCCGGACCGGGTCACGCCGGCCTCGCGCCTGGGCGAAGACCTGGACATCGACAGCATCGACGCGGTGGACCTGATCGTGCAGCTCAAGCCCCTGCTGGGCGGCAACCTCAAGCCCGAGGCGTTCCGTTCCGTGCGTACCGTGCAGGACGTCGTCGACGCGTTGCACGCGATGATGCACGCCGGCGACGGTTCCGTCGCGGTCGACTGAACATGCGCGCCGCGACCGGCCTGGCCTGGCTGGCGACCCTGCTGTACCCACTTGCCGTCTGGTTCGGCCTGGGCCGCTGGGAGCCGCGCTGGGTTGCACTGCTCCTGCTGCTGGCCGCCGGCCTGCGGGCCGCGACGTCACCCGAACCCATGTGGCGCGCGGCAGCCGCCGGCGCCGGCCTGCTGGTGCTGGCCAGCTTCCTGGCCAATGACGGCCTGCCACTCAAGCTCTACCCGGTGCTGGTGAACCTGGCGCTGCTGGGCGTATTCGCGACCAGCCTGTGGCGCCCGCCCACCGTCATCGAACGCCTGGCGCGCCTGCAGGAACCGAACCTGCCGCCGGAAGCCATTCCTTACGTCACCCGGGTCACCCAGGTCTGGTGCGGCTTTTTCCTGGTCAACGGCGGCATCGCGCTGTGGACGGCGGTGGCCGCGTCCGACGCCACCTGGGCGCTTTACAACGGACTTGTCGCCTACCTGCTGATCGGCGCCCTGGTCCTGGGCGAACGCCTGCTGCGCCCGCGCCATGAGCACTGAGCCCAGGCTGCCACTGGCGCAGCTGTGCGCACCCGGCCGGCTGCCCGGCCGGCGGGAAATCCTGCCGGGTCTGAGCGCTTCGGCCTGGCTGGCCCGCGTCGCCGGCTGGCGTCAGGCCCTGGCGGCGGCGCCGCCCGGCGACGTGGCCCTGTTCGACGAAGACGCCGGC
Source organism: Arenimonas aestuarii (assembly GCF_054781715.1). Taxonomy (NCBI): domain Bacteria; kingdom Pseudomonadati; phylum Pseudomonadota; class Gammaproteobacteria; order Lysobacterales; family Lysobacteraceae; genus Arenimonas; species Arenimonas aestuarii. The sequence continues at coordinate 551,963 of NZ_BAAGTW010000004.1, read as the reverse complement.
GAGTTTTCCGCCGCGCTGTTCGGCGCCTGGCAAGCGGGACGCACGCCCTGGCTGCCAGGCGACGTACTGCCCGCCACGCTTGAACGCCTGGCTACGCAAACCCGGCTGGCCATCGGCGAGCTGCCCGACGCGATGGCGCCGCCGGGCATACAGGGCGATCCCGCGACCCTGGCGGCACTGGACCCCCGCGCCTGCCGGCTGGTGCTCTTTACGTCGGGGTCCACCGGCGAGCCGAGCGCGATCAGCAAGTCCCTGGCGCAGCTCGACAGCGAAGTGGCCGCGCTGGAAAGTGCCTTCGGCGACCGCCTCGGCGGGGCACAGGTCCAGGGCACGGTCTCGCACCAGCACATCTACGGCCTGCTGTTCCGCGTGCTCTGGCCGCTGTCCGCCGGGCGGACGTTCGCGCGCCGGCGGCTGGCCTTCAACGAACAACTGACAGCGCTGGGCGACCCGCCGGTGGCGCTGGTCGCCAGCCCGGCCCACCTCAAACGACTGCCGGCGAACCAGGACTGGTCGGGCCTGGCCGCTGGCCTGAGGGCGGTGTTCTCCTCGGGCGGACCGCTGCCGCCGGACGCGGCGCTGGAAGTACGCCGACTCTGGGGCCAGGCCGCGATCGAGGTTTACGGCAGCACCGAAACCGGCGGCGTCGCCTGGCGCGCCCCCGGCGGCGAGCAGGCGCCCTGGCAGGCTTTGCCCGGCGTGCAGTGGCGCATTGAACAAGGCCGCCTGCACCTGCAGTCGCCGCACCTGGACCACGACGGCTGGCAGGCCACGCAGGACCGCGCCGAAGCGTCGCCGCTGGGTGGCTTCGTGCTGCTCGGGCGCGCCGACCGCATCGTCAAGATCGAAGAGCGCCGCATTTCGCTCGAGGCCATCGACGCGACGCTGATGCGATCTCGCTGGGTCGCCGATGCGCGGGTCCTGCCGCTGCCCGGGCACCGGATCCTGCTGGGTGCGGCCGTCGTGCCGTCGGCAGCCGGCCAGGCCGTGCTGGACGCCGAAGGGCGGGGCGCCCTGGCCGGCCGCCTGCGCGAGGCGCTGGCCGGGCACATCGATCCGATCGCCTGGCCGCGGCGATGGCGCTTCCTCGAGGCGCTGCCCACCGACGCCCGGGGCAAGACCCCCCAGCGCGAGCTGCTGGCCCTGTTCCGCCCGCACATGCCGGCCCCGTCATGGCAGGAGCGGAGCAGCGAACGCGCGCGGCTGCAGCTGGACGTGGACCCCGGCCTGGCCGTGTTCGACGGTCATTTCCCGCAGGCCGCCATCCTGCCGGGCGTGGCGCTGGTGGACTGGGCGAACCGGCTGGGCCGGCAGGCCTTTCCGGTGACCGGCGACTTCGCCGGCATGGACGCGGTCAAGTTCCAGCACCTGGTGCGGCCCGGCGACCGGCTCGACGTCGAATTGACCTGGCAGGCCGCCAAGGGCCAGCTGGGCTTCCGGTTCAGCTCCGCGACCGGCGTGCACGCCAGCGGCCGCCTGCGCTACCAGACGGGTCAGGACGCATGAGCCAGGACGTGTTGCCGCTGGTCGTGGTGCCGGTCTTCGACCACCCGCAGGCCATCGAGGGCCTGGTGCACACCCTGCGTGGCCTGGGTGTGCCCTGCCTGCTGGTGGACGATGGGTCGGGGCCCGACTGCGCCGCCCTTTTGGCGCGCCTGGCCGCGGATTTCCCGGACGCGGTGTCGCTGCTTCGCCTCGACCACAACCAGGGCAAGGGCGCGGCGGTGATGGCCGGTCTGCGCGAGGCCGGTCGCCGCGGCTTCAGCCACGCCCTGCAGATCGACGCCGACGGCCAGCACGACGCCCGCGACGTACCGCGTTTCCTGGCGATGGCGAGGGAAACCCCCGGCGCCGTCATCAACGGCCGACCGATCTACGACGACTCGGTACCCAGGGCACGGCTCTACGGCCGCTACGCCAGCCATGTCTGGGTCTGGATCAATACGCTGTCGCTGGCCATCCGCGATTCGATGTGTGGCTTCCGGGTGTATCCGCTGGCGCCGACCCTGGCGCTGATTGATCGCGAATACATCGGCACGCGCATGGATTTCGACTCTGAAATCCTGGTGCGCCTCTATTGGCAGGGCCTGGATGTGCGCGACTGCCCGACGCGGGTGACTTACCCCGAACACGGCGTGTCGCACTTCCGGATGCTGCGCGACAACCTGCGCATTTCGGCCATGCATACGCGCCTGTTCTTCGGCATGCTCTGGCGCCTGCCGCGGCTGCTGGCCCGCAAGGTGCGCGGCTGATGCGCTCGCAGCACTGGGCGGACGTGGGTGAATCGACCTTCGTCGGCGGCACCTGGCTGCTTTACGGCGTGCACCGTGCCTTCGGCCGCTGGCCGTTCCTGGCCTGCCTGTATCCCGTGGTGCTGGCCTACTGGCTGGGCAGCCCGCTGGCGCGCCGCAGTTCGCTCCAGTACCTGCGACGCCTGCACGCGGCCGAGCCCGGCCTGTTCGCCAGGCGGCCGGGTTGGCGCGCGAGCCTGCGCCACTTCACCTGCTTCGCCGAAACCCTGCTCGACAAGATGCTGGCCATCGGTGGCCGCATTCCGCGCGAGCGCGTGCGCTTCACCGGCTACGAGCCGATGCTGGCCGCGTCGCAGGCGGGGCAGGGCGGCATCATCGTCACCGCGCACATGGGTTGCCTGGAGCTGATGCAGGTGGCCGCGACCTGGCGCGAAGGCCTGCGGGTGTCGATCCTGGTGCACACGGCGAACGCGCAGCGCTTCAACCAGATCCTCGACCGCATCAACCCCAAGGCCAGCGTGCGCCTGCTGCAGGTCACCGACTTTTCGCCGGCCACCGCGATGATGCTGGCCGACCGCGTTGCCGCCGGCGAGTTCATCGCCATTGCCGGTGACCGGGTGCCCGTCGCCGGCGACCGCGTCGCCAGGGCCCGGTTCCTGGGCCACCAGGCCGAGCTCCCGGCCGGCCCCTACCTGATGGCCGCCGTGCTGCGCTGCCCGCTCTGGCTGCTGTCCTGCCAGCACGAAGGCGCGGGCTACCATGCCCGCATCGAACTGATGAGCGACAAAATCACGCTTGCCCGGCACGACCGCCAGGCAAGCCTGGATGAACAGGCATCGCGGTTCGCCGCCTGGATGGCGGCGCGGCTGCGAGAATCCCCGTATGACTGGTTCAACTTCTATCCGTTCTGGGAACCCAGCCCCCATGGCAAGCGTCCTGACTGAACCACGCTCCCTCACCATCGATGGCAGCGCGCTGCGCATCGAGGACGTGGCCGACCTGGCCCGCGGCGACGCGCGCTGCCAGCTGTCGGACGACGCCGGCTTCCGGGCGCACATCAACCGCGGCGCCGAGTTCGTCGACCGCCTGATCGCCGAGGACGGCGCCGTGTATGGCGTCAGTACCGGCTACGGCGATTCGTGCACGGTGGTGATCCCGCCGGCGCAGGTCGCCGAATTGCCGCATCGCCTCTACACCTACCATGGGGTCGGCCTGGGTCGTTTCCTTGATCCCGAGGAAACGCGCGCGGTGCTGGTGGCGCGGCTGGCCTCGCTGTCGCAGGGCATGTCCGGCGTCAGCCTTGGCCTGCTGCGCCAGCTTCAGGCGCTGCTCGAGCACGACATCCTGCCGCTGATCCCGGCCGAGGGATCGGTGGGTGCCAGCGGTGACCTGACCCCGCTTTCCTATGTCGCCGCCGTGCTCTGCGGCGAACGCGAGGTCCACCACCGCGGCCGCATCCGCCCGGCCGCCGAAGCCCTGGCCGACCACGGCCTGGCGCCGCTGAAGCTGCGGCCCAAGGAAGGCCTGGCGATCATGAACGGTACCGCGGTGATGACCGCGCTGGCCTGCCTGGCGTGGCGGCGGGCCGACTACCTGGGCCGGCTGGCGACGCGCATCACCGCCTTCAACGTGCTGGCCAGCGACGGCAATGCCCACCATTTCGACGAAGCCCTGTTCGCGGTCAAGCCACACCCCGGCCAGCAGCGGGTGGCCGCGCGGCTGCGCCAGGACCTGGCCTCCGACCGGCCGCCGCGTAATGAGCTGCGCATCCAGGATCGTTATTCCCTGCGCTGCGCCCCGCACGTGATCGGGGTGCTCGAGGATGCGCTGCCCTGGCTGCGCGCCAACATCGAAAACGAGCTCAACAGCGCCAACGACAACCCGATCATCGACGCCGCCCAGGAAATGGTGCTGCATGGCGGCCACTTCTACGGCGGCCACATCGCCTTCGCGATGGACTGCATGAAGAACGCGGTCGCCAACCTGGCCGACTTGCTCGACCGGCAGATGGCCCTGCTGGTGGACGCGCGTTACAACCACGGCCTGCCAGCCAACCTGTCGGCAGCCTCGGGGGACCGCGCCGCGCTCAACCATGGCCTCAAGGCGCTTCAGATCAGCGCCTCGGCCTGGACCGCCGAGGCCCTGAAGCTGACCATGCCGGCGTCGGTGTTCTCGCGCTCCACCGAGTGCCACAACCAGGACAAGGTGAGCATGGGTACGATCGCCGCCCGCGACTGCCTGCGCATCATCGAGCTCACCGAACAGGTGACGGCGGCCCTGCTGGTCACCGCGCGCCAGGGCGTGGCGCTGCGGCGTGCGCTCGAGCGCGACACCGGCCTTTCCGCGGCCCCTGAAGAAATGCTGCAGGACCTGGGCCGGCGCATCCCGCTGGTCGTGGAGGACCGTGCCCTGGACGGCGAGCTTCGGCAGCTGATCCAGGCCATCCGTGATCGCGCCTGGAGCCTGTATGAAGACTGAGTTCAGCGCCGAGGTGGCGCTTACCCCGGCCTTCCACGACATCGACCCGATGGAAGTGGTCTGGCACGGCCACTACGTCAAATACTTCGAGCTGGCACGCTGCGCGCTGCTGCAGTCCTTCGACTACGACTACCCACAGATGCGGGCATCGGGTTACGCCTGGCCCATCGTCGACCTGCGCGCCAAATACGTGCGGTCGGCGCGTTACGGCCAGTCGCTGGTGGTGCGGGCAACGCTGGTGGAGTGGGAGAACCGCCTGAAGATCGACTACCAGGTGCGTGACGCCGACACCGGCGAAGTGCTCACGCGCGCCACCAGCATCCAGGTGGCGGTGGACGTGGCCACCGGCGAGATGTGTTTCGCTTCGCCCAATGCGCTGCTCGAACGCCTGGGCAAGGCAAGGTGATGCGCAGGTGGTTGGCCATGCTGGTTCTTGCAGCCGCGGTGGCGCAGACGCCTGCCGCCGCCAGCGATGACGCCTTGTCCGGCGTGCGCGCCCGCCTGGAACAACCCGACGTCCTACGCGGGCGTTTCGAGCAGGAAAAACACCTCAAGGGCTTCCGCAACCCGCTGCGTTCGGAAGGCCGGATGCTGCTGGTGCGCGAGCACGGCATCGCCTGGGACACCGCCGAACCCTTTGCATCGAGCGCTGTGCTGACCCGCGAGACGCTGACCAGCGAACTGCCCGACGGCAGCCGGCAAATCCTGCTCGATGCGGCCGACGGCCCGGCGGCCGGCGCCACCGCGAGCCTGCTGATGGCCCTGGTGGCCGGCGACCTGGACGTGCTGGCCGAGCGTTTCGACATTCAGGAAATACTGCTCGACGACGGCGGCTGGCGGCTCGAACTCACACCGCGGGAACCGTCGCTGCAGCGGGTTTTCACGCGTTTCGAACTGGGCGGCGACCGCTACGTGCGCGAGGTGCTGATCGAGGAGGCCGGCGGCGACAGCACGCGGGTAAGCCTGCGCGAGCTTTCCAGTGAGCCGGCGCTGCCCACCCCGGCCGAGGTAGCCCGCTTTGACTGAAGCAAGCCGTTCGCATGCCTGGGCCTGGCTGGCCCTGGCCTGGCTGGTCGCCGTCGGCGCGCTGGCCTGGCAGCAGGCCGGCTTCTGGCGCGAGGGCCGGCTCGACAGCGACGTGCTGGCACTGCTGCCGGGCGCGCACGCCGACCCGCGCCTGGCGCAGGCCAATGCGCGCCTGGCCGAGGGTGGCACGCGCCAGTTGGTCGTGCTGCTTGGCCATACCGACTGGCCGACGCTCAGGCGCGGCGCCGAGGCCTTCGCCACGAACCTTCGCGACGACCCGCGGCTGGCGCCCTTGCCCATGGACGCCGAAGCGGAAACGGCGGTGTCCGCCTACGCGCCTTACCAGCGCGCACTGCTGACCCACGAGCAGCGGCAGGTCCTGTCGACCACCGCGCCGGCCGCGCTGGCCCGACAGGCACTGGCACGCTTGTTCGCGCCGGGCTCGGCGCCGGGCTGGGCCGCCGACCCCCTGGGCCTTGAACTTGGCTGGTGGCAGGCCAGGGCAGGGCGGCAGCCGGCGCCCCGGGAAGGGCGGCTGGTGGTCGAAGACGCCGACCGGCTCTGGGTGGTGACGCGCTTCGAACACATCGGCTCGCCCTTCGCCCTCGACGGCGAGCGCCACCTGCAGCAGGCGCTCGAGCGTGCCCATGCCGCCGCCGAAACCGCTGCCGGAGAACCGCTGCAGCGCCTGCAGGCGGGCGTTCCACTGCATGCCGAGGCCGCGGCGGCGCAGGCAAGCCGGGAAGTCGCCACCATCGGCCTTGGCTCGCTGGCCGCGGTGCTGTTGCTGGTCTGGCTGGCGTTCCGCAGCCTGCGACCGATCCTGCTGGTGGCCCTATCCCTGGTGGTGGGCGTGGCCGCCGGCGTCGCCGTCACCGCCTGGTGTTTCGGGCAGGTGCACCTGCTCACACTGGTGTTCGGCGCCAGCCTGGTCGGCGTGGCCGAGGACTACGGCATCCACTATTTCGCCAGCCGCCAGCAGGACCAGGCGCCACCCCGGCCGCTGATGCGGCGCTTGCTGCCGGCGCTCGCACTGGCGCTGGCCACCAGCGTGCTGGCCTACCTGACCCTGGCGATCGCGCCGTTTCCGGGGCTGCGGCAGATGGCGGTGTTTTCCGCGGCCGGCCTGACGGCGGCTTTCCTCACGGTGGTGCTGTGGTTTCCCTTCCTCGACCGGCATTCGCCCCGCCCGAGTGCCTTCAGCCGCGCCGTGGCGGCAAGCCTGGCGCGCTGGCCGCGCTGGCCGCGTGGCCGGGCCGGGCTGGCGCTCGCGGCACTCGTGATGGCCGGCATCGGCGGCGGTCTGTGGCAGCTGCAGGTGCGCGACGACCTGCGCAGCCTGCAGGCTTCGCCGGCGGCGCTGGTGGCCGGCGAGCGCGATAGCGCCCGCCTGCTGTCCCTGCCCAGCCCCGCGCAGTATTTCCTGGTGCAAGGAGCATCGCCCGAAGCGCTGCTGCGCGCCGAAGAAGCCCTGGTGGACCAGCTCGCCGGACTGCGGGAGCAGGGCGTGCTGGCTGGCTGGCGGGCCGTCTCCGATTTCCTGCCCTCGCAGGCGCGGCAGGCCAGCGACGCGGCGCTGCGCCAGGCGGCGGATGCCGCGGCGCTCGCACTGGCCTCGGAGGTGCTGGGGGAAAACCTGGCGCCCGCACCCGCACCCGCGCAGGCCCTGAGGCCCGACGCCTGGCTCGCCGCGCCGGCATCGCTGCCGCTGCGTCCGCTCTGGCTGGGGCAGCAGGACGGTCGCTGGGCGACCGTCGTGCTGCTCGAGGGCCTGGCGCCGACGTCGGTCGGATCGCTGGCGAAGCTCGCCGAGCTCTCGGCCGACGTACGCTGGGTCGACCGCACCGCCGCCTACTCGGACCTGCTGTCGCATTACCGACGCATGATGGGCGGCCTGGTGTTCGCCGCCTATGGCGCGGTCGGCCTGGCCCTGGTGCTGCGGTTTGGCCGCCAGGCCTGGCGGGCCCTGCTGCCCACGGCGCTGGCCGGCGCGGCCAGCCTGGGCCTGCTGGGCTGGTCGGGGGTGCCGCTGGACCTGTTCGGCGTGCTGGCACAACTGCTGCTGCTGGGCTTTGGCATCGATTACGGCATCTTCCTGCTCGAGCACGACAACGACCCCGCCAGCTGGCTGGCGGTGTCCCTGGGCGCGGCCAGCACCACCCTGGCCTTTGGCCTGCTGGCGCTGTCGGCCACCCCGGCCCTGCACAGTTTCGGCCTGAGCCTGCTGCTTGGCATCGGCCTGGTCTGGCTGCTTTCACCCTGTTTCCGCCGACGCCGCGACACCGGCGCATTGGCCCACTGATGGCGACCTGCGAGACTGCCCCCGATGACTGCCCGCACTGAAACAACCCAGGTCCTGATCGTCGGCGCCGGCCCGGCCGGGTCGGTCGCCGCCGCGCTGCTGCGCCAGCAGGGCCACCAGGTGCTGATGCTGGAGAAGCAGCGTTTCCCGCGGTTCTCCATCGGTGAAAGCCTGCTGCCCCAGTCCATGGAATACCTGGAGCAGGCCGGCATGCTGCGCGCGGTGGTCGAAGCCGGCTTCCAGCACAAGAACGGCGCCGCCTTCGCCCACGACGGCCGTCACACCACCTTCGATTTCCGGCAAAAATCCAGCCTTGGCTGGGGAACCACCTACCAGGTGCAGCGCGCTGACTTCGACAACGTGCTGGCACGCGAAGCCGAACGTGCCGGCGCCGAACTGCGCTTCGAACACGAGGTCCTGGCCGTGGACGTCGCCGGCGACAGGCCCCGGGTCAGCGTGCGTTCCCCCGAAGGCGAAACCTACGAGGTGGTCGCCGACTTCCTGCTCGACGCCAGCGGCTTCGCGCGCATCCTGCCGCGCCTGCTCGACCTCGAGCGTCCCTCGCGTTTCCCGGTGCGCGGCGCCATCTTCACCCACGTGCGCGACGGCATCGCGCCGGGCAGCACCCGCTTCGACCGCAACAAGATCCTCATCACCGTGCATCCGCGCCACCCGGACGTGTGGTACTGGACGATCCCGTTCTCCAACGGCACCTGCTCGCTGGGCGTGGTGGCCGAACAGGCGTTCCTGGCGAACTACCAAGGCAGCGAAACCGAGCGCCTGCAGGCCATCGTCGGCGAGGACCCGGGGCTGTCGACGCTGCTGGCCAATGCGCAGTGGTCGATGCCGGCACGGCAGATCGTCGGCTATTCGGCCAACGTCGATTCGCTCTGGGGGCGTAACTACGCGCTGCTGGGCAATGCCGGCGAATTCCTGGACCCGGTGTTTTCCTCGGGCGTCACCATCGCCTTCAAGTCAGCCAGCCTGGCCGCCGCCTGCCTGGCACGCCAGTTCGCTGGCGAACCGGTGGACTGGGAAGCCGACTACGGTCGCCCGTTGCGCGCGGGTGTCGACACTTTCCGGACCTTCGTCGAAAGCTGGTATGCCGGCGGTTTCCAGAAAATCATCTTCCATCAGAATGCGAACCCGACGATCCGCGAGATGATCTGCTCAATCCTCGCCGGTTACGCCTGGGACACTTCAAACCCCTACGTCGCCGATTCGCGGCGGCGCCTGGGCGTGTTGGAGCAGCTGTGCGCGGCCTGATCCTCCTGCTGCTGGCGATCGTGATGGCGGGCTGTGCCGGCCTGGCGACACGTGCACCGGCCAGCGGCATGCCGGCGCTGGCGCTGGCGCCGTCGGCGCTCGGACGCACGCTGGCGCTGGAGCAGCGGCTGGTCTTCGAACATGGCCCACGCAGCGACACCGTCGACGCGCTGGTCGAAGCCGACGACCAGGTCGTGCGCATCGTGCTGCACCGCCAGGGCCAGGTGCTGCTGCGACTGGCCTGGGACGGCAGCGACCTGCGACAGGAGCGCGCACCGCAGCTGCCTGAAAACCTGTCAGCGCAGCGCGTGCTCGCCGACCTGCAGCTGGTGTACTGGCCCGTCGCGGCCATCAACCTGGCGCTGCCGGCGGGCTGGCAGCTGCGCGAAGAGCAGGGCGTTCGCCTGCTGGACCACCACGGCGAAGTCGTCGCGACCGTGCACCCGACCGGACAACACGAGGCCCGCCTCGAGAACCTGCGCGAGGGCTATCGCCTGCACATCCGTTCCGTTCCGGTGCAGCCATGAACCCGGTCTTCCTCAATGAGCTGGGCATGGCCTGCGCGCTGGGCGCCGACCTGGACACGGTGGCGGCCAGTCTGTTCGCCGCGGACGCGCCCGGTGGCCTGATCGAAAGCGACCTTGCCAGCCCGGGACGTTTCCTCGCCATCGGCCGCGTGCCGGGCGAACTGCCCTCGCTGGCCGGGCTGGACGTAGCCCTGCGCGGCCGCAACAACGCCCTGCTGGAACTGGCGCTGGCGCCGATACGTCCGGCCGTCGAAGCCCTGGTGGCCCGCCATGGCGCCTCGCGCGTGGCCGTGGTGCTGGGCACCAGCACGTCGGGCGTAGGGGAGAGCGAGGCCGCGCACCGCGCCTACCTCGCCGATGGCCGCTGGCCCGATTCATTCCACTACACGCAGCAGGAGATGGGCATGCCGGCGCGTTTCGTCGCCAGCCGGCTGGGTCTGACCGGCCCGGCCCATGTCATTTCCACGGCCTGTTCGTCCAGCGCCAAGGCCCTGGCGTCGGCGGCGCGCCTGGTCCATGCCGGGCTCGCCGACGCCGTGGTCGCGGGTGGCGCCGATTCGCTCTGCGAGTTCACCGTCGCCGGCTTCAGTGCGCTGGGCTCGGTGTCGGCCGCGCGCTGCCAGCCGTTCTCGCGCAATCGCTGCGGCATCAACATCGGCGAGGGCGCGGCGCTGTTCGTGGTGAGCCGGGACGAGGGCCCGGTGCGCCTGTCGGGCTGGGGCGAAAGTTCGGACGCCCACCACATGTCGGCGCCGGAGCCGGAGGGGCAGGGGCCCGAACGCGCGATCCGCGCCGCCCTGGAACGTGCGGGCCTGCAGCCTGGCGACATCGACTACGTGAACCTGCACGGCACCGCCACGCCGCAGAACGACGCCATGGAGGCCCGGATGATGGCGCGGGTGTTCGGCGCCGGCACGCCCTGCAGCTCCACCAAGGCGCTGACCGGCCACACGCTCGGCGCCGCCGGCGCGGTCGAAGCCGCCATCGCCTGGATCACGCTGGCCCGCAACCCGGGGCGGCACCTGCCCCCGCACTGGTGGGACGGCCTCGTCGATCCCGACCTGCCGCCCCTGCACCTGGTGGCGCCCGGCACCCGGGCACTGCAGGCGCCGCGCCGCGTGCTCAGCCAGTCCTTCGCCTTCGGCGGCTCCAACGCCGCGCTGGTTCTGGAGGCCGCATGAACGACGCCGTGCGTGCCGCGGTCGAACGCCTGGTGCCGCATCGCGGCGGCATGCTCTGGCTCGAACGCATCGTCGCCTGCGACGGCGAGGGTGCGGTCGCCGAAGCCGTGGTCCGTGACGACCATCCCTTCCTGGATGGCGACGCCGTGCCGGCCTGGGTCGGCATCGAATACATGGCCCAGTGCATCGCCGCGTGGGCCGGCGGCCAGGCCCTTGCGAAGGGCAAACCCGTGAGCCCGGGTTTCCTGCTGGGTACCCGGCGCTACGAGAGCCAGCGTGCGGTGCTCGCTGTGGGCACCCGACTGCGCATCGAAGCGCGCCGCGAACTGATGGGCGACAACGGCCTGGGCATGTTCGCCTGCCGCATCCTCGACGGCGAGCTGGAAATCGCCGTCGCCAACGTCTCGGTCTTCGAGCCACCCGACCCCGACGCCTACCTGGGAACCACAAGCGAATGAATGCCCGTACCGTCCTGATCACCGGCGCCAGCCGCGGCATTGGCCGCGGCATCGCCCTGCGCCTGGCCCGCGACGGCTTCGACCTGGTCGTGCACTGCCGCAGCCGGCGCGAACAGGCCGAGGAAGTCGCGACCCTGGCGCGCGAACTTGGCCGCGAGGTCCGCGTGCTGTGTTTCGACGTCGCCGACCGCGCCGCCTGCGCCGAGGCGATCAGCGCCGACATCGATGCCCACGGCGCCTACCACGGCGTGGTCTGCAACGCCGGCATCGCCCGCGACAGCGCATTCCCGGCCATGCCCGGCGAGGACTGGGATGCGGTGGTGCACACCAACCTCGACGCGTTCTACAACGTGCTCCAGCCGGTGGTGATGCCCATGGTGCGCCGCCGTCAGCCCGGGCGCATCGTCACCCTGTCGTCGGTATCGGGACTGGCCGGGAACCGCGGCCAGACCAACTACAGCGCCGCCAAGGCCGGCATCATCGGCGCCAGCAAGGCGCTGGCGCTGGAACTGGCCAAGCGCGAGATCACCGTCAACTGCGTGGCCCCGGGCCTGGTGGACACGGAGATGCTCGACGAGGGCATCCGCGAGGAGGCGCTGAAGATGGTTCCGCTTCGGCGCGTTGGCCGGGTCGAGGAAGTCGCCGCCGTGGTGTCCTTCCTGATGTCCGACGATGCGTCCTACGTGACGCGGCAGGTGATTTCGGTGAACGGGGGCATGCTGTGAGCCGGCACACCGTGGACCGCAGGGTGGTGGTCACCGGCCGCGGCGCGATCAGCCCGCTGGGCCACGACTGGCCGTCGGTGCTGGCGCACCTGCGCTCGGGCCGCAACGCCGTGCAGCGCTTCGACGACTGGGGCAGGTACCGCGGGCTCAATACCCGCCTGGGCGTACCGGCCGCCGACTTCGAACTGCCCGCGCACTACAACCGCAAGACCACGCGCAGCATGGGCCGGGTGGCACTACTGGCGACGCTGGCCAGCGAACGGGCGCTGGCCGATGCCGGCCTGCTGGGCGACCCGTTGCTGCAGTCGGGCAAGGTCGGCATTTCCTACGGCAGCTCCGCCGGCACGCCCTCGTCGATGAGCGACTTCGGGCGCATGCTGGCCGAGCTCAATACCCAGTACATCAACGCCACGACCTACATCAAGATGATGAGCCACACCGCGCCGGTGAACATGGGCGTGTTCTTCGGCATCACCGGCCGCATCATCACCACGTCCAGCGCCTGCACCTCCGGCAGCCAGGGCATCGGCTATGCCTACGAGGCCATCCGCGCCGGCAGGCAGGTGGCGATGCTCGCCGGTGGGTCGGAGGAGCTGGACGTCACCGCCGCCACGGTGTTCGACACGCTGTTCGCCACCAGCAACGCCAATGACACCCCCGAGCTGACGCCGCGTCCCTTCGACGCCGACCGCGACGGCCTGGTGGTGGGCGAGGGCGCCTGCACGCTGGTGCTGGAAGACCTGGAGCACGCCCAGGCCCGCGGCGCCCGCATCCACGCCGAAATCGTCGGCTTCGGCACCAACAGCGACGGCCAGCACGTCACCCAGCCCAATGCCGCGACCATGGCCGAAGCGATGCGTTTGGCCCTGGACGATGCCGGGCTGGCGCCGGACGCCATCGGCTACGTCAACGCCCACGGCACCGCCACCGGCCACGGCGACATCGCCGAAACCACCGCCACCAACGACGTGTTCGGCGAGCGCATGCCGATCAGTTCGCTCAAGAGTTACACCGGCCACACCTTGGGCGCCTGTGGCGCGCTTGAAGCCTGGGTCACGCTCGAGATGTTGCGCGAAGGCTGGTTCCATCCCACCCTGAACCTGCGCAACGTCGACCCGCGCTGCGGGCAGCTCGACTACATCACCGGCGACGGCCGCCTGCTGGAAACCGACTACGCGATGAGCAACAACTTCGCCTTCGGCGGCATCAACACCTCGCTGGTGCTGCGCCGCTGGCACGACTGACCGGTCCCGGGAGATCCGCCCTGATGAAGCTGTCCGCTCCTGTCCTGCTGATCGCGGCCTTCGCCGCGGCGACGCCAGGCTGACCCGGTCCGATGGCCGACTGCCACGTCGAACTGGCCGCGCTGGAGGCGATCGAATCGCTGGCCACGGTCGGCCTGGACTGGCTGGACGCGGCCGAACGCCGACGCCTCGATGCCATCAGCGCGCCGCTGCGGCGGCGACAGTTTCTTGCAGGGCACTGGCTGGTGCGCGACCTGGCGGCACGCTCCCGGGGCGACACGGCCACCGACTGGCGCCTGGAAACCGACGACCGCGGCCAGCCGGCGCTTCGCCGTGGCAATGCCCGCCTGGCGGCATCGATCAGCCACAGCGGTGGTTTTGTCGCCGTGGTCGTGGCGAGCCAGCCCGTCGGCCTCGACCTGGAATTCCCGGGACGTCCGCGCGACCTGGCGGCACTGGCGGCGTTCACCTTTTCGCCGCAGGAATGCCGTGCCCTCGAAAGCGCCCCGGCGGAGCAGAAGGTGCGGCAGTTCCTGTCGACCTGGAGCCTCAAGGAGGCCTACGGCAAACGTGCCGGGGACGGCCTGCAGCCTTCGCGCGCCCGGCAGACGCTTGCACGCGAAGCCGACCCGGCAACCGCCGAAGCCTGGCTGTGGAACCTGCCGGAGCAGGGCGTGCTCAGCCTGGCCGCCTGGCCCGGCGCCCGGATCGCGATGCAGGCCTCGCCGGTCCTTGCCGCGCCGAGTACCTGGCGCTACGAAAGCCTGCCGCCCCCGACCGGGGGCGACTGACTACATTTCGCCGGCCGCCAGGTCGTCGAGGATGGGGCAGTCGGGCCGGTTGTCGCCGTGGCAATGTTTCGCCAGTGTTTCCAGCGTGCGCTGCATCGCCTGCATCTCGGCGATCCGCTGCGACAGGTCTCGCGCATGCGTCAGCGCCAGCTGTTTGACCTCCGCGCTGCTGCGCCCCGGGTCGGACCACAGGCCGAGCAGTTGCTCTATCTGCTTCATGGAGAACCCCAGCGTGCGCGCCCGCTTGATGAAACGCAGGCGGTGCAGGTCGGCATCGTTGTACAGCCGGTAATTGGCGAAGGTGCGGCTGGCCGGCGGAATCAGCCCGGTCGCCTCGTAGTGCCGGATCATCTTCGCCGAGACCCCGGTCAGGGCCGAGGCCTCGCCGATGTTGTGCAGTCCCTGACCCTTGGCTTCGGAAAGTTCAGGGCGAATGACGTGACGTGACATGGTCGTCTCCTGGGGTCAGTGATGCGCACGCGGCGACCAGCGCCGCAGCAGCAGGGTGTTGGACACGACGCTGACGCTCGACAGTGCCATGGCGGCGCCAGCGACGACGGGATCGAGCAGGCCTGCCGCGGCCAGCGGAATGCCGACGATGTTGTAGACGAAGGCCCAGAACAGGTTCTGGTGGATCTTGCGGGTGGTCCGACGCGAGATGTCGATGGCATCGGCTACCAGGCGGGGATCGCCACGCATCAGGGTGATGCCGGCCGCATGCATGGCCACGTCGGTGCCGCCGCCCATGGCGAAGCCGACGTCGGCGGCCGCAAGCGCCGGCGCGTCGTTGATGCCGTCGCCCACCATTCCCACGCTTCCGTCGGCCGCCAACGCGCGCACGACATCGGCCTTGTCGCCGGGCAATACTTCGGCGCGGACGTCGTCGGGAACGATGCCCAGGGCGGAAGCCACGGCGTTCGCAGCACCAGCGTTGTCGCCGGACACCATGACGGTGCGGATGCCCTGGGCCTGCAGGAAGGCCACCGCCTCCGCCGCTTCCGGTCGCGGCGGATCGCCGAAGGAAAGCATGCCGGCCAGCGCCAGCGCGTTGTCCTGGCCGATGGCCAGCCAGGACACCGAGCGCCCGAGCTCCGCCTGTGCCTGTCCTTCGACGGCCAGGCCCGCAAGGGGCACACCGAGTTCAGCCATTAGGCGGGCGCTGCCAAGCACCGCGCGCCGACCCTGCACGCGACCCTCGATGCCACGCCCCTGCAGCACGACCGTATCCTGCGCCGGTGGCGGCAGGCCGCCTTGCGCCTTGGCGGCCGCCAGCACGGCGCGGGCGAGAGGGTGCTCACTGCCTTGTTGCAAGGCCGCGGCCAGCATAACCAGCGCCGTTTCATCGCCATCAACGGCTATCGCGGCAGCCAGTTCGGGCCGGCCCACGGTCAGGGTGCCGGTCTTGTCGAAGGCGACCGTGCGCAGGGTGCGGGTGGTTTCCAGGGCTTCGGCGTCCTTGATCAGGATGCCCGCCCGGGCGGCGACGCCGGTGCCCGCCATGATCGCCGTGGGCGTGGCCAGGCCAAGCGCACAGGGGCAGGCAATCACCAGCACGGCGACGGCATTGAGCATCGCCGCCGTCCAATCGTGGGTGGCGAACCCCCAGCCAAGCAGGGTAGCCACGGCGATGGCGACAACCACCGGAACGAAGACGGCGCTGACGCGGTCGACGATGCGCTGGATCGGCGCCTTCGTGGCCTGGGCGTCCTCGACCAGGCGGATGATCCGCGACAGGGCTGTTTCCGCGCCGACGGCGTTCGTACGCACCAGTAGGCGACCCTCCGCGTTGACGGCACCTCCCGTCACCTTGTCGCCCGGCTCCTTGGCCACCGGCAGCGATTCGCCGCTCAGGAGGGACTCGTCGGCGTGGCTGCGGCCTTCCAGGACCTCGCCGTCGACGGGAATGCGCTCGCCTGGCAGGACCACCACGTCGTCGCCGACGCGAACCTGCGAAAGCGGCACCTCGACTTCATGGCCATTGGCATGCCTGACCCGCGCGACTGAGGGTCGCAGCGCCTGCAGGGCACGAATGGCATCGGTGGTCTGGCGCTTGGCGCGCGCCTCCAGCCACTTGCCCATCAGGATCAGCGTGATGATCACCGCGGAGGCTTCGAAGTAGAGCGGTGGTTCGCCGTGGTGCGGCTGGGTGAACAGCAGGTGGTAGACGCTCAGGCCGTAGCCCGCACTGGTGCCCAGCGCGACCAGCAGGTCCATGTTGCCGGTGCGGGCCTTGATGGCTTTCCAGGCCGCCTTGTAGAAGCGCGCACCCAACCAGAACTGGACCGGTGTCGCCAGCGCCAATTGCCACCAGCCCGGCAGCGCCCAGTGCGCGTCGAAGGCCATGCCGAGCATGGGCAGCGCCAAGGGCAAGGAGAGCAGGGCGGCGATGATCAGGTGCCGACGTTCGCGATCGGCCGCCTTCGCCTGCGGCGTCGTCGGCGCGGCGGCATCGCCGGGCACGCCGCTGGCCGCCTGGGGATCCTCGGCCGCGATGGAATAGCCGGCGTCGGCGATCGCGTCCACCAACGATTCGCGGGAGGTCCCGGGCAGGACCTGGATGCGCGCGGTTTCGGTAGCGAGGTTCACGCTGGCCGATTGCACGCCCGGCACCCGGCCCAAGGCCTTCTCGACCCGACCCACGCACGAAGCGCAGGTCATGCCGAGGATCGCCATGGAGATCTCCTCGATGGCGACGCCGTAGCCCGCTTTTTCCACCGCGCTGGCAAGGGCGGCGGCCGAGGTGCTGCCGTCGGTGGCTACGGTGGCTGTTTCCGTGGCGAGGTTGACGCTGGCGGACTGTACGCCCGGCACCTGGGCCAGGGCTTTTTCAACCCGGCCCACGCACGAGGCACAGGTCATGCCGGTGACGCCAAACCGGAAATGAGACGTGGCGTCGATGGGGGGGGTGAGCAACATCGTGTTCATGGCAGGGCTCCTGCAAGGGGTGGATGCAGGCTGGGGCTTCCCATCATGGCAAGGTCAACCGGCTTGTCCAGTGGCTCGGCAGGGGCCTTGACCTTGCCCCCGGGGCAATCCGGACGATGCCGCCGTACCGGCCCCTGGCCGGCCCCACAAACTCCGGAGAAAGTCATGAAATTCAATGTCAGCCCACTCACGTGCGGTCGCTGCGTCATCACCATCACTCAGGCCCTGGTGGCTGTCGAACCGGATGCCCGGGTGACGGTCAACCTGGCGGCCGGCACCGTCGACTACGACGGCGGCCTGGACGCCGCTGCGGTCGCCGCGACCCTGGCCCCGCACGGGTACAGCGCGGTTCCTACCGACGCCCCGGCCGATCCGGCCCCGGCGACCGCCGACCACTGCTGCGGCACCTGCCACGCCTGACCCTTCGCGCTGCGCTGCGCCAGGCTTATCCTGCGCGCAGCCGGCGCCCTCCCGAGACGACCATGTACATCGCAGCTTTCCATTGGCTACCCGACCAGTACGACGAGCAGTTCCACCAGCTCAACGCGCAAATCGACGCCGTCGCGCGCGCCAATCCGGGTTTCGTCGGCGTCGAGTCCTGGCAGAGCGGCGACGGCGCCCGTCGATGCGCCACTTACTATTGGCGCGACCTCGCGTCGCTCCAGGCGTTTGCAACCGATCCCGCGCACCTGCAAGCCAAGCGCCAGTACGCGCGCTGGTACGCGGGTTACCAGATCGTCATCTCCGAAGTCGTGCGCAGCTACGGCGACGGACGCATGCCGCACCTGGCCGCCGCGCAGGGCGCTGCCGAAGTTCCGAACCGCTAGGCCCGCGTCTCAGCCGCCGTGGCGGGAGAACGCCGTGGCCTTGCCGTCTGGCGTGATCAGCTCGACGGTGTAGGGCTGCACGCGACCGTCCGGCATTTCCATGCCGGGTGAACCGGCCGGCATGCCCGGCACCGTCAGCCCGCGGGCCTCGGGACGCTCGCGCAGCAGACGCTTGACGTCGTCGGCAGGCACGTGGCCCTCGACGAAATAACCGTCCACCTCGGCGGTGTGGCACGAGCCCTTCGCGGGCGGGATGCCGACGCGGGCCTTAACCGGGCCGAGGTCCTCGGCTTCGACGACCTTCACTTCGAAGCCTTCGGCGCGCATGTGTTCCACCCATTTCGTGCAGCAGCCGCAGTAGGGGCTCTTGTGCACGGTGACCAGGGGCAGGCTGTTGTCCACCGGGCTGGCATTGGCGGAATCCGCGGGGGAGGGCTGCGCGGCGGCGACCGGCGCGGCGAACAGCAGCGCGACCAGGGCGAGGCGGATGGCGGTGATTTTCATGGGACGTCTCCTGCTCAGGTGTTGCGGCGCACGGGGGCGCCGAAAGAGGGGTCGCTGCTGACGCGGCGGGCGACCGTGCCGGGCGGGTTCGCGTACCAGCCCGGGTCGCTGTAGTCACCGGGGCGGATGTCATCGCGCACCTTGACCACGGTGAACATGCCGCCCATCTCGATGTTCCCGAACGGACCCTTGCCGGCCATCATCGCCAGTGTGTTCTCCGGGCCCTTCATGTGGCCGCTGTCGGTGTGTTCCTGGTGTTCGGCCATGCCGTGCTGGCCCATGGCCATGTAGCCGGGCAGCATCCGGCGGATCTTCTGCTCCACGCCCGACTGGTCCACGCCCTGGGTGTTGGGGACTTCGTGGCCCATCGGCCCCATGGTGTGGTGCGACATGTGGCAGTGGAAGGCCCAGTCACCGGGCACGGCGGTGAACTCGATGTCGCGCATCTGGCCGACGCCGATGATTTCGGTCACTTCCCGGCGCCACTGCGCCTTTGGCCAGCGGCCACCATCGCTGCCGGTCACTTCGAACTGCACGCCATGCAGGTGGATCGGGTGGTTCCACATGCTCAGGTTGCCCACGCGGATCCGCACCCGCTCGCCGGTGCGCGCAACCATCGGTTCGATGGCCGGAAAGACCTTGGAATTGAAGGTCCACAGGTCGAAATCCTGCATCACCGACGGATCGGGGCGGTAGGTACCCGGGTGCAGGGCGAAGTTGTGCAACAGCAGGGCGTAGTCGCGGTCGACGTGGTCGCCACCCTTGGGGTGGATGATCAGCAGTCCCATCATGCCCATCGCCAGCTGCACCATTTCGTCGGCGTGCGGGTGGTACATGTGGGTGCCGTGCTGGACCAGGTCGAACTCGTAGGCGAAGGTCTCGCCAGGCTTGATCTGCGGCTGCGACAGGCCACCGACGCCGTCCATGCCGCTGGGCAGGATCAGTCCGTGCCAGTGGATGGTGGTGGCTTCCTTGAGGCGGTTGGTGACATAGATGCGAATGCGGTCTCCCTGCACGGCTTCGATGGTCGGGCCGGGCGTGGAACCGTTGTAGCCCCAGACCACGGCCTTCGAGCCCGGCGCGAATTCGTGCTCGAATTCTTCGGCGACCAGATGGAACTCCTTGACGCCGCCATTCATGCGGTGGGGCAGGGACCAGCCGTTGAGCGTGCGCACCTTGCCGTGGGCGCGCCGCGCCGCGGGTGCGTTTTCAGTTGCCGTGCGCGCCGCCGGCGCGGTCTGGGCGAGGGCGGGCAGGGCGGCGGCACCGGCCAGGCCGGCGCCGGCGCCGATCAGAAGCTTTCGTCGGGACAGGCTCATGGGGTGGCTCCGTGGTGGTCTTGGTGTTCATCGGCTTGGGTGTCGTCGCCGGACTCTTCGGGCACGTCGGCGGGCTCAGGGCTCGCCGGCATGTCGTGGCCGGAATGGTCCATGCCTTCGTGCTTGGAGTGGTCCATCGCTTCCGGCTCGGCGGGTGGTGCCGTCTGATGCATCGAATGGTCCATGCCTTCGTGCTTGGAGTGGTCCATCGATTCCGCCTCGGCGGGCGGCGCCGCCTGGTGCATCGAATGGTCCATGCCTTCGTGCCTGGAGTGGTCCATCGCTTCCGGCTCGGCGGGCGGTGCCGATTGATGCATCGAATGGTCCATCCCGCCGTGCGCCGAGTGATCCATGGGCGGCGCTTCTTCCGGGCCCAGGATTTCCTGCACGGACGGCGTACGCGCCTGAATGCCGGCGTCGCTGGGCAGGCGGCGGCCGACCAGGCGGGCCAGGTCGACGCGGGCCAGCCAGTAGTCGCGCACGGCCTCCAGGTAGGCCTGGTAGGCATCGTATTCGGCGACCTTGGCCTGGATCAGCTCGAACACCCCGATCAGCATGAAGTTCTGGCGCTCCTGCTGGCGCGCCACGATCGATTCGCGCTGCGGCACCAGCGCGAGGCGATGCGTGTCCACCACCTCGCGCAGCGAGGCCACGGTCTGTGCGGCCATGCGCACGCCGTTGTCGGCCGCCAGTTCGGCCTGCTGCACGCGGGCCAGCGCTTCCATCAGCCGGGCTTCGGCGCGGGCCAGCTTGGCCTGGCCCTGGTTGAAGATCGGCAGTTCCAGCGAGATTTCCGGGCCCTGCAGGCGGGCGCCGTCGGCCTCGCGCTCGCGTTCGTAGCCGATCTCGCTGCCACCGAACCAGCGCAGCGTGCGCGTAAGCCCCAGGGCATCGGCGAGCACCTCCGCCTCGGCGCGCGCCGCCAGTACCGCCAGGTTGCCGTCGCGGGCCAGGCTTGCCAGTTGCTCGGGGTCGTCTTCCGTAGGTACCGGCAGGGGCAGCGACTCGCTGGCTTCCCAGTTGGTTTCTTCGCCGCGCAAGCCCAGCAGGGTGTGCAGGGCCAGCCGGTGGCGGCCGGCATCGGCGCGCGCCTGCAGGGCTTCGATGTAGGCCTGGCTGGCGGCAGCCTGTTCCTGCGCCAGCTGCAGCGCACTGATGTTGCCGGCGGCGTGGAAACGCCCGGCCAGTTCGGCGCTGACTGCGGCCGCCTCGCTGACCGCCTCGCGCATGCCCGCGACCTGTCGGGCGGTGACGTAGGCGTACCAGGCCGCTTCCACGTCGGCGACGGTGTCGAGCA
This sequence comes from Arenimonas aestuarii, assembly GCF_054781715.1. Taxonomy (NCBI): domain Bacteria; kingdom Pseudomonadati; phylum Pseudomonadota; class Gammaproteobacteria; order Lysobacterales; family Lysobacteraceae; genus Arenimonas; species Arenimonas aestuarii. Next base: position 530,841 of record NZ_BAAGTW010000004.1, on the reverse strand, counting down.
CCGCGCCGGCGACGTCGTAGCGCGCCCGGTCGTAGTCGGTGGCCGCCAGGCGTGCCTTGGCGGGCAGCAGCAGCAGGTCGAGCAGCGGCATCGACAGGCCGGTGGTTCGATTGTGGCCGCCGCCGTCGATGGACAGGCGCTGGAAGGACAGGCGCGGGTTTTCAATCTCCACCGCTTCGAGCACCTCGGCCCGGGCCAGGCCGAGGCGGGCGTAATGTTCGCGCAGACGCGGACTGCGCAGCATCGCCACGCGGGTGGCGGCATCGAGGGTCATCGGTTCGGACAGCCAGCGATCGAGGCTTGCGGCCTCCTCGTCGGTGCCGGCCACGGCCGACCAGTCGACGGCGGGGCCGCCGCGTTCGGCGAGCAGTTCGCTGATGTCGGCGTCACGCGGCTGCGGTGCCAGCGACGCGCAGCCGGCCAACGCGGAACCAAGGACCAGCGCCAGCATGGCGCGGGAGGGTAGGGCATTCATGGGAATCTCCAGAAGCGTCCCGGGAAGGGACCCGGCCCGGTAACGGCCGGGCAGCAGCAAGGACGGCGGACGGACGTCCGCCGGGCTTCAGGCGATGGGAGGTCGCGTGGCCGGCAGTGTCCTCGCCGGGGCACGGCTGGCGGTGGCCAGCAGCGCCTGGTCGGAGCCGTGGGCGACCGACGCCGGCTGGTGCAGCACCACCACGCTGGCCGGACTGTGCTGCAGGCAGTCGCAGCGGCAGTCGCCACCTTCGCAGCAGTCGCCGAGGCTGGCTGCATCGGGGGCCGTGCCGACCAGCTCGCCGTCCATGCCATGGCAGGGCGACTGCATCGCTGCCTCGGGTGCCGGGTGCATGGCCTGGGCAAACCCGGGCGCCACGCCGCCGGCCACGAGGGCCAGGGCGAGCACCAGGTATCTCAGGACGCGGAAAACGGACATGGCGCGGAGTTTACACCTGACGGGTGCAGCCAGCGTGAGCCTTGACCCGGGGGCAAGGTCAAGCCGGTCCGGTGCCGGCCACCGCTTCGCTGCGCACCCGATAGAAGTCCAGGATCACCTCGCTGAAATCACCGATCAGCCAGCGGGCCAGCGGCTCGGCATACCAGTCGAAATCGGTGCTGACCCGGTACTGCATTTCAATCTCGAGCACCGTCGCCTGGCCACGTGGCGTGAGCCTGTAAGTGGTGCCCACGAGGTCGAAGTAGTCGCCACCGATGCGCACGTGGTCGTCGAGCGCGCCCGGCGGCACGGAGCCGGGCCCGAACCGGTAGCGCCAGTGCACGCGGCGTCCGGGCTCCCAGTCCGAGGCAACCTGGGTGAAATGAATGCCCTTGCCCATGCGCACGTCGCGGACCAGGCCATCGGCGGTTTCTTCGGTGACCCCGGCCAGGGGCATTGGCACGCCGATGCGGTACATCCAGGCGGTTTCCACTTCGCCCGGGGCGATCCGGTCGGCGTCCAGCAGGTGCTGCCAGACTTCGCTCGCCGGGGCCTGCACCAGCACCTGGCGCCGCACGTTTTCAACGCTGTGCACACGCGGCCCCGGGTCGCCTCCCAGCGCGCCGAGCAACAAGGGCAGCGCGGCGAAGCAGCCCAGGGTGCCGCGTGGCCAGTTGGTGAACCGGCAGACCAGGCCCATCAGCAGCCCGCCCACGGCGCCGATCGCGGTGAACAGCGGCAGGATCAGGATGGCGCAGATGAGACCTTCGACCAGGATTGCCAGGCTGCCCACCACGAACAGCACGTTCGCGAAGGCCGCGGACCCGGCGTAATAGCCCCAGCTGCGCCGGTGGCTGCGCTCGGCGACATAGACCGTGACCATGCCCACCACGAGCGGCGCCAGGTAGACGAAAGCCGCCAGCATCGGCGTATACGCCTGTCCCGAATCGCCCGAGAAAACCAGCCGCAGCAGCAGGCCCGTGGCCGCACCACAAAGCAGCGGCCACCAGAACGAATAAGGCATGGAACGTGGCTTGGGCGGCGGCGGGAGGATCTGATCTTCTTTCGGGGAATTCATTCGGCGAGAAGGACCTTGGGAGGACAGTGGTGATCGCCAGCCGGCAATCGGCGAAGTTCCGGACGGTACGGCAGGTCGACGGGCAGGCGCAGGCCCGACACGAGACCGATCCGGCGCAGGCCGCAAAGGGCCCACCAGCCGGGATCCCATTCGCCGGGATACAGGCCCAGCCGCGAAGAGCCGGGAAATGCGTGGTGGTTGTTGTGCCAGCATTCGCCCATGGTCAGCAGCGAGAACAGCGGTACGTTGCGGCCCTGGACCGCGGCACCGACCACTTCGTGCTGCATGTGGCCATGGTTGTGCGCGAAGTAGCCCACCAGCCAGTGCCCGAACACCCCGGCCGTGACCCGCGCACACACTCCCCAGAAAACGAATCCCCAGCCGCCGACCGCCAGGAGCAGCAGCGCCACCCCCAGGTGATGCCACATCCAGCTGCGCTCCAGGAAACGAAGGAAAACGTCCCCGCTGATTCGCGATTCGAGTTCGATGCGCGGCGGGTGCTCGAGGCGGAGCTCGCAGTGCAACTGCCACCAGGCATCGACCAGGAAAGAGCGGCGGTGGGCCAGGAAATCATGGCAATCGGGCAAGCGCTGGGCGAAGTCGCGCAGATCGTGGGTGCGCACCATGGACAGCGGCCCCGCCAGACCGACCTGGGTGCCGCACCAGACCAGCAGGTACTCCAGCCAGCGTGGACACTGGAATCCGTCGTGCACCAGCTTGCGGTGCATGCCCAGGGAATGGCCCAGCAGCAGCACGGTGACCGTGCTGCCGACGAACAGCGCGAACGCGGCCCAGCTGAAGGTCAGCGCGCCACCGACGACCGCCGCCAGGGCCATGCCCGAGAACCAGAGCGAGCGCACCGGCTCCCAGTGCACGCGGCCCTGGCTGACGCTGCGCACGATGGCGGCGACGTCCTTCGATGTCTGTACCCGATGGGCGCCCAGGCTAGGGGGCAATTCATCGGCTGGCATGGCGTCTCCCCGGCGCGTTCCATCGGCCAAATCGCGCTCATCATGACCGACTAAGCGCAGCGGGGCGAGCCAAAGGAATGTATCGGTGGCTCAGGCGGGAGGGCGGTTTACGATCGGCGGGTCGATAAGGCCAAGCGCTTCTTCGTTGATGCCGACCACGAGCATGGCGAACTCGTAGCTCGAGTCCGTGTTGGCGGTGTCGGTCAGGGTCAGCGTCGAACTGCTGCCGGAAAGATTGAGCACGACATTGGGAAAGGCGCAGGCGCCGTTGGGGTCCTTCTTGCCCGGGTCCGTTTCCCTGAAGCAGATGCCGGCCAGCAGGTAATCGCCGGTGGCGGTGAAGACGATCTGCACCGGGCTGGCCGATGTAACGGTCAGGGTGTTGTCGGTCGGGTCCAGGCTGACCACCGAGCCCCCGTCGGCAAGCGACATGCTGTAGCTGCAATAGCGATTGTGGCCACCGATCTTGTGGAACTTGTCGATGGTGAAGGTGACGGTGGGCAGGCTCGGCTCGGTCATGGTGCGGTCCTCGTTGCTGCGGGCGAGCCCGCGGAAGGAATGGCGCAGGCCGCGGGCGGGGCGTCGAACACGCCGCCGGCCTGCCGCAGCCGCCCCAGGTTTGCCTCGGCGGCGTCGAACTCGCCAAGTTCGCGCTGGATCGAGACCAGGGATTCGAGGTGGCCGAAGGCGGGTTCGCCGGCTCCCGCATCGAGCAATCGCGCCAGCGCCTGGCGCCGAAGCGCGCTGGCGGCCCCGGTGTCCCCGCGGCGTTCCAGCAGGCTGGCCTGGAGCTGGTCATGCCTGGCGGAAAGCTGGCGCAGCGTGTCCGAGGGCTCGCGCTGCCAGGCTTTTGAAAGGGGTTCGTCCGCCTGCGCCAGCGCGGCCGCCGCGTCGCCGGAACGGTCGGCAAGCAGAGCCAGTTCGGCGTCGATCAGTGCGGCGCGCGCGAAGTAGGTGATGGCGAGATTGTCTTCCGGCGCCTCGGCCAGCGCCTGTGCCAGTACCTCACGGGCCTCGGCGACCGCCGCCTCGGCCGCCTGGGTGTCGCCGCAGGCTTTTTCGACGGACGCCAGGGACAGCAGCGTATTGCCGTGCGAGCGGCGCCAGGCGGTGTTTTCCGGATCGTGCCGCGACAGCGCCGACGCTGCGACAACGGCGTCGCGCAGGCCTTCGCGCGCCTCGGCCAGCTTTCCCTGGCGCATGCGGACCTTGGCCAGCTGCACCGAGGTATCGATGCGGTTGTCGGTCCAGGCCATCACCTTGGGCTCCTGCGCCTGGTTGGCGGCATGGCCCTGGTCGGCCTCCAGGAAATACGCTTCGGACTGGGCCAGCCGGCCCAGGCGCTCGTTCACCGCGCCGAGCCAGGAAGCGACGTTGGCGGCCTCGAAACGCAGCAGGGTGTCGTCGGGGTGCCCGGGCAGCCAGGCCCGGTAGAGCGCCAGCTCGCTTTCGAAGGCGGCGGCGGCTTCGGCGTGGCGTCCCCGGCTGTCATCGAGCACGGCCAGGTTGTGATGGCCGTAGGCCACTTCGCGCTGCCAGTCGAAACGCGTCGGGTCGAGCGCCGCCAGGGCTTCGGACCGGTCGCGATATGAGCGCAGCCAGGTTTCGGCCGTGTCGAGGTCTCGCTGGCGCCAGGCCACCAGCCCGATCCAGTACTCGGCCTGCGCGAGGTCGAACAGGCGGCCGCCGTCATCGGGGGCGCGCCGCGAGAGTTCGAGCGCACGCGCATGCGCCGCCGAGAACGCCGCCAGCGCCTGCGCATGTTCACCCTGGTCCAGGCGCACCTGGCCGATCTGCGTCAGCGCCCGTGCCTGCTGCGACAGCGCGGTGTCGGTCTGGTCGCGGGAGGGCAGGGAGTCGAAATAATCGAGCGCCTTGTCGCCGACCGCATCAAGCAGGTCGAGGCGCCCGACGCGCTCGAGCTTGGGCCGCAGGTCGTCGATCATGAAGCCCAGCAGGTCTTCGGCCTGGGCCTGGCGACGCAGGGCGTCGTTGCGTGCGACGTGCGCCTGGCCGGCCAGCACCGCGGCCACCGCCATGCCGGCCACGGAGGCCGTGGTGATCCAGGCCAGGCGCCGCTGCCGCCGCTGCGCCTCCCGTTGGCGCAGGTCGTCCAGGCCCAGGCCCAGCAGGCCCGCGATCAGTTTCTGGCGGGCGAGGGCAGGGCCGTCGCCACTTTCGCTCAGGTCGGCGGCGATGGGTTCGGGCGCTGCCTCTTCCGGGTCGATCACTTCGACCAGGGCGGGCGGGAAGAGGGGGCCCGCGCGGCCGCCAGGCTCCGCGGGCACCAGCAGGCAATGGATGCGGTCACTGCGGCCGAGGCGACGATAGCTTCGGATTTCTTCGTTGACCCAGGGCGAAGCGGCCGCGGCCGGCGAGCAGATGACCACCAGCGCATCCGAGGCGTCAAGCGCCTGGGTGATGCGGCCACCCAGGTCATTGGCGCTGGCCAGTTCCTCGCGGTCGCGGAACACCGGCGCCAGCCGGGCGGGCACCGGCCCATACTCGCCGGCCGTGCCGACCAGGCGACGCGGCACCCGGAACGACTCGAGCTGCTTTTGCAGCCACTTCGCCCAGTGCGTATCGGCGTGGCTGTAGCTGATGAAGGCGGCGTAGCGGCGCGGGGCGGTCATTGCGGGGCCTGCAGCTCAAGTGGGCGGTCGCGATGGAGCAGGATCCACTCTGCGTGTTCCTCCAGGCAGGCACGCCCGAGGGCCAGGAGCAGTTCGCGCCGCTCCTCGTCCGTCGCGGCGCGCGCCAGCCGGATGCTGCAGCTGGCGAAAAGTCGCGCCATGAACTGGAACTGCTTGATCAGCTCCTTGTCGGCCTTCTTGAAGGAGTAGGCCTCACGAATGCCGGCGATCAGCGGCAGCAGGCCCATGAAGATCACCAGGCCCGCCTGGCTGGACTCGTCCAGCAGCGGCCCTCCCACCGCCAGCACCAGCGCACCGCCCAGGCCGGCCAGCAACGCCAGGCGACCAAGGCGTTCGGTGTAGAGAAAGGCGCGGGCCCGCTGCTGGCTGCCGCGGCGAAAATAGCCGAGCTGACCGGTGGCGCCGTCGGCGTCGCCGACCCAGTTGTCTATCGTCCACTGCAGCCAGCGCGCGTCGGGGTTGGCCCCGCTGTCCTGGACCAGGCTGGTGCCGCGCATCGCGTGGCGGATCCAGCTCAGGTCGACGTCCTGCTTCTGCAGGAAGCTGTCGTAGCCCAGGCTGCCGTCGGCCGGCACCTGCACCCCGGCCAGACGCCAGTAGAGCTGCACCCGCAGGCCTTCGGACAAGCCCCGGTAGTCGAGGTACTTGCGCTGCCACTGGCGGCGCTGGCCGACCCAGGCAACCGCGTAACCGAGCAGGAAAAGCCCGAGGAAGGCGACCACAAGTTCCCGGCGCGGCACCAGGTCCGAATAGATGATGAAGGACAGGCCCATCAGCGCAGCCGCGAGGTGCGTGGCCTGCAGGTTCATCCGCACGCGCTGGCGAAAGTGCAGGGCCAGCCAGTCGGCGGCACCGAACAGGCGTTCGATGCGCACGATGCCAGCGGGTACCGGCGCCGGCGGCTCGGCCGGCAGCAGGCGAGGGTAGTTGGCCTCTATGGCATGCCAATGCCGCTGGGTGTCGAGGTTGAAGGCCGACATTTGCCCGAACATGCGGCGATAGGCAGCGGGCACCACGACGCTGTCGTCGGCAGCCCCTTCGGCCGTCAGCCAGCGGCCGACGCCGGGCACCTGCAGGGGTGACGCGCCGCCGGGTGCCAGCTGGCGTGAACAGGCGATATGGAAAACGAGGTCGCTTTCGTCATCGGCCAAAAGGTTGGGAGCGACCTCGCGGGGGCTGACCTGGGGCATGACATTGGCGATATGGAAGGCCACGACCTGCCCGGTTCCACCCAGGGCCGTGCTGGGCTTCCCGTCCCAAAGCGCCAGCAGCACCTGGCAATGGGAAGAAATGAACATCCCTAGTTGCGCGTACTGGAGGTTTCGGGCCTGGCCGCGCTCGCGGATGGCTTCTTCGGTGATACCCGGCGCCAAAGGCAGCACGCGCACCTGGCTTCCGGCCAGGAGCTCGCGGAATTCGGTGAGCGACTCCGCTGACTCGAAGTCCCGCTCGTATTCCGCCACGGAAAAGGGCAGGGGCACGAACAGGGGCACCGCCTGCGCCACGGCGGCACGGGCCGCGATGCGATCGCCGCCTTCGGCGAGCGGATTGAGCATGAGCAGCGGGAGATGGGGAAACTGCGCCCGCAGGGAGCGAATGAGATCGGTCACCCGGGCATGCAGCGCCGCATGCTCCCCGACGGGGATGTCCCTGTGCCCGGTGACGCCAATCACCAGGGTGAGCAAGGCATCGTGGACCTGCGGCATCGTTTCCCCCAGGGACGCGGCGCCCAATTGCAGCGGGCAATCATCAGGCAACGGCACATGCGTGCAAGACCGGCCAAGCGCAAGCAAGCTGCCCGATTCCGAAATCCGCGCAGGACAGGGCACCTGCCATGAGCATTCCCGGCGTTTGACACAGGGCCTGCCGCCGCCTGGACATCAGCCAGGGGCCGGGCTCGCGGGAAGCCTGGATCAGTCGGTGAGGCGCTTGAGGCTGTCGAGCCGGATGCCCTCGGCGGCCACGGCGCCCGCCATGGCCGGATGCGCAGCCATGCGCGTGCGCAGCGCTTCGCATTCGGGGCCCAGGCCCTGTGGATCGACGGCGGCGGACCAGCGCAGGAATACCGCGGTATAGAACGCCAGGAAACCTTCCGGCTCGCCCTGGCCCCAGCTTCCCTCGGCCAGGCGCTGTTCGAGTTCGCCATGGAATTCGCGCAGGCGACGGGTTGCCGTCGACCTGAGCGTGTCATGGGCCGCCGGGTCGTCGGCGAACCAGGGCGCGATCCACAGTGCGCGATACAAGGGGTGGATGTCCGATGACAGCCGCAGGATGGCCGCCATGTCTTGCGCCCGGGCGAAATCGTCGGTCGGCAGCAGCGCCGCCTGCGGGAAGCGGCGGTCGAGGTAATCGGCGATGGCGACCACTTCGACCAGCGCACGGCCATCCACCGCCAGCGTCGGAACGCGCGCCTGGGGATTGAGGCGCAGATAGTCCGGGGCCAGCTGCTGCTTCTCGCGCAGATCCACGCGAACCGCCTCGAAGTCGGCCTGGGCTTGCAGGAGCGCGGCGTGGACGGCAAGCGAACACGCACCAGGGGAGTAGAAGAACACCAGGGAAGCCATGCGGTTGCCGGGTTGGGTCGAGCAGGCGGCAATAGTGGGGCTTGCTCCCCAGGCAAGGTCAATCGCCCGGATGGGGGATCATTATCGAATTGACATAATATACATTATGCGCAATACGAAATAGATAACCAATTGATTCGATTAGGGATGATTAGAGGCGGGATCACTATAAATGTGAGTTTTCGGGCAGTAATGGTGTGAGGTGGTCTGGTTTCGAGAAACTCACATTTTTACTTACCACTCGAGTCGCTCTTCGTTTCCCCCAGCAAGTCTCGACCATCCATAACTCGCGCGCAAGCGCGGTATAGGATGAAGAAAACATCTGAGGGATCTGCGATGTCGACCTTAGGGAGCCTTCCCAGCGAGCTGCTGGATGTCAAAGAACGAATTCAAGCTGCAATCGACGCAGGCGGCCAGGCACCATCCCACTTCGATCTCGATCAATGGTTGCGAGAATGGCTGGAGCACCCACAGCCTGCGCTTGGCGGTGCACGCCCCGTACAACTCTTGGATACGGCGGAGGGTCGGGAGTCGGTCCGCAGAGCATTGGGCTCCTTGCTTAGTGGCGCCTACCAATAGGCCATGACGCAATGAAGACGGCTGAACTCACTCCGCCTGTCCGCCCGGAACTGGCTGACGTTGGCTTACGGACCTTTTTCAACATCGCCCGGAAGTGGAACCTATCCAGCCAAGAAGCGCGTTGCTTGCTCGGATCTCCGGAACCGGCTACCTACTCGCGCTGGAAGCGCGGCCAACGTGGGCCTGTGACCGTCGATGTTTTAGAGCGCATCAGCTGCATCCTAGGCATCTACAAGGCTCTCCATCTGCTCTTCGCGGAGGCTGGACAAGCCGACAGTTGGTTGAGACGGGCAAACGAAGCTTCGATATTCGGTGGGCGTAGTGCGCTCGATCGAATGTTGGCCGGCGACGTCGCGGACCTGCATGCAGTCAGGCAGTACCTTGACGCGCAGAGAGGTTAAGCTCGGCTTCCGGAGAGAACACCCTGGGAATTCTCATCCGGCTAACGGGTCACATTAGCTCTTCGGTGAGCGGCGACGCGGGGAAGCCACGGCCTTACTTGCGCGAGAGGCCGTTCGCGAGAGCTGGCGCTCCAGCACCTGAACCCGGGCCTGTGCCGCAGCGGCCTCCCGCTCGGCTTGGTTCCGGGCGGTATCCGCGGCCTGCCGTGCCTGGTCCGCGGTCCGCAGGGCTGCGGCGTGTTCCCGGTCCCGGGTGACTCGCTCACTCTTGGCGGCCTTCAGTTCTTGGCGCAGGCGGTCAACCTCGGCATGGGCGCGGTCTTCAATTCGACGAACGTGGGCTTGCAGCTCCGCGCGCTCGGCCGCTGCCGCAGCGCGCGCGGATTCCGCATCGGATAGCGACTTGCGGAGGCGGGCGTCGAGCGCATCGCCTCGCTCAGTCAGGTCCTGCACCCGCACCTCGAGCTTAGCCACTTGCCGGAGCAGATCGCTCACCCGCTGGTCACTAATGACCAGCGCCGCCTGCGACCCATCGGCCACTGCAACGGCGGCCTGCCGGGCGCGATCCGCAGCCTCGGCAGCGGCGCGCTCTCGGGCGATGGTGGTCTCCATTGCAGTGAGGGCCTCCGCCAACGCCGCTCGTTCCGGCGCGACAGCTGCCTCGGCATGCGCCTGCCCTGCTGCCAGCGCTGCCTCCCAAAGCGCGGACGCCGCATCCACAACAGCCGCCGGCGCGTCCGGTACAGCCGCGGATTGGCGCTGCTCTGCAAGTCGCTCCCCCAGACCCTGCCACCAGACGTCCAGCATGCGCGTCAGGGTGTTTGGAGACCCGGTGCCGAGCTTGGCTCGGACCCGTTCGATGGTGGGCCGCTCGCCTCCCTTGAGCAGCTGCTCAATCGCGGCATTGACCTGTTCCTGGGTGACACCCCGTGCCATTTAAAGTCCTCCTATTGCACCGCCCTACCCCACGCTTGACCTACCAACGATAAGGGATGATTATCGTTGGTACGTGTCAACTATTGTAGTACAGACTACATATTATGAAGAATAAGGATACCCTGCCCGCCCTCGCCTCACCCGCCGCCGGACTCGTGTTGCCCGAACAGCTCGCGCAACAGGCCGCGGATGCCGTACGTGAGCTGCTGGCCGAAGCGGCGGCCGCCAATACGACACGCAGCTACGCCTCGGCCCTACGTTACTGGGCCGGCTGGCACGTGGCTCGCTATGGCATTGAGCTGCGCTTCCCGACGCCCGAGGCGACCGTTCTACAGTTCCTGGTCGACCACACGGCCCGCCGGACTGACGACGGGCGCTTGGCCTGGGAGTTGCCGCCGGAGGTCGATCAGGCTCTCGTGGCTGCGGGTCTCAAAGCCAAGATCGGCGCATGGACCCTAGCCACCGTTCGGCACCGACTGGCCGTCTTGTCGACCGCCCATCGCCTTAAACACCTGGCCAATCCATGTGAGCAGCCAGCGGTTCGGACTGTTCTTAGCCGAGCTGGCCGGGCCGCCGTGAAACGCGGTGAGCGCCCGCGCAAGAAGACGGCCATCACCCTGACCGAGCTCGAGGCGATGCTGGCCACCTGCGACGACAGTCTGGAGGGACTGCGTGACCGGGCCCTGCTCTGCTTTGGGTTCGCCAGCGGTGGGCGGCGACGTAGCGAAATCGCGGCAGCGGACGTCCGGGATCTCCGTCGGATTGGCCCGCAGGGCTACATCTACCGGCTAGAACACAGCAAGACGCAGCAAGCCGGTGTAACCGCGTCCTCGACCCCGGACAAGCCGGTGCTCGATCGGGCAGCGGTGGCGCTGGAAGACTGGCTCGAAGCCTCTGGGATTGCGGAGGGGGCGATCTTCCGGCGGCTGTGGAAGAGGCGCGTCGGCCCTGCCCTGTCCCCTGCCGCCGTGGGCGAGATCGTGCAACGACGGGCACGCCAGGCGGGACTGGAGGGCGATTTTGGCGGCCACAGCCTCAGGTCCGGGTTCGTGACCGAGGCGAGCCGCCAGGGCGTGGCGTTGCCAGCCATCATGCAACTGACTGAGCACCGGGCGGTTTCGAGCGTGATTGGCTACTTCCAATCTGGTGGCGCGACGTCGAATCCTGCTGCTCGTCTTTTAGAGGACTGACCAAGCTTTTCCAATGTCTTATGTCGCTTCTCGGCCAATAGCAGTCGCGCAATTGTCCGGCGGAAGTGAGCGGCACTGGGACTTTCTGACTATTTGCGGGTACCTTCGCGCATCAATAGCATCGGGTGGTCAGGTATAGCATTCGAAGCGCGCCGCTGGCCTGCGAGCTGAATAGTCTTGGTCGTGGTATACGGATCCAGAATCTGGCGCTGACCGCGACTTTTTCCGAGGAACAAATCCGCCTACGCCAAGAGTTGAATAGATCCGACCACCTGCAACTGGAATCCCATGAAAAACTTTGATACCCGCACCTACAACATCTCAGACTTTATCGAATGGGAAAGCAAAGGGCAGCTCGAGCTTTCTCCGAAGTTTCAGCGAAAGTCCGTTTGGACGGAGCGGGCGAAGTCTTATCTTGTCGACACGGTCCTTCGTGGCAAGCCTATTCCAAAAATTCTCATTACGCAGTCATTGCGTGATGGGAAGAACATTCGCACGGTTATCGACGGCCAACAACGACTACGGGCCATCTTGGGATACTACGCCGGCGAGTTTGCTCTTTCGCGAGCACACAATGCTGAGCTGGCTGGCTATCTATACGAAAACCTGGACCAAGACATAAAAGCAGAGTTTCTAAAGTATGAAATTGGCGTAGATATGCTGTTCGATTTGAGCTACGAGGACACATTGGATGTTTTTGCTAGGCTCAACACTTACTCCGTGAAGCTCAACCCTCAAGAGCTTCTGAACGCCCAGTATTTGGGCTTCTTTAAGCAGGCTGCACACAGCCTTGGGCTTAGGCACGTACGCTATTGGATTGAAGGCGGCGTGATGAGTGAGAAACAAGTGACTCGAATGGCAGAGGCTGAGCTCGGCTCCGATCTCTTGGGAATGCTCATCGACGGCATACAGTCAAAGAAGCAAATCCCGAGCTACTTTCGAAAGTATGACGACAAAGAAGTTGAGGTCGCGGCCGCCGAGAAAAAGTTTCTCGGCACGATGGCTTACGTAGGTGCTCTGTATCCTCCTGAACAACTGAAAGTTACAAACTGGGCACGCGTCCACTTCTTCAATTCTCTCTTTTGCGCGGTAGCGCACTGTCTATACGGCCTGCCGGGGGCGAGTGATATTCCTCGAAAGAGTTTGACCAAAGGTGGTCTTAGTTCGGCCCGGGCAAAGCTGGATGAGATCACAGCTCAGTACGATGCGGTGACGGTGGATGGGGCAAGGCCGACCATGGACCTCTTGAAGTTTATTGAGACCTCTCGGCGCGCCACAACTGATGCGTCGAGCCGAAAAGCACGTGTGTCCTACATCTGCGCCCAGCTTTGAACATGGATTACGCGACGTCCTATGCTAGTTTCCTTGAGATCTTGGAAACCACCCGGAAGCTTCAGGAAAAGACCAACAGCGACGATGGAGTAGACAAGGCCGGCAGAGACCTCATTTTTGAGTCGATGTTCCTAGCGGCATTCCGCGCCCTCGAGAATCTTCTAGAAGATTGCTTCATCTACAGTATGCAGGGCATTGTCAATTTGAGTGGTTCGGCAATTCCGCGCCATGCGAGCCCAACAAGTCGCCGGCACGCTAGGGAAATGCTTATGGGGGCCCAAACCGTACTGGATTGGACAACTTCTGGAGCCATCACTCGCAGGTTTGAGACTTTTCTCCAGGACAAGAACTCTGGGCTTTATCTGGGCGTAGTAGGTGGCAGCTCCACATTGAGCACGGCAAAGGACCTGAGAAATCACATCGCTCACAATTCTGACGAGAGCGGGGTCAAATACGTCAAAGTTGTCGGGGTTTTCTACCCAACGCCGCCGTTAACCATCCCAACGCCCGGGCATCTTCTTCAGGGCACGCCGAGCGTGGGGCCAGCAAAGAATAGACAAGTGTTGACCTATTTTCGCGAGCAGTTCATTTCGATCGCCAAGAACATTACCGCTGCTCCCCCTTAGCCCAGCCAGCGCACGAACTGGTTCACATGCCGGCGGTTTAGATCCTCGATGGTCAGTTGGTCTGCTTTGGGTCGGAAGCGGCCCTTCCCTACCCCCGATAAACATCCCTAATTAAGAACGGTAGCCAAGTCCGCCTCCGGCCAGGAGCGGACGACATAGCGATTGTCCGCCCTGAGCAAGTATTCCCCTTGTACTTGCTCGAACCGCGACTTGAGTCGCACTTACCACAACGCGCCCAAGTCGATGGTGGCCAGTTCTTGGGCCTGACGCTCAACTTCCAAATCCGAAGTTCCGACGATCTGATCGATGCGCTGCACCAGCGTAATCAGCTCCGACCAGGAGCGGCCGCTGACCAAGTCATACTGACTGTGAGCGAGGTTGTTTCTAAGGTGTTCCACATTGCCCAGAACGTCTTCGGCCTGGTTGCGCGATGCGAAGCCAAGAAGCGCACGTAAAGATGCGCTCTTCACGACCAGCGTGTGCTTGTCACCGATCTCCAGGCACTGCAGCAAGGGCAGCGGTTGGCCCCGTCGCATGCGTTCACTTTGCCGTTTCCGCGTTGCCTCCATCCGCGTCATGGTCAGCTTTTCGTGCCAAGTATCGTCAGGGTATTCGACGCTGACCCAGTAGCCAAGATGAAACTCCAGCAACGAGATCAAACCGAACAGGTAGCTGCGTACTAGTGGCTTGTTGAGGTCGGCACGCGTCACGATGCCCGTGACTGTTCCGGAGGCGCCGACGAATACTACTTCATGCCGACTTAAACGATCGAGCAGGTCAGGCACTGCCAGGTCCGCCCCCACAATCAGGTCGGCATCAATGGGCCGCATGTGATCAGCGACGATGCCCGATAGCAGATCCTCGCGGCGCACATAGCCGACCACACGGCCACGCTGCGCGCGCTTGACGCCGGCGACATCAAAATCCAGAAGTCGAAGCTCGTCGGCCATCTGGGTAGCAAGCGCATGCGCGGGCGCTGAGCGAAGCGGCTCCGCCAGGGCGCTAACCAAGATTTTCTGTCCCAGCGTCTCATTCAGGTCACACAGACGCGTACCGTGGCGCCGATAGCCGGTGCGTGGTGACATCCACAGCTGGTAGCCCATGCGCGGTCTCGTTCAAGGGGGTGACCTACTTGGCCAGATTGCGGGCTATGTAGTCAATGTGCTCGCTGGCCTGACTGTCCTTCCGAAACGCCTTCTCCGCCTCGAAGTCAATCGATGGCAGCAAGTGGATGAGCTGATCATCACGATACAACTCAAGCGCGTTGGAAAATCCTTCGCCGGCCAATCGATGGCCGGTGACCACATTGGCAGAGCCGATGGCCGCCCCCACGAGCACATCGGCCAGCTGCACGGGGGCGCTGTCCAGCGAGCGTACCTGCGAAACCTCAGTCAGCTTGAGCGGATAGCGCGTGCTAGCCAACGCGGTGTGCTTGAACTGCACGGCGTCCCCGTGCGCGATCATGCGCTGCAACAACGCGTGATAGGCCAGAAGGTTCTTGGATTCGTCGTGCTCGATACGGTACGGGCCCTCGGCGGATGCTTCGAGCCGATTGACCAAGCCACTGAGCACCACAAAGGCCGCATCCGTGGTTACGCCCGGATGCGTGATGGCGGCGATGCAGTCGGAATCGGCCTGCGCCATCGGCCCCAGTGCTTCGGGCATCTGTTCCCAGTTGCAAGCGCGTACCGCCGCGACGAGTGCCGCTACGGCCTGAGGCGTCTTCTTCTTAACGGCTTCCTGGAAGGCAATGAGCACTGTTTTGAACTCAGCTTTTCCCAACAGCGCTGGACCGGCCACGTACAACATCGAGGCCAACGAATAGTTTTGGCCGCTCTCGTAAAAATTGACGCCACGGCGGTAGTAGTAGGGTTCGGCAGCGTAGTCGAGAAAATGAAGCAATAGAAGAAGGCGCTTATCGCACACGAAGGTCGTGACGGGGTAATTACCGAGCACTTCGGTCTGAAGGGCCAAGAGCCGGTCCCGATTGCCCGGCCGTCGAGCGAGTGCGGTGTACTTGAGCTCCGCCGATTTGAGCTTGGGGAAATGGGCCTGGATCAGCCGTTCGGCCTCGTCGGGCGGAATGGCGATCGCGCACGCTCCTTGAAAAGGCTGATCCGCGTTGAGCAGGTCCGCGCCGGTATACCCGCTTTCGTCGATGGACACTGTACGCATAGGAAACCCCTGAACTTCCGCAGCGGGAAATATAATCATGGGGGCACCCAGGCCCCACTCAAGGCACGCGCACCACGATTTTTCGTTTGTTTCCGATCGGTGGGCCCCTTTGTTTTGCTCAGACCTCGGACCCAGAACCAGCGGCGCGGTCATTCTCGATAGGTAGCGGCGATTATGTGCGACGAAATTAAGAGTTGTAGCTATTCAGTTCCAACTAGAGACGGTCAATAGCTGACTGTATAGGGTCGGCATCGAGTTGCCCGTCGATGAAACTCCATCTGGCAAGAACAGACCAAAGGAAGCGGCCAAGAGATTTCACTTGATCGTAGCGGTCATACTGCGAATGCTTCAGCCGGTAGACGCTCTCGTTCAATTGCTTCAACAGGGAATGGGCGTCGTCGCCGTCGATAGGAACGTGATCCAGGAAGTAGGCAACATCTCTTGTGAAGAGATCCATGGCGAGGGTTATCTCGTGTAATCGAAGGTCATCGGACTGAAGGCCGTTAATCGCGGCATACCACTGTCTATTCTCGTCGCTAGAGAAGTACGCCTTGAACTCCTTGTGGTCTGAAAGCTGCCGCGGCAGCTCGGAGTCATGGGTGCCGCCAGCGGCCCAAAGCAAGCTCTGAATAACTTCTTCTTTGAAATATTGGTACCTTCTGCTGAGGTTGGTCCGAAGCATATTTCTTCGGCGGCGCTCAGGCGAATAGACGACCATAACCCAGAAAATGAAGGCGACCAGATAGCCGGTCGATAAGCCAAAAACAATGGTGTTTGACCAGCCAAGGCTCAGAAGCACCGTCTCTACGGCACCTCCTCGAAGCATTGACGGAACCGGCTCACCGCTTGATACGAACATCGCGAGGAGTGAGAGCGCGGCGAGTGCGGGCAGTGCGATATTCTTCGGCTTGGACACAACTACCTCCCGTTTGAGTTATGTCGATCCATTCTTTGTGGTCGTTCACGTCGCTTGGGTTGACAACGGGCCGCGATCTGAATGCATCTTGCCAAGAAAAGAGTGTCCGTCCGTAACTGGCCTCATCAGGCGGCCTTGAACATCGGAGTGGCCCGTGACCGCACGAAACCCAAGGGCTAGGCAGCGCCGCTGTCCTCCCACTCAAGGGACGACTTCGTCTTCAAGTAGTAGGGCGCGGTGAACGGTTGGACATAGGGCGTCTGGCGCGCCTCATTGAGAAGACGATGGAACCACTGGTGTTCAAGAGACTCTGGTGCCACGCCTGGCAAGGGCCTGAATCGGTACATGCCTGGGAGCGGGCCGTCTACGTAGACGATGTGTTGGCGGTAGACAGGCACTATGTAGCGATAGAGCGCCCATGAAAGATTGTTGATCAGCTCTGCGAGCCAGCTGCCGTAGTAAATGAAAATGTTCTCGCCGAACTGCTCTCGGAGGTCATCCAAAACGAATGGAATCTGCTCCAGTGGTAATGAGTGCCCCTGGTCATCAAGTAGCGTCTGGACCTGCTTGCATACGCTGGTAAGCCGCGCCGCATTGTGCTTTGCCTGATTGCCGACAATTCTCAGAAGACCGATCCTCGATACCGAGAGACGCACGTTGATACTGACGCTGCCCAACCAAACTTTTGGATGGATGACTTGGTCGAGCCACCGTCTCATCGAGGAAGCAGCTTCTGCGAGCTCCTTCGCTGGTCCAGGACCTGATAGCCGCGGATTGGCGCCTGCTCTTTCAATGACGTCCAGGCAAGACAGGGGCTCACCTAAGAGCTCCTTACTGCCTTTCTCGTGAGTGAAGTCCAAGAGGCGGATGCAGAAGAGGTCGCGGTGCGGGGTGGACTTGAAGACAACCTCCGCTTCCCCCGGAGAGTCCGTGAGCTCACGAAAATCCAAGACGCAATGGTTGACCAAGTCGCGCAATGCCTCAAAGGCCACGCACAGACCTATGGCCTCTTTAACCTCAGGATGGGTTGGCATCGGGACTGCTCGGCGTGAAGTCGTGATTCCGAGAAAGCGACGGCAAGAGCGGGCTCCCGTTCCCTCCCTTCGCCAGTAAACTCGCCGCTTTTCTGCACAGCTGTGCTGTATTCGGTCTCTTGGCCCAACGTATTGCGTGCCGCAGCACAATCAAGACCGACTGCGCACGAAGCGCCTGGTGGCGTCCGTCCTACAAATCTCGTAGCCAATATAGGGACCGGTGGCGAGCGCCGTCGTGATTCGCGCCGCGCCGCGCTCGTCGAGGTAGGCCATTGCGGGGTTCAGTCGCCGAGGTTCCCAGCCATAACGGTCTGCGACCCGAGACGGCTCCTTGGGGAAATCGGGGTCGTTGACGAGTTCGGAGGCCAGTCGGAGCGCATCATCTGCCGGATTCCATGGCATCCAGTAGGCGTCAAACTCCGCATAGAAGGCTTGTTTGGGTAGGATCGTGCCATAGCCGGTTTTGAGCCAGTGCCTGAGCTCATGGAGCGCGTCGACGACATCGTCCTCGGGTAGTGACGTTTTCTGAATCAGCTCGGCTTGGTTACTTTGGACGTCGCCAAGTGTGCCATGGCGGCTCTGTTCGACGAAAACCTTGGCAATGGCCATGGCCGCTGGACTGTATCGAGCCTTTGGCAGCGTCGTAATCGCCGGCGCCGGACCCAATGCGGGCTTTCGCGAGACGCCGTGAATATCGTTGATCAGCTGCGAGATTTCGGTGAGGTCGGCGTCGATATGGGGCGAGAGCGATCCGGCCAGCAGTGGGGGCAGTTGCTTTGTCTCAATCCCATGGCGCAGGCCAATGAACTTGGCATCGCGGGATACCTTCTGCACGAAACCGGCATCCATCTCCTCCTGAACCCAAGGTCGATCGATGGACGAGGGGGTCAGCAGAACGACGAAGTGGGTGCATTCGCCAATGCCTTGGTCGACTTTGCGTCGAATGCTCTCGCCGGCAAGGATTTCCCACTCGGACCACCAGGTAGAAATGCCGTTAGATTGCAGCGCATGGGCGATGCGCCCTGCCAAGTCGCGATCCTCCCAGCCAAAACTCAAAAATACCTTCGGCGCAGCTAGCGTGATCGTGTCATCACTTTGACCACTCAAGTCAGTCTCCACACCAATATCCTCCCGAACCCGCTCCAGTAGGCTTGGAGTGCCTTCAATGCGCAGGCTCATATCCTCGAGGGACTCGCCGTCGACTACAACGGTGGCGAATTCACCAGATTCGGGGTCTCGGATGGAGGACACCCGCTCACGAAGCTCGTCTGCCACTATTTTGGTGGCCGCCTTCTTTAGCGCCCTTGAGAAGTCGTTCGCATTAAATGGTTTGCCATTGAATTTCATGACCACGACCTTCTCCCGATCTCAAGAGGCTTCTGAATTGCTGATTGGGGACGAAATCATCCCTTTCAATCCTGACCGAATGCCTCGTTGAGAAGGGTCCCGGGCCGGGAATATAAGCGATAGTCGTCTGTTGCCAGATCATATTGAATCGCCCCCAGATTCCATACACACGCGACGTCCGGTCCGGGTCGGAAGCTGCCCTCCCCTACCCCCGATAATGGTCCCTAACCGCTCCCCTCAGGGCCAACGCCAGGGAGCCCGCAAGTCGGCCATCATTGGTAGTTGGCTCAAAACTCGCGGGGCCGGAAAGGAAGCAGCCAGGGTCCATGAGGAGCCCCCCCCTCCTGGTCTGAGAGCCCGTGCCCTTCTTGGTGCTTGCCCTGGCCGGGATCAGCGCCTGTTCGGATGACGATGGGAAGCCGGCATCAGAGCATCACCTCGCCCAGAGCCGAACCTTACCTGCGCTAACCTCGCCCTGAGAATCTTTCTCAGAGTGGTTTTACCGACGCCAGGCTTCCATCCACGGTCTTGGGGTCGGCGGCGGGACCGACCAGGCCAGCAACATTGAGGACTTTAGCCACCGATCGGACGGGCTATGAATTGAGCTTGAGCTATTGCAGCCTCTGCCTCGTCCGCCCTGGCTAACGCCTTCAGAGTGAATTCGTCATCATCCTCAAGTAGGGCGAGATGACGCGGTCTATGGTGAGCGAGGCCATCTTGCGTCATTTCGTAGACTTCATCCCAAAGTGATAAAGCCTGGCGTATGCAGCCCTTTAAGAAGGTCTCATCGGACCTGAGGTGCTCTTCCTCCTCGACTAGGGAAGCTCTGAGGGATGGAGCCTGACTCTCAACCTGCTCCAGAATTCTGAGGATCCGCTGCTGCGCCTGTTCAAAGCGCTTACGTGAAGCTTCGATCCTTACTAGGAATTCAGACCTCTCTCGAGCAAAGCTCAAACGAGCCATTCTTTCATTGGTGCTGAGACTACGCCTATATGCTTGGTAGCTCACCCAGGCCGAGAAAGCCGAAACGAGAAGGGCGATAGCAGAGATTACAATCGAAGGATCCACAGCCATCGAACACCCCGCGGCACGTATTGCCAAGTCGTTTACATCAAACAGTTACCAGAGCCGGTTACTTCGTGCAGTAGGCTACCGCGATGCTGTTGTCTCCCGGCGTACAAACCATCTTCCCTGGCTCAGAATCACTGTCGCAAAGCATTCCGGACCACTTCTTGTGACTCTCGCATGAGTCAAAGTCGTTGAAGCGCGCAGAAACGAAGCAGCTACCGCCACCGGCACTGCAGATAACGTAACGAATCGGGGTCTCTCCGCGTGCCGTTTCCGGCCTGTCGCGGTGGCTGTCGTCAGTGGAGCACCCAGCCAAGGCTCCAACAAATAGCAGGACGAGAAAGCGAGAGCTCATGGGGCTGGAATGTACCGCATTTGAGGCCGCGGCTGGACGGCTTTCATGAGGGCCCCGGCCCCGCGTTGGACCCTGGTTCAATGCCTTAAGAAGTCTCCTGAGTAGTCGGCCAAACCGCTGTTTCAGCCGTCCAACCCCGTACCCCCGATAACGTGCCCTAATCCCCACACCTTCAATGGAGCGCAGTGTCGGTAGGCCCAGTAGGCCAACTTCGCCAAGGGATTCTCGCGTACTGGGACAGGGCGCCTTAAAACTGCAGCCCGTTCCAAGAATGCGCGCCCCAAGACATCAACCGTCCAACGGCATCACCAAGCGTCTGGCCCCTCGGTGGTCCTGGGCTCACTTGTCCAGAGTGGCCAAATCGGTCCATATGTCCACTCTCGCTGGCGCTAAGCCGCCGCGAAACATCTACTCTCAGGCTTTAACTAGAGAATCTCAGAACCGAACTAGAAGACTGAGCTCGAGATAGAACATCGGTTCTGCGGTACCGGTTTCCCGTAGGAAATCACCCGATTCAAAATAGGACAGCACCGTGCTTGCTTTCCATCCCGGGCGGAACTCCCACTCAGTAGTTACTGAATGGACATTCGCTACCCACCTTGCGTCGCTAGCGCCTGGTGCGCGGGACAGGCCGCCACTCGGCGTGTAAATGCCATCGGCCTTGGAGAAGCGTAGAAAGCGGCTAATGGACGCCGAAGCAGTCCAATTGGCAGCCGGATTGAACTGGAACTGAAATTGTCCATTGATGAAGTTGCGCGGGCCTAACGTGGCGTCATCACCAAAGTAGTTCCCGCGCGGGTAAAGGGGGTGGAATGTCCCGAGGCGCCCGTCTCCTGGGTCCCTGTCGCCACTCGCTGCGGCAAGAAGGATGGAGATGCGCGGCCGCGCCGCGACATTCCGCAGGCTGATTCCGGTTTCTGAGGCTAGCGTCCAGGCCGCGATTCTCCGGTCACCCCAATGCCCCCACTGCCGAATCGCCTCCCAATCCCAATCCATTGCACCACGCTGTCCAAAGGCTCGAATGCCGACGCTCCACCGCGACTCTGACGCGGGCCCTTCCAGGTAGCTCGCACGGTCGTCCCGCAGGTGGAGGGCGTAAACATCAACCCCCAATCGCTCACCCAGCCGCGTGGCATAAACGCCTGCCAGGTTCTGTCCACCGACGGTTCGGTCATCCAATACTCCCGGCAGGCTGGACCGAGGCGAAACACGGAGCGCCGTGGCGGTCCATACCCCGCTTTGGAAAATGGCCTGCCCACCCTGAAAGGCACGCCGAACATTGGGACCATCCCTTGCATCCACCAGGCGCCCAGATCCGAAGCGGAGCTCTTGGACTCCCAACCTGAGTGAAAGAACTGTGCCGCCCTTGGCCAACTCCCCCTGCCATTCGACGAACGCATTGCTCAAATCAAGGCGGTTGGCATCGACCGGCGAGGCTCCACCCGCCCGGCCTGATTGAAGGGCGGATGACATCCCGAAGAAGAGCCGCCAGCCTCTGTCGTCGCTGAGATCGACAAATGTCGCATAGCGCTGCAGGAACGCCCCCCACGGATCCTGTTGCGCAGATCCGTACTCCGGGTTGAATGTGGATTCATAGCGCCAGCGAGCTTCACCTCCCAGCGACCATTTCCATGACGATCTACGCCATGGCACGGACTTCAGGCAGCTCTCCTCGCTGGAACAGGAAGTACGCTGATTGTCGAAATCGTCGTTGTAGCGCAGCGGCTCAAAGGCCGCACGAGCGGGGACCGCCAGTGCCAGGCAAACCCATGCCCAACGCCACACCTTCATCAACTCTGGTGCTTGTTCGTATCCGCAGAGGAATTGTCGGTACTTGTCGGACCGGGAAGCGCGCCGAAAACGTGCTCACCGCATCGTTCCTTGACCCACCCGATGCTAACCGGGTCGGGAGACAGGAATCGCTTCGCGAGTGGAACGGCCTGCTCCCCCAGCAGGATACCCAGCAAGCCGATCAAGGCGACGACGGGAGGCGCTGGTGAACGCACATTGATCAGCCCGTAGACAACCCCAACGAGCAACCCAGCAAGAAGAGAAAGCATGTAGATTTTCATGACGTTAGCTCCAGATCAGCAATCAACTCAGGAAAGCCCGGCATCAACCGCCGGCATAGGGCGCAACGATCCGCTCGGTGCTCCACCGACAAAATGGCGAATCCTCGGAGGACCTTCAGTAAGCGCCAGCAGGGCCTCTTGAAACTGGCGGTCCTCGCCGGTGACGCGCTCATGCTGCCGGAGGTGTTCAAGCCATGAGGCATCAATGAAGTATTCGAAATAAGTCCCCGGTGCACTGACGTCCTCGGCGATTCCCCACTGGACCGCACCATTCCTCCGCCGCATCCGACCAAGCTCGTTTGTGTGCTTGAGAAACGCGGCGAGATTCTGTGCCGGGACCCGGTACTCCAAGGTCACTACAACCGGGCCGCGATCGCCGGGTATGTCTCCCGCCACCATGGGCACGGGCCAATGCCCACTGGGCGCCAGGTCCGCGGCTCCGGCAGGCCCAAGATGGAACCGAAGGCCAACGATCGCGGCCACTACCGTTCCGCCTGCAGCCGACAGTAGGCCGAGTTCAATGCCGACAGCCTGGCTCAGGCCGCCCCAGCCCAGGCTGCCAGACGCGAGACCTGCGGAGAAAACGACTATGTAGAGGGACAAGGCGCGGGCACGAACCCACGATGGAACCGAGGTTTGGGCGGCAACTTGAAACGAAGACAGGATGGTGATCCAAGCCAAGCCCGCAACCAGGCAGATCGCAACCAGGCCTGGCACCACGCGAACCAGGGCGAGACCCGCCATGCAGGCCGCGTAAGCAAGCGTAGCGACAGCCACGGCCCTGTCCGGTCCAAATCGGGCACGAACGCGGGGCAGAAGCAGCGCGCCGCTGACGGCACCGACTCCGATGCAACCCAAGAGAAGTCCGAATGTGCCGGCCCCGGCGCCCATTTCCCGGTTGACTACGATCGGGAGCTGCGCAGTGAACGCACTCGCAGTAACAAAGAAGAGTCCGGACTTGACCAGTACGGCCTGAAACGTGCCGGCCCTCGCTGCATATCGGAGCCCTGCCCTCAACGCCGTACCAAACCCCTCGCGCGGGAGCGGGTTACCCATTGCCGGTTCACGCCGCCAAAAAAACAGCACAACTGCCAGCACCAAGAAGCTCAGCGCATTTATGCCGAACGCCATCGCCGCGCCGGACCACGCCATAGCCAAGCCTCCGAGGGCCGGCCCAATCGAGCGCGCGATGTTCATGCTCAGGGAACCCAAGGCGATCGCACCGCTCAGCATGGGGCGCGGAACGAGATCGGGCGTTAGCGCCTGCTGTGCCGGCATCGCCATCGCCGCGCCGGTTCCCATCGCGAGTGTAAATCCGATGAGAACCCAAGGTGTCACGAGGTCGAAGTGTGCCAGCACCGCCAAACCTGAGGCACAGAAGAACATCCAGGACTGGGCAGCGATGAGATACGAACGCCGGTCGACAATATCGGCCAGGGTCCCCGCGACAATGGCGAACATCACAACCGGCAATGTCGTCGCGGCCTGCACGGCCGCGACCATGAAGGCAGAGCCAGTCTGGTCCGCCATCAGCCAGGCCGCCGCCACATCATGAACCCAGGTTCCGATGTTTCCTATCAGGATAGCCAGCCAGATGGCGCGGAACGACGGAATCCCGAGGGGGGCCCAAGGACCACTCTCGGCTGGTGGGGCGGATGCTTCCGGACCAGAGGGGACGGCCATCAGAAGGCGAAGCAGGAGCAGCCCAACGCGCCCCAGAAACCGCCGTGATCCTGGACGGGGACCGAATACTGCGCGGCATGCCCATGGTGGCCGTGGGCCGCGCAGGTTTGGCCG
The DNA here is from genome assembly GCF_054781715.1 of Arenimonas aestuarii. NCBI lineage: Bacteria > Pseudomonadati > Pseudomonadota > Gammaproteobacteria > Lysobacterales > Lysobacteraceae > Arenimonas > Arenimonas aestuarii. Next base: position 506,833 of record NZ_BAAGTW010000004.1, on the reverse strand, counting down.
TGGTGCGCCCGATGGGCTGTCGCAATCGCCACCGAGGGAGGACCGCCACCATAACTGCCGTAGTGGCGCGCCGGTGACCAGTCAGGCATCGGGTCGGGTAAACGCGGAGCGAGAGGGCCGAAGGGGCCATCACCGTGCACCACCCTTCCACCCACCACTGTCAGATCGCTGGTAATCTCAGACAGCTCGGAATCCGGGATCGTCATAAAGTCGGCAGACAGCACGCAAAAGTCCGCCAGCCAGCCTGGCTGCAATCGCCCCTTGCGCTCCTGCTCACTGGAGAACCAGGCACTGCCGTGGGTCCAGAGCCGAAGCGCCTCATCGCGCTCGAGTCGATTACTTTCATCGTACAAGGCCAAGCCGCCAACCGTTCGCCCAGTCACCAGCCACGAGAGGGCCACCCAAGGGTTGAAGCTTGCAACCCGCGTGGCGTCGGTGCCGGCGCCTACCGGAACACCGGCCTGGAGCATTCGGCGCACCGGCGGTGTCTGTCGAGCTGCCTCCGCCCCATAGCGCTGAACGAAGTCCTCGCCCTGGTAAGCCATGCGGTGCTGGATCGCGATGCCTCCATTGAGCGCTCGAACCCGATCGATGTTTCGTGGCGAAATGGTCTCCGCGTGATCGACAATCCAGTGCAGCCCGTCGAAGGGCACGTCGCGATTGACCTTCTCATACACGTCCAGGACGCGAGTGATGCTTTCGTCATAGGTCGCGTGGATTCGGAATGGCCATCGGCGCTCCGCCAACAGGCGAACAACGGGCTCAAGGTCGCTCTCCAGCGCTCCGGGCAGGTCCGGTCGGGGCTCGCGAAAGTCCTCGAAGTCAGCCGCCGAGAACACCAGCATCTCGCCGGCGCCATTGTGGCGCAGCATGTCGTCGCCCTGCCCGGGCGACACCATCTTCATCCAACCCTCTAAATCCGCCAGTTCACTGCCTTTTTTCTGCGTGAACAGGTTGTAGGCGATCCTGACGGTTAGTTGGTCCTCCCGGTGCAACTCCTCGATGACCTCGTAGTCCTCCGGGTAGTTCTGGAAGCCACCGCCAGCATCAATCACCGACGTAATGCCGAGCCGATTCAGCTCGCGCATGAAGTGGCGCGTGGAATTGACCTGGTATTCCCGCGGCAACTTCGGCCCCAACGCCAGCGTGGCGTACAGAATCAGGGCGTTTGGTTTCGCGACAAGCAAGCCAGTTGGATTGCCGGCCTTGTCGCGCTCGATGAAGCTCCCCGGCGGATCCGGAGTATCGGGACCGTAGCCGATCGCACGCAGCGCCGCGCGATTGAGTAGAGCCCGGTCATATAGATGCAGGATGAAAACCGGCGTATCGGGGGCGACCGCGTTGATCTCGTCCAGTGTCGGCAGACGCTTCTCGATGAACTGGTGCTCGGTAAATCCACCCACGACCCGGACCCACTGCGGCGCGGGCGTCCGATCCACCTGGGCCTTCAGCATGGCCATCGCATCGGCGAGGGAGCGCACGCCATCCCAGCGCAATTCGTGGTTGTAGTTGAGCCCGCCCCGGATCAGGTGGGTATGACTGTCATTCAGACCCGGAACGAGTCGTCGGCCGCCCGCATCAAGGACTTGGGTGGTCGCAACCGCCAACTGCATTACTTGTGCATCGTCGCCAACGGCAAGGATCCGGCCATCGGCAACGGCAATGGCACTGGCGTCGGGGTTGTCGGGATCGAGCGTGGTGATTCTGGCGTTTCGAATGATCAACGTAGCCATGTCATTTTCTCCCTTTGTCACCGCCTGGCACCCTCCTAGCCCAACCACAGCGGCCCCAGCAGCGACGCCGCCGAGAAATCGCCGGCGCCCGGAATCATGAAGGGTTCCCATGTCGGCCCCTCCTCAGCATTACATCTACCGACAGGGCCCCGGGGCCCAGCAAGGCGATCGAAACCAGCGCCAGCGCCCAGAACAATGGAAATTCAGTGCCCTGGTGCATCCAGTACCAGCCATTGGGAATCGCCAGCCAAGCCGTGTACAGGAGGAATCCCGCGCCAACGGCGGCGGCCACGCGCGTTGCGAGGCCAGCCAGAACGAAAAGGCCGGCCATCGTCTGCACCAGCGCGAGCAGGAAGGCCACGGCCAGCCCACCGGGAATTCCAAAGTGGGCGAGCTCACCGACGAACCCACTCAGCCCTGGGCCACCGAACCATCCTGTCAACTTGCCCAGGCCGTGCGGCAGCAAGAAGCCACCGGCAACCAGGCGAAGCAGCAGTTTTCCGAGTTCCTCGGACACGGCAGGCTAGTGGCCTTCCGAGGCGCCAAACATGGACTTGGCATAGTCAATGCCCAGGCCATAGCCTCCACCGTTGACCTTGGCAATGCCGGTCGTAAGCTCATAGGTGCCTGTGCGTGCCCAGTCGCGCTGAAGTTCGAGCAGGTACTGGAGGCTGGTCATGGGTTGCGCGCCTGCTTGAACCATGCGATCCATAGCGCGATCGTGGGCCTCCTCAGAAACGTCGCCACAGGCGTCGGCGATCACGTAGACCTCAAAGCCCTGGTCAAGCGCCGACAGGGCGGGACCCACGATGCACACGCTGGTCCAGAGCCCACCAAGAACGACTCGGTTCTTGCCAATGCGATTGACCTCGCGAATCACATGCTCATCCTCCCAAGTGTTCATCGACGTGCGGTCCAATGCCGCCACACCGGGAAAGGCGGCCTTGATCTCGGAAAACATCGGTCCAGAGAACGACTTTTCGGCGACAGTCGTAAGAATGGTCGAGACACCGAATCCAGCCGCCGCCTTCGCGACCAGGGCCGCGTTGTTGCGAAGGAGTACCGGGTCGATCGACTTCGTGGCGAACGCCATTTGCGACTGATGGTCGATCAGGATGAGTGTGTGGTCAGTCGGCGTCAGCAGCGCCTTGCCGGGGGAAGCGGTGGCCTTGAGCATCGTCGTTCTCCTTGTAAACAGCCCGGAATATTCAGGCTGCTGAACGGAGAGTAGGCCGTACCCACTCGTCGATATAGTCGAGAACCTCGACAACACTGTCTCCAAAATAGAAACAGTTGATGGCTCAGCTGCGCTTCCGACCCATCCGCGGCTGTAGCGACTCCATTAGAAAATCCACGAAGCGCCGGACGCGCAAGGGCATGTTCCGAGACGGCGGAAACAAAGCGTGCACGGCGACCGGCGGCGCATGCCAGTCCTCCAGTAGAGCCACCAGCGCCCCGGAAGTCAGCGACTCGCGCACAATGAACTCGGGAAGCAGCGCGGCACCGAGCCCGGCTTCGGCCATCATCGCGAGGAAATCGCCATTGTCCGCCATAATCGGACCACGCGTTCTCACTCGCTGTACTTGTGCTTGCCGTGAGAACGACAGCGTGATCCCACCTTGCAGGCATCCGTAGTTGAGAAACGGAAGTTCAGCCAAACTCCTAGGCTCACGAGGGACACCGTGTTTCGCTACGAATGCCGGCGACGCAACCAAGCACCTCGGCGCCGGCATCATCTGTCGAGCTACCAATGATGAGTCCTTGAGTTCGCCAATCCGAATGGTTAGATCAAACCCGCCACTTACCGGATCGACAATCTGATCCGTCAACGACAACTGGAGCTCTACGTCTGGGTTCTCAGCGTGGAACTCCGGGATTAGTGGCGTGAGAACTCGCAATCCAAAGGAGATGGGTACATTGCATCGAACGCTCCCCCTAAGGCCCGCCGAATTGACCCGAGCCCGATCTTCCGCCTCATCTAGGGCGGACAGGACATCCTGGACGGACTCAAAGTAAGCTGCGCCTGCCTCAGTCAAGCGAATGCTTCGTGTCGTACGCATGAGCAGCTGGACACCCAACGACTCCTCAAGAGACTGAATTAGCTTGCTTACCTTCGATCGCGGAATATCCAACTTCCGCGCAGCCGCGGCGAACCCGTTGGCGCGGACTGTCTCTACGAACACACGCATGGCTTCAATCTTATCCACGGCCCCTCCATTTGTGCAGCCACAGTAGTTCCTGGTACCACCGACCTCCATCCAACTCAGAGGCGATGCCCCCCAAAACCCAGAAGGCCGATGTTTCAGCATATCCCTCACCCAGTCCATTGCGAATCCCTTCGCAGCGAGGTGTAGGATTCCCGCCACCCAAGACTTGCCGCCGATAAGGTCTACTCGATGGTGTATCAGTTGCCTCCCGATCAGGGAATGCCGTGACCGGCGTAAGGACCTGGCTCCTCGCGGCAGTCGCGTTGCTCGGCCCGATCTCCTTGGGGGCCTGCAGCACGATTTCTTTGCGTGAGATACCTGGCGGCGTACCTGATCGACGGGTTGATGGCTTGGTTCTGGAAGAACGCCCATCAGCGACGGCTCGCGAAGTAATCTCGATGCTTGGCCTGACCAAGGAGTGCTCCAGCCCTGGGCCGACGTGCGCAGAGGCTATCCTTGATGCGGACGGTACGGTCCGGGAGGCTAGTCGCCTGCTGGCTGCGTCCGACGTGCTCTATCGGCACGCGCGCAAGACGCCCAGCCCAGAATCAGCGCTGGGCCGCTGCGTCGAGCTTACCTATCGGTATCTAATGTCTCCGACCATGGAGGGCCGGAGGAGTGCACTAGACAGCCGGTCTCACCTAACCCTTCGGCTCCACAACGCCTGCACCGCAGGTCTCCTAGGTCTCGTCGACCAAGACCCGACTCGACTACGATGGCAAGTAGATTCACGAACATTCCCCGTCCGCTCCGTTGAACGGATTGTTGGCGCAGAAGTGTTGTCGCCAACCGGCCTAAGGACGCGCCAGATTGAGGATGGAATCGGCGTTGCCGCGGTGGCGTTCGGACATGCTGATGGAGGCGCCACCGCATTCCCCGCACAGCCCTTTGCGCTTGCGGTCAATGTTCGCGCGGAATTTTCAGAACTGAGCGACAGTGTTCATCTCGTGGTCACGGACGCCAGTCACCGAGGCGTTTTCTCTACCGCCTTTGGTGACATCGAACTGGCCCGAGACACGAGTGCGGCGTATGCCAGTGCCGCCATGGCTTTCGAAAGCGAACTTGGCTGGTGGGAGGGGTTGCGTGGCCCCTCGCCCGATCTCCAACGGCCCCAAGTCCGGTTGCTGGCACCAGTGGATCAATCCAAGACGCCCGTCCTTCTAATTCACGGCCTCGCCAGCAGCCCGATGACATGGGCAAACATGGTCAATGAACTCCAAGGCGATCCGGACATTGCCGAGCACTTTCAATTCTGGCTGGTTCGTTACCCGACTGGCCTGCCGCTTCTGCACAATCGACAGCAATTGGCCACGGAGATCGAGAACTTCCATCAACGGGTTTTCCCAAGGCTGGCCAGAGCCGATCGCGGAATGGTGGCCATTGGCCATTCCATGGGCGGCGTCCTGACAAGGCTATTGGCAACCGATTCGGGAACTTCTCTTTGGGATGCTGCCTTCTTAGCTCCCCCAGAGGCAATCAATGGTACTGAGGGAGACATCCGGTCCGCTCGCGCCCTTTTTGAGTTCACTCGCCTTGACGGATTGAATGAGATCATTCTCATTGCCGCGCCGCATCGCGGGAGTGACCGGGCAGAAGGGCTCCTGGCGCGAGTCGCGCGTCGCTTCATTGGTGGCCCGGGATTGGCCTTGGACTACTTGGCACGGTTAGCGCAATCCGATCCAATCAGCGTTCACCCCAGATTGCGGGAAATCTACATCACTGGGGGCCCGGGAAGTCTCGACACCCTCTCCCCCACGCAACCAGTGGCCATGGCGGCAAGCGGCCTCCCAGTTGCTGGCGGCGTTCGGGTCCACTCAATCATCGGCATAAAGGACCCTCTTAACCCAGACGACGGTGATGGCGTCGTCTCGCTGGAGAGTGCGTCTTGGCCAACTGGCAGCACCGTGCTACTTACGGGCGATCACGGCGTGCACGGCACCCCCGAGGCCACCGCAGTGATCAAGCGCATTCTCCTTGAACGACTACAGACCGAGAGGGACTAGGCACTTTCATCCGGGAGCGTGTTTTCTCGCAATTTGGCATCCGCAACCTGAACTGGAAAATGGGGGCAGGTCAATTGGCTACCGGATAGCTCGCTTCTGGCTCGGGCTTGCATCGAATTCGACCATTGTTGTTCCAAATGCAACGATAGGTGATTTCATATGCATATTGATGCCGTCAGTGATGACGTCTATATTTTGCGCCATGTCAGACGTACCGCAGGCACGGCACCCCGCCGGCCCGGTCTGCCGACCTCCAAAGGAGCTCCATCATGAAAGCCCTTACCCATGCCACAAACTTCGTCGGCCGGTTCGGCCTCTCCACCATATTCATCCTGTCGGGCTTCGCCAAGCTCGGCGCTGGCTTCGAAGGTACCCAAGGCTATATGGAAGCCATGGGCGTTCCGGGCGCCCTGCTGCCGATCGTGATCTTTGCCGAAATTGTCGGCGGCTTCGCCTTGGCCGCTGGGTTTCTGACCCGCTGGGCCGCATTGGGCCTGGCCGCATTCACAATCGCCAGTGCCCTCCTTTTCCATTTCCAGTTGGATGACCAGATGCAGTTCATCAACTTCTTCAAGAACATCGCCATCGCGGGTGGCTTCCTGGTCCTGGCCGCGCACGGCGGTGGCCGTTTCAGCGTTGACGGCTGGCTGTCCAACCGTCGCACCGCGAGTTCGTTGGGCGCGCGCAGCGCCATTGGCGGTGCGCAATGATCACCCTGCGCCCCGCCAGTGAACGCGGCCATGCCAACCACGGCTGGCTCGATTCATGGCACAGCTTTTCCTTTGCCGACTACCAGGACCCCGCGCACGTGCACTGGGGCCCGCTACGGGTGATCAACGAAGACCGCGTTCAGGCAGGCCAAGGGTTTGGCACGCACAGCCACCGGGACATGGAGATCATCAGCTACGTGCTTGAAGGCTCGCTCGGCCACAAGGACTCGATGGGCAATGCCGCCAATATCGTACCTGGCGAAGTGCAACGGCTGAGCGCTGGCACGGGGATCACACATTCAGAGTTCAACTACAGCTCCGCCGGCACTACACACTTCCTGCAGATCTGGATCATCCCGAAGTTCACGGGTACCAGGCCCGGTTACGACCAGAAGCATTTCAGTGCCGAAGACAAGCGCGGGCGGCTGGCCCTTGTAGTGAGCAATGACGGGGCCGAAGGATCGGTCTCGATCAATCAGGACGCGCGCATGTATGCCGGACTCTTCAATGGCACAGAAAGCGCGAAACTGGAGCTTGACTCCGGTCGCTTGGGCTATGTCCACCTGATTCGGGGCGAACTGGTCGTGAACGGGCAGCGCCTGGCGTCTGGTGATGCACTCAAATTCAAGGACGAATCGCTGGTCGCCATCGAAAAGGGGCTCGATGCCGAAGTCCTGGTCTTTGACTTGCCCCCGCTACACTAACGAGCCCACCCCACGCCAAGGAGTGATTCATGCTTTACGCGATTCACTGCCTGGATCACTCCGACGCGCTCTCCAGAAGACTCGCGAATTACGAGGCCCACAAGGCTTACCTTGTCAACGCCGCGGTCAACACCGTGATATCGGGCCCCCTATTGGGTGCAGATGCAGAAACCATGATCGGGAGTTTGTTCATTGTCGAGGCCGCCGATATCGCCGAAGCCCGCAACTTCAACGAGTCCGACCCTTTTCATCGCGCAGGCGTCTGGTCAAGAGTGGACATCCGCGCGTTTCAAATGCGCGTCGACAATCGGACACGAGGAGCCTAGGGCTTGCCTGACTGGACCCGCTAGCTAGCTGGCTTCAGAAACCCAGCCGCTCCTGGCCAGTTAGTTCGCCCGGCGTAACCCCCGATAAGCTACCCTTATCGACAGCTTCTGCAGCATCCCTCTGCGCAGTCAATCCGCCGAAACCAAGAACGAACGACCCTCACCTACGGCCAAGGGCCGCCTCCGCAGCAAGTGCGCGGTCACGTGCCCGTATCGCCGGACTCAGCCTGACTGGGCGCCCCGCGTTCCCAGCAGTGCCTCCAGCACCCCTGCCCAGCCCGCCGATCCACTGAGGCCGAGGATCAGCGGGATGGCGGCCAGCACGAGTCCGAAACCCACCCAGGTCGCCGGGTGCACGCGGCCATGCACCAGCCGGTCGTGCACGACCGGCGCGACCTGCAGCGCCAGCACGATCGGCGCGGCAAGGAACACCGAAACGTCCAGGATCTCGGGAATGCGTCCGGCGGCCGGCCCCATGAGCGACAGCGTGGCGTAAAGCATCAGGCGCTTGTGCGCCAAGGCATGGCGGCGCCAGGCGACTGCGGCCACGTAGAGCGTGATGAACATCAGCAGATTGATGCCATTGGCCGTGGGGACCAGTGGATCACCCACGCGCGCCCAGTTCAGGCGGCTCATCGCCACCGCCGTGGCCAGGAAGACCAGGACCAGCAGCGGACTCAGGGTCCCCAGGGTCCGGTGCAGCCCGAGCTTGCCGCGCCCGGCCAGCACCGGCTGGATCGCAAACAGAACGAACCAGGCGCCCATCGTCAGCGCATGCACATGGTGCAGCGGCGTCAGTGGCGGCAGGTCGGCGGTGTCGAGCACGGCCTTGCCAAGAAAGCTCAGGACCACGAACCCCAGGAGGAACAAGGCATAGCGGCGGAAAAACGGCTCGCTACCGACCTGTTTGTAAGGCATGGCCACTCCTGGCGGGCTGCGTGTTCCCCGAGGCTACCCCAAAATTCCGTAACGGGGTTTTTCGATCAACCGCGGCGTGGCGCGTCCTGCGCGCTTGCATAATGAGGATTACTCCACCCCCATCAAACAGGAGGCCGACCCATGTCCTTCATCAAGACTGGCCTGATCCTCACGGGTTTTGTCGCCGCGGCCGTGGCTGGTGCACTCTATTTTGGTGCCGTCCACCCGGGCGCGGACCAACCGCATTCGACCGTCGTCTTCAAGCTGATCGAAACCGCGCGCGACCGCGCCATCGCCGTGCGCACGCGTGATGTCAGCGTTCCGCCGCTGGGCGACGAAGCCCAGCTGAAGTCGGGCGCGGGAAACTACGCGGCCATGTGCACCGGCTGCCATCTCGCCCCGGGCATGACGGCCACCGAACTCAGCCAAGGCCTGTATCCGGCGCCGCCCGTCCTTGCCGACCTTGGCGCGCCCGACCCGGCGCGGGCATTCTGGGTCATCAAACACGGCATCAAGGCCTCGGGTATGCCTGCCTGGGGCAAGAGCATGCCCGACGAATACATCTGGAACATGGTCGCCTTCCTGCAACAGATGCCGCAGATGTCCCCAGGGCAATACCAGGCCCTGGTGGCCAGCAGTGGCGGCCATGACCACGGCGGCGGCGAGAGCATGCCCCACCACGACGGCATGTCCGGCATGGCGGGCGAGCAGATGGACCACCACGACGGCGCCGACGTCGCACCGCACGATGACGCCGGCTCGGCGCCACACGATCACGACGCCCCCGATCCCGAACCGGCGGCGCACGACGATTCCGGCTCGCCGCCGCACGAGCACTGACACGCCGCGGGTACAATGCCGCCATGGCCAAACCCAATCCCCTGCAGGAACAATTGCTCAAGGCCGGCCTGGCCAAGAAATCCAAGGTCGCCCAGGTCGCCCGCGAGCAGGACAAGGCGCGCCACGGCAAGGGCACGAAGGATCCGGACGACATCCGTCGCGAAGCCGAGCGCGTGCGCGAGGAGAAGGTCGCCCGCGACCGCGCCCTGGCCGCCGAACAGAAAGCCAGGACGCAGGCCGCCGAGCTCAAGGCCCAGGCGCGCCAGATCATCAAGGACAAGAAGCTGCCGCCCGAAGGCGAAAGCGAATACCGCTTCACCGCCGACGGTGCCATCCGCACGGTACTGGTCAGCGACGAACTGCGCCGCAAGCTCTCGGCCGGCCACCTGGTCATCGCCCGGCTGGACGATCGTTACGTGCTGTTGCCGCGCGCGGCCGGCGAAAAGGTAAGCGAGCGTGACCCCAGCCTCGTGGTGCTCGACCATGGCAAGCCCAATGCCGGAACCGGCGACGCACCCTCGTCCGAAGACGACGCCTACTACGCCCAGTTCAAGGTGCCCGACGACCTCGTCTGGTGAAGATCACGGGCCGCCGCCCCGTGCAAGCTGCAAGGGACGTCGTGCAGTTTCCAAGGTCAGGCTGACTTCTTGCGCCCCGAGCCGGACTTCCTGCCGCCGCCGTCCTCCTTGTTGACGGTGGCCCAGGCGCGCTTTTCCGCCTCGTCCTGCGACACGCCGCGCTCCTTGTAGCTTTCTTCGATGTGTCCAGCCTTGCGCTTTTGCTTGTCGGTGTAGCTGGATTTGTCTCCTCGCGGCATGGCGCCCTCCCGGTTGGTACGGAACTTGGAAGGTGTTTAATTCAATCCACGAACCATGCCAATCAGGAGTCCGCATGAATCCCTACGTTCGCTTCGCGCTGATGCTGCTCACCTCCGGCCTGTTGATGTATGGGCTGATGTACCTGCACACCTACGAAATGGGCCACGTCTTCTTCAGCCAGACCCGCGCCTGGATGACGGTGATCATGGTCGCCGGCATGGCCCTGGTGATGCTTGGATTCATGCTGAGCATGTACAAGGACAAACGCCTGAACCTGGCCATCCTGGGCCTGGCCGTGGCGGGCTTCGCCGGCAGCCTGTGGCTGGTACGCAGCCAGTCCACGGTGGACGACGTGTCCTACATGAAGGCGATGATCCCGCACCACTCCATCGCCATCCTCACCAGCAAGCGCGCCCGCATCGAAGACCCACGCGTGCGCCAGCTCGCCGACGAGATCATCGCGGCGCAGGAACGCGAGATCGCGGAGATGAAGGCACTCATCGACGATCTGGAATCGCGCTAGTCGCGACGTGCACGCAGACAGCGTTCACCCTCGGGAAACAGCCCGCGTGCAAGACTTCATTCACTTCGGGAACCATGGAGGTTCGTGTCATGAAGACCAAGCATGTATTCCTCGCGGAGGATGTGGATGTCGCCGCCAGCGCCGTCGGCGCGCTACGCCGGACCGGCGTCGCTGACGAGGACATCGCCCTGATCGCACGCTCCGACCTGGAGATGCAGGTCATCCCGGAAGAATTCCGCGAGTCGCGCACCGACTTCATGCCGGCGGCGCTCAAGGGCGCGCTCGGCGGTGGGGCCACCGGCTTGGTGGCCGGACTGGTCGCCGTGGCGATCCCCCCGCTCGGCGTCACCCTCGCCGGTGCCGCCGCCATCGCTGCGGTGGGCGCGGCCGCGGGCACCTGGTCGGCGGCGCTGATGGGCTCTGCCCTGCCCGACCCGGTTCGCCAGAAGTTCGAGGACGAGGTCAAGGCGGGCCGGGTCCTGGTGGTCGTGGATGCCAGCGATGAAGAGCACGCGAAGCTCGAGCCGGTCCTGATCCAGGCGGGCACGCGCCGACTGGCCTTTGAAGAAAGTTCGCAAATGACCTGACCCGGTTTCACGGCCTGAATGCGCGCACGGGGGCAAGCTGCAGGCCTGAAACTCCGGTCAGGTGCCCCATGTCCCGCCATATCAGAATCGTCTACGCCAGCCGCTCCACCTTCCCGCCCATCCGCGACGGCGCCGGGATCCATCCCGAGGTCGCCCGCATCCTGGTGCAGTCGCGGCGCAACAATGCCCGGCAGCGCATCTTCGGTGGCCTGTATTTCGCCGACGGCAGCTTCTTCCAGTGCCTCGAGGGGCGCGAGGCCGAGGTACAGGCCCTTTACGACCGGCTCTCGGCAGACGAACGCCACCGCGACGTGCGCCTGCTCGACCGGCGCGAAATCGACGAACCCAGCTTCGACGCGTGGGCCATGAAACACGTGCCCAATGCTCCCGAAGTGCAGTTGCTGCTGGCCCGCCATGGCCGCAGCGGCTTCGACCCGCATTCCTTCCCGCCGGCCCTGGTGGACGCGATGGTCGCCCTGCTGCTTGAGCGGCCGGACGTCGCGCCACCGGGCGAACCCGTGGGCGGCCTCGAACCAGCTGCCCGGCGCATGCTGGTGGCGCGGGTAGCCGTCGCTACCGGACTGGTAGCGGCCGTGGGTGCAGCGGCGGCGAACTGGCTGCGCTGAGCCCGCGACGGGCGCCGCCCCGGCGTTGATGCGGATCAAGCCACCGCCTCGCCAGAGGGAGTAATGTACGGGCTGCGATGAAGCACTTCCGACGCCAGCGCCGGCCTGTAACGTTCGCCATCCTGGCGATGGTCGCGCTGCTGTGGTCGCAGCTTTCCCTGGCCGGCCACCCGGCCTGCACCCTGGCCAGCATGGCGATGCAGGACGCCCATGCGATGGCCGCAAATACCGCCGACACCGACGCGGCGCCCTGCCACGGTTCATCGTCCCCGGCCCCCGACGATTCGGCCGTCTGCGACACGCACTGCGGCCGGAGCGAGCTGAGCTCCGACGTGGCCCGGACCCTGGCCGTTCCGGCCCTTGGCCCCCTGCCGGTCATTCCGGTCATGCACCTGCGGCACCTGCCGCGGCAGCCCGCCGCCGCCCAGGTCCCCGGGCCGCTGCGGTCCTGGCACCGGCCTACCCGACACCCCGCCAGTCTTCTCCTGATCTGATCGCCTGCCGATGGCCGGCCGGCGCCGCCGTGCGCCGATGCCCGCGACATCGGTTCGGCCGCGCTCCGCGGCCGCTGCCGTCCGACCCACTCCTGTGGCCCACGTGGCCTGCAGCCGTGCAAGGCGATCGACATGAGATCCCGGTTCACCCGTTCCACACCATCACCCCGCCCCACCCCGCCGCCTACCGGTGCATTGCGGGTGCTGGCACTGGCCGCGCTGCTGGGTCTCGCACCCGCGAGCTTCGCCGGCACGCCGCTTCCCGGCGCCGACCTGGCGTCGGTGCGCGACTGGCTGAAGGCGAACAACCCTGAGCTGCGGGCGATGCAGGCCGAGGCCGAGGCGGCACAGGCACGCATCCATCCTGCCGGCGCCCTGCCCGATCCCAGGGTCGAGCTCCGGCTGCAGGACACGAGCGGGCTCGGGGCGACGCAATACAGCGTCAGGCAGCCCATTCCGCTCTGGGGCAAACGTGGCCTGGCACGCGAGGTCGCGCGACAGCAGGCCGATGCCGCCGGCTTCGAGCGCGACGCGGCCGCCCTGGACCTGCTGGCCCAGGCCGAACAGGCCTATGTGCGCTTCTGGCATGCCCGCGCGGGCGTGGATGTCCTGGACCGGCAGGTCCATCTGCTGGCACGGATGGAAGAAGTCGCCCGCTCCCGCTACTCCCTCGGCGTGGCGGCACAGCAGGACGCCATCCGCGCACAGGTGGCCGGCACCACCCTGAAGGCACAGCGCATTCAGCGCATGGCGATCCGCGAAGAGGCCATGGCCGGATTGAACGCAAGCCTGGGCCGGCCCGCCGATGCGCCCCTGGCCGAACCCGACGGCGAGCCCGCGCTGGCCTTGCCCGCCGCCTCGCTCGGCGAGGCCCTGGCCTTGCTGGCCGGGTCCCGGCATCCGGCAATCGAAGCCAGCGACGCGATGGCCGGCGCGGCCGATGCCGCCGCCCGCCTCCAGCACCGCCGGCGTTTGCCCGACCTCACGCTGGGCGTGGGGCTCATGCAGCGCGACGAGCGCGCCGATACCCACGAGCTGATGTTCGAGGTGGAAATCCCGCTCCAGCAGCGCGCGCGGCGCGAGCGCGAACGCGAAGCCCTGCGGCTGGGCGACGCGGCGCGGGCACGCGCCGAAGCCACGGCCATTGCCCTGCAAGGCCAGTTGGGCCGCGCCTGGGCCCGCGCCCGCAGCGCCCGCGAGCAGCGCCAGCTGATCGAACAGACCCTGTTGCCCCAGGCGCATGCCAACTTCGAATCCGCGCTCGCCAGCTACCGCGTCGGCGAGGTCGACTTCGGCACCGTGCTCGAAGCCCTGGAGGCCTGGCAAGGCGCCGACCTTTCGCGGGTTGATGCCCGTCGCGATGAACTCATTGGCGCCGCCGCCGTGCGCGCCCTGCTCGGGAGTATCGAATGAACCGCAGCCACTGGACCCTCCTGGCCATCGCGGTCGGCGCAGCCCTCGCCGTCGGCTGGTGGAGCGGGCGCGCCTTCGCGCCCGCGCCCGCGGCCACAGCCGCCACCGAAGCGGCGCCGGCCGAACGCGAAGTGCTCTACTACCGCAATCCCATGGGCCTGCCCGATACCTCGCCTGTGCCCAAGAAGGACTCCATGGGCATGGACTACCTCCCCGTCTATGCCGATGAGGCGCCCGACCCCGAGCCCGGGACCGTCGTCCTGTCGCCCGGCAAGGTCCAGCTGCTGGGCGTGCGTACCGAGCTGGCCGTGCGCGAGGCGCTCCCGGGCACGGTGCGCGCCAGTGCCTCGGTGCAGATCGACGAAACCCGCCAGTTCGCCGTCGCGCCGCGCTTCGAAGGCTGGATCGAAACCCTGTACGCCAACCAGACCGGGATGATGGTCCGCCGGGGCGAGCCCCTGATGGCGGTCTACAGCCCGGACCTGGCGGCCGCCCGCGACGAGTACGCCATCGCCGACGCGGCCGCCACCCAACTGGCGCAGGGCGACCCCGCCAGCGCCGCCCTCATGCGCCAACTGCGGGATGCCGCCCGCACCCGCCTGCGCAACTGGGAGGTCTCGGGCGCGAGCGTTGCGCGCCGCGGCGACGAGGCGGGACTCGTGGTTTCCTCGCCCGCCGACGCCGTCGTGGTCGACAAGCTTGTCGTGCAGGGCGACCGATTCGAACCTGGGCAGACGGTCCTTCGCCTGGCCGACCTCTCCACGGTGTGGGTGGTCGCCGATGTCCCGACCTCCGCGTCGGCGGGGCTGGCCATCGGCGACAAGGCCAGCTTCGAAACACCCAGCCTGCCGGGGCAACACTTTGACGGCGAGGTGAGCTTCATCCAGCCCCTCGTGGACCGGGCGAGCCGGACCGTGGGCGTGCGCATCGTCCTGCCCAATCCCGATGGCGTGATCCGTCCCGGCCTGTTCGGCGATGTCGTGCTGGCGGGCGGCGCCGGGCAGCGCCGCGTGGTGATTCCGCGCTCGGCGGTCATCGACTCCGGGACGCGCCAGCGGGTGTTCGTCCAGGCCGCGCCCGGCCGGTTCGTGCCCCGGGATGTCGAGCTGGGTGCACGCTCCGGCGAGTGGGTGGAGGTGCTTTCGGGCGTCGAAGCCGGCGAGTCCGTGGTGGTGTCGGCCAACTTCCTGATCGACGCCGAGAGCAGCCTGCGCGCGGCGCTCGAATCGATGGAACCCGCGTCGATGGAAGCCGCCGCCCCGGAGCCGGAAGCGGATCCGCACGCCGGGCACGACGGAGACCACTGACATGCTCGCCCGCCTGATCGAATGGTCGGTCCGCAACGTCTTCCTGGTGCTGGTGATGGCGACCGCCGTCACCGCCGCCGGCCTGTACGCGGTGGCCAGGACGCCGCTGGATGCCCTGCCCGACCTGTCCGACGTGCAGGTCATCGTCTTCACCGAGGTGCCTGGCCAGGCACCACAGGTCGTCGAGGACCAGGTCACCTACCCGCTGACCACCGCCCTCCTGGCGGTCCCGAAGTCCCGGGTCGTGCGCGGCTTCTCTTTCTTCGGCGCCTCCTTCGTCTACGTGATCTTCGAGGACGGCACCGACATCTACTGGGCGCGCTCGCGCGTGCTCGAATACCTCAACGTCGCCTCCAAGCAGCTCCCCGAGGGCGTGACGCCGACCCTGGGGCCGGACGCGACCGGCGTGGGCTGGGTCTACCAGTACGTGCTCGAGGGCGAACAGTGGTCCCTGGACCAGCTGCGTGCCGTGCAGGACTGGTACGTGCGCTACCAGCTGACCAAGGCGCCGGGCGTGGCCGAAATCGCCAGCGTCGGCGGCTTCGTGCGCCAGTACTCGGTGACGGTGGACCCGGGGCGCCTGCGCCAGTACGGCGTGCCGCTCTCCCGCGTCTCCGAGGTCATCGCCGCCAGCAATCGCGACGTCGGCGGGCGCGTCATCGAGATGGCGGAAACCGAGTACATGATCCGGGGCCGCGGCTACCTGCGCGGCATCGAGGACATCGAGAACCTGGTGGTGAAAGCCGAAGGCGGCACGCCGGTCCTCGTCGGCGACCTGGCGCGGGTCGAACTGGTGCCCGACCAGCGCCGCGGCATCGCCGAACTCAACGGCGAAGGCGAAGTGGTCGCCGGCATCGCGGTGGCGCGCTACGGCGAAAACGCCCTGGCGGTGATAGACGGCCTGAAGAAGCGCATCGCCGAGATCGGCCCCGGCCTGCCCGAGGGCATGTCCATCCGCGCGGTATACGATCGCTCCGACCTGATCCACCGGGCGATCGCCACCCTGCGCTGGACCCTGGTGGAAGAAAGCCTGATCGTCGCCCTCGTCTGTTTTGTTTTCCTGCTGCACGTGCGCAGCGCGCTGGTGGCGATCATCATGTTGCCGGTGGGCGTCCTGATCGCCTTCCTGGCGATGTGGCTGCTGGGCATGAACTCCAACATCATGAGCCTGGGCGGCATCGCCATCGCCATCGGCGCCATGGTGGACGCGGCAATCGTGATGATCGAGAACGCGCACAAACACATCGAGCGTGACGGCGGCCGGACGCCGCGCATCGAGCTGGTCATCAAGGCCTGCCGCGAGGTCGGCCCGGCCCTGTTCTTCAGCCTGCTGATAATCACCGTGTCCTTCCTGCCGGTGTTCGCACTCGAGGCCCAGGAGGGACGGCTGTTCCAGCCCCTGGCCTTCACCAAGACCTTTGCGATGGCCGCCGGCGCCCTGCTCTCGGTGACCCTGGTGCCGGTGCTGATGCTGGTCTTCGTGCGAGGAAAGATCCTGCCCGAGGCCCGGAATCCGGTGAACAGGATTCTTATCGCCGTTTATCGGCCCGTGATCGCCCTGGTGCTCCGGCACAAGGTCGCCACGCTGGTCGTCGCGCTCGTGGTGATGTTGGCCTCGGCCTGGCCGGCGGTTCGACTCGGAAGCGAGTTCATGCCCAGCCTCGACGAAGGCAGCCTGCTCTACATGCCGAGCTCGCTGCCCGGGATGTCGGTGACCAAGGCTGCCGAGCTGCTCCAGCAGCAGGACCGCATCATCAAGACCTTCCCGGAAGTCGAGTCGGTGTTCGGAAAAGCCGGGCGTGCCCAGACGGCCACCGATCCGGCGCCGCTGGAGATGTTCGAGACCGTGATCAACCTCAAGCCGCGGGACCAGTGGCGCGAGGGTTTGACGGTGGACGCCTTGATCGCGGAAATGGACCAGGCCCTGCAGTTCCCGGGCGTGGCCAATTCCTGGACCATGCCGATCAAGGCGCGCACCGACATGCTGGCCACCGGCATCCGCACGCCGATCGGCATCAAGGTCTTCGGCGACGACCTGGCCGGGATCGAGACGCTGGCCCGCCAGATCGAGGCCGCGGTGCGCACGGTGCCCGGCACGACCAGCGCCTACGCCGAACGCCTGACCGGCGGCTTCTACCTGGACATTCAGCCCGACCGCGACCAGCTGGCGCGCTACGGTTTGCCCGTGGGCGACCTGCTGGCGGTGGTGGCGACCGCCCTGGGCGGCGAACGGGTCACCACGACCGTCGAGGGGCGCGAGCGATTCGCCGTGATCGTGCGCTACCCGCGCGACCTGCGCGACAGCCCCGACGCCATCGCCCGGCAGGTGCTCGTGGCCACCCCCGACGGCGCTCAGGTGCCCCTGGGAGAGCTGGCCGGCATCAGCATCCGCAAGGGCGCGCCAAGCATCCGCACCGAGAACGCCCTGATCTCGGCCTACGTGTACGTGGACACGCGCGATGCCGACCTCGGCGCGTACGTGAAGGCCGCCCAGGAGGCCGTCGCGCGGGAGGTCACCTTCCCACCCGGTTATTACGCCACCTGGAGCGGCCAGTACGAATACATGCAGCGGGCCGTCGCCAGGATGAAGATCGTGGTGCCGGTGACGCTGGCCATCATCTTCCTGCTGCTCTACCTCAACTTCCGGCGGGTCACCGAGTCGCTGATCGTCATGCTTTCGGTCCCGTTCGCCCTGGTCGGTGGCATCTGGCTGCTGTGGGCGCTCGACTACAACCTCAGCGTCGCCGTCGCGGTGGGTTTCATCGCCCTGGCCGGCGTGGCCGCCGAGACCGGCGTGGTGATGCTGATCTACCTCGACCACGCGCTCTCGGACCGCACCCGGGCCCGAGAAAGCCGCGGCGAACGGCTCACCCGCGGCGACCTCGCCGACGCCATCGTCGAGGGCGCGGTGGAACGCGTCCGCCCGAAGATGATGACCGTGGTGGCCATCATGGCCGGCCTGTTGCCGATCATGTGGAGCACGGGCACGGGTTCGGAGGTCATGCGCCGCATCGCGGCGCCCATGGTGGGCGGGATGGTGTCCTCGACCGTGCTTACACTGGTCGTGATACCGGCGATCTATGCCCTGCTCAAGCTCCGGCGACTGCCGGTTGCGGCAAAGGAGGAACGATGAGCACGCACGCGCACAATCACCCCACGCCGGAAGCCCCGGCAGCGGCGGCGCCGGGCACGATCTACGTTTGCCCGATGCACCCCCAGATCCGCCAGCCCGCACCTGGCCACTGTCCGATCTGCGGCATGGCGCTCGAACCGGAGATGCCCGCGCTCGACGACGACGAAAGCCCCGAACTGGTCGATTTCAGCCGCCGGTTCTGGTGGACCCTGCCCCTGTCCCTGGTCGTACTGGCACTGGCCATGCTCGGGCACCGCGTCGACGCCTGGCTGCCGGTGCAGACGCGCACTTGGATGGAGCTCGTCCTGACCACCCCCGTGGTGCTCTGGGCCGGCTGGCCGTTTTTCGTCCGCTGCGGGCAATCGATCCGCAATCTCAGCCCGAACATGTGGACGCTCATCGGCATCGGCGTCGCGGCCGCCTTCGGCTACAGCGTCGTGGCGAGCTTGGCGCCCGGCCTGTTCCCGGCCTCGTTCCGGGACCATGGCCGCATCGGCGTTTATTTCGAGGCCGCCGCCGTCATCGTCTCGCTGACCCTGCTGGGCCAGATGCTGGAGCTTCGCGCACGCTCACGGACATCGGCGGCCATCAAGTCCCTGCTGGGCCTGGCGCCCAAGACCGCCCGCCGCTTGCTCGACGACGGCCGCGAGGAAGACATCGAACTCAGCCACGTGCATGTCGGCGACCGGCTGCGCGTCCGGCCGGGCGAGAAGGTGCCGGTGGACGGCAGCGTGCTGGAGGGCCGGTCGAACGTCGACGAGTCCATGCTGACCGGCGAGCCCATGCCGGTGGAGAAGTCGGTTGGCGACGCCGTGATCGGCGCGACCATGAACGGCGCCGGCAGCCTGGTGATCCGCGCCGAAAAGGTCGGCTCCGAGACGGTGCTGTCGCAGATCGTGCAACTGGTTGCCCAGGCCCAGCGCTCCCGCGCGCCCATGCAGCGAATGGCCGACAAGGTGGCCTTCTGGTTCGTGCTTGCCGTGCTGGCGATCGCCGTGGCGACTTTCCTGGCCTGGGGACTGCTGGGTCCGGAACCCTCCTGGACGTTCGCCGTGCTCAATGGTGTTTCCGTGCTGATCATCGCCTGCCCCTGCGCGCTGGGCCTGGCCACGCCGATGTCGATCATGGTGGCCACCGGCCGGGCCGCACGGGGTGGCGTGCTGTTCCGCGACGCCGAGGCGATCGAGAATTTCCGCCGCATCGACACGCTCATCGTGGACAAGACCGGCACCCTGACCGAAGGTCGCCCCGCCTTCAGGACCGTGATCGCCGCCGAAGGTTTCGCGGATGACGAGGTCCTGCGGCTGGCGGCCAGCCTCGACCAGGGCAGCGAGCACCCGCTGGCCGACGCCATCGTCGCCGAAGCGCGCCGCCGCAAGCTGGCGCTCGAGACGCCCGATGACTTCGAGTCCTCCACCGGCATCGGCGTGCGCGGCAGCGTGGCAGGCAGGAAACTCGCCATCGGGAACACCCAGCTGATGCGGGAGCAGTCCGTCGACCCCGACCCGCTCAAGGTCGAGGCCGAGCGGCTTCGCCAGGAAGGCGCCAGCGTCATGTACCTGGCCGTGGACGGCCGCCTTGCCGGCCTGCTTGCCGTAGCCGATCCGATCAAGGCATCGACGCGCGAAGCCATCGCGTCGCTGCAGGACGCCGGCCTGCGCATCGTCATGGCCACCGGCGACGGCGCCACCACCGCGCGCGCGGTGGCGCGCGAACTGGGCATCGACGAAGTGCACGGCGAAGTCCGGCCCAAGGACAAGATCGACCTGGTGCAGCGGCTCAAGGCCGAAGGCGCGAGGGTCGCCATGGCGGGCGACGGCATCAACGACGCCCCTGCCCTCGCCGGGGCCGACATCGGGATCGCCATGGGTACGGGCACCGACGTGGCGATGTCCAGTGCCCAGGTGACACTGGTCAAGGGTGACCTGCTCGGCATCATGCGGGCGCGCCGGCTGTCGACGGCCACCGTGGCCAACATGAAGCAGAACCTGGCCTTCGCCTTCCTCTACAACGCGCTCGGCGTCCCGATCGCCGCGGGCGTGCTCTACCCGCTGACCGGGCTGCTGCTCAGCCCCATGATCGCCGCGCTCGCCATGAGCCTGAGCTCGGTGTCGGTCGTGGCCAACGCGCTGCGCCTTGGCAGGTCGGGGAGCAAGACCGGCTCGGCCGGGGCCGCGGACACCTGACTGGCGCGGATGCCGCCGGCCCGGCCTCAGTCGGGCCAGCGGATCTCCGGAAGCGCTTCGAACGCCGGCTTGCACAGGTAATAACCCTGGAACAGGTCGACGCCCTGGTCCTGCACGAAACGAAGCTCGTCCCGGGTTTCCACACCCTCGGCGATCAGCTGCACGCCCAGGTCGGCGCACAGGCCGACCACGTGGCGCAGGATCTTGCAGCGCCGCGGGTCGGCGGGCAGGCCGCGGACCAGCGCCATGTCCAGCTTCACCAGGTCGCAGGCCACGTCGGCCAGCAGGTTGAGGCCCGAGTAGCCGGAACCGAAATCATCGAAAGCCGTGAGGAAGCCGCGCTGCTGGTAGTGCTGCACGATTTCGCGCAGGTGGCCGTGGTCCTCGACCTTCTCGACTTCGGTGAACTCGAAGATGATCCGGTCGATCGGGAAGTCATAGGTGCGCGCCGCCTCAAGCGTGGTCCGGATGCAGAGCTCCGGCCGGTAGACGGCGTTGGGCATGAAATTGATGCTGACGTAGCCGGGCACGCCGAGCCGGCTGGCCAGCTCGATCGCCTTGACCCGACAGGCCTGGTCGAACTGGTAGCGGGTGTCGGCATTGACGTGCCTGAACACCTCGGCCGCGGCTTCCCCGCCCGGCCCGCGCACCAAGGCCTCGTGGGCAAAGACCTCGCGCCGGGACAGGCTCACGATCGGCTGGAACGCCATCGTGAAGGAAAAACCAAGTCCGGCACCTTCCCGGCATTCCCGGCAGGCCAGTTCCCGGTAATTCTTCTGTTCCCTCATGCCTTCTCCGGACCGCAGCCCGGACACTGCGGATCCACGCGCAGGCGGGTTTCACGAAACCGCATCGCCAGGGCGTCGAAATGCAGCAGGCGCCCCGACAGCGGTTCGCCGATGCCCAGCAGCAGCTTGATGGCCTCGGTCGCCTGCAGCAGGCCAATCACGCCCGGCAGCACGCCCAACACGCCGGCTTCTGCGCAGTTTGGCGCGTCTTCGGCGGCCGGTGGTTCCGGGAAAAGGCAGCGGTAGCAGGGCGCTTCGCCGCGCCGGCGGCCCGCGTCGAAAACACTGACCTGCCCTTCGAAACGATGCACGGCGCCATACACCAGCGGCTTGCCATGACGCAGGCAGGCGGCGTTGAGCACGTAGCGCACGGGGAAGTTGTCGGCGCCATCCACCACCACGTCGGCGGCCTGCACCAGGGCGTCGACGGTCTGCTCGGTCACCCGCACCCGCCGGGCCTGGACCTGCACGCGTGGATTGAGGGCCTGCAGGGCCTGGCGTGCGGAATCCACCTTGGGCTGGCCGATGCGGTCTTCGGTGTGCAGCACCTGGCGCTGGAGATTGCTGCGATCCACCACGTCGTCGTCGGCGACCACCAGCTCACCGACACCGGCCGCCGCCAGGTACAGCGCCGCCGGTGAACCCAGGCCGCCGGCGCCAACCAGCAGCACGCGTGACGCCGCCAGCCGTCGTTGCCCTTCTAGGCCGACCTGGGGAAGGCGCAGGTGGCGCGAATAACGTTCCAGGAAATCGGCGTCGTCCGGTGCCCCGGCGGTGGTCGGCAGCTGCTCGCGACACCAGCCCTCGAAACCGCCCGCCACCGAACACAGGCGGGTGTAACCGCGGGCCTGCAGCGCCTGCGCCGCCATCATCGAACGGCGGCCACTGCCGCAGATCAGCAGCAGTTCGGCATCGGTGTCGGGCGTGATGCGACCGGGCTCGGCTTCCAGCGTGGCCCGCGGTACCGGCAGCGCGCCTTCGGGGAGCCCAAGCGCGTGTTCGTCCGGTTCGCGAACGTCCAGCAGCCGGCTGCCGCGCGCCATGCGGCGACGGGCTTCGGCGGGAGTGATTTCTTCGATCGGTGGCATCGTGCCAGTCTAGCCGCGACCCGCCGCGCAAGGCAGGCAGTCGACCACGGCGCCGGCGGGAAACTCCCCGGCACCTTCGGGCAGGACCAGCAGCACGTCATTGCCGGCCGCGGCGGCCAGGCGGTGCGAGCCGGTGGCGGCATCGGGAACTACGAGCAGCTGGCCGTGCTCGTCCACCTGCAGGCGCCCGCGCATGAATTCGCGCCGGTCATGGCGCTTGTGCACGCCCTCGGTGAGCTTCGCCCGCCAGCGCGTGCGCGGCTCGGCGCGCCCCTGCAGGCCGTCGACCAGGCGGCGCCCCAGGGTCAGGAAGGTCGCCAGCACCGACACTGGATTGCCGGGCAGGCCCAGCAGCAGCGACTCCCCCAGCCGCCCCAACAGCAGCGGCATGCCGGGCTTCATGCGCACTTTCCAGAAATGGGTTTCACCGCGGGCCTGCAGCAAGGCCGGCAGGTGGTCCTTCTCGCCGGCGCTGACGCCGCCGCAGGTGATCACCAGGTCGAAGGAAAACGCGGCGTCCTCGAGCATCGCGGCGATGCGCGCCGGGTCGTCGGGCAGGATCGGCCAGGCCACCGGCTCCAGGCCTTCGGCCAGCAGCAGCGTCTGCAGCAGGGCGCGGTTGGAGTCGTGGATCTCACCCGGCGCCAGCGCCTGGCCGGGCGGCCGCAGTTCGTCGCCGGTAGTGAACACGGCCACGGTCGGGCGGCGCGCGACGGAAAGTTCCGGCAGCCCCAGCGCGGCGGCCAGGCCCAGGCGCGCCGGCGTCAGCACGTCACCGGCGGAAAGCAGGCGGGTCCCCGGCTGCACGTCTTCGCCGGCGCGGCGGATGTGGTCATTCGCGGACGGTACCTGGTCGGTGTAAAGGCGGTCGCCTTCGACCCGCGCGTTTTCCTTGATCACGATCGCCTCGGCGCCGGCGGGAAGCGGCGCGCCGGTGGTGATGCGGCTGGCCTGCCCCGGCGCCAGCACCAGGCCCCGGTCGACGCCGGCGAACTGCTCCCCCACCAGCTGCCAGCCGCGCTCGGGCATCGGCAGGCCGTGCACGGCGAAGCCGTCCATGGCCGCGTTGTCGAAGTTCGGCAATGCAATCGGCGCCACCACGTCTTCGGCCAGCACACGTCCCAAGCCGCGCTGCAGCGGGATGCGCTCGGGGGAAAGCCGGCGGCTGGCCGCGACCCGGTCGATGATCTCGGCGGCTTCGTCGAAGCTGATGCGCGTGGGGAAATCAGGCGTCATGGTGTAGGTCATAAGCCTCGGGGGTATTGGCATTGCCCAGTCGCGCGGGTGAGACGTCGAGCTGGACAGGACACAGCTTAGCGAGGGCGCGGTGTACGGCGGCTTCACCCGCGTCCAGGGCCGAACGCGAGGCAGCCAGCAGGCCCGACGCCGGCCAGAGGCCCAGCAGGGGCTGCAGGCCGCCGGCATCACGCAGCCAGGCGCCTTGCGGCGACGCCAGCGCGGCGAGCCGGTCGAAAAGGCATTCGGGCAGGCCGGTGGCGTCCACCGGCAGGACCAGCAGCCAGGGCGTCGGGCAGGCGGCGGCCAGTGCTTCGAGGCCGGCCAGCGGACCCGGCTGGTCCGGACGAAGATCCTGCACGCAGACGAAACCACGTTCTGTCCAGCGCGGATCCGGCGTCCTTACGCTGGCAAGCCGCGCGCCGAATGCCGCGTCTTCGAGTTCCCGCAGCAGGGCGTCCAGTGCGGGCATGCCGTCGCGCGACAGCCAGGCCTTGTCCCGCCCCCCGACGCGCTCGCCGCGACCTCCGGCCAGCACGCCCAGGCTGACGTCCGCCCTCGCGATCACTTCCCGCGCTTGACGTGCCGCATCAAACGTCGCTTCGCCTTGATCTGGCGATCGCTGAGCGGGTTCTTCTTGCCCTCGTAGGGGTTCTCGCCTTCCTTGAAGATGAAGCGGATGGGCGTGCCAACGAGCTTGAAGCGCTTGCGGAAGAAGTTTTCCAGGTACCGCCGGTAGCTGTCGCTGAGCACGCGCAGGCGGGTGCCGTGCACGATGAAGGTCGGTGGGTTGGCACCACCGGGGTGGCAATAGCGCAACTTCGAGACGTGCCCGCGCACGGCCGGCGGCGGGAAGCTCTGGTAGGCGATTTCCACGGCCTTGGTGACTTCCGAGGTGCTGAATTCCTTCGTCGCCGAGGCGTGCGCGCGGTGGATGGCGCGGAAGAGTTCGCGCATGCCGGTGCCGTGCAGCGCCGAGATGGTGATGCGTTCGGCCCATTCGCAGAACGAGAGCTTGCGCACCAGCATGCCCTGGGTCTGCTCGCGCTGGTACTTGCTCTGCCCGTCCCACTTGTTGACCGCGATGACCAGCGCCTTGCCGGCCTGCAGGATAAGGCCGAGCACGGTGGCGTCCTGTTCGGTCACGCCTTCGCCGGCGTCGAGCAGGACCACCGCCACCTGGCAGTTTTCGATCGCCTGCAGGGTCTTGAAGACGGAGAACTTCTCCACCGCTTCCTCGACCTTGGAACGCCGGCGCAGGCCGGCGGTGTCGATCAGGCGGTAGTCGCGGCCGTCGCGGGTCAGGTCCACCGCGATCGAATCGCGGGTGGTGCCGGGCACGTCGGAGGCGATCATGCGCTCCTCGCCCAGCAGGCGGTTCACCAACGTCGACTTGCCGACGTTGGGACGGCCGAGGAACGCGATGCGGATGCGATGCGGGTCGTCCGCCAGCACCGCGGCGTCGCCGTCCTCGGGCAGCGCCGGGATGACCTCTTCGAGCAGTTCGGGCACGCCACGCTGGTGCGCCGCAGCCACGGGGATGACCTTCTCGACGCCGTAGCGCGCGAACTCGGCCAGCACCGGCTGCAATTCCAGTCCGTCGACCTTGTTGACGACCAGGAAGAAGCGGCGGCCGGTCTTGCGCAGCCAGGCCAGGATGGCGTCGTCGACCGCCGATGGACCTTCGCGGCCATCGACCACGAACAGCACCAGGTCGGCTTCTTCCACGGCTGCACGGGCCTGGCGCGCGGTGGCGCCGGCCAGGCCTTCTTCGTCACCGGACAAACCGCCGGTGTCGCACAGGCCGAACGGCCGGTCTTCGACCAGCCGGCAAAAACCATAATGGCGATCCCGGGTGACCCCGGGTTCGTCATGAACGAGCGCGTCACGGCTGCGCGTCAACGCGTTGAAAAGCGTTGACTTGCCGACGTTGGGACGGCCCACGAGAGCAACCAATGGCAACACGCGGAACTCTCCCGTGGATTACGTCGGCCGGCTTATTGCGCCGGCGACGGGTAAGCGGACAGGCGACCTTCGGAATCCAGCACGATCAGCGTGCCGGTCGGGGTGACCTGAGGGGTGCCGCGGATAGGCGCCTTGCCGGCACGGTCGCGGCCGACGATGACGCCGTCGTCGCTGCGCAGCCAATGCACGTAGCCGTCGATGTCGCCCACCACCAGGTAGTCGCCCTGGATGGCCGGCGTCGTCAGCCAGCGACGAGCGAGGCCTTCCTGGCGCCACAGGGGCGAACCGGTGTTGCGGTCCAGCGCCCAGACGGTGCCCGCGGCATCGGACAGCACCACCCGGTCGCGCAGCAGGGCCAGGCCGGAATAACCGCCGGTGTCACGGTTCCACAGCGGACGGCCGTTCTGCGTCGAAATGGCCATGGTCTGGCCGGCGAAGCTGGTGGCGAAAAGCTCGGAGAAACCCAGGGCCAGTTCGCCGTCGACGTCGGCCATGCGGTCGAGGTCGTTGCGCCCTTCGGACTCGGCGATCAGCTGGGTCCAGGCGACCAGGCCGTCGCTGATGCGCAGCGCAACGACAGTGCCGTCGTCATAACCGAGGTAGGCCAGCTGGCCGTCGGTGACGGGCGCGCCGTTGCCGCGCACGCTCAGGGCCGGGATGCCGCGGTCGAACACCCACTTGCGGGTGCCGTCGGCCGGGTCCAGGCCGAAGGTGCGGCCGTCGTTGCTGCGAACGATGATGCGGTCGGGCGTGATCAGGGGCGCGGCGATCACCTCGGAGGTGACCTTGATGCGCCAGCGCTCGGCGCCGGTTTCGGCGTCGAGGGCCACCACTTCGCCGTTCCGGCCACCGGCGACCACCATGCCATTGGCCGCGGCCGGACCACCGCTCAGGCCACCGTCGATGGACTTGCGGCGCCAGAAGAACAGGCGGCTGCCCTCCTTGCGGGTCGGGGCGACTTCGGAATCCCACAGCACGTCGCCGCTGGTGACGCTGATCGCAAGCACGCGGCCTTCGTCGTTGGACACGTAAAGGCGGTCGCCTTCGATGGCCGGACGCTGGCGCAGGCCCAGCTTGGCGGATTCATCGCCCAGCTTGCGCGACCAGGCCTTGCCCACGGCGATGGGGCTGGCGATTTCAACCAGCTCGGCCGGTTCACTGGCCTTGTTCTTGTCGTCGCCGAACCAGCCCTTGAGGGTGGTGCAGCCCGTGGTGGACGCCAGTAGCGCCGCGATGATCAGGGTACGACGCAGCATGCGTTCAGGCCTCCGGGGAATCGGGCAGGCGGCCGCCGGCCGCGGTGAATTTCATTTCGACGATGCCGCGGGTCGGCGACGCCAGGTCGAGCGCGGCCAGGGCCTGCTCGTAGGCCACGCGGGCCTGTTCACGGTTGCCCAAGGCCAGCTCGGCGTCACCGCGCAGCTCGCCGGCCACGCCGGGGTAGCTGGGCAGCGGATGCGATTGCAGGCGCGTGAGGACGTCCTCGTGCCGCTCCAGGCCCGCCAGCAGGCGCATGGCGCGCAGCTGCAGCAGTTCCGCCATCGCCGGGTCGAGGTGTTCGGGCGACACGGCGTCGAGCTTGGCCAGGGCCTCCTCGGCCTTGCCCTCGGCCTGCAGGCGCTGCGCCTCGTTGAGCGCGACCAGGGCCACGTAGGGCGTTTCCGGGTGGTTCTGGCGCAGGGCCTGGGCGTGGGCCAGGGCCTTGTCGGTCTGCGCGTTGTCCGAGGCGCGGCTGTAGGCCAGGAACTCGGCCGCGGCCTCGACCTTGCGCACTTCGCCCTGGTTCTGCCACCACTGCCAGCCTCCCAGGGCCGCCAGGCCCAGGGCGACGCCGGTGATCAGGGAAGAGCCGTTGTTCTTGAGCCAGGCGCGAACGCGTTCGCCCTGTTCGTATTCGTCAATCTGGTCCATGGATCACTTCTTCTGGCCCGCGCGCTGACGGCGCGGACAGTGGGTCGGGTGGCCGGGGCGCCGGTGGATTACCGGGCAGGCTCGGGTTCGCCGCCAGAGGATACCGTAAAGCGGGCGACGTTCGCCGCGCGGAAAGGTTCCAGGTCCACCGGCTGGCCATCGTGCAGCACGTTCACGGCGGACGCGTTGCCCAGCGTGATGTAGCCCACTTCCCCGTCGGCGTAGCGGCGTTCGGCACCTGCGTCGAGCAGTGCGCGTTCAAGCCGGCGGCCCTGCGGGTCGTTAACTTCCAGCCAGCTCTGGCCACTGAAACGCAGCACCAGGCCATCCTGGCCGGGCATGGCGGCCGGAGGCTCCGCGGCTGGCGTCTTGACCGGGACCGGCGCCATCGAGGCCATTACCGGCTCCGGGCTGGCCGGTTCCGGATCGGCGACCGGCAGCGCGATCTCCTGCTCCGCAGCGACAAGCGCCCCGCCGGCATCGAGCGCGGGCAGGACGGACGGATCGGGTTCGAGGGTCAGCGGCTGCGGTCGATCAGCGTTCTGGTAGTGCCGGGCGACCAGCACCACGGGCACCACCAGGACGGCGGTCATCACCAGGTAGACGACGTTGCGCAGGGACCTGTCCAGCGTGCGGCGCAGCACCGAGCGCGAGGCCATCGGCACCAGGACCGGCGCCGGGGTCGGTGCAACCACCGCCTGCAGCATTTCCTGCGGCAGGTCCAGCAGGCGCAGGTAGCTGCCCAGGTAGCTGCGCACGTAGATCGGCGCGCCCAGGCGCTGCCAGTCCTCGCGCTCCATGGCTTCGATGATGGCGACCGGCAGCCTCAGCTGCTGGCCGGCCTGCTCCTTGCTCAGGCCGCATTTTTCGCGGGCCGTGCGCAGGCGCTGGCCAATGGGATCCTCAAACAAACCTTCCTGCCGGCCTTCGATACTCATGACTGCGGAGATTCCTCCCTGGCGGTTGGCGTGTGTTCCGGAAAGCCCTGCCGCAGGCGAGTGCGGTAGCGCTCGGCGGCGGCGCGGTCACCGGCGCCCTCTTCGATGGCGATGGCAAGTTCGAGCAGTTCGGCACCGACCTCGGCCACCGCTTCGCGGCGCTGGAAGAAGGCCCGTGCACCCATGAAGTTGCCTTGCTGGTACTGCAGGCGCGCCATCTGCTCGAGCAGGGCGGCGTCCTTGGGCTCCAGGTCCAGGCCCTTGCGAAGGGCGGCGTCCGCCTGGGCCGGGCGGCCACCAAGGACGGAGCAGCGCCCGGCGTTGTAGTACGCCTGCGCCTTGGCTTCGTAGAACGGGTCGAGCACGGCGCGGGCGAATACCGCGTCGGCTTCTTCGTATTTCCGGTGCTCGCAAAGCCAGGCGCCGTAGGCATTGAGCACGTGGCCGGTGTCGGGAGCCAGCTTGGCGGCCTGGGCGAAGTGTTCGCCGGCCCGGGTCTTGTCGTCCAGGGCCTGGCGGATCATGCCCATGACCACCTGGACGTCGGCCGAGCCCGGGTCGGTGCGCAGGGCGCGCTGGGCACGGTCCATCGCGACGTCGAGCTTGCCGGCGGACAGGTAGTTCTGCGCCAGGTGCAGGTTGGCCAGGCCCTTGTTGCTCATCTCAGGCTGCGCCTTCGTGGCGCGCGTGCCGCCGCCGGTACCGGCGCAACCCGCCAGGGCCAGCGCGAGTGCGCCGGCGAAGAGGAACGGGACCGACCTACGCTGCATCTGAAACCCCCTGTTGTTCGAGCTTGCGCTTGAATTCGGACTGGCGACGCGTGCGGTCCATGACCTGGCCCTTGAGCTGGCCACAGGCCGCGTCGATATCGTCGCCTCGGGTACGCCGGACCATGGCGAGCACGCCGGCGTCGAGCAGGATCTTCTGGAAGGCGCGGATTTCCGTTTCGCCGCTGCGCTCGAAGCGCGTGCCGGGGAACGGGTTGAACGGGATCAGGTTGACCTTGCCCGCGTCCGCGTACTGCATCTTGTTGGAGAACGACTTCATCAGCTTCGCCAGGTCGCGGGCGGTGGCGGGTGAATCGTTGACGCCCTTCATCAGGGTGTATTCGAAGGTGACCGAGTCGCCCTTGCGCTTGTTGCGCAGGTAACGCACGCAGGCGTCCATCAGCTCGGCCACGGGGTACTTCTTGTTGAGCGGGATCAGTTCGGTGCGAAGTTCATCGTTGGGCGCGTGCAGCGACACGGCCAGGGCCACGTCGGATTCGACGGCCAGGCGGTCGATCATCGGCACCAGGCCCGACGTGGACAGGGTGACGCGCTTGTTCGCCAGGCCGAAGCCCAGGTCGTCGCGCATCAGGCTCATCGCACGCACGACGTTGTCGAAGTTCAGCAGCGGCTCGCCCATGCCCATCATCACCACGTTGGTGAGCTTGCGGTTGAGATGGGTCTTGTTGCCCAGGTGCTTCGAGGCCACCCACACCTGGCCGATGATCTCGGCGGTGCTGAGGTTGCGGTTGAAGCCCTGGGTGGCGGTGGAACAGAACTGGCAGTTGAGGCCGCAGCCGACCTGGCTGGACACGCACAGCGTGCCGCGGCCCTTGTCGGGGATGAACACAGCCTCGATGGCGTTGCCGGCGTCCATGCCAAGCAACCACTTGTGGGTACCGTCCGCCGACGGCTTGTCGAAGAGCACGTTCGGCGGGCGGATTTCGGCGACCGCCTCGAGCTTGGCGCGCAGCACCTTGCCCACGTCGGTCATCTGGCCAAAGTCGGTGACGTGCTGGTGGTAGATCCACTTCATCACCTGGTGGGCGCGGAAGCGCTTCTCGCCGAGGATGTCGGCGAAGAAGTGCTCCATGCCCTCGCGATCGAGGTCGAGCAGGTTGGTCTTGGCGACGGCCTCGGTCACGTCATCACTCAACGCGGGCAGAGCTCGGTGGCGCTGAAGAAGTACGCGGTTTCGATCGCGGCGTTCTCCAGGCTGTCGGAACCGTGCACGGCATTGGCGTCGATGGTTTCAGCGAAGTCGGCGCGGATGGTGCCCGGCGCGGCTTCCTTCGGATTGGTGGCGCCCATCAGGTCGCGGTTCTTGGCGACGGCGTTTTCACCTTCCAGCACCTGGATCATCACCGGACCCGAGGTCATGAACTCGACCAGGGCGTTGAAGAAGGGACGCTCGCGGTGCACCGCGTAGAAGCCTTCGGCCTCCTTGCGGGAAAGGTGCTTCATCTTCGCCGCGACGATCTTCAGGCCGGCCTTTTCGAAGCGGGCGTAGATCTCGCCGATGACGTTCTTGGCGACCGCGTCGGGCTTGATGATGGAAATGGTGCGCTCCAGCGCCATGGTCTAACTCCGTAGGTTGCAGGGGTATTGGGAGCCCATGAATTTACCACAAATCCCCGGTACGGCGAGGGTTTAGCGCAATTCCCTGATTATTTCCAGCAGTATCGGCCACCCCACCCTCACCCGCTCCCGGGGAGGCTCGCGTGTTGCACTTGTTTGAATTGCCCATTTGACCTTCGCCCGCCTCCGGGTACACTCGCCAACACCTGTTTTAATCGAACGCTGGCAAGCCATGAGCACAAGCCATTTCAACACCAAGGAACGCATCCTCGGCGCCGCCGAAGAACTGTTCGCCCAGCACGGCTTCGCCGGCACGTCCCTGCGCCAGGTCACCAGCCGGGCCGACGTCAACATCGCGGCGGTCAATTACCACTTCGGCAGCAAGGAAAACCTGGTCAACGAGGTGTTCCGGCGCCGCATGGACGAGATGAGCGAACGCCGCCTTGCCCTGCTGCGGCTGGCCCAGGACAAGCAGCCCGGCGACCTTGAGGCCATCCTTTCGGCCTTCATCGAGCCACCCCTGGCGCTCACGATCGACCGCCACGGCGGCTCGGCCTTCGTCCGGGTGCTGGCCCGGGCCTTCGCCGAAAAGAACGACCGCCTGCGCAAGTTCCTGTCCGACAACTACGGCCACGTGCTGCGCGAATTCGCCAAGGCCCTGGGCCAGGCCCTGCCCGACCTGGCCAAGGAAGACTTGTACTGGCGGCTCGATTTCACCGCCGGCGCGCTGACCTATGCCATGGCCGACTTCGGCCTGATCAAGCGTCCGGCCGGCGTTTCCGAAAAGGCCCACTGCGAGAAGGCTGCCCAGGCCCTGATCCGCTTCGCCGCCGCCGGCCTGCGCGCCGGCTGACCACCCCACTTCCACCCCTTCTCCTCCCACGGAGCTGTTCCCATGCCTCAACTTCTCATTCGCAAGGTCGCCGTGCTTGGCGCCGGCGTGATGGGCGCGCAGATTGCCGCCCACCTCGCCAACGCCGACGTCGAAACCGTCCTGTTCGACCTTCCGGCCAAGGAAGGCAAGCCCAACGGCATCGTCGACAAGGCCATCGCCAACCTGGGCAAGCTCTCGCCCTCGCCGCTGGCCAGCAAGTCCAAGGTCGCGGCCATCACCGCCGCCAACTACGACCAGCACCTGCACCTGCTGCGCGACTGCGACCTGGTCATCGAGGCCATCGCCGAGCGCATGGACTGGAAGAAGGCGCTGTACGACAAGATCGAGAACCACGTGGCCCCGCACGCCATCCTGGCCTCGAACACTTCTGGCTTGTCAATCAATGGCTTGGCCGAGGTTCTTCCGGAATCACTTCACTCCCGGTTCTGCGGCGTGCACTTCTTCAACCCGCCGCGTTACATGCACCTGGCCGAGCTCATCCCATGCGTGAAGACTGACCGGGAAGTCCTTGAAGGGCTTGAGACTTTCCTCGTAACGACCCTGGGCAAAGGGGTCGTGTACGCCAAGGACACCCCGAACTTCATCGGCAACCGGATCGGCGTGTTCTCGATCCTGGCCACCCTGCACCACACCGCCGAGTGCAAGCTCGGCTTCGACGAGGTCGATGCCCTGACCGGCCCGCTGCTCGGCCGCCCGAAGTCGGCGACCTACCGCACCTCCGACGTGGTCGGCCTCGACACCATGGCCCATGTCATCAAGACCATGGCCGACACCCTGCCCGACGACCCCTGGCACAAGTACTTCAAGGCCCCGGACTGGCTCAGGGCGCTCATCGAGAAGGGTGCGCTGGGCCAGAAGACCGGCGCCGGCATCTTCATGAAGAAGGGCAAGGAGATCCAGGTCCTGGACCTCAAGGCCCAGGACTATCGCCCCGCCACCGGCGCGGCCGATGCGGAGCTGGTGGCCATCCTGAAGAACCGGAACCCGGCCGAGAAGTTCGCCCAGCTGCGCGCCAGCGAGCACCCGCAGGCGAAGTTCCTGTGGGCGATGTTCCGCGACCTGTTCCATTACAGCGCCTACCACCTGAGCTCGATCGCCGACACCGCCCGCGACGTCGACCTGGCCATCCGCTGGGGTTACGGCTGGAAGCTGGGCCCGTTCGAGACCTGGCAGGCCGCCGGCTGGAAGCAGGTGGCCGAGTGGATTGCCGAGGACATCGTCGCCGGCAAGGCCATGTCCAGCGCGCCCCTGCCCGACTGGGTGTTCGACGGCCGCGATGGCGTGCACGCCGCCGAGGGCAGCTTCAGCCCGGCCAAGGGCGAAATGCTGCCGCGTTCGAACCTGGCCGTTTACAACCGCCAGCGTTACCCCGACCCGGTGCTTGGCGAACGCGCCAGCCCGGGCGACACCGTGTTCGAAACCGACGCGGTCCGCATGTGGCATGACGGCGACGGTATCGCCGTCCTGGGCTTCAAGACCAAGATGCACACCGTCAGCGACGGCGTGCTGGCGGGCATCCAGGAGGCGGTCGGACGCGCCGAGAAGGATTTCCGCGGCCTGGTGATCTGGCAGCCCAGCGAACCGTTCTCGGCCGGCGCCGACCTGGCCGGGGCCCTGGGCTCGCTGCAGGCCGGCAAGCTCGACGAGTTCGAGGCGATGGTCGCCACCTTCCAGGCCACCAGCCAGTGCATCAAGTACTCGCTGGTGCCGGTGGTCGCGGCCGTTCGTGGCCTGGCCCTGGGTGGCGGCTGCGAGTTCCAGATGCATGCGGCGCGCAGCGTGTTCGCGCTGGAAAGTTACGTCGGCCTGGTCGAGGCCGGCGTCGGCCTGCTGCCGGCCGGCGGCGGCCTGAAGGAAATCGCCGTGCGCGCCGCGCAGGCGGCGGGCCCGGGCGGCGACGTGTTCGCCGAGCTCAAGCCCTACTTCGAGGCCGTGGCGATGGGCAAGGTCTCGACCTCGGCCTTCGAGGCCAGGGAACTCAAGCTCGCCCGCGAATCCGATCCGGTGGTGTTCAACGCCTACGAGTTGCTGCACGTGGCCAAGGCACAGGCGCTGGCGCTGGCCGAGTCGGGCTACCGCCCGCCCCTGCCCGCCCGTGCGATCCCGGTGGCCGGCGACGTCGGCATCGCCACCTTCCGGATGATGCTGGAGAACATGATCGAAGGTCGCTTCATTTCCGAACACGACTACGAGGTCAGCAAGCGCATCGCCACGGTGATGTGCGGCGGCGAGGTGGACCGCGGCGCCCTGGTGGACGAGGAATGGCTGCTGCGGCTCGAGCGCGAGCATTTCGTCGCGCTGGCCCAGATGCCCAAGACCCAGGAACGCATCGCCCACATGCTCAAGACCGGCAAGCCGCTGCGTAACTGAGCGACGACGAGGACTATCAAATGACCAAGCAAATCCAGGACGCCTACATCGTCGCCGCCACCCGCACCCCGGTGGGCAAGGCCCCGCGTGGCGTTTTCCGCAACACCCGCCCCGATGAAATGCTGGCCCACGTGCTCAAGGCCGTGGTCGAACAGTGCCCGGGCATCGACACCAGCCGCATCGACGACGCCATCATCGGCTGCGCCATGCCCGAGGGCGAGCAAGGCATGAACGTGGCGCGCATCGGCGTGCTGCTGGCCGGCCTGCCCGACGTGGTGGCCGCGCAGACCATCAACCGGTTCTGCTCCTCGGGCCTGCAGGCCGTGGCACTGGCCGCCGACCAGATCCGCCTGGGCAACGCCGACCTGGTGCTGGCCGGCGGCACCGAGTCGATGTCCATGGTGCCGATGATGGGCAACAAGGTGGCCATGAGCCCGAAGGTGTTCCAGGACGACAACGTGGCGATCGCCTACGGCATGGGCATCACCGCCGAAAAGGTGGCCGAGGAATGGAAGGTCAGCCGCGAGGACCAGGATGCGTTTGCCCTGGCCTCGCACCAGAAGGCGCTGGCCGCGCAGGCCGCCGGTGAATTCAAGGAAGAAATCTCCCCCTACGGCGTGATTTCCCGGCAGCCCGTGCTGGGCGGTGAAACGATCCAGCAGCGTGAGTTCGTGGTCGAACACGACGAGGGCCCGCGCCCGGACACCAGCGCCGAAGGCCTGGCCAAGCTGCGCACGGTATTCCGCAACGGCGGCTCGGTGACGGCGGGCAACAGCTCGCAGATGTCCGACGGCGCCGGCGCGGTGATGCTGGCCTCGGAGTCGGCGATCAAGCAGTACGGCCTGACCCCGCTGGCGCGTTTCGTCAGCTTTTCGGTCGCCGGCGTGCGCCCGGAAGTGATGGGCATCGGCCCGATCGCGGCGATCCCCAAGGCGCTCAAGCAGGCAGGCCTGAGCCAGGACCAGCTGGACTGGATCGAGCTCAACGAAGCCTTCGCCGCGCAGGCGCTGGCCGTCATCCGCACCTGCGAGCTGGACCCGGCCAAGGTGAACCCGCTGGGCGGCGCCATCGCCCTGGGCCACCCACTGGGCGCCACCGGCGCGATCCGCACCGCGACCATCGTGCACGGCCTGCGCCGGCGTCAGCAGAAATACGGCATGGTCACCATGTGCATCGGTACCGGCATGGGCGCCGCCGGCATCTTCGAAGCACTCTGACGCAAAGCCACTGATGGCGAAAACAGGCCCTTCGGGGCCTGTTTTTTTTGCTAGGCCATGCGGGTGCCGTCCGGCACCGGGCGTTCGAGGGTCGTGATGACCACGCCTTCGTCGGTCGGGAAGCCGGTGAGCAGGAACTCGGAGCGCACCGGGCCGACCTGCTTGGGCGGGAAGTTGATGACGCCGACCACCTGCCGGCCGACCAGGTCCTCGGCACGATAGAGCGCCTTGACCTGGGCGCTGGTCTTGCGCACGCCGTGCGGGCCGAAGTCCACCCATAACTTCCAGGCCGGCTTGCGTGCCTCGGGGAAGTCCTCGACGCGCTGCACGGTACCGGCGCAGAGCATCACTTTTTCGAAATCAGCCCAGCTGATCAGGCCCGTTTGCTGTTCTTGGTCAGTCATCGCGATTCCCACCTGTCCTTCCAGGCATCACGTGCCTGGTACCACCAGTAGCTTAGCTGGGCGCCGGCGAAACCGGCAGGCTTGAGCGCGGACACCAGGCCGTAGTCCGACAGCTCCCGCCAACGCGGGTCGCCGTGCGCGATCGCCGAGGCCAGCATCTCGCCGGCGAAGGTGGTGGGCGCCACGCCGTGGCCGCCGAAGGCCTGGGCCAGCCAAAGCCCCTCCTCCACCTTGCCCACCTGCGGCATCTGGTGCCGGGCGTAGCTCATCAGGCCCGACCAGGCGCGTTCGATGCGCAGGTCGTGCAGCTGCGGGAAAACCCTCAGGAGGTCGCGCCTGAGCAGGCGGCGGACGGCGTCGGCGGACCGATCGAAGATCGAAATCCGCCCGCCCCACAACAAGCGGGTGTCGGGCAGCGGCCGGTAATAGTCGAAGGCGAAGCGGCTGTCGTAGATCGCCGCGCGCGTGCGCAGCACCTCGTCCAGTCGCGGGCCCAGGGGTTCGGTGACCATCACGTAGGTCGCGATGGGCAAGACCCCGGCATCCACCTCGCGGCGCAGGCCGGCCAGGTAGCCGCCACAGGCCAGCACCACGTGGCGGGCGTGCACCTCGCCAGCGGGTGTGCGCACGCGCCAGCCGCTGCCGTCGCGGTCAAGGGATATCGCCGGGCTGGATTCGTGAACCCGGACCCCCTGCGACGTGGCCGCTTCGGTCAGCCCCCGGGCATAAGCCAGCGGATCAAAATGCAGGGCGTTGGCTTCGTACAAGCCTTCGCCGTAGCGGTCGCTGGCGATGCGATGGGCCATTTCCTCGCGCCCGAGCCATTGCCACTCGACGCCAAAATTCTTCGCCAGGAGGCGCTGGCGCTCCTTGAGCACGGCCGGGTCGCGGAACCAGTTCGCCCAGATCACGCCGGCGTCGGTGGCTTCGCAGCGGATGTCGTACTTGCGGATGCGACGACGAATCAGCTCAACGGCGTCCACCGTGCCCTGGTACAGCGCCTGTGCCCGCTGCGGGCCTAGCTCGGCCAGCAGTTCGGCCTCACCGCGCGAGAAGCCTCCGAAGACGAAGCCGCCGTTGCGGCCCGAGGCACCGTGGCCAATCTCGTGCGACTCAAGCAGCATCACGTCGCTTCCGCCGCGTTCGGCCAGGCCCAGCGCCGTGTTCAGGCCGGCGAAACCGCCGCCGACGACGCAGGTATGGACCTCATGCCGCCCGGCAAGGGGGGCGCGCGGCGGCGGCGCCGGTGACCGGGCGCGGTAGAAACTGTCGACAGACACGCAGCGAGCCGGAGCGGGTCAGCGTGCCAGCGCGGCGCGCATGTATTCGCGCGCCGGCTCGGCCAGGTCCTCGTGGTCGAGCGCGAACTCGATCGTGGCCTCGACCAGGCCGATGCGGCTGCCGCAGTCGAAGCGACGACCCTGGAAACGGTAGGCAAGCGCGCGCTTGTTCGCCATCAGCGTGGCGATCGCGTCGGTAAGCTGGATCTCGCCGCCGGCGCCGGGCGTGGTCTTGCGCAGAATGTCGAAGATGCTGCCGTCGAGCACGTAGCGCCCGACCACGGCCAGCGTGCTCGGCGCGTCTTCAGGATGGGGCTTTTCGACGATGGCTTCGATTTCACCAAAGCGGCCGGAAAAGTCACGCGTGGCGACGATACCGTAGCTGCCGGTCTGTTCCCGGGGCACGTCCTGCACCGCAATCACGCTGGCGTCCTCGGCTTCGGCCAGGTCAGCCATCTGCCTGAGCGCGCCCGGGCCCTTGTTCCAGATCAGGTCGTCGGGCAGCACCACGGCGAAGGGTTCGTTGCCGATCACGGGTTCGGCGCACAGCACGGCGTGCCCCAGGCCCAGCGCTTCGGCCTGGGTGACGAAGACGGCGCGCACGTGGCGCGGCAGGACGTCGCGGATCAGCGACAACAGCTCGGACTTGCCCTTCTTCTCGAGCTTGTGCTCGAGCTCATAGGCCTTGTCGAAATAATCGGCCACCGAATGTTTGTACCGGTTGGTGACGAACACCAGGGTGTCGCAGCCGGCTTCGATCGCTTCGTCGACGGCGTACTGGATCAGCGGCTTGTCCACCACCGGCAGCATTTCCTTGGGCACGGTCTTGGTGGCGGGCAAGAAGCGGGTGCCCAGGCCCGCAACGGGGAAAACGGCCTTTCTGATTCGGGAAGTCATGCGGTTCTCGTCAGTCGGGTTTCAGGTCCGCCGGGTACGGGTCGTCGCCCTTGCGGGCTTCCGGCCGGTATTCCGGCACGGCCTCGCGGAGCACCTCGGTCAGCGCCCCGTTGGCAACCGGGTCGGCGAGCAGTGCGTCCAGGCGCGCCAGCAGTTCGCGCAGGTGGCTGACGCCGATGTCGCGTGGCTTGGCCTGGAGGATGAGGGGGTGGCAGGTGCGCTGGTAGCGCTCCTCCGGGTGGAACAGGATTTCGTGCAGCTTTTCGCCCGGGCGCAGGCCAGTGTAACTCACCGCGATGTCGATGCCCGGACGCTTGCCGCTCAGGCGGATCATCTGTTCGGCGAGCTCGCGGATCGCCACCGGGCGCCCCATGTCCAGCGCATAAACCGCGCCATTTTCGCTCGCCAGGCTGACCGAATGCAGGATCAGCTGGCATGCCTCGGGAATCGTCATGAAGTACCGCGTCACCTCGGGATGGGTGACCGTCACCGGCCCGCCCGCGGCGATCTGCTGGCGAAACAGCGGCACCACGCTGCCGGCCGAATCGAGCACGTTGCCAAAGCGCACCACAGACAAGCGCACCGCGCTGCCGTCGAGCTCCGCCTGGCAGGCCAGCTCGGCGAAACGTTTGCTGGCGCCGAGCACGTTCACCGGGCATATCGCCTTGTCGGTGGAGATGAACACGAAATTCCCGACGCCAGCCTCGCGGCAGGCCCGGGCCAGCACGGATGAAACGATGACGTTGTTGCGCAGCGCTTCGCGCACCTGCGTCTCGAGCA
The DNA here is from genome assembly GCF_054781715.1 of Arenimonas aestuarii. Taxonomy (NCBI): domain Bacteria; kingdom Pseudomonadati; phylum Pseudomonadota; class Gammaproteobacteria; order Lysobacterales; family Lysobacteraceae; genus Arenimonas; species Arenimonas aestuarii. The sequence continues at coordinate 468,191 of NZ_BAAGTW010000004.1, read as the reverse complement.
GCGGCACCTGCTTGCACGCGGCGGCATGGAAGACATAGTCGACCTCGCCCGCCAGGGCGATGGCGCAGGCCACGGGGTCGCCGCAGTCGGCCAGCAGCGCCACCACGGGCACCTCCGGGAATCGCCGCTCGAGCTCCTCGGTGATCTCGCACATCGGCAGCTCGGCGCGTTCGAGCACGATCAGTTCGGCGGCCCCCGCGGCGGCACACTGGCGGGCCAGCTCCGAGCCGATCGAGCCGCCGGCACCGGTCACCAGCACGCGCTTGCCGGCCACCGAGGCCAGTCCCTGCGACGGATCGAATTCCACCGGGGGCCGGCCAAGCAGATCCTCGATGCGCACTTCGGACAGCTCAAGCCGCTGTGGCCGGCCGGCAAGCACGTCGGTCAGGCGCGGTGCCGCACGGAACGGCAGGCCGGTGTGGTCGCACAGCTCGACCACGCGCTGCATCTCGCTGGCGCTCGCCGACGGCATGGCGATCACCAGAAGGTTGGGCGCGGTTTCCTGGGCGATATACGGCAGGTCACCGATCGAACCCAGCACCGGCACCCCGCGCACTTTGGCGCCCTTCAATGCCGGGTTGTCGTCGAGCAGGCCCACCGGCGCGTAGCGGCCATCGCTGGCCAGCTCCCGGAGCAGGTTCTCGGCGGTCCGGCCGGCGCCCAGCACCAGCACGCGCTTGGCGTCGGCATGGGTGCTGCGCAGGCGATGGTCCTTCCACTGGCGGTAAAGGACCCTGGGCAGCCCCAGCATCACCACCAGCGCGACGGGATACGGGAACAGTACGCGCCGGGGCACGTCCGGCAGCAGGCCGATCAGGAACAGGATGGCGACGATCACCAGCACGCCCACCAGTGCGCCACGCACGAGGTTGGCCAGGTCGGGCACGCTGGCGAAACGCCAGAGCCCCTGGTAGAGGCCGACCAGCCGCAGCACCACGCCCTGGACCACCACGGCCACCATCAGTTCGGTGCCCAGCGACGGGGCCGGTGGCGCACCCGCCTTGGATGCCAGCCAACGCAGCGCCACCCAGACGAACACGATCATCGCCAGGTCGTGGAGGACGATCAGCAGCCGCGGCAACAATCGGGTGAAACTTCGGGTGGGGCGGGTCATCCGGCGGTACTTCCGTGGGGGGAATGCCCGGTCGCGGCCGGCAGGGGCCAGGCGCGCCCAAGGAGCGAATGGGCAATGATGCCAAAACCAAGGGCCACCACGCTGCCCAGGACGGGCCAGGGCGGCGCCTGGCGCAGCAGGTAGAGGGCCAGGCCGATCGCCGCCAGGGTCCAGGCGGCATAGAGCGCGCAGATGCCGGCATGGCTCCAGCCATGGGCGACGGCGCGCTGATAGAGGTGTTCACGATGTGCGCGCCACAGCACCTGCCGGCGCCGGGCGCGCGAAAGCAGGGTCAGGCTGGCGTCGAGCACCATCGCCGACACCGGCAGCAGCAGCAACCAGGTGGACGTTCCCGGCGTCCCGGCCACGAGCAGCAGCAGCGCCGCGATCGCGTAACCCAGGGCATGGCTGCCGACGTCGCCCAGGAACAGGCGCGCACGCGGGAAATTGAGCGGCAGGAAGCCCAGGCAGGCGGCTGCCAGCGCCACCGCCAGCCAGGCCGCCGGAGCCACCGTGGGCGCCAGCAAGGCCAGTCCCGGCGCGACGAAAATGGCCTGACTGGCCGCCAGGCCATTGCTGCCATCCATGAAATTCCAGAAGTTCACCAGGACCAGCACCACGCCCCAGGCCAGCACATGACCCAGCACCGGGCCCCAGACTTCAGGCAGCAGGGGGAAGGCGACCGCCAGGCAGGCCGCGCCGAGGGCCTGCAGCAGGCCCTTGGCCAGTGCCGGCAGGGGTCGCAGGTCGTCCACCAGGCCGGCCCCGGCGCACAGCACCAGGCCAGCCGCGAACCAGGCACTGCCCTGCCCCAGCCAGGGCGAAGCGGCCAGCAGCACGACCGCGATGCCGATGCCGCCACCGCGCGGGGTGGGCGCGGCATGCAGGCGCCGTTCGTCCGGGGCATCCACCACGCCCCGGCGCAGCGCCCACGCACGCCAGCCCAGCGCCAGCCCGGACCCTCCGGCCAGCGACAGTATCGCCAGCAGCCAAAGCGGCGGCATGGACATCACTCGCTTACCGCGCCGTGCACGGGCTTGATGCTGCCCCAGCTCTTGCAGCCCGGGCATTGCCAGTGATGGGCGCGGGCACCGAAGCCGCAGCGCTGGCAGCGGTAGCCGGGCGTGCGCACCACCAGCTGATCGGTGATCTGCTTGAGCGTCTTCAGGGCAACGGCCGGGTCGGAGTCGGCATCGCGCAGGCTGAGCTCGATGTAGGCGGCCTCGCCGCGCACGGAGGGCCGCTGGCGCAGCTGCCCGGACAGGAACTCCAGCGCGGCGCCCTTGCCTTCCTCGCGTTCGTACATGCGACTCAGGGCCAGCACCGGCGAAACGCCCGGGTAGTGTTCGATCATTTCAAGCAGGAAACCACGGGCGCGCGCCGATTCACCCCGGCGTTCGTAGCAGGCCAGCAGCGGTTCGAGGATCTCCGGCAGGAACTCGATGTCGTGGCGGGCCACGCGTTCGAAGGCGCGGATGGCCGCGGCATCGTTGCCCTGGACGAGTTCCAGCCGGGCTTCGACCAGGCCGGCGCGAACCGAATGGCTGTCCGCCGCATACGCCTCGGCCACGTGCACGCGCGCGCTGGCAAGGTCGCCACCCAGGCGCGCCATTTCGGCCAGTTCGCAGTGGAACTGCGCGATCAGCTTGCCCATGGGCTCGCCGCCGGCGTCTTCGAGCTTCCGGGCGTGTTCGATCGCCTTGGCCCAGTCGCGCTCGGCCTGGTAGACCGAAATCAGGTGCCGCAGCGCCTGCGGCGCCAGCACGCCCATGCGCACGAGATCGGTGAACAGGGTCTCGGCGCGATCGAGCAGGCCGGCGCGCATGTAGTCCTCGCCCAGCGCCAGGACGGCGCGGGTCTTCTGTTCGTCGCTGAGGCCGGGGCGGGCCACCAGGCTCTGGTGCAGGCGGATGGCGCGGTCGACCTCGCCACGCCGGCGGAACAGGTGGCCCAGCGCGAACTGGGTCTCGACCGTGTCCTTGTCCACGGCGGCGATCTGCAGGAATACCTCGATGGCCTTGTCCTGCTGTTCGTTGAGCAGGTAGTTCAGGCCGCGGAAGTAGGTGTTGGACAGGCGCGAGACGCGGTCGCCACCGCGGCGTTCGCCACCGCGGCGACCCGCCAGCCAACCGCCACCCGCCGCCACCGGCAGCAGCAGGAACAGCCAGGCGAGTTCAGTCATGGCCTTCCGGGCCAGGGGCCACGGAGGGAGCCGCGGGTTTGTCGCGGCGCATGCGATGGCGCAGCGGCCAGATGACCGATGCCGTGAGCACGAAGCCGGCTAGGATCGCGCCGGCCAGCACGGCCAGCAGCAGGCTGGTGCCCAGGGACAGGGTCTGGACCTGCCAGATGCCCAGGTCGATGCTCACCGGATCACGGTTGAGCGCGCCAAAAAGCACGCCGAAAACGACGAACAGCAGCGCGAGCAGGGCCTTGATCAGTCGCATGCGCGGGATTCCCGGTACCAGTCGTCGGCAAGCTTAGCCGATCGGAGCCGGTGGGCTCAGCCTTCGGCGTTCGGTGCGACAGCGACGGGTGCGTCGGGCGCGTTGCGCGCGTTGACCCGGTCGCGGAGTTCCTTGCCCGGCTTGAAGTGCGGGACGTACTTTCCGGGCAGGGCCACGGACTCGCCGGTCTTGGGGTTGCGACCCAGGCGCGGCGGGCGGAAATGCAGCGAGAAGCTGCCAAAACCGCGGATTTCAATGCGTTCACCCTGGGTCAGCGCGCTGCTCATCATCTCGAGCAGGGTCTTGACGGCCAGGTCCACGTCGTCGGCCTTGAGATGCGCCTGGCGCCGCGACAGCACCTCGATCAATTCGGACTTGGTCATCTCCGGGCGATCCCTCGTTCTACTTGGGTGGCGGCGTGGCCCGGGAAACCCGGGCCACGCGCCGGTACAACAATGGGGCCTGTTACTCGCCCTTGCTCAGCTGTTCGCGCAGCAGCGCACCGAGCTTGGTGGTGCCGGCGGCCGCGTCGGAAGCCTTGTTGACCTCGGCCAGGCTGTCGGCCAGCTCGGCCTCGTCCTTGGCGCGGATCGACAGCTGCATGGTGCGGCCCTTGCGGTCCATGCCCATGAACTTGGCTTCGACGGCATCACCGACCTTGAGGTAGGTGGTGGCGTCTTCGACGCGTTCCTTGGCGATGTCGTTGGCGCGCAGGTAACCCTCGACGCCGCCCTCGAGCTCGATGGTCGCGCCGCGGGCATCAACTTCCTTGACGACGCCGTTGACGATGGTGCCCTTCTGGGTACCGGCCATGTACTGGCCCACCGGATCCTGCTCGAGCTGTTTGACGCCCAGCGAGATGCGCTCGCGCTCGGGGTCCACGGCCAGAACGACGGCTTCGAGGTTGTCGCCCTTCTTGAAGTTGCGCACGACGTCTTCGCCGGTGGTGTTCCAGGAGATGTCGGACAGGTGCACCAGGCCGTCGATACCGCCGTCCAGGCCGATGAAGATGCCGAAGTCGGTGATCGACTTGATCTGGCCGGAGACCTTGTCACCCTTCTTGTGCAGGGCCGAGAAGGCCTCCCACGGGTTCGGGGTGCACTGCTTGATGCCCAGCGAGATGCGGCGGCGTTCGCCGTCGACGTCGAGCACCATCACTTCCAGTTCGTCGCCCAGCTGGACGACCTTGGACGGGTTGACGTTCTTGTTGGTCCAGTCCATCTCGGACACGTGCACCAGGCCTTCCACGCCCGGCTCGATCTCGACGAACGCGCCGTAATCGGTGACGTTCGAGACCTTGCCGAACAGGCGGGCGCTGGTCGGGTAACGACGGGCGATGTTGTCCCAGGGATCGTCGCCCAGCTGCTTGAGGCCCAGCGAGACGCGGTTGCGCTCGCGGTCGAACTTCAGCACGCGCACGTCCAGCTCGTCGCCGACGTTGACGACTTCGGACGGGTGGCGAACGCGCTTCCAGGCCATGTCGGTGATGTGCAGCAGACCGTCGATGCCGCCCAGGTCCACGAACGCGCCGTAATCGGTGAGGTTCTTGACGACACCCTTGATGACGGCACCTTCCTGCAGGCGCTCCATCAGCTGCTCGCGCTCGACGCTCGACTCGGACTCGACCACCGCACGGCGGGAGACCACGACGTTGTTGCGCTTGCGGTCAAGCTTGATGATCTTGAACTCGAGTTCCTTGCCTTCCAGGTAACCCGGGTCGCGCACGGGGCGCACGTCCACCAGGGAACCCGGCAGGAACGCACGAACGTCGCGGATGTCGACGGTGAAACCGCCCTTGACCTTGCCGGAAATACGGCCGGTGACGATTTCGCCGGCTTCCATGGAAGCCTCGAGTTCGTCCCACACCATGGCGCGCTTGGCTTTCTCGCGCGACAGCACGGTCTCGCCGAAGCCGTTCTCGAGGTACTCGAGGGCGACCTTTACGGTCTCGCCGACGGAAACCTCGAGTTCGCCTTCTTCGTTACGGAACTGCTCGATCGGGATGATGCCCTCGGACTTGAGGCCGGCATTGATGACGACCACGTCGTTGCGGATCTCGACCACGGTGCCGGAGACGATGGCACCCGGCTTGAGCTTGGAGAGGGCGCTCTGGCTCTGCTCGAACAGTTCAGCGAAAGATTCAGTCATTGTTGGATACTCGGTTGGACATACGGGTCGGCGGCTCCGCCGCGACCCACCTGTTGGCGCTTGGTGCGCGTGGGTTTACCCCGCGCCATCGGGCACGGGAACTGTTCTGCTTTGGGAAACCGCGCCCGGGGGAACGGATGCGCCGGGGAGATCAGGCCTGTCGCGGCTGGCGGAGTTTTTCCGGCAGCACCGACAGCACGCGCTCGATCACCTCGGTGATGGGTGTGCCGGTGGAGTCCACGACCACCGCGTCGTCCGCGGGTTTCAGGGGCGCCACCGCACGCCCGGCATCGCGCTCGTCACGAGCGGCGATTTCGTGCAGCAGACTGTCAAGATTAACCGAAACCCCTTTTTCCTTCAACTGCTTATGGCGCCTTTTGGCCCGCTCCCCGGCGCTGGCGGTCAGGAAGACCTTGTAGGCGGCGTCCGGGAAGATGACGGTGCCCATGTCCCGGCCGTCGGCAACCAGGCCCGGCAGGCGCCGGAAGCGGTGCTGGAGCTCCACCAGGGCCGCCCGGACCGGGGGGTGGGCGGCGATCGCGGAAGCCGCCGCGCCGGCGGTTTCCATGCGCAGCTGGCGGGTGGCGTCCTTGCCGTTCACGATCACGTGCAATTCGCCCGAATCCGCGGTTTCGAAGCGGATCTCGGTGCGGGCGGCGCACTGGGCCACGGCTTCGGAGTCGCTCAGGTCGACGTTCTCCCAGGCGGCGGCCAGGCCCACGGCCCGGTAGATCGCGCCGGAGTCGAGGTAGTGCCAACCCAGGCGATCGGCCACGGCCCGGCTGATGGTGCCCTTGCCGGAGCCGGAGGGCCCATCGATGGTCAGTACGGGGATGCGTGGCATGGCCGGGATTCTAGCCGACCGGGGCATCCGCCTGCAGGCCCAACCCTACCCCGCGGGCCAGCGCCTCGAAGCCCGGGAAGGACGTGGCGACGTTGGCGCAGTCGCGTATCCGGACCTCGCCGTCGGCCCGCTGGGCAGCCACGGCCAGGGCCATGGCAATGCGATGGTCGCCGTGGCTGTCCACTTCGCCGCCCCGCAGCCGACCGCCCTGGATGACGGCGCCGTCGGGGGTTTCGAGGATGTCAGCACCCAGGGCCTGCAGGGCACCGGCCATGGCGGCGAGGCGGTCGGACTCCTTCACCCGCAGCTCGGCGGCGCCCGAGACCCGGGTTTGGCCCTCGGCCAGGGCGGCGGCCACGAACAGCGCCGGGAACTCGTCGATCATGTCCGGCACCAGGGCCTCCGGCACGTCGATACCCCGCAGGCGGGCATGGCGCACCCGCAGGTCGGCCACCGGCTCGCCGCCCTGTTCGCCGGCGGCCTCGACGACGATGTCGGCGCCCATGGCCCGCAGGGCCTCGAGCAGGCCGGTCCGTCGCAGGTTCATGCCGACCTGGCGCAGACGCAGGTCGGAGCCGGGCACCACCGAGGCAGCGACCAGGAAAAACGCCGCCGAGGAAAAGTCGGCCGGCACGACCACCGCGGTAGCACGCAGCCGGTGCCCGCCCTCGAGGCTGGCTTCGCCGGGGGAAAACCGCAGCGGCCAGCCAAAGGCCGCCAGCATCCGCTCGGTGTAATCGCGGGTCGGATGCGGTTCCACGACCCGGGTGCAACCCCGGGCGTACAAGCCCGCGAGCAAAACCGCTGACTTGACCTGCGCACTGGCTACAGGAGATTTAAAATCAATACCTTGCAAGCTATTGCTTGCGTGGATTCTAAGTGGTGGCAGCCCGCCCTCGCCGGCCTCGATATTCGCGCCCATGGCGCGCAGGGGCGTGATGACCCGACCCATCGGCCGGCGCGAGAGCGAGGCGTCACCGACCAGCACGCTGTCGAACGCCTGGCCCGCCAGCAAACCGGCCAGCAGGCGCATGCCGGTGCCGGCGTTGCCGCAGTCCAGCGGCGCGGTGGCGGCCTGCAGCCCATGCAGGCCGACGCCGTGCACCACGCGCCGGCTGGCCGATGGCGCGTCGATGCGCACGCCGAGCCGAGCAAAGATGGCCGCGGTGGCGCGCGTGTCTTCGCCTTCCAGGAAGCCCTCGATCTCGCTGCTGCCCTCGGCCAGGGCGCCCAGCATCACCGCCCGGTGCGACACCGATTTGTCGCCAGGCACCTGCAGGTCGCCGTGCAAGGCGGTGCCCGGGCCGGCCCGCCAGTCCAGCCGGGGCGGATTCATGCCCGCACCTCGTCCAGCGCCTGCAGGAAGCGGCGGTTCTGGTCGCGGGTGCCGACGGTGACACGCAGGCAGGTCGGCAGCCCGTAACCCCCCATCGGCCGCGGCACCACGCCCCGGGCCACCAGGCCCTGCTCGACCGGCGCGGCATCACGGCCAAAGTCCACCAGCAGGAAATTGGTCTGGGACGGCGACACGCCGAGTTCGCGGGCCAGCAGGGCGTCGGCCAGGGCCTGGCGCTCGGTGGCGTTGGCCTGGCGTACGGACTCGACGTGGGCGGTGTCGGCCAGGGCCGCCTCGCCCGCTGCCAGCGCCGGGCCGTTGACGTTGAACGATTCCCGCAGCCGCTCCAGCACCGCCACCAGGCCCGGTGCGGCCACCAGGTAACCCAGGCGCAGCCCGGCCAGGCCGTGGGCCTTGGAGAAGGTGCGGGTCACGACCAGGTTCGGATGGTGCGGCAGCAGCGCCAGCGCCGAGCCGATGCCCGGCTCGGTGACGTATTCGAAGTAGGCCTCGTCCACGACCACCAGCACCGTCGGCGGCAGCGCGGCCAGGAAGGCCTTGAAGTCACCGGCAGCAAACCAGGTGCCGGTCGGGTTGTTGGGGTTGGCCAGGTAGACCAGCCGCGTGCGCGGCCCGACCGCCGCGGCCAGCGCGGACAGGTCGTGCCCACGCGCCATCGCCTGCCCCTCCGGCAGGGCCGGCGCCTGCACCAGGGTAGCGCCGGCGGACTGGGCGGCCAGCGCATACACGGCGAAGCCGAACTGGGAGGCGACGACCTCGAGCCCCGGCCCGGCAAAGGCCTGGCCCAGCATCATCAGCAGTTCGTGCGAGCCGTTGCCCAGCATCAGCTGGGACGGAGCGACGCCGTGGAAGGCCGCCAGCGCGCGCCGGAGCGCACCACCCGCAGGGTCGGGGTAAAGGTAGGCCGAATCGATGGCGGCAACAGCCGCGGCGCGGGCGGCGGCGCTGGGGCCGTAGCAGTTTTCGTTCGAGCCAAGCTCCACCAGGCCCGGATGGGAGCGGCGCAGCGCGACCAGGTCAAGGCCCGGGTCGTAGGCCCGAAGGCGCTGAAGGCCCGGCTGGGCCAGCGCGGAGAAGGCCGCCTCGTCCATGCTCAGAGCAGGGCCACGGGATAGGCCCCGAGGATGCGGATGTCGGCGGCGAACTCGCCGAGTTCGGCCAGGGCTGCCGACACGGGCCCATCCTGGGCATGGCCGTCGACGTCGATGAAAAACGCGTACTGCCACCGGCCCGTGTGGGCAGGCCGCGACTCGATGCGGTTCATGCTGACACCGTGGCGGGCAAAGGGGCTGAGCACGTTATAGAGCGCGCCCGGCTGGTCGCGGACGAACACCATCAGCGAGGTGCGGTCGTGGCCGCAGGGCGGCAGCAGTTCGCGGCCCAGCACCAGGAAACGCGTGGTGTTGTCGGGGCGGTCCTCGATGGGGCCGGCGATGGTCTTGAGCCCGTAAACGTGGCCGGCGTTCTCGCCGGCGATGGCCGCCGAATCATCGGCATTGCGCGCCCGGCGCGCCGCCTCGGCATTGCTCGAGGCCGGGATCTTTTCGGCCTTCGGCAGGTGCTGGCGCAACCAGGCCTTGGCCTGGGCCAGCGACAGCGGGTGCGAATAAACGCGCTCGATGTCCTCGATGCGGCCCGTTCGCGACATCAGGAACTGGTGCACGGCCAGCTCGACTTCGCCGCAGATCTTGAGCGGCGAGGTAAGGAACATGTCCAGGGTGGACTGGATCGTGCCCTGCCCCGAGTTTTCCACCGGCACGATGCCGAAATCGGCGTGGCCGGCCTCGACTTCCTGGAACACCTCCTCGATGCTCGCCAGCGGCAGGCCCTTGGCCGAATGGCCGAAGTGCTTGTGCAGCGCCTGCTGCGAGAACGTGCCCTCGGGGCCGAGGAAGCCGACCTTCAGCGGCTCCTGCTGGGCCAGGCAGGCCGACATGATTTCGCGGAACAGCCGCAGCAGGACCTCGTCGTTGAGCGGCCCTTCATTGCGGTCGAGCACCCGGCGCAGCACCTGGGCTTCGCGCTCCGGGCGGTAGTAGTCGATCGCGGCTTGCAGCGGTCCCTTGGCCCGGCCGACCTGGTGCGCCCAGCGCGCGCGCTCGGCGATCAGCTCCTGGATCTGGCGGTCGATGCCATCAATGCGTTCACGCACCTGCGCCAGGTCGGGGGCGGCCGGCGTGGACTTGCCGGCGCTGCCTTTGCGCACGGCCATTTCAACCGTGGCGCCGGGCGAAGTCGCCCATGAAGTCCACCAGCGCCTGCACGCCCACCTCGGGCATGGCGTTGTAGATGGACGCACGCATGCCGCCCAGGGCGCGGTGCCCCTTCAGGCCGACCAGGCCGGCCGCCTCGGCTTCGGCCAGGAAGGCCTTCTCGCGGGCGTCGTCGGGAAGGAAAAACGGCACGTTCATCCACGAGCGCGCGGCCGGCTGGACCTCGTTGCGGTAGAAACCGCCGGAGCCGTCGATGGCGGCGTAAAGGTTCTCCGCCTTGCGCCGGTTGCGTTCGCCCATCGCGACCGCCCCGCCCTGGGCCTTGAGCCACTCGAGCACCAGGCCCAGCACGTACCAGGCAAAGGTGGGCGGCGTGTTGAACATCGAATCGTTGCGGGCCTGGTTCTGCAGTTCGAAGATCGGCGGCAGCGCGCGGCCGTGCTGGCCCAGCAGGTCCTTGCGGATGATGGCGATGGCCAGGCCCGAGGGGCCGAGGTTCTTCTGGGCGCCGCCATAGAGCACGCCGAAGCGCGATACGTCGATCGGCCGGGACAATACGTTCGAGCTGACATCCGCCACCAGCGGGACGCCGCCCGTGTCGGGAATGTCGTGGAATTCGACGCCGTGGATGGTTTCATTGGGCGTGTAGTGCACGAAGGCCGCACCGGGCGTCAGCCGCCAGCCGTCACGCCCCGGGATGCCGGTGTAACCCTGGTCCTTGCCGCTGGCCGCCACGTTCGCCTTCAGCGAGGGCGCCATGTTGTCCAGGGCCTTTTCGCCCCAGTGGCCGGTCAGCACGACGTCGGCCACCTGGTCCGGGCGCGCCAGGTTCAGGGCCAGCAGCGCCGACAGCGTGGTCGCGCCGCCCTGCAGGAACAGCACGTGGTAATCGTCCGGGATGGCCATCAGTTCGCGCAGGTCGGCCTCGGCCCGGGCGGCGCACTCGACGAAGGCCTTGCCGCGGTGGCTGACTTCCATGACCGAGGCGCGTTCGCCCTGCCATTCCAGCAGTTCCTCCCGGACCTGCAGCAAGACCGGTTCGGGCAACGCGGCGGGGCCGGCGCTGAAGTTGTAGGCGCGTGTCATGGATGTCCTCGGAAAACGTGCAGTGGCAAGTTATCACGGGGCCGCGAAGCCCCGGAAGGCGGTCAGCCGACCATGCCCTCGATTCCCGAGAGCATTTGCTCGAACTGCTCGGGCGGCAGCGCCCGGGCGAACAGGAAACCCTGGCCGAACTGGCAGCCGATGTCGCGCAGGGCGTCGCGCTGCTCGGTGGTTTCGATGCCCTCGGCGGTCAGGGCCAGGCCCAGTTCCGTGGCGAAACTGTTGATCGTGCGCACGATCGCGCGGTGCCGCGGGTTGCTCTGGATGTCGCGGATGAACACCTGGTCCATCTTCAGCGCGTCGAACGGCGACGAGGCAAAGGATTCAAGCGACGAATACCCGGTACCGAAGTCATCGACCACCAGGCCCACGCCCAGCGCCTTGAGCGCCAGCAGCCGCTGCTCGGCCTGGCCGCGGCCGCTGCGGAAGGCGGTTTCGGTGACCTCCAGGCGCAGGCAGGCCGGCGGCAGCTGGTGCTTGCGCAGCAGCGAAAGCACCTCGTCGACGATGCCGGGCGAGACCATCTGGCGCTCGTCCACGTTCACGTTCATGGACAGGCCGAGCTCCGGTCGCGCCGCCCGCCAGTGCGCCAGCTGCGCGCAGGCCTGCCGGAGCACCCAGGCATCGAGGTCCATGATCAGGCCGGTTTCCTCGGCCAGCGGAAGGAATTCGGCCGGCGCCAGCAGGCCGCGGCGCGGATGCTGCCAGCGCACCAGCGCTTCGGCGCCGACCAGGCGGCCACCCTGCAGTTCGACGATGGGCTGGTAGTGCACGCGGAACTCGGCGCGCTCGAAGGCCAGGCGGAAATCGGTTTCCAGCTGCAGGCGGTTCAGGGCCTCCTGGTGCATGCCTTCGTCGAAAACGATGAAACCGGACTTGCCGGCCGATTTGGCCCGGTACATGGCGGTATCGGCGTCGCGCAGCACCTGGTCGGGCGACTCATAGTCGCGCCGCCCCAGCACGATGCCGATGCTGGCCGAGGAAAACACCTGCTGCCCGCCTATGTCGAAGGGCTGCTCGAACAGCCCGATGACGGTGCGGGCGATCTGCCGGGCGCGATCGCCGTCGCAGGGGCCGTCGGGCAGCAGGGTGAACTCGTCGCCGCCGTAGCGGGCGATAAGCACGTCCGCGAGCAGGCTGTCCTCGAGCCGCCGGGCGATCTGCACCAGCAGGCGGTCGCCGGCGCCGTGGCCCAGGCTGTCGTTGACCCATTTGAACCCGTCCAGGTCGAGGAACAGCACCGCGTAGGGCGTTCCGCCAGCGTGGCTGGCGCCGAGCATCGAGGCGGCCAGCTTCTGGTTGAACAGCATGCGGTTGGGCAGGCCGGTCAGCGGGTCGTGGGTGGCGTGGAACCGCAGGCGGTCCTCGGCCTCGCGCTGGCGGGTGATGTCGAGCACGGTGCCCATGAGGTGCTCGACGCCGTCGAGCTGTACGGGGCCGATGCTGACCCGCACGTACACCCGCTGGCCGTCCCGGTGCAGCAGGCAGCTCTCGAAATCGGGGCTGACCGCGCGGCCGGCCAGCCGGTCGGCGTCGCGGCGCTCGGACTGCACGACCGCCTCGGGCACCATGATGTCCTGGTAGCGGCGACCCACCAGCTCGGTCTCGCGATAGCCCAGCATCCTGGCGAAGGCGCCGTTGACGTAGGCGTACTGGCCGCCGTCCATGACGAACACACCCACCTGGCTGTGTTCGACCAGGGTGCGGTATTTGCCTTCCGACCGCGCCAGGGCCAGGCGGGCTTCCTGGCGTTCGTTGATGTCCAGCACCGAACCGGTGAGGTGCAGCGGCTGGCCGGTGTCGTCGGAAACCACGCGGACGCTGGTACTGACCCACTTGGTGCTGCCGTCGCGACAACGGAACCGGGTTTCGTAATGTTCGAACGCGCCGTCGCGCAGCGCCTGCGCCACCATCGCCTGGCACTCGCCCGGATCGACATAGACCGACTGCATGTTGGTGGTCGAGGCACGCAGCTCGGCGACGCTTTCGTAGCCCATGATCCGGGCCAGCATCGGGTTGGCCTCCATGATCCGGCCGTCGAGCCCCGTCCGGAACAGGCCGGCGGGCGAATTCTCGAACAATTCCCGGTAACGCAGTTCAGCATCGGCCACGGCGCGCTGCCGGGCCCGTTCCTCGGTGACGTCGCGCAGGGTGCCGGTCGAGGCGATGTCGCCCTCGTAGTCGACGGCGTCGGCGCGCACTTCGCAAAGGATCACCCGGCCATCGCGCCGGCGCAGGCGGATCTCGTAGACCTGGGGTTCGGAGGAACCGGCCTCACGCGCGGCACGGCGGGCCATCTGCGCCTCGAGGTCGGCCGGGTCGACCAGGCGCATGTACTCCATGCCGGTCAGCTCCTCGACCGGGTAGCCCAGGATGTCGGCCAGCGCCCGGTTGGCGAAGGCGACCATGCCGCGCTGGATCAGGAAGACACCGTCGCGGCTGTTTTCCACCAGCACCTGGTAGAGCGTGCGTGACTGCTGCAGGGCCTGTTCGGCCTCGACCTGGGCCGTGATGTCGACCAGCGAGCCCTCGTAGAACAGCACCTTGCCCTGTTCGTCATAGATGGCGCGGGCGTTCTCGCTGACCCAGATGATGCTGCCGTCGCGGCGCCGGACCCGCGCCCGCACCTTGTCCAGCCGCTCGCCGGCCTTCAGGCGGGCATGGCTGCGTTCGGCCTGGTCCGCGTCCACGTAGAGGCTGGCCGCGTCCCGCGCACATTCAAGCAGCATCTGGGCCGGCGATTCGAAACCCAGGATCCGGGCCATCGCCGGATTGACGTCCAGGAAACCGCCGTCTGGCAGGCTGCGATAGATGCCCTCGGCCGCCGCCAGGTAGAGCGCCCGGTAGAAACCCGCGGGCATGCCCGACGCGGCTTCGCCGGCGGCGTCTTCGTCACGGCGCGCCTCGCCGGCGAGGTGCAGCAGGCAAAAGACGACGGTGCCTTCCTGCGGGTCCTCGGCGAATTCGCAGCTCAGCTGTGCCGGGAGGATGCGACCGTCGGCGCAACGCACGTCGGCGGCGAGGCTGACGGCGCGGTGCTCGGTGCGCAGCACGCTCCAGATGCGGGCACGGAAGGCCGGGTCGGGCCACAGGCCGATCTCGTTGGGAATCTTGCCTATCACCTCGTCGCGACGGTAGCCGGTGCTACGCTCGAACGCGGGATTGACGCCAAGGAACACCCCGTCGCTGGCGCGCATCACCGCAACCACACTGGTAGATGAATCAAACGCTTCGACCAGGCGCATCCTTCCCCCCGGTAGCGACCTCTGGGGGAGTATATCCACCTGGTCCACCCGAACGTGGACAACGGAGACGCCTGATGAGCCGCCCGCGCTACCCCCGCCCCCCTTCCTCCGAAATCACCCCCGAGCCGGTTTACCGCGCCCGGCGCCAGTTGATGGGCCTGGGCCTGGCCAGCCCGCTGCTGGCCCTCGCCGGTTGTGCCGGCGCCGAGGACGCCGCGCCGGCCGCGGCCCCGGCCGCCACCGATTCGGCCGACGGTTTTCGCACCAGCGAAACCCTGACGACCTGGCAGGACGCCACCACGTACAACAACTTCTACGAATTCGGCACCGGCAAGGCCGATCCGGCGCGCAACGCCCACAGCCTGCAGCCGGCGCCCTGGACGGTGGTGGTCAGCGGCGAGGCCGAGACCACCGGCACCTTCGCCCTCGAGGACCTGCTGCGCCCGCATACGGTGCAGGAGCGCATCTACCGGCTGCGCTGCGTCGAAGGCTGGTCGATGGTGCTGCCCTGGCAGGGCGTGCCGCTGGCCGACGTGATCGCGCGTTTCAAGCCCACCTCGCGGGCCCGCTACGTGGGCTTCACCACCCTGGCCGAACCCGACCAGATGCCCGGCATCCGCTATCCGGCGCTGGACTGGCCGTATCGCGAGGGCCTGCGCATGGACGAGGCGATGAACCCGCTGACCCTGCTGGCCACCGGCCTGTACGGCAAGGACCTGCCCAACCAGAACGGCGCCCCGCTGCGCCTGATCGTGCCCTGGAAGTACGGTTTCAAGAGCATCAAGTCGATCGTGCGTATCCACTTCACCGAGCAGATGCCGGTGACCAGCTGGAACCAGTCGCAGCCCAACGAATACGGCTTCTATTCGAACGTAAACCCCGACGTCGACCATCCGCGCTGGAGCCAGGCCAGCGAACGCCGCATTTCCGGCGACGGTAACCGGGTGTTCGCCAACCGCATCGCCACCCTGCCCTTCAATGGCTACGGCGAGCAGGTGGCCTCGCTTTACCAAGGCATGGACCTGCGCAAGTGGTTCTAGGCAAGCGTGGGATCGACTGGCGCTGGGTCGGGTTCAAGGCCCTGGCCCATGCGCTGGCGCTGCTGCCCCTGGCCCTGCTGGTGCGCGGCGTGGTCAACGACAGCCTGGGCGCCGACCCGGTGGCCGAAATCACCCACGCCACCGGCACCTGGGCCCTGCGCCTGCTGTTGCTGGGCCTGGCGCTGACGCCCCTGCGCCGGCTCATCGGGCAGGCGTGGCCGATCCGCTTCCGGCGACTGGTCGGCCTGTATGCCTTCTTCTACGCCTGCCTGCACCTGGCGACCTGGCTCGTGCTGGACCTGGGCGGGTACTGGACCCAGGTCTTCGACGACCTGCTCAAGCGGCCCTACATCATGCTCGGCTTCGCCGCGTGGCTCTGCCTGCTGCCCCTGGCCGTGACCTCAACGCGGGGCTGGATGCGCCGGCTGGGCCGGCGCTGGGGCCAACTGCACCGGCTGGTCTACGGCGCCGGCGCGTTGGCGGTGGCGCACTACCTGTGGCTGGTGAAGGCCGACCTGCGCGAGCCCCTGGTCTACGCGGCCATCCTGGCCGTGTTGCTGGGACTGCGCGGGTACTGGCGCTGGCGGGGCCGCCAGGCTCAGGGCGCGTAGACCAGCAGCATCGTCAGCGCAGCCGCCAGGATGGTGGCCGCGGCAATCAGCCACCAAAGGCTGTTGGGGTCGCGCTGCCGCGGCGCACCGGGTTCGGCCGGGTCCGGCGGCAGCGGGTCCCGGGCCACCGGCACGTCCACGGCCCGCATGGTCTGGGTGTGCGGCATCGCCGCCGACCTGCCCAGGCCTTCCTGGCCGCGCAGCGGCAGACCCGGGGCCTCGAGCACGAAACGATGCTGCTCGATCACGATCTGGTCGCCCGGCGACAACACCGCGTCGGCCACGGGCACGCCGTTGACCCAGGTGGCGTCCTTGCCAGGCGCCAGCGCACGCAGGATGACCCGGTCGCCGTGCAGCTCCACCACGGCGTGGCGTTCGGCCACCGCCGGATCGTCCAGGCGGATGTCGGCCGCAGCCGACCGGCCAAGCACGCGGGGTTCGGTCAGTGTGTGGCAGCGGCCGAAATGCGCGCCGCTCAGGCCGCGCAGCACGACGCGGGATGCGGCCACACGCTGGGCATCGCCCAGGCCGGGCGGCGCCGCGGAGGGCACGCGTTGTTCGATGGCGGGCTGTTCGTCGGCCTTCACCACCAGGCGCAGCTTGTCCAGGCAGACCAGGTCGCCAGGACGCAGCTGGGCCAGGCGGAAGACCGGGCGGGCATTGAGGTGGACCCCCGGCGCCCCGTTGGGCACGCGCAGCCACAGGCCGCGGCGATCGCTGACGAAGCTGGCGTGGTGGGCGGCCAGGTCGCTGCCGGGCAGGCTTACGCGCAGCCCCGGGCGCGTACCCACGGCCACTTCGCCCTGCAGGGGCACGCTGGGGTGTTCGCCATTGGGGAACGTCAGTTGCATCCGGCCTCCTCCGGCCGCGAATCTAACATGGCCATCGCGTCCGGCCTGCTTGGTGGATACGTCGAAGCCGAGCACAATAGGCCGTCCAGGAGAAATCCATGTCCCATATCGACATCCAACGCAAGCATTCCCGCCCGCTCAAGGAAGCCCGGGCCGCGATCGAACGGGTCGCCGAACACCTGGCCGAAAAGTTCGACATCGAATACGGCTGGGAGGGCAATACCCTGGCTTTCACGCGCGGCGGCGTCGACGGGCACATCGCGGTTTCGGCCAAGGACGTGCACGTCACGGCCAAGCTTGGATTCCTGCTGGGCGCGATCAAGGGCCCGATCGAGCGCGAGATCCACCAGTACCTCGACCGCGAGTTCGGTTAGGCCCCGGGTCGCCGAAGGGGTCGGGGTGGCCGGCGAAAAGCCGGCGCGAGGCTTCGCGCTCCCGGTGCCCGATGGCCTCGAGGAAATCACCGGCGCCGCCAAGGGCGTCGAAAGCGCCGAATCCGCGTTCGAGGAAACCCTGCAACTCCGACAGCCCGGCGGCCCGTGCCGGGAAACGCGAAGCCCGCAGGATCTTGTAGACGCCGTGTTTTTTCACCGCCCCGTCCAGGGTCCAGCCCACGCCCAGGATCAGCTCGATCTGCCGGCGCCGGAGCCGTGGACAGCCCACGGCGCGGTAGGCCTGGCCGTAGTCGGCCTGCGTGATCGGGGCCGCTGGCCGCCGCCGGCCCGCCAGGTGTTCGGCCATGCGCAGGTCGAAGGCATGGCTGAGCACGGCCAGGCCGATCGCGTCGGCCGCGGCCACCAGCAGGCTGTCCGGCAGCAGGCGCGACATCAGCGGCATCACCTTGGCGACGTCGCGGTCGCGCCCCGAGAAGTCCCGTTCGCCATAGAGGTCGGTCAGGAAAAATTCCGCCGCCGGGCGCATCCGGGCGTTGTCCTTGAAGTCGGTGAAGCTCTCGGACAGGCGCCGCGCCTGCCAGGCCTGCAGGGCCTGCAGCTGTGGCAGCCGGTTGCGCGGGTCGCGGCCGGGGTCGTTGACGGCCTGTTGCCAGGCCAGCCGTTTCGCCAGGCGCTGGCGCAGCAGGGCCTGGCTCATCGGAACGTGCCCCGGCGGCGGCTATGGGCCGGGAAATGGAAGCGGTTCACACTGGGCAGGGTCGTGATGCGGCTACAATCGCCGCGCCATCAGGGAATGATTCCATAGCATGCTCGTTCTGCAGCCAGCCCGGAAGCGCCAATCCACCCGCCAGGGCCGCATCGGCCTGGCCATCGCCGGTGGCGGGCCGATCGGCGGCATGTACGAGCTGGGCGCCCTGCGCGCGCTGGACGTCGCCATCGAAGGCCTCGACCTGACCCGGCTGGAGGTTTACGTCGGCGTCAGCTCCGGCGCCTTCCTGGCCGCCGGCCTGGCCAACCGGCTGGACACCGCCGAAATGTGCCGCATCTTCATCAGCGGCGACAGCGACCAGGTGAAATTCCACCCGCAGATGTTCCTGCGCCCGGCCTTCATGGAATACGTGCGCCGGGCTTCCGCCGTGCCCCGCCTGGCCTTCGACTGGTGGAAGGACCTGCTGACCGACCCCACCGGATCGCACTTGAGCGAGCTGGTCGGCCGCTTCGGCGGCGCCATCCCCACCGGGCTGTTCGACAACCGCGGCATCGAAACCTTCCTGCGCAAGGTCTTCACCATGCGCGGCCGGAGCAACGACTTCCGGGAACTGGCGGCCAAGCTCTACGTGGTCGCGGTGGACCTCGACAGCGGCGAGGCCGTGCGCTTCGGCGGCCCCGGCTGGGACGACGTCAGCATTTCGCGCGCCGTGCAGGCCAGTTCGGCCCTGCCCGGCCTGTACCCGCCGGTGGACATCCGCGGCCATCATTTCGTCGATGGCGCGCTGCGCCGGACGATGCATGCCTCCACCGTGCTCGACCACGGCATCGACCTGATGCTGGGCGTCAATCCCTTCGTGCCCTTCAACGCCAAGACCGCCGGCCGGCCACCCGAAGGCATGAACATGATCAGCGAGGGCGGCCTGCCCGTGGTGCTGTCGCAGACCTTCCGCACCCTGCTGCAGTCGCGCATGCGCGTGGGCCTGGAAAAATACGCCGAACGTTACCCGGACGTGGACCAGGTCGTGTTCGAGCCCAACGAGGACGACGGCGAGATGTTCTTCACCAACGTCTTCAGCTATTCGTCGCGCCAGCGCGTCTGCGAACACGCCTTCCGTTCGACCATCAACGACCTGCGCCACCGCCGCGCCGAGCTGGCGCCGGTCCTGGCCCGCCACGGCCTGAAGCTGCGTGCTGAAATCATCGACGACCCCGGCGTGTCGATCATGGACGGCCTGGCGCCGCCGCCGCGTCCCACCGAAACGACCGCGCGCCTGCGCCGGGCCCTGGACGACGTCGATCTGGTCGTGCGCGAACGCCAGCCCGGGCGTGGGCCGAATGGCAAGCGCAGGGCTGGCACCCGCCGACGCTGAACGCTTGGGCCGGCGCCCCTGCACGGCGCCCGCCCAATGGTGTGAAAACTCTAGACAACAGGCCCAGATTGGGGCCTCTCGGCACTCGTGCCCAAACCGAACAGATGGAGTAACGCAGCATGGCCAAGCTCAAGAAGAACGCCCGCGCCAAGGCCTCGCCCAAGCGCAAGCCGTCCGCCGCTTCCGCCGCCGACCTGCAGGCCCGCGCCGAGCAGGTTTCCCGTTCGATCGTCGGTTCCGCCCAGCAGATCTGGATGGCCGGCATGGGCGCCTTCCACCGCGCCCAGGGCGAAGGCTCGAAGCTGTTCGAGGCCCTGGTCCACGAGGGCATGAGCATCGAGCAGAACACCCGCAAGCTGGCCACGGGCAGCGTTGATGCCGTGCGCGACGCCGTCGAGGACCGCGTCGGCGTGGTGCGCGAACGTGCCGTGGACACCTGGGACCGCCTCGAGAAGGTGTTCGAGGACCGCGTGCAGCGCGCCCTCAATCGCCTGGGCGTGCCCAGCCGCGAAGACCTGGCCGAGCTGAACCAGCGCGTGCATGAGCTCAACGGCGAGCTGCGCAAGCTCTCCCGCCCGGCCGCCAAGTCCGGTGCCGGCAAGGCCCCGGCCGCCCGCAAGCCGGCGGCGAAGAAGGCCGCCAAGAAGGCGACCAAGCCGGCCGGCCGCAAGCCCGCCGCCAAGAAGGCCGCCAAGCCGGCGCGCAAGTCCGGCCCGGCCAAGGCCGCCCGCAAGCCTGCCAAGACCGCCAAGTCCGCCAGCAAGCGCCGCCTGCCGAAGGCGCCGAAGCCGGTGGCCCCGCAGGCGCCCGCCGCCTGACCGCTTCCCGTCCGCCAGCCACCACGGGAAACCGCTAGCTCCCTCCCCTTGCGGCTCCCGGCTGGCGGACGGAATTTGATGACCTTCGGGCCCGGCATTGCCGGGCCCGTTGCGTATGCGCGGCCATCGTCCGCGGCTTTCCGCGTTATCCTCTGCAGCCCCTGCCCCCCTTGAATCGGAGTGACCGGATGTTCGGCCTCAGCCCCCTCGTTGCCGCGATCGTCGTCACCATTGCCGCGCTGGTCGCCAGCACCTGGTGGTTCGGCGTGCATCGCCGCCGCCTCGCAGAAACCCAGGTCGGCATCCAGGCACTGGCCGGCATGAAGTGGCGTGAATGCGCCGGCCTCGTGCTCCAGGCCATGGAGGAAAAGGGCTACAAGGAACTGCCGTCGAGCCGCCAGCCCGGCGACGGTGGCGCCGAGTTCCTGCTGGTCAAGGGGGACGAGCGCTGCCTGCTGGGCTACAAGCACGGTACGGCCTACCGGCTGGGCGAGGCCAACGTCCGCGACTTCGCCAACGCCGTGCAGCTGCAGGGTGCCACCAGCGGCATGCTGGTAACCCTTGGCAGCGCCGAGGGCTTTGCCCGCGACCTGGCGCGGCGCTATGGCGTCGACCTGACCGATGGCCGCAGCCTCTGGCCGCAGGTCGAACCCTTCGCGGCCCCGCAGATGGTCCTGGCGATCCGCGAACAGGCCGCCAGCGAGATCCGCAAGGGACAGCGCCTGGGCATGTTCGCCAGCATGGCCCTCGGCCTGCTGGTGTTCGCCGCCGGCTATTCCATGCAGCCCGGCGAGCCCGGCCCGGTGGCCGGCATCCCTGCCGGCCCGGCAGTCGCCGCACCCGCGGCCATCCCCGATGCAGCCCCCGCGGGCACCGCCGGCGATGCCGCGCCCGCTGCCGAAGCCGAAGCCCCGGCCTCGCGATTCACCGACAAGGCCTCGCAGGATGCCGAAGGCGCGCTGCGCGAGCTTGAGGTAGTGGCCAGGCTGACCGAACAGCAGCGCATCGAGCGCCGCCTTGCCGCCGCCGCCGAAGTCGGCGAACTGAGCGCGGCGGAAAACGCACAGTGGTCCACCCAGTCCACCCTGGTGATCCGGATGAACCGGGCCGACGGCATCGACACCGGCCTGGTCAACGAGGCTTGCGCCGTGCTCCTGCAGTACGAAGAGCTGCGCTACAGCCGCCTGCAGCTCGAGCCCCCGGCCGGTACGACCGGCCAGGTCCGCTGGCGGCAGTGCCAGTAGGCGCTACCAGTGCACGCCGCGCATCAGCGCGGCGAAGGCCACCTGCTCGTTGGTCGGTTTCTCGTCCCTGAGCGTCTTGCGGTCGCCCTTGGCCGCGGCCGAGTCCGGGAACATCTCGAACGCCGTGTTCATGATCACCTCGTAGGCCTTCGGCGCCACGGCGTTGAGCGTGGCGGCGAAGATGCCCATTCGGGTGGCGACGCGGCTGGGCCGCTCGATGATCGCCTTGACCACCAGGTCGGCGGCCTCCTCGGGGGTAAGCGTCGGCACCGACTCGTACATCTTGGTCGGGGCGATCATCGGCGTTTTCACCAGCGGCATGTTGACCGTGGTGAAGGCGATGTTCTTGCCGCTGAACTCGGCCTGGGCGCAGCGGCTGAAGGCGTCAAGCGCGGCCTTGGAGGCCACGTAGGCCGAAAAGCGCGGTGAACTGGCCAGCACGCCGATCGAACTGATGTTGATCACCTGGCCCCTGCGGCGCTGGGTCATGGCGGGCAGGAAACCCATGATCAGGCGCAGGCAGCCGAAGTAGTTCAGCTGCATCGTGCGCTCGTAGTCATGGAAACGGTCGTAGCTGAGCTCGACCGAACGGCGGATGGACCGTCCGGCGTTGTTGACCAGGATGTCCACCGCCTTGTGTTCGGCCAGCACCGTGGCCACCAGCTTGTCGCAGCTGCCCAGGTCGGTCAGGTCGCAGGTGTAGGCCCAGCACTTGCCGCCGCCGGCGAGGATTTCGTCGCGGGTACTGAACAGCTCCTCTTCGCCGCGCGCGACGATGATGACCTTCGCGCCAGCTTCGGCGACCTTGATCGCCGTGGCCTTGCCGATGCCCGAGGAACCGCCGGTGATCAGCACCACCTTGCCCGAGACGTGGCCACGAAGGGTGCGGTCGACGAACAGGTCGGGGTCGAGGTGGCGCTCCCAGTAGTCCCAGATGCGCCAGGCGTACGAATCGAGGTCCGGCACCGTGATCTTGCTGCCCTTGAGGGCGCGCTCGACGACACGGGTGTCGAACTTGGTCGGATAGGTGATGAAGGACAGGGTCGCCGGCGGCAGCTTCAGGTCGCGCAGCAGCATGGCCGTGAAGCGCTTGACCGGCGGCAGGTTGGTGACCGCGTTGCGCACCGCGCCCGGCACCACGGCCAGCATGCGGGCGTCCAGGCGCATGGTCATCTCCGGCGCGTGCGCGGCGCGGCAGAAGGTGTTCATCAGCTCGCCGAACCGCTTGGGCTCGGGGTCCACGAGGTGGAAGCACTGGCCGTCCAGCCCGCGCTTGTGGGCGATGTGGTCCATGGCGTCGGCGACGAAGTCCACCGGCACCACGTTGATGCGACCACCCTCGATGCCCAGGGTCGGCACCCACTGCGGCAGCGCCTGGCGCATCTTCTTGACCAGCGTGAACAGGTAGTAGGGGCCGTCGATCTTGTCCATCTCGCCGGTCTTCGAATGGCCGATGACCATCGAGGGACGGTAGATGCGGAACGGCACCTTGCATTCCTTGCGCACGATGCCTTCGGACTCGTGCTTGGTGCGCAGGTAGGGATCGCGAAGACCCTCGGCCTCTTCGAACATGTCCTCGCGGAAAACGCCCGGGTACAGGCCGGCGGCCGCGATCGAACTGGTGTGGTGGAAGCAGCCGGCCTTGATGGCCGCCGCCAGTTCGATGGCATGGCGGGTGCCGTCGATGTTGGCCACCTGCTGGGAGGCTGCGTCGGCGGACAGGTCGTAGATGGCGGCCAGGTGGAAGAAGTGCTTCACCTTGCCCGACAGCGCCTTCACCTTGGCCGGCGCCAGGCCCAGCCTGGGCTTGGACAGGTCGCCGGTGACCATGACGATGCGCTTGCGGTCCCAGCCCATCGAGGTAGCGATCGCCTCGAGCTTCTTCTCCGAACCCTTGCGGACCAGCACGTGGATCGTGCCCTTGCGCTTGAGCAGGTTGCTGACCAGGTAGCGCCCGATGAAACCGGTGGCGCCCGTTACGAAATAAGACATGTCCTCTCCCCTGCCCTTGACCCCGGGACCGGCCCGAAGCGGCCGGCGATAGGGCTAAGTTGCCAGAGCCCGGCGCGGGCGGCAAACCCCGCGTTGAACTTCCTCGGGGGCCGTGTTATCACCGGGGCTTCGATCGTGGGGATCCAAGACGATGGCCGACCTGAAATCCGACTTCCAAAAAGCCGCCAAGGACGTGATGGACCTGGCCGAAAGGCCCGACAACGACACCATGCTGCGCCTCTACGGGCTGTACAAGCAGGGGTCGGAGGGCGACGTCAGCGGGCCCAAGCCCGGTTTCTTCGATTTTGTCGGCACCGCCAAGTACGAGGCCTGGGAAAAGCTGGCCGGCATGAACCAGGAGGAAGCCATGAAGAAGTACGTGGCCCTCGTGAAGACGCTCCGCGGCTGACGCCGCCCGATGGCCAGGCAGACCCGCCAGCGCATCCTCGATGCCTCGCTCGCCATGTTCAACGAACAGGGCGAGCCCAACGTCACGACCAACCACATCGCCGACGAGCTGGAAATCAGCCCGGGCAACCTCTACTACCACTTCCGCAACAAGGACGACATCATCGAGCAGCTGTTCGCGCGCTATGAAGAGCGCATGGACACGGCCCTGGTGGCGCCCGAGGGCCGGCTGCGGGACCTGGAGGACATCTGGCTGCAGCTGCACCTGGTGTTCGAGGCGATCTGGGACTACCGCTTCCTCTACCGCGACCTGGTCGACATCCTCAGCCGCAACCGGCGCCTGCGCCTGCGCTTCGCCCGCATCCTCAAGCGGGCGGCCGACAACGCCACGTCGGGCATGCGCGGCCTGGTCCAGGCCGGGGTGATGCGGGCCTCGGCAGCCGAAGTCGAGGCCACGGCCACCAATATCCTGGTGCTGGCCACGTTCTGGCTCAACTACGCCTCGGTCCGCGGGGACAAGGACGAAAACGAGGCCATCCGGCGCGGCATCGTCCAGGTGATGATGCTGCTCTCGCCCCTGCTGCGCGACGCCGAGCGCCTGCACCTGAACACCCTGACCCAGGCCTACCTGCGCTGATCCGGGTCGGGATTCGCCCCCAAACGCTTGTATTGCAAGCCGTTTTGGACTGGGCTATACTCCCGCTTCTTTATCGCCCCAACCCCTTTAAGGAACTGCCATGAAAGTGCTCTCGTCCCTGAAGTCGGCGAAGACCCGCCATCGCGACTGCAAGGTCGTGCGCCGTCGCGGCAAGGTCTTTGTCATCTGCAAGTCCAACCCGCGTTTCAAGGCCCGCCAGCGCTAAGCGCGGCCGCCAGGTTGGAAACGAAGACGCCGGCGAAAGCCGGCGTTTTTGTTTCCCGGCCCGGCCCCTGGGGGGGCGGATGGCGCGTTCAGGCCGGTTTTGCGATGATCCCGACCCTACCCGTCATCCCGACGAACCCGCGGAGGTGCTCCATGAAGGTCCATCCCCTGTCCCTGGCCTTTGCCCTGGCCACCGGCCTGCTGCTGCAGGCGTCCCCGGCGTCCGCCGACACCCTGCTGGTCGATCGCATCCAGGCCGAGTCCGCCGCCCTGCCCGCCCGCGGCCAGTCCATGTCTCAGGTCGAGGCGGCCTACGGCGCCCCGCAGCGCAAGCATGCCCCGGTCGCCGGCCCGAATTCGCGCAAGCACAACCCGCCGATCACCCGCTGGGACTACGCCGGTTTTTCGGTCTACTTCGAGTACAACCACGTCGTCGACGCGGTGGCCGCCAAGAGCCGGCCCGAAGAGATCGGTCCCAAGCCCATCCAGTAAAGCCGAATGTCACAACTCCTTCGCTTCCCGGCGGAATGGGAACCCCAGTCCGCCGTCCTTCTTGCGTGGCCGCACGAAGGCACCGACTGGGCCGAGCGCCTGGCCCAGGTCGAACAGACCTACGTCGGCCTCGTGGCCGCCATCACGCGCTTCCAGCCGGCGCTGGTCTGCGTGGCCGGCCCGGCCCTGCGCGAGCGCGCTGCCGCCCAGCTGGGCTCCGCCGGCGTCGATCTGAACCAGGTGCGTTTTTTCGAGGTCGACTACGACGACACCTGGCTGCGTGATTCCGGCCCGATCACTCTTCGCGAAGGGCCGGGGTTCCGGCTGCTCGACTTCCACTTCACCGCCTGGGGCGGCAAGTTCGAAGCCGGCCGCGACGACCAGCTGGTGGCCAGGCTGCACGCCGCGGGCCTGTTCCGCGACGCCAGCCACCGCCGCGTGGATTTCGCCCTGGAGGGCGGTGGCATCGAAACCGACGGCCGCGGCAGCCTGCTCAGCACCTGGCGCTGCCTGCACGAGCGCCACCCAGGCAAGTCGCGCGCGGAGATCACCGCACTGCTTGAGGGCGAGCTGGTGCAGTCGCGCACGCTCTGGCTGGACCATGGCTACCTCGAGGGCGACGACACCGACGCCCACATCGACACCCTGGCGCGTTTCGCGGCGCCTGATGCCATCGTCTACCAGGCCTGCGACGACGCCGACGACAGCCACTACGCCGAACTGCAGGCCATGGCCGCGGAGCTGGCCGACCTGCGCACCGCCGACGGCCAGCCCTACCGCCTGTTCCCGCTGCCCTGGGCCCGGCCGGTGCTCGACGATGGTCGCCGCCTGGCGGCTTCCTACGCCAATTTCCTGATCATCAACGACGCCGTGCTGATGCCGGCCTACGGCGACAGCGCCGACGAAGCCGCTGCCAAGGTCCTGGCCGAAGCCTTCCCGGGCCGCGAGATCGTGCCGGTGAACTGCCGGCCGCTGATCTGGCAGAACGGCAGCCTGCACTGCGTCACCATGCAACTTCCCGAAGGCCTGCTGGCATGAAAAACAATTCCCTGCGTGTTGCCCTGGTCCAGGACCGCGACCACGGCAGCGTCGAGGCCAACCTGGCCAACATCGAGGCCCGCGTCGCCGAGGCCGCGGCCGCCGGCGCGAAGCTGGTGCTGTTGCAGGAACTGCACAACGGTGCCTACTTCTGCCAGCACGAAGCCACGTCCGAATTCGACCGCGCCGAAGCGATTCCCGGCCCCAGCACCGACCGCCTGGGCGCGCTGGCGAAAAAGCACGCCGTGGTGCTGGTGTCCTCGCTGTTCGAGCGGCGGGCCGCCGGCCTGTACCACAACACCGCGGTGGTCTTCGAGACCGACGGCTCGATCGCCGGCAAGTACCGCAAGATGCACATCCCCGACGACCCGGGTTTTTACGAGAAGTTCTATTTCACGCCGGGCGACCTGGGCTTCGAACCTATCAACACCTCGGTCGGCCGCCTGGGCGTGCTGGTGTGCTGGGACCAGTGGTACCCGGAGGCGGCGCGCCTGATGGCGCTGGCCGGCGCCGACCTGCTGCTCTACCCCACCGCCATCGGCTGGGACCCGGACGACGAGCCGGGCGAGAAGGACCGCCAGCGCGGCGCCTGGATCCTGAGCCACCGCGGCCACGCGGTGGCCAACGGCCTGCCGGTGCTCAGCTGCAACCGCGTCGGCCACGAGCCTTCGCCGATCGGCACTTCCGGCATCCGCTTCTGGGGCTCGAGCCACGTGCTGGGCCCGCAGGGTGAATACCTGGCCGAAGCCGGCACCGACGCCCCGGAAGTGCTGGTGACCGATGTCGACCTGGCCCGCAGCGAGGACGTGCGTCGCATCTGGCCCTTCCTGCGCGACCGCCGCATCGACGCCTACGGCGACCTGCTCAAGCGGTACCGGGATTGAACGCCGCCAACGGCACCGTCCCGGACGGCCTGCAGGACCAGCCCCATGCCATCGTCGAGCGCGACGGCGTGCGCTACACGCTGCTGGGCACCGCGCACGTGTCGCAGGCCAGCATCGACGCGGTGGAAGCCGCGCTTGCCAGCGGCCGCTACGACACCATCGCGGTTGAACTCGACGCCCAGCGCCACCGCGCCCTGACCGATCCCGACGCGCTGTCGAAGCTCGACCTTTTCCAGATACTGCGCGAGGGCAAGACCGGCCTGGTCGCCGCCAACCTGGCCCTGGCCGCCTACCAGCGGCGCCTGGCCGAACAACTCAATGTCGAACCGGGCGCCGAGCTCAAGGCCGCCGCCGTCGGCGCGCAGGCACGCGGCCTGCGCCTGGCCCTGGTCGACCGCGACGTCGGCATCACCCTGCGCCGCGCCTTCGGCGCGCTGGGCTTCTGGGGCCGGACCAAGCTCATTGCCGGCCTGGGCGCGAGCCTGCTGGCCGACGAGTCGGTGGAAGAGGATGAAATCGAACGCCTGAAGAAGGGCGACTTCCTGGAAGCAAGCTTCGGCGAGTTCGCCGCCGGCAGCCCGCCGCTGTACCGGGCCATCATCGCCGAGCGCGACCAGTTCATGGCCAACCGCCTGCGCCAGGTCGGCGACGAAGGTGGCCGCGAGGTGCTGGCGGTGGTCGGCGCCGGCCACCTCAAGGGCCTGGCCGAACACCTGCGTGGCAACAACGATGCGCCGCAGCCGGCGCTGGACGCATTGAACGAACTGCCGAGCCGCAGCGACATCCCGTGGTTCACGATCGTGCTGGCGGTGTTCCTGCTGGGCGGCTTCGCCTGGGGCTTCTGGCAGGGCGGCGCCGAGCTGGGCGGTGAACTGGTGCTGCAGTGGGCCCTGATCACCGCCGCCGGCGGTGCGCTCGGCTGCCTGGCGGCCGGCGGGCATCCGCTGAGCATCCTGGCCGCGGCCGTTTCATCGCCGTTGACGCCGCTGCACCCGGCCCTGGCCTCGGGCACGGTCAGCGCCCTCGTGGAAGCCTGGGTGCGCAAGCCGACCTATGCCGACTTCCTGCGCCTGCGCGACGACACCGGCCACATCAGCGGCTGGTGGAAGAACCGCGTCGCCCGCGTGCTGGTCAACTTCTTCCTGACCAGCCTGGGCACCGCCGTCGCCGTGTGGATAGGCGGTGCCACCCTGCTCAGCCAGCTGGCCTGAGTCCGGTCAGCCGCTGACCACCGCCCCGCCCAGCGGCGCCTTGGCGCGGGCCTGGGCGATGCGGCGGGAGACGGCCAGGCTCATGTCGTCCAGGATCGCGTAGATGGTCGGCAGGAACAGCAGGCTCACCAGCGTGGAGAAGGCCAGGCCACCGGCGATCGCGCGCGCCATCGGGTAATACGGCGGGCCGCTGCCGGCCATCTGGGTGGTGCTCAGCGCGATCGGCACCATACCCAGGATCGCCGTGCCCATGGTCATCAGGATCGGCCGCAGGCGGTCTCGACTGCCCTGCACCAGGGCCGTAGTCCGGTCCATGCCCTTCCGGCGCAGCGTATTGATGTGCTCGACCATCACGATGCCGTTGTTCACCACCACGCCCATCAGCACCAATATGCCGATCGAGGCCATGATCGTGAACACCGTGCCGGTGATCCAGAACAGCCAGAACACCCCGAAGATCGAGAACACGATGCTGCTCATGATCGCCGCCGGGAACAGCAGCGACTCGAACACCGCCGCCATCACCACATAGATCATCAGCAGGGCGATGAGGGTGTTGAAGGCCATCTGCGCACCGGCTTCGTCGTTCTGCCGGAAGATGCCGTCGAAGCTCCAGTGGTAGCCCGGCGGCAGGCTCAGCCCGCCCAGCACCTCTTCCATGGCCTTGCGGGCATCGGGCGCGGTCACGCCCTCGCCCAGGTTGGACTGGATGTTGAGCGTGGTGCGGCGGTTCTGCCGGAAGACCTGGGTCGCGGCTTCCTGGGTGTCGACCCGCACCAGGGCCAGCAGCGGGATCGCCGTGCCATCGGGGGCGCGCAGCGTGAAGCCGGCCAGGTCCTGGACGCCGAACTGTTCGGAGCCGTCGAAACGCACCCACACGGGAACCTCGGACTCGCCGCGCCGGAACTCGCGCAGCGGCGTTCCGCGCAGCGCGGTGCCGACGTAGCGGGCAACTTCCTCGGCGCTGAAACCATAGGTGAGGGCCTTGTCGCGGTCGACGCTGATCGCCAGCTCCGAGTTTTCGTCGCCGGTATCCACGCGCACGTCGCGCAGTTCGGTGCGCCGGTCGAGCAGGGGCACGATTTCCTCGGCCAGCCGCTTGAGCTGTTCGGACGAGTCACCGATCAGCGACACCTGCACCGTGTCGCTGTTGCCACCCCCGCCCTGCCGTCCGCCCTGTTCGAAGCCGACGGTGGCGCGAGCCGACTTGGGCATGTCCTTGCGGATCTGATCCATGATCTCGAGCGGGTCGCGCAGGCCGCCGCCTTCGTTGCGCAGCGTGACCTTGGTGCCGGCCCAGCCCTGTTCGCTGTACCAGGAGTAGATCTGCTCGATCTGCAGTTCCTCACGGTTCTGGTCGAGGAAACGTTCGACCCGCAGCACTTCCTCGGAAATCTGCGGCAGCGAGTAGGCGCCGTTCCAGCGGTAGAACATGTCCAGCTCGCGGCCCGGCTCCTGGTAGAAGAAGTCGGTCTTGGTCTGGGTCATCGGCACCACGCTGACGGCCACGATGAGCAGGATGCCGCCGACGCTGGTCCAGCGATGGCGCAGCGTCCAGTCCAGGAAATCGGCATAGCGGTCCTGCATGCGCGCAATCAGGCCAGTGCGGGCCGTGGCCGCGGGCGGCGTCTTCATGCGCGCCGACAGCATCGGGATCAGGCTGATCGCCACCAGCCACGAGGCCAGCAGCGACACCGTGATCGTGACCGCGATCTGCACCATGAAGATGCTGATCTGGTTGGTTTCGCCAAACAGGTTGGGCACGAACACGATGCAGTGGCACAGGGTGCCGGCCGACAGTGCGATGGCCACGTGCTTGGTGCCGATGATCGAGGCGTAGCGCGGGTTGCCCGGGTGCTTTTCGCGCTCTTGGTAGATGCTCTCCACCACCACCACGGCGTTGTCCACCAGCATGCCGACCGCCAGCAGCAGGCCCATCATCGTCAGCACGTTCAGGGTCACGCCCAGGAAGTGCATGAAACCCAGGGTCATGATGAAGCAGATCGGGATCGCCAGGCTGACCATCAGCGTCGACGGCCAGTGCCGCAGGAAGAAGAACAGCACCGCCACCGACAGCACCAGGCCGATGATGCCGGCCTCGGTGAGTTCGAGCAGCGAACCGGTGACGTTGTCGCCCTGGTTGTCGATCAGGATCATGCGCACGCCCTTGAAATCGGACTCCCGGCCGATCTGCTCGATCTCGGCCATGACCGTGCGCGAAACCTCCACCAGGTTGGCGTTGCGTTCCTTGAAGACGTCGATGCCGACCGCCGGGCGCCCCTCAAGGCGGCGGCCGTAATTCATGCGCTGGGGCTTGAGCCGCACGTCGGCGACCTGTTCCAGGCGCAGGCCGTTGGCGCCGACCACCAGTTCGCGCAGCTCCTGGATGTCGCGAAGCTCGCCCACCGGTTGCACGCGCAGGCGGCGAGCGCCGTCCTCGATGGTGCCGGCCGAGACCGAGAAGTTCACGCCCTGCAGGGTCATGGCCAGTTCGTTGAGGCTCAGGCCATGCGCCGCCAGGCGGTCGGGGTCGATCGCCACCTCGACTTCGCTGGGCGTGGCACCGGAGATATCGACGCGGGCGACGCCCGGCATGCGCTCGAGCCGGCGCTTGAGCTTGAGGTCGATCAGGTCGTATTCGTTGGTGAGGTCGCGTTCGCTGGCCAGGCGCACCCGCAGCACGGGTTCGTCGCTGGTCGAGAACTTCATCACCCGGTAGCGCTGGAAGTCGTCCGGCAGTTCGTCGCGGATGGCGTCAATGCGCTCGCGCGCCTCCGAGGCCAGCACTTCGACGTCGCGGTCCCAGTCGGAGAACTCGATCCAGACGCTGCCGCCATCGGCCCGGCTCATCGAGTTGAGGTTCTTGATGCCCTGCAGGGTGGACAGGGCCTCTTCGACCGGGCGCACCAGGCTCTGCTCGACCTCGTCAGGGGTCGAGCCCGGGTACGGCAGCTCGACCGCGATGAAGGGCGCATTGAGATCGGGGAACTGTTCCAGCGGCAGGCGGAAGGCGGCGATCAGGCCGATGACCACCATGGACACGAAGAACATGATCGCCGACACCGGCCGGCGCAGGCTGAGTTCGGCGATGGTCATGCGCGCGCACCTTCCGGTTCGCCGCCATCTTCCTCGATGACGATGGGCTTGGCGCGGGCGACGTAACTTTCGTCGCTGCGGCGGTCAAGCAGGTTGTAGACCACCGGAATCACCACCAGGGTCAGCAGCGTCGACACCGCCAGGCCACCGATGACCGTCATGGCCATCGGCGCGCGCACCTCGGCGCCCTCACCGGTGGCCAGGGCCATCGGCAGGAAGCCCAGCAGGGCCGTCAGCGACGTCATCGCGATCGGGCGCAGGCGCGAGGAGGCGCCCTGCAGGATGGCGTCGTGCTTGGGCACGCCGGCGATGCGCAGCTGGTTGACCTTGTCGATCAGGATGATGGCGTTCTTCACCACGATACCCACCAGCAGGATCAGGCCGATGAAGACCACCACCGACAGCGTCGCGCCGGTGATGAACAGCGCCAGCACCGCGCCCACCATGGCCAGCGGGATGGTGAACATGATCACGAAGGGATGCAGCAGCGACTCGAACTGCGACGCCATGACCAGGTAGACTAGGAAGATCGCCAGGCCGAAGGCAAAGACCAGCGAGGCCACCGACGCGGCGAGCTCTTCACCCTGGCCACCGATGCGCATGCCGACGCCGGTGCCCAGCGGGTTTTCCGCCACCAGGCGTTCGACTTCGGCCACGGCGGAGCCCAGGTCGCCGTAGGCCAGGCCCGAGGACACCACGGCGACGCGGCCCTGGTTGGCATGGCGGATCTCGCCGGGACCCGTGGTCTGGATGACCTCGGCCACGGCGTCCAGGGTCACCGGCACGGTGGCCTCCGGATTGACGATCAGCTTGCGGATGTCGTCCACCGAGGCGCGGTCGTCCTCGCGGGAACGCACCAGCACGTCGATCTTGCGGTCGTTGAAGCTGTAGCGGGTCGCCACTTCACCGCGCACCTTGCGCACGACCTGGTCGGCGACCTGGCGCGTGGTCAGGCCCAGCGCCGCGGCCCGCTGCTGGTCGAAGCGGATCTGGATCTCGGGATAGCCCTCGGCCACCGACGACTTGATGTCCACGAAGCGGTCGGAGCCTTCCATCAGCGCCACCAGGCGCTGGCCGGCCTGCTCCAGGTCGCCCAGGTCGGCGCCGTGCAGCTCGATTTCCAGCGGCGTGGAGAAGCTGAAGATCTCCGGCCGGCCGAAGCTGACTTCGGCGCCCGGGAATCGCTGCTCCATCGTCCGGCGCAGGCTGTCGGTCGCCGCCGCTTCGGTGGCTTCGTCGTAACCCTCGCCCAGCACCACGGTCAGGGTGCCGATGTTTTCACCCGATTCGGTGGGGCTGGCATCGAGTCGCGTGCCGCTGCCGCTGACGCCGTAGAGCGCGCGCACGCCAGGCTCGCCGGCATGCTGCTGCTGCACCGTGCGCATCAGCGCATCGGTGTCGCGCAGCTGCGTGCCGGCGGGCAGCTTGACGGTCATCTCGAAGCGGTCCTGCGCCAGCTGCGGGATCATGTCCAGGCCCAGGGTCGGCACCAGGGCCAGGGCCAGCACGAAGGCCAGCGCGGCGGAGGCAAGCACCCGGCCCGGGCGGGCCAGGGCCGCCGGCAGCAGCCGCGCGTAACGACGTTCGGCCCAGTCGTAGGGCTTCATCACGTAGCCGCCGACCCACGACAGCACGCGACCCAGGGGCACGATGACGGCGCGGAACAGCGTCGTCACCAGCCAGGAGATGGCGAACACCAGGATCCCGATCAGGGACCCCAGGCCATAGCGAACCCGGTGGCCCATGCGCAGCAACGCGCTGTTGGGCTCGGCCTGGGACACCGGCGCCTCGTCCGGGAAACCCAGCGGCGCCTTCGCCTTGAGCGAGGACAGCATCGGGATCAGGGTCAGCGAAACGACCAGCGACATCAGGATGGCGATCGAGATGGTCAGCGCCTGGTCCTTGAACAACTGCCCAGCCACGCCTTCGACGAATACCAGCGGCAGGAACACCGCGACGTTGGTCAGCGTCGACGCCACGACGGCCATGCTGACTTCCTTGGTGCCGGCCACCGCCGCCTCGACGATTCCCAGCCCGCGCTCGCGGGCCTTGGCGATGGATTCGAGCACCACGATCGAGTCATCCACCACCAGGCCAGTGGCCAGGGCGAGACCACCCAGGGACATCACGTTCAGGCTGAGGCTGAACTGGTCCATGAAAAAGAACGTGGCGATCAGGGAAATCGGCAGCGACAGCGAAATGACGAAGGTGCTCCAGCCATCGCGCAGGAAGAAGAAGATCAGAAGGATTGCCAAACCGCCGCCGAACAGGGCGTCGAAGCGCACGTCGGCAAGGGCCTGGCGGATGAAGACGGCCTGGTCGTCGACCACCGTCAGCTCGATGCCGGCCGGCAGCTCGCGGCGCAGCCGCTCGAGGTTGGCGTGCACCGCGTCCGCGACGCTGACGGTGTTGGCGTCACCTTCCTTGTAGATCGCCAGCTCGACGGCTTCGTTGCCCGCCAGCCGGATGATCGATTCGCGTTCCTTGAACCCCTGGGTCACCGTGGCGACGTCGCCAAGGCGGATCGCCTGGCCGCCACCGGCGACGTTGGCGCCGCCGGTGGCGGCGCTCTGTGCCGACGCGGACGCGGCCAGGGCCTCGGCCGAACCGGTCATTGCGGCAACACGCGCCGCGGCCGCGGCGGCTTCCTGGGCCGCGGAATTGCCGCCGCCGGCGGTGCGCGCCGTGACCAGCATGTCGCGGATCTGTTCGATGTCGGCGAACTGGTTGACCGTGCGCACCAGGTAGCGCTGGGTGCCGTCCTCGATGCGGCCGCCGGAAATATTGACGTTCTCGGCGCCGAGGCGGTCGATGATGGTGCCGATGCCCAGGTTGAGCTGCGCCAGCTTCTGCTGGTCGATCTCGACTTGGACTTCGTCCTCCAGGCCACCGCCGGCCTTGACCGCGGCCACGCCTTCAACGGGCTCGAGCTGTTTCTTGAGTTCTTCGTCGGCATAGCGGCGCAGCCGCACCAGCGAGGCATCGCTGGTCTGCTGGGCGGCGTCGGACAGCACCAGGCGCATCACCGGCTCGGTGGACGGGTTGAATCGCAGCAGCACCGGCTGCTCGGCCTCAAGCGGCAGGTTGAGCGTTTCGAGCTTGTCGCGCACCTCCAGGCCGGCGCGATCCATGTCGGTACCCCAGGCGAACTCGAGCACCACGTCACTCTGGCCGGTGCGCGACACCGACTTGAGCTTGCGCAGGCCCTTGACCACGCCCACGGCCTCTTCGACCGGTTCGCTGATCAGGGTTTCGATCTCGGCCGGTGCCGCACCCGTGTATTCGGTGCGCACGGTCAGGGTGGGAT
Organism: Arenimonas aestuarii; assembly: GCF_054781715.1. NCBI lineage: Bacteria > Pseudomonadati > Pseudomonadota > Gammaproteobacteria > Lysobacterales > Lysobacteraceae > Arenimonas > Arenimonas aestuarii. The sequence goes on along the minus strand of NZ_BAAGTW010000004.1, from coordinate 433,389 downwards.
AGCTCAGGTCCGGCAGCAGGTTGACCGGCAGCGCGCCGAGGCCAATCAGGCCGAACAGGACGAAGGTCAGCGTCACCATGAACACGGTGACGCGACGGCGGACGGAGAACTCGGCGAGGCTCATGTCAGCGGCCGGCCTTGGCCGCGTCGGCGACCTGGGCCGCGTCGAGGCTGGCGGCGGTCGGCGGATTCAGCACTTCGACGGCGGCGCCGTCGCGCAGGGCGACCTTGCCGGCGGTGACCACCTGGTCGCCTTCGACCAGGCCCTTGCGAACCTCGGCCAGTTCGCCGCTCAGGTGGCCGAGCTCGATCGGCACGCGCACGGCCTTGCTGTCACGCACGGCGAACACCGCGGTCTCACCGGCATCCTGCAGCAGCGCCGAGCGCGGCACGGTCAGCGCGTCGCTGCGCTGGTCGTACACGACCTCGATGCGGCCGAACATGCCCGGGCGCAGGCCTTCGCCGCCCGGGAAGGCGGTGACCACGCGGAAGGTGCCGCTGCCGGCGTCCACCACCGGGCTGACGCGGTCGATCACGCCTTCGAAGACGTCGCCGGGCATGGCGTCGGCGGTCATGCGCACCGTCAGGCCTTCCTGCATCGTCGCCAGGTCACGCTCGGGCACGTTGAGCACCGCTTCCAGGCGCGAGGTGTCGACGATCCGGAACAGGCTGGAATTGAGCTGGATCAGGTTGCCGGGCTTGACCGCGCGGGCGGCGATGACGCCGTCGATGGGCGCGACGATATTGGTGTACGACAGCTCCAGCTGGGCCAGCTGGTAGGCCGCGCGCGCGGCCTCGAGGTCGTAGCGGATCTGGTCGCTGGCTTCGGCGCTGACGAGCTTGGATTCAAGCAGTTCCTGCGAGCGGCGGTAGTTGTTCTCGAGCTTGCGCACGGTGGCGCGGGCGCGCTCCATTTCCAGGCGCGGGCGCTCGGGGTCGATGCGGGCCAGCACCTGGCCGGCCTTCACCTGGTCGCCCTCTTCGGCCAGCAGCTGCAGCAGCACGCCCGAGGTCTTGGCGACGACCTGGGCCTCGCCCGGCGCTTCCAGGTTGGCGGTGCCGGTGAAGCTGGCTGCTATCGGGCGCTTGGCGACCGCCGCCACTTCGACCGGCACGGCATCGACCTTCTTTTCGTCGGTCTTGCCCTTTTCGGCTTGGGCGGTGGTTTCGGCCTCGCTGGCCTCGCCTTCGGCCGGCGGTTCGGCCCCGCCACAGCCCGCAAGCACCAGGGAGATCGCCAGGGCCAGCGCGGCGAGGGAATGGGTCGGCGTCACGGTACGGGAAGTCTTCATGGGGGCGGCTTCTGGCTGGGGTGTTGTAGTTGAATAGAACAGTACAGGACGGGCCCGGAGACCCGCACATGCCGGAAGTCAGGATGCCGACCGGTGAAGAAGGGTTGCGGCGGCGTCGGCCCTACCCCTCGTCTCGGGAAGGATGCTCCGGCTATACTTTCGGTTTACGCCGCACCATCCGACCCTTCAGAGCCGGAACAAACACTGATGAAGCGAATCCTGTTGCCCGCCGCCAGCCTGGCGCTTGCCCTCGCCGCCCTGCCCGCCGCCGCCAGCGGCGATGCCGAGAACGGCAAGTCGCTGTTCTATACCTGCACCGGCTGCCACGGCATCGAAGACTACAAAAACGCCTACCCGACCTACCGCGTCCCGAAGGTCGGCGGCCAGAACGAGGCCTACCTCGTCGCCGCCCTCGCCGCGTACAAGAAGGGCGAGCGCAAGCACCCGACCATGCGGGCCCAGGCCGAGTCCTTCTCCGACCAGGAGATCGCGGACATCGCTGCCTACCTGTCCAGTGTGAAGACCGAGAAGTGAGGGCCTCGCATATGAATTCCATCCGTACCCTCGCCGCCCTGTCCCTGCTGGCCCTGGCATGCCCGGCCGTCGCCGCCGGCCCGACCGGCAACGTCGCCGCCGGCCAGGAAAAGTCCAAGACCTGCGCCGCCTGCCACGGCCCGACCGGCAACGAGTCGCTGGACCCGACCTACCCGAAGCTGGCCGGCCAGTACCCCGAGTACCTGGCCAAGGCGCTGCACGACTATCGTTCGGGCGATCGCCAGAACGCGATCATGGCCGGCATGGCCGCCGCCCTCACCGACGAGGACATCGACGACCTGTCGGCGTTCTACGCGGCGCAGGAAGGCGACCTGCAGGACCTGAGCGACGTCGACCAGCGCTAGACGCGAGGCTGTCGCCGCAAACCGGAAGGCCCCGCAACGCGGGGCCTTTTGTTTGGGGGCCCTAGCCGGGGGGCATGGTGTCCCTGGCCGGCGGCTTGCGGCACTCGATGTCATAGAGGGCGCGCGTACGCCGCCACGCGGCATGGCTTTGCGGGTCGACGATCTGCTCCCACCACAGGGCACACTGGCGCTGTTCTTCCGGGCTGAGCGTCGCGGGGTCGTCTCCGGGGTTGATCACGGCGTCGTTGTCGTTGGCATTGACGATGCCACAGCTGCCGCCGGCGGCGAGCAGGACCACCACGCAGCGCACCTTGGATCCGGGACTGCCCGGGATCGGGATGTCCACCTGCATCGCGGAAGCCTCGACCGCCTTTTCCAGCAATTCGGTGAGCAGGTCGTTGCTGGGACGCCAGGCGGCGTCGAAGCGAGTGGGTTCGTATTCGAGCACCTTGCGACGCTTCATGAACTTCTCGGCCTCCTCCAGGCCCGGCTGGCGGAAGCCGAAGCGGCGGTCGTCACCGCCCGACTCGGCGACCTGTTCGCGCACCTCATCGGGCAAGGCCAGGGAGCCGTCCGGGTTGTACAGCGACAGCGAGCCGCGACTTGGCGTGGGTTCGACCGCCTGGAGCGCCGGAGAGCCCGAGCGTGTCTGCGGCGCCCACACGTCCGCCGCCTGCTGCGCGGGGGATGGCGGCGGCGGCGGGGACTCGCCGGCAGCCGTCGCTTCGTCGATCTCGATCGGTTCGAGCGTGATCGGGTCGATGACGATCCGGGTCTTCTTTTTCTTGTCGGGATCCAGCGGCTCGAAATCCACCGTCGGCCGGGTGCGCTCGATGTCGGTGGTGTCGAGCACCGGCGCCAACGCGACGCCGGGCGTCGGCCTGGGCAGGTCGGTGCGTGGCGTGGGTTCGATGCTCGGCGCCTGGGCCTGGACGCGCGCCAGCTCGGGCGGCGGCGGCGCGTCCTCGATCGCGATGTCCACGGTGACCGGCGATGGCCGCGGCACCGGCGAATCAAAGACCGGCTCGGGCACCTCCACGGCATCGAGCACCGGGCGGTCGAGGGCTGGCAGTTCCACTTCGATTTCGGGCTCGGGCTCCGGCTCGGGTTCCGGGACAGGCTCGGGTTCCGGCTCGGGTTCCGGCTCCGGCTCCGGCTCCGGCTCCGGCTCCGGCTCAGGTTCTGGCTCAGGTTCTGGAACAGGCTCGGGCTCGGGCTCCGGCTCGGGCTCCGGTTCGGGCTCCGGCTCCGGCTCGGGCTCCGGCTTGGGTTCGGGTTCGGGTTCCGGCTCGGGTTCCGGCTCTGGTTCCGGAACAGGCTCAGGCACGGGTTCCGGTTCCGGTTCCGGTTCCGGCAAGGGCTCGGGCTCCGGCTCGGAAATGGGCTCCAGGAACACCAGCGTGGTTTCACGCGGCGGCGGCGGCAGCGGATCCACCCATCGGCCCGAGTCCAGGACCCAGAACGCCAGCAGGTGGCCACCGGTGATGATCAGCCACAGGCCGATGCGCAGGCGCATCGGTATCGGATCGGCGTCGGGGATCGGACGCCAGGGGTGGTCGGCATCGACCAGGACCTGCGCGGGATCGGGAGTCTCGATGTCTTCGGTCACGGTCCACGCGCAGGGAAAAGGCCCGGAGAGACTAACGACCTACCATGAGAAAAAACGGTTAAGCCGGAAGACGGTCCGACCCCGCGTTCAGCCCCGGGCTATGTAGGGCGCGCTGCCGGTGCTGTGATCGGTGGCGTCGCGCACGGCGGTGACTTCGGGGAACCGGGCCACCATCTGTTTCTCGATGCCCTGCTTGAGCGTCACGTCGGCCATGCCGCAACCATGGCAGCCGCCGCCGAACCTGAGGTAAACCACGCCATCGGCGTCGATCGAATCCAGCGCCACCCGGCCCTTGTGCGAAGCCAGCTGCGGATTGATCTCGGACTCGATCAGCCAGCGCACGCGTTCGACCAGGCTGGCGTCGGTGCCCGGGGTTTCACCCTTGATGCGCGGCGCGCGGATGTTGAGCTGGCCGCCGGTGGCCGTGCTGGCGTAATCGATTTCCGCCGAGTCCAGGTAGGGCACGCTGGCGCCGTCGACGAACAGGGTGAAACCCTCGCACTCGATCGCCCACTCGTCGCCGAGCAGGTCGCCGTTGTCGCAGAACTCCAGGCGCGCATCGGCACGCGGCGTTCCCGGCTCGACCGCGGACAGGCGGATGCCGACGGCATCCCCTCCCTGGGTTTCGAGCAGGCGGCGGAAATAGGTCTGGGCGTTGTCGGACAGGTTGATCATGCCGTGCATTCTAGCCCCGGGGCCTATACTTGGCTGCTCCCGCACCGGAACGCTGTCATGACCACGATCAATGAACTCGCCGATCGCCGCTGCCAGCCGCTCAAAGGCCCGCAGCACCTGCTCGACGCCCCGTCCGTGTCCGCGCGCCTGTCCGCCCTGCCCGGCTGGACCCTGGCCGACGAGGGCCAGGCCATCACCCGGACCTTCAAGTTCCCCGACTATTACCGGACCATGGCCTTCGTGAACGCCCTGGCCTACGTCGCCCACGCTGAAGACCACCATCCGGACCTGGGCGTTCATTACGACCGTGCCGTGGTGCGTTATTCCACCCACGACGTCGGTGGGCTGAGCGAAAACGACTTCACCTGCGCCGCCAAGGCCGAGCTGCTGGCCGGCGAATAAACGGCGAATAAACGACGGCAGCCTGCTCAGGCCAGGCGGTCGAGCACCGCCACCAGGTCGTCCGAGAGAGGCGCGTTCAGCAGGTAGGGCTTGGCACCCTTCTCCAGCGCGAATTCGATCGATGCCGCGTGGAGGAACAGCCGGCGCAGGCCGGCCTGTTCGGCCAGGCGCTTGTTGGCCTCGCGGTCGCCGTATTTTTCGTCGCCCGCCACCGGGTGGCCCAGGTGGGCGGCGTGAACGCGGATCTGGTGGGTGCGGCCGGTCTCGATGCGCACCTCGCAGAAGCTGTGGCCGCCACGGCGCTCGAGCACCTTCACGTGGCTGACCGACGGTTTGCCGGACGGATCGACCCGCACCATGCGTTCGCCGCCCTGCAGCACCGACTTCTGCAGCGGGGCATCCACGGTCAGGGTACCGTTGGGCACGCGGCCGACCAGCAGCGCCAGGTAGCGCTTGGACGGGCCCTCGTCGTCCTCGCCGGCACGCATCAGTGCCTGCAGTTCCAGCAGGGCCGAACGCTTCTTGGCCAGCACCAGCACGCCGGAGGTGTCGCGGTCGAGCCGGTGCACCAGTTCCAGGGGCTCACCCGGGCGCATGGCCCGCAGCGCCTCGATGACACCGAAGCTGATGCCGCTGCCGCCGTGCGTGGCGATGCCGCTGGGCTTGTTGATGGCCAGCAGGGCCTTGTCCTCGAAGACGATGCTGGCCGCCAGGCGCTCGAGCATGCCCTTGGGTGGTACCCGGACCTCGCCCGGCTCGGCCAGGCGCACGGGCGGGATGCGCACTTCATCGCCCCCTGACAGGCGGCTGTCGGCCTTGGCCCGCTTGCCGTTGATCCGCACCTGGCCGCTGCGCACGAGCTTGTAGACCAGGCTCCGGGGCGCGCCCTTGAGCTGCAGCAGCAGGAAATTGTCCAGCCGCTGGCCGTCCCGGTCTTCCGGGACCCGGACCAGTCTCACGCCGGTCGAGACGTCTTGGTTTGCCGCCATGGGGGTTGCACCTATACAATCACTGGGCGAGATAACGTCCTGATTTCGCAGGGGCTCCCCGGCCAAAAGCCGACCCCTGAGAATCCCGAGGAACCGCTACCACACCCCACGGGGGTGACCATGTTAGCCGGTGCCGAAGGCGGACGGATATTGCCGCAGGCTCGCGAGCCTGCGAACACCGGACACCGCGAGGCGGGGTCCGGGCCCTAAGACCGAACAAACAAAACAAGCGCTCCCGTGGGTACGCCCAAGGTTTGTAGCGCTGGAAGTTCCTGCCAGGCCCGGGTGCGCAATGCGCCCCAGGCCCGAAACATCGGGCGCGGACCCCGGCGTTCCTCGCGGTACGAGCGCGTGAGGAATCCACCATGAAGCGTATGCTGATCAATGCCACGCAGGCCGAAGAACTGCGCGTGGCGATCGTCGATGGCCAGAACCTGTACGACATCGACATCGAGCAGCCCTCGAAGGAACAAAAGAAGTCCAACATCTACAAGGGCCGCATCGTCCGGCTCGAACCCTCGCTTGAAGCCGCCTTCGTCGAATACGGCGGCGAGCGCCACGGCTTCCTGCCGCTCAAGGAAATCTCCCGCGACTACTTCGTCCCCGGCGTCGACCCGAACAAGGCCGGCCTGAAGGAATTCCTGCGCGAAGGCCAGGAAGTCGTGGTGCAGGTCGAGAAGGAAGAACGCGGCAACAAGGGCGCCGCCCTGACCACGTTCATCTCCCTGGCCGGCCGCTACATGGTGCTGATGCCCAACTCGCCCACCGCCGGCGGCGTCTCGCGCCGGGTCGAGGGCGACGACCGCGCCGCCCTGAAGGAAGCGATGGACGCGCTGACCATTCCCGAGGAAATGGGCGTGATCATCCGCACCGCCGGCGTCGGCCGCGCCGCCGACGAGCTGCAGTGGGACCTCGATTACCTGCTGCAGGTATGGAAGTCGATCACCGACGCCGCGCTGTCCAAGCCGGCCCCGTTCCTGATCTACCAGGAATCGCGCCTGATCATCCGGGCCCTGCGCGACTACCTGCGCGCCGACGTCGGCGAGATCCTGGTCGATACCCAGGAGATGTTCGACGAGGCCCGCGACTTCATGCAGTCGGTGATGCCGCAGAACCTGCGCAAGCTCAAGTTCTACGAAGACCCCACCCCGCTGTTCAACCGCTACCAGATCGAGTCGCAGATCGAAGGCGCCTACGAGCGCCAGGTGCGCCTGCCCTCGGGCGGTTCCATCGTGGTCGACCAGACCGAAGCCCTGACCGCGATCGACGTCAACTCGGCGCGCGCCACCAAGGGCGGCGACATCGAGGAGACCGCGTTCAACACCAACCTCGAGGCCGCCGACGAAGTGGCCCGCCAGATGCGCCTGCGCGACCTGGGCGGCCTGGTGGTGATCGACTTCATCGACATGGCGTCGGGCAAACACCAGCGCCAGGTCGAAGAGCGCCTGCAGGTGGCCCTGAAGCAGGACCGCGCCCGCGTCCAGATCGGCCGCATCTCGCGCTTTGGCCTGCTTGAAATGAGCCGCCAGCGCCTGCGCCCGAGCCTGGGCGAGTCGAGCCAGGTGGTCTGCCCGCGCTGCGAAGGCCATGGCCGCATGCGCAGCGTCGAATCGCTGTCGCTGTCGATCCTGCGCCTGGCCGAAGAACACGCCATGAAGGAAAACACCGGGCAGGTGCTGGTGCAGGCTCCGCCGGAAATCGCCAACTACCTGCTCAACGAAAAGCGCCGCGCCCTGGTCGAGATCGAGACCCGGCACGACGCGCCCGTGGTGGTGGTGGCCGACGACCAGCTCGAGACCCCGCATTTCAACATCAGCCGCCTGCGCGACAACGAGCTTGGCGAGGACAGCGCCCGTCCCAGCTACCACCGCACCACGCCGCGCAAGCTGGCGGTGCATGCGCTGACCAAGTCGCACATCAACGTTCCCGACATGCCGGCCGTGACCGCCGTGCGCCCGCCGAACCCGGCGCCGGTGCGCGAGGAAGCGCCGGAGCCCGTGGCGGTGGCGCTGCCGGCGGCCATTCAGGCCCCGGTGGCCAAGCGCGGCTTCTTCGCGCGCCTGGCGGCGCTGTTCACCGGTGACGAATCCCCGGCGACCGAAGAAAACAAGAAGCCCCGCCGCAATGATCGCGGTGATCGTGGTGAGCGCAGCGATCGTCCCGACCGCAGTGAGCGTGGTGAGCGTGGTGGCCGCCGCGAACGCGGCGGTCGTCGTGACCGCATCGAGCGCGACCGCGGTGGCAAGACCGCGCAGCAGCCGGCCAAGACCAGGACGCCCAAGGCCGAGCGCAGCGAAGACCAGAAGCGCCAGGACGAAGCAAAACGCGCCGAGGCCCAGCAGCGTCGGGAAGAGAACCAGAAGCGGGAAGCCGAGCGTCGCGAACAGCAGCGCCTGGAAAACCTCAAGCGCGAAGAAGAGCGCCGCGAAGCGCGCCAGGCCGCCATCGCCGCTGGTGGCGTGGCCGCCGGTCTGGATGACGGCGACGATGCCGATGCCGCCAAGGCCGAAGCGCTGTTGAACCAGGACGACGGCAAGGAAGGCAACGGCGAAGACGCTGCGAATGCCAGCGAGGGCAGCAGCCGCCGCCGCCGCGGCCGTCGTGGTGGCCGTCGCCGTCGTCGTGCGGATACCGGTACCGAAGCCAATGGCAACGAAGAGTCGGGCAACGACGATGAAGAGTCCGGCGAATCCGGCGGCCAGCCCCAATCGGGCAAGCCGTCCGAAGCTTCGGCCCCGGCGGTTACCGCCGCGGAGTCCGATTTCGACGACATCGCCCCGCCCGCCCCGGCCGTCGTGCCGGTGGTAGCCGCCTCCGCGGCCGCCGTGGTGTCGGTGGACATGCCGGCGCCGGGTGAGGCGGTTCCGCCGCCGGCCAGCGAAGCGCCCAAGCCGGACACCACGAACGCCGAGCCGGTGGCCAGGCCGACCGCGGAAACCCCGCCGGCCCCGCAGCCGGCCGTGCAGGCGGTTGCCATCGAGACCAAGCCCGAGCCGGTAGCGGTCGAACCCGTCGCCTCCGAGCCGGCCGCCGTGGAAGCCAAGCCCGAGGTCGCGGAAGCCGCCGCGCCCGCGCCGGTCGCCGAAGCGCCGCGGGCGGCGCCGCCGCCGGTGCAGCAGAGCCTGATCCCGGATCCCGAGCCGGTGAATCCCTACCTGCGCACGCAGCCGGCGCAGTTCGACGCGCCGCCGGCGCCACAGGAAAAGAAGCCGGCCGAAGAACCGGCGCCGGTGACCAAGCCTCTGGCCGAAGCCACGGCCGAACCTGAGGTGGACGCCGAGGTCACGCCGGAAGCCGAGCCGGAGCTGGCGCAGGCTCCGTCGGCCCCGGACTGGTCGCTGGCCGACCCGGACGCGTCCAGGTCCTCGCCGAGCGACAAGACCGGCTGAGCCCAGGCTCAACCCGGCATGCAAACAAGAAGGGCGCCCCAGGGCGCCCTTCTTGTTGCTGGCCCCGGCCTCAGGCCGTCAGCGCGGACGCCGGGTCGGAAATGCCGTGCTGCCCGGCCAGCCGGGCAAGCGATATCGCATCGCGGATGCCCAGCTTTTCGAACAAGCGGTACTTGTGCGTGGCCACGGTCTTGCCGCTGAGGCTGAGGCGGCGGCCGATCTCTTCCATGCGCAGGCCCTGGCAAAGCAGGCGCGCGACCTGCAGTTCGCGCGGCGACAACTGGTCGAAGGGCGATGACTGCCCGCCGAATCCGTCGAGCGCCATGCGCTGGGCGACGTCGCTGGCCAGGTAGCGCCGGCCGCGGAAGACGTCGCCGACGGCCCGCACCAGTTCCTGCGGGTCGCAGCCCTTGCCCAGGTAACCCGAGGCACCGGCCTCGATGAGGCGGCGCGGCATCGGCCCGTCCTCCTGGATCGAGACGATGATCACGCGCGTGCCGATGTCGGCGCGCACGATGCGTTCGGTGACGTCCAGGCCACTGATGCCCGGCAGGTGCAGGTCGCACAGCACCACGTCGGGCTGCAGCCGGCGGACCTGCGGCAGCGCCTCTTCGCCGGTGGCGGCTTCGCCGATGATCTCGGCCGCGCCGCTCTGCTCGAGGATGAGTCGGTAGCCCGTGCGCACCAGCGCGTGGTCGTCGACGATGAAGACTCGGATCATGGTTGCTCCCTCCCCAGGGTTCGATGCCCACGCTAGGCGAGGCGGCGCGGGCACCGCTAGGGCAACTTGCCGCCTGTTCGCTAGGTTATTTCCTACGCGGCGACAAAGGCGCGAACCTGGTTATCGCTGCCTGACAAGTTGCGCCCCGGATCACCGCCCGGCCGGCACGGCGCCGAAAATACCTACCCCCGCCCACGTCACGTGCCGACAGACCACGCGCGCCACGGCGGGGACACTGGCCTTCCTTCCGCACGACCCACCGGCATGATCCCTTCGCGCCTCGTCCATCGCCTCGGCCTGCTGGCCCTTTCCCTGCTGCTCCCGGCCTTGCTGGTGGGCCTGATGGCCGCCTGGTTCCTGGCGCTCACCACGCTCAGCCACCACGACCGCAGCCTGGTCTGGGTGCAAGGTGCGCCGGCGCAGCTGGCCGCACTCCGCGAGGCGGTGCTGGAACACCCTGTTTTTCCGGAAGGCGACTTCGCCCCGGGAGGTTACGCGGACCACCGCCCCGCCGATTGCGCGGCCTACGACGTGGCCGTCGGCTTCTCGCGGCTACGCGAGTACGAACTCTCCGCCGCCAAGGCCACGCTGGACCAGCTCGTACGTAGCGCGGGCGTGCGGGTCTGCGAAGCCCACGTCTACCTCTTCAATGACCTGCCCAGTCCGCTCGACCCCACGGCCTGGAACGACTCCCTGGTGACCCTGCTGCTGGCCCTGCTCCTGCCCACCGGCAGCCTGCTCATCGCCTACTGGGGCTTTGGCCTGGCCCTCGCCCTGCCCTCGCCCTGGCACCTGCCCCGACCCTTGCTGCGAACCCTGGGCGTCGGCGTCGCCGGCGCTATCGGCGGTCTGGCAGCCATTGAAGTTTTCGGACGCCTGCTGCACCTGGCCTGGCCGGGCACGTCAGTCGGCAACGACGCGATTTCGGGCCTGGGGCCGGATCCGCTCTCGCTGACGGTCATCCTGCTCGTCGGTGTGTACACGCCCTTCCTCGAGGAAATGGCCTTCCGCGCCTGGCTGATCCCGGTCGCCGAGCGCGCCATCGGCCTGTGGCCGGCCTGCGCCCTGTCGATGTTCGCCTTCGCCGCCATCCACCTGCCCTCAGCCGGGCCGGAGCTGCTCGGCACGCTAATGCTGGGCGCGGTCTTCGCCGCCGTCTATGCGCTTACCCGCTCCCTGCCCGCCTGCCTGATCGCCCACGGCGGCTACAACGTGCTGGCGCTGGGCCTGCACGTCGCTACGGTGGGTTGATGGGGCGTATCGCCTTCAGCGAAATGGCGGAAGAGGTGGGATTCGAACCCACGGACGGTTTGACCCGTCGCCGGTTTTCAAGAGCGAAATATCTCAACAATCAACAACTTGCGACAACCCTCGCCCGCTGAGAAATCAAGGACTTCCGCAATAGACAACATTGGCCGTTAATGTGGGTTTGGGGCGGCGTTGTCCCAGATTTGTCCCAAATTGCGCGGAGAGAGTAATGAAAGGCGAGAACTGGGAGTGCCCGCACTGCGGCCGAGCAGTGACGATTACTGATGAAAGAAGTTCCTTAAGCGTGCATGACGTGAACATTTCCAACAGTGAAAGCGGCATGAGACTGTTTTCCCAGTTCTATATCTGCCCCAACCCGAAATGCACTAAGCCCACTCTCGACGTGTCGCTCTACAGACTCGCTATACCTGGGGTCCGATCCGCAAGTGTGATTCTCAAGAAGAGATTGATGCCAGACGGGACACACAAAATCTTTCCGGATTACATACCTTCTCCTCTCAGAGAGGACTACGCGGAAGCCTGCCGTATTCGTGAGCTGAGCCCTAAAGCTTCGGCGACTTTATCCCAAAGGTGTTTGCAGGGTGCAATTCGAGACTTCTGGAAAGTAACGCCAGGCCGCCTAGTAGATGAAATTGCGCAGATCGAGGATCGAGTGGATCCGGATGTATGGGATGCAATTCAATCTGTTCGAAAAATCGGGAACATCGGCGCCCACATGGAAAATGACATCAACGTGATTGTCGATGTCGATCCAGGCGAAGCTCAATTGCTCACCGAACTGGTGGAAACCCTTCTTCAGGAGTGGTACGTGACTCGAGCTCAACGTGCTGCTCGCTTGTCGACTATCAAGGCAACTGCCGCTGAAAAGGAACTAGCCAGGAAGCCTCCAGCGCAGGTCGACGCCAAGGAGTAACAGTCGGTGGGGGCCATTAAATAGCGCGCCAGAACGCTCGATCTGCGCGGTTCTCGGCGGGCGAGTCGGTGCTGATACCCCCAAATCTACCCCCCAGGCACCGGTGGTGGTCCGTCTCCCAGAAAGCAGTCCTTGTACCTCGCAGCTATTCCGTGAAGGTCGGGAGTCTTCTCGGCTGGGAGATTGCACAAATCGACGATCTGAGCTGCAGCGTTCAGGGAAAATGCGTTGCTCAACTTGACCAATTCAAACTGTGCTGGACGATAGGCGCCCCTCAGGGCCATTTGGACGGCTCGAGCACCGTTGTGCGTGAAGGAGTGATGGGAGTCGCCCAGCATGTCGACGAGGGCCTTCACCACCTCCGAGAAGGGCTCCAAGCCCTTTTCAGATATCTCGCGCATTGCTTTGGTGAGGCCAGGAGGCTCTTTGGTCTCCCGAATGTCGCCATCCTTGAGATTGAAGAACTCGGCTAACCACTCATCATCGGGAACAAGGCACACCCAAACCTGCCGGATGAACGCTTCCATCTGAGGACGTAGAAGAGCAAAGCTCGCGCAGGGATTGTCCAACAGCATTAGCGCACGCAGCCCGCGGCCATGCTCAAGAGACGCCGTGGCCCAGCCTACTGCTGCTTGATAGCGGAGGCCCTCTGGGACTGGAACTCCGCTCGTGGCATTCCTTAGGTCGTTGTCGAATCGCGACGAGCGGTCAATGAGTTCGATGAGTTCATCGGCTTCTGCCATTGCCTTGGCCCCGTACTTGGCTTCGCCAATCTTTGCAATTTTCTAGCTGAGCTTTCTCGCAGAACGATCTAGCTCACGTCGAAGCCGGAGGTGCTGGCAAGATCATCTCTCACTTCTGGGGAGTTTTCTTGGCGGCACTCTTGGTCGGTGATGTAGCGCCGCTGTCGATGGATTTCGCCGCCAGTCGCTTGTTCAGCTCTTCGATCTTCTCGGCAGAGAAATTGAAAAATTCCATCAATATTTCGTCTCGTTTATTGCGCGGCTGAAATTCAATATGAACGTCTTCGGGGCCAAGAGTTGTGCTTGGAAGTGTTACTGGCCCGTATGGAGCTCGGGAGGAAATTGAAGCCAGCATCTCGCGGACGCCTGAATAGAGCAGCCGCGCCACATTTACCGCAAGCATGTTTGGTGACCAGCCGCTCATGTAGCATGCTTTGCACGCCTCAATATCAATTTCGAACCCTGTGAACGCCTCAAGCTCAAAGGTGTAGTGCTTTGATCTTTTCGTTTGCTTGGCATTGATAATGGCAAAGTGCCTTCCGTCAATAGAGAACCCAACAGACGCATGCACTTTAGGTATGAGTGGCTCGTCGATCTCGGGCGGCTCTACCCCAGGAGTGGCTCGCACCGATACAACGGGATACTCAAGTCCATCAATTTTTAGAGGGCTAGCTTTCATGCCGGTTCACCAAGAGATCGATTTAGCATTCTGTCTTTTGCGCTGAAACGAGCAGGTCTAGCCCATTGCTTGAAGTGACGGTGCCGTGGGGTGCTCTTAATTTCTGAATAAAGACGGGCATGCTCCGCGAGTGCGTGAGAGTTGCCTTTTCGGCTCTCGAAGAGGCAAAAGCTGACATCCTCGTCCATTTCGTTTGGCACAAGATCGAAAGTTGTCCCATTTGAACTGATCGAAATGGTTAGGTCCCAGCCGACTGCTGAAACGTGTCGATAAAGCGTCGACATAAGAAAGTCGCCACGCCCCTCGAACTTAGAAATTGCGGCTTGGCTCTTACCTAGACGAGCTGCCATCTCTGATTGAGTAACGCCGGCGCGCTCTCGAAGCGCTGCGAGCGGCAAGAGCGCCTTTGCATTTGCTTTTATCTCTGCTAGATCGCCCTTTCCGATGTCGGATCGGAGGGCGAGAACTTGCTCAAATGTTAGAGTTGTCATTGCTTCTTCCCCTTCTTCTTGGGAGACCCAGTTTTTTTTGGGGTATCCCTTTTGATCTGCGATTCGATTTCAGATTGATGCTCGGAAAAGAGTCGGTCTGCGATCGGGATAAAGCGGTCGTAAAACTCGGTCCATCCGATCTTTGCCTTGTCGCCTGCGGCCAATAGGATTGCTCGACGCTTCAGGTCGAACGCAAACAAAATGCGGAAATTCTGGGAGCCATTTACGATCCGAAGCTCCTTCATGTTTGAATGCGTGGAGGTAACTATCGGCTTAACAAGTGGCGTTCCCAATTGCGGGCCTTGAGCCTTGAGCGCCTCAATAGCTGACATGACCCGCTTGAAGGAATCCTTGTCCAGGTCCTTGAGCCACTGGGCTACATCATCTGAGAAAAGGACTGTCCAGGGCGGCATCATATAACCTTGGTGTTATTATATGTGGGGCGAGGGGGTGGGATGTCAACCGCTCGTCAACCCTACTTCACCTTACATCTAGGCGCAGCATCTGAGGACGGCCTTAGGACGGGCTGGCGCGGCTGATATTGCGCCTTCCTGCTCCGACGCCCGATTGGCCGGCTGTGACGGGGGCAGTGGCCTCTAACCCTGCGCTGGCCCGCTGGGATCTGACGCTCCGGGTCCCATGAGGCAGGGTAGCTTGACCCGGCCGCTACAACATTCATCGACCGTCCACGGTGGATCGTGGCCCCCTGGCGCACTCTGGACAGGGCTGGGCCGGGAAGCGCAAGGCGAAGGTAAAGCCACGGCGTCGGCGCTAAGGCTAGCTCCGAATTAGCGTGGCGCAGCTTGCGCGCTTGCTGGATCGCCAGCCAGTCGAGCGGCGATCTCTACGAAGTTGGCGGACCCAGCATCTGGGTCGTGCACGGCGATCAGCCGTAGCTGCTGCTCCTATTTGGCTTCGATGAGCAAGCCCTGCGGCTTAGTGCTGGCTGCAGGGATCAGAAGGTCCGGAAAGGTGACGCGGTGCTCCTGGAATGTCGAAAACTGTTTTTCTAACCTGACTGTGCAAAAAGGAGGCTGGGCGCGCGTGCCAGCGATTGCGTCCTTTCTACTTTCCCCCCACCCCCCGCCGCCTGGGCGCTCACAGGGGCGCATTAGGGTCGGTGGGCGCGGGCGCTGCATCAGCGGCGTCCTGCCAGACGTGTGCGCGAGGTGGTGGCCTCCTTCTCGGCCTTCATCACGCGCCGGCATCTCTGTGAGCAGAGCTTGGCTTTGCCGGCCTTTCGCGGCATCAGCCGATGGCACGTGCCGCATCGGTGGGAGTTGTGTTCGTTCCTTGCCATGTAGTGGTCTCTGATGGTGTCCCGGTCGGGACAGGCTGTCCCGCTGTTGGTGTCCCACAGGGACAGGTGTCCCAAACCCTGTCCCGGGACCCCCCTTTAAGGGGGTGTCCCACCGGGACAGTTGGGGTTTGGGAGGGATTCACCGGCCGGCATGTGGGACAGTTTCCTGAGAACGCGCGCGACGGCGGACTTGGATCGGTTGGTCTGGCCTGCGATCTGGCGGCAGCTGTATCCGCTCGCGTGAAGGTGGAGGATCAGCTCGTCGCCTTCCTTCTCCTTGATTGCACCGGCGTCGTCGGCGATCGCGCGGCTGGATTCGGGAATCTGCTTGGGGCCATCGGGGTTGCTGTTCGGCACGGCGATCTCCACGTCGGCCCATCGCAGCGCCAAGGGATCGGGCAAGCGCCAATCCTTCGACTTGCTGGCCTTGAGCTGGAAGCTGCTCTCGCCCGGTTTGATCAGGAACTCGCTGTCGAGGGCGGCGTACAGGGCACTCGATCCGCGCGCGCGGTCTGCCGTGGCATGCCCGGTGTGGTGAAGCACCAGGACCGTGCACCCCCACTCCTGCCTCATCCAATCCAGGGCGCCGATCAGCGCGCCCATGTCCTGGGCGCTGTTCTCGTCGGCGCCGGCCATGGCGCGCGCCAGCGTGTCGATCACCACGAGCTGGGGTTCGCACCCGGCCTGGTAGAACAGGTGTTCGCCGGCTTCCGTCATTGCGTCGATCACCCCGGCGGCGGATGCGTCGTCGGTCAGCACCGGCAGACCATCCGCGATCATCAGCGGCACACGCGTAATCGGGCATCTGTGAAACGACTCCCAGGCCGCGATGCGCTTCCTGAGCCCCTGCCTGCCTTCCCCGGCCAGATAGAAGACCGTCCCCTGCTGTACGTCGCGGCCGTACCAGGGTGTGCCCGTAGCCACCCGACAGGCCCAGTCCACGGCAAGGAAGCTTTTGCCGGCGCCAGAAGGCGCGACTAGGGCGGCCAGCGTGTCGCGGACCAGCCAGCCATCGATCAGCCAAGAGGTGGCGCTCAAGGCGATCTCGTCCGCTCGGGCGAACGTGACCAGGCGCCGCGGGGCGTTCACGGGGCAGGCGTACCACCGGACGCCTCAGATTCCAGGGCCTGTTTGATCTTCAGGCAGTGCCGACGCACCCCATCGAGCTCCATGGCCAGGCGCTCGGCGCCCCGCGGGGTCGGGTGGGCGCGCAGGTCGATCAGTTGGGCTAGCACGCTATCTGCGATCTCAGGGACCGGCTGCAGCAGATCCCGGGAGCTGGTCTGGAAGACGTTTCGGCGCGCGGCGATCTCGGCGGGAGTCACGCGTGCACCTCGCCGAGTAGCGCTTCGGTGTCGACGATCGTTTCGTCCATGATGGCCAGGAACTTTGCCGCCCGGTCACGTTCGGCCTTAAAGTCCTCGAGCTCTTTGCGGATAAAGGCGGGTTCTCCCCTTACTGCCTTCTCGATGAGCCAGCGGCGCGCGGTGCCCGGGACGTGCTGCCAGCCCTTCACAACGCACCACCTGGCCCGCTGACCTTGGAATCAAGCCACGCGTCGAATCGATCCTCATCAATCCAAACGGTGCGGCCTATGCGCACGATTGCGCCCATGGCCGCGAGCCCGTTGGAATCAGCCTGGAAAACCCACCACCGGCACTGCGGTTCGGTGTATCCCCGCTCCCGGCTTAGCTGGGCAACGCGCCTCAGCTTTCTCATGACATGACCTCCGTCTCGGTTGACGGGGCCAATGTGGCGCTATGGGCTCATTGCGGGGAGGGCCGGGTTAGGCTGTGGACTGCAGCCAACTACGCCCCCATGCGACGCTTCAGATTCCGTTCGTCCGTAGGGGCTTGGATGCCGCACCATTCGGCGATGTCCCGTGCTACCGCCCGGGAACGGGCAATCCCGAGACCCGCATGGGTTCGCAATGCGGCTGCGACATCCTTCAGGAAGCGGTCTCGGTTCTCCTTGCCCTTCGGGCCGGTGCGCCCCTGCGGGACCTGCTCAGCCGCCTTGGCGAGCATCACCGAAAGTCGGAGCAGCCAGGGATCGATCTGGTCGCGCCAGACGGCAAGAAAGGGCGCCCGGATATCTTTGTTCCATGGCGAGTTCCACCAGATGTCTTCGATGTAGGCGTCAAGTTCGGCGTCCATGCCCGAAACTCGTTCTCTCAATGCCGCGATCATCTCGCGGGTGGAGCTTGCCTGGGCGATACGCTCCGATGGCTGAAGTTGCGCGGCCGCCGCTTGCGCGTTGAAACGGTATCGGCCGAGTGCCAGAACAACCGCACCCGCCACCTCTTGCGAGTAATCTTTCAGGCCCGCAATCGCCCGGTCCGGCAGGCGACCATCGACCATCCCTGACCGCGACTCGTGAGCCCTAATTTCGCGGGGCGACAATGGGCGAAGCTTTGATGACTTGGACGCGCCCGAAGACGCGCCATTGCCCGTGGCTTTCTTCTTGACCACCGGTTCAACCCTCGGTGTCGTGCGCGTTCAGCGCTTTCAGGCCTTCGTCCGCAATTTCACCCAAGGCAACGGCGGTCCAGCGAACATCATCGTCTGTAAGCACTTCCTGGGTGGTGGAAATCAAGCCAGTGAGCGCGCGGATCTTCTTGAGGGCAATTTCGGCCTGTTCGACCTGCAGAGAGTTGGGTCTAGTATTCGCAATTGCCATGATCGTTCTCGTTTGGAACGGTTGTGGAAGGCCGCGCGGGCGCCGTAATCGCCCGGGTCGGCCGCTTTCAGCCGAGGAATTTCTCGGCCATTCGGTCAACGGCAGCGGTCGTGTGCTGCTCGCTTAGGTGGCTGTAGCGCTTCACCATCGCCAGGGTCTTGTGGCCCAGGATGGCGGCAATGTCCATCAGGGAAGCCCCCGACATCGCTAGGTAGCTGGCCGCGCTGTGGCGCAGGTCGTGGAAGCGGAAATCGGCCAGGCCCGCCTCTGCCCTCGCCTCCCGCCACGGCTTGTCGATCTGGTCCTTGGACAGGGGAAACACCGGGCCTACCGGCAGGCGCCCTTTGCGCCACTCCCGCAGGACGTCGACCGCGGTCTGCGCCAGGGGCACGGTGCGGTTCTCGCCATTCTTGGTGTCCACGAAGCGCACGGTGCGACGCTCGAGGTTCACATTCGCCCACTCCAGCGAGGCAAGCTCCCCCTTCCGCGCGCCGGTGGCCAGCGCCAGGCGCACCAGTGGGCCCAAGGCGTCGAGTTCGGACTTGTCACAGGACTGCAGCAGCCGGACGCGCTCGGCGTCGCTCAGGAACCGCTCGCGGCCTTTGGAGTCCTCCAGGCGGGAGACGTTCGCCACCGGGTTCTTGTTGAGCCAGCCGTATTCCTTCGACGCCACGCGCAGGACCGCGCTGAGTGCCGTCAGGTGCCGGTTTACCGTGGCGCCGCTGATCGGTCGCTTCGCCTTGTTCGTGCGCTTGGCGAGCTCGTCGCGGGTCTCAGCGACTACCGCCGGCGTCAGGCCGGCTAGCGCGCGATGGCCCAGCAACTCGCGCCAGACGCCCAGCAGCCTGGCTTGCTCCGATGCGTTCTTCCGGTGCTTGGACCGCGGCAGGGTCACTTCGAGGTAGCGGTCGATCGCGTCGGCAACGGTGCGCTTGCGGGCCTCGCTCGATGCCAGCTGCTCGCCGGCGAAGACTTTGGCCTCTTGCTCGGTGGCCCATTCCTGGGCGGCCTTCTTCGTCTCGAAGGACTTGGTGAGCTGCGGCTGGCCCAGGCGGCGCACGCGCACCCGCCAGGTGGTGCCGCCCTTGCCTGATCGCTTTTCGATGGTGGCCATTCGTTGTCCCAAATTGTCCCAATGCGGGGCCATTTGGGCACAGGCTTAGGCCCGTTGCAAGCCTGAACGCCTTGTATATGGCGGAAGAGGTGGGATTCGAACCCACGGACGGTTTGACCCGTCGCCGGTTTTCAAGACCGGTGCCTTAAACCGCTCGGCCACTCTTCCGTAAAAAACCTCGTGCGTTCGCGGCTACTCCGCCGCGGCGCCCGTCAGCAGGGTACGCCGCCGGGCGTGCCGCACTTGAGCTTGCTGTCCTGGATCTTCGCCGGCAAGTGCTCGGCCAGGAAATCGATGAACACGCGCACCGCCGGCAGCAGGCCGCGGCGCGAAGGATATATGGCGTGGCAGATGCCCTGGGGCAGGCTCCACTGGGGCAGCACCACTTCCAGCTCGCCCTGGCGGATGGCTTCGGCGCAGCTGAGTTCGGGCAGCAGCACCACGCCCAGGCCGTCCCGCGCGGCAGCCAGCAGCAGCGGAAAGTCCTGTGCCATCAGCGCCGGCGTCAGGTCCACGCGCTGCACCTGGCCTTCGGGGCCGTGCAGGGTCCAGCGCTGGCGGGCGTCGTCGTCGCTCATGCTCAGCGTCGTGTGGCCGGCCAGGTCGGCCGGCGCCTGCGGGCGACCGATGCGGTCGAGGTAGCGCGGGCTGGCCACCAGCAGTTCGCGCAGCTGGCCGAAGCTGCGGGCCACCATCTCGCCGTCCTCGGTGAGCTGCGAACGCACCCGCAGCGCCACGTCGAAGCCTTCCTGGATAACGTCCACGCGGCGGTTGCTGACGTGCAGCTGGACGCGCACCTGCGGGTGGGTCTTCATGAAGGTGGGCAGCAGCGGCGCCAGCAGCTCCTGGGCCAGGGCCACCGGGCAACTGACCTTGATCGTGCCGCGCGGGGCCGCCGACACGCGGTCGACTGCTTCGCGCGCCGCCTGGGCCTCGGCCAGCATGGTCTGGGCATGGCGGTAGACGCTCTGGCCGACCTCGGTGACCGCGAACTTGCGGGTCGAACGCTGCAGCAGGCGCACGCCCAGCTCGTTTTCCAGCTGGGCGATGCGGCGGCTCAGGCGCGACTTGGGCACGCCCAGGGCACGTTCGGCGGCGGCGAAACCGCCGTGTTCGACCACCATTGCGTAGAACTGCAGGTCGTTGAGGTCGGGGTGGTTCATCCAATGCGCTCCAGGTTGCCCATGTAGGGCCGCAGCGCGGCGGGGACTTCGATGCTGCCGTCGGCCTGCTGGTAGTTTTCCATCACCGCGATCAGGGCGCGGCCGACGGCCACGCCGGAACCATTGAGCGTGTGCACCGGCTCGGGCTTGCCCGTTGCCGGGTTGCGCCAGCGCGCCTGCATGCGACGGGCCTGGAAATCGCCGCAGTTCGAGCAGCTGCTGATCTCGCGGTAGGTGTCCTGGCTGGGCAGCCAGACTTCCAGGTCGTAGGTCTTGATGGCCGAAAAGCCCATGTCGCCGGTGCACAGCAGCACCTTGCGGTAAGGCAGGCCCAGCTTCTGCAGCACGGTTTCGGCGCAGCCGGTCATGCGTTCGTGCTCGGCGGCCGACTCCTCCGGACGCGCGATCGTCACCAGTTCGACCTTCTCGAACTGGTGCTGGCGGATCATGCCGCGGGTGTCGCGGCCGTGGCTGCCGGCCTCGGCGCGGAAGCACATCGAGTGCGCGGTCATGCGCAGCGGCAGCGCGCCGTCCTCGACGATGCTGTCGCGCACGATGTTGGTCAGCGGCACTTCGCTGGTGGGGATCAGGTAGCGGCGGTCGTCGCCGAGGTCGGTGGCGAACAGGTCGTCCTCGAACTTGGGCAGCTGGCCAGTGCCACGCAGGCTGTCGGCGTTGACGATCAGCGGCACGTTGGTTTCCTGGTAGCCGTGTTCGCCGGCGTGCAGGTCCAGCATGAACTGCGCCAGGGCCCGGTGCAGGCGCGCCAGCGGGCCGCGCAGCACGGTGAACCGGGCGCCGCTGAGCCTGGCGGCGGTATCACCATCGAGCCAGCCGTCGCGGGCACCGAGCTCGACGTGGTCCTTCACCGCGAAATCGAAGCTGCGCGGCGTGCCCCAGCGCAGCACCTCCTGGTTGTCCTTCTCGTCGGCGCCGGCCGGCACGCTGGCGTCGGGAAGGTTGGGAATGGCCAGGGCGATGGCCTCGAGTTCGGCCCGCAGTTCGTCCAGGCGGACCTCGGAGGCCTTGAGTTCGTCGGCGATGCCGGCGACCTCGGCCATCAGCGGCGCCACGTCCTCGCCCTTGGCCTTGGCCTGGCCGATGGCCTTGGAGCGGGTGTTGCGCAGGTTCTGCAGCTCCTGGGTGCGGCCCTGGATGGCCTTGCGCTCGGCCTCGAGCCGCTCGAAGCCGGCCACGTCGAGGTCGAAGCCCCGGGTCTGCTTCAGGCGCGCGGCGGTATCGGCGAGGTGGCCACGCAGCAGGGTCGGGTCGAGCATGGGGTCATTCCATAAATGAAACAGGCCGGCGCATTATCGCGCCGCGCCGGACACCCGTGCAACGAAAATCATGGCGATTCCGGCGCCAGGGGCGCATGCTGTCGCCCGCCGGGCCGCGCATCCGCGTGGCGGCGTCACGGAGCACGACCATGGCCAAGGGCCTGAACCAGAAAAAGAACGAAAAGAAGAAGCCGGAGAAAACCCCGAAGGAAAAGCGCGCGGAGAAGGACCTGAAGAAGGCCGCCCGCAAGTCATGACCGAGCCGGTCCGCCTGGCGCGCCGCGTGGTCGAGATCACCGGCTGCACGCGCAGCGAGGCCGAACGTTACGTGCAGGGTGGCTGGGTGACCGTGGACGGCGTCGTGGTCGAGGCGCCGCAGCATCCGGTCACCGTCGAAAACGTGGCCCTGCTGCCCGACGCCCGCCCCGACCCGGCCGAGCCGGCGACGATGCTGCTGCACAAGCCGGCCGGCTACGACCCGGCTGCGGGTACGAACCCGGCCGAGGCCCTGCTGGTGCCCGCCAATCGCTGGGCCGACGACCCGTCGGGCTGGCGCCTGCTGCAGCGGCATTTCCCTCGCCTGCAGCCGGCGATGCCCCTGCCGGTGGAGGCCAGCGGGCTGATGGTCTTCAGCCAGGATGGCCGGGTGCTGCAGAAGCTCAAGCAGGATGGCGAGCGCATCGAGCAGGAGTTCAACGTCGAGGTCGAAGGCGAGTTGGCGCCGTATGGCTGGAAACGCCTCACCGGCGGCACGACCTTCCAGGGCTGGCCGGTGGCGCCGTTCCGGGTCAGCTGGCAGAGCGAACAGCGCCTGCGTTTTGCCATCAAGGGCGTGCGCCCGGGCCTGCTCGAGCACCTGTGCGCGGAAGTGGGCCTGAAGGCGACGGCCGTGCATCGCCTGCGCATCGGCCGCGTCGGCCTGTCGAAGATGCCGGTCGGGCAGTGGCGCTACCTGCCGGTGCTCGAACGCTTCTGAGCCGGACTCAGACCGGGCGCAACCAGGTGGCCAGGCGTGCGCCGGCCCAGACCAGGGCCAGGCCGCCGACCAGGGTCATCGCCAGGTAAGCCAGCATCACCCCGGGTTTGGCGGTGCGCGCATACAGCAGGCATTCGAGCATCAGCGCCGAATACGTGGTCAGGCCACCGAGCACGCCCACCACCAGGAAGGCGCGCGCGTACAGCGCGCCCGGGCCGCGGCCTTCCAGCCAGACCAACAGGAATCCCGCCGCCAGGCTACCCAGCAGGTTGACCGCCAGCGTGCCCCAGGGCAGGCCGTCGCCGATCTGTCGCAGCAGCCAGGCGCCGATGAGATGGCGGCCACCGGCGCCGAGTGCGCCACCGGCCATCACCAGCCAGAGCAGGGTCCAGTTCATGGGCCAAGGTTAATTCAAACCAGGGCACGGAAACTTGTAGGCTTTGCGTTTGCGCCCCACTGCCCGGACCCTCATGCGCCTGATCACCAGCTTGCTCCTGCTCACCACTTTGCCCGCTCTCGCGGCACCACCGCTGACCACGGTCGCCGAAGAATCGGGTTTCACCCGCACCGGCCGCTACTCGGAAGTCGTCGACCTGTGCGACGCCTTCGCCGCCCGCTACCCGGCGTCGGTGCGCTGCTTCGACTTCGGCACGACGCCGCAGGGCCAGCCGATGAAGGCGCTGGTGGCGTCCACCTCGGGCGCACTCGATCCGCTGGCCGCGCGCCGCCAGGGCCTGCCGGTGGTGCTGGTGCAGGGCGGTATCCACGCCGGCGAAATCGACGGCAAGGACGCCGGCTTCCTGGCCCTGCGCGAACTGCTTGAGGGCGAGGCGGCGCCGGGTGCGCTGGACAAGCAGGTGCTGCTGTTCGTGCCGGTCTTCAACGTCGACGGCCACGAACGCTTCAGCGCCTGGAACCGCCCCAACCAGCGCGGCCCGGTGGAAATGGGCTGGCGCACGACGGCGCAGAACCTCAATCTCAACCGCGACTACCTCAAGGCCGACGCGCCGGAGATGCAGGCCATGCTGGCCCTGGTGAACACCTGGGACCCGCTGGCGGTGGTGGACCTGCACGCCACCAACGGCGCCCAGTTCGAACACGACATCGCGGTCATGGTCGAACCCCTGTACGCCGGCGACCCGGCCCTGCGGGCCATCGGCCGGCAGTGGCGCGACGCCGTCATCGCCGACCTGGCCGACCAGGGCTCGCTGCCGCTGCCGTTCTACCCGTCCTTCGTGGTGTACGACGACCCCGCCTCGGGTTTCACCGACTCGGTGGCGCCGCCGCGGTTCTCGACCGGCTACTTCTGGATGCGCAACCGCCTGGGCATGCTGGTGGAAACCCACTCCTGGCGCACCTACCCCGAACGCGTGCGCAGCACCCGCAACACCGTGGTGTCGGTGATCGAGCAGATCGCCGAACACGGCCAGGCCTGGCAGCGCGCCGCGCGCGCCGCCGACGTGGCCGCGAGCCAGCCCGATCCCACGCCGGCACCGCTGAGCTTCGCAGCCAGCGACAAGGTGCGCACGATCGACTTCCGCGGCTACGCCTACACCCGCGAACCCTCGGACGTATCGGGCGCGCTGATGACCCGCTACGACGAATCCACGCCGCAGCTGTGGCGGATTCCCCTGCGCGACGACATACAGCCGGCGATCACCGTGCCGCGGCCCGGTGCCGGTTACCTGGTGCCGGCCGAACACGCCGCGCAGGTGGCGGCCAAGCTGCGCCTGCACGACCTCGCCTTCCATGAACTGCCTGCGCTGGGCGAGACCGACGTGCAATCGTTCCGGGCCAGCAGCAAGGCCTTCGGCGCCACGCCGGTCGAAGGCCACCAGCGGCTCACCGTCACCGGCGAATGGGCGGACGAACGCATCGCGCTGGGCAAGGGCGCGCTGTTCGTGCCGATCCGCCAGCCGCGTTCGCGCGTGGTGATGGCCCTGCTCGAGCCGCTGGCCCCCGATTCGCTGCTGGCCTGGGGCCGTTTCAACAACCACTTCGAAGCCAAGGAATACAT
Source organism: Arenimonas aestuarii (assembly GCF_054781715.1). NCBI lineage: Bacteria > Pseudomonadati > Pseudomonadota > Gammaproteobacteria > Lysobacterales > Lysobacteraceae > Arenimonas > Arenimonas aestuarii. Next base: position 408,792 of record NZ_BAAGTW010000004.1, on the reverse strand, counting down.
GGAGGCCTACGTGGCCGAGGCCGTCGCGCGGGAGATGCTCGCCGGGGATCCGGCGCTTCGCGAAGCCTTCGAAAAGCGCCTTGCCGAGGACGCCGATTTCGCCGCCAGCCCGTCGGCGCGACTGGACTTCTTCTACCGCCGGCATGCGTCCTATGACCAGGCGCTGGACCGCTACCCGGTGCTGCGCGTGGACAGCGACCCGCGCTAAGCCGGCTCAGCCCTTGCGGGCCGCCTCGCGGGCGGCGCGCAGGCGGTCGAGCTTTTCCTTGAGCTTGATTTCCAGGCCACGCTCGACGGGTTCGTAATACACCCGCTCGCCCATGGCTTCCGGGAACGCGGTCTGGCCCAGGGCGATGCCCTCGGGCGCGTCGTGGTCGTACTGGTAGCCGCTGCCATAGCCAAGCGACTTCATCAGCTTGGTCGGCGCATTGCGCAGGTGCAGGGGAACGTCCAGGGTGCCGGTGTCGCGCACGTCGGCCTGCGCCGCCTTGAAGGCCACGTAGCCGGCGTTGGACTTGGCGGTGCTGGCCAGGTAGATCACCGCCTGCGCCAGCGCCAGGTCGCCCTCGGGGCTGCCCAGGCGCTCGTAGGTGTCCCAGGCTTCCACGCAGATCTGCAGGCCGCGCGGGTCGGCCAGGCCGATGTCCTCGACCGCCATGCGGGTGATGCGCCGTGCCAGGTAGGCCGGGTCGCAGCCGCCGTCGAGCATGCGCGCGAACCAGTACAGCGCCGCGTCCGGGTTCGAACTGCGCACCGATTTGTGCAGGGCCGATATCTGGTCGTAGAAAAGTTCGCCGCCCTTGTCGAATCGCCGGGTGCGGTCGGCCAGCACCTGGGCCAGCGTGGTTTCGGAAATGCGGCCGCCTTCGTCGGCGGCCAGTTCGGCGGCGATCTCCAGCAGGGTCAGCGCCCGGCGAACGTCGCCGTCTGCGGCGCCGGCGATGTCGCGCAGGCGCGCTTCGTCCACCTCGATGCCCTGCCCGCCCAGGCCGCGTGTTTCGTCGTCCAGGGCGCGGCGCAGGGCGGCGACGATATCGTCCACCGACACCGCCTCGAGCACGTGCACGCGGCAGCGCGAGAGCAGCGCCGAATTGAGTTCGAAGCTGGGGTTTTCCGTGGTGGCACCGACGAACAGGATGCTGCCGCGTTCGATGTGCGGCAGGAAGGCGTCCTGCTGGGTCTTGTTGAAGCGGTGGACCTCGTCGACGAACAGCACGGTGCGCCTGCCCTCGCCGAACCGGGCCTCGGCCGCCGCCAGTACTTCGCGCACCTGCGGCAGGCCCGAAAGCACCGCCGAGATCGCCACGAACTCTGCCTCCGCGTAACGCGCCAGCAGCAGGGCCAGCGTGGTCTTGCCGCAGCCCGGCGGACCCCAGAGGATCATCGAATGCACGCGGCCCGATTCCACCGCGCGGCGCAGCGCCGAACCCGGCGCCAGCAGCCGGCGCTGGCCGACCATGTCGTCCAGGCTGGCCGGGCGCATGCGCTCGGCCAGGGGCTTGAGGCCCTCGGGTGCTGCGAACAGCGGGGCGGACGGGGAGGCTTTTCGGCTCACGGCCCCAGTTTAGCCCCGTTGCTTCAGTCAGCCAGCGGCATCACTTCGGCGGCCCGGGCCATTTCGCCCACCACTTCGGTGCCCGGCGGCGGGGTGAAGGCGAACGTCGTGGCGTCGAAGGCCGGGTTGCGCTGCCAGTCCTTGAAGCGCACCTCGGTGCGCTGGCCCAGGCCGTCGCTCATTTCCATCACCACCAGGCCATTGGCGTCGAAACCCAGGCGCGCGCTTTCGAACGGGGATTCCTCGGGCTTGCGCGGGGTCAGGGCCAGCCAGGACATGCCGTCCGACTGCACGCCTTCGGCCACTTCGAACTGGCGGTCGAGCTCGGTCGGATCCACCAGCACCGACAGCGGGCTGCCCTGCTCCTCGTGGCTCTGGATGCGTACCGTCACCTGCTCCAGGTCCGGGTCGTGGATCCAGACGTGGGTGCCGTCGGCGACGATCACCTGCGGGAAGGGCTGCACCACCTCCCAGCGGAACTGCCGCGGCGCGCGCAGCTTGAGCTTGCCGCTGGACGACTCCAGCAGTTCGCCATCGGGCGCGTGCACGCGCTGCTCGAAGTCCGCCGCCATGCCCGTCATGCCGGCACCGAAGGCGTCGAGCTGGTCGCGCGCACCGGCATGGGCCAGGGGCGCGGCAAGGGTAAGCAGCAGAAGTACGAACAGACGCATCGGGATAGCCTCGGTGTGCTTTGGTGGCCAGTGTGTCGCGGCTTGCCTGAACGGCGCGTGCGGCGCTTGAACGGCGGCTTAAAACCGCCCGGCCGGGAGCCGGTTCAGCGCGGTGGCGGCGGTGCGATCACCTGGCGGTCGCCGTTGTGCTCGGGCGGGGTGACGATGCCGGCCGCTTCCATGGCCTCGATCAGGCGGGCCGCGCGGTTGTAGCCGATCTTCAGGCGCCGCTGCACGCCCGAGATGGACGCACGCCGGGTTTCGGTGACGACCCTCACCGCCTCGTCGTAGAGCGGGTCGGATTCGTCGCCGGCGGCGCCGGACTCGGGCAGGCCGGTCGGGCCGATCACCACGCCGTCGCCCATCGACTGCACCTCCTCCAGCACGCCCTCGATGTAGTCCGGGCCCTTGCTGTTCTGGCGCAGGTGCGCGACCACGCGGTGCACTTCCTCGTCGCTGACGAAGGCGCCGTGCACGCGCTCGGGCATGGCGGTGCCCGGCGGCAGGTAGAGCATGTCGCCGTTGCCCAGCAGCGTTTCGGCGCCGGACTGGTCGAGGATCGTGCGCGAGTCGATCTTGGAGCTGACCTGGAAGGCGATGCGGGTCGGGATGTTGGCCTTGATCAGGCCGGTGATCACGTCCACCGAGGGACGCTGCGTGGCCAGGATCAGGTGGATGCCGGCGGCGCGGGCCTTCTGCGCCAGGCGGGCGATCAGCTCTTCGACCTTCTTGCCGACGATCATCATCATGTCGGCGAATTCGTCGATGAACACGACGATGTAGGGCAGCGCCTCGAGCGGGCGCGGCACTTCGTCCAGGTCCGGGTTGGGCCGGAACAGCGGGTCCATCAGCGGCTGGCCGGCGTCCTGGGCGTCCTTGACCTTGCGGTTGAAGCCGGCCAGGTTGCGTACGCCGACCGCGCTCATGAGCTTGTAGCGGCGCTCCATCTCGGCCACGCACCAGCGCAGGCCGTTGGCGGCCTCCTTCATGTCGGTGACCACCGGCGCCAGCAGGTGCGGGATGTTCTGGTAGACCGACAGTTCCAGCATCTTCGGGTCGATCATCAGCATGCGCACGTCCTTGGCGCTGGCCTTGTAAAGAAGGCTCAGCACCATGGCGTTGACGCCCACCGACTTGCCCGAGCCGGTGGTGCCGGCGACCAGGAGGTGCGGCATGCGGGCCAGGTCGACCACCACCGGCCGGCCGGCGATGTCCTTGCCCAGCGCCATCGCCAGCGGCGAGGCCAGCTTGTCGTATTCCTTCGAGCGCAGGATCTCGCTGAGGTAGATCATCTCGCGGTGGCTGTTGGGGATTTCCAGGCCCACCACCGACTTGCCCGGGATGACGTCCACCACGCGCACCGACTTCACGCTCAGGCCGCGGGCGATGTCCTTGTCGAGCGAACTGATCTGGCTGCCCTTCACGCCCGGCGCCGGCTCCATCTCGAAGCGGGTGATCACCGGGCCCGGGTAGGCGCCGACGACCTGCACTTCGACGCGGAAGTCCTTGAGCTTGAACTCGATCTGCCGCGACAGGGTTTCCAGGGTTTCTTCCGAATATCCCTTGGGCTGTTCCTTGGGGTCGTCGAGCAGCGACAGCGGCGGCAGGCCCTCGCCGCCGCCGACGTTGAACAGCGGGATCTGCTGTTCGCGCTGGGCGCGCTCGGATTTTTCGATGACCGGCTTTGCCGGCGGCTCGATGCGCACCGGTTCGCGCTTGGCGCGTTTGGCCGAATCGACCTTGCGCACTTCCTCGCGCTCCTCGCGCAGGACACGGGCGCGCTGCCATTCGGCGGCCTGGCGGGTGCGCTTGCCCAGGCGTTCGTACAGGGCCAGGACCTTGCCGCCGATCCAGTCCATCAGGGCGAACCAGCTCAGGCCGGTGGCCAGGGTGACCGACATCAGCACCACCGAGATCAGGAACAGGTTGCCGCCCATGCCGCCGAACACCCGGCGCATCGAGGTGCCGACCAGCTGGCCCAGGATGCCGCCGGACCCTTCGGGCAGGTCGGGCGCGGCGCCGCCGAGGATGTGGGCCAGGCCGCAGGCCGAGACCAGGAAGCCGACGATGCCGACCAGGCGCAGCGCGGGGCCAAAATCGACCCGGCCGTCGCCGTCGGAATCGAGCCCGAAAAGTGCGATCCAGGCGATGCCACCGAGCACCAGCGGCACCGTGTAGGCGACGTAGCCGAAGAACCAGAAGGCCAGGTCGGCCAGGTGGGCCCCCACCAGGCCGCCGACGTTGTGCAGCGGGCCGGCCACCGAACCGGTGCGGGAAAGACCCGGGTCGTCGGTGTGGTAACTGAGCAGGCTCGCCAGCAGATACAGCAGCAGCGGCGAGAGAGCGACCAGCGCGAGTTCGCGCCAGAGTTTCTGGCGACGGTCCATGCCGGCGTTGGTGCTTCGATCTGGAGTGCGCGCCACCGAGAGAAAATGCCTCAGAAGGTCGTTATAGCTGGCTGTTTATACAGCAGTTTGCGTTATCACGCCCACTGCCCCCCGGGCGAGCCCCGGAACACTGAGGCCCCGGTGTTCGCCTTGATTTGCCTGGCCGTGGCCTACAAGCTACGTGGCCGTCGCGACAACTCCCCACGAACCTGAAGAATCATACATGACCGCCCCCAAACACTGCCGCCTGCTCATCCTCGGTTCCGGCCCGGCCGGCTATTCCGCCGCCGTCTATGGCGCCCGCGCCAACCTCAAGCCGGTGCTGGTGACGGGCCTGCAACAGGGTGGCCAGCTGATGACCACCACCGAAGTGGACAACTGGCCGGGCGATGCCCATGGCCTGATGGGCCCGGACCTGATGACGCGCATGCAGGCGCACGCGGAGCGGTTCGAGACCGAGATCGTATTCGACCAGATCCACACCGCCGACCTGTCGCGCCGGCCCTTCCGCCTGGTCGGCGACAGCGGTGAATACACCTGCGACGCGCTGGTGATCGCCACCGGCGCCAGCGCCAAGTACCTGGGCCTGCCCAGCGAACAGGCCTTCATGGGCAAGGGCGTGTCGGCCTGCGCCACCTGCGACGGCTTTTTCTTCCGCGACCAGGACGTGGCCGTGATCGGCGGCGGCAATACGGCCGTCGAGGAGGCGCTGTACCTGTCCAACATCGCCCGCAAGGTCTACCTGGTGCACCGCCGCGACAAGCTGCGCTCGGAAAAGATCCTGCAGGACAAGCTTTTCGCCAAGGCCCAGGCCGGCAAGGTCGAGATCATCTGGGACCACACCGTGGACGAAGTGCTGGGCGACGCCTCGGGCGTCACCGGCATGCGCATCCGTTCGACCAAGGACGACGTGGCCCGCGAGATCGCCGTGCAGGGCTTTTTCGTCGCCATCGGCCACACCCCGAACACCTCGCTGTTCGAGGGCCAGCTGGACATGCGCAACGGCTACCTGACGATCAAGTCGGGCCTGGACGGCAACGCCACCGCCACGTCGGTGCCGGGCGTGTTCGCCGCCGGCGACGTGGCCGACCAGGTCTATCGCCAGGCGATCACGTCCGCCGGCTTCGGCTGCATGGCGGCGCTGGACGCGGAAAAGTTCCTCGACAAGGAATGACAACCCGGCCTGCAGGAGCGCCCGAAGGCGCTCCTGCAAACTAACCATGCCCCCCGAACTCCGGCTCCACGACCGGCTCGACGACATCCCTGCCGAAGCCTGGGATGCCCTGCATGATGGCGCCAACCCCTTCATCAGCCACGGCTTCCTGGCGGGACTGGAGCGGCACGGATGCCTGCGTCCGGCCTGGGGCTGGACCCCGCGGCACGCCAGCCTCTGGCGCGACGGCGAACTGGTCGCGGCCGCGCCGGCCTACCTGAAGTCGAACTCGCACGGCGAGTTCGTTTTCGACCAGGCATGGGCCCAGGCCCACCATCGCTTGGGGCGGGAGTACTACCCCAAGTGGCTGGTCGCGGTGCCCTACTCCCCGGTCACCGGCCCGCGGCTGCTGGCCCGCGACCCCGACGACCTTCCCGTGCTCGCCGGCGCGATGCGCGACCAGTCGCTGCGCGACGGCCTGTCGTCCCTGCACGTGAATTTCCATCCGGAGACCGAGTCGCCCGCCTTCGGCGACGGCTGGCTGCGGCGTGATGATGTCCAGTACCACTGGCGCAACCGCGACTGGCCCGACTTCGAGGCCTTCCTGGCCGACCTGCAGCCGCGCAAGCGCAAGAACATCCGCCAGGAAAGGACCCGCGTCGCCCGCGACGGATTCCGGTTTCGCTGCGTGCATGGCGACGAGGCCAGCGAAGCCGACCTCGAGGCGATGTACTACTTCTACTGCCGCACCTTCGCCGACTACGGCAACCACCCGGCCCTGTCCCTGGCCTTCTTCCAGCACCTGGCCCAGGCCATGCCGCGGCAGCTGGTGCTGGTGCTGGCCGAGCGCCACGGGGAAATCGCCGCCGGCGCACTGTGCCTGCGCGGTGGCGACACGCTTTACGGGCGTTACTGGGGTGCCGTCGAGGCCTCGCCAGGCCTGCACTTCGAGGCCTGTTATTACCAGGGCATCGACTATTGCCTGCGCGAGGGCCTGCGGGTCTTCGAGCCCGGTGCCCAGGGCGAACACAAGGTCGCACGCGGTTTCCTCCCCGTCCTGACCCGCAGCCACCACTACGTGGCCGAAACCGCCTTTGGCGCGGCACTGGCGGACTGGTGCGGACAGGAGCGCCGCGCCGTCGCGGCCCATCGGGACGTGGTGCTGCGGCATCATCCCTACCGTGAGCTTCCTGCCGATCCCCCGCCTGCATCCTGAGCGCCCCGCGGATTTTCCGCCGGGGTCGATGGCGCTTGAGGAGCCCAACGGCCTGCTGGCCTGGGGCGGCGACCTTTCGCCCGAACGCCTGCGCGCGGCCTATCGCCAGGGCATCTTCCCCTGGTTCAGCGAAGGCCAGCCGCCGCTCTGGTGGTGCCCGGATCCGCGCGCTGTTTTCGAAACCACGGGCATCCGCCTGCCGGGGCGCTTTCGCCGACAGCTGCGAAAGAGTCCCTGGACCGTGCGGGCCGACACCTGTTTCGACGCCGTCGTCGCGGCCTGCGCACACGCACCCCGCCCCGGCCAGGACGGCACCTGGATCCTTCCGGCCATGCGCGAGGCCTATGGCCGGCTGCACCGGCTCGGGCACGCCCACAGCATCGAGGTCTTCGAGGGCGAGCGCCTGGTCGGTGGCCTCTATGGCGTCGCCTCGGGCGAGATGTTCAGCGCCGAAAGCATGTTCAGCGGCCAATCCGGCGGATCCAAGGTGGCGCTGGCAGCGCTGGGGCACTGGCTGGCCGGCTGGGGCTGGCCCCTGGTCGATGCCCAGATAAGCAACCCGCACCTGATGTCGCTCGGGGCCCGGGAAATTCCGCGGGCAAGCTACCTGGCGCGCCTGGGCGAGCTGGCGGAGCGTCCGGGCCGTCCCGGAAACTGGTCCGGACTGCCGCCGCTGCCGGCAGCATCACTGGCAGGCGTCAGCGGCGGTTAACCAAATTTTTGCAAGTGGGGCAAGGAGATGGCAGAATCACCGGCTTCCAAGCGCGGTTCCCCCGCCCAGCGAAACAGAGAATGTCCAAAGACGATTGCATTGAATTCGAAGGTACGGTTCTCGAGACCCTCCCGAACACCATGTTCCGGGTCAAGCTCGAGAACGGCCACGTGATCACGGCCCACATTTCCGGCCGCATGCGCAAGAACTACATCCGCATCCTGACCGGCGACAAGGTCAAGGTCGAGATGACCCCTTACGACCTGACCAAGGGTCGCATCACCTACCGCATGAAATAATCAGACGGTAGCGGGGAGCAGCTTCTCGGGCTCGGCCTGGGAATCGACCACCAGCTCCCCGTCGCGTACGTCCACGGACACGCGACCGCCGTTGGCCAGCTTGCCGAACAGCAGCTCGTCCGCCAACGGCCTCTTGATCCTGTCCTGAAGCAGACGCGCCATCGGGCGCGCGCCCATCTGCGGGTCGAAACCGTGCTGGGCCAGCCACTGCCGCGCTTCCGGCGTCGCCGAAAGGCTGACGTGCTTTTCGTGCAGCTGGGCTTCGAGCTCGATCAGGAACTTGTCCACCACGCGCAGGATGTGGTCCAGCCCCAGCGAGCCGAACTGGATGATCCCATCCAGGCGGTTGCGGAACTCGGGCGTGAACGCCTTGCGGATGACTTCCATCGCGTCGGTGGTGTGGTTCTGTTCGACGAAGCCCATCGTGCGGCGAGACGCCTGGGCGGCACCGGCATTGGTGGTCATCACCAGCACCACGTTGCGGAAGTTGGCCTCGCGGCCATTGGTGTCGGTCAGCACGCCGCGGTCCATGACCTGCAGCAGGATGTTGAACACGTCCGGGTGCGCCTTCTCGATTTCGTCGAGCAGCAGCACGCAGTGCGGGGTCTTGACGATCTTTTCGGTGAGCAGGCCACCCTGGTCGAAGCCGACGTAACCCGGGGGCGCGCCGATCAGGCGGCTCACCGAGTGGCCTTCCATGTATTCGGACATGTCGAAACGCACCAGCTCGATGCCCAGCTGCATCGCCAGCTGCCTGGTCACCTCGGTCTTGCCGACACCGGTCGGGCCGGCGAACAGGAAGTTGCCGATCGGCTTCTCCGGGCTGGCGAGGCCAGAGCGGGCCAGCTTGATCGCCGACACCAGGGTCTCGATGGCCGGGTCCTGGCCGAAGATGACCATCTTGAGGTTGCGCTCGAGGTTTTCCAGCACGTCCTTGTCCGATGCGCTGACCTGCTTGGTCGGGATGCGCGCCATCTTGGCCACGATCAGCTCGATTTCCTCGACATCCACGATCTTCTTTCGCAGCTCGTCGGTGAGCAGGCGCTGGCGTGCACCGGCCTCGTCGATCACGTCGATGGCCTTGTCGGGCAGCAGGCGGTCGTTGATGTGCTTGACCGAGAGGTCGACCGCCGCCTGCAGGGCGTCGGACGCGTATTCGACGTCGTGGTGCTGTTCGAAACGGGTCTTCAGGCCGTGCAGGATCGCCACGGTTTCGGCCACGGTGGGCTCGACCACGTCGATCTTCTGGAAACGGCGGGCCAGTGCGCGGTCCTTCTCGAAGACGCCGCGGTATTCCTGGAACGTGGTCGAACCGATGCAGCGGAGCTCACCGCTCTGGAGCACCGGCTTGATCAGGTTGGAGGCGTCCATCGTGCCGCCCGACGCCGAACCGGCGCCGATGATGGTGTGGATCTCGTCCACGAACAGGATGGCGCCCGGTTCCTTCTTGATCTGCTGGATCACCGCCTTCAGGCGCTTCTCGAAGTCGCCGCGGTACTTGGTGCCGGCCACCAGCGCGCCCAGGTCGAGCGAGTAGATGGTGGCGTCCTTGAGCACCTCGGGCACCTTGCCCTCGACGATGCGCCAGGCCAGGCCCTCGGCCAGCGCGGTCTTGCCGACGCCGGCTTCGCCGACGTAGAGCGGGTTGTTCTTGCGGCGCCGGCAAAGCACCTGGATGGTGCGTTCGACCTCTTCCTCGCGGCCGATCAGCGGGTCGATCTTGCCCTCGCTGGCCAGCTGGTTGAGGTTGGCCGCGAATTCCTCGAGCGGATTGCCCTTGGTCTCTGCGCCTTCCTCGCCCTCGGGCTTGGCTTCGGGCGCGGGCTTGTCTTCGCTGGCTTCGCCGATCTTGGCGATGCCGTGGGAAAGGTAATTGACCACGTCCAGGCGGGTGATTTCCTGCTGGTTGAGGAAATACACCGCGTGCGAGTCCTTCTCGCCGAAGATCGCGACCAGCACGTTGGCGCCGGTGACTTCCTTCTTGCCCGAGGACTGCACGTGGTAGACCGCGCGCTGCAGCACGCGCTGGAAACCCAGGGTCGGCTGCGTGTCGCGCGGATCGTCGGTGGGAAGCACCGGTACGGTGTCGGCGATGATCTGGCGAAGCCCGGTGGCCAGGCGCGGCTGGTCGGCCCCGCAGGCCTTGAGCACGCCGGCGGCGGACGGGTTGTCCAACAGCGCCAGCAACAGGTGCTCGACCGTCATGAACTCATGGCGGGCTTCGCGGGCCTGCTTGTAACACTGGCCGATGGTGTACTCGAGGTCCTTGCTGAACATGCTCTACTCCGGAACGTTTGCTCCGATATGGGGCCAGCCTAGGCTTTTTCCATGGTGCACAAAAGGGGGTGCTGGTGCTCCCGGGAGAACTCGTTGACTTGCGTTACCTTCGATTCAGCCACTTCGCGCGTGTAGACGCCGCAAACGCCCTTGCCCCGGGTGTGGACGTGCAGCATCACCTGGGTGGCCTGTTCGCGGTTGAGGGCGAAGAAAACCTGCAGGACCTCGACCACGAAGTCCATGGGCGTGAAGTCATCGTTGAGCAGGACAACCTGGTACAGCGGCGGGCGGACGACCTCGGGCTTGGCGGTCTCTACCGCCACGCCGTGGTCGTGTTCGCGTTCGGGTGGGCGATTCTGGGGCATGGGGCAAGTATAAGATGGACGGGCCGGATCCCGCCGGCAACCGACCCGGAGCGCCTACATGCCTATTCGCCTCGCCCTTCTCGCCCTTGCCCTTCTGGCCACCCCCGCCCTTGCCGCGAACCATGACGCCGTCGTGAAAGCCCAGCTCGAATCCAAGGGAACGCCCTTCACGATCGATGAAGACGGCGACTTCCGGATCACCGTGCGCGTGAACGACGACCGCACGCAGCTGGTCTGGGTCCGGTCCGCGGTCGAATCCACCGACCATTTCAAGGTCCGCGAGATCTGGTCGCCGGGCTACCGCGCCCCGTCCGGCGATTTCACCCCCGCCATCGCCAACGACCTGCTCGAGCGCAGCAACAACCTCAAGCTCGGCGCCTGGGTGAAGCAGGAAGACGTGGCCATGCTGGTGATCAAGATCCCGGCCAGCGCCAGCGCCGACGCGCTTGACGAGGCGATCGACCTGGCCGCCGCCTCGGCCGATGCCGTCGAGCGCGAACTGCTGGGTTCCGACGAGCTTTGAACTACCGCAGCGGCCGCTTCTGGCAACCCGACGTCACCGTCGCCACGGTGGTCGTGCGCGACGGTCGCCTGCTGGTGGTCGAGGAACAGGTGCAGGGGGCGCTGGTCCTGAACCAGCCCGCCGGCCACCTCGAACCCGACGAGAGCCTGCTCGAGGCCGCCCGCCGCGAAACCCTGGAAGAAACCGGCTGGGAGGTCGAACTGACCGCCTTCATCGGCGCCTACCAGTGGGCGTCGCCGGCCGACGGCAAACACTTCCTGCGCATGGCCTTCGCCGCCGAACCGCTTCGCCACGACCCCGACCTGCCGCTGGACGAAGGCATCGTGCGGGCGCTGTGGCTGACGCCGGGCGAACTGGCGGCCGAGTCGGCGCGCCACCGCAGCCCGCTGGTCTGGAAGGTCGCCGAAGACTTCCTGGCCGGGCGGCGGCTGCCCCTGAATGCACTGAACCACGTCGGATGAGCACCGCCCGGGTCATCGTCGGCCTGTCCGGCGGCGTCGATTCATCGGTGGCCGCGCTGCTGCTCAAACGCCAGGGCGAGTCGCTGGCCGGACTGTTCATGCAGAACTGGGACGACGACGCCCAGGAAGGTGCCAGTACCGCGGGAGGCGGGAAGCCGGGAGCGGACGACAAGGGCAACTGCCGGGCCGAAGACGACCGCCGGGACGCCCTGCGCATCGCCGGCCTGCTGGGCATCCCCTTCCACAGCCGCAACTTCGCCGCCCAGTACTGGGCCGATGTTTTCCAGCACTTCCTGGACGAATACCGGGCCGGGCGCACGCCCAACCCGGACGTCCTGTGCAACCGGGAAATCAAGTTCAAGACCTTCCTCGACGAAGCCCGCGCCCTGGGCGCCGAAGCCATCGCCACCGGCCACTACGCCCGGGTCGAACAGCGCGACGGCCACTGGGCCTTGCTGCGCGGCGTCGACACCGGCAAGGACCAGAGCTATTTCCTGCACCAGCTGGGACAGGAGCAACTGGCGGCCACGCTGTTCCCGATCGGCCACCTGCCCAAGGCCGAGGTCCGCCGGCTGGCCGCCGAAGCCGGGCTGCCGACGGCGGCGAAGAAGGACTCCACCGGCATCTGCTTCATCGGCGAGCGCGACTTCCGGGAGTTCCTGGGCCGCTACCTGCCGGCCCGCCCGGGCGAAATCCGCGACCCCGACGGCGTGGTCGTCGGCGAGCACGCCGGCTGCTGGTACTACACCCTTGGCCAGCGCGAAGGCCTGCACATCGGCGGCGTTCGCGGCCGTCCGGCCGCGCCCTGGTTCGTCGTGGGCAAGGACGTGGCCAACAACGTGCTGGTCGTGGACCAGGGCGGCGACAGCCCCTACCTGCTCTCGACCCGCCTGCGTTCGGAGCCGGCGCACTGGGTCGCGGGTGCGCCCCCGGCGACCCGCTTCGACTGCACCGCCAAGACCCGTTACCGCCAGGACGACCAGGCCTGCCGCGTGGAGGTGGACGCGGACGGTACGCTTTCCGTAGCCTTCGCGTCCCCGCAGCGCGCGGTCACGCCCGGCCAGTCCGTGGTCTTCTACCGCGACGATGAATGCCTGGGTGGCGCCGTGATCGCCGCCACCGACGCCCCCCTGGAAAGGAAAACCGCCCCACCATGAAGGATCGCGCCCTCGCCCTCGCCGGCCTGCTGCAGGCCGTGCAGCTGGTGCAGCAGATGGCCCAGACCGGCCAGGCCCAGTCGGAACCGCTGGCGGCCAGCATCGACAGCCTGTTCCGCTTCGACGCCGAAACACCCGAAGCCGTCTTTGACGGCGCACACAAGCTCAGGCCCGGGCTTGAGCGCCTTGCCGGCCAGCTCGACGGCGGCGCCGGCCGTGACGCGGCCCTGACCCGCATGGCCATGACCGTGCTGCACCTGGAGCGCAAGTTCATCAAGCACCATCGGGCGCCGGGCGCCGTGCACGATGGCCTGGAGGAGATCGCCCGCCAGCGCGAGCACTTCGGACCGTCCCACCCCACCGTGCTGGCGAGGCTGGGCGAGCTGTACGCCAACGAGGTCTCGCCGGTCGGGCCGCGCGTGCTGGTGCAGGGCAACCCGGTTTACCTGGGCCAGCCCGACGTGGTCGGCGAGGTACGCGCCACCCTGCTGGCGGCACTGCGTGCCGCCGTGCTCTGGCGCCAGCTGGGCGGCAGCTACTGGGACTTCCTGGTCGGCCGTCGCGCCCTGGCGCAGGCCACCCGTGAATGGCTCGACGCCACGGCCTGAGGCCGGCGCGGCGCGGCGGCGGCCCGGACGGGAGGGTACGGACTAAGGCATAATACGGGGCTAACCAGCCCCCGGAGCCTGTCCATGAGCGACTCCTTCGCCACCCGCGACCAATTGGCCGTCAACGGCAAGTCCTACACCTTCTACAGCCTCGAAAAACTGGGCCAGCGCTTCGACCTCAAGCGCCTGCCCTACTCGATGAAGATCCTGCTCGAAAACCTCCTGCGCTGCGAAGACGGCGGCATGACGGTGGGCAAGGACCACATCGAGGCCGTGGCCACCTGGGACGCGAAGAAGGAGCCGGACACCGAGATCGCCTTCATGCCGGCGCGCGTGGTGCTGCAGGATTTCACCGGCGTGCCCTGCGTGGTCGACCTGGCCGCGATGCGCGACGCCGTGGTCAAGCTCGGCGGCAACGCCGACCAGATCAACCCGCTCATTCCCTCCGAACTGGTCATCGACCACTCGGTGCAGGTCGACGTCTTCGGCAAGCCCGAGGCACTGGACCTCAACGGCAAGATCGAATTCCAGCGCAACCAGGAGCGTTACAGCTTCCTGCGCTGGGGCCAGAAGGCCTTCGACAACTTCAAGGTCGTGCCGCCCAACACCGGCATCGTGCACCAGGTCAACCTCGAGCACCTGGCGCGCGTGGTCATGACCGGCGAGAAGGACGGCGAACTGGTCGCCTACCCGGATACCGTGTTCGGCACCGACTCGCACACCACCATGATCAACGGCATCGGCGTGCTGGGCTGGGGCGTGGGCGGCATCGAGGCCGAGGCCGCGATGCTGGGCCAGCCGAGCTCGATGCTGATCCCGCAGGTCGTGGGCTTCAAGCTCACCGGCAAGCTGCCCGAGGGCGCCACCGCCACCGACCTGGTGCTCACCGTCACCCAGATGCTGCGCAGCCTGGGCGTGGTCGGCAAGTTCGTCGAGTTCTATGGCGAAGGCCTGGACCACCTGCCCCTGGCCGACCGCGCCACGATCGCCAACATGGCCCCGGAATACGGCGCCACCTGCGGCATCTTCCCGGTCGACGAAGAATCCCTCACCTACCTGCGCCTGTCCGGTCGCGACGAAGAGCAGGTCGCGCTGGTCAAGGCCTACGCACAGGCCCAGGGCCTGTGGCGCACCCCGGGCCAGCCGGAAGCCGAATACAGCGCCACCCTGCACCTGGACATGGCTGAAGTGAAGCCATCGCTGGCCGGTCCCAAGCGCCCGCAGGACCGCGTGCTGCTGACCGACCTCAAGCGCAACTTCGAGCAAAACCTGGCCGGCCTGACCGCCAAGCGCAAGCCGACCAACGGAGAAGTGGCGCGCATGGACGCCGAAGGCGGCCACCAGCCGCAGGCCGACCACCTGGCCGTCCGGCCGGTGTCGAAGCTGCGCATCCAGGACCAGGACGTCGAGATCACCGACGGTTCGGTGGTCATTGCCGCCATCACCTCCTGCACCAATACCTCCAACCCGGCCGTGATGCTGGGCGCCGGCCTGCTGGCGCGCAACGCCGCCGCCAAGGGCCTCAAGGCCGCGCCGTGGGTCAAGACCTCGCTCGGCCCGGGTTCGCTGGTGGTCACCGATTACCTCAAGAAGGCCGGCCTGCTCGACGATCTCGAGAAGCTTGGTTTCTACGTCGTCGGCTACGGCTGCACCACCTGCATCGGCAACTCCGGCCCGCTGCCCGAGGAAGTGTCCGAGGCCATCGCCCGGAACGACCTGGTGGCCACGTCGGTGCTGTCTGGCAACCGCAACTTCGAGGGCCGCGTGCACTCGGAAGTGAAGATGAACTACCTGGCCTCGCCGCCGCTGGTGGTGGCCTACGCCATCGCCGGCACGGTCGACATCGACCTGAGCACCGAGCCGCTGGGCACGGGCAGCGACGGCAAGCCGGTGTACCTCAAGGACATCTGGCCCAGCAACAAGGAAATCGGCGACTTCATCGCGCGCACGGTCGGCCCGGAGATGTTCAAGGCCAACTACGCCAACGTCTTCGCCGGCGACAGCCGCTGGAACCAGATCCAGTCCCCGGACGGCGCCAAGTTCGCCTGGGACGAGGCTTCCACCTACATCAAGAACCCGCCCTACTTCGACGACATGAAGATGGATGTCGGCCCGATCACCGACATCCACGGCGCGCGCGTGATGGGCCTGTTCGGCGATTCGATCACCACCGACCACATCAGCCCGGCCGGCAACATCAAGGCCAGCTCGCCGGCCGGCAAGTTCCTGCAGGGTCGCGGCGTGCAGCCGGCCGACTTCAACAGCTACGGCTCGCGCCGCGGCAACGACGACGTGATGGTGCGCGGCACCTTCGCCAACATCCGCATCAAGAACCTGATGCTGGGCGGCGAAGAAGGCGGCAATACGATCCACTATCCGTCGGGCGAGAAGATGCCGATCTACGACGCGGCCATGAAGTACAAGGCCGATGGCGTGCCGCTGGTCGTATTCGCAGGCAAGGAATACGGCACCGGTTCGTCGCGCGACTGGGCGGCCAAGGGCACGAACCTGCTGGGCGTTAGGGCAGTGATCGCGGAAACCTTCGAGCGCATCCACCGCTCGAACCTGGTCGGCATGGGCGTGCTGCCCTGCCAGTTCCTGGACGACCAGAACGCGCAGAGCCTGGGCCTGAAGGGCGACGAGGTGGTCGAGATCATCGGCCTGGACGATGGCAAGGCCCGCCAGGCCACCGTGGTGGCCAAGCGCCCGGACGGCACCGAGATCCGTTTCCAGGTGCAGGTGCTGCTGCTGACCCCGAAGGAAGTCGAATACTTCCGCCACGGCGGCATCCTGCACTTCGTGCTGCGCCAGCTGGCGGCCCGCAAAGCCGGCTGATCCGGCGCTCCCGACGGAGCGCCTTCAGGCGTGAAGCAACGGCCCGCGCAAGCGGGCCGTTCTTTTTTGGCCCTCCGGCCTTCGTCGGTCGCTACCTTGCGGCTGGGCCACCCCCTTCCCGGGAAGCCAGGCGGCGGGTTCCACCACGAGAATTATTCCCAATCCGCGGAGATCAGCTTCCACTCGCCGCCTTCCAGGCGCCAGCCGGTTTTCACCTGGTAGACCTCGGCACGTTCAGGCATCCAGCCGGTGCCGCCCCGGGCCGCCGCGGTGAAATTCACCCGGGCCCGGTCCTGCCCGACCAGCTCCACCTCCAACGGCCCCAGGCTCACCCCGACCTGCCGGTTGCGCAGCCAGAGCAGCGCCAGGTAACGCCGGAAGCGGTCGCGGTCCATGCCCTCCGGGCCGGCGAAATCGGCCGCGAAATTTTCCACCAGCGCGTCGCTGTCACGCGCTTCGGCCGCCGCTTCCATGGCCGCGATCGTTTCGCGCAGGGCCTGTTCCGGCGGCGTCCGGGCGCAACCCGCGGCCACCACGATCAGCGCCAGGGCCAGGCAGGTGAAGACCGCGCGAAACCATACGCCGCGCGCCTTGCCTGGCTTCGGGCGGTATGCTCCAATCGAGCGAATACTCCAATTCCGTTCATGTGCGCGCAGCGCCCGGCGGGGAGTATCGGCATCGGGTATCAAGGGGAAATGCATGGGTTTCGAACGTCCTTGGCTGGCCAATTATCCGAAGGGCATCGGTCCTGAGGTCGACCTCGAAAAGTACGCCTCCATCGTTTCGGTGCTGGAGGAGACGTGCCGTCTTTACCGCGACAACCCGGCCTTCGCCAACCTGGGCAAGAAACTCACCTACGCCGAGGTCGATGAGCTCAGCACCCGGTTCGCAAACTACCTCCTGCACGAGCTCAAGCTCAAGAAGGGCGATCGCGTCGCCCTGATGATGCCGAATATCCTGCAGTACCCGATCGCCATCTTCGGCGTGCTGCGCGCGGGCCTGACGGTCGTCAACACCAATCCGATGTACACGGCGCGCGAACTGCGCCACCAGCTCACCGATTCGGGCGCCAGCGCCATCGTCGTGCTGGAGAACTTCGCCCACGTGGTCGAGGAAGTGGTGGCCGACACGCCCATCAAGCAGGTCATCGTGACCGGCGTCGGCGACATGCTCGCCTTCCCCAAGGGCGCCCTGGTCAACTTCGTGCTGCGCCACGTGAAGAAGCAGGTGCCGGAGTACAGCCTGCCCGGCCACGTGCGTTTCAACGACACCCTGGCCAAGGGTGCTGGCAAGACCCTGCCCGCCATCGAACTGCGCGGTGAGGACATCGCCTTCCTGCAGTACACCGGCGGCACCACCGGGGTCGCCAAGGGCGCCATGCTGACCCACCGCAACCTGGTGGCGAACATGCAGCAATCGTCGATCTGGATCGGCACCAACGCGACGATGGGCAAGGAAGTCATCGTCACCGCGCTGCCGCTTTACCATATCTTCGCGCTGACGGCGAACTGCCTGGTCTTCATGAAGTTCGGCGGACTCAACCACCTGATCACCAACCCGCGCGACATGCCGGGCTTCGTGAAGGAACTCAGCCGGATCCCGTTCACCGCCATCACCGGCGTCAACACCCTCTTCAACGGCCTGCTCAATACCCCGGGCTTCGACAAGATCGACTTCTCGCGCCTGCACCTCACCCTGGGCGGCGGCATGGCCGTGCAGCGCGCGGTGGCCGAACGCTGGAAGAAGGCCACCGGCATCACCCTGGTTGAAGCCTACGGCCTGACCGAAACGTCCCCGGCCGCCTGCATCAATCCGATGGACCTGCCGGAATACAACGGCTCGATCGGCCTGCCGATCCCGTCCACCGACGCCTGCATCAAGGACGACGAGGGCCGCATGCTGCCGGTCAACGAGGTGGGCGAACTGTGCATCCGCGGCCCGCAGGTGATGGCCGGTTATTGGCAGCGCCCCGAGGAAACCGCCAAGGTGATCGACGCCGATGGCTGGCTGCACACCGGCGACATGGCCAAGATGGATCCGCAGGGCTTCTTCTTCATCGTCGACCGCAAGAAGGACATGATCCTGGTCTCGGGTTTCAACGTTTACCCGAACGAGGTCGAGGA
The DNA here is from genome assembly GCF_054781715.1 of Arenimonas aestuarii. Classification (NCBI taxonomy): domain Bacteria; kingdom Pseudomonadati; phylum Pseudomonadota; class Gammaproteobacteria; order Lysobacterales; family Lysobacteraceae; genus Arenimonas; species Arenimonas aestuarii. The sequence continues at coordinate 390,450 of NZ_BAAGTW010000004.1, read as the reverse complement.
CGTCATTGCGCTGATGCCGGGCGTGCTCGAGGTTGCGGCGGTGGGCGTGCCCGACGACAAGTCCGGCGAAGCGGTGAAGGCCGTCATCGTGCGCAAGGACCCCGCGCTGACCGCCGACCAGGTAAAGGCCTTCTGCAAGGAAAACCTGACCGGCTACAAGCTTCCGCGCTACGTCGAGTTCCGCGACGAGCTGCCCAAGTCCAACGTCGGCAAGATCCTGCGCCGCGAGCTCAGGGACTCGGCGGCCAAGGCCTGAGCCCCCTCTGGGTGGGGGGGCCGCCTACACCATTTCAGGGGCGGTTTACAACCCGGGCTGAATGAGGTCTAGAATCGGGCGAAGGAGCCCTAACGGTTCCTTAACTGCCGCCCGGTTCCACGTGCCATTCGGGCGGCTCCAGAGCCCCGAGCCCCGAGGACACGCCCATGAGCCCCGTAATCGAACTCCACAATCCCCGCCCCTTCTCCTATCGCACGCTGCGCACCCAGGAAGACCCGGGAACGCGCACCAGCTGGATGTACATGCACGCCGAGCGTGCCCATGACGGCAGCCGCCGCCGCCCCTGTTTCACCCTGGACCTGATGAAGGACATGCGCGACTACCTGGCCGGGGTCGGCCAGCGCAGCCAGCAGACCGCCATCGACGGCCGCGAACCGGGCCTGGACCACCTGGTGGTGACCTCCGATGCCAGCGCCTTCAACCTGGGCGGCGACCTCGAGCTTTTCGCCCGCCTCATCCGCGAGCGCGACCGCAGCTCGCTGCTCGCCTATGCCCGCATGTGCGTGGAGGGCGTCTACCACCTGCACACCCAGCTCGGAGGCCGGGTCGACACCGTGGCCCTGGTCCAGGGTGACGCCCTGGGCGGTGGCCTCGAACTGGCCCTGTCCTGCCAGACCATCGTCGCCGAGGAAGGCGTGGGCATGGGTTTCCCGGAGGTGCTGTTCGACCTGTTCCCGGGCATGGGCGCGTATTCCTTCCTGTGCCGCCGGGTCAGCCCGGCCCAGGCCGAAAAGCTCATGCTCGACGGCACCGTCTACACCAGCGAGCAGATGTACGACATGGGCATCGTCGACCTGGTAGTGCCCAAGGGTCAGGGCGTGCAGGCGGTCCAGGACCTGCTGCGCAGCCATCGCCGCGCCCCGCATGCTCGCCTGGCCATGCAGCACGTCCGCGAATACGCCCGGCCGGTGACCTTGGAGGAGCTGATGCGCATCACCGAGATCTGGGTCGATACCGCGCTGCAGCTCGGGGAAAAGTCCCTGCGCACGATGGAGCGACTGGTCCGGGCGCAGGAGCGGCGCGCCAGCGAAGCGGGCGCCGCCACGTCCCTCGCCGCCGCACTCTGACGCGCCCCGGGCCCGGGGCTCACCCTGAGGCGTCGTCCGAGCGCTGCCCTCCCGACCGGGAGGGCAGCCGGGCGAGGGCCTCCCGGGCCAGTTCGAACTGCTCGCGCAGCAGGCGTTCGCGCGCGCGCCAGTCCTTGGCCAACTGCCAGTTCGGCAGCTGCATGATTTCGTAACCCAGCGTCGCAACCCGTGACATGCCCAGGTTGCCCGCCACGCCCTTGAGCGCGTGGCAGTGGTCGCGGAACCCGTCCCAGTCGCCGGCCTGACCGGCCGATTCCAGTGAACCCAGGCAGCGCAGCGCGTCGCGCACGCACTGCTGCACGAAGTTGGCGACGAAGTCCTTGCCCAGGTTGAGCTCGGCCAGTTCGCCCAGCACGGTGCCGTCCAGCACCACCGCGTCCGCGGACGACGCATCGGTTTCCGACGCCGACGCCGCCGGCTCGCTGCCGCCCAGGGCGACGTCGGCCAGGGCCTCGAGCAGCCGCCCCGCGACGATCGGCTTGGGCAGGAACGCCCGCGCGCCCGCCTGTTCGCAGGACTGGATGGCCTCGGGCGTGACGTCGGCCGTGAGCACCAGGAATGGCGTGCGGTGCTTGCCACCCGCCTCCATCACCCGGACCTCGCGCATCACGTCCAGGCCGCTGACGCCGGGCATGTGCAGGTCGACCAGCACCGCATCAAAATCACGTTCGGTCAGCAGGTGCAGCACTTCGTCGCCGGTCTCGACTTCCTCGACGTGGTGCCCTGCTTTTTCCAGCAGGCGGCGCAGCACCATCCGGTTGGCGGCGTGGTCGTCGGCGATCAGCATGCGCAGCGGCTTGACCCGTGCGCGATGGCGCACGAACGGGTCGTCGAAGGCGATGACGTTGGCCGGCGACAGCGACCGGGCGGCTTCGGCCGATGCCAGCTCGTAGGGGAGCTCGACCCAGAAATGCGAACCTTGCCCTTCCTCGCTTTCAAACCCCAGGCGGCCGCCCATGGTTTCGGCAAGGCCCTTGGCGATGGTCGTGCCCAGGCCGGTGCCACCGTGACGGCGGGTCTTGGCGGAATCCACCTGTTCGAAGGCTTCGAAGAGCCGCTTCTGCGCTTCCAGCGGGATGCCGATGCCGGTGTCGCGCACCGAGAAACGCAGCATGATCTCCGCCGTTTCGACCCGGCCGGCTTCGGCCAGCTCGCGCCGGCGCGGTGGCGCCGGCCCCACGTCCAGGGTGACCCGGCCGACGTCGGTGAACTTGATCGCATTGTTGAGCAGGTTCACCAGGATCTGGCGCAGGTGGTCGACGTCACCTCGCAGCGTGTCGGGCAGGCGGTCCGATACCTGCACGGTGAAGCCCAGGCCCTTGGCGGCGGCCGCCGGCTGCAGCATCACCTGCACGCCACGCGTGAGCTCCCGCAGGCTGAAGTCCTCGACGTTCAGCCGCAGCTTGCCGGCTTCGATGGCGGAAATGTCCAGCACGTCTTCGACCAGGGCCAGCAGCGCCCGCGCCGACGTCTGGATGACCTCGGTGCACTCGCGCTGCTCCTTGCTCAGCCGCGTGGTGCTCAGCAGTTGGGACATGCCGACGATGCCGTTGAGCGGGGTCCGGAATTCGTGGCTCATGTTGGCCAGGAAGCGGCTCTTGGCCTCGTTGGCGCGCTTGGCCTCTTCGGTGGCGCGGGTCAGGGCGCGCAGCAGGGAAGTCAGGTAGGCCGGGATGGCGGTCAGGCCGAGCAGAAGGCCCCAGCCGAGCATCTGGTTCTGCTGCCAGTAGGGCGTCGTCAGCAGAACCCCGAGGAAACTGGCGCTGGCGATCAGGATGGCGGCGACCAGGTAACGCTCGCCAAAGCGCAGGCCATTGCCGATGGTGACCCACATGATCACCACGTAAACCGGCGACAGGGATTCGCCAAGCACGTGCATGGCGGCGCCCATCATTCCGTAGTCGAGCAACATGCCCAGCACGCGTCGCGGATGCGAGACGCCCGGACGCATCGCGATGCCGACCAGGATGCCCAGGCCGACCACGAATTCGATGGCGAAAAACGCAAAGACAAGCCGGAGCGGCTCGTTGCTGACGTCCGAGGAGGAAGTGACGCCCAGCAGGTAGACCAGGATCACCGCGGTGACCGCCACGCGGGTCAGGGCCTGGCCGTGCTCGCTGTCGCTCCGGTTACGGAAACGGGCGGCAATAACCTGCAGGGTGGATTTCACGGGGCGGCGCCTGCGGCCGGTCTGGTCAGGCGGCCGGCTGTGGCGCCAGCAGCGCGTGGATTTCCTGCACGCGCTCGCGTCGTGCCGTCAGGGCATCGACCACGGCCGGATCGAACAGGACGCCCGCCTGGCTGCGGACGAAGTCCATGGCCTCCTGGAAGGAATGTGCCGCACGCCAGGGGCGATCGGAGCTCATGGCATCGAGTACGTCCGCGGCGGCGACGATGCGCGCCGGCAGCGGGATGTCCTCGCCCGCCAGGCCGGACGGATAGCCGCTGCCGTCCCAGCGTTCCTGATGCCCCAGGGCGATGGTGGCGCCGGTCTGGACGAACTTGCTGGAACTGTCGCTGAGCAGGTCGAAGCCCAGCTGGGGGTGGCGGCGCACTTCGGCGAACTCGGCGTCGTCCAGCGGGCCGGGCTTGCGCAGGATGCCGTCGGAGATACCCAGCTTGCCGATGTCGTGCAGCGGCGCCGCCAGTTCGATCATGCGCACTTCGTCTTCGGACAGGCCCATGGCTTCGGCGATCACGCCGGCATATCGCGCCATGCGCTCGAAGCTGGCGACCGAGGTCGCGTCGCGGAACGCAGTGGCCTTGGCCAGGCGATGCAGGATTTCCCGCTCGCGTTCGTCGAGTTCGTGCATGCGCGCCAGCAGCTGGCGTTCGAGCTCATGCGCGCGGGACTTGAGGTTCTGCTGCTGCTGGCGCAGGGCCAGCAGGTTGCGGCAGCGCGAGCGCAATTCACGCGGACGCACCGGCTTGACCAGGAAATCGATGACGCCGGCTTCGAGCGCGGCATTGCGGATCGGCTCGTCGCCGACCACGGTGATCAGGATGATCGGCACGTCCCGGTGCGACAGCGGGCGGCGGAACCGGCGCGCGAACTCCAGGCCGTCGAGCTTGGGCATGCGGTAGTCCAGCAGCAGAAGGTCGGGCGAGCTTCGCTGCGACCACAGCAGGGCCTCGACCGGGTCGCCGAAGTCGGTGACCTTCACTTCCGGGCTGATGTCTTCCAGCAGGTGGCGGAACATGGTCCGCTGGGAAGGCTGGTCATCGACGATCAGGACATTCACGGCAAGTCTCCGGCGGCCCTTTGGCCACGTCGCCGCGGGGGCGGCACTGGGCCCACTCTACTCCCGTGTTTTCTGGTCCGGCAAGGGTTTAGCAATACTTCCTGAGCCCCGCCGCAGGTCACGCTGGCTTACGCTTCCGGCCGCATGTAGGGGAAAAGCAGCACGTCGCGGATCGACGCCGAGTCCGTGACCAGCATCACCAGCCGGTCGATGCCGATGCCCAGGCCACCGGTCGGCGCCATGCCGTACTCCAGGGCCCGGATGTAGTCGGCATCAAAATGCATGGCTTCGTCGTCGCCCCCCTCCTTGGCCTCGACCTGGGCCAGGAAGCGCGCCTTCTGGTCCTCGGGGTCGTTGAGCTCGGAGAACCCGTTGGCGATCTCCCGGCCGCCGACGAACAGCTCGAAGCGGTCGGTCAGGCCCGGATCGCTGTCGGAAGCCCGCGCCAGCGGACTCACTTCCACCGGGTGGTCGGTGATGAAGGTGGGCTGCACCAGCGTGTGCTCGACGGTCTTCTCGAATATCTCGAGCAGCAGCTTGCCCCAGCCATAGGCATCCTTGGTCCGGATGCCCAGGCGGGCGCAGTGCGCACGCATGGCCACGACGTCCCGCAGCTCCTCGCGGCGGATCTCCGGGTTGTGCTCGAGCACGGCTTCGGTCATCGACCAGCGGCGGAACGGCGGGCCCAGGTCGATTTCCATGCCTTCCCAGGTCAGGTGCGTGGTGTCGCGCACGCGCAGCGCCACCTCGCGGATCAGTTCCTCGGTGAGGTCCATCACCTCGTGGTAGGTGGCGTAGGCCTCGTACAACTCGAGCATGGTGAACTCGGGGTTGTGCCGGGTGGACACGCCCTCGTTGCGGAAGTTGCGGTTGATCTCGTACACCCGCTCCATGCCGCCGACCACCAGCCGCTTGAGGTAGAGCTCGGGCGCCACGCGCAGGTACAGATCCAGGCCCAGCGCGTTGTGGTGGGTGGCGAAGGGCTTGGCCGTGGCGCCGCCGGGGATGTAATGCATCATCGGCGTTTCCACTTCCAGGAAACGCCTGGCGTCGAGCCAGGCGCGCATCGCCGAGACGATGCGCGAGCGCTGCACGAACACCTCGCGCGCTTCCGGGTTCATGATCAGGTCGACGTAGCGCATGCGGTAGCGCTGCTCGACGTCGGCCAGGCCGTGGAACTTGTCCGGCAGCGGCCGCAGCGACTTGGTCATCAGGCGCAGCGACCTGGCCTTGACTGACAGTTCGCCGGTGCGGGTGCGGGTGAGACCGCCCTGCACCGCCACGATGTCGCCCACGTCCCAGCCCTTGAAGGCGTCGTAGGCCTCGCCCAGGTCCGCGGCCTGCAGGTAGAGCTGGATGCGGCCGGACATGTCCTGGATCTGCGCGAAGCTGGCCTTGCCCATCACGCGCTTGGCCATCAACCGGCCGGCGATCGAGACGCTGCGGTCCAGCGCTTCCAGGGTGTCGGCGGTCCACGCCTCCCCGTCGGCGAACTCGGCCTGCAGGTCGCCGGCGTAGTCGGCGCGCACGAAGTCGTTCGGGAAGGCGATGCCGCCGGCGTCGCGCAGCGCGGCGAGTTTGCCGCGGCGTTCGGCGATCAGGGCGTTTTCGTCGGCGGCGGGCACGGTCTGGCTGGGCTTGTCGGTCATGGTCTTGGTTTCTCAGGCGTCGGAGCGCTTGGCGCCGACTTCCAGGCCGGCCTTGAGGCTGGCTTCGATGAATTCATCCAGGTCGCCGTCGAGCACCTTCTGGGTGTCGGAGCGCTCGATGCCGGTGCGCAGGTCCTTGATGCGGCTCTGGTCGAGCACGTAGTTGCGGATCTGGCTGCCCCAGCCGATGTCGGACTTGGTGGCCTCCACCGCATCCTTCTCGGCGTTGCGTTTCTGGATCTCGAGCTCGTAGAGCTTGGCCGCCAGCATCTTCATCGCGGTATCGCGGTTGGCGTGCTGGCTGCGGCCGGTCTGGCAGGCAACCACGATGCCGGTGGGCTCGTGGGTGATGCGCACCGCCGACTCGGTCTTGTTGACGTGCTGGCCGCCGGCGCCGGACGAACGATAGACGTCGGTACGCAGGTCGGCGGGATTGATGGTGATGTCGATGTTGTCGTCGACTTCCGGCGACACGAACACCGAGGTGAAGCTGGTGTGCCGGCGGTTGTCGGAATCGAACGGCGACTTGCGCACCAGCCGGTGCACGCCGGTCTCGAGCTTGAGCCAGCCGTAGGCGTATTCGCCCTCGACCCTGAAGGTGGCCGACTTGATGCCGGCGACGTCGCCGCCGCTGACTTCCATCAGCTCGGTCTTCCAGCCGCGCGCTTCGCACCAGCGCAGGTACATGCGCAGCAGCATTTCGGCCCAGTCCTGGGCTTCGGTGCCGCCGGCGCCCGCCTGGATGTCCACGAAGGCGTTGGCCGAATCCATCTTGCCGGAGAACATGCGGCGGAATTCGAGTTGCTCGACCTCGCGCGCGGTTTTTTCGACGTCCTCGACGACCGAATCGACGGTGTCGGCGTCGTCTTCCATCTCGGCCAGATCGACCAGCTCGGCGCCACCCTCAAGGCTGGCGGTCAGCGTGCGGATGCCGTCGACGACCTTTTCCAGCGAAGCGCGTTCACGGCCCAGGGCCTGGGCGCGTTCGGGATCGTTCCAGACGTCGGGGCTTTCCAGCTCCCGGTTTACTTCTTCGAGACGTTCGACCTTGAGGTCGAAGTCAAAGATACCCCCTGAGCGAATCGAGCCGGCCAATGAGGTCGGCGATGCGCTGGCGGATGGGATTGAGTTCCATGGGATAGTCGCGACTTGGGGGACGAAAGGCCGCAAATAATAACACCCGCCCTAGGCGGGTGCGGGCTCGAGGTGGCGCACCAGCAGCTGCACGCCGCGCCGGCCGTTCCAGTCGTCGGGTTCAAGCTGGAAGGCAAGGCGCAGGCGCGACGGCGGCGCGGTGCCGGCCCAGCCGCCGAAGTGGATGGCCGACAGCTTCGCACCGCCGGCGTCGGGCGCCAGCTCGAGCTTGAGATGGCGCTCGCCGACGCGCCGCCAGGACTGCACGCGGAAACAGCCATCGAACACCGGCTCCGGAAAGCCCTGGCCCCAGGGGCCGGCCAGCCGCAGCTGGTCGGCCAGGTCGCGGCTGAAGTCGGCCACGTCCAGTTCGCCATCGCTGGCGAGCTCGGCGCGCAGCTGGGCCGGGTCGACCAGACCCGAGACCACGGTTTCCAGGGCCTGGCGGAAGGCCGCCAACTGCCCTGCCCCGAGGCTCAGGCCGGCGGCCATCGCGTGGCCGCCGAAACGTTCGATCAGGCCCGGGTGGCGCGCGTCGACCGCGGCCAGGGCATCGCGCAGGTGCAGGCCGGGGATCGATCGCGCCGACCCCTTCAGGCGATCGCTGCCGGGCTCTTCCGGCGCGAAGGCCAGCACGGGCCGATGCAGCCGGTCCTTGAGCCGCGAAGCCACCAGCCCGACCACGCCCGGGTGCCAGTCCGGTTCGTGCAGGCAAAGCACCGGCGGCAGGTCGCCCTCGTCCAGCGGCAGGTTCGCCACCAGCGCCTCGGCGGTATCGACCATCTGCTGCTGCAGGTCCTTGCGCTCGGCGTTGATGCCTTCGAGCACCTCGGCCAGTTCGCGGGCCCGGCCGGGGTCGTCGCAAAGCAGGCATTCGATGCCCAGCGCCATGTCCTCGAGACGGCCCGCGGCATTGAGCCGCGGCCCGATCGCGAATCCGATGTCCGAGGCCGTCAGGTTCGCTTCGTCCCGCTTGGCCAGCTCGATCAGTGCGCGCAGCCCGGGCTGGCCCTGGCCCTTGCGCAGGCGTCGCAAGCCAGCGGAAACCAGCAGGCGATTGTTGTAGTCCAGCGGCACCAGGTCGGCCACCGTGCCCACGGCCACCAGGTCCAGCAGCACCGACAGGTCGGGCTCGGGCCCGGAGAACGCACCGGCCTCGCGCAGGTGCCGGCGCAGGGCCAGCAGCAGGTAGAACACGACGCCGACGCCAGCCAGGGCCTTGCTGGGGAAACCGTCGCCGCCGAGGTTGGGGTCCACGATCACGTCGGCGTCGGGCAGGGTTTCACCCGGCAGGTGATGGTCGGTGACCAGCACGCGCCAGCCGCGGGCCTTGGCGGCGGCGATGCCGGCGTGGCAGGCGATGCCGCTGTCCACGGTCAGCAGCAAATCGGGCGCCATCGGCACCAGGTCTTCCACCAAGGCCGGGCTCAGACCGTAACCATGCCTGGCACGGTGCGGCACCTGGTAGGACACGCGCCGGGCGCCCAGCAGGCGCAGGCCACGCACGGCAACGGCCGTGCCGGTGGCGCCGTCGCAATCGAAGTCGCCCACGACCACCACGTGCGCGTCGCTGGCCATTGCCTGCGCCAGCATCGCGGCCGCCCGACCGACCTGGCCCAGGGCGTCCGGCGGCAGCAAGCGGGCCAGCCGGAGCTCGCCGTCCTCTGGCGTGAGCACGCCACGGGCGGCGTAGATGCGCTGCAGCACCGGCGGCACCGATTCGGGCCAGGGGCCAAACGGCGGCACCTTGCGCCGGACGATGCGCGTGGCCGGTGGCGTCATGCCAGGCTGGCCAACGCCGGGCGCAGCAGGCGCCAGCGCTGGCCCGGACGCAGCCACCAGGACGCGCCGTCGGCGAAATCAAGCACCAGGCCAGCGGCGTCCAGTCCGGCAAGGCGTTCGAGCAGAGTCGCTTCCACGGCGGACCAGTCGCGGCTGTCGCGCAGGTCCACCAGCTCGCCTTCGGCGCCTGCCGGCCAGGCTGCCGCCAGCGCCGCCAGCGAGGCCAGCTGCGCCTCGTCCGAATGCACCGTACGCAGCCGACCTTGCACCTGGTCGGGCAGTCGTCCGGCGCCCCAGAAACACAGGCTGTTGGCCGGGACCCGGCCGCTGGCCACGCGCGTGGCGTTGACCGGATGGTTGTGCAGGATCACCTGGGCTTCGTTGAGCAGGGCGCGCCAGCGCCGCCCCTCGGGACCGTCGGGCAGGTGCAGGAACAGGTCGTCGCCCAGTACCGCCTCGGGCGCGGCGAAAGCCGGCAGCCGCGCCTCGACCGGCAGCGCCAGGTACCAGCGCTCAGGATGCGGCGCCGAAATGGGAAAGCCGGTGTCGCCGAACAGCGGCCGCAGGGCGTCGGAGAGCGCCTTGGCTTCTTCCGTCGACAGGCCCAGTTCGCCGACGGCCAGCACGCGCGCGCCGGTCATGTCGGGGCGCACATAGGCCGGATCGGCGCGCAGCCAGCTGTGCAGCACGGCGTCGCCGGCGTCACGCTGGCGGGTGATGGCGGCCATCGGCCAGCCGCGCGGCAGCAGCTCGAACCAGCGCTGCAGCTGCGCGCGCTCGCCGGCCTCGCCGTCGGGCAGGCGGTCGGCGCGGCCCAGGACCCGGGCGACCGGTTTGGACAAGGGCTGGCCGGCGAAACGCCGGCGTTCGGGCAGCAGCAGGGCCTGGCGCGGGGCGCTCATCCTGGGCGGCTCAGGCCTCGTATCGCACGGCGACGATGTCGTAGTCGCGGGTGCCGGCGGGCGCCTGGATGGTGACGGTGTCGCCTTCGTGCTTGCCGATCAGTGCACGCGCCAGCGGCGAGGACACCGACACCAGGCCTTTCTTGATGTCGGCCTCGAGGTCGCCGACGATCTGGTAGGTCACTTCGTCGCCGCTGTCGCAGTCGGCCAGCTCGACCGTGGCGCCGAACACCACGCGGCTGCCGGCGTTGAGCGTGGACACGTCGATCAGCTGGGCATGCGAGAGCGTGTATTCGAGCTCCTGGATCCGGCCTTCGATGAAACCCTGCTGCTCGCGCGCGGCATGGTATTCGGCGTTTTCCTTCAGGTCGCCGTGCGCACGCGCTTCGGCGATCGCGCTGATGACCGCCGGGCGCTTGACCGACTTGAGGTGGTCGAGCTCCTCGCGCAGTCGCGCGGCGCCCTGGGTGGTCAGGGGGGCTCTCATCCGTGAAGCTCCTTGTGCAGTTCCTGCAGCGACCAGACCCGGGGGTTGTCACGGGTGTCGGTGCTGCGGATCAGGGCGCGTGCGCCCGGAATGGTGGTGGAATAGGTGACGCGGTGCTGCAGTGCCTCGCGCCGGATCGAGAACGAGTCGGAGATGGCCTGCTTGCCCTCGGTCGTATTGACGATGTAGCAGATCTCGCCGTTCTTGATCAGGTCGACGATGTGCGGCCGGCCCTCGATCACCTTGTTGACGCGGTCGCAGTCGATGCCCTGCCCGCGCAGGAAATGCGCGGTGCCTTCGGTGGCCACCAGGGTGTAACCACGCTCCACCAGCTCGCGGGCGACCGGCAGCAGGCGCTGCTTGTCGGGATCACGCACGGACAGGAAGGCCTTGCCCGGACGCGGCGCCTTGATGCTGGCGGCTTCCTCGGCACGGCCGAAGGCTTCGGCGAAGGTGCGGCCCACGCCCATCACTTCGCCGGTCGAACGCATTTCCGGGCCCAGGATCGGGTCGACGTTCTGGAACTTGGCGAAGGGGAAGATGGCTTCCTTCACCGAGTAGTAGTCGGGCACGACCTCGCGGGTGGCGCCCTGTTCGGCCAGCGACTTGCCGGCCATGCAGCGGGCGGCGATCTTGGCCAGCGGCACGCCGATGGCCTTGGAGACGAAGGGCACCGTGCGCGAGGCGCGCGGGTTCACTTCCAGCAGGTAGATGGTGTCCTTGCCCTGCTCGTCGAAGGTAATCGCGAACTGGGTGTTCATCAGGCCCACGACCTTGAGCGCGCGGGCCAGCTGGCCCACCTGTACGCGCAGCTTGTCCTGCACTTCGGCCGACAGTGAATACGGCGGCAGCGAGCAGGACGAATCGCCCGAATGCACGCCGGCTTCCTCGATGTGTTCCATGATGCCGCCGACCAGCACGTTGCCTTCGGCGTCGGCGATGATGTCCACGTCCACTTCGACGGCGTTGTCGAGGAAGCGGTCGAGCAGCACCGGCGAATCGTTCGACACCTGCACCGCCTCGCGGATGTAGCGCGACAGGTCGGCGTCGGTGTAGACGATCTCCATCGCCCGTCCACCGAGCACGTAGCTCGGGCGCACCACCAGCGGGTAACCGACCTGGTTGGCCAGGGCCACGGCCTCGTCCGGGTTGCGGGCCAGGCGGTTGGGCGGCTGCAGCAGCCCCAGGTCGTCGACCAGCTTCTGGAAACGCTCGCGGTCCTCGGCCAGGTCGATGCTGTCGGGGCTGGTGCCGATGATCGGCACGCCGGCGGCTTCCAGCGCACGCGACAGCTTGAGCGGGGTCTGGCCGCCGTACTGCACGATCACGCCCTTGGGTTTTTCGACCTCGACGATCTCCAGCACGTCCTCGAGCGTCAGCGGCTCGAAGTACAGCCGGTCGGAGGTGTCGTAGTCGGTGGACACCGTTTCCGGGTTGCAGTTGACCATGATGGTTTCGTAACCATCCTCGCGCAGCGCAAGCGCGGCGTGCACGCAGCAATAGTCGAACTCGATGCCCTGGCCGATGCGGTTGGGGCCGCCGCCGAGCACCATGATCTTTTCGCGGTCGCTCGGCGCGGCCTCGCACTCGTCTTCGTAGGTGGAATACAGGTAGGCGGTCTGGGTGGCGAACTCGGCGGCGCAGCTGTCCACGCGCTTGTACACCGGGCGCACGCCGAAGGCGCGGCGCAGGGCGCGCACCGCCGCTTCGCCGGTGCCGGTCAGCTGGGCCAGGCGGGCGTCGGAGAAACCCAGTCGCTTGAGCCGGCGCAGCGATGCCGCGTCGAGCCCGGCCAGGCCGGCGTCGGCGACGTCCTTCTCGGCGGCGACGATTTCTTCGATCTGGTCCAGGAACCAGGGATCGATGAAGCTCAGCTTGAACACGTCATCCACCGACAGGCCGGCACGGAAGGCTTCGGCCACCTGGAACAGGCGGTCGGGGCCGGGCTCCTTGAGCTCGCGGCGGATCTTGACCAGGCCTTCTTCGCCCCGGCCGGCATCGCCGGTGGGATCGAAACCGACCTTGCCGGTCTCCAGGCCACGCAGGGCCTTCTGCATCGACTCCTGGAAGCAGCGGCCGATCGCCATTACCTCGCCCACGGACTTCATCTGGGTGGTCAGGCGTGAATCGGCGGCCGGGAACTTCTCGAAGGCGAAACGCGGGATCTTGGTGACCACGTAATCGATCGTCGGTTCGAACGACGCCGGCGTGGCGCCGCCGGTGATCTCGTTGCGCAGTTCATCCAGGGTGTAACCCACCGCCAGCTTGGCGGCGATCTTGGCGATCGGGAAACCGGTGGCCTTCGACGCCAGGGCCGAGGAGCGCGACACGCGCGGATTCATCTCGATCACCACCACGCGACCGTTCTCGGCGTTGATGCCGAACTGCACGTTGGAACCGCCGGTGTCCACGCCGATCTTGCGCAGCACGGCGATAGAGGCGTCGCGCAGGCGCTGGTATTCCTTGTCGGTCAGGGTCTGGGCCGGCGCCACGGTGATCGAGTCGCCGGTGTGCACGCCCATCGGGTCGAGGTTCTCGATCGAGCACACGATGATGCAGTTGTCCGCGGTGTCACGGACGACTTCCATCTCGAATTCCTTCCAGCCCAGCACCGACTCTTCGACCAGCACTTCGTGGGTAGGCGACAGCTCGAGGCCGCGCGTGACGATCTCGACCAGTTCCTCGCGGTTGTAGGCGATGCCGCCGCCGCTGCCGCCCAGGGTGAAGCTGGGGCGGACGATGGTCGGGTAGCCCACGGTCGCCTGGATGCGGATGGCTTCGTCGAGCGACTTGGCCACTTCCGCCTTCGGGCAGTCCAGGCCGATCTCGCGCATGGCCACGCGGAACAATTCGCGGTCCTCGGCCATGCGGATCGCTTCGCGCTTGGCGCCGATCAGCTCGACGTTGTACTTGTCCAGCACGCCGGCGTCGGCCAGGTCCAGGGCGCAGTTGAGCGCGGTCTGGCCGCCCATGGTCGGCAGCAGCGCGTCGGGTTTTTCCTTGGCGATGATGCGCTCGACCGTGGCCGGGTTGATCGGCTCGATGTAGACGGCGTCGGCCATGTCCGGGTCGGTCATGATCGTCGCCGGATTCGAATTCACCAGCACCACCCGGTAGCCTTCGTCACGCAAGGCCTTGCAGGCCTGGGCCCCCGAGTAGTCGAACTCGCAGGCCTGGCCGATGACGATCGGTCCGGCGCCAATGATCAGGATGGTCTTGAGGTCGTTACGCTTGGGCATGGTGGGCTCAGTTGAACAGCACGGATGTGGGGATGTCGCAGCGGCCCATGCCGCCAAGGATGAGCCGGGTGGCGAGATCCTCGCCCACCTTCTCGCCGCGCGTGTTGTTTTCCTCGACGCTGCTGCCGGCGTCGAAGGCATCGCCAATGCCGATCACGCGGCGCAGGGCCGCATGCCCGGGATCGGTCATGAACTCCATGAAAGCCTGCAGCTCCTCCGGACGGCTGGCGCTCAGGATTTCGGCTTCGTCGACCTTGCGGCCGGTGATTTCCTGCTGCACGCCGGCCATCACCAGCGTGCCCATCGTCCGGGCCGCCCCCGATTCCATGAGGCGGATCGACCGGTCCATGGTCTCGTTGCCCTGCCCGGCGAACTCCTGCACCTTCTTGCGCATCACCCGGCGGTAACCGGCGGAACTGAGCTCGCCGCGCAGGCAGGCCAGCTGCCCGGCGTCGAGGACGTCGGGTTTTTCCTGCACCGGCCAGTGCGGGTCGCGGTCCGCGAAGTGTCCGAACACCAGGTGCATCGGCATCGCCTGCACCGCCAGGTCGGTGAGGCGGTCGACCCGCCCTGCCCCGGTCGCGGCGGCGAACGAGGGCAAGACGGCCAGCAGGGTGGCAAGCAGCAGGGAAGTCAGGCGCGGGGTCATGGGCGGCTCCTGTCGTTCAGGGGGCGTCGGCCGGGGCCTTGGCGCCCGGACGGGTGTGCTTGTCCAGGAAGGCCTCCATGGCGGTATAGAGCTCGACCTGGTTGTCGTAGTCGTAGAAGCCGTGGCCTTCCTTATCCTCGACGATCCTGACCTCGGGCGGCTTGCCCGCCTTTTCCAGCCGGTCGAGCAAGAAGTCGTACTGGGAGATCGGCACGCGCGGATCCTTGGCGCCGTGCACCAGCATCACCGCGGCCTTGATGCGGTCGACGTTGAAAGCGGGGGACTGGAGGGCGCGGCCCGACTCGGTTTCAGGGAACACGTCGCGCTGGTAATTGCGGCCGTACTCGCTCTCCGCCACGTCGCTGTCCTTCATCCACAGCGACATGCTGTACAGGCCCACGTAGCCGATGGCGCACTTGTACATGTCCGGTTCGCGGACGACGCTTTGCAGGGCCGCATAACCACCATAGGACGCGCCATAGGTGCACATCCGGTTCTTGTCGGCGATGCCCTGTCCTACCACCCAGTTCACGGCGTCGGTCATGTCGTCGATCATCGTGGTGCCCCAGTTGCGGTAACCGGCGCCCTGGAATTCGTCGCCGTAACCACCGGATCCACGGAAGTTGATCTGCAGGACCGCATAACCGCGATTGGCGAGGAACTGCACTTCGGGATTGAAGCCCCACTCGTCGCGCGGCCCGTGGGGACCACCATGCGGGTGCAGGATCAGCGGCAGGTCGCGGCCATCGGAATTCACGGGAATGGTCAGGTAACCATGCAGCTTGCGGCCGTCCCGCGCGGTGACGACGATGGGATCCATCGGCGACATCTGCTCGGGATCGATCCAGTCGCGCGAGGCAAGCAGGAACTGCGCCCGGCCGGTCTGGCGGTCGAACAGGTAATAGGCGCCGGGATCGACGTCGCTGTAGGTGCGGAACAGGACCAGGCGGCCATCGCGGCTGATGCCGTCGAAGCGCACCGCATGCTGCGGGAACGCGTTGATCAGGCCCGCATAAGTCTTCGACTCCGGGTGCTCGGGATTGATGAAGTTGTAACCCGGCAGTCCGTCGAGGTAGCTGACGGCCAGGATGTCGCGTTCATCGCTGCTGGGGAGCACGCCGTTCGGATCCACGTTGGGATTGCTCGAGAGCAGCGTTTCCTCGCCGCCCGACGGGTCGGCCAGGACCAGGCGGGTCGGCTCGCCCTTGTCGCTCTTGGCGAAGACGACCGCGGTGTTTTCGGCGTTGAAACCCAGGGGCCGGCGGATCGGGTCGCCCAGCCCGGCGCGGTTCCGGACTTCCCAGCCATCGTCCTTGCGGCGAAGGGTGACGCGGATGCCCTCTTCGTCCTGCCCGACGGCGTAACGCACCTCGCCCTCGTGGTCGAGGATGAAGGTGCCCATGCGCAGCGGCGCGCTGGCCACGGTGGTGATGCGCCCGGTGTTGACGTTGAGCTTGGAGAGGAACGCCGAGTCGACCGAACGGACAACGAGCACGTTGGACGGGTCTTCCCAGACCTTGTCCACGATGGTGTAGGTGCCACCGTTGGGGATGTCGATGCGCTTGGTGCCGTCGACATTGCTGGCGTACACGTCGGGATTGCCTACGCGGGCGTCAAAACGTCCCACCTTTCGCGAAACATAGAGGAAGAACCGCTCGTCGCTGACCCAGCTGACCCGGTCGATGTGCTTCTTTTCGCCGTAGTCCCACTTGCCCACCAGCTTCATGCCGTCGACCTCGAAGGCCGCCAGCACGGTGCGGTCGCCCTGGGGCACCGACACGGTGATGTACTTGCCGCTGGGCGACAGCGACACGGAGGTGAACTCCGGATCCTTGAAGAAGTCGCCGACCGGCAGCTGCGGCGGCTTCGCCAGCGCGAGCGCCGGCAAGGCAAGCATCGCGGTGAGCAGCAGTTTCCCGAAAATACGCATGGTTTCCTTCCCCGAAATTTAAGGTCAGCCCCTGGCTGACATCATGCTGGCGAATTTGTCGAACAGTCCGGCCACGTCGCGCGGGCCGGGACTGGCTTCCGGGTGACCCTGGAAGCTGAATGCCGGGGCGTCGGCCAGCTCGATGCCCTGGTTGGATCCGTCGAAAAGCGAACGATGGGTGATCCTGACGCCGGCCGGCAGGCTGGCCTCGTCGATCGCGAAACCATGGTTCTGGCTGGTGATCATCACCCGCTGGGAGTCGAGGTCGATGACCGGGTGGTTGGCGCCGTGGTGGCCGAACTTCATCTTCATGGTGCGGGCACCGGCGGCCAGACCGAGCAACTGGTGGCCCAGGCAGATGCCAAAGGTCGGCACCTTCGCCGCCAGCACTTCGCGGATGGCGGCGATGGCGTAGTCGCAGGGCTCCGGGTCACCGGGGCCATTGGACAGGAAGACGCCGTCGGGCTTCTCCGCCAGCACCTGGGCGGCCGGCGTCTGCGCCGGCACCACGGTGACCCGGCAGCCACGGTCGGCCAGCATGCGCAGGATGTTGCGCTTGACGCCGAAGTCGTAGGCCACGACGTGGAAACGCGGCTCGAAGCGCGCGAATTCATTGGCATCGAGGTCCAGCGAGCCTTCGGTCCAGCTGTAGCGCTCGCGGGTGCAGACTTCCTTGGCCAGGTCCATGCCCTTGAGGCCAGGGAACTTGCGGGCGGCCTCGATGGCGGCGTCGCGGTCGATGTCGCCGGCGACCAGGCAGCCGTTCTGGGCGCCACGGTCGCGCAGCAGGCGGGTCAGCCTGCGGGTGTCGATGCCGGCGATGGCCACCACGCCCCGGGCCGACAGCCATTCAGGCAACGAGGCCTGGCTGCGCCAGTTGCTGGGGCGGCGTGGCACGTCGCGCACGATCAGGCCGGACGCCCAGGGCTTTTCGGCCTCGTCGTCCTGGGCCGTGAAGCCGGTATTGCCGATGTGCGGGTAGGTCAGGGTGACCAGCTGCCGGGCATAGGACGGATCGGTGACGATCTCCTGGTAGCCGGTCATGGCGGTGTTGAACACCACTTCGCCAGTACGGCTGCCGGTGGCGCCTACGGAGATGCCCTCGAATACAGTGCCGTCTTCGAGCGCGAGGATTGCGGGTTGGTTCACGGGCTATCGCCTTGCTTGGGGGAACCCGTTCGCCGGGTGTGCGAACACCCGCGGACTGGGCAGGACCATGTCCGTACGGATGAGGGTTCAGGCGAGCCGGAAGTTTAGCGACACCGGCCCCAAAAGGGAAACGCCGCGTGCGCCGGCCTAGGTCCGACCGCCTGCCAGCAGCAGGTCACCGAAGTCGTAGCGGCCCGGACCCCGCCCGGACAGCCTCACCGCGGCCTCCAGGGCGCCGCGGGCGAAGATGTCGCGGTTGCTGGCGCGGTGCACCAGCTCCAGGCGCTCGCCGGGGCCGGTGAGCTGGACCAGGTGTTCGCCGACGATGTCGCCGCAGCGCAGGCTGGCGTAATGCGGCGGGCTGCCCCGGCCCTGCTCCACCGCCTGGCCCAGCGACAGCGCGGTGCCCGACGGCGCGTCCTTCTTCTGGGTGTGGTGGGACTCGACGATATCGGCGTCCCAGCCTGGCAGCGCGGCTGCCGCCTGGTGCACCAGGGCCCGCAGCACCGCCACGCCGACGCTGAAATTCGCCGACCACAGCACCGGCACGAGCTCCGAGGCCTCGTCCATGGCCGCCACCTGGGCGTCGGACAGCCCCGTGGTGCCGCTGACCAGGCCGGCGCCCTTGGCCCGGCAGGCCGCGACCAGCGGCCCGAAGCCTTCGGGCAGGCTGAAATCGATGGCCAGGTCGTAATCGGGCGCCTCGGCCAGTTTCCCGACCGGCAGCACCGGCACCCCGGCCGGCGCCTCCGCCAGCGGCTGGCCGCTGCGCGAAACGGCGGCGACCAGCTGCAGTTCGGGCCGTTCGGCGACCAGGCGCAGCAGCGCGCGGCCCATGCGCCCGCTGGCGCCGTGGATGAGGATGCGGATGGGGAGCGGTTCTTCCATGGCCGGACGCTAGCGGAAAGCGCCCGGCGCTGGCAAACGGCTACACTCGCGGCCATGCCTGAACGCGCCGCCGTCCCGTCGCGGACGACTTCCGCCCGCCATGTGCCCATCCGGCTGCCGCTGCTGGCCCTGGCCGTGCTGGCGCTGGTATTGCACCTCACAGGGGCCCTGGATCGCGTCGACGACCGGCTGGGCGACTGGCTGCTGGCCAAACATGCCCAGTCGCGTATTCCACCCGGCGACATCGTGGTGGTGGCGATCGACCAGAAGAGCCTGGATGAACTCCAGGAAATCGCCGGCAACTGGCCCTGGCCGCGCGCGATCCACGCCGAGCTGCTCGCCGGCCTGGCGCCGCATGCGCCCAAGGCCGTCGCCTTCGACATCATGTTCAACGAAGTCGACAAGCTGGGCATCGATAGTGACCTCGCCTTCCAGGAGGTCGTATCCAGCCAGGACAACCTGTTCTTCGCCTCGCTGCGCCTGGTCGATGGCAACCAGGCCCCATTGGCGCTGCTGCCGCCCAGCTTCGGTGCCGAAAGAACCGCCGGCGCGGACCCTGATGCCAGGGCCACGCTGCTGGTGCCCGCGGCCTTGCCGGAGGAAAACTGGCGCGGCGGGCTGATCAACTTCGAAGCCGACCGCGACGGCACCGGCCGGCACGCGCGCATCTACCAGGACATCGCCGGCTGGCACCTGCACTCGATGGCCGCCAACCTGGCCCGCTTTTCCGGCACCGCCCTGCCCGACCGGGAGCGCATCCGCCTGCACTGGTTCGGCCAGCCGCCGGCAACGGTCTCCTACCTGGACCTGTTCACGGACCTGGAACAGCGCGAGCCGCAAATCGCCCCGACCCTGGCCGGCAAGATCGTGCTGGTGGCGGCCACCGCGCCGGGCATGCATGAAAACCGGCCAACACCGCTGGGCCAGCACACGCCCGGTCCGCACATCATCGCCACCGCCGTCGCCAACCTGCGCGCCGGCGACTGGCTCAGCGACTGGCCCGCGCGCTGGCCCCTGCTGCTGGTCCTGGCCGGGGGCACGGCCCTGGCCTTCTACCGGCGCGCCAGCCCGCTGCAGTCGGGGCTGGGACTGGGGGCAGCCAGCCTGGCCGCCCTGGCCGCCGCCTGGTTCGCGTTCGACGCCAACCTGTACCTGCCGGTGGGCGCGGCGCTGGCGCTGGCCTGGGTCGGCTACGGCCTTCTCACGGTGGAATCGCAGTGGCTCGAGCGCCGCCAGCGCGAGGCCACGATCGGCATCTTCGGACGCTTCCTGGACCCGCGCGTGGTCGAGGGCCTGGTCGAAAGTGGTGAACTCGACCGCGGACGCAAGCCCGAGGCGCGCGAGATCACCATCCTGTTCTCCGACATCCGCGGCTTCACGACGCTGTCGGAGACACGCACGCCGGAACAGGTGGTGGACCTGCTCAACCGCTATTTCAGCCGCCAGGTCGAGGTGATCTTCCGGCACGGCGGCACCCTGGACAAATTCATCGGCGACGCGATCATGGCCTTCTGGAATGCTCCGACACAGACGCCGGGGCATGCGTCGAAGGCCGTGGAGGCGGCGCTCGACATGGCCCTGGCCCTGGACGAGTTCAAGCGCGAACTGGCCGCCAACGGCGAGGGCCTGGGCGACTTCGACGTCGGCATCGGCCTGCATACCGGCCCTGCCGTGGTGGGCTTCCTGGGCAGCGACACGCGCATGGAATACACCGCCATCGGCGACACCGTGAACCTGGGCAGCCGCATCGAGGGCACCACCAAGGGCGTTGCCCGGATCCTGGTTTCGGGCGCCACGAAGTCCGCTTGCGGCAACAATTCCCGTTTTAAATTCATCCACCGCGGACAATTCAAGGTCAAGGGCCGCGAAAAGCCGGTCGAGCTCTACGAGCCGGTACGCAACACCGATCAATCCCGAGCAGGAGGCACGCCGTGAGAACACAACGCAGGTACCCCACTCCCCGGCTGGCGCTGGCGCTGGCCGCCACCCTGGCCAGCGGGCTGGCCTTCGCCGAGTCCGCCACGACCCTGCGTGCCACCGAAATGCGCAGCGAACCCCTGGGCTCGGCCGACGTGGTGGCCAAGCTGGGCGCCAAGGCGCCCGTGGACATCACCGATCGCAACGGCGCCTGGGCCGGGGTCAAGAACGCCGAGGGCCAGGAGGGCTGGGTGCGGGTGCTGAACCTGCGCACCGGCACGTCCGACGGCAAGAAGGCCGGTGGCGGCAACCAGCTGGCGGCGGCCTTCCTCACCGGATCGAGCGGCAATACCGTCAGCACCGGCGTCAAGGGCCTGTCGCCGGAAAAACTTCGCAATGCCGGCTCGGCGCCTTCCGAGGTCCAAATGCTCGACCAGCTGGCCGTCGCGCCCGACGACGCCCGGCTGTTCGCGACGTCCGCCAGCCTCGAAGCCCACCAGGTCGACTACCCCAAGTCCGACCGCCGCAGCCGGAGGAAGCAGCGATGAAACCCAGACATTTCCTGGCCGCACTGGTCGCGTTGGCCCTGGCGTCTCCCGCCGCCGGCTTCGGTCGCCTCGGTGACGCGGAAAAGCTCTTCAAGTTCGGCAAGAAGGCCGCCGATGCCAGCGCACCGATCACCGACGAGGACGAAATCGAGCTCGGCCGGGGCATCGCCGCCCGCCTGCTGGCCGCCCGCCCGCTGGTGCGCGACGAGGCCATGCAGCAGTACGTGAACCGGGTCGGCCTGTGGCTGGCGCTGCAGACCGAGCGCCCGAACCTGCCCTGGCGCTTCGGCGTGATGGACAGCACCGACGTCAATGCCTTCGCCCTGCCCGGTGGCACCATCCTGATCACCCAGGGCCTGTACGACCGCCTGCGCGACGAGGCCGAACTGGCCGCCGTGCTTTCGCACGAAATCGCCCACGTGGTCGAACGCCACCAGGTGAAGGCCATCAAGAAGCAAATGGGCACCGCTTTTGCCACGGAACTGGCCGGTGAAGCGGCCGGCCGGAGCGACAGCCAGGCCGTGCGGATGTTCGGCCAGAAGGCCTTCCAGGCCGGCACCGAGATCTTCGTGCGTGGCCTGGACAAGGGCGACGAACACCAGGCCGACGTGCACGGCATGGTCATTTCGGCCCGCGGCGGCTACAACCCCTACGCGCTGGCGACCGTGCTGCACACCCTGGACGGCACCAAGGCCGACGATGTTGGCGTCGCGCTGATGTTCTCCACCCATCCGACCCCGGTAAGCCGCATCGAACACCTGGAAACGGTGGTGGGCGACAAGCTCGAGGCCTACGCGGTGAACGAGCCGCCGGCGCGCATGGTGCGGCCCGCGCAGTAAAACCCGTCAGTCCCTGAAACAACAAGGGCGCCCAGGGCGCCCTTGTTTTTTGGTGCGGGCTTGCGGCCTCAGGACGTCATGCGGTCCCAGAAGGACTTCACGCCGTCCAGGAACCCGCTCGAGCGCGGCGAATGCCGGGCGCCGTGTTCGCCATCGAAGGTGGAATCGAAGTCCTTGAGCAATTCGCGCTGGCGCGCCGTCAGGTTGACCGGGGTTTCCACCACCACCCGGCACAGCAGGTCGCCGGTGCCGTGGCTGCGCACCGATTTGACGCCCTTGCCGCGCAGGCGGAACAGTTTGCCGGTCTGGGTCCCGTGCGGAACCTTGATAAGTGCCTCGCCCTCGAGCGTGGGCACGACGATGTCGGCGCCCAGCGCCGCCTGCGAGAAACGCACCGGCACTTCGCAATACAGATCGTTGCCGTCGCGCTGGAAGATGGGGTGCTCGCGCACGCCCACCTCCACGTAAAGGTCGCCCGGCTGCGACCCGGGGGGGCCGGCCTCGCCTTCACCGGCCAGGCGGATGCGGTCGCCGGTGTCGACGCCCGCCGGGATCTTCACCTGCAGCACCTTTTCGTCCTGCACGCGGCCATTGCCGTGACAGGTCTTGCAGGGCTTGGCGATGGTCTGGCCGCGGCCACCGCAGGCCGGACAGGCCTGCTGGACGGCGAAGATGCCGCGCTGCATGCGGACCTGGCCACGACCGCGGCAGGTGCTGCAGGTCTCGACCTTGCCGTCTTCAGAGCCACTGCCATTGCAGGGCGTGCAGGCCACCAGGGTCGGCACCTCGATGCGCTTGTCGACGCCGAACACGGCTTCCTCGAGGTCGAGTTCGACCACGTAGCGCAGGTCGGCGCCGCGGCGCGGGCCACGCTGGCGCCCGCCACCAAAGATGTCGCCGAAGATGTCGCCGAAGATGTCGTTGACGTCGTGAAAACCGCCGCCCGGGTTGCCGCCGCCCATGCCGTTCTCGAACGCGGCGTGGCCATGCTGGTCGTAGATGCGGCGCTTGCCGCCGTCCGACAGCACTTCATAGGCCTCCTTGGCCTCCTTGAAGTTGGCTTCGGCGGCCTTGTCCCCGGGATTGCGATCCGGGTGGAACTTCTGCGCCGCGCGCCGGTAAGCCTTCTTCAGCTCATCCTCGGACACGCTGCGGGAAACCCCCAGCACTTCGTAGTAATCACGCTTGCTCATCGAATCCCCAGCCTGTCCCTAAAACGATCGGGACGAGCCACCTTCGTGACCCGCCCCCGCCGGCGTTGAGCCTCACGAACGTGAGGCTCCAACCGCGGCAATTATTCCGCCGTGCCGCAGGCACGGCAGGAATAATCACTTCTTGTCATCGTCCTTGACCTCGGTGAACTCGGCGTCCACCACGTCCTCGGCCTGCGCCTGCGGGCCCGCGTCGGCGCCGCCCTCGGGCGCGCCTTCCTGGCCACCGGCGGCCGCCGCGTAAAGCGACTGCGCCGCCTGCTGCAGCGACTGGGTCTTGGCCTCGATCTGGGCCTTGTCGTCACCCTTCATCGCGGTCTCGAGCTCGGACAGCGCGGTCTCGATGCCGGCCAGCTGCTCGCCGGGCACCTTGGAACCGTGCTCGGTGATGGCGGTGCGGGTGGCGTGGATCAGGCCGTCAGCGGCATTGCGCGCGGTCACCAGCTCGTGGAACTTCTTGTCCTCTTCGCGGTGCGCCTCGGCGTCGCGCACCATCTGCGCGATCTCTTCCTCGCTCAGGCCCGAACCGGCCTTGATCTCGACCTTCTGCTCCTTGCCGGTCTTCTTGTCCTTGGCCGACACGTGCAGGATGCCGTTGGCGTCGATGTCGAAGGACACCTCGACCTGCGGCATGCCACGCGGCGCGGCGTCGATACCCGAAAGGTCGAACTTTGCCAGCGACTTGTTGAAGCGGGCCTGTTCGCGCTCGCCCTGCAGCACGTGCACGGTGACGGCCGACTGGTTGTCCTCGGCGGTCGAGAACACCTGCGACGCCTTGGTCGGGATGGTGGTGTTCTTCTCGATGATCTTGGTCATCACGCCGCCCAGGGTCTCGATGCCCAGGCTCAGCGGGGTGACGTCGAGCAGCAGCACGTCCTTGACGGTGCCGGCGAGCACGCCGCCCTGGACCGCGGCGCCGATGGCGACGGCCTCGTCGGGATTGACGTCCTGGCGCGGGTCCTTGCCGAAGAACTCCGCAACCGCGGCCTTGACCTTGGGCATGCGGGTCTGGCCACCGACCAGGATGACGTCGCCGATGTCGCTGGCGCGCAGGCCGGCGTCATTGAGCGCCACGCGGCACGGTTCGATGGTCTTCTTGATCAGGTCGTCCACCAGCGCCTCGAGCTTGGCGCGGGTGAGCTTGATGTTCAGGTGCTTCGGGCCCGAGGCATCGGCCGTGACGTACGGCAGGTTCACTTCGGTCTGCTGGTTCGACGAGAGCTCGATCTTGGCGCGCTCGGCGGCGTCCTTCAGGCGCTGCAGGGCCAGCGGGTCCTTGCGCAGGTCGATGCCCTGCTCCTTGTTGAACTCGTCGACCAGGTAGTCGATGACGCGGGCGTCGAAGTCTTCGCCACCCAGGAAGGTGTCGCCGTTGGTGGCCAGCACTTCGAACTGCTTCTCGCCGTCGATTTCGGCGATCTCGATGATCGAGACGTCGAAGGTGCCGCCGCCCAGGTCGTAGACCGCGATCTTGCGGTCGCCGCCCTTCTTGTCCATGCCGTAGGCCAGCGCAGCCGCGGTCGGCTCGTTGATGATGCGCTTGACGTCCAGGCCGGCGATGCGGCCGGCGTCCTTGGTCGCCTGGCGCTGGCTGTCGTTGAAGTAGGCCGGCACGGTGATCACGGCTTCGCTGACCGTCTCGCCCAGGTAGGCTTCGGCGGTCTTCTTCATCTTCTCGAGCACCTTGGCCGAGATTTCCTGCGGCGCCATCTTCTTGCCGTCGGCGGTCTGCACCCAGGCATCGCCGTTTTCATGGGCGAGGATGCCGTAGGGCACCAGGTCGAGGTCCTTCTTGACTTCGGCGTCGGTGAACTTGCGGCCGATCAGGCGCTTGACGGCGTAGAAGGTGTTCTTGGGGTTGGTGACCGCCTGGCGCTTGGCCGAGGCGCCAACGATGACTTCGCCGTCCTTGGTGAAGGCGACGATGGAAGGCGTGGTGCGGTCGCCCTCGGAGTTTTCGATGACCTTGGCCACGCCGCCTTCCATCACGGAAACGCAGCTGTTGGTGGTGCCCAGGTCGATGCCGATGATCTTGCCCATGGTGTTACTCCCTGAAGGATCAGTATCTGTGTTGGCGGCGGCGGCCGCGGATGTTCGGTAGATGGGGCCCGCCGCGGGGTGTTCAAGGGGCGTGAAGCCCTCAGCCGGCGGCGACCACCACCAGGGCCGGTCGCAGCAAGCGTTCGTTCAGGGCGTAGCCCTTCTGGAAGACCTGCAGGACGCTGCCCGGCTCGGCCCCGGGGGACTCAAGCTGGCTGATGGCCTGGTGCCACTCGGGGTCGAAGGCCTCGCCTTCGGGATTGATCTGGGCCAGGCCGTTGTCCTCGCCCACCTTGAGCAGCTGGCGCAGGGTCAGCTCCAGGCCGTCCTTGAGCGGGCCGGTGGCGTCGCCGGCGGCCTTGAGCCCGGCTTCGAGGCTGTCGAGCACGGGCAGCAGCTGCGAGAGCAGCTTTTCGTTGGCGAAACGGCGGGCCTGGTCGACGTCGCGGGCCAGGCGCTTGCGCTGGTTGTCGAGCTCGGCGCGCTCGCGCAGGGCCTCTTCGCGAAGGTCGCCCAGGGCCGAACGCAGCTGCTCGAGCTCGTTGGCCAGGGAATCGGTGTCCAATTCGACGGCGTCGTCGGGCGCCTGCGCGTCCGGGTTCGGGTTCTGGTTTTGCATGGGATATCCGGTGGCTTCCCCGCGTCCGGCGGGGGTCGGATACCCCTATGGGGCCGGCGGCTCGGGATTCAAGGCGGCACCGAGCAGGTCGGCGGTGGCCTGGACCATCGGGATCACCCGCTCGTAGGCCATCCGGGTGGGCCCGATGACGCCCAGCACGCCCAGGACCTTGCCCTGGGCGTGGTAGGGCGCGGTGACCACGGTGCAGGCGTCGAGCTGGGCCAGGCCGGTTTCCTCGCCGATGAAAACCCGAACGCCCTGGGCCTTGAGCGTGCCCTCGAGCAGCTGCAGGATCTCGCGCTTTCGGGAAAAGGCCTCGAACAGGTCGCGCAGGCGCTCCATGTCGGACAGGTCCTGCACGCCCATCAGCCGGGTCTGGCCGGCCAGCAGCATGTCTTCGGGCATGGAACCCCCGCCCAGCGCCTGTTCCGAAAGTTCGACGGCGGCCGACAGGAGCTGCTCCATCTCGCTGCGGGTAGCGCGCAGGTCGCGCAGCAGCCGGGTCCGGATCTCGGCCAGCGGCTGGCCGGCGAAATGGCTGTTGAGGTAGTTCGCGGTCTGCTCGAGCTCGGACGGGGTGTAGGTCCGGCGCGGGCTGATGATGCGGTTCTGCACCTCGTTGTCGGTGAAGACCAGGATCACCAGGATGCGCTGGCCGTCGAGCGGCACGAAATCGATGTGGCGGAAGGCGAACTGGCTGCGCTGGGGCACGGTGACGACGCCGACGAACTGGCTCATCGCCGACAGCAGTTCGCTGGTGTTCGACAACAGGGCCTGGGTGCCGGCACCGGCCGGCAACAGGGCCCGAAGTTGCTGGACCTCGGCGTCATGCAGCGGCTTCATCGGCAACAGGCTGTCGACGAAGACCCGGTAGCCCTGGGCCGTCGGAATGCGCCCGGCGGACGTGTGCGGCGCCGACACCAGGCCGATTTCCTCCAGGTCGGACATGATGTTGCGGATGGTGGCCGGGCTGACGTCCAGGCCCGAGCGCTTGGCCAGCGTGCGCGAGCCCACGGGTTCGCCGTCGCGGATGTGCTGGGCGATCAGGGTACGCAGCAGGCGCCGGGCGCGTGGGTCGAGGTCGAAGTCCATGGCCCATAGATAAGGCCGCCGGCGCCCCGGCGCAAGGCATGGCGCCGACCGGGGCGAAGCCCTACCCACCACCGGGTGGGCCCGCGTCTTGTTCCCTGAGACAGGGGCAGCCGAAGCTCGGGCTTTCAGGCAGAATCGCCGCCAGCATGCTCAGCCACCTCACCCTCCAGGATTTTGCCGTCGTCAGCCGTGCGGAACTGGCCTTCGGGCCGGGCATGACCGTGGTCTCGGGCGAAACCGGCGCCGGCAAGTCGCTGCTGGTGGACGCTCTGATGTGGCTCACCGGTGCCCGCGCCGACGCCGGCGTGGTTCGCCATGGCGCCGAGCGCGCCGAGCTGGCGGCCGAATTCGACCTGGGCGACGCCCCGGCGGCGCTGGCCTGGCTGCGCGAGAACGAACTCGACGACGGCGATGCCTGCCAGCTGCGCCGGGTCATGCGCGCCGACGGCGGCTCGCGGGCCTGGATCAACGGCCGCCCGGCCACGCTGGGCCAGCTCTCGGCCCTGGGCGGCCTGCTGGTGGAAATCCACGGCCAGCACGAACACCAGGCCCTGCTCGACCGCGGCCAGCAGCTGGCCCTGCTCGACGCCTTCGGCCGGCACGGCCCGCTGCTCGAGGCCGTGCGCGAGACCGCCCGCCGCTGGGCCGGCATCGACCGCGAGCTGGCCGACCTGGCCCGCGCCGGCGACGTCGGCGAGCGCCTGGCCTGGCTCGAACACCAGGTCCAGGAACTGTCCGCCGAGACCCTGGACCCGGAATCACTGGAAGAACTGGCCGCCGCGCACCGCCGCCAGGCCAACGCCGCCGGCCTGCTGCAGGGCTGCGAAGTCGCCCTGGCCCGCCTGGCCGGCGACGAAGGCCTGTCCCTGCAGCGCCTGCTGCACCAGACCCAGGCCGAACTGGCCCGCCTGGCCGGCGACGAACCGCGGCTGGCCGAGGTGCTTTCCCTGCTCGAATCGGCCGGCATCCAGCTGGCCGAGGCCGCGGCCGGCATCGAAGGCCTTCACGACGACTTCGACCTCGACCCCGACCGCCTGCGTGCGCTGGAAGACCGCCTCACCCGCCTGCACGACCTCGCCCGCAAGCACCGCGTGCCGCTGGACGAGCTGGCCGAGCGCCGCGACCAGCTGCAGGCCGAACTCGACGGCCTGGCCGGGGCCGGCGAGCGTGCCGCGCGACTGGGCCGCGAGCGCGAGGCCGCCGCCCGCGAATGGAATGAAACCGCCGCCCGCCTGGGCCAGGCCCGGGCACGTGCGGCCAGCCAGTTGGGCGAGGCCGTGGCCAGCCTGATGGCCGAACTGGGCATGGGGGGCGGCGTGTTCACCGTTGCCCTGGAGCCACTGGACACCACCCGCCCGACGCCGCAGGGCGCCGAACGCTGCGAGTTCCTGGTTTCCGCCAATCCCGGCCAGCCGCCGCGGGCGCTGCGCAAGGTCGCCTCGGGCGGCGAACTGGCGCGCATCAGCCTGGCCATCGAAGTCGCGGCCCTGGGCTTCGACGCCGTGCCGACGATGGTCTTCGACGAAGTCGATACCGGCATCGGCGGTGCCGTCGCCGAGGTGGTGGGCCAGAAGCTGCGGGCCCTGGGCGGCGAGCGCCAGGTGCTGTGCGTCACCCACCTGCCCCAGGTGGCGGCCCAGGGCCACCAGCATTACCGGGTCAGCAAGGCGGTCGAAGGCGACAGCACCCACAGCCAGGTCGAAGCGCTTTCGGAACAGGCCCGCATCGAAGAGCTCGCCCGCATGCTGGGCGGCGTCGAGATCACCAAGGAAGTGCGCGCCAACGCCCGCCAGCTGCTGGCGCGGGCCAATCCCAGATAGCGTTATTTCTTCTTTCGGGCGCGGACGTAGAGCACCAGCGAGTGGTCCTCGATGTCGTAGCCGTGCTTGGCGGCGATGTCGTGCTGCAGGCGCTCGATTTCCGGGCTGGTGAACTCGATGACCTTGCCGGTGTCCACGTCCACCATGTGGTCGTGGTGCTGGCCGTGGTCGAGTTCGTATACCGCCTGGCCGCCCTCGAAGTTGTGCTTGAGCACCAGGCCGGCCGATTCGAACTGGGTGAGCACCCGG
This sequence comes from Arenimonas aestuarii, assembly GCF_054781715.1. Taxonomy (NCBI): domain Bacteria; kingdom Pseudomonadati; phylum Pseudomonadota; class Gammaproteobacteria; order Lysobacterales; family Lysobacteraceae; genus Arenimonas; species Arenimonas aestuarii. The sequence goes on along the minus strand of NZ_BAAGTW010000004.1, from coordinate 361,699 downwards.
TACACCGTCGCCAGGCCGATGTCGTCGCCGTTGTCGAGCAACTGGCGGTAGATATCCTCGGCGGTCAGGTGCTTGCGCCCGGTTGACTCGAGCACGTCGAGGATGCGCATGCGCGGGTGGGTAACCTTGAGTCCGGCCTTGCGCAGGTCCTGGGATTCCATGTCGTCTCCTGAATGCCTGGCGTCGCGGTGCGTGGCCATGGCTGGCGTCGCCGGGCCGTAGTGTATCATCGGGCCCGGACAGTCCCGGATACCCACGCAATGCGCAAGGCTTTCACGCTCCTGCTCGCCACCACCCTGATCGCCGGCTGCGGCATCGTCTATCGACAGCCCGTCTTCCAGGGCAACCTGCTCGAGACCCGGAACGTCGAACAGCTGCAGGTCGGCCTGAGCCGCGGGCAGGTATTCAGCCTGCTCGGTTCACCGCCGCTGGCCGATCCGTTCAACCAGTCGCGCTGGGACTACGTCGCCACCGAACGCCGCCGCACCGGCGACACGGAAATCAAGAACCTCACGCTGTGGTTCGAAGGTGATTCGCTGGCGCGCTGGGAAGGCGAATATTTCCCCGAGGCCGACACCGAACTGGCCGCCGAGATGCGCCGCTTCGGCAACCTCGCCCGCGACAAGGACAAGCCGCGCCGTCCGCCCAGCGGCGGCTAAGCGTCGCGCGCCCGGCGCCGCCGGGCCTGCATCGGGTCGATCAGCAGCGGCCGCAGCACCTCGACGCGGTCGCCGTCGCGCAGCGCCTCGCCCGGCGTCACCGCCCGGCCGAAGATCGCCAGGCACTCCGGATCCACCACCAGCCCCGGCACCTTCGCGGGCAGGTCCGCGGCCGCCAGCGCATCGGCCACCGTGGCGCCCGGCGGCAGCTGTACCTGCAGCTGCCAGGCACGCCCGGGATGGGCACAGACCACTTCGATGCGCAGCGGCGCACTGGCCATGTCAGGCCCGGTCGGCCTCGCGGCAGAAATCGTCGACCATGCGGTCGGCCAGGCCCTGGAAGCCGACGGCCATCGCGGTGCCCAGCACCTTGCCGGCGACGTCGAACTCAAGGGTCAGGCTGACCTTGCAGGCGTCCTCGGCCAGGGTGTGGAAATGCCAGTGGCCGCTGAATCGCCGGAAGGGCCCCTCCACCAGCTCAAGGTGGATATGCGTGGGCGCTTCGAGCCGGTTGCGCGTGGTGAAGCTCGTGCGCAGGCCCGCCAGGCGCAGGTCGAGCCGCGCCAGCATGTGGCTTTCCGAGGCCTCGAAGACCTCGGAGGCCTCGCACCAGGAAAAGCGCGCCGCGTAGGACGCAACGTCATTGACCAGGTCGTACATGCGCCGCGCCGAATGCCGGACCAGGGCGTGCCGATGAATGCTTGTCATGGGCTCCTAACCGCGCCCTCCCCCAGCCGGCCCGCGATGGGCGACAATGACCGCCAAGGAAAGGACATGTCGAAGAAAAACAACGCCAAGAATACCGGAAGCGGCAAGCCCAGGCCCGAGGGCAACAAGACCATCGCCCTCAACCGCAGCGCCCGCCACGAGTTCCACCTCGAGGACCGCTTCGAGGCCGGCATCGCCCTGCAGGGCTGGGAGCTCAAGTCCATCCGCGCGGGCCGCATGAACATGGGGGATTCCTACGCCGTGGTCAAACGCGGCGAGATCTTCCTGTTCGGTGCCCAGATCACCCCGCTCAGCCAGGCCTCCACCCACGTGGTGGCGGATGATCGCCGCACCCGCAAGCTGCTGCTGCACCGGCACGAGATCGACAAGCTGGTCGGCAAGGTCGAGCGCGATGGCTACACCCTGATCCCCACCGCCGTGTACTGGAAGGGCAACAAGGTGAAGCTGGAGCTGGCCCTGGCCAAGGGCAAACAAAGCCACGACAAGCGCCAGGCGTCCAAGGATCGCGACTGGGAACGCGACAAGCAACGGGTGATGCGAAAGCACAACAAGGACGCGTAGTCGTCCGGCGTCCGCCGGCCGGCTAGCCCGTGATTCGCCGGGCGAACCGCAGGCCCCGGCTCTCCCTCGTATTCCCGCACCTCCGGCGCGCCGCCTTGACCAAGGCAGCTTGGCAAACCACAGATGAACGGGCAGCTTGTGGACTGCGCGCCCGACCCCCATACTTCGTGGGTCGGTTGAACGAATCGATTTCCGCGTATCCGGGGGTGACCTGGCTTCGACGGGGGTTGCGAAGTCGACTGGCGCATGCCGAGGGGGTAGCTTTCCTCGTTAATCCAGCTGCAAAATTTAGTTGCCAACGACGACAACTACGCTCTCGCCGCTTAAGGCGTAAGCCCCGAACCCACTTGTGCCCGTGCTCGTGGATGTAGGGTCATTATCACGGAACAGCTGCCGGCGGCGACCCGCCAACCGGTAGTGAACTTAGCGGGTGTGGACGACGGTGTGCCTCGCACGTTGTGTTGCCGTCGTACGAGAACTAACAACGAGCTAAGCATGTAGTGCCGGAGATGGAGTGCTCTCGGACGGGGGTTCAACTCCCCCCACCTCCACCAAACACGCCAACGCCGCCCATCCGGGCGGCGTTGTCGTTTGGGGCGCCGGGATCAGTCGGGCAGTTTCTGCAGCGAGAGCGCGTTGGTGCAATAGCGCAGGCCGGTCGGCGCCGGCCCGTCCGGGAACACGTGGCCCAGGTGGGCATCGCAGCTGTTGCACACGATCTCGACCCGCACCATGCCGTGGCTGTCGTCGGCCTTGTAGGCCACGGCCTCGTCGGTAAGCGGCGCGGTGAACGAAGGCCAGCCCGAACCGGACTCGAACTTGGTGCCGGCGTCGAACAAGGGCGTGCCGCAGCAGGCGCAGCCGTAGCGTCCCGGTTCGAACAGGCCGCACATTTCAGAACTGTAGGGGCGCTCGGTGCCGGCCAGGCGGGTCACCTGGAAGACATCGGGCGCCAGCAGCTCGCGCCACTGGGCCGGCGACTTTTCCACGCGCCGGGCGGGCGGCGGGTTGCCCCTCGCCGCGCGCTCGGTCACCAGGCGCCAGTCGTGCACGTTCAGGCGCCCGGCTCGTCGCCCAGGTAACGGGCCACGCTGGCGCTGGCGGCATCCACGGCCGACTTGGCGGCCAGCAGGCTGGCCTGGCCGTCGTTCATGGCTGACTCCAGGGCCCGGATTTCTTCACTGGCCCGGCGCACGGCCTCGATGGCCCGGTCGGCCGACTGCCGGTCCTGGTCAACCTGGCGGCGGGTCACCCGCCCCTTGGTGGCCTGCACCTCAGCGCGGGCCAGGCGATCGGCCGCCTGGTCACGGGCCTTCTCGGCCCGGGACAGGCTTTCGCGCGCCGCCTCGAGCTGGGCCTGGCGGGCCTTCACTTCCTGGCTGGCGACGTCCACCGCCGCGGCGGCTTCAGCCAACCGCGCTTCGACGGCACCGCGGTCGCTGCCATCCTGTGCCCACGCAGGCACGGCCAGGACGAGCGCCACGGCCAAACCCCAACCCCGTGCGGCATGAAGCCGCGAGTGTTTCGTATCCAAGCGTCACCTCCTGTTATCAGGCAGGCCGCCCCCTTCGGACCACGCCAACGCGCTGAGTCTAGCTTTTTTTTCCACGTCTGCGCCCCCCCGGGGGCTCAGGCGACATATACGGTCTGGATGTTCGTGAATTCGTGCATGCCGTGTTCGGCCAGCTCCCGGCCAAATCCCGAGGCCTTGGTGCCGCCGAAGGGCAGACGAACGTCGGACTTGACCAGTGAATTGACGAAACAGGCGCCGGCGTCGATCTGGCGCGCGAAACGCTCGCCGCGGGCGGCGTCGCGGGTCCAGACGCTGGCGCCCAGGCCATAGCGCGTGTCGTTGGCCACGCGCAGCGCCTCGGCCTCGTCGGCAACGCGCAGGATCGAGGCCACCGGGCCGAACAGCTCCTCGTCCCAGGCCGGCATGCCCGGCTTCACGCCGTCCAGGAGGGTGGCCGGGTAATGGGTTTCGCCCTGCCCCGGCTGGCCGCCCAGCAGGACGCGCGCCCCCTTGGCGACGCTGTCCTGCACCTGCCGGTGCAGTTCGTCGCGCAGGTCGTCGCGGGCCATGGGTGCCAGGGTCGTCGCGTCGTCATTGGGGTCGCCCACCACCAGCTGCGACGCCGCATTGGCGAAGGCCTGCACGAACCGGTCGGCGATGCCGGGCGTGACGATGAAACGTTTGGCGGCGATGCAGGTCTGCCCGGCATTACCGAAGCGCGAGCGCACGGCCACCTTCACCGTCGCATCCAGGTCGGCGTCGTCGAGCACCACGAAAGGATCCGAGCCGCCGAGTTCGAGCACGCACTTCTTGAGGTGTTTACCCGCCTGCGAAGCCACGGCGCGGCCTGCGCGCTCGCTGCCGGTGAGCGTGACCGCCTTGATCCGCGGGTCCGCGATGACGTCCGCGGCCTGCTCGTTATTGATGTGAAGCACGCCGAACACGCCCTCGGGCACGCCTGCCCCGGCCAGCACCTCGGCGATGGCATCGGCGCAGCTGGGCACGTTGGTGGCGTGCTTGAGCAGGGCCACGTTGCCCACCATCAGGCTGGGCGCCAGGAAGCGGAAGACCTGCCAGACCGGGAAGTTCCACGGCATGATCGCGAACACGCAGCCCAGCGGGACATAACGCACGTAGCTGCGCGCGGCTTCGGTCGCAATCGCCTGTTCGGCGAGGTAACCCGCCCCGTGCTGGGCATAGTACTCGCAGGCGTCGGCGCACTTGTCCACTTCGGCCAGGGCTTCGCGATGCAGCTTGCCCATCTCCGCGGTCATGGTCAGGGCGAGGTCGCGGCGGGCGGCCTTGAGGCCGGCGCCGACTCGCTGCAGCAACACGGCCCGCTCCTTGGCTTCGCGGCCCGACCAGGCCGGGAACGCGGCGTCGGCCGCCGCCAGCCGGGCCTCGATGGCGGCGTCGTCCATCTTGGGAAAGGGCCGGACTTCCCCGGTCCAGGGGTCTCGATTGGCGTGGCTCATGGTTTCAACCCTTCTGGAGCGCCAGCTGCGCGTCGCGCTGGCGTTTGCGTTCTTCGCGGTGCATCACCCACCAGCCGATGACGGCGGCGACGGAGACCGCGGCGATCATCAGCGTGGCGAGGGCGTTGATCTTGGGGCTCACGCCCAGGCGCACGGACGAAAACACCTTCATCGGCAAGGTCGTCGACGAAGGACCGGAGACGAAGCTGGCGATCACCAGGTCGTCCAGGCTCAGGGTAAACGCTAGCAGCCAGCCGGAGATGAGCGCCGGTGCAATGATCGGCAGGGTGATCACGAAAAACACCTTGAGCCGGTTCGCGCCCAGGTCCATCGCGGCCTCCTCCAGCGAGCGGTCGAGTTCGCCCAGGCGCGAGCTGATCACCACCGTGACGAAGGCCATGCAGAAGGTGACGTGGGCGATCCAGATGGTCAGCATGCCGCGCTGGCCGCCGATGCCGATGACCGGCCCGATCGACACGAACAACAGCAGGATGGACAGGCCGGTGATCACCTCGGGCATCACCAGCGGCGCCGTGATCAGGCCGCCGAAAAGCGTCTTGCCCGGGAACCGCCGGAACCGGGTCATCACCATGGCCGCCATGGTGCCGAGCACCACCGAGGCCCAGGCCGTCCAGAAGGCCACCTGGATGCTGACCCAGGCCGCATCCATCATCTGCTGGTCGTCGAAAAGCTCGCCGTACCACTTCACCGAAAAACCCGACCACACCGTCACCAGCCGGGATTCGTTGAACGAATACACCATCAGGCTGAGGATGGGCGCGTAAAGGAAGACGAAGCCCAGGGCCAGCATCGCCCGGGTGAAGACGGAGTTTCGCCCGGGCTGGCTCATGACAGCCTCGACTCCAGTTCCCTGGACTGGTAGCGGTGGAAGATGGTGATCGGAACGATCAGCAGCACCAGCATCACGATCGCCACCGCCGAGGCCACCGGCCAGTCACGGTTGTTGAAGAACTCCTGCCACAGCACCCGGCCGATCATCAGGGTGTCGGGGCCGCCCAGCATTTCGGGAATGACGAACTCGCCGACCACCGGGATCAGCACCAGCATCGAGCCGGCGATGATGCCGGCCTTCGACAGCGGCAGGGTGACGGTGAGGAAGGCCTTCCAGGGCGGCGCGCCGAGGTCGGTGGCGGCCTCGATGAGCCGGTGGTCGTGCTTGACCAGGTTGGCGTACAGCGGCAGCACCATGAACGGCAGGTAGGCATAGACGATGCCGATGTACACGGCCACCGGCGTATGCAGGATCGCCAGCGGTTCGTCGATGAGCCCCAGGCCGATCAGCGCGTTGTTGAGCAGACCGTTGTTCTTGAGGATGCCGACCCAGGCGTAGATGCGGATCAGGAAGGACGTCCAGCTGGGCAGGATGACCAGCATCAGGGCGACGTTGCGGGTGGCCGCGTCCATGCGCGATATCGCATAGGCGATCGGATAACCGATGAGCAGGCACAGCGCGGTCGAGATCACCGCGATCTCGAGCGAGCTCAGGTAGGCCTTCACGTAGAGGCTGTCGCGCACCAGGAACAGGTAGTTGGCGGTGTTGATGCTCAGCTCGAGCTTGTCACCCGACCAGTTGAGCAGGTCGGTGTACGGCGGCATCGCGATGACGGCGCTGGCGAAGCTGATCTTGAGCGCGATCGCGAACGGCACGGCGAAGAACAGCAGCATCCACAGGTAAGGCACCGCGATCACCAGCCAGCGCGGGCCCGGCAGGCGCCTGCGGATCGAGCGTGGCAGGTTCTTCACGTGGTCAGCACCACCCCGGCCTGGTCGTCCCAGCTCAGCCAGACCGGGTCGTTCCAGGTGAACTTCTCGCTGGCCCAGCGCTGGCTGTTGATCATGTTCGCCAGCAGCTTGGTGCCGCCCGGCAAGCGCACGTGGAACACCGAGTGGCTGCCGAAGTAGGCGATGTCCTCGATGATGCCCTGCACCTTGTTGTGCGGCTGGGAGGGCTCCTCCTTGTCCACCTGGACCTTCTCCGGGCGGATCGCCAGCGCCACCTCCTGACCCTCGAAGCCGGTGACGCCGTGGCCGACGTAGGCCGGGTGCTCCAGCGCCGGGCTCGCGATGGTGACGTAGTCGTTTTCATCCTCGAGGATGCGGCCCTCGATGAGGTTCACCGAGCCGATGAACTCGGCGGTGAAGCGGCAGCTTGGCTGCTCGTAGATTTCGTCCGGGCTGCCGACCTGGCGGATCCAGCCGGCATCCATCACGGCGATGCGGTGGGCCATGGTCATGGCCTCTTCCTGGTCGTGGGTGACCATCACGCAGGTGACGCCCAGGCGCTCGACGATGTTCACCAGTTCGAGTTGCATCTGCGAGCGCAGTTTCTTGTCGAGCGCACCCATGGGTTCGTCGAGCAGCAGCAGCTTCGGTCCCCTGGCCAGCGACCGCGCCAGCGCCACGCGCTGCTGCTGGCCGCCGGACAGCTGGTGCGGCTTGCGTTTGGCGAATTTCTCCATCTGCACGAGTGCCAGCATTTCCGCGACCTTGCTGGCGATGCCGGCCTTGGCCATGCCGTCCTGGCGCAAGCCGAAGCCGACGTTCTGCTCGACGCTCATGTGCGGGAACAGCGCATAGGACTGGAACATCATGTTCAGCGGCCGCTCGTAGGGCGGCAGCGCGGTGATGTCCTGGCCATCGAGCACGATGCGCCCCCGGGTGGGCTTCTCGAACCCGGCCAGGCAGCGAAGCAGCGTGGACTTGCCGCAGCCCGAGGCGCCCAGCAGGGCGAAGATCTCGCCCTGCCGGATCGACAGGCTGACGTCGTCAACGGCGACGAAGCCGTCGAACTCCTTGCGCACCGCCTCGATGCGCAGGTAGCCCTCGGCCCCCAGCATGTCGTTCTTGGGGGCGCCCGCCAGGGCGCCGCTCGCCGTGCTCGCCATCGTGGCCTATTGCCCCGTCTTGAGGGTGGTCCAGTGCCGCGTGAACAAGCGGTCGACCTCCGGCGGCAGCACGGCCAGGGTGAAGAGCTTGGCCTTGGTTTCTTCGGTCGGATAGATGCCCGGGTCTTCAAGCACGGCCGCGTCCACCAGCGGCAGCGCCGCCTGGTTGGCGCTGGCGTACATGACGTAGTTCTGGATGCCGGCCATCACCTCGGGGCGCAGCAGGTAGTCAAGGAACAGATAGGCGTTGTCGACATTGGGCGCATCCTTGGGAATGGCCATCATGTCGAACCACATCGGCGCGCCTTCCTTCGGGATCGAATAGGCGACCTCGACCCCCTTGCCTGCCTCTTCCGCGCGGTCCTTGGCCTGGATGATGTCGCCCGACCAGCCCACCGCGACGCAGATGTCGCCATTGGCCAGGTCGTTGATGAACTGCGAACTGTGGAAGTAGGTGATGTGCGGCCGCAGCTGCTTCAGTCGGTCGACGCCCTTCTGGATGACCGCCTCGTCGAAGCTGTTGGGGTCTTCGCCCAGGTAGTGCAGCACCGGCGGGATGATTTCCGACGGGGTATCGAGGATGGCGACACCGCAGCCCTTGAGCTTGGCCAGGTTCTCCGGCTCGAAGACCAGGGCCCAGCTGTCCACCGGCGCGTCCTCGCCCAGGGCTTCCTTCACCTTCTGCACGTTGTAGCCGATGCCGGTGGTACCCCACAGGTAGGGAACCGAATGGGTGTTGCCCGGGTCGTTGGTCGCCAGCAGCGCCATGAACGCCGGATCGAGGTTGCCGTAGTTGGTAAGCCTCGACTTGTCGATCTCCATGTACACGCCGGCCTGGACCTGGCGGGCCAGGAACGTGAGCGAGGGCACGACGATGTCGTAACCGGTGTTGCCGGTCATGACCTTGGTCTCGAGCACCTCGTTCGAATCCATCACGTCGTAGGTGACCCGGATGCCGGTCTCGGCCTCGAAGCCGGCGATGGTGTCCTCGCCGATGTAATCGGACCAGTTGTAGACGTTGAGCACCTTGTCGCGCGACGGCGCGTTCGCCGCGGCATCGCCGTCGGCCCCGGCGGGCGGATCCCCGCCGCAACCGGACAGGGCAAGGATAAGGAACAGGGCGGACATCCTGGCTTTCATCGGCACACTCCCCTCGGGGTGACTGAAGCGGTTGGACGACTCGAACATCATAACCACAGCTCAGCCCTGCGCCATGCCCAGCGCGTGGGCGGTCATGTCCAGGGCCTTCCAGGTCTTTTCGGCGAGTTCGTCGACCTGGGACCGGCTGATCACCAGCGGCGGCGAAAGCAGCATCGCGTCGTTGGTGGCACGCAGGATCAGGCCGTTTTGCAGGGCGAAATCGCGGCACAGCTGCCCCACCCTGCCCCGGTCCGGGAAATAGGCCCGGGACGGCTTGGACGGGACCAGCTCCAGGGCGCCGACCATGCCCAGGAACCGGGCTTCCCCGACCAGCGGATGCCCGACCAGGGCCTTCCACTTTTCGCCCAGGTAGGGCCCGATGTTGTTCCGGCAGGTTTCGACGATGTGCTCTTCCTGAAGGATGCGGATGTTTTCCAGCGCCACCGCCGCGCAGACCGGGTGGCCCGAGTAGGTGTAGCCGTGGGCCAGCTCACCGCCCCGGCCCGACAGCACGTCCGCGACCCGGTCGTTGAACATCACCGCGCCCAGGGGGATGTAGCCCGAGGTGATGCCCTTGGCCAGGGTCATGACATCGGGTCGGAAGTCGAAGGTCTGGCTGGCGAACCACTCGCCGGTGCGGCCGAAGCCGGTGATGACCTCGTCGGCCACCAGAAGCACGTCGTACTTGCGGCAGATGCGCTCGATCTCGCGCCAGTAGTTGCGCGGCGGGATATAGACGCCGATGGCGCCCATCACCGGTTCACCGATGAAGGCCGCGACACGCTCGGGCCCCAGCTCGAGGATCTTGTCCTCGAGCCGTTTCGCGCAGTGGCGGCCATAGTCCTCTTCGTCCATGTCGCCGCCGTCGCCAAACCAGTACGGCGGGTCGATGTGCACGATGTCGGGAATCGGCAGGCCGCCCTGCTTGTGCATGCCCTTCATGCCGCCGAGGCTGGCACCGGCCACCGTGGAGCCGTGGTAGCCGTCGTGGCGGCCGATGAAGATGCTCTTGCCCGGCTGGTCCTGCACCGCCCAGAAATGCCGGACCAGGCGCAGGATGGTGTCGTTGGCCTCGGAGCCCGAGTTGGTGAAGAAGGCATGGTTGAGGTCATGCGGCGTGAGTTCGGCCAGTTTGGCCGACAGCCGCACCGTGGGCTCGGTGGTGCACTGGAAGAAGCTGTTGTAGTAGGCCAGCTGGGTCATCTGCCGCGACGCCGCCTCGCCCAGTTCCCGCCGGCCATAGCCGATGTTCACGCACCACAGGCCGGCGAAGGCGTCGAGCAGCTGGTTGCCTTCGGCATCCCAGACGTAGCAGCCCTCGCCCCGGGTCAGGATGCGCGTACCGCGCTTGGCCAGGGCGGCGTTGTCGTTGAACGGGTGCAGGTGGTGGGCGGCGTCCAGGCGCTGCAGGGTGGCGGTGTCGATTCCGGGCATGGTGGATCCTTGGGTCAGACGTTGAGCAGCAGGAACTCACGCTCCCAGCTGCTGATCACGCGCAGGTAGGTCTGGTGTTCCTTGTCCTTGACGGCCGTGTAGGCGCGGACGAAACGCTCGCCCAGCAGCTCACGCAGCGGCTTGCAGGCGCGCAGCGCGGCGATGGCTTCCTCCAGCGAACGCGGCAGGTCGTAACCCTTGGCGTGGGCGCTGCCGGCCAGGGCCTCGGTGGGCTGCAGATTTTCCTGGATGCCCAGGTAGCCGCAGGCCAGGGTCGCGGCCAGGGCCAGGTAGGGATTGACGTCGGAACCGGCGAAACGGCTCTCGACGCGGGCGTTCTCCGGGGTGTCGAGCGGCACGCGCAGGCCGCAGGTGCGGTTGTCGTAGCCCCACTGCACGTTCTTGGGCGAGACCTCGCCGAAGGCCAGGCGGCGGTAGGAGTTCACGTTGGGGCCGAAGAAGGCCATGGCGGCCGGCACATACTTCTGCAGGCCCCCCATGTAATTGAGGAAGACCTCGGTATGCGCGCCCGACTTGCCGGCGGAGAAGACGTTCTTTCCGGTCTTCATGCTGTGCAGGCTCTGGTGGATGTGCATCGAGCTGCCCGGCTCGTTCTCCATCGGCTTGGCCAGGAAGGTGGCGTAGACGCCGTGGCGCATCGCCGCCTCGCGCATGGTGCGCTTGAACAGGAACACCTGGTCGGCGCGCGAGAGCGGATCAAGGTGCACGAAGTTCACTTCCAGCTGGGCGGCGCCGGACTCGTGCACCAGGGTGTCCACGTCCAGGTCCATCGCCTCGCAGTAGTCGTACATCAGGTCGAGGATGGGGTCGAATTCGTTGACCGCATCGATCGAGTACGACTGCCGCGCCGTCTCCGGGCGGCCGTTGCGTCCGGCCGGCGGCAGCAGCGGGAAGTCGGGGTCGGTATTTCGCTGGACCAGGTAGAACTCGAGTTCGGGGGCGATCACCGGCTGCAGGCCGATGGCTTCGTACAGGGCCAGCACCCGTCGCAGCACGTTGCGCGGCGCCAGTTCGTGCGGGCGCCCGTCCTTGGTGAAACAGTCGTGGATCACCTGCGCGGTCGGGTCGGTCGCCCAGGGCACCATGCGGATGGTGTCCGGGTCGGGCCGCAGCACCATGTCCGAGTCCGAGGGGCTGACCAGGTCGTCGTATTCGTCCGGGTAGTCGCCGGTGACGGTGGTCGCGAAGATGCCCTCGGGCAGCCGCGTGCCGTAGTCGTGCGAGAACTTGGCGGCGGGAATGATCTTGCCGCGGGCATTGCCGGTGATGTCCGGCACCAGGCATTCGACTTCGGTGATGCGCCGTTCCTTGAGCCAGCGCTTGATCGCGCTTTCCTGCTGCGCCTGTTCTTCCTGGGGACTGGTCTTTTTCCGGGCCATGGGGCTCAGCGCCTGTTTTGCGAACGGTGCCGGCAAGCGGCGGCGAATGCCTGGAAGATGCCCAGGTAGAACGGATTCTCGGTGACCCGCCACTCCGGATGCCACTGCACGGCCAGCAGGAAGGGGTCGGGGGCGTCGGGATTGCCGCGGTCCAGGCGCACGGCTTCGATCAGCCCGTCCGGCGCGGTGGCCTCGACCACCAGGCCGGGCGCCAGGTCGCGGATGCCCTGCCCGTGCAGCGAGTTCACCGACACCTCGCGCGCGCCCGCGATGCGCTCGAGCCAGCCACCGGGAGCCAGCTCGACGGGATGTGCCGGCGCGTACTGCACGCCCTGCGGATCTTCGGGGTTCTCCCGGTGGTCGGCGAACCCGATCAGTTCATGCACCTTCTGGTGCAGCGTGCCGCCGAGCGCGACGTTCACTTCCTGCATGCCGCGGCACAGGGCCAGCACGGGCAGGCCACGCACGATCGCCAGGCGCACGAGCGCCAGGGTGTTTTCGTCGCGCGCCGGGTCATGCACGTTGCCGGCGTAGCTGGCTTCGCGGCTGTAGTGACGGGGTTCGATGTTGCTGTGGGCGCCGGGCAGGACCAGGCCGTCGAGCTGGTCGAGCAGTTCGCCCAGCGCCAGCGGCGGCGACAGCGAGGGCAGCAGGACCGGCAGGCAGCCGGCGCCATCGACCACGGCCCGGATGTACTTTTCGCCCACCGCGTGAAAGGGATGGGGCCCGATCTGCTTGCGATCGGAAGGCAGGCCGACCAGCGGGCTCGAACGCATAAGGGCCTCGACGAGGGGAGATCCGAATTTAACCCCGGCGTTTGATTTTATCAACGCATCGGCCAAAGTGATGATTATTCTTTACAGTTCGGGCCGCGGTGATAAACTCCGGCGACCGCCGCGGATGCCCTGCCATGAACCAGCTCGCCCTGCCCACCGAAGACGCCGCCACCCTGGCCCAGCTGCAGGACTGCGAGCAGGTTGACCTGTTGCTGCCGGACATGAACGGCCTGCTGCGCGGCAAGCGCATCACCCGCCAGGCCCTGGAAAAGGTCTACCGCGACGGCGTCTGCCTGCCGATGTCGCTGATCGCCACCGACATCACCGGCAATACCGTCGAAGAAACCGGCCTGGGCTACGACATCGGCGACGAAGACCGGCTGTGCCGTCCGGTGCCCGGCAGCCTGCGCCCGGTCCCCTGGCTGGAGCGTCCGTCGGCGCAGTTGCTGCTGCAGATGGAAGACGGCCACGGCGGCCTGTTCGAGGCCAACCCGCGTGAGGTCCTGCGGCGCGTGCTGGCCGGCTTCCGCGAGCTCGGCCTGACGCCGGTGGTCGCGGTGGAGCTGGAGTTCTACCTGCTCGACGCCGCGCTCGACGCCCAGGGCCGGCCCCAGGTCGCGCGCAACCCGGCCACCGGCGAACGCAACCACAGCACGCAGGTCTATTACATCCAGGACCTGGACGATTACCGCGGCTTCACCGACGAAGTCAGCGCGGCCTGCCAGGCCCAGGGCATCCCGGCCGACACCGCCGTGGCCGAATACGCACCGGGTCAGTTCGAGATCAACCTGCACCATCGCGCCGACGCCCTGCAGGCCTGCGATGACGCGCTGATGCTCAAGCGCGCGATCAAGGCCATCGCGGCCAAACGTGGACTGATGGCCAGCTTCATGGCCAAACCGTTCGCCGAACAGGCCGGCAGCGGCATGCACATCCACGTCAGCCTGCTCGACGGGGATGGCAACAACATCTTCGCCTGCACGCCAGCCGCCCCGGCCGACGCACTGCGGCACGCCATCGCCGGCCTGCAGCAGGCCAGCGCCGATTGCATGCTGATGTTCGCGCCGCACGCCAACAGCTACCGGCGGTTCGTGCTCAATGCCTTCGTGCCGCTCAACGACGCCTGGGGCTTCAACAACCGCACCGTCGCCATGCGCGTGCCGCACTCGGATCCGGCCAACCTGCGCATCGAGCACCGCATCGCCGGCGCCGACGCCAACCCCTACCTGGTCACGGCCGCGGTGCTGGCCGGCATGCTGCAGGGCCTGCGCGACAAGGCGGACCCGGGCCCGCCGACGGTGGGCAACGCCTACGAACAGGGCGAACATCGCGAGTTGTTCTGGCGCGACACCCTGCGTGATTTCCTGGCCAGCGACTTCGTCGCCCGCCACTTCGGCGAAAGCTTCCGGCACATCTACGGCCAGCAGAAGCTCAAGGAGCTGCGCAGCTTCCACCGCGAAGTGACCACGCTGGAAGTGGACTGGTACCTGCGCCAGGTCTGACATGAGCCTGCGCGAACCCTCCGCGCACGCCCGCTCCTGGTACGCGCACAGCGCGGGGCCGGGTCCGGCGCACCCGTCCCTGTCGGGGCGCGAGACCGCCGACGTGGTGGTGCTGGGCGCCGGCCTGACCGGCCTGTCCGCCGCGCTGGAACTGGCCCAGGCCGGACTGGACGTCATCGTGCTCGAGGCCCGCGAGGTCGGCTGGGGTGCCAGCGGCCGCAACGGCGGCCAAGTGATCTTCGGCTACGGCTGCGACCAGGCGAAGATCGCCGGCCTGCTGGGCCTGGAGGCGTCGCGGGAGCTGTTCAAGTGGTCGGTGGAGGCGGTCGACCAGGTCCGCCGGCGCATCATTGAACACGGCATCGACGCACACTGGCGCGATGGCCACGCGCATGTCGCGATCAAGCCGCGGCACGTCGCCGAACTCAAGGCCTGGCAGGCCGACCTTGCAGAGAACTACGGCTACCCCCTGCAGTGGTGGGAGCGCGAGCCGCTGCAGGCGGTGGTGGCGAGCCCGCGCTACATCGGCGCACTTTACGACCCCTGCTCCGGCCACCTGCACCCGCTCAACTACACGCGCGGCCTGGCACGCGCGGCCACGCAGGCCGGCGTGCGCATCTTCGGACAATCACGGGTGACGTCGCTGCAGCGCGGGCCCCGTCCGCAGCTGCGCACCGACGGCGGCGAGGTGCAGGCGGACTTCGTTGTGCTCGCCGGCAATGCGCTGGTGCATGGCATCGCGCCCGAACTGGACGCGCGGGTGATGCCGGTGGGCACCTACATCGGCGCCACCGAACCGCTGGGCGCCGAACGCGCCCGTGAGCTGATCCGCAACGACATGGCCGTGGCCGACATCAACTGGGCCCTGGACTATTTCCGGCTCAGCAGCGACCACCGACTGCTGTTCGGTGGCCGCGCCAGTTATTCCACCCTGCCCCCGCCGGGCCTGGCCGGGGTGATGACCCGGCGCATGCGCCGCGTGTTCCCGCAGCTGGCCGACGTGCACTTCGAGCAGGTCTGGGGTGGGCTGATCGACATCAGCCTCAACCGCGCCCCGCACTGGGGCCGGCTGGGCGACAACGTCTATTTCGCGCAGGGGTTCAGCGGCCATGGCGTGGCCGCCACCGGGCTGGCCGGCCAGGTGATCGCCGAGGCGATCCGCGGCCAGGCCGGGCGCCTGGACGTATTCGCCCGCATCCCGCACCGCCCCTTCCCCGGCGGTCGCGCCCTGCGCACGCCGCTGCTGGTGGCGGCGATGGCCTGGTACAAGCTGCGCGACGCGCTGTGGTGAGCGCGCCGCGCCTGGCGGCCCCGGCCTTGGTCAGGTGCTTGGCAGGATGTTGGCGTTGAGCCGGAACAGGTTGCCCGGGTCGTAGCGATTCTTCACCTGGACCAGGCGGGCGTGGTTGCCCTGGTAGTTGCTGTTGACCACCTGGGCGGACTCCTTGTCCACTTCGTTCGAATACCAGCCGTCGGTGAAGGGCTCGAACTGCGTCCATTGATCCCGGATGTAGGCGACGTGCTGGTCCGGCGATTCCGCCAGCGGCCACTCGACGAAGAACAGCATGTTGGCCATGGACTTGCGCTGCGCGAACGCCGTGGCATCCGCCGGCACGCGACCGATGGCGCCGCCGGAATGCTGGAACAACAGCATGGTGCCGCGCTCGACGAAACCTTCGAAATTCTCGGCGATGACGTCGACCAGGGCCTCGGGGAATTCATTGATGAATCCCGATTTCAGGTACTCGGCGTTGTTGCGCGGGTCGGCGTTGTCGTGCGAGCGCTGGATGGCGACGTAGTCGCGCCGCGCAATGCCGTCCTGGATCGGCGTGCCGGCCTTGTACAGCGGCGCCAGCACCGCCTCGGCTTTCTCCTCCGGGCCCGAATAGCATGCATGCATCGCCACCATGCCGTCCGGGCTGCCGACCGGCGAGCGTGCGATGAGGTCCAGGTAGAGCTCGTCCGGCGCCTGCCGTGAATAGTCGGCGTAGAAGCGCACGACGTCGCGCAGCTGCGACAGCGGGAACACCAGGTCGCCGCCGACGATGGTGCGCGCCATGGGATGCAGCTGGAATTCGAAACGGGTGACGACGCCGAAATTGCCGCCGCCGCCGCGCACGCCCCAGTACAGGTCCGGGTTCTGCTCCGCATTGGCGTGCACCAGCCGGCCATCGGCGGTGACGACGTCGACCGCGGTCACGTTGTCGAGCGCCAGGCCAAATCGCCGCGCCAGGCGACCAAAGCCGCCGCCCAGGGTCAGGCCGCCCACGCCGGTATGCGACACGGTGCCGGCGGTGGTGACCAGGCCCTGCGCCATCGCCTCGCGGTCGAGGGACGCCAGCAAGCTGCCCCCGTCGACCTGGGCCCGACGGGCGTCGGCATCAACATGGGTGCCACGCAGCGTCGAGAGGTCGATCTGAAGACCCCCTTCGCAGGTGGACTTGCCCCCGTAGCTGTGTCCGCCGCACTTCACCGCCACCAGCAGTTCGCGCTCGCGGGCGAAATCCACGGCGCGCATGACGTCGGCGGCGCCGGTCGGTTGCACCACCAGCGCCGGGTGCTTGTTGATACTCGGATTGAGGACGCGCCGCGCCTCTTCGTAGCCCTCGTGGCCTGGCAGCAGCAATCGTCCCTGGAGGCTGTCGCGCAGTTCCTCCAGCTCGGCCTGTTGCAGGGTGAGCTGGCGGCCGCTGTTGCTGACGGCGTCGACGGATCCATCAACTTTCGCAAGCGACTGCACGGCCTGCGCCAGCGCGGCGGACGATGGCAGCGCGGCAACCGCCGCGGCACCCAATGCGGTCTGCATGAAACGGCGTCTTTGCATGGCGTGTTCCCCCGGGTTGGCGGGCCTGCCCGACCGCGCAGGCCAATTGATTAGCAGGATTGAAGGGCCTAATGGCCGGTGGCGCGTGGTGTCCAGGCGGGTGGCTTCTTGCCCATTTTCAGCACGTGCTTCCTGAAGACGATGGCGCTGCTGATCAGTGCGTTCGTCCTTACGAAGGCAATGGGAAGGCCAGGTTCGGCGCCCAGGATGACCTCGGCCTGGAAGCCCGCCTGCTCGAGCTGGCGAGCCGACTCGCGGGCCGATTCGTCCGGATCATCCACCACAAAGCCAAGAGCACCGCCGGGATTCCCCAAGACGCCGGCGATCCGCGGGCGCGGGCAATTGATGATCGTGCCGTTGCTGAAGACGGTACGGTCAACTTCTTCCGAATCGATGCGAAACCGTGGTCGGTGCCCATGGTTCTGCATGAGCCGTTCGAGCGCCGCGAGCGCCGAGGGCGAACTCGCCGAAAACACGTGGTAGTCCCGGTCCGGGAACGGCAGCGGGTTGCGGTCGGTGACCAGGGCCGCGAGATACGGGATCAGCACCAGGGCGCCAATTGCAACCAGGAGAATGACGACGTTCGGGACGAGCGTTGCTCCACTGAACATGGTTCCCCCTAGTCACGAATTCTCCGGATGACGACATCCGGAAACGGCCCGCCCCGGCCTTCGGCGCCCGGACAACCGGGTTCATCCCGGCCATCTCTAGTGGTGTAACGCGCGCAGGGCCCAGTCCCGGCCGCGGCCGGTGTTTGTCCCAGCCCCAGCGGCGGATCGGGCGCGTACTACCCGGTCTTGAGCAGCCTGCTTGACGCTTGCCGTCGCCGGCTATATATAACCACTTGGTTATTTACAGGGACTGCCCGCTTGGCCGACCAGCTCAGCGCCACCTTCGCCGCCCTCGCCGATCCGACCCGGCGCGCCATCCTCGCGCGGCTGATCGAAGGCGACTGCTCGGTCACCGCACTGGCGGAGCCTTTCGCCATGAGCCAGCCGGCAGTGTCCAAGCACCTGAAGGTGCTCGAACGCGCGGGCCTGGTGAGCCGCGGCCGCGAGGCACAGTGGCGCCCCTGCCGGATCGACGCCGGCCCGTTGAAGGACGCCACCGACTGGCTCGAACCCTACCGCCGGCTTTGGGAGGCCCGCTTCGACCGCCTCGACGCCTACCTGGCGGAACTGCAGGCCGAGCCCGCCCCGCCGACCAGGCCCAGATCCCGCAAGCCCCGCTGACCCCCACCCACACCAACCGGACAGGAGCCCCCGATGGCCATCACCGCGATCCACCCCTACCTCAACTTCCAGGGCAACTGCGAAGAAGCCTTCGCCCACTACGCCAAGGTGCTGGGCGCGAAGAACACCGGCATCTTCCGCTACGGCGACGCGCCGCCGGAACCGAACGAAAATTCCAAGTCGTCGCCGGAAGGCTGCAACCCCGAACTGCCACCCGGCTTCGAAGACAAGGTGATGAACACCTGCCTGGTGCTGGGTGAAATGATGCTGATGGGCAGCGACTGCCCGCCGGGCATGGCAGAGGGCGGCAGCAACTACACCGTGTCGGTCCAGGTGACCGACGATGCCGAAGCCGAGCGTCTTTTCGCCGGCCTGATGGAAGGCGACAGCACGATCCAGATGCCCATGGGCGAAACCTTCTGGGCCTCGCGCTTCGGCATGGGCGTGGACCGGTTCGGCACGCCCTGGATGGTCAACTGCAGCCGGGAGGGCTGAACGATGGCACGCACGACGCTGCAGGCCGACCTGGCCGACCGCAAGGTCATCCTGACCCGTGACTTCAACGCGCCGCGCGCGCTGGTGTGGCAGGCCTTCACCGACTCCGCGGCCCTCGCACGCTGGTGGGGACCGCACGGCTTCCAGACCGAGATCGTCGAAAACCGCGCACAGGCCGGCGGCCAGTACCACTTCGTGATGCGCGACGCCGAAGGCAATGCCTACCCGGTGCGTGGCCACTACGTCGAAGTGACGCCGCCCGAACGCCTGGTGATGACCGACGACTGCAGCTGCATGCCGCCCGAGTGGCTGCAGGAACATGCGGCCGAGGAGATGGCCCGCGGCGAGCCGGTGCTGAACACCAGCGTGACCACGTTCGAAGAGCTGGACGACGGCCGCACCCGCATGCGCATGGAAATCACCTGCCCGAACAACCGCCTGCGCGATGGCCTGGTCAAGGCCGGCATGAACGAAGGCTGGGGCGAGAGCTTCGAGAAGCTCGACGCCGTTCTGGAAAACGCCTGAGCCAACCTGGGAGCAGAGCCGATGAGCGCCACCGCCGCACCCGCCGCCCTCGAGGGAAAGGACGAACTGATCATCGTCCGGGACTTCCGCGCTCCGCGCGACCTGGTCTTCCGGGCCTGGACCGACGCGGCCATGCTGCCGCGCTGGTTCTGCCCGGAAGGCTGCGACCTGCCCTTCCAGCGTTTCGAGCCGCGGGTGGGCGGCAGTTATCGTGTCTGCCTGCGTGGCAAGGAAAGCGGCACCGAATGGTGGATGCAGGGCGAGTTCCTGGCGATCGAGCCGCACGAGCGCATCGTCTTCACCCACGTCTGGGACGACGTGGCGCGCCGCCCCGACCAGGACTCGGTGGTCACCGTCACCTTCTCCGACACCGAAGCCGGCACCCGCATGCACTTCCACCAGCAGCGCTTCGTGTCAGAGTCCGAGCGCGACGACCACCGCGGAGGATGGAACAGCTGCTTCAACCGCCTCGAAGCACTGGTCCAGCACTGAGCCGACGCCCACCCCACCTGGAACCGCCCATGCCCCACGACAGCCGCCATGACACCTCGGATGCCGTCGACGCCCTGATGGCCGGGCTCAAGCACCCTCACCACGACGGCATCCAGACCCTTCGCCGCATCGTGATGGCCGCACACCCGGCCATCAGGGAAGGCGTGAAGTGGAAGGCACCCAGCTGGCGCACGCACGAGTATTTCGCCACCACGCACCTGCGCAGCAAACAGGGCTTGGGGGTGATCCTGCACCGGGGGGCGAAGGTGAAGGCGGCGCCGGCGGGCGGGCTGGCGGTGGCCGATCCGGAGGGTTTGCTGACCTGGCTGGCGCCGGACCGGGCGCTGGTGGAATTCCGCGACCGGCAGGACCTGGAGGCCAAGGGCCCTGCCCTCCAGGGTCTGCTGCGGGCCTGGATCAGACTGCTCTAGGCGAGATGCAGATGCTCGGCCAGGTGAGAGTACACAGTCGCCACGCGCCGGAGATGGCGTGCCTGCGGGTGAGTCAGAAGCCAGAGATCACTTTGCGCCTCCTCCAGGACATCACCGATCTGAGCGACTCCCGGCATGCCGCGCGCCAGGAAAAGCGGCAGGACGCCGACACCAAGACCCAGCTGAACGAGATGCGCCACGGTGAGGATGCTGGACACCCTGTATTGAGGGGTTACACGCGGGAGCACGCGCCGACGCCACACCACGGACGGATGCTCGGGCAAGGCATTGTCCGGGGCGATCCACGACGGACCCTCGCGGGCTACGTCGTCCATGTCGCGCAAATTGAGCCCTGGACTTGCAAACAGGGCCACGCGAATAGGTCCGACTTTGCGGCCCACCAGATGGGCAGGCGGGTTCTTGGTGGCGCGCACAGCGATGTCCGCGTCGCGGCGGGTCAGGCTGGCGAGCTCGTTGCCGGTGTGAAGGTCGAATTCGAGCAGCGGATGGGCCGCGCGCAGCGCCGGTAGCGCCGGCGCGACCAGTCCGTGCAGGATCGTATCGGTAGTGGTGATGCGCACCATGCCCGACACGGCGCCCGGTTGGTGACGGGCGGCGGCGCGCGAAGCCTCCATGGCGGCCTCAATCTGCTCCCCCTGCTCGGCCAGAAGCAGTGCCAGCTCCGAAGGCGCATAGCCGGTTCGGGACCTATCAAAAAGGGGCGTCGCGAGCCCGCCTTCGATGCGCCGCAGGCTGCGGAACACCGTGGACGCATTCAGGCCCAAACGCTCACCTGCACCGGCGAGGGTGCCGGCGCGCACGAGCGCCAGGACAACGTCGAGGTCGGCCGGTGTCAGGGTATATTGCGTCCGCGCAATCCCTTTTTGCATCAATGCGTATTCCCAATGCGCCTGCGCAATCCTAGTCTTGCGCCTCCTTCACTGCAAGAGACCGCCATGACGCCTCCAATCCCCGCCTCCATCAATCACGCTGCGACCCTGCTGCGCCTGTCCCTGGGCGTCATGTACATCGCGCACGCCCTCTTGAAGCTGGTCGTTTTCACCTTGCCTGGAACCGCCCAGTTCTTTGCATCGGCCGGCTTGCCCAGCGTGTTGGCCTACCCCGTGTTCGCCGCGGAGATCGCTGGCGGGATCGCCCTGGTGCTGGGCATCTATGCCCGCCAGGCTGCCCTCGCACTGGTGCCGGTGCTGCTTGGGGCGGCCTGGGTGCATTGGCCGAACGGCTGGGTATTCAGCGCCACCGGCGGCGGCTGGGAATACCCGGCATTCCTCGCCGCCGCCTCGGTCGTGCTCTGGCTGATGGGCGACGGCAGCTGGGCCCTTCGCCGAAGCGACCGGTTCGTCCCCACGACGTAACGCCCTTCCATTCGCAAGCCGTCGCCGGGTGGCTACACCGTCATCGCCGCGCCAAACCGAGCGGCGGCGGCCCTGCGATCAGGCTGGGGACCTGACTAGCTCCCCAGGTTGATCCAGGTCGCCTTCACCTCGGTGTATTTGTCGAAGGCGTGCAGGGACTTGTCCCGGCCGTTGCCGCTTTGTTTGTAGCCGCCGAAGGGCGCGGTCATGTCGCCGCCGTCCCAGTAGTTCACCCAGACGCTGCCGGCGCGCAGCTTGCGGGCCACCCGGTGGGCGCGGCCCAGGTCGGCCGTGAACACGCCCGCGGCCAGGCCGTACTCGCTGTCGTTGGCGATCGCCAGGGCTTCTGCTTCGTCGTCGAAGGCGATGACGCTGAGCACGGGGCCGAAGATTTCCTCGCGGGCGATGGTGTGGCTGGCGGCTACGTCGTCGAAGATGGTCGGCGCCACGTAGCAGCCGCCGTCGACGGTGGCCAGGCGCTCGCCGCCGATCACGACGCGGCCGCCCTCTTCCCGGCCCTTGGCGATGTAGTCCAGCACGCGGCGGGTCTGGCCTTCGTCCACCAGCGCACCCATCGGGGCACCAGGCTCCAGCGGATGGCGGGGCTGCATGGTTTCGCCATGCCGGGCGACGCGCGCGACGAACTCGTCCTTGATGCGGCGCTCCACCAGCAGGCGCGAAGCCGCCGTGCACACCTCGCCCTGGTTGTAGAAGATGCCGCTGGCCGCGGCCTTGGCGGCCATGTCCAGGTCCGGGGCGTCGGCAAAGACCAGGTTCGGGCTCTTGCCGCCGCATTCGAGGTAAACACGTTTCATGTTCGATTCGCCGGCGCAGACCAGCAGGTGCTTGCCCACGGCGGTTGAGCCGGTGAACACCAGGCCGTCGACGCCCATGTGCCGGGCCAGCGGCTCGCCGGTGTCCTTGCCGAAGCCAGGCAGCACGTTCAGCACGCCCGGCGGCAGGCCGGCCTCCATCGCCAGTTCGGCGAAGCGGATCGCGGTCAGCGGCGATTTCTCGGAAGGCTTGAGCACCACCGAATTGCCCATCGCCAGCGCCGGCGCCAGCTTCCAGGCGGCCATCAGCAGCGGGAAGTTCCAGGGCACGATGGCGGCCACCACGCCCAGCGGTTCTCGGGTCACCAGGCCCAGTTCGTCGGGGCCGGTGCTGGCGATCTCGCCGTAGACCTTGTCGATGGCCTCGCCGGTCCAGGCCAGGCAGCGCGCGGTGGCGGCCATGTCCACGTTCAGCGCGTCGTCGATGGGCTTGCCCATGTCCAGGGTTTCCAGCAGGGCCAGTTCGTCGGCGTTCGCCCGCACCAGCTCGGCCAGGCGCACCAGCACCTTCTTGCGCCAGGCGGGCTTGGCCTGCGACCAGTCGCCGGCGTCGAAGGCCCGGCGCGCGGCGCGCACGGCACGGTCCACGTCTTCCGACGTGCAGGAAGCCACCCGGGTCAGCACGCGCCCGTCGATCGGGCTCAGGCAGTCGAAACTTTCGCCGCCGGCAGCGTCCACGTAGCGGCCGTCGATGAAGGCCTGGTTCCGGGGGGACAGGCGCTGCGCAAGCGCTTCCCAGTCGGCGCGGGTTTTGGGGTCGGTCATGGCGGGTCTCAGAAAGTGGGGGGCGTGCTGGCGCTGATGATCACGACCTCATCCTTGCCAACGTTGCGGAAGCGGTGTGGCTGGCGGCATTCGAAATAATAGGCCTCGCCCGGGCCAAGCACGCGGCGCTGCGCGCCGACGGTGATCTCCACCTGGCCCTGCACGACCACGCCGCCCTCTTCGCCTTCGTGGCTGATCATCGATTCGCCGGTGTCGCTGCCCGGCGGCATGACCTCGCGCAGCACGCACATCTGGCGGTTGCGCCGGCGATGGCCGACCAGGAAATAGTGGATGTCGTTGTTGCCGACGTCGGGCAGTTCGGCGCTGGCGTAGAAGGGGCCGTCGCCGGCGTCTTCCAGGTCCTGGGTGAAGAAGTCGGCCAGCGAGATCGGAATGCCGTCGAGCACCTTCTTGAGCGAGCTGATCGACGGGCTGACCTTGTTCTGTTCGATCAGCGAGATGGTGGAGTTGGTCACCCCCACCCGCTTGGCCAGCTCGCGCTGGCTCAGTCCCTTGCCCTTGCGCACGGCCTGGAGCCGGATACCGATATCCAATGGGTCACCTCGCCGCTGGGTTTGCTGAATATTTGACACCCTTTGTAAAGTTTATTCAACGCTGATAGCGTGGCCGGCAGCCATTCCACCTTGCCCGAGCCCTGCCATGTCCGCCTCCGAAACACCCGCTTTCGCCGACCCCCTGGCCCAGGCGACCGCGACGCCGGAACACACCGACGCGTTCTGGATGCCCTTCACCGCCAACCGCCAGTTCAAGAAGACCCCGCGCCTGCTGGCCAGCGCCGAAGGCATGTATTACCGCAGCACCGACGGCCGCGAAATCCTCGACGGCACCGCCGGCCTCTGGTGCGTCAACGCCGGCCACGGGCACCCGCACATCGTGCAGGCGATCCAGAAGCAGGCGGCGACCCTGGACTTCGCGCCCACGTTCCAGATGGGCCACCCCCTGCCCTTCGTGCTGGCCGAACGCCTGGCGGCGATCGCGCCCGACCCGCTGCGCCACGTCTTCTACACCAACTCCGGCTCGGAATCGGTGGACACCGCGCTCAAGATCGCCCTGGCCTACCACCGCGTGCGCGGCGAGGGCCAGCGCACCCGCCTGATTGGCCGTGAAAAGGGCTACCACGGCGTCGGTTTCGGCGGCATTTCGGTCGGTGGCATGGTCAACAACCGCAAGTTCTTCGGGGCCATGCTGCCGGGCGTCGACCACCTGCCGCATACGCTGGACATCGCCCGCAACGGCTTCAGCCGCGGCCTGCCGGCGCATGGCGCCGAACTGGCGGACGATCTCGAACGCATCGTCGCCCTGCACGATGCCAGCACGATCGCCGCGGTGATCATCGAACCGGTCTCGGGCAGCGCCGGCGTGGTGCTGCCGCCGGAGGGGTATCTACGGCGCATCCGCGACATCTGCAGCAAACACGGCATCCTGCTGATCTTCGACGAAGTCATCACCGGCTTCGGCCGCGTCGGCGACGCCTTTGCCGCCCAGCGTTTCGGCGTGGTGCCGGACATGATCACCACGGCCAAGGGCCTGACCAACGGCTCGGTGCCGATGGGCGCGGTCTTCGCCACGTCGGCCATCCACGACGCCTTCATGCACGGCCCGGAGGGCGCGATCGAGCTGTTCCACGGTTACACCTATTCGGGCCATCCGCTGGCCTGCGCCGCGGCGCTGGCGACCCTCGACGTGTACCAGAACGAGGGCCTGTTCCAGCGGGCGATCGAAATGGCGCCGTACTGGGAACAGGCCATCCACGCCCTCAAGGGCCTGCCCAACGTCATCGACATCCGCAATGTCGGCCTGGTCGGCGCCGTGGAGCTGGCGGCGCGGCCCGAGGGCCCCGGCCTGCGGGGCTACGAGGTCTTCAACCGGGCCTTCTTCGAGCAGAACCTGATGGTGCGCTGCACCGGGGACGTGATCGCCCTGTCCCCGCCCCTGATCCTGAACAGGGAGCACATAGACCGGATTTTCGACCGGTTGGCGGCTACCATACGCGCCACCGCCTGACCGGCGGATCGTTTCCCCACCAGATCAGACCCGCCCCGGGAGGGCAGTTTCATGCTTATCGGCGTCCCCAAGGAAATCAAGAACCACGAATACCGCATCGGCCTGACCCCGGCCGGCGTACGCGAACTGTGCTCCCACGGCCACCAGGTGATGGTGCAGCGCGACGGCGGCAAGGCCATCGGCCTCACCGACGAGATGTACGAAGCCGCCGGCGCCAGCATCGTCGACAGCGCGGCGGCGATCTTCGCCAAGGCCGAGATGATCATCAAGGTGAAGGAACCCCAGCCCGTCGAGTGCGCCATGCTGCGCCCGGGCCAGATCCTCTACACCTACCTGCACCTTGCCCCGGACCCGGACCAGACCGCGGCCCTGGTGAAGTCGGGCTGCACCGCGATCGCCTACGAAACCGTCACCGACCGCAAGGGTGGCCTGCCGCTGCTGGCGCCGATGTCGGAAGTCGCCGGCCGCATGTCCATCCAGGCCGGCGCGCATGCGCTCGAGAAGGCCCAGGGTGGCGCCGGCGTGCTGCTGGGCGGCGTGCCGGGCGTGAAGCCGGCGAACGTGGTGGTGCTGGGCGGCGGCGTCGTCGGCCTCAACGCCGCGCGCATGGCCATGGGCATGAACGCCCGGGTGACCATCCTCGACCGCTCGCTCGACCGCCTCAAGTACATCGACGAACTCTACGGCGACCGCATGACCACGCTGTATTCCACCGTCGACACCGTGGAATACCTGCTGCCCTTCACCGACCTGGTGGTCGGCGCCGTGCTGATCCCGGGCGCCGCCGCGCCCAAGCTGATCACCCGCAAGCAGCTGGCGCTGATGCGGCCCGGCTCGGTGCTGGTGGACGTGGCGATCGACCAGGGCGGCTGCTTCGAAACCTCCAAGGCCACCACCCACCAGAACCCGACCTACGAAGTGGACGGCATCATCCACTACTGCGTCGCCAACATGCCCGGCGGCGTCGCCCGCACCTCGACCTTCGCGCTGACCAACGCCACCCTGCCCTATGCGGTGAAGCTGGCGAACAAGGGCGTGCAGGCGATGCTCGACGACGAGCACCTGCTCAACGGCCTGAACGTGCACGCCGGCAAGATCACCTACGAAGCCGTCGCCCGCGACCTGGGCTACGAGTACGTGCCGGCCGCCACGGCCCTGAAGGGCTGAGCCATGGCCGACCCCCGCCGCATCCCGCACTTCATCCACGGCCAGCCGCGGGATGGAACGTCGGGGCGGTGGGGCGAGGTCTTCGACCCGGCCACCGGTGCCGTGCAGGCGCAGGTGGCCCTGGCTTCGGCCGACGAGGTGTCGGCAGCGGTGGCCGCCGCGCAGGCGGCCTTCCCGGCCTGGGCAGCCACGCCGCCGCTGGCCCGGGCCCGGGTGCTGTTCCGCTACAAGGCCCTGCTCGAGCAGCACGCCGACGAACTGGCCGCCGCCATCACCGCCGAACACGGCAAGGTGCTGGCCGACGCCCGCGGCGAAGTGACCCGCGGCATCGAAGTGGTCGAGTTCGCCTGCGGCGCGCCGCAGCTGCTCAAGGGCGAACACTCCATGGACGTCGGCCGCGACGTCGATTCCTGGTCCGAATTCGCGCCGCTGGGCGTGGTCGCCGGCATCACGCCGTTCAACTTCCCGTGCATGGTGCCGATGTGGATGTTCCCGGTGGCCCTGGCCTGCGGCAACAGCTTCGTGCTCAAGCCCAGCGAACGCGACCCGACGCCGTCGATGATCCTGGCCAGGCTGTTGAAGGAAGCCGGCCTGCCCGACGGCGTTTTCAACGTGGTGCACGGCGACAAGGCCGCGGTGGACGCCCTGCTCGATGACCCGCGGGTGCAGGCGATCAGCTTCGTCGGCTCGACGCCGATCGCCCAGTACATCTATTCGCGCGGTTCGGCGAACGGAAAACGCGTGCAGGCCCTGGGCGGCGCCAAGAACCACATGGTGCTGCTGCCCGACGCCGACCTCGACCAGGCCGCGGCGGCCCTGCTGGGCGCGGCCTACGGCTCGGCCGGCGAACGCTGCATGGCGATCTCGGTGGCGGTCTGCGTCGGTGACGCCACCGCCGATGCCTTGGTTTCCCGCCTCGGGCCCATGGTCGAAAGCCTGCGCATCGGCCCCGGGAACCAGGGCGAACCGGACATGGGTCCGCTGATCACCGCGGCCCACCGCGACAAGGTGCGCGATTACGTGGACACCGGCGTCGCCGAAGGCGCCACGCTGGTGGTGGACGGCCGCGACCTGGTGGTCGCGGGCGCGCCGGACGGCTTTTTCCTCGGTGGCTGCCTGTTCGACCGGGTCAGGCCGGCCATGCGCATCTATCGCGAGGAAATCTTCGGGCCGGTGCTTTGCGTGCTGCGGGTAGCGGACTTCGAGGCCGCGCTGGCCCTGGTCAACGAGCACGAATACGGCAACGGCACCGCGGTCTTCACCCGCGACGGCGACGCCGCCCGCCAGTTCGCGCACCGCGTGCAGGCGGGCATGGTCGGCATCAACGTGCCGATCCCGGTACCGATGGCCTTCCACAGCTTCGGCGGCTGGAAACGCAGCCTGTTCGGCCCGCTGCACGTGCACGGCCCCGATGGCGTGCGCTTCTACACGCGCCTGAAAACCATCACCGCCCGCTGGCCCACCGGTGTGCGCGACCCCGAGTTCGTGATGCCGACGATGAAGTGAAGCGACGCCCCGACGTCAGCTGGCGTCGAGAATGCCCTGCACGATGCCGACGCCCATCAGGATCGCCAGGATACCGACCACCGTGAAAAAACCCCCGACCAGCGCGGCGAGCAGCGCCCGTGCCAGGCGTGCCCAGGCGTTGCCCGGGAAATAGCCGATGCAGGTGGCGGCGTACAGGACCAGGGGCAGCAGCAGCGCGACCGGCGCCATGCCGGGGACATGCAACCACTCATCGAGCACCAGCACCACCGCTTCGATCACGAGCACGTGACCGAGCAAGTACAGGCACAGCACCCACATCTCCGCGAACCCGGGCCGATGTTTCCGGAAAGCCACGCACAGTGCACCGGCAAGGGCAGGCATGACGACCAACAGGAACAGCCACTCGATCCGTTCGAGCACTCCCCACATCGCCACCAGCGCTTCTTCATTGGCTTGCCCGGCGCCGGCGCCACGCATGAAACCGTCATGGGCGCTTTCGGCCGCACCGAAACCCTGGAACACCAGCGCCGCCAGGGCGAAGCAGACAAGGAAATAGCGCAGCGGCCTGACGATGCGCTGGTCGCGATCGACAATGTAGCCGCGGATCAGGGCGCCCGGGGCGAGGCACAGGCGGGCGAAGGTCCAGGGCAGCCCCCGCTCGAGATTGAAAACCTCGTCGCCGAAGTCGCGCCAGAAGGCTCTCATCGTCAGGCGCGGGGGCGTGGAAGGTGGCTGCAAGGGCGTCGCCATTCGGGGATGGGCAGGCCAACATAGGGCATGGCCTTCCGGCGCACCAGCCCGCGGGAGAATTCCGCATCCCATGAACGGTCTGAGCGCCTGGCCTGAGGCTCGCCCGCGCCGTCCGACGCCGCGCAGGCGCGGCTCCAGCCGCGATGCCCTTAGCCGATTTTTCCCGGGAAATAGCGCACCAGCTTCTCTACTTTCGGCATCGACACGTACTGGATGTAGGGCTGCCCGGGATTGCGCGCCGCGTAGTCGTGGTGGTGGCTTTCCGCCACGAAGAACGTGTCCATGTCCTCGATGGTGGTCGCGATCGGCGCGGCGTACACGCCCGCCTGCTCCAGCTGTGCGAGGTAGGCGCCGGCGACGTAGCGCTGGTCGGCGTCGAGCGGGAAGATCGCCGAGCGGTACTGCGGGCCGACATCGTTGCCCTGGCGGTCCTTCTGGGTCGGGTCGTGCGCCACCGCCATGAACACCTTCAGCAACTGGCCAAAACTGATGCGGGCCGGGTCGTAGCGGATGCGGATGGCTTCGGCGTGCCGGGTGCGGCCGCTGCACACGGCCTCGTAGTTGGCGGTGTCGGCGCTGCCACCGGCATAACCGGGCAGGACTTCGGTGACGCCCGCCAGCTGGCGATACACCGCCTCGGTGCACCAGAAACAACCGCCGGCCAGCACCAGCTCGCCGCGGTCGTCGGCGGCCGCGATGTCCTGGGCCGGGTCGGGCACGTCCGAGGGCGGCACGCGCAGGCCCTGGCCGGGGAGTTCGCAGGACTCATTCGCCATGCGGGGTTTCCTGCATCAGGGCTTCGGCGGCCTCGGCGCAGAACTCGCCTTCCCAGCGCGCCATCAGCGCCAGGTAGAGCAGCTTCTCGAATTCCGGGCGGAAACGACGGATCACCGAGTCCGGGTCGGGCATCAGCTTGGCGTCGGCGATGAGGCCGAAATGCACGGCACCGTTGTAGCTCAGGATGGAGATGCCCAGCCCGATCGAGCCGTTCTGCGGCACCCAGAACATCAGGTCGCGGATCTTGCTGCCACCCAGGTAAAGCGGCATCTGCGGCCCGGGCACGTTGGTGGCCACCGCCGAGGCCTTGCGGCTGAACATCTCCAGCGCGAAGGACTGGACCGCCGGCGGCGCCATGCCCACCGCCGCCAGGGCGCCGAACGTGGCCACGGCCTGCCGCGACTTGCGCAGCAGTTTCATGGACTCGGCCACGCGCTCGAGCCGGCGCATCGGGTTGGGTTCGCCCACGGGCAGCTCCAGGAACACCAGCCCGAAGTGGTTGCCCAGCTGCTTGGCGTGCTCCAGCGGCCGCAGGTTCACCGGCACGGTGGCACGGATGGTGATGCCGTCGAGCTGCTCGCCGCGTTCGATCATGTAGCTGCGCAGGGCACCCGTGGCCGAAGCCAGCAGGATGTCGTTGACCGTGCAGCGCAGGGCCCGGCTGACCGACTTGACCTCGTCGAGCGCCAGCGGCTCGGCCCAGGCCACGCGTTTGCTGACACCCAGGCGGCCCTTGAGCACGGTGTCGGGATCGTCGGAAAGCGCCAGGGCGAGGCCGATTTCCCGGGCGATGTCCACGCCCTCGCTGGCCAGCACGGCGGCCAGCGTCGGGTCGCGGTAAAAATCCATGCCCTTCTCGAGCATCTTGTTGCCCAGCTGCACGTAGCGGTCGATCGCGCCCACGCGCTTGGCCACGGGGGCGTGTTCTTCCTTTTTCAGCCAGCGCTTGGCCAGCGACTGCTTGCGTTTGTCGTCCTCGCCCATCTCGGTCAGCGACAGCAGCACCTGCACCAGGGCGATGCCGTCGGCATAACAGTGGTGGATGCGCGAGATCAGGGCCGAGCCACCGTCGTAGCGTTCGACCAGGTGGAATTGCCAGAGTGGCTTGGACTTGTCGAGCGGCGTCGAGGCCAACTGGCTGGTCAGGCGCTCGAGCTCGCGCTTGCCGCCCTTGCCCGGCAATGCGGTCAGGCGGATGTGCCAGTCGAGGTCGAAATCCGGGTCGTCCTGCCAGAACGCGCCCGTCGGCCCGTCCACGGCCTTTTGCCGGAAACGCGGATAGGCCAGGAACTTCTGCTCGATCACCTTGCGCAGGGTGCGGATGTCGAGGGGGGTCTCGAACATCATCACGCCGGTGATCATCATCAGGTTGGTGGCGCGCTCCATGCGCAGCCAGGCGGTGTCCACCCGGGACATCGGCGTCTTCTTACCCTTGCTGCGCGCCACGGCCATGTTTCCTCCCCGGTTCCGGGCAGGATGCCGGCCGCGGCGCCAGGGCGTCAACGCCGGGCGGGACCGTCGGCACGCACCGACGCGTAGGCGGCCAGCGCGGCCTCGCGGCTGGTACGCAGGTCCACCAGCGGCTGGCGCGGGTAGTCGGGTGCCTTTTCGCGCAGCAACCCGGGCTGTTCCCAGGGCGCCGCCAGCGCCGAATCGGGCAGTTTCGCCAGCTCCGGCAGCCAGCGCCGGAGATAGGCGCCGTCCGGGTCGAAGCGCTGGGTCTGCGAGATCGGGCTGAAAATGCGGAAATACGGCGCGGCATCGGCGCCGGTGCCGGCGGTCCACTGCCAGCCCTGGGTGTTGTTGGCCAGGTCGGCGTCGACCAGGGTGTCCCAGAACCAGTCGGCGCCGTGGCGCCAGTGCATGCGCAGGTTCTTGGTCAGGAAACTCGCCGCCACCATGCGCACGCGGTTGTGCATCCAGCCGGTGGACCAGAGTTCGCGCATACCCGCGTCCACCATCGGCACGCCCGTGCGACCCTGCTGCCAGGCTTCGAGCAGCGCCTGGTCGGGATCGGCCCAGGGGAACTCCCCGAATTTCGGATTGAGGTTGTCGGTGGGCGTGTCCGGGAAATGGAACAGCAGGTGGTGGCTGAATTCACGCCAGCCCAGCTCGGAAAGATAGTGGTCCAGGTCGGGCCGGATCGCCGCCGGCCAGTCGCCTGCCTGCAGCGCGGCGACGATCGTTCGAGGCGAAATCTCGCCGAAGTGCAGGTGCGGCGACAGGCGCGAGGTGCCAACCCGGCCCGGCATGTCGCGCTGGCGCTTGTAACCGTTCAGGGCGCCGTCCAGGAAGATTTCCAGCAACTCCTGCGCCCCGGCCTCGCCTGGGCTCCAGTGCTCCCAGAAGACGCTGTCCCAGGCCGGCTCGTGGGCCGGCGGCGACAGGCGCAGGTCCTCCGTGTCCAGGCCGGCCAGCGTCGCCGGCGGCTCGGGCAGGCGTTCGGGCGCGGACGCGGCGCGCACCGTTTCAAGCACCTGGCGGGCGTTTTTCCAGAATGGAGTGAATACGCGGTAGGGACCGCCCTGCCCGGTCTGCACCGCCCAGGGTTCGACCAGCAGCGCGCCGTTGTGGCTTTCGACCTCCAGGCCACGCGACTTCAGGCCCTGCTTGATGCGGGTGTCGCGGGCGATGCAGGCCGGCTCATACAGACGGTTCCAATGCAGGGCCTCGGCGCGGGTTTCCGCGATCAGCTTCTCCAGTTCGGCCAGGCTCTCGCCCCGGCGGATCACCAGGCGCGAACCCCGTGCGCGCAGGTCGGCGTCGAGCGCCCGCAGCGACCGGTGCAGCCAGGCGCGGCT
The DNA here is from genome assembly GCF_054781715.1 of Arenimonas aestuarii. Classification (NCBI taxonomy): domain Bacteria; kingdom Pseudomonadati; phylum Pseudomonadota; class Gammaproteobacteria; order Lysobacterales; family Lysobacteraceae; genus Arenimonas; species Arenimonas aestuarii. The sequence continues at coordinate 329,623 of NZ_BAAGTW010000004.1, read as the reverse complement.
GGCGGCACCGGGGGCCCAGGGCGCTTCTTCGTCGGGCGCGTGGATGTAAACGGGTACCGGCACGTGGCCGGCGTCCAGCGCCGCCTGCAGGGCCGGGTTGTCGGCCAGGCGCAGGTCGCGGCGGAACCAGACGATGGCGTGGGACATGCGTCTTCAGCCCGCCCGCACCATCGGCCGCACGGCCTGGAAACCGCCGTCCAGGGCGATCACCTGGCCGGTGATCCAGCCGGCCTCGTCCGACAGCACGAATGCAGCCAGCGCCGCAGCGTCTTCGGCTTCGCCATGCCGGCCCAGCGGGTACTGGGAGCGGATGGCCTTGGTCGACGCCTCGCTGGACAGGAGGCGGGCAGTGGCCGGCGTACGCAGCAGGCCGGGGGCGATGGCGTTGATACGCAGGCCGGCCGCGGAGTAATCCGCCGCCAGCGCCCGTACCAGGCCTTCGACGCCGCCCTTGGCGGCCGCGATCGCGGCGTGGTTGGCCACGCCCATGCCCGCGGCCACCGAACTGAAGAACAGCAGGCTGCCGCCCTGCCCTGCCTTCTGCACGCGCGGTGCGTAGGCCTGGGCAATGAAGAAAGCGCTGTCGAGGTTGGCGGCCAGGCAGTCGCGGTACATCGCTTCGGTAGTGCGCGGCAGCGAGCCCAGCACCACCGCGCCGGCACAGTGCGCCAGGGCGTTTGGCGGCGCGCCGAAGGCGCCTTCGGCGGCCGCCAGCGCATGGTCGGCGCCGGCGGCGGTGGACACGTCGGCTTCGATGACCAGGTCGGCCGGGTCGGACGACAGCTTGTCGGGCTGGCGGGTCACCAGGGCCAGGCGCCAGCCGGCGTCGCGCAGGCGGCTGGCCAGGGTGGTGGCGACGCCGCCGGAGGCGCCGGTGATCAGGCAGGTGGGCATGGTTGTTTCCGCGTCAGGAGATGCTGCACAGCCTAGCCGTCGTCCCCGTGTTCCGGCCGTGAACCGTCGGCAAGGCGGGCGCGGATCATGGCCGCCTGCGCCTGCACCGCCTCGAGTTCGGCAGCCGGCCGGCGCCCCAGGTGCGACCACTGCAGGGCGGTGCGCGGATGCCGTTCAAAACGCTCGCGGTGGCGGACCAGGAAGTCCCAGTAAAGCGTGGTGAACGGGCAGGCCGACTCGCCCGTGGATTCGTCCGGCCGGAAGCGACAGCCGCTGCAGTGGTTGGACATGCGCTGGATGTACTTGCCCGAGGCGGCGTAGGGCTTGCTGACCATGCGCCCGCCGTCGGCGTACAGGGCCATGCCCAGCACGTTGGGCAGTTCCACCCACTCCACGGCGTCCACGTACACGGCCAGGAACCAGGCGTGCACCTCCTTGGGCCGCACGCCCAGCAGCAGGGCGAACAGGCCAAGCACCATCAGGCGTTCGATATGGTGGCCGTAGCCGAGGTCGAGCGTGTGCCGCAGCGCGTCGCGCAGGCAGGCCATGCGGGTGTCGCCGGTCCAGTAGAAGGCCGGCAGCGGCTGGTCGGCGCCCAGTACGTTCTGCTCGAGGAACCCGGGCATGCGAAGCCAGTACACCCCGCGCACGAATTCGCGCCAGCCCAGCACCTGCCGGATGAAACCTTCGGCGGCTTCGATCGGCACCTGGCCGTCCCGCCAGGCGCGCTCCACCGCCGCGACGACCTCGCGCGGCCCGATCAGCTTGAGATTCATCGCCGCCGACAGCCGCGAATGGTAGAGCCAGGGTTCGCCGGCCCACATCGCGTCCTGGTAGCGCCCGAACAGCGGCAGCCGGTGCACGATGAAATCGTCCAGGGCCTCGCGGGCCTGGCCCGGGTCCAGCGGCCAGTCGAAGCCGTCGAGCTTGCCCGGATGTCCCGCGAAGCGGGTTTCGACCAGGGCCAGCACCTCGCGGGTTCGCGGATCGGGCGCGAAGGAGCGTGGCGCCGGCAGCCAACCCGGTCCGCGGCGGTCGAAGCGGCCGCGGTTGGCGGCGTCGAAGTTCCAGCGGCCGCCGGCCGGTTCGCCGTCGTCGAGCAGCACGCCTTCGCGCCGGCGCAGCCAGCGGTAGAAGTGCTCCATGCGGTATTCGCGCCGGCCCCTGGCCCAGGCGCTGAAGTCATCGCCGTCGCAGTAGAAGTGGCGGTCCGGGACCTCGACCCAGGTGATGCCGGCGGCCTTGCACACCGCCGGCAGCGACTGCGCCAGGCGCCATTCGCCGGGCCGCACGGCGACTACCTTGCGCGGACGCAGGCTGGCCAGGTCGGCCGCCAGGGCGTCGTCGAGGCCGGTGGCGTCGTGTTCGCCCAGGGCGCGGTAGTGCACGGTCCAGCCCCGCGCCCGCAGTTGATCGCGGAAGCGCCGCATCGCGGCCAGGAACAGCGCGATGCGCGGTTTGCCCGACCAGACCTGGGTCGCTTCGTGCTCGACCTCGGCCATCCACACCGCGTCCGTGGCCGGGTCGAAGTCATCAAAAACCGCGGAATCGCGGTCGAGCTGGTCACCCAGGACCAGCACCAGGTGGCGCAGGGGATCTGACATCGCCGCAGTGTCGCGCCGGCGCCGTGCAGGCGGCGGCAAGGCGGCTCAGCCGCCGCTGTATTCGCGCGGGATGCGGCCGTTGAGGCCGACCAGGATTTCGTAGGGAATGGTGCCGGCAGCCAGGGCCACGTCTTCGCAGCGGATGACCTGGTCGCCCTGGCGGCCGATCAGCACCACTTCGTCTTCGTTGTAGGCGGTGCCGGTCGGGCCGATGTCGACCATGAACTGGTCCATGCAGATGCGCCCGACGATGGGATGGCGCTGGCCACGCACCAGCACGTGGCCGCGCGAGGACAGCGCCCGCGGGAAGCCATCGCCGTAGCCGATCGGCACCGTCACCACCCGGGTGTCGGCCGCGGGTGCCCAGGTGGCGCCATAACTGACCGGATCGCCGGCCGGCACGACCTTGAAGTACACGACCTGGGATACCAGCGACAGCGCCGGCCGCAGGTCCACCGCGGGCCGGGACGCGCGGTCTGGCAGCACGCCGAACAGCGCGATGCCGGGCCGGACCATGTCCAGGTGGGTTTCCGGGAAATGCAGCACGCCGCCGGAGTTGGCCAGGTGGCGCAGGGGCATCGGCGCCCCGACCCGTTCGAAGTGGGCGCAGGCGCCGAGGAAGCGTTCGAGCTGGCGCGCCGTCACCGGCGATTCCGGGTCGTCGGCGCAGGCCAGGTGCGAATAGATGCCCTTGATGTCGCACCACGGCGAGGCCAGCGCCGCCTCGATGAAGGGCCCGGCGTGGTAGCTGTGCACGCCGATGCGTTCCATGCCGGTGTCGATCTTCAGGTGCACGGTGGCACGCCGGCCCAGGGACTCGGCCGCGGCCTCGACCTGGCGCAGCTTGTCGATCGAGGACACGGTGACTTCCAGGTCGTTGGCGATCACCGTGGCCGCCTGCGGGCCGAAGATGCCGCCCATCACCAGGATCGGCAGCCGCACCCCGGCGCGCCGCAGCGCGATGCCCTCCTCCAGAAAGGCCACGCCCAGCTGGCCCGCGCCCAAGGCCTGCAGGTGCAGGCCCACGCGCGCCAGGCCGTGGCCATAGGCGTTGGCCTTGATGATCGGCATCACCGGCACGCCGGCGTGGGCGGCCAGGGCGTGCAGGTTGTGCGAGATCGCGTCCAGGTCCACGCGGATGCGCGTGGGCCGCTGGCCGAAGATGTCGTCGCGGTGGGCGGCGGGGTCCATGTCCGGATTCTAGCCTGGGCTACTCCCGGCCCGGCACCGGCTTATTCGAAGCTGCCGACGCTGTCGCGGGCCAGGTTGTCGAAGCGGGTGTACTCGCCGAAGAACTTGAGCTTGATGGTGCCGGTGGGACCGGAACGCTGCTTGGCGATGATGACCTCGGCCAGGCCCTTGTCGCCCGAGTCCTTGTGGTAGTACTCGTCGCGGTAGATGAACATGATGATGTCGGCGTCCTGCTCGATGGCGCCCGACTCACGCAGGTCGGCCATGACCGGGCGCTTGTCGGTGCGCGATTCCAGGCCGCGGTTGAGCTGCGACAGGGCCACCACCGGCACGTTGAGCTCCTTGGCCAGGGCCTTGAGCGAACGCGAGATCTCGGAGATTTCGTTGGTGCGGTTCTCGCCGGTGCCCGGTACCTGCATCAGCTGCAGGTAGTCGACGACGATCAGGCCCAGGTCGTGTTCGCGCTTGATGCGCCGCGCCTTCGATCGAAGCACGTCGGGCGACAGCGCCGGGGTGTCGTCGATGAAGACCTTCACCTCCGAAAGCATCTTGATGGCCATGTTCACCCGCGACCAGTCCTCGTCCTCGAGCTGGCCCGTGCGCAGGCGGGTGGCGTTGATGCGGCCGATCGAGGAGATGAGGCGGAACGCCAGCTGCGAGGACGACATTTCCATCGAGTACACCGCCACCGCCTTCTTGGTCTTGAGCGCGGCGAATTCGGCGATGTTCAGGGCCAGCGTGGTCTTACCCATGGCCGGCCTGGCGGCGAGGATGATCAGGTCGGACGGCTGCAGGCCGGCGGTGAGCTCGTCCAGGTCGGCGAACCCGGTGGGCAACCCGGTGACGTTGCCCTGGTTTTCGTAGCGCTCCTGCAGGACCTGGAAGGCGTCCTTCATGGCGTCGCGCAGGGAGACGAAATCGGCGCGGCCGCGGCGGCCCTGCTCGGCGATCTTGAAGACCCGCATTTCGGCGGCCGAGAGTACTTCCTGGCTGTCGCGGCCCTCGGGCTGGAAACCGTCGTTGACGATCTCGGTGCCGGCCTCGATGAGCTGGCGCAGCACGGCCTTCTCGCGCACGATCTCGGCATAGGCCCGGATGTTGGCGGCCGACGGGGTGGTGCTGGCCAGTTCGATCAGGTAGCCGGTGCCGCCGATCTGTTCGCTGAGCGAGTTGGACTCGAACCACTCGCCCAGGGTGACGGCGTCGAAGGGTTTGTTCTTTTCGCTCAGGTCGCGGATGGCGCGGTAGATCAGCCGGTGGTCGCGCCGGTAGAAATCGTGTTCGGTAAGGAAGTCGCCGACGCGGTCGAGGGAATCGGGGGCGAGCATGAGCCCGCCCAGCACGGCCTGCTCGGCCTCGACCGACTGGGGCGGGAGGCGCAAGGCGTCGATCTTGGCGTCGGTGCGAAAGGATTCGGGACGTGCGGACATGTTCGCCTTGTTCTTGGATGCGACGTGGCGGGGCCGGCGTGGGCCGGGTCGGTCATCCTAAGGCCCCGGCCACGGGAGCGTTAGGCATAACCCTGTGCATAACCGGTGGGCATCTCTCTACACCGCCCCTGTCTCACGGGCTGCGACGGCGCGGGGGCGCTAAAAAACAACGGGCGCCCTGGGGCGCCCGTCGTGAATCGCCTGCGGCCTGGACTCAGGCTTCGGCTTCGACGACCACCTTGATGGTGGTGCCGACGTCGGCGTGCATGCGCACTTCGATGTCGAACTCGCCGGTGCGGCGCAGCGGGCCTTCGCCCAGCACCACTTCGTTCTTTTCCAGCGGGAAGCCGGCGGCGGTGAAGGCCTCGGCGATCTCGCGCGGGCCGACCGAGCCGAACAGCTTGCCCTCGGTCGAGGCATTGGCGGCGATGGTCACCGTCGCGCCCTCGAGCTTGGCCTTGCGGGCTTCGGCATCAGCCAGCTGGGCATTGGCCTTGGCTTCGTACTCGGCGCGCTTGGCTTCGAACTGGGCCACGTTGTCGGCGGTCGCCGGCACGGCCTTGCCGTAGGGGATCAGGTAGTTGCGGCCGAAACCCGGCTTGACCTTGACCTTGTCGCCCAGGCCGCCGAGGTTGACGACCTTCTGCAGGAGGATCAGTTCCATTTTTTTAACTCCGTAACGTTAGCGGGGCGCGGGGCCCCGCAACTAAGGCTGTCCGTCAGGATCAGTTCTGGTGGTTGTCGGTGTACGGGATCAGGGCCAGCTCGCGGGCGCGCTTGATCGCGGTCTGCAGCTGGCGCTGGTACTTGGCCTTGGTGCCGGTGATGCGGCTGGGAACGATCTTGCCGTTCTCGGTCAGGTACTGGCGCAGGGTGTTGAGATCCTTGTAATCGATCTCCTTGACACCTTCGGCGGTGAACTTGCAGAACTTGCGGCGGCGGAAGAACTTGCTCATGACTTTCTCCTGGCTCAGGCCGCGTCGGCGTTGGAATTGCGGTTGTCGTTGTCGCTGCTGCCGATGCCGGACTCTTCGTCCTCACGGCGCGGGCGGCGCTCGGTCTTCTCGTCCTTGCTCTTCATGATCAGGGACTGCTCGGTGACGGCTTCGTCGCGGGCGATGATCATGTGGCGCAGCACCGCGTCGTTGAAGCGGAAACCGTCGACCAGCTCGGTCAGCTCGTTCTTGCCGACTTCGATGTTCATCAGCACGTAGTGGGCCTTGACCAGGTTGTCGATGGCGTAGGCGAGCTGGCGGCGACCCCAGTCTTCAAGACGGTGGATCTTGCCCTCACCGCCCTCGATCAGCGACTTGTAGCGCTCGATCATGGCCGGCACCTGCTCGCTCTGGTCCGGATGGACCATGAAGACGACTTCGTAATGGCGCATTGTTGTTTCCTTGTGGATGCGGCCGAGGATTCGGCCTGGCAGCCCCCGGCCGGGATGGATGGCCATCCGCCGTGGAGCAAGGTCTCCCCGGAATGGGGAGCCGCGCATTATGCCAGAACCTGAGTCTCGGCCGCAAGATGCTGACCCACATAGGTTTTTGACGGCTTAGTGGTGCCTGGAAGCCACCAGCAGGGCCTTGTCACGGATCGCCTCGGCCTCTGATTCACCAGCGGCCAGCATGGCGTCGGCTTCGTCCTTGCAGGCATCGCGGCCGTCGCCGGCTGCCATACCCTCGCAAACCTGCACGGCGACCTCATGCTTGCCCTTGGCGGCCGTGTGCATCACGTCGTAGCGGGCATGGGCGACGGCCACCATCGCATCAGCCTCGGCCTCGTCCAGTTCCTGGTGGGCCTCGCCTTCGGTCTCGCTGTAGTCGATACGGGCCGCGTCGGTCTCGTAACGGGCGTCAGAGATGTCCTCGCTGGCGTCTTCGCGCGCCTCGGCGTCGGCGTCTGAGGCCTCGGCCCGGGCTTGAGCCACATCGCGATTGGTTTCGCTCGCGGTTTCCTGGCAGCCGGCGAGCAGCGCCAATGAAATGGCCAGGGCAAGTGGGATCGTGTGGCGGGTCATGGGGATTGCTCCTCGGTCTGCGGGAGGCAGCCGACCGGCAGGGGGCCGGGCTGCGTGGGAAGCGGGTTGATTGGCGCAAACCGGGCCGGTCCGGCCTCGGCGGTGGGGCCGGATGCTGCCGGCACGCCGAGCCGTATGGCGCGCTCAGCCTGGCTTTCCACCCAGTCGACTTGGCATAGCGTGGTCATGGTCAGCAACTCCTCCAAGGGGAATCCCAGCTTGGGGTCGCAACGCCAAGCCGGTCGGTGCGCTATCGAACGTTGGTACGCGTCCTTGTTCGCCCGGTATTCGTCATGCCCCGGCGTCATGCGGGCCGAGGAACTCGCGCACCTGTCGCTCGGCGGCCTCGTGGCTGATGCCATAACGCAGTTCGACCAGCGCGACGAGTTTGTGCAGATGCCCGTCGGTCGCGATCAGTTCGTCCACCCCGGCCAGGGGCCAGGTTTGCCGGGCTTCGCCCAGGCGGTTCCTCCAGCGACCGGCGGAGCCGGCGACGCGACGAAGTGAATGGGTCCCTGGTGAATCTGCCTTCGGCGCGGTCCCGGTGCTGGCCGCACGGGGCATGCCGGGCAGCGTCCGGTAACGACCTCCCTCGGCTTCGGGCAAGACCCGGGGCGGAACCACGGGCAGGCCCATTTCAGGCCAGAACAGGGACTTGAGGGACCCCAGGAATCCAGCGATCCGGCTGGGCGAATTGAAGCCGCCGCGGGAGTGCCCGCCACGACGCGATGGATATGACGTCTTGCCCATATGGATTACCCCCTGTCGCGCTCGCTCGTCAGCCAAGGGCAATCCCGCCGGGTACTCGTCCCTGGACCCGGCGGGATCTCTTGGGGGCGGCGGAGAGAGTCACCGTCCCTTGCCGAATACGGTCAGATCCTGCCCAGCAACCAGAGCACCAGCACGATTACGAGAATCACGCCGATCACGCCGCTGGGCCCGTAGCCCCAGTTGCGGCTGTGGGGCCAGGTGGGGATGGCACCAAGCAGGAACAGCACAAGCAGGATCAGGAGAATCAGGGATACGCTCATGGCGGGTGGCCTCCGGGATGGGCTGATGCAACGGCTCGAAGCGAGCCGGGCGTTGGCGCAGGTAGCCGCCGACGTTCAATCTAGCCGGCCCGCCCGCACGGCTCCGTGCGCTCGCGTACATAGCGCCGCCAAGCGTTAGAGCGCACCAACCCGGCCGTCCCCGCGGCTTGGACTGGCCCATGCCAGCCACTCGAAGAAGAGAATCCCGGACAACAACCCTGCTGCGTGACCTGCCGCGCGCGGCCAGGCAGAGGCTGCTCGCCGGCTGCGTGCAGCGGGCGGCGCTATTGATCGCGGCGAGCCAGCTCCGGGACCGCGGCGCCATCCACGACAGCCGAGGTGACGCGCACATGGACCGCCGCGAGCGCCGGGAACGGGCCGCCTTCAGGTGTCAAGGGGAGTACCGCAGCGAGGGGCGAGGGCCGCCGCGCTGAAAGGCAGTTGGCCAGCCGGCGTGGTTCAGGCGGCGCGGTCGGCCTTGGTGCTGAAGGATTCGCCGCAGCCGCAGGCGTCCTCGACGTTGGGGTTGCGGAAGACGAACTGCTGGTTCAGGCCCTGGCTGACGAAGTCGATCTCGGTGCCGTCCACCTGGGGCAGGCTGTGGGCATCGACATAAACCGCCACGCCGCCGGTTTCGAAGACCGTGTCGTCGGGGCCGGCGGCCTGGGCCATGTCCACCACGTAGGCGAAGCCGGTGCAGCCGGACTTGCGGACCCCGAAGCGCAGCCCCAGCGTGCCCGGCGTCTGGGCCTGGTAGGTGCGGATGCGTTCGACGGCGGCGGGGGTCAGCGTGATGGCCATGGCGGGGTCCGTGATTAGTCGGGGGCAAGGCAGCGTGGAGTATACCGCCGCTGCGCCGGGGCGCGCCTGCGGGTATCCTTGCGCACTTAACCAGATGGGCCCTTCGGGGCAGGGAATCAAGGCATGGCAGTGGTCAGCGTCCAGCAGGCGCTCGGCGGGGAAGTCACCCCGGGCGGGGAAGTCACGGTCCGCGGCTGGGTTCGCACCCGGCGCGACTCCAAGGCAGGACTGAGTTTCGTCAACGTCAGCGACGGTTCCTGCTTCGCACCGATCCAGGTGGTCGCGCCGGCCACGCTGGCCAACTACGAGGACGAGGTCCGCCGGCTCAGCGCGGGCTGTTCCGTGGTCGCCACCGGCACCCTGGTGCCGTCCCAGGGCCAGGGCCAGGGTTTCGAGATCCAGGCCAGCGCGATCGAGGTGCTGGGCTGGGTCGAAGACCCGGAAACCTACCCCATCCAGCCCAAGGCGCACTCGCTGGAATTCCTGCGCGAGGTCGCGCACCTGCGCCCGCGCACCAACCTGTTCGGCGCCGTCACCCGCATCCGGCACTGCCTGGCCCAGGCCGTGCACCGCTTCTTCCACGAGCAGGGTTTCTACTGGATCAGCACGCCGATCATCACCACCTCCGACGCCGAAGGCGCCGGCCAGATGTTCCGCGTCTCGACCCTGGACATGGCCAACCTGCCGCGCGACGGCAAGGGCAACGTGGACTTCACCAAGGACTTCTTCGGCAAGGAGACTTTCCTCACCGTCTCCGGCCAGCTCAACGTCGAGGCCTACTGCCTGGCGCTGAGCAAGGTCTACACCTTCGGCCCGACCTTCCGCGCCGAGAACAGCCACACCACCCGGCACCTGGCCGAGTTCTGGATGATCGAGCCGGAAATCGCCTTCGCCGACCTCACCGCCAATGCCGACCTCGCCGAGGCCTTCCTCAAGTACCTGTTCGAGGCCGTGCTGGCCGAGCGTGCCGACGACATGGCGTTCATCGCCGAACGCGTACAGAAGGACGCGGTGACCCGCCTGGAGAACTTCATCGACTCGCCCTTCGAGCGCATCGACTACACCGAGGCGGTCAAGCTGCTTCAGGATTCGGGCCACAAGTTCGACTACCCGGTCGAATGGGGCCTGGACCTGCAGACCGAACACGAACGCTGGCTCACCGAGGTGCACGTCGGCCGGCCGGTGGTGGTGATGAACTACCCCGAGCAGATCAAGGCCTTCTACATGCGCCTGAACGACGACGGCAAGACCGTCGCAGCCATGGACGTGCTGGCGCCGGGCATCGGCGAGATCATCGGCGGCAGCCAGCGCGAAGAGCGCCTGGACGTGCTGGACAAGCGCATGGCGCAGTTCGGCCTCGATGGCGAGCATTACGGCTGGTACCGCGATTTCCGCCGCTACGGCAGCGTGCCGCACGCCGGCTTCGGCCTGGGCTTCGAGCGCCTGGTGGTCTATACCTGCGGCCTGGCCAACATCCGCGACGCCATTCCCTACCCGCGCGCGCCGGGCCTGGCGACGTTCTGACGATGCAGACGGGCGCCGGCTCACTGCTGATCTTCCTGATGCTGGGCCTTGCCGGCTCGGCGGCGCCGGCGCATTTCGGCTTCCGCGTGCTGGCCTTCCGGCAGCAGCTGGACAAGGCCTACCCCTTCACGCCCGACACCAGGGACGGCGGCTGGGGCTACAGTTGGTGGCTGATGCGCTGGAAACACCGCGTGCACGCCGACCCGTCCCTGAACTTCTTCGGCGGCATCGCCGCCGGCAGCGGCTGGCTGGCCCTGGTCGGCAGCGCCGGCGTGCTGCTGCTGATCGCACTGCAATAAAAGGAATCCCCGATGAGCGATCAAACCAACCCCGACAACGACCAATGGTGGCTGGCCGCCCTACCCCGCATGCTTGTCTGGTCGCGCCTGCGCGTGCTTGAAAGCGGGGTCGCCGAGGTCTTCGACTGCGATGGCCGCATCAACATCTATGAAAGCGAAGACGTCGCCCGCTCCATGCTGATGGACGCCGAGTTCCGCGAATTCGCCGGCATGGACGAGGAAGACGCCGAAGCCTGGGGCCTGGACCTGGAAGAAATCGAACCGCCGCGGGCCGACAGCGACGACGAGCTGCGCGAGCGCATGATGCAGCCGATAAAGACCCCGCTGTCGGGACAGGATTGGTAGGGACCACGAGGAGCACCGATGCACAAGGACCTGGCCGGGCGACACGCCCTGGTATGTGGAGGCTCGGAAGGAATCGGCCTGGCGGCCGCCACCGCGCTGGCCGAACGCGGCGCCGACGTGACCGTGCTGGCCCGGCGTCCGGGCCGGCTGTCCGAAGTCGCTGCCAACCTGCCCCGCGTGCATGACTCGCAGCGCCACGGTTTCGTGGCGGCTGATGCCGGCGACACCGCGGCCCTGGCCGCGCAGGTCGCCGCGCTGTGCGAAAGCCGCCCGGTACACATCCTGCTCAACAATACCGCCGGCCCGCCTGGTGGCCCCGCGCACGCCGCCGATCCCCAGGCTTACCTCGACGTCTTCCGCCAGCACCTGGTCGCCGGCCAGGTGCTGGTGCAGGCCGTGCTGCCGGGCATGAAGGCCGCCGGCTGGGGTCGCGTCGTCAACGTCATCTCGACGTCGGTGAAGGAACCCATCGCCAACCTCGGCGTGTCCAATACCGTGCGTGGCGCGGTGGCCAGCTGGGCCAAGACCCTGGCGACCGAACTGGGCCCCTTCGGCATCACGGTCAACAATGTGCTGCCCGGATACACGCGCACCCAGCGCCTGGACCAGATCCTGGCCGAGCGGGCCAGCGCCACCGGCAAGCCCGAGGAGGACATCGCCAGGGGCATGCTCGCCACGGTGCCGGCCGGCCGGTTCGGGGAACCCGCCGAAGTCGCCGCCGCCATCGCCTTCCTCGCCTCGCCGGCCGCGGCTTACGTCAACGGCATCAACCTGCCGGTGGATGGCGGGCGCACGAAGTCGCTATGAGGTCGCGCCGGTGAACGACCATCGCTTCAACCAGCGTGTGCCCTACGCCGCCCGGGTCATGGTGGTGCGCGGCGACGATGCCTGGCTTGGCGAGGTCGTCGACCTCTCCGAAGGCGGCTGCGGCCTGTTCCGGCCCGAGGGTTGCACCCTCCAGGTGGCCGAGGTCGTGCAGCTGGTGTTTTTCGACCAGCCCGGGCCCGCCGTGCTGGTTGGTGCCCGCGTCGCCCGCGTCCAGGACAGCTTGCTGGGATTCGAGTACCACGACCCGCAGCAGGTGCCGCCGGTGTGCACCCGGGCCGCGACACAGCCTGCACGCGCCTGAGCCCAGACTCGCGGCATGCCTGAAGGTCCCGAGATCCGCCGCGCAGCCGACCGCCTCGCCGAAGCCGTGGTCGGCCGCCCCCTGGCCGCCGCCTGGTTCCACTTCCCCGAGCTCAAACGCCACCACAAGACCCTGGTGGGACGGACGATCACGGCGATCGAACCACACGGCAAGGCCCTGCTGACACATTTCGACCACGGGCTGAGCCTGTACTCGCACAACCAGCTCTATGGGGTATGGAAGGTCGCGCCCGCCGGCGAACGACCAGCCGAAGGGGCGCGGTCGCTGCGGGTGGCCCTGGAAACACACGAGCGCGCGATCCTGCTCTACTCCGCCTCCGACGTGGCAATGTGGAAAACCGCCGAGCTGCCCCGCCACCCCTTCCTGGCCAAGCTCGGTCCGGACGTGCTCGATGGTTCCCTGACCGCAGCCACCGTCGGCAAGCGCCTGCAGGACCCACGTTTTTCCGGACGCTCGCTGGTGGCGCTGCTGCTCGACCAGGGGTTCCTGGCCGGCATGGGCAACTACCTGCGCTCGGAAGTGCTGTTCACGGCCGGCATCGCGCCCGAGCGGCGGCCGTCCGGGCTCAGCGCGACCGAGCGCCGGCGCCTGGCCAAGGCCCTGCTGGACGTGCCGCGGGCCAGCTATCGCACCCGCGGCATCGAAGCAGCCTCGGGCATGAAGAGTGACTACCTCACCGACACCCCCGCGGGATTCCGCTTCCAGGTCTTCGACCGCGAGGACGAACCCTGCCCACGCTGTGGCGACGTGGTCGTTCGCCAGGAGCTGGGCAGCCGCCGCCTCTACTGGTGCAGGAACTGCCAGACCTGATCGCGGCGTTTCCCGACCTGTCCGTACGGCGGCGGGGCCGGGTAAGCTTGCCGGCATGAGCCTGCGACTGAGCCACCTGATCGGCGGTGACGCCCGGTCCGCCTCCGACGGCGGCTGGCTGGAGGTGTTCGATCCCGCCACCGGCACCCCCTATGCCCAATGTCCTGCCGGCACCGCGGCCGACGTGCAGGCCGCCGTGGCGGCCGCCCGCGAGGCCTTCCCGGGCTGGTCGGCGCTGCCGGCGGCCGAACGCGCCGCCTGGCTCAATCGCCTGGCCGACGCGCTCGAGGCCCGCCTCGACGAGTTCGCCCTCGCCGAGTCACGTGACGTCGGCAAGCCGCTTGCCCTGGCGCGTTCGCTCGACATACCGCGCGCCGCCAGCAACCTGCGCTTCTTCGCCGCCGCCGCCACCCAGTTCGCCAGCGAATCCCACGCCGGCCCCGGGGTGGTCAACTACACCCTGCGCCAGCCGCTGGGCGTGGTCGCCTGCATCAGCCCCTGGAACCTGCCGCTTTACCTGTTCACCTGGAAATTCGCCCCGGCCCTGGCCGCCGGCAACTGCGTGGTCGGCAAGCCGTCCGAGGTGACGCCGGTGACGGCCTGGATGCTCGGCGAACTGGCGCGGGAAACCGGTTTTCCGGCCGGCGTGTTCAACATCGTGCAGGGCCGCGGCGCCGAGGTCGGCCAGGCCCTTGTGGACCACCCGGACGTCAAGGCCGTCAGCTTCACCGGCAGCACCGCGGTCGGCACGCGCATCGCCCGGAGCTGCGCGGACTCGCTCAAGAAGGTATCGCTGGAACTGGGCGGCAAGAACCCGACCCTGGTCTTCGCCGACGCGCCGCGGGAAAAGCTGCTTGACACCGTGCAGCGCTCGGCCTTCCTCAATTCCGGGCAGATCTGCCTGTGCGGCTCGCGCCTGCTGGTCGAACGCAGCGTCTACGACGACGTCCGCGACGAACTGGTGGCGCGGGCGAAGGCCATGGTGGTCGGCGACCCCGCCGAGGCCGACACCCAGGTCGGACCGGTGGTGTCGAAAGCGCACTTCGACAAGGTGATGGCCTGCATCGAACTGGCCCGCGCCGAGGGCGGCCGCGTGCTCTGCGGCGGCGAGGCGGTGACACCGACCGGTCGCTGCGCCGGGGGCTGGTTCATCGCGCCGACCATCATCGAAGGCCTGGGACCGGCCTGCCGCACCAACACCGAGGAAATCTTCGGGCCGGTAATCACCCTGCAGGCTTTCGACAGCGACGAAGAAGCCTTGGCCCTGGCCAACGCGGCGCCCTATGGGCTTTCCGCCAGCCTCTGGACCTCCGACCTGCGCCGCGCCCACCGCCTGGCCGCCGCCATCGAAGCCGGCGTGGTCTGGGTGAACACCTGGATGAACCGCGACCTGCGCACGCCCTTCGGTGGCGTCAAGCAGTCGGGCATCGGCCGCGAGGGAGGCTGGGAAGCCATGCGCTTCTTCACCGAAGCCAAGAACGTCACCATCGACCTGGGATGAAGCAATGCCGCTGAAGGAACTACTGGACAAGAACAAGGAGTGGGCCGAGAAGGTGCGGGCCGAAGACCCGCAGTTCTTCAAGCGGCTTTCCGGACTGCAGGCGCCCAAGTACCTGTGGATCGGCTGTTCGGACTCGCGCGTGCCGGCCAACCAGATCACCGGCCTGATGCCCGGCGAGGTGTTCGTGCACCGCAATATCGCCAACGTGGTGGTGCATACCGACCTCAACTGCCTGAGCACCATCCAGTTCGCGGTCGACGTGCTCAAGGTCGAACACATCCTCGTGGTCGGCCACTATGGCTGCGGCGGCGTGCACGCCGCGCTGACCGGCACCCGCGTCGGTCTGGCCGACAACTGGCTGCGCCATGTCGGCGACGTCGCCCGCAAGCACGAGGCGCTGCTGGCCGAGGTCGACCTCGAGTCCCTGCGCCACGCCCGCCTGTGCGAACTGAACGTGGTCGAACAGGTGGTCAACGTCTGCGAAACCACCATCGTCATGGATGCCTGGGCCCGCGGCCAGAAAGTGAGCGTGCATGGCTGGGTCTATTCGCTGCTCGATGGCCGCGTGCGCGAACTGGGCATGGGCGTGGACGACCCGCAGGAACTGCCCGAAGCCTATGCCCTGGCCATGAAGCACATCCGCGGCCGACTCAAGGACGAAGCATGAGTGAATTCTTCCGCACCGACTCCGCGCCAAACCCGGTAGGCGCCTATCCGCACGCGCGCCGGGTCGGCCAGTTGCTGTTCCTTTCGGGCATCGGCCCGCGCACGCCCGGCAGCAACGCCATTCCCGGCAACGTCTACAACGCCGCCGGCCGGCTGATCGACTACGACATCGTCACCCAGTGCCATTCGGTCTTCGGCAATGTGCGAGCCGTCCTGGAAGCAAGCCACTGCCGCTGGGAATGGCTGGTGGACGTGACCGTCTACCTGACCGACATGAGCCGGGACTTCCAGGCCTACAACGGCGTCTGGGCCGAGTATTTTCCCGACATCAACAAGGCGCCCTGCCGAACCACGCTGGGCATCAGCGCCCTGCCCACTCCGATAGCCATCGAGCTCAAGTGCGTGGCGGCCTACCCGGAGTCGCACCGATGATCGCCAACGCCTTCAACCTGCAGCAATGGATCGACGAGCACCGGCACCTGCTCAAGCCGCCGGTGGGCAACAAGTGCATCGTGGACGGCGACTTCATCATCATGATCGTCGGCGGGCCCAACCAGCGCACCGACTACCACATCGAGGAAGGCCCGGAGTTCTTCCACCAGATCGAGGGCGAAATGGTGCTCAAGATCCAGGAGGACGGGAAGGTCCGCGACATCCCGATCAAGGCCGGCGAGGTCTTCTACCTGCCGCCGAGGGTGCCGCACTCGCCGCAGCGAATGGCCGGCGGCGTCGGCCTGGTGATCGAACGCAAGCGCCGTGCCGGCGAGAAGGACGGCCTGCTGTGGTATTGCGAACGCTGCAACCACCCGCTGTTCTCTGAATACTTCGAGCTCCAGGACATCGAGACGCAGTTCCAGGCCATCTTCGACCGCTTCTACGGTTCGGTCGAAAAGCGCACCTGCCGCGGCTGCAAGCACGTCAACCCGGCCCCCGCCAAGTACAGCGCCGGCTGACCCATGCCCTTCGACCTGGATCTTTTCACGGCCAACCTGCTTTCACCGGTCGTGCTGGCCTTCGCGCTGGGGCTGGTGGCGCGCAGCGTGCGCAGCGACCTGGACATCCCGCCGGCCATCCAGGCCTACCTGTCGATCTTCCTGCTGCTGGCCATCGGCCTCAAAGGCGGCGTGGCCCTGCGCCAGGACCCGCCCGAGGACCTGTGGCTGTTGCTGGGCGTGACCATCCTGGCCGGCCTGGCCACCGCCACCTCGGCCTATTTCCTGGCCCGCGCCTGGCTGCGGGACGTGCCGCTGCAGGCCGGTGCGATTGCCGCCCATTACGGCTCGGTGTCGGCCGTCACCTTCATCGCCGCCCAGCAGTTCGTCGAACGCACCGGCGGCCAGCCGGTCGAAGTCTTGGTGGCCCTGGTGGTGGCGCTGGAGATCCCGGCCATCCTGGTCGGCATCGGCCTGGCGCGCGGCGGCGGACGACCGAACTGGGAGCAGGTCCGCGAAGTGCTGACCGGACGGACCTCGATGCTCCTGCTGGGCGGCCTGGCCATCGGCGCCATCGCCGGCAAGGCCGGCGTGCAGGCCGTGGACGCCATGTACTTCGAGCTGTTCCAGGGCATGCTGATGCTGTTCATGCTCGACATGGGCCTGGTGGCCGCCGGCCAGCTGCGCCAGCTCGGACGTGGCTTCGGGCGCCTGCTGGTGTATGCCACCGTGCTGCCGGTCGTGCACGGCCTGGCGGGTGCGGCGATCGGGCACGCGGTCGGCCTGGGGCCGGACGGCGCCACGGTTTTCGGCGCCATGCTCGCCAGCGCCTCCTACATTGCCGCACCGGCCTCGGTGCGCGCCTCGCTGCCGGAAGCCGACGCCGGCCGCTGCATCACCGCCGCCCTGGGCCTCACCTTCCCGTTCAACCTCGCCCTGGGCATTCCGCTGTATGCGGCCTTTTCCGGCTGGCTGGCCAGCTGAGCCCGGCGCCGGGCCGGGCCGGGGCCGGCAGCAAAGCGGCTAGAATCGCGACCATGCTAAAGATCGACAGCCACGCCCATTACCTGCCCAGAACCTGGCCGAACCTGGCCGAGAAGTACGGCGACATCCGCTTCCCGGTGATCCACCACGAGGACGGCCGCGCCCGCATCTACAAGGACGGCAAGTTCTTCCGGGAAATCTGGTCCAAGACCTGGGACCCGGGCGAGCGCATCGCCGACTACGCGCGCTTCGGCGTGCAGGTGCAGGTCCTGAGCACGGTGCCGGTGATGTTCAGCTACTGGGCCAAGGCCCAGCACGCGCTGGAGCTGCACCAGGCCCTGAACGACCACATGGCCGAGGCCTGCCGCGACCATCGCCGCCACTGCGCCGGCATCGGCACGGTGCCCCTGCAGTCGCCGCGCCTGGCCGTGCAGGAACTCGAGCGCTGCATGGACCAGCTGGACCTGCAGGGCGTGCAGATCGGGTCGCACATCAACGAATGGAACCTCGACGCCGCCGAGCTGCAGCCGTTCTTCGAGGCGGCCCAGGACCTGGGTGCGGCGATCCTGGTGCATCCCTGGGACATGATGGGCACCGAGTCCATGCCCAAGTACTGGATGCCCTGGCTGGTGGGCATGCCGGCCGAACAGAGCCGCGCCGCCTGCGCGCTGATCTTCGGCGGCGTGCTCGAGCGTTTCCCGCGCCTGAAGATCTGCCTGGCCCACGGCGGCGGCAGTTTCCCCTACACCATCGGCCGCATCGAACATGGCTTCAACATGCGCCCCGACCTGGTCGCCACCGACAACCCGCACAACCCGCGCAGCTACCTGCCCAAGCTCTACTTCGACTCCTGGGTCGCCGACGACCGCGCGCTGCGTTACCTGCTCGACACCGTCGGCGTGCCGCGGGTGATGCTGGGCACCGACTATCCCTTCCCGCTGGGCGAACAGGTGCCCGGTGCCGGCATCGCCAACCTTGGCCTGAATGAAACGGACCAGGCGCGGCTTTACCACGGCACGGCGCTGGAATGGCTGGGCCTGCCGCGCACGAGGTTCGCATGAACGACCTGCACACGATCCCGGCCGAGCGCCTGGATGCCGACGATGCGCTGGCACCGTTCCGCGACCAGTTCCTGATCCCCCGCCACGGCGACGGCGAGCAGGCCTACTTCTGCGGCAATTCGCTGGGCCTGCAGCCGCGCGGCGTGCGCGAGGCCCTGCTCCAGGAGCTCGACGACTGGGCGGCGCTGGGCGTCGAGGCGCATTTCCACGGCAAGCACCCGTGGATGCCCTACCACAACGAGGTACGCGCGGGCCTGGCGCACATCGCCGGCGCCGAACCCTCGGAAGTGGTGGCGATGAATTCGCTCACCGCCAACCTGCACCTGCTGATGGTGAGTTTCTACCGGCCCACCGCGCAGCGCCCGGCCATCCTGGTCGAGGCCGGCGCGTTTCCTTCCGACCAGTACGCCGTGGCGTCGCAGGTGCGTTTCCACGGCTTCGACCCGGCCACCGACGTCATCGAAGTGCAGCCCGACGAGGCCAACGGCACGATTTCGATGGCGGCCATCGAAGCCGCGCTGGACCAGCACGGCCATCGCATCGCCCTGGTGATGTGGCCCGGCGTGCAGTACCGCACCGGCCAGGCCTTCGACCTGAAGGAAATCACCCGCCTGGCGCATGCCAAGGGCTGCATCGTCGGCTTCGACCTGGCCCATGCCGCCGGCAACCTGCCGCTGTCACTGCATGACAGTGGCGCCGACTTCGCCGCCTGGTGCAGCTACAAGTACCTCAACTCCGGTCCGGGTGCGGTCTCCGGTGCCTTCGTGCACGCGCGCCACGCCCGATCCGACCGGCCGCGCTTCGCCGGCTGGTGGGGCCACGACCAGGCCAGCCGCTTCCAGATGGGACCGCAGTTCCAGCCCACGCCCGGTGCCGACGGCTGGCAGCTGAGCAACCCGCCGATCCTGGCGCTGGCGCCGCTGCGGGTGTCCCTGGAGCTGTTCTCCCGGGCCGGCCTGCCGGCGCTGCGCGCGAAGTCGGAAAAGCTCACCGCCTACCTGGAAGCCCAGGTATTGGCGCGGCTGCCGAACGTGCTGGAAATCGTCACCCCGGCCCAACCGGAGCGCCGCGGCTGCCAGCTCTCGCTGCGCGTACGCGGCGGCCGCGACCAGGGCCGCGCGCTGTTCGATTGCCTCGTCGCCCAGGGCATCGTCGGCGACTGGCGTGAGCCCGATGTGATCCGTATCTCGCCCGTCCCCCTGTACAACCGCTTCAGCGACATCCGCCGCTTCATCGCCGCGGTGGAAACCTGGAGCACCGACCCCGGGCAGGTGGCATGAGGTTCCGGCCGCTGCGCAATGATGGTTTCGCGCAGCTCCGCGACCTGCTGCGTTGGCGCGTCGCGCTGGTTCTTTGCATCCTGATCGCCGTGCTGATGGTGGTGCTCGGCACGCTCAACACCCGACTGGGCCTGCAGGACACGGCCAACCTGGCTTGGGTCGTGCTCGGGCTGTGCCTGGTGTTCCTGACCGCGCTCCTTATGCTGCCCCGGCCGCTGGCAGGCCAGATGTTCTATTCGTTCGGCCTGTGCCTGCTGGTGGGGGTGATGGCCTTCGGCCTCTACCACGAGCGGCCCATGCACCACTGGGCCTACGTGTTCCCGCCACTGGTTGTCTTCCTGCTGGGATCGGGCTGGGGCCTGGTGGCGATGCTGGCTTTCGGCGTCTATGTCTGCTTCACGATCACTCCGCTGATCCCGGGCATCGACGTGGTTCGTTTCGCCAGCGGCTACGGGATGCTGGTGTGTTTCATGACCACCTACACGCTGTTGCACGAGCGCGCCTCGGCGATGCTGCGCTACCACTCCGACCACGACGCCCTCAGCCAGTGTTACAACCGGCGCGCCTTCAACGAGGCGCTCGAGCAGCTCGAACGGGACCCGCGCCTGCCCGGGGACTGCGCGATCCTGATGATCGACATCGACCGGTTCAAGGCCATCAACGACACCCGTGGCCACCTGGTGGGCGACCGGGTGATCGCCGGCGTGGCCCAGGCCCTCGGCGGGCCACTGCCGCCGACGCTGGCGCTGTTCCGCTTCGGCGGCGAGGAGTTCAGCGTGATGCTGCCCGGCGTCGACGGGACAGGCCCGCGCGAGCTGGCGGAGTCCCTGCGCGCCGCCGTGGCCGCCAACCCGGTCGAAGGCGAACGCGTGACGGTGAGCATTGGCATCGCCCATTGGCGGCGGGGCGAGGAGCCGGTGGCCCGCGCCCTGGACCGCGCCGACCGGGCCCTTTACGAGGCCAAGCGCGCTGGCCGGAACACCGTGCAGGAGGCCCTTTCCGCCACTGCTACCGCCTCCCTACCCCTAGGAACCGCCCCCGAGTGAACGCCTCCGTCCGCGCCCCCCTTACGATCGTCGGCGCCGGCCTGGCCGGTGCCCTGCTGGCCACCCTGCTTGCCCGTCGCGGCGTGCCGGTGGAGGTCTTCGAGAAACGACCCGACCCGCGCCGGCGCGGCTACGAGGGCGGCCGCTCCATCAACCTGGCGCTGGCCGAACGCGGCCTGCACGCCCTGCGCCAGGGCGGGCTGCAGAAGGCGGTGATGGCGCAGGCGGTAATGATGCGCGGGCGCATGGTGCACCCGCTGGGCGGCGAGACGATGCTGCAGCGTTATGGCCGCGACGACAGCGAAGTGATCTGGTCGGTGCACCGGGGCCGGCTGAACATCGCAATGCTCGAAGCCGCCGAAGCGGCCGGTGCCCGCTTCCATTTTTCGCAGCGGCTGGATGGGGTCGACTTCGACGCCCGGCGCACGCACTTCGTCGACGACCACGACAGACAGCGTCGAGACCATGACTTCAGCGTACTGCTGGGCTGCGATGGCGCCGGCTCCGGCCTGCGTGCGGCGATGGCGCCGCTCGTGGAACTGGGCGAACGCTTCGAGCCACTGGGCCACGGCTACAAGGAGCTTGAAATACCGCCCGCGGCCGACGGCGGTTTCCGCATCGAGCCCAATGCCCTGCATATCTGGCCGCGCGGTGGCTACATGTGCATCGCCCTGCCAAACACCGAAAAAACCTTCACGGTGACGCTGTTCCTGCCCAACGAAGGTGAGCCCAGCTTCGCCACCCTGCCCGACCTGGCCAGCGCCCGGGCCTTCTTCGCCCGCGACTTTGGCGATGCCTTGCCGCTGGTGCCGGCGTTCGACGCCGACTGGACCAACAACCCGGTCGGAGGCCTGGGCACCTTGCGTCTGGACAACTGGCGCCTGGATGGCCGCGCGGTGCTCCTGGGCGACGCCGCGCACGCGATGGTGCCCTTCCACGGCCAGGGCATGAACTGCGCCTTCGAGGACTGCGTGGCACTGGACGCCCACCTGGCGGCGGAGCCGGATTTCGAGGCGGCATTCGCTGCCTTCGAAGCCGAACGCCGGCCCAATGCCGAGGCCATCCAGGCGATGGCGCTGGAAAACTACGTCGAAATGCGCGACCGCGTCGACGACGCCGACTACCTGCTGCAACGACAGCTGGAAGTAACCCTGGCCGATCGCCACCCGGGACGTTTCGTGCCGCGTTATTCGATGGTCAGCTTCGGCTTGGTGCCGTATGCCGTCGCGCTGGAGCGCGGCAAGGTCCAGCGCGCGATCCTGGTCGCGGCCACGCAGGGCCTGGAACGCCTGGACCAGGTGGACCTGGCCGCCGCCGACGCGGCCGTGGAGGCCCGCCTGGCCCCGCTGGCATGACCGCCAGCTTCCTCTGGTACGACCTGGAAACCTTCGGCCGCGATCCGCGGCGCACCCGCATCGCCCAGTTCGCCGCCCAGCGCACGGACGCGGAACTCAATCCGGTCGGCGAGCCGATCAGCCTGTTCTGCCAGCCGGCGGACGACCTGCTGCCGTCGCCCGAAGCCACGATGATCACCGGCATCACGCCGCAGCAGGCCCTGGCCGAAGGCCTGCGGGAAGCCGAATTCATGGCCCGCCTGCACGAGGAGTTCGCCCAGCCGGGCACCTGCGCGGTGGGCTACAACTCGATCCGCTTCGACGACGAATTCGTGCGCTTCGGCCTGTACCGCAACTTCCACGACCCCTACGAACGCGAGTGGCGCAACGGCAATTCGCGCTGGGACCTGCTGGACGTATTGCGCCTGGCCGAAGCCCTGCGCCCGGAGGGCCTGGAGTGGCCACTGCGCGAGGACGGCGCGCCCAGCTTCAAGCTCGAACACCTGGCGTTGGCCAACGGCGTGCGCGAGGGCGACGCCCACGAGGCCCTGAGCGACGTGCGCGCGCTGATCGGCCTGGCCCGCCGCTTCAAGGCCGCGCAGCCACGGCTGTGGGACTACGCGTTTCCACTGCGCAACAAACGCCAGGTCGGCGGCCTGCTGGACGTGGCCACCATGACGCCGCTGCTGCACATTTCCTCACGCTACCCGGCCAGCCGGCACTGTGCGGCGCTGGTGGTGCCGATCGCCCGGCACCCGCGCATCGAGTCGCGGGTGATCGTGGCCAGCCTCGAGCAGGACCCTGCCCGCTGGCTGGCGATGTCGCCCGAGGACATCGCCGAGCGCCTGTTCGTGCGCGAGGCCGACCTGCCCGAGGGCGAACACCGCATCCCGCTCAAGGAAGTGCACACCAACAAGTGTCCGGTGCTGCTGCCGCTGGCGCACCTGCGCGAGGCCGACTTCGAACGCCTGGGCATCGACCGGGCCGCCAGCCTGGCCCACGCCGACACCCTGCGCGCCACGCCGGGCCTGGGCGAACGCGTACGCCGGGCATTCGCGGTGGAAGCCGCGCGTGAACCCGCCGATGCCGATGCGGCGCTTTACGACGGCTTCCCGGCCGAGGGCGACAAACGCCTGTTCCCCCGGGTGCGCAGCACGCCACCGGCGGGCCTGGCCGCGCTTGCCGGGAGTTTCACCGACCCGCGCTACGGCGAACTGCTGTTCCGGTACCGCGCACGCAACTGGCCCGACAGCCTCGATGCCGGGGAGCGCGAGCGCTGGAACCTCTACCGACGGACGCGGCTCGGCGGCGGCGACGCGCTGAGCGAATACGATTTCACTTCCTATTACGCCGCCATCGCGAAACTCAGGGCGGACAACCCGCCCGGCCCGAAGCAGGCCTGGCTCGACGCCCTGGAAACCTGGGGCCACGACATCCAGCGATCCCTGGCATGAGCACTTATTTCAGCGACAAGACCTTCAAGTTCCTGCGGTCCCTGGCGCGCAACAACAGCCGACCCTGGTTCGAGGACCACCGCAAGGACTACGAGGCCCACCTCAAGGGCCCGTTCCAGCAGCTTATCGGCGACCTCGAACCCGACCTGCTGGCGATCAGCCCGCACTACCGCGCCGACCCGCGCGGCAACGGCGGCTCGCTGTTCCGGATCCATCGCGACACCCGCTTTTCCAACGACAAGACGCCGTACAAGACCTGGGGCGGCGCGCGTTTCTTCCATGCCCGCAGCAAGCAGGTGCCGGCGCCTTCGTTCTACCTGCACGTCCAGCCCGGCAACAGCTTCCTGGGCGGCGGCATCTGGCACCCGGAGCCGGACGTACAGCGCAGGATCCGCGAGTTCATCGTGGACAACCCCGCCGGCTGGACCCAGGCCGTGCGCAGCCCGGCCTTCCGCCGCCGCTATGACATGTGGGGCGACTCCCTGGTGCGGCCACCGCGCGGCTTCCCGGCCGACCACCCGCTGGTCGACGACCTCAAGCGCAAGGACTTCACCGCCGGATATGCCCTGGACGACGAGGTCGTGCTGGGCCCGCGCCTGCGCCAGGCGGTGGTTTCGGGCTTCAAGGGCGTCGTGCCGCTGGTCGATTACCTTTGCGCGGCGCTCGAACTGGAGTTCTGACAGCGCAAAGCTACCGGTTTCCATACGGGGTAAGCGGTGCTGTACGTGGGGCGCCCCCAAGCGCCATACGCTGCCGCACTGCAGCATCGAAATGTGTTGACCGTCACGGATATGACCGTAGGGTGGGCCTCCATACGCCGGCGCAGGGGAGCACCGGAATCCACCGGACGCGGTTACGCAAGGACGGGGACACCACGTTTCGCATCGAATTCCTGGGGAGGGATCGTGCGCTATCTAATCTTCGCCGCCTTGGCGGCACTTTCGAGCGTGTGCAACGCAAATACCGGCGTCGCCTTCGTGCATGGCACGGGCAAACAAACCAACGCCACCGCCGATTACTGGACCTCCACCTTCGTCAACAACGTGCGCGGCGGCCTGCCCAACTCCGCCAACTACGTGGTGATCAACTGCGATTTCACCAAGTACATGTGGGACAGCGCGGCCGCCGGCTGCCTGGCGGGCCAGCTCGACAGTTTCATCAAGAACCGCGGCATCACCCGGCTGATCGTCATCACCCACAGCAACGGCGGCAACGTCATGCGCTGGATCCTGTCCAACCCGACCTGGGACAGCCGCTACCCGAACATCATCAGCAAGACCGTGCGCGTGAACGCCCTGGCACCGTCCTCGGCCGGTACGCCGCTGGCCAATGCGGTGATCAACGGCAACATCTTCGAAGGGGCACTGGGCTGGCTGCTTGGCTTCCAGAACGATGCCGTGCGCATGCAGCAGACCAGCTGGATGGCCAGCTACAACAGCAGCTGGCTGTACGGCACCAGCGGCCGCCCGGCCCTGCCCAAGACCTTCCGCAGCGTGGTGGGCACCGACGTGGACTCGGCCATCTGGGACCCGGACAGCTATTGCGGTGGCTACACCGAGAACGTCGGCCTGGAAACCACGCAGAACTGGCTTAGCTCGTGTTCCGACGGCTTCCTGGAGTGTTCGAGCCAGTCGGCCGCCGGCAGCGTCTGGTTCCAGGACAAGGCGCGCATGCGCGGCAGCGAACCGCTTTCGCACAATCAAAGCCGCCGGGCCTGTTTCGGGCTCGATTCCATCCTGCGTTCGGACATGGGGGCCTGAGCCATGAAAAAGACCCTTATCGCCTGCCTTGCCAGCCTTGCCTTTTCCTCGGCCCAGGCCGGCACCCTGCTGCCGCCCGGCGCCGCCGACCAGCAGCCGTCCCGCCTCGTCGCCGCGCCGCTGCCCAAGGGCGACTTCGAACGCCAGCCGGTGGCCGTGGCCTGGGCCATGGACCCGGCCGCCAGCCTCGCCAACAACCCGCCCCACCTGGCGCAAAGCCGGGAGTACTGGGCGGCGGTGGACGCCAGCCAGCTCCGGTCCGGTTTTGCGCTGACCACCACGGCACCCGGCGCGCTGGTGCGCATCAGCCCGCAGCTGGGCGCCAAGTCCGCGGCCGTGGACCCGGGTGAAGTGCGCCTGCTGCGCAATGGCCGGCCGCTGCCGGCCACGGCCTTCAAGCGCCTGGCCACCACGGACCAGCTGAGGAAGGCGGGCATGGACGTGTCCGACGGCACCGCGATCGTGCAGCTCGACCCGTCGACGGGCCAGGGCCGTTTCGATCTGCAGTTGGGCAAGGCCTCCGGCCGCTACCTCGTGCACGTCTTCGAACCCAACAGCGACCTCGTCCTGGTGGCCCAGTCCGAACGCAGCCGCCTGCTCGCGGGCGACAGCGTCGAGGTGGCGGCCACCCTGCAGCGCGGCAAGTCGGCCCTGGCCGGCAGCGTCGTGCAGGCCCAGCTGGTATCGCCCTCCGGCCAGTCCTGGCCGCTGAAGGTGAGCAACGGCAAGGCCACGGGGCAACTGCCCCTGGACGCCGATCCGACGCCGGGGCTCTGGGAAGTGCAGCTGTTCGCCGGTGCGGCCAGCAAGGACGGCCCGCTGCAGCGCGACGTCCGCACCGCGATCGAGGTCAGCCGTCCCACGGCCAGGCTGGGCGGCGGCTACGCCTTCGATCCGGGCGCGGTGACCTTCAGCCTGCCGGTGCAGGTGGCGGCCGAAGGGCGCTACGAGCTTCGCGGCGTGCTGTATGCGACCGGACCCCGGGGCGTGATGCAGCCCGTGGCGCAGGCCCACTCGGCCAACTGGCTCCAGGCCGGCCAGCGCAAGCTGGACCTGGCGTTCGGCCCGGGCAACGTGCCGATGGGCTACGGCGCGCCGTTTGAACTGCGCTTCCTCGAGCTCAAGGACCAGACCCGCCTGGGCACGCTGGAAACCCGCGAACTGGCCCTGCGCGAAGGCGTGCGTCGGCCGCGCCCGGTGATCGCCGGGCCGCGCGAGCGGTAGTTCTGGGAAGTAGTTCCGCGGCTGCGCGGAAACAGCGATGATGTTGCGGCCGGGCCTTCGGGCCCGGCCTTTCTTTTTACTGCCCGTCCAACATGCCCCGCTCACTCTGGCGATTCGCCGCCTTCTATTTCTGGTACTACGCCGCACTGGGCGCCTACACGCCCTACGTGGGCCGCTGGGTTGACGCGCTGGGCCACGGGGGCTTCGTGATCGGCGCGATGCTGGGGCTGTGGTACGGCACGCGCATCTTCGCGCCGCCGGCCTGGGCGGCACTGGCCGGACGCAGCGCACGGCCAGGCGAATGGTTCGTCGCCGGCTGCGTGGTGACGGCGCTGTGTTTCGCCGGTTTCCTGGTCACACGCGAGGCCTGGGCCCTGCTGGGCGTGATGGCGGTCTTCGGTTTGTTCTACAACGCCGTGATGCCCCAGTTCGAGGCCATGACCCTGACCGCACTCGGTCCCAGCCCGGATCTTTATGGCCGCCTTCGGGTCTGGGGCTCGATCGGGTTCCTGCTGGTGGCGTCGAGTTATGGCGCGCTGATGGACCGCTTCGGTGCCGAAAACTTCCCCTGGCTCACCCTGCCCCTGTTCGTGGCCATGGCGGTGTCGGCCTGGCCGCACCGGCACGACCGTCCGCCCGAAGCCGCCGGCCCGGAGATCGTCGAAGCCGGGCACCTGTTCAAGCGTCCGGGCGTGCGCCGCTTCCTGCTGGTGGCGATGCTGATGCAGCTGGGTTTCGGGCCGTTCTACGTGTTCTACACCCTGCACCTGCAGGCGGCCGGCCACTCCGGGGCCGCGATCGGCGCGCTCTGGGCCATCGGGGTGCTGATCGAGATCGCCATGTTCTGGCAGGCCCCTCGTCTGATCGCGCGCTTCGGCGCCGGGCGGCTGCTCAGTGTCTGCCTGGCCGTGACGGTGTTGCGCTGGTCGCTGGTGGCGGCCTTCGCCGACCTGTTCTGGGTCATGGCGCTGGCGCAGACCACGCACGCCCTGAGCTTCGCCACGTTCCACGCCTGCTGCATGCGGCTGATCACCGACTACTTTCCCGGCCGGCGCGCGGTGGCGGGGCAAAGCCTGCTCTACGGATTCAGCTCGGGCGTGGGCGGCGTGCTGGGCGCCGGCCTGGCCGCCCTGATGTGGGAGCGCGTGGGCGCCGGACCTGCGGCATTCGCGGCCGGTGCCGTGGTGGCGACGATCGCCTGGGGCATCCACGCGCTGCGCCGGTCCACGCCCACGACGGCATCCGCCTAGGACTCGTTGGTGACCCCGTAGGGCACGTGGCCGGTGGCGACGTGCCGGCGCGCGTTGTCGACGTTGTGCTGGGAGTCGTCGAAAAAGATGTCCGCGCCGAAGGTTTCCAGGAACGGGCCCTTGTCGCGCCCGCCCAGGAACATGGCCTCGTCTAGGCGAACGCCCCACTCCCGCAGCGTGAGGATGACGCGCTCGTGCGCCGGCGCCGAACGCGCCGTCACCAGGGCCGTTCGGATGGGCGAGGCCTCCCCGGCCGGGAAGGCTTCCTGCAGCCTGTGCAGCGCCGCCAGGAACCCCTTGAACGGCCCGCCCGACAGGGCTTCGCCGACGCGGTTGGTCTCGTTGTCGTGGAAAGCCGCCAACCCGGACTGGCGCGAGACCCGTTCGGACTCGTCGCCGAAGATGACGGCGTCGCCGTCGAAGGCGATGCGCAATTGGTCGTGGGTGCGTTCGGGCGGCTTGGACGGCAGGATGGTGGCCGCGGCGACGCCGTGCTCAAGCGCGCTGCGGACCGAATCCGGATTGGCCGACAGGAACAGCTGGGCACCGAATGGCCGGATGTAGGGCCAGACCTCGGCGCCGCTGGTGAAGACCGCGCGCACGATGCCCAGGCCGTAATGGCGGATCGAGTTGAAGATGCGCAGGCCGGTGTCGGAGGAGTTGCGCGACAGCAGCACCACCTCGACCCGCGGGGTCTCGGGCGGGCAGCCTTCGTTGAGCGCCAGCAGCTTCTGCACCAGCGTGAAGGCGATGCCCGGCGGCAGGACCTCCTTTTCCCGGCTTCGCTGGAACCGGGCGTAGGCCTCCAGGCCGCTGGCCTGGAACAGGGCGTGGCTGTCCTCGAGGTCGAACAGGGCCCGCGCCGTGATGGCGACGACCAGGCGGTCGGAGGCTTGTTCTGGAGGGAGGGAATTCGGGGCCATGGGGCATTGTCGCCGGGGGCTGTCTCAGCAGCCGCGACGACTCAGGTGATGAACTGCTCGTTGAGGATACGTTCCTCGAGGTTGTGCTCGGGGTCGAAGAGCAGCGTCACCGTGCGTTCGAGCGATTCGCGCACGGTCACCTCGGTGACGTCGCGCACCTCGTGGGAATCGGCGGTGGCGCTGACCGGGCGCTTGTGGCCGTCGAGCACCTCGATGTGCAGGACGGTGTCCGAACGCAGCAGCGCCCCGCGCCAGCGCCGGGGCCGGAAGGCCGCGATGGGCGTCAGCGCTATCACCTGCGAACCCAGCGGCAGGATCGGCCCATGCGCCGAGAAGTTGTAGGCCGTGCTGCCGGCCGGGGTCGCCACCAGGGCGCCGTCGCAGACCAGTTCGTCCAGCCGCACCTGGCCGTTGAGCGAAATGCGCAGGTGCGCGGTCTGGCGGGTCTGCCGAAGCATGGACACTTCGTTGTAGGCCAGCAGCGACACTGTGGCCCCGGACTCGGAGGTCGCCGTCATTTCCAGCGGTCGCAGCACCGTGGCGTGCGCGGCCTGCAGGCGCTCGAGCAGGTGCTCGGGCCGGTACTGGTTCATCAGGAACCCGACGGTACCGAGCTTCATGCCGTACACCGGCTTTGCCAGCGCGCCGTGTCGGTGCAGGGTGTGCAACATGAAACCGTCGCCGCCCAGCACGCACAGCACGTCGGCCTCTTCCGGCGCCACCTGGCCGAAGCGCTCGGTGAAATGCTCGCGAGCCGCCTGGGCCTCGGGCGTGGAACTGGCGAGGAAGGCGATCCGGGGCTGGGCGGGCAGGCTCGTCATGGGCCCGAGGATACCGTAGCCCGGGCGCCCCGGGTTCAGGCCGCGCCGGAAGCGACGACCTGGGCCAGGCGCCGCACCGCCACCGACAAGGTCGGATAGTCGAGGTCGCGCAGGTCGCGCATGTCCGCGAACATCGCCATCGTGTAGCGCAGTGCCGTGTCGTCTCGATCAAGCCAGCGCTCGACGCGCTGCCCGGCCGGCAGGCCGGCGCCGGTCATCAGCACCTGGCCAACCAGGGCCCGCTGCTGGGCCTGCAGTTCGTCGCGCAGCACGCCGCGGGCCTGGGCATGCCAGCGGCCGCCCACCGGCAGCGCCTCGACCGCGTCCATGAGCCACTTGGTGTGCAGGGCGTCGGAAAGACAGAAGTAGCTTGCCGCCACCTCGGCGACGGGCAGCGAGCGCTCGATCGCCACTTCGACGATGTCCAGCGCATAGGCCAGGAACGGCAGGCTGGCGAAGGCGCGGGCCATGTCCTCCGGGAAGCCATGGCCCTGCCAGCGGGCAAGGTCCTCGGCCAGTTCCTCGCGCGCGGCCTCGGGCAGGACCCGATCGAGCGAAGCGCGCAGCTCGGCCACGCCGCCAGCGTAACGGTCCACCTTCTCGGCGATGTTGAGCACTTCGCCCGGGCGGTTGAGCAGCCAGCGGGTGAGGTTGCGCTGCAGCTGCCAGATGCTGGTCAGGGCCTCGAGCTGGGCGGCCTCGCTGACCTTCAGGTCCAGGGCGTCGATGCCGGCCCAGAGTTCGCGGGCCTCGAGCACTTCACGGCTGATGGTGAAGGCCTTGGCGATCTGCGCCGGCGACTGGCCGGTGTCCTCCTGCATGCGCAGCAGGAAGGTCGCGCCCATGCGGTTGACGGTGGAGTTGGTGACCGCCGTGGCGATGATCTCGCGGCGCAGGCGGTGGTTCTCCATGTCCTGCGCGAAACGTTCCTGCAGGGCGTTGGGGAAATAGCGCACCAGCTCCTTGGACAGGTAGGGGTCCTCGGGCACGTCGGAGTCGAGCATCTGGTTGAACACGACGATCTTGTCGTAGCTCAGCAGCACGCTCAGCTCGGGCCGGGTCAGGCCCTGGCCACGCGCCTTGCGGTCGCCCAGCTCGGCTTCGGACGGCAGGAACTCGATGGCGCGGTCGAGCAGGCCCTGGCCTTCGAGCACGCGGATGAAGTGGCCGAACGAACCCAGCCGGGCCGCGCTCATGCGCTCCATCAGGCTGATCGCCTGGTTCTGCCGGTAGTTGTCGTTGAGCACCAGCTCGGCGACTTCGTCGGTCATGCTGGCCAGCAGTTCATTGCGCTGCGGCAGGCTCAGCTCCTCGCGCTGCACCGGCGCCGCCAGCAGGATCTTGATGTTGACCTCGTGGTCGGAGGTGTCGACGCCGGCGGAGTTGTCGATGAAGTCGGTGTTCACCAGCACGCCGTTCATGGCGGCCTCGATGCGGCCGCGCTGGGTCAGGCCCAGGTTGCCGCCCTCGCCCACCGCCCGGCAGCGCAGCTCGTTGCCGTTCACGCGCAGGCCGTTGTTGGCGCGGTCGCCGGCGTCGGCATGGCTTTCGCTGCTGGCCTTGACGTAGGTACCGATGCCGCCATTCCACAGCAGGTCCACCGGCGCCTTGAGGATGGCGTTCATCAGCGCCATCGGGCTGAGCTGTTCGACGTCGTCGGCCAGGTCCAGGGCCTTGCGCACCTGCGGGCTGACCGGAATGGACTTGAGCGAACGCGGATAGATGCCGCCGCCCTCGGAAATCAGCGCGGTGTCGTAGTCTTCCCAGCTCGAGCGCGGCAGCGCGAACATGCGCTCGCGTTCGGCATAACTGTGCGCCGAATCCGGATCGGGGTCGAGGAAGATGTGCCGGTGGTCGAAGGCCGCCACCAGGCGGATGTGCCGCGAAAGCAGCATGCCGTTGCCGAACACGTCGCCCGACATGTCGCCGATGCCGACGCAGGTGAAGTCCTGGGACTGGCTGTCGATGCCGAGCGCGCGGAAGTGGCGCTTGACCGACTCCCAGGCGCCGCGGGCGGTGATGCCCATGCCCTTGTGGTCGTAGCCGACCGATCCGCCGGAAGCAAACGCATCGCCCAGCCAGTAGCCGTGCTCGGCCGAAATGCCGTTGGCGATGTCCGAGAACGTGGCCGTGCCCTTGTCGGCCGCGACCACCAGGTAGGGATCGTCGCCGTCGTGGCGCACCACGTCCTGCGGGTGCACCAGCTCGCCGTCCACCAGGTTGTCGGTGATGTCGAGCAGGCCGTTGATGAAACGTTTGTAGCAGGCGATGCCCTCGGCCAGCTGGGCGTCGCGGTCGCCGCCGACCGGCGGCCGTTTGACCACGAAGCCGCCCTTGGAACCGACCGGCACGATGACCGTGTTCTTGACCATCTGCGCCTTCACCAGGCCCAGAACCTCGGTGCGGAAATCCTCGCGGCGGTCGGACCAGCGCAGGCCACCGCGCGCAACCGGACCGAAGCGCAGGTGCACGCCCTCGACCCAGGGCGAGTACACGAAGATCTCGCGGTAGGGCCGCGGCTTGGGCAGGTCGGGGACCAGCGCCGGATCGAACTTGAAGGCGATGTAGTCGCGGAAGGCGCCGTCCCTGCGCTGGTAGAAGTTGGTGCGAAGGGTGGCGTTTATCAGGGACTGGTAGCCGCGCAGGATGCGGTCGTCGTCGATGCTCTGCACCGCGCTGTCGAGCAGTATCTCCAGCGCGTCGGTGACCGCGTCGATCTGTGCGGCGCGGTCGAGGACGCGGGCCGCGGCGATTTCCTGCGGAATGGTGTCCAGCGCCTTGCGCCGGTCACCGGGCAGCAGCCAGGCGATCTGGTCGTGCAGGGCCTGGCGGCCGGCGGCGTCGAGCGCCACCTCGCGGCCCGGCTCGAAGCGCGCCGCGAACAGCTCCCACAGCAGGCGGGCAATGACCGGGTAGCGCTGCAGGGTTTCTTCCATGTACGGCTGCGAGAAAGGCACCCCGGTCTGCAGCGCGTACTTGGTGTAGGCGCGCAACATGGCGATGTCACGCCATTCCAGCCGGGCGCTGGGCAGCAACTGGTTGAATCCGTCGTTTTCGGCCTCGCCGCTCCAGACGGCGGTGAAGGCCTCCTCGAAAGGCTGTCGGGCAGCGTCCACGTCGATCTCGCCGTGGCGGGCCTGCACCTCGAAGTCCTGGATCGAGATGCGTTCGCCCTCGACCGCCATTTCGTAGGGGTGTTCAGTGAGCACGCGCAGGCCGAGGTTTTCCATCACCGGCAACACGTCCGACAGCGCGATGTCGCCGCTGCGACGCACCAGCTTCAGGCGCAGGTCGTCGCCGTGGCGATAGAAGGAAATACGCTGGTCGCCGGGGCCGGCCAGGCGCGAGGCCTGCAGCACGTCGGCGGCGGCCACCTGCGGCGACACGGCTTCGACGTAACCGGCCGGAAGCGCGCGGCCGTAGGTCTGCGCGAGCTTGAGGCCCTGCTCCTCGCCCGCCTCGCGCACGAGGATCTCGCGCAGCTCGTCGTGCCAGTCGCGCACGATGCGCGCCAGTTCGGCTTCCAGCTGGTCCTGGTCGAAGTCGACCCGGCAACCGGCCTTGGGCCGGATGACCAGGTGCAGCTGGGCCAGCGGCGACTCGCCGATCTGCACGCTGTGGTCGAGGCGCTCGCCGCCAAGTTCGCGCATCAGCACCGCTTCGATGCGATGTCGGATGCTGGTGTTGAAGCGGTCACGCGGGATGTAGACCAGCGCCGAGAAGAAGCGGCCGTAGCGGTCACGACGCAGGAACAACCGGGTGCGGGCGCGTTCCTGCAGGCCCAGGATGCCCATCGCCGTGCGCTGCAGCTCGTCGGCGTTGGACTGGAACAGTTCTTCGCGCGGCAGGGTTTCCAGGATGTGGCGCAGGGCCTTGCCACTGTGGCTGGTCGGGGCCAGCCCCGAAGCCGCCATGACGTGTTCGTGGCGCAGGCGCACCATCGGGATTTCCCAGGGCCGGCGGTTGTAGGCGCTGGAGGTGTAGAGGCCCAGGAAGCGCTGCTCGCGGACGGCGCGGCCGTCCTTGTCGAAGGCCAGCACGCCGATGTAGTCCATGTAACCGGGCCGGTGCACGGTGGCGCGGGCATTTGTCTTGGTCAGGATGAGCACGTCGAGCGAGGTGCCCGGCGGCAGGTCCGCCGCGGCCAGGCCGGTGATCGGGCGCGACTGCGCCTGCTGGTCCTTGCCGCGCAGCAGTCCCAGGCCCGTGCCCGGCACGGCGCGCAGCTCGCGGTCCACGACTTCGTATTCGCGGTAGCCCAGGAAAGTGAAGTGGTTGTCGGCGGCCCAGCGCAGGAAGGCTTCGGTTTCGGCGCGGCAGGCAGGTTCCACCGGCATCGGGCGGGTTTCGATCTCGCCGGCGATCTGCAGCATCTTCTCGCGCATCTGCGACCAGTCGGCGACCGCCGAACGCACGTCGCCCAGCGCCTCGCGGATCGCTTCCTCGATGGCAGCCAGCGCCTCGGCGTCGGCCTGGCGGTCGATCTCCAGGTACATCAGCGATTCGGCGTCGCCCTCGCCCACCGCCTGCAACCGGCCCGCGGCATCACGGCGCACCGTCATCACCGGATGGGCGATCTGGTGCAGGGTGATGTCGAACTTCGACAGCGCCATGCGCACCGAGTCGACCAGGAAGGGCATGTCGTCGTTGACGATGCGCACGACCGTGTGGGTGCTTTCATACCCATCGCTGGCCAGGGACGGGCTGCCGATGGATACCGACACGGTGCCCGGCGCCCGCTCGCGCGCGAAGGCCAGGAAGCTGCGCGCGATCGAGGCCCACTCGCCAGCCGCCCGGCTGCGCAGCTCGTCGTCGGGCACCCGCACGTAGAAGCTTCGGGTGAAGGCCTCAAGCAGGTCCCCGTCGGGCTGGGACGCCGGGCCGGCCAGGGCGGCGGCAATGGCGTCAAGGGACTCGGCGGAGGCCAGGGCGTGGGCGTTCATCAGCTGCTTTCTCGCAGGGGCGTGGTTAAAGCGTGAATTGTAGTCGCGGGGGGCAACGCCCGGCCAGCGCAATCGGCCTAAAAAAAGCCCCGCTTCAGCGGGGCTTCGGATACGCCGGGGTATGGGCTGGTGGTCAGCGCAGGCCGGTTTCGTTGCGGGCGATGACCAGGCGCTGGATTTCGCTGGTGCCCTCGTAGATCTCGGTGATCTTGGCGTCCCGGAAATAACGCTCGAGCGCCATCTCCTTGGAGTAGCCCATGCCGCCATGGATCTGCACGGCCTGGTGGGTGATCCACATGGCCGCTTCCGAGGCCGTGAGCTTGGCCACGGAGGCCTCGGTGGTGAATCGCTGGTCCTGGCCCTTGAGCCAGGCGGCCCGCAGGGTCAGCAGCAGCGACGCATCAAGCTTGCACTTCATGTCGGCGATCTTGGCCTGGGTCATCTGGAACGCGCCGATCGGCTGGCCGAAGGCCTTGCGCTCACGCACGTATTCCAGCGTCGCCTCGTAGGCGGCACGGGCCAGGCCGATGGCCTGGGACGCGATGCCGATCCGGCCGGCGTCGAGAACGCCCATGGCGATCTTGAAGCCCTGGCCTTCGTCGCCCAGCACTTCGTCCGGGGCCACGACGTAATCCTGGAACTCGATCTCGCAGGTGGCCGAGGCGCGGATGCCGAGCTTGGGTTCGGTCTTGCCGCGGTGGAAACCCGGCTTGCTGGTGTCGACCAGGAAGGCCGTGATGCCCTTGGCGCCCTTGTCCGGGTCGGTCATGGCGAACAGCACGATGTACTTGGCGACCGGGCCCGAGGTGATCCAGCTCTTCTTGCCGTTGACGACGTAGCTGCCGTCGTCCTGGCGCACGGCCTTGCAGCGCATGGCGGTGGCGTCGGAGCCCGACTGCGGCTCGGTCAGCGCGAAAGCGCCGATTTCCTTGCCTTCGGCGATGGCGCGCACGTACTTCTGCTTCTGCTCTTCGCTGCCGAACTTGAGGATGCCGTTGCAGAACAGCGAGTTGTTCACCGACACGATGGTGGAATGGGCGCAGTCGGCGGCCGCGATCTCGACCATGGCCAGCACGTAGCTGATCGGGTCCATGCCGGCGCCGCCGTATTCGGCCGGCACCTCGATGCCCATCAGGCCGTTTTCGCCGAGGGTGCGGATGTTTTCCAGCGGGAACTCGCCGGTATGGTCGTGGTGTTCGGCGCTGGGGGCGATCTTCTCCCGGGAGATGCGCCGGGCGACGTCCTGGATCATCAGCTGTTCTTCGGTGAATCGGAAATCCACGGGGCACCCTCGGTTCAAGTTCGGACAAGACCGCGATTGTAGCGGCTGCCGCCGTCGTCGGCAGGTCCACACCGCGTGAAGCGCGCGCGGATGCGGCTTGACGCCCCCCGGGGGGCCGGCCTAACCTCCCAATATCTTTGAATCCGGATGAAAGGATAAACCATGGACCTGGACGCCTGGTCGGCCTGCCTGAAGGTCCTTTCCGACCCTACCCGGGTCCGCCTGCTGGCCCTGCTCGAAGGCGAGGAACTGACGGTGGCCGAACTCGCCGCCATCACGCGCCTGGCCCAGCCGCGCGTGTCCACCCACCTGGCCCGGCTCAAGGAGGCCGACCTGGTGCGCGACCGCCGCGCCGGCGTGTCGGCCTACTACCGCTTCAACGGCGACACCCTCGACCCCGGCGAAGCGCGCCTTTGGGAGGCCCTTCGCGACAGCACCGACGACCCGCTGCTGCGCCAGGACGCCGAGCGCCTGCCCGCGGTCCTGGCGAACCGCGCCGCCGACCAGAACTGGGCCGACTCGGTGGCCGGCGACATGGAGCGCCATTATTCCCCGGGCCGCACCTGGGAAGCCCTGGCCCGCTCCACCCTGCCCCTGCTCGAACCCGGCGACGTGCTCGACGTCGCTTCGGGCGACGGCGTGCTGGGCGAGCTGCTGGCGCCGCACGCGCGCCGCTACGTCTGCGTGGATTCGAGCATCCGCGTCGTCAACGCGGCGCGCGAACGCCTGCGCAAGTACCCGCACGTGGACGTGCTCGAAGGCGACATGCAGGCGCTGGACTTCCCGGCCGCGCAGTTCGACCTGGTGCTGCTGATGCATGCGCTCACCTACGCCGACCGCCCGGCCCAGGCCATCGCCGAAGCCGGCCGGGTCCTGCGCAGGGGCGGCCGCCTGGTCGCGACCTGCCTGGGCAAGCACGAACACCGCGCCGCGGTCACGCCCTACGGCCACGTCAACCTGGGTTTCACCGTGAAGGAACTGCGCCGGCACGCGGAAAAGGCCGGCCTTGAAGTGACCGTCTGCGAGGCGGTCACCCGCGAAAAGCGCCCGCCCCACTTCGAAGTGCTGACCCTGCTGGCCCGCAAGCCATGAGCAGCCTGCCCTGGCACGACCCCAGCCGCACCGGGCAACTGCTGCAGGCACTGGGCGAACGCATCCTGGTGCTCGACGGCGCCATGGGCACGCTGATCCAGCGCCACGAACTGGGCGAAGCCGACTACCGCGGGCAACGGTTCGCGGACTCGCCGCGCGACCTCAAGGGCAACAACGACCTGCTGACGCTGGTTCGCCCGGACATCATCGCCGGCATCCACCAGGCCTACCTGGACGCCGGCGCCGACATCATCGAGACCAATACCTTCAATTCGACGGCGGTGTCGCAGTCGGACTACGGCCTCGAGCCGCTGGTGCCCGAACTCAACCGCGAGGCCGCGCGCCTGGGCCGCGAATGCGCCGCCCGGGCCGAAGCCGCCGACCCCACCCGGCCGCGCTGGGTGGCCGGCGTGCTGGGCCCGACCAGCCGCACCGCATCGATCAGCCCCAAGGTCGAGGACGCCGGTTACCGCAACACCAGCTTCGACGCGCTGGTGGCCGACTACACCGTCGCCGCGCGCGGCCTGGTCGAGGGCGGCGCCGACATCCTGATGGTCGAGACGGTGTTCGACACGCTCAACGCCAAGGCGGCGCTGTATGCGATCGACGTGCTGTTCGAATCCCTGGGCGCCCGCCTGCCGGTGATGGTCTCGGGCACCATCACCGACCGCAGTGGCCGCACGCTGTCGGGACAGACCGCGGAAGCCTTCTGGTATTCGCTGCGCCACGCCCGGCCGCTCTCCGTGGGCCTGAACTGCGCGCTCGGCGCCCGCGACCTGCGCCCGCACGTGGACGTGCTGTCCCAGATTGCCGATACCCACGTCAGCTGCCATCCCAACGCCGGCCTGCCCAATGCCTTCGGCGGCTACGACGAAGGCCCTGAGGAAACCGCCGGAATCCTGCGCGAGTTCGCCGAATCAGGCCTGCTCAACCTGGTCGGCGGCTGCTGCGGCACCACGCCGGAACACATTGCCGCGATTGCCGGCGCGGTGCAGGGACTGCCACCGCGCAAGCTCCCCACCCTGCCCGCATTCACGCGGCTGGCCGGGCTGGAGCCTTTCGTCATCACGCCCGAGACGAACTTCGTCAACGTCGGCGAGCGCACCAACGTCACCGGCTCGATCCAGTTCAAGAAGCTGATCCTGGAAAACCGCTACGACGACGCCCTGGCCGTCGCCCGCCAGCAGGTCGAGAACGGCGCCCAGGTGATCGACGTCAACATGGACGAGGGCATGCTCGACGCCGAGGCGGCGATGACCCGGTTCCTGAACCTGGTCGCCGCCGAACCCGACATCGCCAGGGTGCCGGTGATGATCGACAGCTCCAAGTGGAGCGTGATCGAAGCCGGCCTCAAGTGCGTGCAGGGCAAGGCCATCGTCAACTCGATCTCGATGAAGGAAGGCGAAGCGGCCTTCCTGGCGCAGGCACGCGAGGCCCGACGGCACGGCGCCGCGGTGGTGGTGATGGCCTTCGACGAACAGGGCCAGGCCGATACCTTCGAGCGCAAGGTCGCCATCTGCAGCCGCGCGTTCGCCCTGCTGGTCGGCGAAGCCGGGCTGGCGCCCGAGGACATCATCTTCGACCCCAACATCTTCGCCATCGCCACCGGCATCGAGGAACACGACGACTATGCCGTGGCCTTCATCGAGGCGACGCGGGAGCTGAAGCGGCGCTTCCCGGACAGCCACGTATCGGGCGGCGTCTCGAATGTCTCGTTCTCCTTCCGCGGCAACAACGCCGTGCGCGAGGCGATCCACAGTGTTTTCCTCTACCACGCGATCGGCGCGGGCATGGACATGGGCATCGTCAACGCCGGCGCCCTGGCCCTTTACGACGACCTGGACCCGGCGCTGCGCGAAGCGGTCGAGGACGTGGTGCTCAACCGCCGCAGCGATGGCACCGAACGCCTGCTGACCGAAGCAGAGAAACACAAGTCCAGGAAGGGCGAGGTCCGCACCGAGGACCTGGCCTGGCGGGACTGGCCGGTGGACCGCCGCATCAGCCACGCCCTGGTGCATGGCATCGACCGGTTCATCGAAGAGGATGCCGAGCTGGCCAGGCAACAATCCACGCGCCCGCTGGACGTCATCGAAGGCCCGCTGATGGCGGGCATGAACGTGGTCGGCGACCTGTTCGGCGCCGGCAAGATGTTCCTGCCGCAGGTGGTGAAGTCGGCCCGCGTGATGAAACGCGCCGTCGCCCACCTGATCCCCTACATCGAAGCCGAGAAAGCCCGCAGCGGCGACGCCGGCAAGCCGCGCGGCAAGGTGCTGATGGCCACGGTGAAGGGCGATGTGCACGACATCGGCAAGAATATCGTCGGCGTGGTCCTGGCCTGCAACAACTTCGAGGTCGTGGACCTGGGCGTGATGGTGCCGGCCCAGGTCATCCTGGACCGCGCCCGCGAGGAGAAGGTCGATGCGATCGGCCTGTCGGGCCTGATCACGCCTTCGCTGGAGGAAATGAGCCACGTCGCCCGCGAAATGAAGCGACAGGGGTTCAGCGTGCCGCTGCTGATCGGCGGCGCCACCACGTCGCGCGCGCACACGGCGCTCAAGATCGACCCGCACTACGATTCGCCGGTGGTCTGGGTGAAGGACGCCTCGCGCGCGGTCGGCGTCACCCAGTCCCTGCTCAGCGCCGAACTGCGCGAGCCCTTCGTCGCCGCCAACGCGGCGGACTACGCCGAAGTGCGCAAGCGCCACGCCAACCGCGGCGACGCCAAGCCGCTGGCTTCGCTCACCCGCGCCCGCGCCAACCGTTTCGACGGCGGCTGGGCCGACTACGTTCCGCCGGTGCCGCGCCAGCCCGGGCTGACGGTGTTCGACGACTTCCCGCTCGGGGACCTGCGCGACTTCATCGACTGGACGCCCTTTTTCCAGACCTGGGAATTGTCCGGCCGCTACCCGGCGATCCTGAAGGACCCGGTGGTGGGGGCGCAGGCCACCGAGCTGTTTGCCGACGCCCGGGCCATGCTCGACCGGATCATTGGCGAAAAATGGCTGCGGGCGAAGGCCGTCGCCGGCCTGTGGCCGGCCCGTTCGGTCGGCGACGACATCCAGGTGCTCGACGAAACCGGCCACCTGCGCGCCAGCCTCCACTGCCTGCGCCAGCAGGCGGAGAAGCCCGATGACCGGCCGAACCTCTGCCTGGCCGACTTCGTGGCGCCGCGCGACAGCGGCCGCCAGGACTGGGTGGGCGCCTTCGCCGTCACTGCGGGCCTGGGCATCGAACCGCACCTGGCGCGCTTCGAGGCCCAACACGACGACTACAACGCGATCTTGCT
This sequence comes from Arenimonas aestuarii, assembly GCF_054781715.1. Lineage (NCBI taxonomy): Bacteria > Pseudomonadati > Pseudomonadota > Gammaproteobacteria > Lysobacterales > Lysobacteraceae > Arenimonas > Arenimonas aestuarii. The sequence continues at coordinate 289,688 of NZ_BAAGTW010000004.1, read as the reverse complement.
CAAGTCTCTGGCCGATCGCCTGGCGGAGGCCCTGGCCGAGGCCCTGCACCAGCGCGTGCGCACGCAGCTATGGGCTTACGCGCCGGACGAATCACTGGACAACGAGGCCCTGGTGCGCGAGCAGTACCGCGGCATCCGCCCGGCCCCGGGTTACCCGGCCTGCCCGGAACACAGTGAAAAGACCACGATCTTCGCGCTGCTCGAAGCCGAGAAGCACACCGGCATGAGGCTGACCGAAAGTTTCGCGATGACGCCGGCAGCCGCCGTCAGCGGCCTGTATTTCTCGCACCCGGGCAGCCAGTATTTCGTGGTCGGACGGCTTTCGCGCGAACAGGTCGCCGACTACGCACGCCGCAAGGGCGTGTCGCTGCAGCAGGCGGAACGCTGGCTGGCACCCAACCTCGACTACGACCCCGAGTAGGCGCTACCAGACCAGGTCGTCGGGCACCTGGTAACGCGGGTCGGCGTAGGGGTCGTCCGTGGCCGGGGCGTTCGGGTCCACCTTCAGCGCCAGCAGGCTCGGCAGCAGGGCGGCGACCTCGTCGGCCAGCGCGGCGGGCACCAGCTGGTAGCGGCCGTCGAGCTGCACCACGGCGAGCTCGCCGGCGTTGAGCGACTTGAGCTGCTCCGGCGTCACGTAGATGCGCTTGATCTTGCCGCCGTATTCGAAATGGCGCACCAGCTCGGCGTCGGCGACGTTGAGCGCCTTGTCCTTGAGCAGGTCGGCCACCTGCGCCTTGGCGGCGCGGCGACGCGCGGCTTCTTCCTGCTTCAGGCGTTCGGCTTCGATGCGTTCCTGCTTTTCCTTCTGCGCGCGGATCGCATAGGCCTTGGCCAGGTCGATCTCTTCCTGGCTGCGTGGCGGCCGGCCGCCCGCGCGGGCTTTGCCGGGGCGTGCCGCAGGCTTGCCCTCGGACGGACGCCCGCCCATGCCCGGCGCACGATCACCCCGGTTGCCGGGTGCGCGCTCGGCGCGCTTGCCGGGACCTCGCTCACCGCCCTTGCCCGCAGGCTTGCCGCTACGGTCGGGGCGCTCGCGCCGGGGCTCTGGTTCCGGGGCCTTGAAGCCCAGGCCCAGCAGTTTTTCACGCAGGGAATTGCTCATCGGGGGGATTGCTTCAGTAATGCGGCGGCGGGGGTTCGCTGCCGGGGTCGGCGTACAGGAGGGTACGCAGCTGCTTGAGTTCGTCCATGACCCGCACCAGGGTCTGGGCGTTGCGGGCCGACTCCAGGCGGGTTTCCGCCAGGGCGTCGCTGAGCTCGGTAAGTGTGTGTTCCTGGAAAGCCAGCCGCGTTTCGAGTTCGGCCAGGCGCTGCTCGACGTCAGTGGCCATGCCTGCCTCCCGACCCGGCCTGCAGGCTGCGCCCGCGGCCAATGCCGTAATACGCCAGTCCGGCGGCTTCCACCTGCGACGGCTCCCAGACGTTGCGGCCGTCGAACACCACGCGCGCGCGCAAGGTGGCGGCCAGGGCCGGGAAATCCGGGCTCCAGAACGCCTTCCACTCGGTGACCAGCACCAGCGCGTCGGCGCCTTCGAGCGATTCGGCCGGATCCTGGCAGAGCACGAGGTCGTCGCGATCGCCGAAGATGCGCCTGGTTTCGGCCATCGCCTCCGGATCGTAGGCACGCACCCTGGCACCGGCCTGCCAGAGGTCGGCCAGCAGGCTGCGGCTGGCGGCTTCGCGCATGTCGTCGGTGTTGGGCTTGAACGCCAGGCCCCACACCGCGAAGGTCTTGCCGGCGATGTCGCCACCGAAGTGTCGCAGGACCAGCTCCGCAAGCTTGTGCTTCTGCCTGTTGTTCACGGCTTCCACCGCCTGCAGAAGGCCGGCATCGAAGCCGTGCTGGCGCGCGGTGCGCTCCAGCGCCTGCACGTCCTTGGGAAAGCACGAGCCCCCGTAGCCCGCGCCCGGGTAGATGAAGTGGTAGCCGATGCGCGGGTCCGAGCCGATGCCCTGCCGGACCTGTTCGATGTCGGCGCCCACGCGCTCGGCGATGTTCGCCATCTCGTTCATGAAGCTGATCTTGGTCGCGAGCATGGCGTTCGCGGCGTATTTGGTCAGCTCGGCGGAACGTTCGTCCATGACCACGAAACGCTCGTGGCTGCGGGTGAACGGCGCATACAGGCGCTTCATGGTTTCGACCGCGGTGGCGCTGCGCGCGCCCAGCACGATGCGGTCCGGGCGCATGCAGTCGTTGACCGCGGCGCCTTCCTTCAGGAACTCGGGGTTGGACACCACGTCGAAGCGCACGTCAACGCCGCGCGCGGACAGTTCGGCCGCGATCGCGTCACGCACCTTGTCGGCGGTGCCCACCGGCACGGTGGACTTGTTCACCACCACCGCGGGTTCCGCCAGGTTGCGGCCGATGGTGCGGGCCACCGCCAGCACGTACTGCAGGTCGGCGCTGCCGTCCTCGTCCGGGGGCGTGCCGACGGCGATGAAGATCACCTCGGCGGCGTTGATGGCGGCCGCCGCGTCGGTGGTGAAATCCAGCCGGCCGGCGCCGTGGTTGGCCAGCACCATGGGTTCCAGGCCGGGTTCGAAGATCGGCACGACGCCGTTCCGAAGCCCGGCCACCTTGGCCTCGTCCACGTCCACGCAGGTCACCTGGTGGCCGACCTCGGCCAGGCAGGTGCCCGTGACGAGGCCGACGTAACCGGTGCCGAAGACCGTCGCGCGCATCGCTTACTCGACGATTTCGAGCAGTTCGACTTCGAAGGTCAGCATGGTGTGCGGCGGGATCACGCCGCCGCCGCCGGTTTCACCGTAGGCCAGGTCGGACGGGATCCAGAAGGTGTACTTGCTGCCGACCTTCATCAGCTGCACGCCTTCGGACCAGCCCGGGATGACCTGGCCCAGGCCGAACTCGGCCGGCTGGCCGCGATCGTAGGAGCTGTCGAACACGTCGCCGTTGGGCAGCGTGCCCTTGTAGTGCACGCGCACCACATCCTCCACCTTCGGAGTGGCGCCGTTGCCGGCGCGCTCGACGCGGTACTGCAGGCCACTTTCAGTGACCTCGACGCCGGGCTTGTCCTTGTTGGCGGCCAGGAACGCCGCGCCTTCGGCCTTGGCGGCGACGGCAGCGGCCTCCATTTCGGCCTGCTTGCGCGCCTGCAGGCGCACGGTGAAGGCCTCCTGGATTTCCTTCATCTGCTCGTCGGTGATCTTGGGCTCGCGCTCTTCGAACGCGTCCTCCATGGCCTGGCGAACGACTTCCAGATCAAGGTCCTGCTTGACCACCGACATCGAGCGACCGATGTCCAGGCCGATCATGTAGCTCACCTGGGCGCGCTCGGTTTCCAGGCCTTCGATGCCTTCGATGATCGGCGCGCCCGGCTCGGCGGCCGGTTCGGCGGTTGCGGCGGCATCGGCGGAAGCCTCGGCTTCACCGTCGGGGGTTTCGGACTTGCAGGCACCAAGGCTGAGCACCAGGCTGGCAAGCACCAGCGGCGCGGCGAAACGCAGGGCGGGATTCATTGGGACAAAACTCCTGAGGGGGGCGGACCGGAAAGGCACGTCGCCCGCTATTGTCGCGATGCACCGCCGCCACGGCAATCACATCCGTGGCGGCGGTTCAGGCACAGGGCCGGGTCAACCGGCCTTGGCTGCCTTGGCCGCAGGCGCCGGCCGGGCAATCTGCTTCTCGATTTCCGCCACCAGCTTGGGGTCGTCCGGGGTCGTCCGGCTGCCGAAACTGGCCACCACCCGGCCCTCGCGATCAATCAGGTACTTGTGGAAGTTCCAGCCCGGTGCTTCGCCCGTGGCCGCGGCCAGGTCCTGGTAGAGCGGGGTCGCGTCGGCACCGCGCACCTGCACCTTCTCGAACATCGGGAACTTGACGCCATAGGTAAGCGTGCAGAACTCCGCGATATCTTCCTCGCTGCCCGGCTCCTGGCCCATGAAGTCATTTGACGGGAAACCCAGCACCGCGAAACCCTGGTCCTTGTACTTGGCGTACATGGCTTCCAGGCCTTCGTACTGCGGCGTGAAACCACACTTGCTGGCGGTGTTCACCACCAGCAGCACCTGGCCGCCGTAGGCCTGCTCCAGGTTCACCGTCTCCTCGCCGGCCAGTTTCCGGAATTCCCGGTCCAGCAGCTTTTCCCCGGCAAATGCCGGCGCCATGGCCATCACGCCAGCCAGTAAAACAAGCCATTTCCTGCCCATCGTCCGTCCTCCGGCGCGGAACATCCGCGCCTATGCCATCAGTTTGGCCCCCCAAGTGTGCAAAAGGTGTTGACAGCCGGTTTTTGGGTGTTATAGTTCGCTACAACACCTGTCCAATACCTCACCAACGAGGGAGGCCGCACATGACCCCCAAGATCAAGACCAACCTGATGGCCCTGGCCGTTTCGCTCAGCGTCCTGGTTGCCGGCTACGGCCTCGGCGAGCCGCCGAGCCAGCCTGTCTCACTGTCGTCTGCGACGGACTTCGTCGCGGTCGAGACGGAAGAGCAGGACGCCCCGGACGCCGAAGCCCTGATCCGGGCGCACCAGATCAGCCGCGGCGCCCTCAAGCGCCAGATCGCCATGCCCTATGTGTCCATGGCCGCCCTCATGCCCCGCCGGGAGTCCTGAAATGACCATCGCATGGAATGACAGCGCGCCGATCTACCGGCAGCTCAAGGACAAGGTAGTGGCGATGATGCTCGACGGCATCCTCCTGCCCGGCGAGGCCCTGCCCTCGGTCCGGCAGATCGCCGCCGAATACCAGCTCAATCCGATCACCGTCTCCCGCGCCTACCAGGAGCTGGCGGACGAAGGACTTGTGGAAAAACGAAGGGGACTTGGCATGTACGTGACTGAAGGGGCCCGCGAAAACCTGCTGGCATCCGAGCGGGACCGCTTCCTGAAGGAAGAATGGCCGCTGGTGGTCGAGCGCATCCAGCGCCTCGGCCTGGACATCGGGAAACTCATGGCCCAGGCGAAGGAGACCAACTGATGAGCGCCGTTATTTCCGCCCGCAATCTCTCCAAGAGCTACGGCAAGGGCGTGCGCGCCGTTGATTCGATCAGCTTCGACATCCCTGCCGGCCGCATCGTCGGTCTGATCGGCCCCAACGGGTCGGGCAAGACCACCACCCTCAAGGCCGCCCTGGGCCTGGTGCCCTTCGAGGGCGAACTCAAGGTGCTGGGCAAGAACCCGCGTACCCAGCGCGACGACGTCATGCAGGACGTGTGCTTCATCGCCGACGTGGCCGTGCTGCCGCGCTGGCTCAAGGTGAAGGACGCCGTGGACTTCGTGGCCGGCGTGCACCCGCGCTTCGACCGCAAGAAGGCCGAGGCCTACCTGGCGCACACCAAGCTGCACCCGGACATGAAGGTCAAGCAGATGTCCAAGGGCATGATCGTTCAGTTGCACCTCGCGATCGTGATGGCCATCGACGCCAAACTCCTGGTGCTCGACGAGCCGACGCTCGGCCTGGACATCCTCTACCGCAAGCAGTTCTACCAGAACCTGCTCGAGGACTACTTCGACGAGAACAAGACCATCGTGGTCACCACCCACCAGGTCGAGGAGATCGAACACATCCTCACCGACCTGATGTTCATCCGCGAGGGCAAGATCGTGCTCTCGGCGACGATGGACGAAGTGGGCGAACGTTTCACCGAGGTGATGGTGCCCGCCGACAAGGCCGAGGCCGCCCGCGCCCTCAAGCCCATCGATGAACGCACCGTTTTCGGCAAGTCCGTGATGCTGTTCGACGGCGTACCCCGGTCTCAGGTCGCCACCCTTGGCGAGGTCCGCAACCCCGGCATCGCCGACCTGTTCGTCGCCACCATGAAAGGAACCTACGCATGAACACCTTCAAATGGCTTCTCAAGCGCGAATACTGGGAACACCGTGGCGGGTTCCTGTGGGCGCCGCTGATCGCCGGCGGCGTGTTCCTGGTGATCAGTGCCCTGGCCGTGATCGCCGGCGAGAGCATGCGCCGCAGCGCCGAGCAGGGCGAGCTGGAAATGAACGGCGTCGAGCTGCGCCGGCTCACCGAAACCCTTAGCCCCAAGGAGATGGCGGAACTGGGCGGCGGCCTCGACCTGGGCACGCTGATGGCCGGCTCCTGGCCCCTGGTCGTGCTCGCCTTCGTGGTGTTCTTCTACTGCCTGAGCGCGCTGTACGACGAGCGCAAGGACCGCAGCATCCTGTTCTGGAAGTCGCTGCCGCTGTCCGATGGCCAGACCGTGCTTTCGAAGGTCACCAGTGCACTGGTCGTGGCCCCGCTGTTCGCGATGGTCGCGGCGATCATCACGTCGATCGGATTCCTCGTGCTGCTCAGTGCCTACGTGCTGCTGCATGGCGGCAACCCCGTCTCGCTGATCTGGGGTCCGGCCAGCCCGCTCACGATTTCCTTCCACATGCTGGCCTCCCTGCCCGTCTACGCGGCCTGGGCCCTGCCGACCGTCGGCTGGCTGATGCTGGTCTCGGCCTGGGCGCGCACCAAGCCCTTCCTCTGGGCGCTGCTGGTACCTGTGTTCTCCGGCATCCTGGTGACCTGGTTCGACGTGATGGAAATGTTCGGCTCCAGCGCCGCCTGGTTCTGGCAGCACGTGGTCGGGCGCCTGCTGCTGGGCACCGTCCCGGGCATGGACATGGTCTACCGCGGCGCGAGTGACCCGCAGCTGGTCAACTTCAACCCGGACGGCCCGCAGGACATCGTCGCCCTGTTCTCGGCCCAGAACGCCTGGGGTGCCTTTGCCACCCTCGACCTCTGGATCGGCGTGGCCGTCGGCGCCGCCCTGATCTTCGGTGCCATGCACTACCGCCGCAGCCGCGACGAAGGCTGAATCCCCCGGCGGGGCGGGCCTGGATGGCCGCCCCGCTGTTTTTTTTCGCACCCCATCCAAACGATCGAGGTTTCCCATGTCCCGACTTCCCCTGCTCCTGTTCGTCCCGGTACTGGCCCTGGCGGGCTGCGGCGGCAACGACGACGGCAGCGATCTTTCGCTGGCGGAAACGGTGGCCCGGGAAGTGCGCGAGGAAATGGCCCGGGAAAACCTGGACCTGGGCCGCAGCGACGGCCTGCCCCGCGCCGAGCTGACCCCGGAAGGCGAGATGCTGATCGACGGCAAGCCCGTGGGCCTGGACCCGGCCCAGCGTGAACTGGCCCTGGCATACCGCGGCAACGTCGCCGCCATCGCCGAAGCCGGCGCCGGCATCGGCATGCAGAGCGCCGAGCTGGCCAAGGAAAGCATCGGCATCGCCATCAACGGCCTGCTCAGCGGAGAGGGAACCGCCGCCGTCGAGGAAAACGCCAAGAAAAAGGCCAAGGAGATCGAAACGGTCGCCATGGCCCTCTGCGATCGCCTGCCGGCACTCTACGAGAGCCAGCAGGCCCTGGCCGAGGCCGTGCCCGAATTCGAACCCTATGCCGACATGGATCCGTCCGACATCGACGACTGCCAGGTCAACGTCAACTGAGCCCGGAGAACCGACGCATGAAATCCCCTGCCCTAGCGCTGCCCCTGCTCCTGTTGCCCGGCCTTGCCGCGGCCGGCGACTGCAAGCACGAAGAAAGCCGCCAGCTGGCGCTCGACCTGGACGGCATCAGCCAGGTGCGTTTCGAAGTCCACGCGCACGACCTGCGCGTGGAAGGCGTCGCAGCCGACGCCGTCGTCCCGCTGCGCATCCGCGCCTGCGCTTCCGATCCGGACTACCTGCCGCAGCTGGTGGTCGAGTCCAGCCGCAGCGGTGACACCCTGGTGGTCCGCATCGAGCGCAAGGGCCGCAGTTCCGGCATCTTCTTCAGCGCCACCTACGCCTATCTCGACGTCGAGGCACGCTTGCCGGCGGGCCTGGCGTACGAGATTGACCTCGGTTCGGGCGATGCCGAAGTAAATAACGTCGCCAGCCTTTCCGCCGACGTCGGCTCCGGCGACCTGGATGCCCGCGCCATCGCCGGCGCGGTTACCGCCAAGGTCGGGTCGGGCGACATCGAGCTCGACGACATCGGCAGCCTCGACCTGCGCTCGGTCGGCTCCGGCGACCTCGACGCCAGCCGCATCCGCGGCGACGTGGAAGTCGGCTCCCTGGGCTCGGGCGACATCACGCTCGACGGCGTCGCGGGCAGCGTGCGCGTCGGCCGCATCGGCTCGGGCGACCTCGACGTCGACGACGTCGCCGGCGACCTGGTGGTCGACCAGTTGGGCAGCGGCGACGTTGACCACGGCCGCGTCCGCGGCAAGATCAGCGTCCCGAAGGACTGAACCCGCGCGGGGCGGTCAGCCGCCGCCCCCGCCCGGCGCTCCGTGGATGCCACCTTCGGCCAGCGCGGCCGGGTCGAGCAGCTTGCGCAGCACCTTTTCCTCCAGCCCGGTGCGTTCCATCGCCACCGCCAGGACCGGCCTGCCCTCGCGGTAGGCCTGTTTGGCAATGGCGGCGGCGTTTTCATAGCCGATCACCGGGTTGAGCGCCGTCACCAGGATCGGGTTGCGCGCCAGCGCCTGCTCCAGGCGATCGTGGCGCACGCTGAAGCCGGCGATGGCGCCGTCGGCCAGCACCCGCATCGCGTTCGCAAGCAGGTCGACCGACTGCAGCAGGTTATGCGCGATGACCGGAAGCATCACGTTCAGCTGGAAGTTGCCGCTGGCGCCGGCCACGGTGACGGTGACGTGGTTGCCCATGACCTGGGCGCAGACCATGCACAGCGCCTCGGGCAGCACCGGGTTGACCTTGCCCGGCATGATCGAACTGCCTGGCTGCAGCGCCGGCAGCTCGATTTCACCCAGGCCGGCCAGGGGACCGGAGTTCATCCAGCGCAGGTCGTTGCCGATCTTCATCAGCGCCGTCGCCAGGGTATTGAGCTGGCCGGACAGCTCGACCGCACCGTCCTGGGCGGCGATGCCTTCGAACAGGTTGTCGGCCTGGGCAAAACGCTGGCCGGAGAGTTTGGCCAGATCCTTGGCCACCCTTCGGCCAAAGCGCGGGTCGGCGTTGATGCCGGTACCCACTGCGGTGCCCCCGATGGGCAGGCGGACCAGGCGGCCCAGGCTGTCGTCGATCCTCGCCGCTGCCGAGGCCAACTGCGCCGACCAGGCGCCCATTTCCTGGCCCAGGGTCAGCGGCATCGCGTCCATCAGGTGGGTGCGGCCGGTCTTGACGGCCTTGCCGACCCGGCGTGCCTTGCGGTCGATGGCCAGGCGCAGGTACTTGGTGGCCGGCAGCAGGCGCTCCCGGCAGGCCAGCACCGCGGCGACCTGGATGGCCGTGGGCACGACGTCGTTCGAACTCTGGCCCATGTTGACGTGGTCGTTGGCATGCACCGGCGCCTTGCGGCCCTTGGACGCCAGCCGGGCAATCACCTCGTTGGCGTTCATGTTGCTCGACGTGCCCGAGCCGGTCTGGAACACGTCCACCGGGAACTGGCCGTCCAGGTCGCCCGCGGCCACCTGCAGGGCGGCATCGCGAATGCTTTCGGCCACGTCCTCGGGCAGGTGGCCCAGCGAGGCATTGGCCCCGGCCGCCGCGGCCTTGACCAGGCCCAGGGCCCGGATGAAGTCACGCGGCATGCGCAGGCCGGAAATCGGGAAGTTCTGCACGGCGCGCTGGGTCTGGGCGCCATAAAGCGCCTCGGCGGGGACCTGCAGCTCGCCCAGGCTGTCTGATTCGGTGCGGGTCTTGCTGGCCATGGTCGGACTCCGGTGGGGCGTGCGATCAGCATAACGCCCCGCGCCGGCGCACCTTGGGGCGTGAATCCCTCGCCTTTGGCCCTGGCGGGAAGGCGATTCGGGCTTCATGGGGGCTCCCACGGGGATGGGGCCCGGCGGCGAATGGGTAGAATATGGCCCTTCCCCGCCTTTCCCGAGCCCGACCGATGTCCGACGCCGCCCTCACCGCCCTGTCCCCCATCGACGGCCGCTATGCCGGCAAGGCCGAGGCGCTGAGGCCGATCTTTTCCGAGTACGGGCTGGTCCGGGCCCGCGTGCGGGTAGAGGTGGAGTGGCTGCTGGCCCTGGCCGCCGAACCCGGCATCGTCGAGCTGGCGCCGTTCACCGACGCCGGCGCATCGCGCCTGCGCGCCCTGGCCGACGGCTTCAGCGTCGCCGACGCGGCCCGGGTGAAGGAGATCGAGCGCACTACCAACCACGACGTCAAGGCCGTCGAATATTTCATCAAGGAACGCCTCAAGGACGACGCCGAACTCGGCCCGGCCCTGGAGTTCGTGCATTTCGCCTGCACCAGCGAGGACATCAACAACCTCAGCTACGCCCTGATGCTGCAGGAGGCCTACACCCGGGTCATCGCTCCCAGGACCGCCGAGGTGATGGACACGCTGCGTTCGATGGCGCACGAGCACGCGGCCCTGCCGATGCTCTCGCGCACCCACGGCCAGACGGCCTCGCCCACCACCGTCGGCAAGGAAATCGCCAACGTCGTCGCGCGCCTGCAGCGCCAGGTCGCGGTGATGCACGGCGTCGAGTTCCCCGGCAAGATCAACGGTGCCGTCGGCAACTACAACGCCCACGTCATCGCCTACCCGGACGTCGACTGGCCGGCGCTGGCCCAGCGTTTCGTCGAATCACTGGGCCTGGACTTCAATCCCTACACCACCCAGATCGAACCGCACGACGGCATCGCCGAACTCTGCGATGCCCAGCGCCGCATCAACACCGTGCTGGTGGACCTGTGCCGCGACGTCTGGGGCTACATCTCGCTGGGTTATTTCAAGCAGGCCGTGAAGGCCGGCGAAGTCGGCAGTTCGACCATGCCGCACAAGGTCAACCCGATCGATTTCGAGAACGCCGAGGGCAATTTCGGCGTCGCCAACGCCCTGCTGGGCCATTTCTCCGAAAAGTTGCCGATCAGCCGCTGGCAGCGCGACCTCACCGACTCCACCGTACTTCGCGCGCTGGGCACGGCCTTCGGCCACTCGCTGGTCGCGCTCGATGCGTTGCAGCGTGGCCTGGGCAAGCTGAGCGTCAACCCCGAACGACTGGCCGCCGACCTCGACGCCGCCTGGGAAGTGTTGGCCGAGCCCGTGCAGACGGTGATGCGCCGCCACGGCCTGGCCAACCCCTACGAACAGCTCAAGGCCCTGACCCGCGGCCAGGGCATCACCGAAGCCTCGATGCGCGACTTCATCAACGGCCTCGACCTGCCCGCCGACGCCAAGGCCCGCCTGCTCGCCCTCAGCCCCGCCACCTACGTCGGCCACGCCGCCGCCCTGGCGCGCTCGGTCTGAGCCCGCCCCGCATGAAGAGGCCGCCCATCGAGGTCACCGGTTCGCACAGGCAGCCGCTGGGCATGCCGGCGGCGGCCTTCCTGCGGGACTACTGGCAGAAGCGGCCGCTGCTCATACGACAGGCGTTTCCGGGCTTCGAGTCGCCGATTTCACCCGAGGACCTCGCCGGCCTGGCCTGCGAAGAAGCGGCGCTGTCGCGCATCGTGCTGCACGATCGTGGGCGCGACCGCTGGGAACTGCGTACCGGCCCCTTCGACGAAGCCATGTTCCCGGACATGCCCCGCCGGGACTGGACCCTGCTGGTGCAGGACGTGGACAAGTGGGACATGGACATCCGTGCCCTGCTCGACGCGTTCCGTTTCCTGCCGGCCTGGCGACTCGACGACATCATGGTCAGCTTCGCCGCGCCCGGGGGCTCGGTGGGCGCGCACGTGGACCAGTACGACGTTTTCCTGCTGCAGGCGCAGGGTCATCGCCGCTGGCAGGTCGACAGCCGCCCCGGTGCCCCGCAGGACTTCCGCGACGACGTCGAACTGAAACTGCTCGCGCGTTTTGATCCCGACCATGACTGGGTGCTGGCGCCCGGCGACATGCTGTACCTGCCGCCCGGCGTGCCGCACCACGGTGTCGCCGAGGACGCCTGCCTGACCTTTTCGGTGGGGATGCGTGCACCGTCGCAGGCCGAACTGATGGTGGACCTGGCCGAGGAACTGGCCGCGGCGCTGCCCGACGAGGCCCGCTATGCCGACCCCGACCTGACGCCGCCGCGCGACGCCTGGGAAATCGACGGCGCTGCCTTCGGACGCCTGCGGGAGGCGTTGGCCGACCTGCAGTCGCTGGACGAAGACCGCCTGCGCGCCTGGTTCGGCCGCTTCATCACCCAATACCGCGCCGGCGGTGAAATCGAGGCGCCGGCCCGCGCACCGGATGCCAACGCCGTGGCCAGGGCCCTGGACCAGGGCGGTATCCTGTTGAGGCACCCGCATTCCCGGGTCGCCTGGGCGCGGCATGGCCGCGGCGCCAGGCTGTTCGCCAACGGCCTGGGCCTGTCACTGGGCATCGCCGACGCGCGCCGCCTCGCCGCCGCCGAACGCGTGGATGCCGCCGGACTGGCCGCGCTCGGCGCCGGGGGCCGTGAAATACTGCAAACCCTGGTGGCCGCCGGCCACTACCAGCTGGTCAAGCCAAGACGCCGACGGTGACGCCATGATCCCGACTGATTTCCGCATCGAACCCGCCGACTACGCCACCGACCTGGCCGACCTGCGCAAGGTCCGGGAAACGGTGTTCATCCTCGAACAGAAGGTTCCCGAGGAAGAAGAATGGGACGACCTGGACCCGCGCAGCCAGCACGTGCTGGCCCGCGACGCCGGGGGCCAGCCGATCGGCACCGGGCGGCTGACGCCCGAGCACAAGATCGGCCGCATGGCCGTGCTGCGCGAATGGCGTGGCCGAGGCGTCGGCGACGGCCTGCTGGTGGCGCTGATGGACCGCGCCCGGACCCTGGGCTGGACCGAAGTCAAGCTCAATGCCCAGGTGTCGGCGCTGGCGTTCTACGCGCGCCACGGGTTCGAGCCCTATGGCGAGCGTTTCATGGAGGCCGGCATCGAACACCAGGCCATGCGCCGCGCGATCGAGCCCCTCGCCGGCCCCGAACGTCCGCCTGCGCAGCCCCGCGGCCCCTCGGAGGCGGCCAGGGAATTCGACAGCCTGTCCGCCGCCACCGAGGCGAGCATCCGCCTGGTGGACGACGCGCGGCGCGAACTGTTCGTCTTCAGCCGCGACCTTGATCCGGTGATGTATTCACAGCCGGCCGTCATGGACGCCTTCCGGCGCTTCGCGACCGCCGGCCGCGGCGGCGTGGTGCAACTGATCGTGCTCGACCCGGCCGCCGTGCAGGGCCAGGGTCATCCGCTGCTGGGGCTGGCCCAGCGGCTGACGTCGGTCTTCCAGTTCCGCACGCCGATCGAGGACGTGGACCTGCAATACCCTTCGGCCTTCCTGGCCAACGACCGCGACGGCTACCTGTTCCGGCAGCTGGGAAGCCGCTGGGACGGCGACTGGAGCCCGGCCCACCCGGCGCGCACCCGCCAGCTGGTGGAACACTTCGGCCGGGTCTGGGAGCGTTCACGCGCCTGCACCGAATTCCGGGCCCTGGGCATTTGAGCATCCCGGCCCCGGGCCGCCGGCCGGCGGCCTGCAAGCGCTTTCCGGGACCCGCTTCGGGTTCTAAAGCCTGGCCGTGCGGGCTATAATCCCGGGCCTTGTCGTCGCCATCGCGCGATGCCCCGACATCCCATTCCATCAATCACTTACCCGTCGTCGAGACGGGCCAGGCCAGGGTCGTGGACAGTCTGATCAAGAAGTTTAAACAGACCTCTCAGCTCGCCGGCGGCAATGCCGCCTATATCGAAGACCTGTACGAACAGTACCTGGTCGATCCCGATGCGGTCCCCGCCGCCTGGAAAACCTACTTCGATGGTTTCAAGGGCCGCGAGGCGGGCGACGTGCCCCACTCCGTGGTCATGGCCCAGGTGCAGGCCGCCGCGCGCGCCCCGCGTTCGGGTGGCGTCGACGACGAGACCGCCCGCAAGCAGGCCGCCGTCGGCAAGCTGGTCACCGCCTACCGCTCGCGTGGCCACCTGGGCGCCCAGCTCGACCCGCTGGGCATGATGGCGCGCCCCGAGGCCCCGGACCTGGGCCTGGCCCACCACGGCCTGGCCGAGTCCGACCTCGACCGCGAATTCACCGTCGATACCTGGTTTGGTGCCCCCAAGTACAAGCTGCGCGACCTGCTGGCCAAGCTGCGTGCGTCCTACTCGGGCAGCATCGGCGCCGAATTCATGCACATCTCCGACGTGCAGCAGCGCCGCTGGATGCAGCAGCGCCTGGAAGGCGCCACCGCCGGCTACGGCCTGGACAAGGACGGCCGCCTGCGCCTGCTCGAACGCCTGACCGCGGCCGAAGGCCTGGAGCGCTACCTGCACACCGCCTTCGTGGGTCAGAAGCGTTTTTCGCTCGAGGGCGGCGATTCGCTGATCCCGCTGATGGACACGCTGGTCCGCCACGGCGGCAGCGCCGGCATCAAGGACGTGGTCATCGGCATGGCCCATCGCGGCCGCCTGAACACGCTCATCAATACGATGGGCAAGCCGCCGCACAAGCTCTTCGACGAGTTCCGCGGCCAGTTCGAGCACAACGACGACCCGGCCTATTCGGGCGACGTGAAGTACCACATGGGTTATTCCTCCGACGTCGCCACCCCCGGCGGCCCGGTGCACCTGGCCCTGGCCTTCAACCCCTCGCATCTTGAAATCGTCGATCCGGTCGTCGCCGGCTCGGTGCGTGCGCGCCAGATGCGCCGCGGCGACAGCGAGCGCGAACAGGTGCTGCCGATCCTGATCCACGGCGACGCCGCCTTCGCCGGCCAGGGCGTGGTGATGGAGCTGTTCCAGATGTCGCAGGCCCGCGGTTTCGCGGTCGGCGGCACCATCCACGTGGTCATCAACAACCAGGTCGGCTTCACCATCAGCCGCCCGGACGACTCGCGATCCACGCTCTACAGCACCGACCCGGCCAAGATCATCGGCGCGCCCGTGCTGCACGTGAACGGCGACGACCCGGAGGCCGTGGCCTTCTGCGCCCGCATGGCCTTCGACTTCCGCCGCGAATTCGGCCGCGACGTCGTCATCGACCTGGTCTGCTACCGCAAGCACGGCCACAACGAGGCCGACGAGCCGGCGGCCACGCAGCCGCTGATGTACAAGAACATCCGCGCCCGCAAGTCCACCCGCGAGCTCTACGCCGACAAGCTGGCCGCCGAGGGCGTCATCGACGCCGACGGCGCCAAGGCCCTGGTCGACGGCTACCGCGAAAAGCTCGACAAGGGCGAGGTCACCACCGAACTGGTCAAGGTCGAGGCCGATCCGTTCGCGGTGGACTGGTCGCCCTGGCTGGACGGCACCCTGGCCGACGAGGTCAAGACCGCGGTCAAGCGCTCCGACCTCGACAAGCTGGCCACGCAGATCAACGCCCCACGCGAAGGCCTGAAGCTGCACGCCCGCGTTGCCAAGATCTACGACGACCGCCGGAAGATGGCTGCCGGCGAGCTGCCCATGGACTGGGGTTTCGCCGAAAACCTGGCCTACGCGACCCTGCTGTCGGAAGGTTACAAGCTGCGCATCGTTGGCCAGGATTCCGGCCGCGGCACCTTCTTCCACCGCCACGCCGTGCTGCACGACCAGGCCACGGGCGAAGCGGTGATGCCGCTGCGCGAGCTGGTGGACAACCCCGAACACGCCATGATCATCGACTCGCTGCTCAGCGAAGAAGCGGTGATGGCCTTCGAGTACGGCTATTCCACCGCCGAGCCGAGCACGCTCAACATCTGGGAAGGCCAGTTCGGCGATTTCGCCAACGGCGCCCAGGTGGTGATCGACCAGTTCATCACCTCGGGTGAGTCCAAGTGGGACCGCCTGTGCGGCCTGGTGCTGTTCCTGCCGCACGGTTACGAAGGCCAGGGCCCCGAGCACAGCTCGGCCCGCCTGGAGCGTTTCCTGCAGCTGTGCGCCCTGGACAACATCCAGGTCTGCACGCCGACCACGCCCGCGCAGATGTTCCACATGCTGCGCCGGCAAATGCTGCGCGCCACCCGCAAGCCGCTGGTGGTGATGACCCCGAAGTCCATGCTGCGCCACAAGCTGTCGGTGTCGGGCCTGGACGATCTGGCCAAGGGCGGGTTCCAGAACCTCATTCCCGACAGCACCTGCAAGGACCCGAAGAAGGCGCGCCGGGTCGTGGTCTGCGGCGGCAAGGTCTATTACGACCTGGTCGAAGCCGCGGCCGCGAAGAAGGTCAAGGACGTCGCCATCGTGCGCGTCGAGCAGCTGTATCCGTTCCCGCGGGCGCTGCTTGCCGCCGAGCTCAAGCGCTTCGGTGCCGCCAAGGAAGTGGTGTGGTGCCAGGAAGAGCCCCTCAACCAGGGCGCCTGGTACCAGATCCGCCACCACCTGGATTTCTGCCTCGCCAAGGGCCAGTCGCTGAGCTACGCCGGGCGTTCGCGCTCGGCCTCGCCGGCCGCCGGCCACCTGAACACGCACAACGCCGAACAGGCGCAGCTGATCGAAGACGCCCTGGTCAGCGCGCCCAACACCCATACCGCCGAATAAGCCCCCACTCCACGCCAGCAGGACCTTGTCCATGAGCATCGAAGTCAAAGTCCCGGTCCTTCCGGAATCCGTGTCCGACGCCACCATCGCCACCTGGCACAAGAAGGCCGGTGATTCCGTCCGTCGCGACGAGAACCTGCTCGACCTCGAGACCGACAAGGTCGTGCTCGAAGTGCCCTCGCCGGTCGACGGCGTGCTCAAGGAGCTCAAGTTCAAGGAAGGCGACACGGTGAACAGCCAGCAGGTCGTGGCGATCATCGAGGAAGGCGCCGTTGCCGACGCGCCCAAGGAAGAAAAGAAAGCCGACGCGCCCAAGTCCGACGGCAAGCCGGCTGCGAAGGCCGAGGCCGCCAAGGCACCCGCCAGGTCTTCCGGCGGCGCCGAGCTGCCCCCGGGTGCCGCGGCCCACGCCGCCCGCAACGACGTCAACCCGGCCGATGTCGCCGGCACCGGCCGCGGCGGTCGCGTGACCAAGGAAGACGTGGTCAACCACATCAAGGTCGGCGGCGGCGCCCGCCCCGAGCAGCGCGTGCCGATGACCCGCATCCGCCAGCGCATCGCCGAGCGCATGATGGAGTCCAAGAACTCCATCGCCATGCTCACCTCCTTCAACGAGGTGAACCTGGGCAAGGTGATGGCCATGCGCAAGGAGCTGGGCGAAGGCTTCGAGAAGACCCACGGCATCAAGCTGGGCTTCATGGGCTTCTTCGCCAAGGCCGCGGCCAACGCGCTGCAGAAGTTCCCGGCGGTCAACGCGTCCGTGGACGGCACCGAGATCATCTACCACGGCTACGCCGACATCTCGATCGCGGTGGCCACCGAAAAGGGCCTGGTCACGCCGGTGCTGCGCAACGTCGAGAACATGAGCTTCGCCGACGTCGAATCCTCGATCGCCGGTTACGCCAAGGCGGCCCGCGAGGGTGGCCTGAAGCTCGAGGACCTGCAGGGCGGCACTTTCACCATCACCAACGGCGGCACCTTCGGTTCGCTGATGTCCACGCCGATCGTCAACCCGCCGCAGTCGGCGATCCTGGGCATGCATGCCATCAAGGAGCGCCCGATCGCCGAGAACGGCCAGGTCGTGGTGGCGCCGATGATGTACATCGCACTCAGCTACGACCACCGCATCATCGACGGCAAGGACGCGGTGCTGTTCCTGGTGGATATCAAGAACCAGCTCGAGAATCCCCACCGGATGCTGCTGGGTCTGTAATTTGAGAGGGCGCTGCCCCTACCTTGCCCTCCCCCGCGCTGCGCGGGAGGGAAAATCGAAGAGGTTTATCCATGTCTGAGCAATACGACGTCGTCGTCATCGGTGCCGGCCCCGCCGGTTACCACGCCGCCATCCGCGCGGCCCAGCTAGGCCTGAAGACCGCCTGCATCGACGCGGCCCTGGGCAAGGACGGCAAGCCGGCGCTGGGGGGCACCTGCCTGCGCGTGGGCTGCATCCCGTCGAAGGCGCTGCTCGACAGCTCGCGGCAGTTCCACAACCTGCAGCACCTGTTCGGCGAGCACGGCATCAGCGCCAAGGACCCGAAGATCGACGTCAAGACGATGGTTGGCCGCAAGGACAAGATCGTCAAGCAGTTCACCGGCGGCATCGCCCAGTTGTTCAAGGCCAACAAGATCACCACCTACTACGGCTTCGGCACCCTGCACGCCGGCAAGAAGGTCGTGGTGAAGCAGCACGACGGCAAGGACGTCGAGCTGGTCGGCAAGCATGTCGTCATCGCCGCGGGCTCGGATTCGATCGAACTGCCCTTCGCGAAGTTCGACGGCAAGCACATCGTCGACAACGTCGGCGCGCTCGACTTCGAAACCGTGCCCAAGCGGCTCGGCGTCATCGGCGCCGGCGTCATCGGCCTGGAGCTGGGCAGCGTCTGGAAGCGCCTGGGCGCCGAGGTCACCGTGCTCGAGGCCCTGCCCGACTTCCTCGCCGCGGCCGACGCCGAGGCCGCCCGGGTCGCGCTCAAGGAGTTCAAGAAGCAGGGCCTGGACATCAAGCTCGGCGCCAAGGTCAGCAAGGCGGAAATCAAGAAGAACGAAGTCCACCTGACCTACAACGACGGCAAGGCCGACCACGCCCTGGTCGTGGACAAGCTGCTGGTCGCCGTGGGCCGCAAGGCCGCCACCAAGGGCCTGCTGGCCGACGACAGCGGCGTGAAGCTCAACGAGCGCGGCCAGGTCGAGGTCGACGAACACTGCAAGACCAGCGTCGACGGCGTCTGGGCCGTGGGCGACTGCGTGCGCGGCCCGATGCTGGCGCACAAGGGCTTCGAGGAAGGCATCGCGGTGGCCGAACTCATTGCCGGCCTGCCCGGCCACGTCAACCTCGACACCATTCCCTGGGTCATCTACACCGAGCCGGAAATCGCCTGGGTCGGCAAGACCGAAAAGCAGCTCAAGGACGAGGGCATCCCGTTCAAGACCGGCAGCTTCCCGTTCGCGGCCGTCGGCCGCGCGGTGGCCATGGGCGAACCGGCTGGTTTCGTGAAGGTGATCGCGCACGAGGAAACCGACCGCATCCTGGGCATGCACCTGGTCGGCGTGAACGTTTCCGAGCTGGTGCATGAAGGCGTGCTGGCCATGGAGTTCCACGGCTCGGCCGAGGACCTGGCGCGCATCTGCCACGCCCACCCGACGCTGTCGGAAGCCATCCACGACGCCGCCATGGCGGTCGACAAGCGCGCCATCCACAAGGCCAACTGAGCCATGGCCGTGCCCGCCAGCTTCCGCGCCTTCCGAATCCACGGCGACGGCGGCCATCGTGCCGGCATCGAGCAGATCGGGCTCGACGACCTGTCGCCGGGCGAGGTGGTGGTGCGGGCCGAGTGGTCCAGCGTCAACTACAAGGACGCCCTGGCCGGCACCGGCGAGGGCAAGATCCTGCGGCGGTTCCCGCTGGTCGGCGGCATCGATGTCGCCGGCCACGTGGTGGCTTCCAGCGACCCGCGTTTCCGCGAGGGCGATCCGGTGCTGTGCACGGGCTCGGGCCTGTCCGAGACCCGCGACGGTGGATATTCCGAATACGTGCGGCTGCCGGCGGAGTGGACGATCCCGCTGCCGGCGGGCCTGGGCCTGCGCGAGGCGATGGTCCTGGGCACGGCGGGTTTCACCGCCGGCCTGTCGCTGCTCCGCATGGAGGCCAACGGCCAGACCCCGGCCATGGGCCCGGTGGTGGTCACCGGCGCCACCGGCGGCGTCAGCATGCTGGCCATCGACATCCTCACCCGCGCCGGCTACGAAGCACACGCGATCACCGGCAAGTTCGACCAGCTCGACTTCCTCACCCGCCTCGGCGCCAGGCAGGTCATTGACCGCAAGGACATGCACTGGGGCCAGCGGCCGATGGAAACCGCGATCTGGGCCGGCGCCATCGACAGCGTCGGTGGCGACACCCTGGCGGGCCTGAGCCGCGTCATCCACCCCTACGGAAACATCGCCGCCTGCGGCCTGGCCGGTGGCCATACGCTCAATACGACGGTGATGCCCTTCATCATCCGGGGCGTCTCGATCCTCGGTATCGCCTCGGCCGGCACGCCCCGGCCACAGCGCGAGCAGGTCTGGGAACGGCTGGCCGGCGCCTGGAAACCCGCGCATCTGGATGCGATCTGCACGCGGGAAGCCACGCTGGACACGCTTTCCGACGTTTTCCCGACCATGCTGGCCGGTGGCTCCTTCGGACGAACGGTCGTCCGGATCTGACCCGGGTTGCACCCTGACCGCCGCCCCGGCATACAATCCCCCTACTTGTTGGAGGCCCATTCATGGCACGCATCCTGATCGTCGATGATTCCCCGTCCCAGCTGATGGGCATGAAGCGCATTGTTGAAAAGCTGGGCCACGAAGCCCTCACCGCCGAGGACGGCGCGGCTGGCGTCGAAGCCGCCAAGGCCAACGTCCCCGACCTGATCCTGATGGACGTGGTCATGCCGAACCTCAACGGTTTCCAGGCGACCCGCGCGATTTCCAAGGAATCGAGCACCGCGCACATCCCGATCGTGCTGGTCACCACCAAGGACCAGGAGACCGACAAGGTCTGGGGCATGCGCCAGGGCGCGAAGGCTTACATCACCAAGCCCTTCAACGAAGCCCAGCTGATCGAAGTCATCAACAGCCTGCTCGCGGGCGGCTGATCCCGCCACGCGGGAACGAAAAAGGGCCCCAGCGGGGCCCTTTTTTTTCAGGCTCGCCGCGGGTCGAAGTCGAAGGCTTCGGCCATTTTTTCGTACAGGGCCTTCTGCGCGTCGGTGGTGGCCCTGGGCGCGCGCACCTCGATTTCGACGATCTGGTCGCCGGCCGCCGGCTTGCCCGGCAGGCCGCGGCCACGCAGGCGCAGCTTGCGGCCGGTGTCGGAGTCGGCGGGCACGCGCAGTTCGACCGTTCCACCCAGGGTAGGCACGCTCACCATCGTGCCCAGGGCCGCCTGCCAGGGCGCCAGCGCCAGGGTGTAGAGCACGTTGCGGCCGTCCACCTCGAATTCGGCGTGCGGGCGGTAATCCACCTCGAGCTTGAGGTCGGCGCCATGGCGGCCCTGCCCGGCCAGCCGAATCACCTGGCCGGGCCTGATGCCGGCCGGAATGCCGACCTCGAGCTTGCGCCCATCCACTTCGATGCGCTGCTTGCCCCCGGTATAGGCCAGCTCCAGCGGGATCGCCAGCTTGGCCCGGGTATCGCCCGGCGGCTCGGGCCGGCCGCGCGGACGCGCACCGCCCCCGAACAGGGACTCGAAGAAATCGCTGAAACCGCCGCTGCCGAAGTCCTGCTCGAAGCGGAAGCCCTGGCCGCCAAACCCGCCCGCGCCAAAGTCCGGCGGCGGCCGGAACTCCTCGCCCGGGCGATAACCCTGCGACTTGAGCTGGTCGTAGGCCGCGCGCTTTTCCTTGTCGCGCAGCACTTCATAGGCCTCGTTGATGGCCTTGAAACGCTCCTCGGCACCGGCTTCCTTGCTGACATCCGGGTGGTACTTGCGCGCCAGCCGGCGGTAGGCGGTCTTGATCTCCGCCTCGCCCGCCGTCGACTCGACGCCGAGGGTGTCGTAGTAGTCCTTGAACTGCATGCTCTGGCCTTGGAAAAGAAGGGACCCGCGGGGGCCGCGGGTCCAGTTTACTCAGGCTGGGGCGCCGGAACCCACGCCCTTCGACGGGCGCGGCGATCAGGACACCTGGATGCGCCGCGGGGTGGTCTCGGGACGCTTGGGAATCGCGATCTCGAGCACGCCGTGTTTGCCCGTGGCGGTGACACCCTCGGGGTTGGCGCTGTCGGGCAGCGCGAAACGCCGGTAGAACACGCCGTGGGCGCGCTCGACGCGCGAATAACGCTCGGATTCGGCAACCGCCTCGGTCTTGCGCTCGCCCTTGATCGACAGGATGCCCTTGTCCATCTGCACCTCGATCTCACCCGGGTCCACGCCCGGCAGGTCGGCCAGAATCACGAAGCGGTCGGATTCTTCCTTGATGTCCACGCGTGGCATCCACTGGCTGGTCACAACGCTCGAGGCATCATCGGCCTCGCCGTTGAAGAACTTGTCGAACACCTGCTTGATCTCGTCCTGCAGGGCCCGCGGCTGGTTGGCGGAATAGCGGATCAGGCTCATGGTTTGTCTCCGTGTTGGCAGCGGCACGGGGCCGCCATGCCCCCGAAATAGGGCCGGCCAAGCCGGCTTCAAGTCCCCCTTGCACCCGGGGGTTAACCACCCATTTGCTTTCAGCCGCCCATCCGATATAACCGAACGTTGAGCGACTTTCCGCCCCACCCCACTCCGGAGCCCCCCCTATGACCATCCAGGTCGGCGACAAGATTCCCCAGGCCACCCTCAACGTGCTTCGCGACGGCGTCCAGGCCGTCGACACCCGCGAACTGTTCGGCGGCAAGAAGCTGGTTCTGTTCGCCGTGCCGGGCGCGTTCACCCCGACCTGTTCGGCCAAACACATGCCCGGCTACGTCGAGAACATGGCCGCCTTCCGCGACCGCGGCGTTGAAGTGGCCTGCCTGTCGGTGAACGACGCCTTCGTGATGGGGGCATGGGCCAAGGACCAGGACGTGCCCGCGGACCTGCACATGCTGGCCGACGGCAATGGCGCCTTCACCCAGGCCCTGGGCCTGGAGCTCGACGCCACCGCCTTCGGCATGGGCCTGCGCGCGAAACGTTTCGCCCTGTACGCCGAGGACGGCGTGGTGAAGCAGCTGCACGTGGAGGCACCCGGCGAGTTCAAGGTGTCGGCGGCCGACTACGTGCTCTCGCAGCTGCCCGCCGCCTAGTCCAGCACGCGAAGCCGCAGTTCGGCCCAGGCCCCGGTGTCCGCCAGCGCGGTGACGTGCTGGGGGCCCGGCTGGTCGAAGCGCACCGTCCAGTTGCCCTGGCCGCGGGTTTCCCCGGCCAGCCGCCCGTTCACCAGCCACTGCACGCGCGTCGCGGTGCCCAACGCACGCAGGCGCAGTGTCGGCGGCCGCTTGCTTCCCGGCGGCGCGGCCAGCGCGCTGCCCTCGGCCGGACCCTCGATGCGCAGGTTCTCCAGCCCGGCCAGCGCGTCGGCCGCGCAGTCGGGCGAAAGCGGCGGGATGGCGGCGGCCTTGCGTTCGCTCGCCGGCAGCCAGGGCATGGCCAGGCTGGGCCAGCGCGCGATTTCACGCCGGCTTCGTCTTGGGTTTCCCCGGCAGCTGGCCGATAGCCGCTGGCCACTGCGCGCATCCACGTCGATCACCAGGCGACCGGCGCCCCAGGTGCGCGCGTCGCGCTCGGGCAGGGTCGGCGGCATCTGGCCGGCCAGCACCCAGGCCTCGCGCCGGCGGTGGCAAAGCCCGGGCGCCTGCGGGTCCGGCGGCAGGCCCAGCGGCCAGCAGATCTCGCGTTTTTCCACGCTGGCCGGCATCGGCGGGCGCTGGCCGTCGCGCGGATCGCGCGGCAGGCCGTCGATCACCTCGAACAGCAGGGGCAAGGCGGTGATCGCCCCGTACTGACCCGGGAGCGGCGTGCCGTCGGGCCGGCCCACCCAGACCCCGACTGTATAACGCACCGTGCTGCCGATCGCCCAGGCATCGCGGAAGCCATAGCTGGTGCCGGTCTTCCAGGCCACGCGCTGGCGCCGCGAGGCATCCACCACCCCGTCGCGGAGACCGGGGCGGCCATGCTGTTCCAGGATTTCGCGCACGATCCAGGCCGAACCTTCGGACAGCAGGCGGCGCTCACGCAGCGGTGCGTCCGGGGTGTAACGCACCTCGCCCGCCAGGCCGGCTCGGTTGAAGGCGGCATAGGCACCGACCAGTTCCTCCAGGCGGGTGCCGGTGCCACCCAGGATGATCGACAGGTTCGGCTGGGCGCCGCGCGGCAGGCGCAGACCGACACCGCCGTGCGCCAGGCGCGCGGTGAAACGCGCCGGCCCGACCCGGTCGAGCAGGTCCACCGCCGGCACGTTCAGGGAAAGCCGCAGTGCCTCGGCGACCGACACCGGGCCATTGAAGGTCGGGTCGAAGTTGTCCGGGCGGTAGTTGCCGAAGGATTGCGGCGCATCGATCAGCAGGCTTTCCGAATGGACCAGTCCGTCGTCCATGGCCAGGCCATACAGGAATGGCTTGAGCGTCGAACCGGGCGAGCGAACGGCCCGCACCATGTCGACGTGGCCCAGGCGATCGGCGTCGCCGAAATCGAGTGAACCGACGTATGCGCGGGCTTCCAGGGTGGCGTTGTCCACGACCAGCAGGGCCGCCGAACTGCGCTCGGGCAGCGGCGCGAAGTAGGCGGCAAGCCGCGCTTCCAGACTGCGCTGCAGGTCGGCGTCGAGCGTGCTGCGGATGCGGCCTTCGCCGGGAAAGGCGGCGTGCAGGCGCCGGGCCAGCAGCGCGGCGTGCATCGGCGGCCGCAGCCGGCGCGACACCACCGCTTCGATGCGGGCGGCGTCCACGTCGGCCGGGGCCCAGTCGCCCTGCCGGGCCAGGCGGTCGAGCACCTTGTCGCGCGCCAGCCGCGCCCGTTCCGGGTGACGGTCGGGCCGCAGCCGGCTGGGTGCCTGCGGCAACACGGCCAACAACGCCGCTTCGGCGCGGGAGAGGTCACGGGACGACTTGCCCAGGTAGGCCCAGCTGGCGGCCTCCACGCCTTCCACGGTGCCGCCGAACGGTGCGTGGTTGAGGTAGAGCGCCAGGATCTGTTCCTTGTCCAGCCGCCACTCCAGCTGCAGCGCGCGCAGCGCCTGTCGCAGCTTGCCGCCGAAGGTACGCGGATGCGGTTCGAGGATGCGTGCGACCTGCATGCTCAGGGTCGAACCACCGGACACCACGCGGCCATGCCGGAGCCGCTGCCAGGTCGCGCGAGCCAGGGCCAGCGGATTGACGCCGCTGTGCTGGTGGAACCAGCGGTCCTCGTAGCCCAGCAGCGCCTGCAGGTAATACGGTGACACCTCGTCGGGCGCCACCGGGTACCGCCAGGTGCCCTCGCGGTCGGGAAAGGCGCGCAGCGGCGTGCCGTCCGCCGCCAGCACCACGGTGGCGCCGCCGGCGGCAGGCAGCGGCGGCGGGAACAGCCGGTCCAGCCCCCACCAGCCGCCGAGCCACAGGACCAGCGCCGGCAAGATCCAGCGTCGGCCCCGCGCCCCGCTGGTCCGCCGGGAGCCGGGAGCGCCCATTCAGGGCGTTCCGACGGTCACCGTGGCCGGGCTGGCGCGGCCGGTGCCACGAAGCGCCGGCCGGTACATGTCCTCTGCCTGCGGCGGTGGCACCGCGTAGGTGCCCGGGGTCACCGCCCGCACCAGGTAGAACAGGTGCGCGGCCTGGCCGGGATAGAGCTTGAGCGCCGCCACGTAGCGGTCGTCGCGGTATTCCTCGTGCGCCAGGTCGGCGGCGAAGTTGCGCTCGGACAGCGTGATGCCGTTGATCGTCACCCCACTCCACTGCTCCGGGTCGCTGAGGTTGAGGTTTTCGATCTCCAACCCGGCGGCCAGGCGGTCGACCACCAGTGCGTCGGGCATGGCCTCGCGCGCCTCGATGCGCAGGGCAGCCACCAGCACCTGGCCTTCGCGCAGCGGTCCCGGTTTCCAGGGGCTGCCGTCGGGGTTGTGCCAGCTGCGCACGACGCTGATCGCGCTGTCGTCGAATTCGGGCGCACGCCGCGGGATGCCGGCGACGTCGAGGATGCTGAACACCGGCGCCTCCGACGCCGCCGTGAAGCGCACGCCCGCGGCAAGTTCGCCGTGGCCGAAGCTGCGCACGTGCATGCGGTCGGGCGTGAGCTCGCTGCTTTCACCGCCGGCCACCAGGGTGCCTGCGAAGGTGCGCCCGCCATCCAGCGCCAGCTGGCGCCCCAGGCGTGCCAGGGCGATCTGCTCACGCGTGCTGTACCAGGTGCCACGCGCCTGCAGGTCGCGTGACAGGGCCAGCAAGCGCTCATCCTGGCCAGCGGTATCGCGCCCGTGTTCGCGCAGCAGGGCCAGGACGAGGGCCTGGTCGCTCAGGTCGCTGCCATAGTCGCCCAGCCAGCGCGGCCGTTTCGAGGCCTTGGCCAGGCCTTCGGCGATCGCCGCCTCGCCGCGGGCGGTGTCGCCCTGGAGCGCCAGCGCCAGGCCCAGTTGCACCAGCGGCAAGCCGGTCAGCGCGTTTTCCCGCTGGTTGTCGTGCAGTGCACGCAGCGTGCCCAGCGGCGCCCGGTTCAGGCTGGCCAGCACCAGGCCGGCCTGGGCCTGGTAGGCAAATCGCAGGTGGTCGGACTGGTCGTAGGCGTAGAACGGCAGGCCACCCGAGAGCAGGTCCTCGTTGAGCCGCTCGAGGGTCTTTTGCAGCATCGCTTCGGGCACCGCGAAGCCGGCGTCGCGCGCGGCCAGCAGGAACTCGGCGATCGCCGGCGTCAGGATCGGCGAGGTGTCGCTGCCGCCCCACATCGAGAAATGCCCGCTGTCGGCCTGCAGCGCCGCCAGGCGGCTGATGCTGGTCTCGAGCCGGCGCCGGCGTTCGTCCCCGGCCAGGCCCGCCAGGTCGAGGCTGGCGGCCGTCTCCTGGTCGAGCAGCAGCGCGGCATGGCCGCGACTGAGCGTCTGCTCGGCGCAGCCGTAGGGGTAGTCGAGCAGGTTGCGCAGGGCCTGCGCGAACGGCACCGGCGGCTGCGCGGCCAGCGTGAGCCGCGCCGAAACGGTGGCCGGCATCAGGCCCTCCGTCAGGCGCGCATCCAGGGCCAGCGTGTCGCCCGGCGCCACCGCCTGCGCCTGTGAACGTGCCAGCGAACCCCAGGCCGGGCGCACCGGCAGGTCGAACTCGCGGTTGACCGAATGCCCGCCGCCTTCGACCTGCAGTTTCAGCAATCCCAGGCCCACGCCTTCGGTGGCCGTGAGCGCGAAACTGAGGGTTTCGCGCGCCTCCGGCGCCAGTGTCACCCTGCGGGCGCCACCGGTGACCGCCAGGGGCCCGTCGGTCGCCAGGCGCAGCTTGAATTCCCCGGCCTTGCCGGTGAAGTTCTGCAGGTCCACCGTGACCGTGCTGCGGTCACCCGGCGCCAGCACGCGCGGCGCGCTGAGTTCGGCCAGCACCGGCGCGCGCAGCACGCTTTCCGTGCTGGCCTGGCCATATCGCTCGTCGCCGAAGACGAGGGCCGACACCCGCAGCGTGCCGTTGAAGTCCGGTACCGGCAGGGCCACCGTCGCGCGGCCCTTGGCGTCGAGCTTTACCGGCCCGGAGAAAAGGTCGACGGTCTTGACCCGCGCCGTCGGACGCCGCGCCTGCGGCAGCGCCGCCAGCGCCATGTCACCGCCAAACCGCAGGCGGGCCGCTTCGCCGTCGAAACTTTCGATCACGCGCCCGTAGATGTCGTGCGCTTCGACGCCCAGGCGGCGCTGCGCGAAAAAATGCGCAGCGGCATCGGGCACCGGGAAGCGGGTGATGTTGATGATGCCCAGGTCCACCGCCGATACCGTCGCCCAGGCAGTCTGCCCCGCCAGTGCCGGCGCCGACACGGTCACCGGCAGATCGGCTTCGGGTTCGGCCAGCTTGGGCACCTCGATGCCGACCTCGATGCGGCGGTCGCCGCGGTCCATGGGCACGTGGGCCACGCCGACCGCACGCGCGGGCGTGACCTTTTCCAGCGCCGACCCGCCGCGCAACACCAGCGCGGTGATGTAGACGTCATGGCGTTCCCAGTCCTCGGTGACCTCGAGTTCGTAGCTGGCGCCAGGCTTGGCCTCCAGCGGCTGCACGTGCAGCAAGTGGTCGGACTCGACCAGCAGCAGGCCCGGTCCGGGCTGCGGCGGCGTCACCGTCACCACCAGGCGGTCGCCGGCGCGGTAGTGGGTCTTGTCCAGCGCCAGTTTCACCTTGTCGGGGCGGGCGTCCAGGCCACGATTCTGGTTGTCCCAGCTCCAGCCGGCCACGAAGGGCAGGCGCGTCACCAGGCCGGTGGCCGGGTCGCGGACCTCGAGCCGGTACTCGCCCCACTGCACCGGGAAATCGATGCGGGTGCCGCCGCTTCCGCGCGCCGCCAGCTCGCGGGTTTCCACGATTTCGTGGCGGGCGGTGTAGTCAAAGGCCCAGCCGCTGTCGTCGCGGCGCCAGTGGTAATCACGGTGTTCACGCACGAGGCTCACCTCCAGCGAGCCCTCGGCCAGTTCGCCGGCGGCATTGCTTCGCAGCACCTCGAAACCAGCGTTGCCGTTCGCCGGCGCACCCTCTTCGACGTCGAACAGCGGCCGCACGCCTACCAGCACCGGTGCCGGCCACAGGCCGCGGGAGAGCGTGCGGGTCACCGGACGACCGCCACTTTCGTACACGCTGCCCGCCACCAGAACCGACACCGGGCCGCCCGGCCCGGCGACCTCCTCGGGCAGCGCAATGTCCTGGGTGAGCTTGCCGCTGGCGTCGAGCTTGGCGTCAACCACGTCGCGCGGCTCGCGTGGCATCGGCAGGCCGGGATCGCCGAAGTGGTGGTCAGGCAAGGATTCGACCGGATGCAGCGCTGGCGACAGCGAAAGCCGTGCCGTGAACCGGTTGCCCGCCGCCGGCGCGCCGTAGAGATAGGCCGCGTCGACGGCCAGGGCCAGGGGCTGGCCGGGCGCCAGGGTTTCCGGGGCATCGAGCTCGAGCCGCATGCGCTCGGGCAGGAATTCCTCGATGCGCAGCGACAGCCCCTGCACGACTTCCTTGGCGCCGGGTGCGGTGCGGAATTCAACCCGCCAGCGCCCGGTCGGCGCCTCCGGCGGCAGGGCTTGCTGCCAGTCGTAATAGCCGCCCTCGCCCGGCACCAGCCGGGTTTCGAGATACAGCTTGCCGTCGGGCTGGCGCAGCGCCAGGAACAACGGCTGTGGCTTGACCGCCTTGCCGTCGTGGTCGCGCATCAGCGCTGAAATGTGCAGGGTTTCACCCGGCCGATACAGGTCGCGGCCCGACCAGGCGAACACGTCGAACCAGGCCTGGGCACGCCCGGCCACCGCGAACTCGGAGAGGTCCAGCGCCGGCTGGTTGAACGGCAGGACCGACACGTCGTTGCCGCTGCGGGCGACCAGCACGTGGCCGGCATCGAGTGCATAGGCCACGCGGGCGTTGCCGGCGGCGTTGGTCCGTGCGGCGACCACCACGCTGCCGTCGCGGCCCAGCACTTCGAGCGTCACGTCGCCGGCCGGGTCACCGGACCTGAGCGAGGCCGTATGCACGAACACTTCCTCGCCGTAGGCGCGCAGGTGCAGTCCGAGGTCGCTGACGAAGAAGATCGCGGTCTCGTACTCCTCGTCGTAGGCACCCACCCGGCGCATCAACGCGAAGTACACGCCGGGCTTCTGCAGCTCGGCGATGTTCTGCACCGGCAGGTAGGACACGCGGCGTTCGTTCTGCGCGCCGCCGAGCACGAAACGGTTGAGGTAAACCGGTTCGGCGACCCGGGTTATGGCAACGCGGTCCTGCCACTGGCTTTCGGACAGGTCCCAGCCACCACGCCGCCCGCCGCGCTGGTAGCTGACGAAGAAGTTGGCGACCTCGGACTCGCGCACGCGCAGGAATTCAACGTCGACCTCGGGGACGTTCACCGACACCACCGGCAGGCCGCGGGTATCGCGGGCCGGCAGCACGTTGCCCTGCGAAGCAAACCCCACCGCAGGATCCACCGGCGCGGTATCGAGCTCGCGCTCGACATCGCTGCCCAGGGTGCTGCCGTCGGCGGCGGCCAGGGCGGCACGCAGGCGCACGCGATACTTGCGGCTGGCTTCGACGTAGGGAAAACGCAGGACCATGGCGCTGTCGTCGAGCACCCAGCTGCCCTTCACCACCTCGCCGTCGGGGCCGGTGACCGCGATGCGTTCGTCGAAAGCCTGGCCGGCGGCCAGCGGCCGCGTGAAACGCAGTTCGATGGCGGTGGCGCCGTCGTGCCGACCGTGGCCGGCACCCTCGAGCCCGAATCCATCCGGTGTGGCGCGGGTATCCACCGGGGCGCCGCCCTGGAGTTCCGGCACCTGGCCGGGATCGCGTTGGCAACCCGAGGCCAGCAGCAAGGCACTGGCGACGAGGACGATCGCCGCGGCGCGGCGAAGCACGAATTCAACGGGCATGGCCTGGCTCCCCGGGGGACCCAATCAGTATAGGCCGCCACGCAGACGACAAAAGCCGCCCTGGCTTATTCGCCGGCGATCGGCAGGATCGCGGCCTGCGCGGTGGCGGCGGCGACCTTCTCCACCGGGATCATGCGCAGCACCATGTCGGCCATGTCCATGCCGATGCCGGTGTTGCGCGAACGCATCAGCTGGGCCAGATCCACGTCCACGTAGCCCATGGGCAGGCCATCGTGCGAAAAGGCCAGGCCAGGCACGCCGTCCACCAGCAGGCGGAAGGTCGGCGTCTGGGTTTCCCCCAGCACCAGGCCGGGGCGGAACACGGCGACGCCGCCGTATTCGTCCGAGGTGCGCAGCACGGAGAAGAACGCCATGCCCGGCCGGGCCGGCGCGCCGCGCGAAAGGTCGATGAAGGGCAGTTCACCCTGCGGGTCGCGCAGGCGCAGCCAGGCCAGCCCCAGGGCACTGTCGCGCGTCACCAGGTCGGCCGGGCGCCACTCGTCGCTGCCGGCCAGGCGTACCCGGAAGTCGCTGGACTTGGCCACGGGCGCGCCCTGCGAGCCGTCCTGGAAGCTGGAGAAATCCAGGCTGATCGTGCGCTCGGGCACCAGCAGCAGGCCGTCGGCACTGACCAGCACGGCCTGGGTCCGGTCCTCGACGCGCTGTTCGTTGCCGGAGTTGGTCACCGACATCACGAACTTCACCGTCACCACGGCATCGGCATGGCGTTCGCCGAGCAGGGTGAATATCTCGCGATAGTCGTCGAATTCCTTGTCCGCGGTCGCGGCCTGGAGTGGCATCGCGCCCAGCAGCAGGGCCAGGGTAAGCAGGCGGACGAGGGTCATGGGGTCTCCGTGAGCCAGTAGCGTTCAAGGTAGAGGATGCGGGTTTCCGCGCCGCGCAGCACCTGCACGGGGATGACGCGGCCGTTGCCGTTCTCCAGGGCCGCGTCGAGCGCCGTGCGCAGGCCGGCCAGGTCGTTCACCGCCTGGTTGCCCAGGCGCACGATGATGTCGCCGCGCTGCAGGTGGGCCAGGCCGGCCGGGCCACCACCCTCGACGCCATCCACCATCACGCCCTGCTGGCTGGCCGGCAGGTCGCGGGCGGCGCGGTCGAAGAAGCCCAGTTCGCGGGTCTGCGCGCGCAGCCGGGTCAGGGCCAGGGTCCGCAGTGACGCGGTATTGGCCGGCGCGGCGCGCAGCGCGACCTCCAGCGCCAGGTCCCGGCTGCCGCGGCTGGCCTGCATGGTGACCTGCTGGCCGACCGCCAGGTCGCGCACGCGCTGGTGGAAAGGCAGGTCCGAGGTTTCGTTGGCCGCGCGCAGCGCAACGCCGTCTATCGCGGTCAGCAGGTCGCCGATCTTTGCGCCCGCCTCGCCCAGCGGGCTGCCCGGGTAGACGCGGGTGATGCGGAAGCCCGGGCCAGGCAGCCCGAGTTCACGCGCCAGGGACGTGGTGATCGGCTGCACTTCGACGCCAGACCAGGCCTTGTCCAGCTCCGGCAGCGGCACCCGTACCTGGTCGCCATGCTTGGGCACCAGCAGCGCGATGCGTCGCTCCGGACCGCGCCGGTATTCAAGCACCAGTGCGCGGCCTTCCGGCGGCGGCGCGCCGGCGACGGCTTCCAGCGCCGCCAGGTCCGGCACCGGCTTGCCGTCCACCTTGAGCAGCAGATCGCCGGCCTCCAGTGCCGGCCGCGCGATGGCCGCCGGGCCCCCGGGGCGCAGGCCGGTGACCAGCAGGCCACGTTCGCCTTCGAGGTTGCGGCGACGGCCCATGGCCGCGGTCAGTTCGGCCAGCGATGCTCCGAACGGTGCGAAGGCACGCTCTTCGCCGCTGTCCTCGGGCTGGGCGCGGGTGGTGAGCGTGAGTTCGCGGCGCTTGTCGCCCTGGGCGATGCCCAGCCGGACCTCGGCGCCGATCGGCAGCTCGGCGATGCGACGCTGCAGCGCGGGTACGTCCACGGGCTGCAGCGCGGTCACGGCCGCCCCGTTGACCGCCACGATGCGGTCGCCGGCACGCAGCCCCGCCTTTTCGGCCGCCGAGCTGCGCTCGACCGAATTGACCAGCACGCCCTGTGATTCGCCGGTGCCCTTGAGCGAGCGCAGGCGGAAACCCAGGTGCGAGCGCTTGATCTCCCCGCGTTCGATCAGTGCATCCACGACGTCACTGGCATCGGGGCCGGGGATCGCGAACGCCAGGTCGCCACCGAAGATCATGCCGCGGGTATTGACCCCCACGATGCGGCCGGAGAGATCCACCAGCGGGCCACCGGAGTTGCCGGGCGCGATCGCGGCATCGTGCTGGATCCAGGCGTAGTAGCGGCCAGTGGGTTCGTCGGCCCCGAGGCGGTCTTCGTAGTCGGCTTCGTCGTCAAACAGGGAAACCAGCAGGCGGCGCGGATTGTTGACCACGCCGGCGCTCATAGAATTGGAGAGTCCCCAGGGTGCGCCCATCGCCAGCACCGTGTCGCCGGGCGACAGGTCCAGGGTGTCGGCGAACCGGGCGTGGGCAAAGGTTTCCGGCTTTGGCGGCTGCACCTGCAGCACGGCCAGGTCCGACAGCGTGTCGGTGCCCACCAGGCGCGCGGGCAGCTCACGGCCATCGGCGAACACAACGCGGAAGCTGCGGCCCTTCTGGGTGACGTGGGCATTGGTGGCGACGTGGCCCTGGGGCGTGACCACCGTGCCGCTGCCCGAGGACACGGTCAGCACCGGCTCGCCCTGCTTGAAGTCCTCGCGCACCGTCAGGATGCTCACCACCATCGGCAGCACCGTGTCGCGGGCCGCGGCGATGGTCCGGGCGTTGGGTGCCACCACGGACGGGGACGATGCGGGATCGGCCGCTCCCACGCTCGGGGCGACGGCCAGGCAGGCGGCCAGCAGGGCCGCGGCGGGACGGGTCAGGATCATCGGGCGCTCCATGGGATTCCGGGCTTAGGGTACAGGTCGCGCGGAGAGTTCCGCGCGACCCGCCCCTTCACGGGCCCCTGCCCGGCTCAGGCGCCGGGCTGGTCACCCTCGGCGGCGGTTTCGCCGGCCGGGCCGGCGTCGAGGCCACCTTCGTCGCCATCGACGTCGGCGTCGACTTCAAGCACGTCCACGCGCTCGACCGCGATCAGCTTCTCGTCCTTGCCCACCCGCATCAGGGTGACGCCCTGGGTGTTCCGGCCGACCTGGCTGACTTCGGCGGCACGCGTGCGGACCAGGGTGCCCTGGTCGGAGATGAGCAGGATCTCGTGCTTTTCGGTCAGCTGGATCGCGCCCACCAGGGTGCCGTTTCGATCGGAAACCTGCATGGCGATCACGCCCTGGGTGCCGCGGCCCTTGCGCGGGAACTCCGACACCGGCGTGCGCTTGCCGTAACCGTTGGCGCTGGCGGTGAGGATGTCGCCCTCGCCGTCCACGACGATCATGCTGACCACCTTGGCGGCATGGCCCTCGCTGTCGTCCTTCAGGCGCATGCCGCGCACGCCGGTGGCGGTGCGGCCCATCGGCCGGACCTCGCCTTCGTCGAAGCGAACGACCTTGCCGTTGCTGGCGAAAAGCATGACGTTGCATTCGCCGTCGGTGAGCTGCACGTCCACCAGGCCGTCGCCGTCGTCGAGGTTGATGGCCCAGATGCCGGTAGAGCGCGGGCGCGAATAGTCGGACAGCGGCGTTTTCTTGACCGTGCCGTCGCGGGTGGCGAAGAACACGTAGCGCTGTTCGTCGAACTCACGCACCGGCAGGACTGCCTGCACCTTTTCGCCTTCCTGCAGCGGGATCCAGTTGATGATCGGCCGGCCGCGGGCGTTCGGACCAGCGTCGGGCAGTTGGTAGACCTTGAGCCAGAACACCCGGCCGGTGCTGGTGAAGGTGAGCAGCGTGTCGTGCGTATTGACCACCCACAGGCGGTCGATGAAGTCTTCTTCCTTCATCGCCGTGGCCGAACGGCCCTTGCCGCCGCGCTTCTGCGCGCGGTAGGTGGTGAGCGGCTGGCGCTTCGCGTAACCGGCGTGCGAAAGCGTGACCACCACGTCCTCGGACGCGATCAGGTCGAGCACGTCCAGGTCTTCTTCGCTGGGGCGGATTTCGGTGCGGCGATCGTCGGCGTATTCCGCGCGCAGCGACTGCAGTTCGTCGCGGATGACCTGGAGCAGGCGCTCCGGGTTCTCGAGGATCTCGATCAGCGCGCGGATGGCCTCGAGCAGCTGCTTGTATTCCTCGGTGAGCTTTTCCTGCTCCAGCCCGGTGAGGCGGTGCAGGCGCATCTCGAGGATCTGCTGGGCCTGGGTTTCGGTGAGCTGGTAGCCCGAGGCCTGCATGCCGACACCCTCGGGCAGGTCTTCGGGACGCGAGGCATCGGCGCCGGCGGCGGCCAGCAGCGCGCCGACCAGGCCGGGCGGCCAGGTGCGCGCCAGCATGCGCTCCTTGGCCACGGCCGGGTTCTCCGAGGTCTTGATCAGTTCGATCATCTCGTCGATGTTGGCCAGCGCGACCGTCAGGCCCTCGAGGATGTGGGCGCGGGCACGCGCCTTGCGCAGTTCGAAGATGGTGCGACGGGTGACCACTTCGCGGCGGTGGCGCACGAAGGCCTCGAGCATCTGCTTGAGGTTGAGGATCTGCGGCCGGCCGTCCACCAGCGCCACCATGTTGATGCCGAACACCGATTCCATCGGCGTCTGCAGGTACAGGTTGTTAAGCACGACCTCGGCCGACTCGCCGCGCTTGACCTCGATGTAGATGCGCATGCCGTCCTTGTCGGACTCGTCGCGCAGCTCCGAGATGCCTTCGATCTTCTTTTCCTTCACCAGCTCGGCGATCTTTTCGATCAGGCGGGCCTTGTTGACCTGGTACGGAATCTCGGTGACGACGATGGCCTCGCGGCCGTTGTCCTCGTTGACCTCGATGTCGGCCTTGGCGCGGATGCGCACGCGGCCGCGTCCCGTGTGGTAGGCGGCATGGATGCCGGCCGCGCCGTTGATGATGCCGGCGGTCGGGAAATCGGGCCCCGGCACGTACTGCATCAGGTCGGAGATGCTCGCTTCCGGGTCTTCGATCAGGGCGATGACCGCGTCGATCACCTCGCCCAGGTTGTGCGGCGGGATGTTGGTGGCCATGCCGACCGCGATGCCGGCCGAGCCGTTGACCAGCAGGTTCGGGAACCGTGCCGGCATGACCGTCGGCTCGAGTTCCTTCTCATCGTAGTTGGGCTGGAAATCGACGGTTTCCTTGTCGATGTCGGCCATCAGCTCGTGGGTGAGCCGGGACATGCGCGCCTCGGTGTAACGCATGGCGGCGGCGGAGTCGCCGTCCACGGAGCCGAAGTTGCCCTGGCCATCCACCAGCAGGTAACGCAGCGAGAATGGCTGCGCCATGCGCACCAGGGTGTCGTACACCGACTGGTCGCCGTGCGGGTGGTATTTACCGATGACGTCACCGACGATTCGCGCCGATTTGTAATAAGGCTTGTTGCTGTGCGCGCCGAGTTCGTTCATCGCGAACAGGACGCGGCGGTGGACCGGCTTGAGGCCGTCGCGGACATCCGGGAGGGCGCGGCCGACGATCACGCTCATGGCGTAATCGAGGTAACTCCTGCGCATCTCGTCTTCGAGGTTGACCGGGATGATTTCCTTCGCGAGGTCTGCCATTCGTGATTCCGTTCCAGAGCCTGTGGGCAAGCGTTTCAGTAGCCCGGAATCATACCAGAAACCGCCCTTTGGCGGGGCGGTTTAGGCCGGCAAAAACAAGCACTTAGGCGGCGGATTGCGCACCGAAGAGGGCCGCCATGCGGTTCGCGTCCGGCTGGTGCACCACGCCACGCTCGGTGACGATGGCATCCACCAGCGCGGCGGGGGTGACGTCGAACACCGGGTTCCAGGCCTGCACGCCCTCGGCGACCATGCGCACGCCGCCCACGGACAGCAGTTCGGCGGGGTCGCGCATCTCGATTTCGATGTCCTCGCCCGAGGCCGTGGCCATGTCCACGGTGGACGAGGGCGCCACCACCATCAGGCGGGCGCCGTGATGGCGGGCGACGATGGCGTGCGAATAGGTACCAATCTTGTTGGCCACGTCGCCGTTGGCGCAGATGCGGTCGGCGCCGACGACCACCCACTGCACCTGCCCGCCCTTGATCAGGTGGGCGACGGCCCCGTCGGCCACCAGGGTGGCCGGGATGCCGTCCTGCAGCAGCTCCCAGACGGTGAGGCGGGCGCCCTGCAGCCAGGGCCGGGTTTCGCTGGCGAACACCCGGGCGATGCGGCCCTCGGCCACGCCGGCACGGATGACGCCCAGCGCCGTACCGAAACCCGCCGTGGCCAGCGAGCCGGTGTTGCAGTGGGTCAGCACGCCGCTGCCCGGTTCGATCAGGGCCGCGCCCAGGGCGCCCATGTAACGGTTGGCGGCCAGGTCCTCGGACTCGATGGCGCGGGCTTCGCACTCGAGCACCTCGCGCCAGTTCCCGCCGGCCACCCGCAGCGCCTGGCGCACGCGTGCCAGGGCCCACATCAGGTTTACCGCGGTCGGGCGGGCGGCCTGCAGCCGGTCCAGGGCCGGCGCCAGCTTCGCCAGCGCCCCGGCGCCGTCGCCGGCCTGGATGCTCCGGCCGGCCAGCACTGCGCCCCAGGCCGCGGAAATGCCGATCGCCGGGGCACCGCGCACCACCAGGTCGCGGATGGCGGCCGCCACCGCGTCGCTGTCGGCGCAGGCCACGTCCTCGACCACGAAGGGCAGCTTGCGCTGGTCCAGCAGCGCCAGGTGGTCGCCCATCCAGCGGATCGGGCGGATGCGGTCGTAGCGGTCGAAGTCCATGGCGGCTGCCGTAACGGGTGTGAACACGCAGTTTACCAAGCCACGCCGGCCGGCCATCGCGTTATCCTGCGGCCATGGCAAGCCGTCCCAGCCGCCGGACCGCCGGCACCGCCCTCCCCGACTCGGGCATCGAGACCCTGTTGCATGGCGCCTGCGTGCGCGCCGGCGCCGGCGCCGCCATGCAGGTGGTGCTCGATCGCCTGCCGCTGCTGCGGCCGCTGCTACCGTCGGGCCTTCGTTTCGTCGGCAGCCGCGAATCGGCGCAGGCCACCCAGCGCGCGGTCGTCGAGGAAATTTATCGCCGTTACCGGCTCAAACCGGCCGCCTGGGAAGTCGAAGGCGTGCTGGCCGTGGCCCAGACCCAGGCCGTGCTGAGCCCGCTGGCCACGCGCGAAAGCCTGCGCGGCCTGCTGCGCGGCTGGCTGCCCGATGCGCTGAGCGCGCCGCTGATGCGCTACACCCCGCTTGAACCCCTGGTGACGGCCACCGTGCACGCCGTCGCCGAAACCTGGGCCGCCGGGCGATACGCCGACAGCGTCTGTCGCCTGCGCAAGGCCGGCGCCGACTGGTTGCCCAAACCCCTGGCCAGCGCCCTGAACATGGCGCCATCAACGCTCAAGTCCTGGAGCGCGGAAGCCCTGTCGCTGGCGATGCCCCCGCTCAAGCTGGCGACCACGCTGGGCCGGCAGCTCACCGGCCTTGCCATGCCGAGCACGGCGGTCAGCGCCGGCACCCGGAAGACAGCCAGCAAAAAGGCGCCCGCCAGGAAG
This sequence comes from Arenimonas aestuarii, assembly GCF_054781715.1. Lineage (NCBI taxonomy): Bacteria > Pseudomonadati > Pseudomonadota > Gammaproteobacteria > Lysobacterales > Lysobacteraceae > Arenimonas > Arenimonas aestuarii. Next base: position 252,265 of record NZ_BAAGTW010000004.1, on the reverse strand, counting down.
CGGGCGCCTTCGAAAACCGCCGCGAAGCCTCAGAAGACGACGAAGTCGGCGCGACAGCCGCGGTCGACCCAGACACCGTCCCGGCGGAAGCCCCAGGAATAGCCGTAGTTGCAGCCCGCCTTGCTGAGGCGGCGCTCGATATTGGCTTCGCGCAGGCCGCCGGGCACGCGGCAGAAGTTGGGACGGTTGTCGTGCGACTCGCAGCGCAGCACGCGCGCCGGGGCCTGGCCATAACCGTAGCCGTAACCTCGGTCGTCGCGCCCCCGGTACCGCGGGTCGTAACGGCCATCGTGGGGACCGCGCGCATAGGCGCGGCCACCGACCTCGAAGCGTGCACGGCAGCCGCGGGTCACCCAGACGCCACCGCGGTCGTAACCCCAGGTGCGGCCAAGCACGCAGTCGGCGCGCGATTCCTGGCGCACGATGCGCACGCCGCCGCGCGTGTCGACCGGACAATAACGGTCGCGCTGCTTGATCGATTCGCAGCGGATCACCTGCGGGCCGTGACGGTAGTCGTCGTAGCGGTGGTCGTCGTAGCGGTCGCGCGCCTGGGCCGCGCCTGGCAGCGCCACGGCGGCCAGCAGCAGGGATACGAGAAGTCGGGTCATGGGCTTCCTCCGTCACGCCGGACCGGGCGCCGACGTGGCCCAATTTAGGTTCGCTGGACTGAATACCGGGTCAATCCGGGGTAATTCACCGAGCCGCGCTCAGAAAACGTTCATGCTCGCTCGAACGGGAAGGCCAGCACGTCGGCGATCTTCTCGGTGCCCAGCAAGGCCATCAGCAGGCGATCGACGCCAAGCGCCACGCCGGCGCAGTCGGGCAGCTTGGGCAGCGCGGCGAGCAGGCGTTCGTCGATGGCCGTCTCGGCCGCATTGCGGGCGCGCCGGCGGGCCAGGTCCAGTTCGAACCGCGCACGCTGCTCGTCCGCGTCGGTCAGCTCGTGGTAGCCATTGGCCAGCTCGAGCGGACCCAGGTAGGCCTCGAACCGTTCCGCGACCGCCGGCTTGCCCGGGCGGATCCGGGCCAGGGCGCACTGGCTGACCGGGTAGTCGTAGACCAGCAGGATGCGGCTGGCCGGGATCGACGGCTGGATCAGATGGGTCATCAGCAGGTCCAGCCAATCGTCGCGGGTCAGGCCGGTCGGGTCGATGTCGTAAACCCCCAGCGGCGAGCGCAGCTCGTCCTCGGGTGCGGACAGCGGGTCGAAGCCGAACTTGTCCAGGTACAGCTGGCGGAAACTGGTGTCGCGCACCGTCGCCCGGCGACCGGCCAGGGCCAGCGCGGCCTTGAGCAGTTCGGCGGTCTCGTCCATCAGCCGGTGGTGGTCCCAGCCCACCCGGTACCACTCGAGCATGGTGAATTCGGGATTGTGGCGTACGCCGGCTTCGCCGTTGCGGAAGACCCGGCCCAGTTCGTAGCAGTCGCCTACGCCCGCGGCCAGCAGGCGCTTGAGCGGAAACTCGGGCGAGGTGCGCAGCCAGCGGGTGCTGGCACCGGCGGAACGTGGACCGGTGAATTCAAGCTGGAAGCTTTCGATGTTCGGGTCGGTGTTGCCGGCCATCGAAAGCATCGGGGTCTCGACCTCGAGCACGCCGCGTTCCGCGAAAAACCGCCGGATCAGCGCGTACAGGTCGGCCCGCAGGCGCAGGGCCCGGGCATGGGCGGTGGGCTTGCTGTTTTTCATGCCCCTTACTTTACGCCGCGGCCGTGACCCGGGACGTGATGGCAGTCATCGCGCTTCGTGCTCGTTCAGGAAGGCCTGCAGGCGCGCCTCGTCCCAGACGTCCACGCCCAGGGCGGTGGCCTTCTCAAGCTTGGAGCCGGCCGCTTCGCCCGCGACCAGGAAGCTGGTCTTCTTCGACACGCTCGACGCCACCTTCGCGCCCAGGGCCTGCAGGCGGTTCCCGGCCTCGTCGCGGCTCATCGCCGACAGGGCGCCGGTCAGCACCACCGTCTGCCCGGCCAGCGGACCCTGTGCGGCCCGCTGGGGCTGCGTTTCGGGCCAGCTGACGCCGGCGGTGCGCAAGGCGGCGATGACCTCGCGGTTATGGGGTTCGGCGAAGAAGCCGACGATGCGCTCGGCCACCACCGGCCCGATGTCCGGAATCTCGACCAGCACGTCCAGGCCGGCGGCCATCACCGGCTCGAGCGCGCCGAACCAGCGCGCCAGCGTACGCGCGGTGGACTCGCCGACGTCGCGGATGCCCAGGGCGAACAACAGGCGTTCAAGCGTGGTGGTCTTGCTGGCGGCGATCGCCGCCACCAGGTTTTCCGCCCAGCGCGTTGCGACCTTGCCGGCCTTGACGGTTTCAGGAATGGTGCCGTCGCGCTCGTCGGCGCGGCGCTTCATTTCCAGGAAATCCTTCAGGCCCAGCGCGTACAGGTCGGCGACCGTCCTGACGTAGCCAAAATCCACCAGCGCCTCGATGAAACGTTCGCCCAGGCCGTCGATGTCCATGGCCTTGCGCGAGGCGAAGTGCACCAGCGCCTGCTTGCGCTGCGCCGGGCAGACCAGGCCACCGGTGCAGATCAGCGTGGCGCCTTCGGCGTATTCGACGCCGGCCTTGGTTTGGCGCAGGACCTTGCGGACGGCCTCGATGTGCGAGCCGCAGGCCGGGCATTGGGAGGGGAACGGCCAGGGCGCATGCAGCGGCCGGCCCAGATCGTCCACCGGGCGTCGGTCTTCGACCACGCGCACGACTTCCGGGATGACGTCGCCGGCGCGGCGCACGATGACCGTATCGCCCTCGCGTACATCCAGGCGGGCGATCTGGTCTGCGTTGTGCAAGGTGGCGTTGGTGACCGTGACGCCGGCCACCTGCACCGGCGCCAGCCGCGCCACCGGCGTCAGCGCGCCGGTGCGGCCCACCTGCACCTCGATCGCTTCGACCGTGGTGGTCTGTTCCTGGGCCGGGAACTTGTGCGCGATGGCCCAGCGCGGCGCGCGCGAGACGAAGCCCATGGCTTTCTGCTGGTCCTGGCGGTCGAGCTTGTAGACGACGCCGTCGATGTCGTACGGCAGGCTGTCGCGCAGGGCGCCGATGCCCTCGTAGTAGGCCAGCAGCCCATCGGCGCCGCGCGCCACCGAGACTTCCGGCGACACCGGGAACCCGAAGGACCGGAGCGCACGCAGCAATTCCGAGTGGCACGGCGGCGGCGGCCAGTCGCCCGTGGCACCCAGGCCGTAGGCGTAGAACGCCAGCGGCCGTGCCGCCGCCAGTTTCGGATCGAGCTGGCGCAGCGAACCGGCCGCGCCGTTGCGCGGGTTGGCCAGCACCTTGCCGCCGGTTTCGCGCATCCGGGCGTTGTAGGCCTCGAAGCCGGCACGCGGCATGTAGACCTCGCCGCGCACCTCGAGCACGTCGGGCAGGTCGTGGCCACGCAGCTTCAGCGGGATGGCGCGGATGGTGCGCAGGTTCTGGGTGACATCCTCGCCGGTGGCGCCGTCGCCGCGGGTGGCGCCGCGCACGAAATGGCCATTTTCGTAGCGCAGGCTGATCGCCAGGCCGTCGAGCTTTGGCTCGACCGAAAATGCCGGCTCCGGCTCGCCCAGTTCCTTGGTGATGCGCGCCACGAACTCGCGCACCTCCTCTTCGCTGAAGGCGTTGTTGAGCGAGAGCATGGGCACCTCGTGCTCCACGGTCTCGAAGCCCGGCAGGACGCCCGCGCCGACCCGCTGGGTCGGGGAGTCGGGCGTGCGCAGCGCCGGATTGGCTTCTTCCAGCGCCTGCAGCTCACGCAGCATCGTGTCGTACTCGGCATCCGGGATCGCCGGGTCGTCGAGCACGTGATAGCGGTGGTTGGCGTCCTCGAGCGCGAGGCGCAGGGCGGCGATGCGCTTGGCCGCGTCGGTCATGGTGCCGTTCTCAGCGAGTGGTGCGCAGGTCCCACTTGGTCTGCTTGCGGTCGTAGTTGCGCAGGTCTTCGCGGATGTGCGCGATGCGCTGGCGGCCCAGGGCATTACGCTCCTCGTCGAGCAACACGCCGTCGAGCAGTTCGGCCATGCGCTGCGCCGTGGGCAGCATCGCGTCCCAGGCATCCAGCGCCGGCAGCGGGCCCGGCAGCGCCATGAAGAAGCTGATGCCCGGCGTGCGCAGGTCCTGGATGCCGGCCATTTCGAACGAGCCGGGCTTGACCAGGTTGGCCACCGAAAAAACCGGCCCCTGTTCGGGATGGTTGTCGACCAGGCGGTGGAAGATGTTCATGTGGCCATAGACCAGGCCGGCCTTTTCCGCGGCCACGACCAGGTCCGGGCCATGGAAGGCCTGGCCGGCACGGGCAGCCAGGTACAGGCTGACGACCTTGTCGAAATTTTCGTCCGGGCGCGCACCCGGCGCCGGCGGGCCAGCCGGCGTGCGGTCGGGCACCGGCTCGCCGGCCAGGGTTTTCTCCAGCAGGTCGAGTTCGGACTGCTCCACCCCGGCGGCGTCGCCACCGGTCTGGGCGTCGGCTTCCATGATTTCGCGCAGCGTCGGTTCCTGGCGGCCGGCCTTGCCCGGCTCACGCGCCGGTGGCGCCGCACGGCGGCCCTGCCCCGGCCTGCGGCGGCTGCTGAAGATGATCACGGCAAACAGGAGCAGGGCCGCGACGCCAATGGCGATGCGCAGCAGCGCGGTGTCGCTGAGTCCTTCGAACATGGTCCCCTCCCTGTTTCCTTGTCCGTGGGCGGCAAGCGCCGCCCTGCGGAATGATGCCCGAATTCCCGGCGGCGGTCAGGCCGCGCCGACCAGGCGCGCCGCTTCGGCCAGGTCCACCGACACCAGGCGACTGACGCCGGGCTCGCGCATGGTGACGCCCGAGAGCTGTTTCGCGGCTTCCATCGTCGCCTTGTTGTGGGTGACGAACAGGAACTGCACCTTTTCGCTCATCTCGGTGACCATGGACGAGAAGCGACCGACGTTGGCCTCGTCCAGCGGCGCATCCACCTCGTCGAGCAGGCAGAACGGCGCCGGGTTGAGCCGGAAGATCGCGAACACCAGGGCCACGGCGGTGAGTGCCTTCTCGCCGCCGGAAAGCAGCGAGATGTTCGACACGCGCTTGCCCGGCGGGCGCGCCATGATCGAGACGCCGGTGTCGAGCAGGTCTTCGCCGGTCAGCTCGAGGTAGGCGTGGCCACCGCCGAACAGGCGCGGGTAGAGCTCCTGCACGCCGGTGTTGACCCGGTCGAAGGTTTCCTTGAAACGGCCGCGGGTCTCGCGGTCGATCTTGCGGATGGCTTCTTCCAGGGTTTCCAGCGCCGACGTGAGGTCGGCGTCCTGGGCATCGAGGTAGGTCTTGCGCTCGCTCTGCTCGCCGTATTCCTGGATGGCGGCGAGGTTGACCGGCTCGAGCCGGCGCATCTTGGCGTCGATGTCGGCCAGCGCCTTGCGCCAGGCCTCGACCTCGGCCTCTTCGGGAAGCGCAGCCACCACTTCATCCAGCGACAGGCCGGCTTCGGCCACGGCCTCCGAAAGTTGGCTGGCGCGCAGCTGCAGGGCCTGGTGCTCGAGCTTCTTCTGCGAAATGGCTTCGCGCTGGGCCAGTGACTGCTGGTCGCGCTGCTGGCGCACCTGCTCGTACTTGCGCATCTCGGCTTCGATACCGTCCAGGGCCGAGCGCGCCGCACCCAGGGCCTTGTCGGCCACCACGCGCTGGTCCAAGGCGGCCTGGCGCTGGCCTTCAAGCGCCACGACCGGGGCGTCGCCCTCGGCAAGCTGGGACTGCAATTCGTTCAGGCGCACCTCGAGCTGCGCCTTCTGGCTACCCATACGCGCCAGCGACTGGCTGAGCGCGACCACGCGGGCACGCTGGGATTCCAGGGTCAGGGCCAGCTGGTGCGCGGCCTCGCGGGCTTCGCGGGCACTGTTGCGGGCCAGGTCGCGCTGCTCGCCCAGGCTGCGGCGCTGGCCGTCGAGCGCCTGGCGTTCGGTTTCCAGGTCGCCCATCTTGGCCACGGCCTGTTCCAGGCGCGCACGCGCTTCGCGGGCATTGGCCTGGGATTCTTCAAGCGTGGTCGCCAGGGTCGCCAGTTCGGCGTCGATGCGGGCCACGCGGGCCTGGGCCGATTCAAGGCGGCCCTGCTGGCCCTGCAGCTGGCCCGCGAGTTCGGACACACCGCGGTGCGCCATGTACAGCGCGCGCTGGGCGTCCTCGCGGTGCTGTTCGGCTTCCAGCAGCTTGTCGCGCAGGGAGGTCAGGCCGTCGTTGAGCGCCTGCTCCTTTTTCCCCAGCGCGTCGATGTCGGCGCGCAACGTCTGGATCTCGCGTTCGCGGGCCAGTGCACCCTGCTGGGCTTCGCCGCTGCGCAGCACGCGCAGCCAGCCCTGGCCCAGCCATTCGCCGGCGCGGGTGATCGCGGAGTTGCTCATGCCCAGCTCAAGCCCGGCCGCGGCCTGTGCATCGTCCACGGCCAGCACGTCGGCCAGCAGGCGGCGCACGGTGTCGGGGCCCTGCACCTTCGCGGCCAGCGAACCCGCCGGTGCCTGGAAGCTGCCGGACTCGCCGGAAACCAGCGCCACGCGGCCCTGGGATAGCTGGGTGATGGCGTCGAGCCACTCGCGCGGCGCGTCCACGGTGACCGCCTCGAGCAGGCTGCCGAGCACGGTTTCGACGGCGGTTTCCCAGCCCGGTTCAACCTGCAGGGATTCGCCAAGGCGCGCCTGGCCGTCGAGGCCCTGGGCCTTGAGCCAGTCGAGCGCGACGTTCTTTTCCTGGCCGAGCGCCGCGTGCTGCAGCGCTTCGAGCGAGGACAGGCGACCGCGCGCGGCCTGCGCCTGCTTGCGCACGTCGGCCAGTTCGGATTGCTGCTGGCGCTGCTGGTCCTGCAGGCCGGACAGGGCCGCCTTGCGCTGCTCGAGCTGCTCGCCCAGGCCGTCGAGGCCCGCCTTCTGCTGGTCGTGGTCGGCGCTCAGCTGGGCCAGGCTGGAGGAAATGGCGCTGGTGTCCAGGCCGCTGCGCTCGCCGGACAGGGTTTCGCGGCGGCGGCCGGCGTCCAGGGCCTGCTTTTCCAGGTATTCGATCTTGGTGCGCTCGACCTCGGCCCAGCGCGCGGCTTCCGACTGCGCCTTGGCGTAGGTGTCCCAGCGCTGCTGCCAATCGTGCAGGGCGGCTTCGGCGGCCTTGAGCGCGTCCTGCCGTCCCTCGTCGTCGGCGCGCAGCGTGGCGAGCCGGGGTTCCGCGGCGGCGATGGCGTTGTGCAGTTCGGCCAGCTGGCGTTCGTCGCCGCTGATGTGTTCGCCGACCTGCGCAAAGGCGGCGTCGGCCTCGGTGCGGGCGGTTTCCAGGCGCTGGCGCAGTTCCTTCTGGTGCTGGATCTGCTGTTCGATGCGGGCCAGTTCGCCGCCGATGCGGTAGACCTCGGCCTGGGCCTTGCCCAGGGCGTCGCTGGCTTCACTCTGCTGGCTGCGGCAGGCCTCGATCTGCGCTTCGGCCTGGCGCAGGTCGGCCAGCAAGGCCTGCAGCTTGATCTCGTCCTGGGTCAGCGCTTCGTTGAGCGCCTTGAGGTCGCCGTCGAAACGGCGGAATTCGAGCGCCTTGAGCTGGGCGTCCTTGTTCAGGCGTTCCGCCTGAAGGGCCTGGTACTGCTCGGCGGCGCGGGCCTGGCGCTTGAGGTGCTCGAGCTGCTTGTCCACTTCCTCGCGCAGGTCGCTCAGGCGGTCGAGGTTTTCCCGGGTGCCCTTGATGCGCGATTCGGTTTCCTTGCGGCGCTCCTTGTACTTGGAGATGCCGGCGGCTTCCTCCAGGTACACGCGCAGGTCCTCGGGCTTGGCCTCGATGATCTGGCTGATCATGCCCTGCTCGATGATCGAGTAGCTGCGTGGTCCCAGGCCGGTGCCCAGGAACAGGTCGGTGATGTCGCGGCGACGGCAGCGCGCGCCGTTGAGGTAGTAGTTGGACTGGCCGTCGCGGCTGACCAGTCGCTTGACCGAGATTTCGGCGTAGCGCGCGAATTCACCGCCGATGGTGCCTTCGGTGTTGTCGAAGATCAGTTCGACCTGCGCCTGGCTCACCGGCTTGCGCGATGACGAGCCCGAGAAGATGACGTCGGTGAGCGAATCACCGCGCAGGCGGCTGGCCGAGCTTTCGCCCATGACCCAGCGCACGGCGTCGATGATGTTGGACTTGCCGCAACCGTTGGGACCGACCACGCCGGTCATGTTGGTCGGCAGGTGCAGCACCGTGGGGTCAACGAAGGACTTGAAGCCGGACAGCTTTATCGTGGAAAGGCGCATTGATCGGGGTTCTCAGTCGACCGGACGAACCGGCCGGCCGCGGGGCTGGCAAGCCGCCCCGCCGCAGGGTCCAGGGGAAGTCCACGAACCGGTCCGCCGCCCACGCCAAGATGTTGATTTCATTGGCAGAGCGCGGTCCCCGGTGCGCGGCCGAGGGGCAGTATAACAGCGGCCCGGCAGGGCCCGGCGATCTCCGGGCCTCAGGCTTCGTCGGGCGTGCGGGCCTGGATGGACAGGGCGTGGATGTCGCTGTGCATCAGGGGCCCCAGCGCGGCGTAGACCTTGCGGTGCCGCGCCAGCGGGGCCAGTCCGGCAAAGGCGCGGCTGACGATGCTGACCTTGAAGTGGCCACGGCCGTCGCGGGCGCCGGCGTGGCCGGCGTGGCGGTGGCTGTCGTCAACCACTTCCAGCGATTCCGGGGCCAGCGCCGACTCGAGCATGGCGCGGATGGCGGCCGGGCGTTCCTCGCGGGGCAGGCTCATGGCAGCACCGGGCGGAAGGGCCAGACGTCGACCTGGCTGTAGACGCCCGCTTCAAGGTAGGGGTCGGCGTCGGCCCAGGCGCGGGCGGCGGCAAGATCGGCGAATTCGGCCACCACCAGGCTGCCGGTGAAACCGGCGGGACCGGGGTCTTCCGCGTCGATGGCCGGCAGCGGCCCGGCCAGCTTGAGCCGGCCTTCGGCCGCCAGGGCCTGCAGCCTGGCAAGATGTGCGGGCCGCGCCTGCTGGCGCGCCGCAAGGGCGTTGGCCCGGTCAGTGCCTTTGATGGCGTACCACATCGGACCCCCCGGTTCCGACCCTGTTGGCCGGCATTATGTCCGAATTGCGTTGCGCGGCGCGAACTGCCGCCGAAGAGGCGACAATGACCGCAGCCTCCGACCGGACCCGGCCCTTCGTGCTTGAAGACTTCCTCCTGCTGGACGAGATCGACGACCCCGCGCCGATCGCCCCGCTCTACCGCCGCGTCTGGGGCGGGGAGCCGCCGGATTTCGAGTTCCACGCCCTGGCCTGGCACCGGCGCGCCGACGGCAGCCTGCACCCGCTTTCCTATCTGCACCTGTGGCTGCGCGAGGACACCTGCCTGCTTGGCGGCGCCTGCACCGACGGCCCGGCGATCGCCGCGATGCCCGCCGACCAGCGCGAACGCCTGCGCGCCGCCGGCGGCGCGATGCTGCAGGTCACCCGATTCGCGATCGCCCGCTATGGCGACCGCTGCGACGGGTTTTTCGGTCACTGCGGCGACAACCGGTCCTGGGCGGTGCTCGCACGCGCCGGATTCGAACCCACCGCGTTCCCCAACCGCATCGTGCACTGGCACCGGCCGCTGCCGCCGTCGCGCAAGCAGGAACTGGTGCAACGGGTGCTCGGTTTCGGGACCTTCTGAGCCCTCAGGCCAGGCCGGCCAGCAGGGCTTCGAACTGCGCGGGCGACGACCAGTGCAGGCCGCAGACATAACGGGGAAGGTGCCAGGGGTCGCTGTCCGGCCGCACCGCCCCGCCCTGCGTGCCGAAGGCCGCCTGCAGGCCCAGCGCGCTGCCCTGGCGCGGGAACCAGTCGCGCACCAGGAAGTCGGGCGCGTGGCCGTAGGGATACGCGAACAGCGGGCAGGCGCCCTGCCCCAGCCGCGCGGAAAGATAGTCGGCGGCCTGGCTGATCTCGAAGCCGGCGCGTTGATCGCTGTCGACGACGTGGAAGTCGCCGCGTGGCATTCCGCCCGGGCCGGCCTCATGCATCACGACGTGGTTATGGTCCCAGCTATGGTTGCCGATGCCGACCCGGCCACCGGCCAACGCCGGGGCCCACCACTCTTCGCCCATCCAGTCCAGGCCGTGCAGGCAGTCGCGGTCCATGCGCGCCCGCGCCTCGGGCGAGGCGATCACGAAGCAGGTGAGGTGCCGGTCGGGCTGCCCGCCCTCGGCCTCGAGCAGGCTGAGGAAAGACGGCTGCAGTCCCTGGCCGGGATAGTCCACGTCGCGAACGTCCAGCACCGTGCCGTCGTCGCAGCTCAGGGCCAGGCAGCGGCGCAGGTCGCGACGGGCCAGTCCCAGGCGCTGCTCGACCACCCACTGCAAGGGCACGATGCGCCAGCCAAGGCGCGTGGCGGTGGCCAGGTCGCTGGCGAAGGCGACGTGGTCGTTGCCGGCGTAGTCGGGCCCGCCGACGGTGCTGGCGTGGTAGGTCAGCACCGGCACCTGCCAGTCGCGCCCCGTCATGGCAGGTGCATGCCCTTGTAGCGGGTGTTGTGTGGCTCCCGGCGCTCGGATTCCGGGCGCGTCGTCGTGTAGTAGTACATCGCGATCGACCGGCGCCAGACACCCTCGGGCGTGGCCAGCGGGGCCGGGTGGCCATGGAAGGTGTCGCTGCGCGTGTTGAAGATGACCGCGCGGTTGAACAGCGGTGCGATTGTCTTTTCGCATCGCGCCGCATCGGTCGACCACAGTTCGAGATCCCCGCCCCAGGCCGGATTCCAGTCGTCGTTCAAGTACAGCAGCAGGTTGATGCGCCGGTGCGCCTGCAGGCCGGGGTGCCAGTTGAAGTCGGCGTGCACGCCAAGGTGGCCGCCGCGCCCGACCAGGTGCACGCCGCCGCCGAGCAGGTGGGGATCGGGCAAAAGGTGTTCGATGCCCGTCAGCGCCTCGAGGAAACGCAGCATCGGTCCGGCATTGAGTTCATGCAGGGCGCGGCAGACGGTTTCTGGCAACACGTCCTCGCGCGAACTGGCCAGCTTCATTTCGAAGCCCTCGGCCGCGTAACGGTCCCAGGGCAGGCCGCTGTCGGCGGCCGGGATGGCGTCGGCAAGCGCGCGCGCCGCCTCCGGCCTCAGGAAACCGTCAACGACAAGGTGCGGGAACGGTCGCGCGTCCTGGTAGGCCGCCTGCTCACGGTCCGCGAGCGCCTGCAGGCGCTGGCTGTCGAAGATGAACTGCATGGTCGGGTGACGGGCTGTCGTTCTTGGCGGAGGCGGCAGTATCGCCGATGTGCAGCTCCAGGAAAGCCAGGAGCCGCTGGGCCCAGTCGAGGCGGTTTTCCGTGAGGAAGTTGCCGTGCTCCTCGCGCAGGTAGATCTTTTCCTCCACCGGCACGCCGGCTTCGCGCAGCGCCTTGGCCATCCAGCGGGTTTGCTCCGGCGGTGCCACCCGGTCGCGGTCGCCGGCGCCGAGCAGCACGGGGACTCGGATGTCGCCGGCAAGTTTCACCGGCGATATCGAATCCGGCTCCACGCCCTCCATCACTTCGGCGTAAAAAGCCTTGCCGCTGCGGCTACCGAGACTGTCATAGGCGATCATGCGGCGGATGTCGTAAACGCCGACATTGCCGACGCCGCAGGCGAACAGATCGGGATTGCCGGCCAGCAACATCATCGCGGCGTAAGCGCCATAGCTGGCGCCATAGGCGCAGATCCGGCCTTGCTCGGTCACGCCCTGGGCAAGAGCCCAGCGGGTGGCGTCCTCGAGGTCGTTGATCATGCCGCGGCCGTATTCACCATTGCCGCGCTCACGGAAGGATTTGCCCCGGTTGCCCGAGCCGCGGAAGTTCACCTGCAGAACGGCGAATCCGCGGCTGGCCAGCATTTGCACTTCCGGGTCGAAGCCCCAGGCGTCGTGAACGCCGATCGGCCCGCCATGCGGAAGCACCACCAGCGGCGCGGGCCTGCCCTTGGCCGAGACCGGCCGCGTCAGCAGGCCATCGAGTTCCAGCCCGTCGCGGGCCGTAAGTCGGATCGGCTCGGTCGGCGACATCAGGGCCGGCGGCAGCTGCCGCGACAGCGCCACCACAAAACGTGCCTGCCCGCTGGCATGGTCGACGTGGAAATACTGGCCGGGGTCGGTGTCGGAGCTGACCAGGTAGATGCCCTGTTTGCCGTCGCGTGTGTAGGACGTCGGCAGCACCAGCGAGTCTGGAAATGCCCTCTGGATGCTGCGCAGTTGCACGAGCGGTGCCGCGTCGGGCTGCAGTTCCCACAGCTTCGGACGGCCGTCGAGGAAGCGGACGGCCAGCAGCGATCCATCGATCGCCGATACCAGGCTTCCCGCGGGATCCACGCGGGGATCGCGATGCGCGAGCCTGAGTTCGCCGCTGGACAGGTCCAGCGAGTAGATGCCATCAGGCCCCTCGTTTTCCTCGACAACGACGTAGGCGGTGCCGCCGTCGGCGCTGAAACCCAGCACGCCGACGCCTCGGCGGGTTTCATTGGCCGAATGCACGAGCAGCCATTCACCTTCGTCGCTGCGGCGGTACAGGCCCGGGAACATCTCGTTGTTGCGGTAGCCCACGGCCAGTCGCAGCCGTCCGGCCGGGTCGGTGTAGTAGTCGGGGCCCGCGATGGGCGGCCCGCCGACCTTGTTGATCTCGACCCGCCCGTTGCGCAGGTCCATGCGCGATACGCCGGGAGCGCCGGCGACGCCGAAGTGGCCCACCAGCACGTGGTCGTCCGAATCGCGAAGGGTGTCGTGCAGCCAGACCATCTGCTTGGTCGCCGCGCGGACCTTGCCGCCTTCCGCTTCGGTCAGGTAGAGCGTGTTGTTCACCCGGGGCTGGGCCAGCCGGCCTCTTTGGGTCGCCACGACGAACACCAGCTGCTGGTCGTTGACCCAGCGATGCCCGGTGACGTGCGCCTCCTCGTCGAATTTCACGTGGCCGGCCCGCTGCAGGTCGGCCGCGTGCAGCATCAGCAGCACGGTCTCCTTTTCCTGAGGCACCGACACCGCGTAATAGCTGCCTCCCGGCGAGATGCGCAGGTTGTTGAACTCAGCGCCCGCGACGAAAGCCGAGAGCGGAATGTCGGCGGGGCGCGCCGGCGGCTGCGCCTGGGCTGCCGTGGCGACCAGGGCGCAAACCAGCATGGCGGCGCGGCAGCAGCGAATCGGGAACACGCTCATCGTCATTGGAAATCCGGACCCTTGTGTTGAAATCAGTTCGGCTCAGGCTGGCCCTGGCCACGGCCCCGCCCGATGGTCCGGTCCAGCATGTTCAGCACCCGGTTGGCCCAGTCGAGCTGGTTGGCCTTGTCGAAGTAGCCATGGCCTTCTTCACCATAGATTTTCATTTCGACCGGCACGCCGGCACTGTGCAGGGCCCGGCGCATGCTGCGGGTGTGGTGTGGCGGCGCGGTGCGGTCGTCGCCGCCGGCGCCGAGCAGCACCGGCACGCGAATCGCGCGCGCCAGGCTGGGCGGCGAGATGCTGGCGAGGTCGCTGCTGCCCAGGACCTCATCCATGTAGCTGCGTGAGAATCGGCTGCCGACGGATTCTTCCCGGTAGAGCTGGGGCATGTCGTAGACCCCGACGTTGCCAATCCCGCAGGCGTAGAGCTCAGGTTCGCGGATCAGGCCCATCATCGACGCATAGGCGCCATAGCTGGAGCCGTAGAGGCAGATCCGGCCCGGGGCAGCGATTCCTTCGGCGATGGTCCATCGCGTGGCATCGGTGAGGTCGTCCTGCATCTTGCCGCCCCACTGGCGGTGGCCCGCTTCGCGGAATGCCTTTCCGTAATTGCCCGAGCCCCGGAAGTTGACCTTGAGCACGGCATAACCGCGACTGGCCAGCAGCTGCACCTCGGAATCGAAGCCCCAGCGGTCGAAAACGCCGATCGGGCCGCCATGGGGCATCACCACCAGGGCGCCGGGCGTGCCGGCCGGCCGGTCCTTGGGCACGGTGAGGAAACCTTCGATCTCCATGCCGTCCCGCGCCTTGAAGCGCACGACCTGCGTCGGCGACATCTGCCGGGGGTCCAGGCGCTCGCTGCGCGCGGCCAGGAAGTGCGCCTTGCCGTTGGCGTGGTCGACGAGGTAGTACTCACCCGGATCGAGGTCGGAGGACACCTGGTAAACACCCAGCTCGCCGTCGAGGGCGTAGGACGTGGGGTAGACGTAGGCGTTCGGGAAAGCCCTGGCCAGCTTCTTCAGTTCGACGGCATGACGATCCTCGGGCGCCACGTATTCCAGCCTGGGCTTTCCGTCCAGGTACACCACGGCGATGATGCCGCCATGCACCGGCGAGCTGAGCGTATTGAAGGCGTCGACCCGCGGGTTGCGCAGCAGCGGCCGCGTCTTGAGCGTCGCCAGGTCCATCTCCAGGAACTCATCGGTGCCGGTGCGGCGTTCGGCCATCAGGTAGGCACGGGAATTGTCGGCGGAGAAGCCGACGATGTACTGGGCATCGTCACCGGCGTTTTCGTTGTTGGTCTCCTGCCACTCGCCGGCGCCGTCCATCACCCACAGCCGCGGATACATCTCGTTGTTCATGTAACCGCGCACGCCCCGCACCTGCGCAGCGTTGTCGAGGTAGTAGGTCGAATTGGCGTGCGCCGGCCAACTGACCTTCTGGGCCTTGATCTTGCCCGTGCGCAGGTCGACCCGACCCACGCCGTAGCGGCGCGAAGATCCGAGCGACACCAGGACATGGTGTTCGTCGTCCTTGAGCCGGTCGACGAGCCACATCGGCTCGTTCTTGTTGACGGGGCGCGGGTTGCCGTCGACGTCGACCATATAGAGGTAGGGATTGGACACCGGGTGGTCGAGCGGGCCGTGGCGGGTGGCGACCTTGTAAAGCAGCTGCCGGTCATTGGCCCACCAGAACCCGCTGACGATGCCGTTCTTCTCGATGTTCACCGCCGCGGTCTGCTTCATGTCCTCCCGCCGCAGCACCACCAGCACCACGCGGTCGTCGTGGGGCACCGTCGCCGCGATATGCCTGCCATCCGGCGATATCTTCAGGGTGCCAAAGGCTTCGAGGTCGAGGAAATGCTCAACCGGGATGCTGGAAGCGGGGCCAGGCGTCGCGTCCGCCGGCGGACTCGTGGAAAGCAGGGCTGAAAGGCAGGCGAACAGAAGCAGGAATCGGTACATCGGCGGGGACCCCGGCGGGAATTCCCGCAGACTTTAGCCGGCCGCGGCCTTGCGCGGGAGGAGAAACATTCGCGCAATCGCCCGCAACCCGGGCACAATCGGGCATGGCAGAAAGATTGATGGTGCACCCGGTCAACCCGCAGCAGCGGCTCGTGGACAAGGCCGTGGCCGTGATCCGCGACGGCGGGCTGGCCCTGGTGCCGACCGATGCCGGTTATTCGCTGGCCTGGGGCCTGGAGGCCCGGGACGCCGAGGAAAGGGTCCAGCGCCTGCGCGAACTGGACAGCCGGCACCCTTTCACCTTACTCTGTCGGCAATTGAGTGAGGCTGGCCGCCTGGCCCGGCTCGACGATCCAGCCTTCAGGCTGCTCAGATCGCTGACCCCGGGGCCATGCACGTTCATCCTGCCAGCCTCCCCGGACCTGCCCAAGCGCATCAAGAACGCCGGCCGCAGCAAGCGCCGCGACATCGGCATCCGCCTGCCCGACCATGGCGTGATCCGGATGCTGCTGGAGTCCGTAGGTGAACCCCTGCTGTCCACCAGCCTGGTGCTGCCGGACGAAGAACATCCGAACAGCCACGAGGCCGAGCAGGTCGCAGAACGTTGGTTGCGCTGGGTCGATGTAATGCTGGATGCCGAGGACTGCGAACCCGGCCCCACCAGCATCGTCGACTGCACGGGCGATCAGCCCGAAGTCATCCGCCAGGGTTTCCATCCCGTGGCGCTGTAACACCCGAACACCCGGGCCGGAGGGGCCCCCGCTCGATGAGAGCCCACGAACATTGCATGAGCCGCCGATGAGCGAACCGATCGCGCAGGACGCCGCGCGCGCCCCGCACCCCCAGCAGCAGGAAATGCCGCTGGCGTTGGTGAAGGGCCAGCCGGTGCTGCAGATGCCGCAGGACCTGTACATCCCGCCGGATGCACTCGAGGTGTTCCTCGAGGCCTTCGAAGGGCCGCTGGACCTGCTTCTGTACCTGATCCGCCGCCAGAACCTGGACATCCTGGACATCCCCGTCGCCGAAATCACCCGGCAGTACGTGGACTACATCGGGGTGATGCAGGACATGCGCTTCGAACTGGCCGCCGAATACCTGGTGATGGCCGCGATCCTGGCCGAGATCAAGTCGCGCATGCTGCTGCCGCGCCCGCCGGCCGAGGAAGGCCACGAGGCCGACCCGCGCGCCGAGCTGGTGCGACGCCTGCAGGAATACGAGCGCTACAAGAAGGCCGCCGAGGACATCGACCAGCTCGACCGGCTCGATCGCGACACCGCCCTGGCCTCGGTGCACGTGCCCGACCGCAGCGCGGTGAAGGCGCCGCCGCCGGTGGACCTGACCGAAATGCTGCTGGCCCTGCGCGACGTATTGAAGCGCGCCGACCTGTACACCCACCACGCGATCCGCCGCGAGGCGCTGAGCGTTCGCCAGCGCATGGGCGAGGTGCTCAGCCGGCTCGCGGACCACCAGTTCCACGCTTTCCAGACCCTGTTCACCGTCGAGGAAGGCCGGCTGGGCGTGGTGGTGACCTTCCTGTCCATCCTGGAACTGGCCAAGGAGCAACTGCTCGAAATCGTGCAGGAAGCCCCGCTGGCGCCGATCTACGTGAAATCCCTGGCCGCCAGCGACGACGACGTCGAAGCCGCCCTGCCCGACCCGACCTCCGACGACACCGGCGCCGACGCGCCGAACGACTGACCCGAGACAGCCGAACCCCATGGACCAGACCCTGATCCGACAGATCGTCGAGGCCGCCCTGCTGGCGGCCCCGCAACCGCTCACCCTGGCCCAGCTGGCCGGCCTGTTCCCAGAGGACGAGCCCGCGCCCAACGGCAGCCTGCAGCAGGCGCTGGACGAATTGCGCGAGGCCTGCGCCGACCGCGGCGTCGAACTGGTCGAGGTGGCCTCGGGCTTCCGCTTCCAGGTGAAGGCCCAGGTGCACCCCTGGGTCGCGCGCCTCTGGACCGAACGCCAGGCCAAGTACACCCGCGCCACGCTCGAAACCCTGGCCCTGATCGCCTACCGCCAGCCGATCACCCGCGGCGAGATCGAACAGATCCGCGGCGTGGCCGTCAGCACCAACACCGTCAAGCTGCTCGAGGAGCGTGAGTGGGTGCGCGTGGTCGGCCACCGCGACGTACCGGGCAAGCCGGCGTTGTTCGGCACCACCAAGGCCTTCCTCGACTACTTCGGGCTCAAGAGCCTCGACGAGCTGCCGCCGCTGGCGGAGCTCAAGGACATTTCCGAACTCGAGCCGCAGCTGCCCTTCGACATGCCCGCCGGCGTTGCCGCCGCGGCCGTGGCCCAGGACATCTCGGCCACTCCCCCACCTTCTGAAGAGGCCGGCGAAGACGCCGCGCCGGAGCAATCGTCATGAGCAACACCCCGAAGAAAGTCCTATCCCTCAAGGAGAAGGGCAGCCAGCCCGCCGCCGCCAAGGCCGAGGAGCGCCTGCACAAGGTGCTGGCCCAGGCCGGCCTGGGCTCCCGCCGCGCCCTCGAAGACCGCATCGCCCAGGGCCTGGTGAAGGTCAACGGCGAAGTCGCCCGCACCGGCCAGTCGGTCTGCAGCGGCGACCGCGTCGAACTCGATGGCAAGGTTTTCGTGGCCACCGCCCTGACCGAACCGGCGCGCGTGATGCTGTACAACAAGCCCGAAGGCGAAGTGACCACGCGCGACGACCCCGAGGGCCGTCCGACCGTCTTTGAATCCCTGCCGCGCCTGAAGGGCTCGCGCTGGATCGCGGTTGGCCGACTGGATATCAACACCACCGGCCTGCTGCTGCTCACCACCGATGGCGAGCTTGCCAATGCGCTGATGCATCCCTCGTCCAACATCCAGCGCGAGTATGTCTGCCGCATCCACGGCGAGGTCGCCGAAGAGGTCGTGCAGCGCCTGGCCAAGGGCGTCGAGCTCGAGGACGGGCTGGCCAAGTTCGATTCGATCGAACGCATCGGCAGCTCCGATTCGCATGCCTGGTTCAACGTGGTGCTCAGCGAAGGTCGCAACCGCGAAGTGCGCCGCCTGTGGGAATCGCAGGGCTTCCAGGTCAGCCGCCTCAAGCGCGTGCGTTATGGCTCGACCCCGCTGCCGCGGCCGCTCAAGCGCGGCCACAGCGAAGAGCTGGCGCCGGAGCAGGTGGAAAAGCTGCGTGCCCAGTTCAAGCTCGAGGACAAGCCGGCGGTGCTGACGCTGCAGCCGGTCATTGGCCAGCGCAAGTCGCGCCCCACCGAAATCCAGGTCGGCAAGGACCGCAAGCAGACGTCCTACGTCAACGGCGCCATCGACGAAGAATCGCGCGAGCTGCGCCGCTTCGACCATGTTCGCGAGGAACCGCGTGGACGCGGCCGGGGTCGCCCCGGCGGCGGCGCCGGTGCCGGCAAGGGCAAGCGTGGTCCCGGCCGCGGTGGCGCCCGTGACGACAACTTCGGCAACCGCATCGGCGGTCCCGGCCAGGGCCCGGCCGGCGCCAAGCGCGGCAAGCCACGCGGCCCGCGCGGCGATGCGCAGCCGACCCACCACGGTGGCCACGACGCCAACCCGGCGGCCTTCCGCAGCTGGTACGTGCCCGAAGGCGTGGAAACCGGCTCCAAGGTCGCGCCGCCGCGCAGCGCGCGGCCCGGCAAGCCGGCCAGCCCCTACGGCGCCCGTCCGGCCGCTGGCCGGCCTGGCCCGGGCAAACCCGCCGGCGCTGGCCGGCCGGGCGGTGGCGGCCGTCCCGGCGGAAACGCCGGCGCCAGCCCCTATGGCGGCCCGAAGAAGCCCGGTGGCCCGCGTCGCCCCGGTGGCGGCGGCGGCGGTGGCCAGAAAGCCGGCGGTGGTCCGCGTGGCTTCAAGCCCAAGCGCCCTGAAGGCCTGCCCTCGGACGACTGACCGATGACCGACATCGAGGCCCGCTGCCTGGCCCGCGAGTGGTTCTATCCGTTCCGCCTGGCATCCGGCCAGGTGGTACCGACCTACCCGCCGCCCGACGTGGCGCCGGTGCACACGACGCGGGCGGCGATGCTGGGCGAGGCCGTGCAGTCGCACTTCGGCGAGCAGCCGCGGGAAACGCTGGACGCGATCGACCTCGCCTGCCACGAGGGCTGGTTCGCCCACCAGCTGCTGGACCTGGGCTTCGGCAGGGTGCGCGGCTTCGACGCCCGTGCCGACCATGTCGAACACGCGCGCCTGGCAGCCGCCGGCTGCGGGCGGGACCTGCAGTTCGACCAGGCCGACGTGCATTCACTGGATGCCGCCGCCACCGGTCGCGCCGACCTGGTGCTGTGCCTGGGCCTGATCTACCACCTGGAAAATCCGGTCGGCGCCCTGCGCACCGCGTTCGATCTGACCGCCGATGGCGGCCTGTGCCTGGTTGAAACCCAGGTGGCGCCGAACCTGTCGGGTCCGCTTGATTACGGCCACCACACCTTCGTCAAGCCAATGATGGGCAACTTCGCCATCGTGGATGAAACCGAGGAAACCCACGGCCCCGAAACCTCGACCACCGGCATCTGCCTGGTGCCCAGCCTCGAAGCCCTGCTTTGGGTGCTGCGCAAGGTCGGTTTCCGCGACGTCCGCCTGCTGCCGGTGCCGGCCGACGGCTACGAACAGCTGCGTTACGGCAAACGCGTGATGGTCGCCGCCAGCCGCTGAATCAGTCGAGCAGGCTGAACCGGTCGGCGTCGAGCTGGGCCGGGAACCGTTCGCGATGTTCCGCCAGTCGCGCTGCCGACAGCACGGCGGTTGCCACCTGCGGCTGGTCGCCCAGCTCCACCTGGGGCATGCCAAGGAAGTCGTGCACGGCGCTGTCGCCGGCATAGGCGATTCCATTGCCGTCGCTGCCGACGCGATTGACCGCCGCCACGCAGGCCAGGTTCTCGATCGCCCGCGCCATCAGCAGCGTGCGCCAGGCGTGGCGGCGCGGCGCCGGCCAGTTGGCCACGAACAGCAGCAGGTCGTAGTCGAAGCGCCCGGGCGCCTCGACGTCGAAACGATTGCGAATGAACACCGGGAAACGCAGGTCGTAACAGACCAGCGGCCGCACCCGCCAGCCCTTGAGCTCCACCGTGACCGGCCGGCGACCGGCGGCATAACGCTCGTGTTCGCGGGCCATGCGGAACAGGTGGCGCTTGTCGTAATGCTGCAGGTCGCCGTCCGGCGTGGCCCACAGCATGCGGTTGTAGACACCCTCGCCGTCACGCACCTGCACGCTGCCGGTGACCACCGCATCGAGCACCCGCGCCTGGTCGCGCAGCCAGGCCACGGTGGGGCCGTCCATGGTTTCGGCGTCCGCCAACGCCTCGTTGCTGAAGCCGGACGTGAAGGTTTCCGGCAGCAGCACCAGGTCGGTCTGGCCCGCCAGCGGCGCCATCATGTCGGCGTACATGGCCCGGTTGCCGGCCGGGTCGTGCCAGAGCGTATCGCCCTGGACCAGCGATATCCGCAGGTCCTGCATGCTCAGAGCGCCTCGAGTCTTTCGATGGCGGCATTCAGTGTCGCCGCTTCCTTGGCGAAGCACAGTCGCGCCAGGCGCTGGCCGTCGGGCGGCCGGGCGTAGAACGGTGAGAGCGGGATCGCCGCCACGCCCTTCTCGATGGTCAGCCAGCGGCAGAACTCGGCGTCGGGCAGGTCGCTGACCGCCGAATAGTCCACCAGCTGGAAATACCCGCCCGGCACCGGCAAGGGCCGCAGCTTCGTCGCCTGCAGCTGTTCGCGGAAGCGGTCACGCTTGGTTTCGTAGAACGCGCCCAGCTCCTCGTAGTGCGAGGGCTCGAGTTCGAGCATCTCGGCAAAGGCGAACTGGGCCGGGGCGAAGGTGCAGAAGGTGTTGTACTGGTGCACCTTGCGGAATTCCGCGGTCAGCGCCGGCGGCGCCACCGCGTAGCCGACCTTCCAGCCGGTGCAGTGGTAGGTCTTGCCGAAGCTCGACACCACGAAGGCACGCCCGGCCAGTTCGGGATGGCGCAATACGCTTTCGTGGCGGGCGCCGTCGAAGACGATGTGCTCATACACCTCGTCCGACAGCAGCACGATGGACGTGTCGCGCAAGACGCTGGCCAACTCGCGCATGTCACCCTCGGTGAGCATCGCGCCAGACGGATTGTGCGGGCTGTTGATCATCAGCATGCGCGTGCGCGGCGTGATCGCCTCGCGCACCCGCTGCCAGTCAACGGTGAAGTCCTGGGGGTCCAGCGGCACGTGCACCGCCACGCCACCGGCCAGCTCGATCGCTGGCTCGTAGCAGTCGTAACAGGGGTCGAGCACCACGACTTCCTCGCCCGGCCGCACCACCGCCAGCACCGCGTCGAAGATGGCCTCGCTGGCGCCGCTGGTGACCGTGACCTCGGCGTCCGGGTCGACCTCGCGGCCATAACAGCGCGCCGTCTTGGCGGCGATCGCCTGGCGAAGCGCCGGGATGCCGTGCATCGGCGCGTACTGGTTGCGGCCTTCGGCCATCGCCCGCGACAGTGCGTCCACCAGCCGCTGCGGCACGGCGAAGTCCGGGAAGCCCTGCCCCAGGTTCACCGCCTTGTGTTCCAGCGCCAGCTGGGACATGACGGTGAAGATGGTCGTTCCGACCTTGGGCAGCTTGGTTTCCAGTCGCATCGTTGCTTCCAATTCGGGGGACAGGACGATCATACGAAAGAAGCGGCCCGAAGGCCGCTTCCCGTGTTGCCAGCCTGGCGGCCGCTGATCAGGGCGCGCAGCCCTGCGTATCGCCCAGCGACACCACCGCATCGTTGACGTTCCAGCCACCCGACACGCCGTTACCGAAGGTGGCGGCCACGTTGATGCCGGACAGGGCATTGGCGGTGAACTGCCGGCTGAGCGTACCGACCGGCGAACGCACCGGCGCCGAATGGGCCCCGAGCGGCGCGAAACCCTGCAGCTGGTCGAGCTGGATGGCGCCGGCGCCGGCGTTGAAGGCGCCGCCACGTTCGGCCGCCAGGAAGCGCGGCACGCCGATGTCGTCGTAGATGAACGCGGCGAAGAACTCATAGTTGGTCGCCAGCTGCACGCTGTAGCCGCTGCCCGCGCGCGCCGGGTCGAACCAGTTGCCGCTGGCGTCCACCGGCTGCCCGCTGATCGTCGGGCAGCCCGTGAGGAAGGCGTCCATCGACTCGACGCCGGTGAATCCGTCGAGGTTGTAGGCGAAGCTGAACTGGCTGTCCGTGGTGGCCGTCATGACCGCCTCGCCGACTTCCACCAGATGGTTGCTTGAACCATTCCAGGCCGCGCGGTAGATCGGCGTGGTCCAGCTGCCGTTGTTGCCCGGCTGAGGTGCCTGCATGTAGTACCAGGTCGGCGTGCCGTCCTGGAAGTAGGTGTACCAGAGCACTGCCTGCTCGGTGCCCGCGGGATACATGAAGATACCGTGGCCACCGCGGCCCGGCGGGTAATAGGAGCCGCCCTTGACCTTCAGCGTGCCGGTGCTGGCGGTGATCGTCGCGCTGACGTTCACCGACGTGGTGCTGGCACCGGTGTTGACCGGCGTCACGTACCAGCGGCCCGGCTTGAGGTTGGCGCCGGTGACCGTGATGGTCTGGTTGGCGCCTGCGGCAGTGGCGGAGAGCACCCCGGCGGCGCCGCGCGCGGGTGCCGGCGCGATGACCGGCCCGGTCGGGCTGGGCACGTGCGCGGCGTACAGCGAAACCGACCCGGTGCCCTGGGTCTGGAAGCTCACGGTCGTGGCGTTGGCCGGCACGTCGAAGACCAGGGTCTCATGCGCGGCGCCCGCGGCCAGCCGCACCTCGCGCGCCTGGCCGGTGGACAGGGCGAAGGGCGACGGCGTGCTGCCGGTACGCTTGATGCGCACCGGGACTTCCAGGATCGTCGCACCCGGCTGGTTCTGGATGGCGATGAGGCCGACACGTTCCGCGCCCTGGCCCATGCCCGGATCGTCGTAACCCACGCGCACCGTGAAGGGCTGGTTGACCTCGGTGTTGCCCGGCCCGGTCGCCACCAGTTGCTCGCCGGAACCCGCGGAGGTGGGCACGACGGCCCGGCTGATGCTCACGTTCTGCCCGGCACCATCCCAGTTCTGGACCATGAACCAGAAGGTTTGCGGGTCGCCTACGCCAGCGATATCGAAGCTGCACAGTTCGTTGGATTCGGACGTCGTCGAACTGCAAAGCTGCTCGCTTTCATCCGGCAGGCCGTTGGCATTGGTGTCGCGGCCGACGAACAGGTCGATGTCGGGCTGCGCTGCCTCGGTGGAGACACGGATGCGGAAGGTTTCGCCCGAGCCGGCCGGCACCTGGAAGGTTTCGCTGTAGTTCTGCGAAACATCGTCGAACGCGTCGTTGCGGGTCGGGTCGACGGGAATGTTGCGCACCTGCACGCTGGCTTCGCCCAGCTCGGTGGCGACGAAGCGCGCGTCCGGAAGCTCAAGCAGCGAGTGCAGGTCGACGTCGACGAACCCACGTTCGTGGTCGGTCTCGATGAGGATTTCGGCCGGCACGCCCGATTCGTCCGACAGCGGCGTGAAGTACACGGCCAGCGGCAGTCGCAGGTCGGGACGACCGTTGCCGCTGGTATTGGTCAGCACGACCTCGCCATAGAGCCACTGGCCTACCAGCGAGGCGTCCTGCGCGGAAATGGTGAAATTCACCGAGGTGCCGCCCGTGCTGGCGGCGAAGCTGGTCACGCTGGGCGTGATGGTGGCCCCGGCGCCCAGGCTGGCCTGCACGCTGTAGGTGGTGCCGCCAGCGCCCGGCATCGCCTTGAAGCTGCGCGTCAGCGTGCAGCTCTGGAAGCAGGCCGCGTGCGCCATGGTGGGCAGGTTCAGGTTTTCGGCGCCGCCGGTGAATACGCTCGATCGCGCGGCGCGGAAGGCACCGGCGGGCACTTCAAGGTACAGACCGGCCCGCGCGGCCTTGGCCACGTCGACCATGCCCGAGCCCTGTTCATGCGGCGTGGCCGGCGGCAGCGGCGCGGCACGGCGCACCGACGGCCGGGCAGTAAGGTGCAGGGCCGACATCACCTGGTCGGCGCTGAGCGCGAGGTTGGTGGACTTCACCAATGCGGCCGCACCGGCGACGTGTGGCGCCGCCATCGAGGTACCGCTCAGCTGGGCGATCGAGGTCGAGCCGGAAATGCCCGCCGAAATGATGGAAACGCCGGGCGCGGTGATGTCGGGCTTGATTACGCTCAGGGGCACCACCGGACCCCGGCCGCTGAAGGCGGCCAGCAGGTCGGCGTTCTGGACGCCATTGCGGTCGTGCGTGGCCGCGGCCACGCCGAAGGTCCACGGCGAAGCGGCAGGGCTGCCCACGGTGCCGGCATCCGGGCCGTCGTTGCCCGCCGCCACGGAGGCGATGATGCCGGCTTCGCGTACCGCCAGGAACGCCTCGGAGGCGTTGTTGGTGGGCACGTCGAAAAACAGCCAGGGGTCCGAAGGGTCGCTGCCCAGCGAGTAGTTGATGACGTCGACGCCGTCGGCAACCGCCTGGTCGATCGCCCGGATGGTGGCGCTGGAAAGGCAGCCGTCCTCGCAGGCGCGGTAGGCGATGAGGTTCGCGCGGGGGGCGACGCCGGTGAAGTCGGCGGCTCCGAACGGATTGCCCACGGCCGTGGCCGCGACGTGGGTGCCGTGGCCGTCGGCATCGACAGGGTCGGCGTTGCCGGTGTTGTTGACGGTGAAGTCGTAAAGGCCGATCAGCTTGTTGTTGCAGGCCGACGGGGTGCTGATGCAATAGCCGCGGAAGCTGCCCAGGGGGTTGGTGTGGCCGGCGCCGCTGAAGGCGACATGGGTGCGGTTGATGCCCGAGTCGATGACGCCGACCACCACGCCCTCGCCGCGTCGCGGCGTACCGGTGACGGCGCCGCTCCAGATCTCGTCGGCATTGATCCATTCCGGGCCGTTCGAGGTGTTCAGGGGAATCTTGTAGTCGCGGGTGACGCTGGCAACGCCGGACAGGCCGCGCAGCTGTTGCGCCTCGGCGTCCGTCAGCTTCAGGGCCACGCCGTTGGTGGCGTGCGCGTAGGTATAGGTCGGTTCCAGCTGGCGGCCCAGGCGCGCCGAGAAGTCGGACAGGCGCAAGTCCCGCAGTTCGCCCAGGTAATCCACGTAGTCGCGGGCAGCGGCACTGCGCGAATCGTACTTGATCGCGCCGGTGGCCGCGGGGCTGGTGGCGGCCAGCTTCGGCCGCTGGCTGTCGCCGGGCTTGAAGCCGCGGAAGCTGGCCGCGGGCGCTTCTTCGAACACCACGATCCAGGTGTCCTGGGTGCCGGCCTTCGCCTTCACCGGGGCCGTCGAGCGCGCACCGGCGTCCTGGGCGGCCAGGGGAAGACCAAGGCTCAGGGCGATGGCAAGCATGAGGGGGCTGGCACGCATGAAGACGATCCTGCAAGTGGACGAACGTCCGATTCTCCCGCACGAGGGCCGTAATATCAAAAGGAGACACGGACAGCGTTTTTCACCTGCCTGAACCAGGCCTTGCGCGCAGGCCTGCATTGCATCGCCGACTGGCATTGATCCCCGTCATGGCGCGGCCGCGGGCGAGCCGGTAGCATGCCGCCGCGATGACTCCTTCCCCGGCCGCCGACGTCCCGCTGCTGCAAGCCCGCGGGCTGTGTTTCGCACGCAACGACGAACCGGTGTTCGGCCCGCTCGATTTCGTGCTGCCGGCCGGCGAAGCGCTGCTGGTGCTGGGCGGCAATGGCGCGGGCAAGACCACCCTGCTGCGCGTGCTGGCCGGTCTGCTGCCGGCCGACGCCGGCGAAGTGCGGCTGGCGGGCCGCATCGTCGACCGCGACCACCTCGCCCGCGGCAGCGCCTACCTGGGCCACCTCCCCGGCCACAAGGCCGAGCTGGCGACCCTGGAGAACCTCGAGTTCGCCCGCGCGCTGGCCGGCGCTCCCGGCCACCTGGACCTGGAGCAGGCCCTGGCCGACGTCGGCCTGGCCGGTTACGAGGACAGCCCGGCGCGGCGCCTGTCGGCCGGCCAGAACAAACGCCTGGGCCTGGCCCGCCTGCGCCTGCAGTCGGCACCGCTGTGGCTGCTCGACGAGCCCTACGCCAATCTCGACCTGGACGGCATCGCCCTCGTGAACCGACTCATCCAGGCCCACCTGGCCACGGGCGGCGCCGTGCTGCTGACCACCCACGGCGCCTATGCGGCACCCCCGGTCCCGGTGCGCACGCTTGAACTCGCCGCGCCGCGGAGCCCGGCATGAACGCGATGCCGTCCCTGCTGGCCGTGGCGCGCGCCCAGGCCCGGCGCGACCTGCGCCTGGTCTGGCGCCGGCGCGGCGACGCCGCCCAGCCCGTGTTGTTCGCGGTGATGGTGGTGGCGCTGTTCCCGCTGGCGCTGGGCGCCGATCCGCAGCAGCTGGCGCGTATCGCGCCCGGCGTGCTGTGGGTGGCGGTGCTGCTGGCCGGCCTGCTGGCGCTCGATTCGCTCTACCGCGGCGACCTCGAGGACGGCAGCCTTGAACAGATGCTGCTGGCGCCGGTGCCTCTGGCCTGGCTGATCGCCGTGCGGGTGGCCGTGCACTGGGTCACCACGGCCCTGCCCCTGGTACTGCTGACGCCCGTGCTGGCCGAGCTGCTCTACCTGCCCGGGGAACTCCTGCCGGTGCTGCTGGTCTCGCTGTTGCTGGGCACGCCGCTGTTGAGTTTGCTGGGTGCGGTGGTGGCGGCGTTGACCGTCGGGATCAGGCGCTCTGGTATGCTTCTGGCCCTGCTGGCGCTGCCTCTTTTCCTGCCTGTGCTGGTCTTCGGGGCAGGCAGCGTGATGGCCGCCGCGCAAGGCCTGCCCTGGGCTGGCGCCCTGCTGCTGATGGCCGCCGGCCTGGTCCTTGCCATCGTGCTCGCCCCGCTCGTCGCCGCCGCGGCGATCCGTATCGCCCTGACCTGAAAACACCGCCGTGAATCCCGTCCTGCTCTGGTTCCACCAACTTGGTTCGCCCCCGACCTTCGACCGCTTCGCCGCGCGCTGGACGCCGTGGGGATTCGGCCTGGGCCTGGTCGGCATGGCCATCGGTCTTTACGGCGCCCTGCTCGTGGTGCCGGCCGACTACCAGCAAGGCGACAGCTTCCGCATCCTCTACATCCACGTACCGGCGGCGTGGATGAGCCTGTTCGTGTACGGGCTGATGGCCGTGTACGCAGGCATCGCGCTCATCTGGCGCATCAAGCTGGCCGAGATCCTGGCCATGGCCTGCGCCCCGGTCGGCGCGCTGTTCACCGCGGTGACGCTGGCCACCGGTTCGATCTGGGGCAAGCCCATGTGGGGCACCTGGTGGGACTGGGACCCGCGCCTGACCTCCGAGCTGGTGCTGCTCTTCATGTACCTGGGCGTCATCGGCCTGTACTCGGCCATCGAGGATCGCCGCGCGGCGGCGCGCGCCGCCAGTTTCCTGGCCCTCGTCGGCGTGGCCCTGCTGCCGGTCATCCGCTATTCGGTGGAGTGGTGGAACTCCCTGCACCAGGGCGCGACGATCAAACTTTTCGGCGAGTCGACGATGGATGCGTCCATGGCCTGGCCGCTCTGGGTGATGGTGTTCGCCACCAAGTTCTGGTTCGTCGGTTCGCTGCTGCAGCGCGCGCGCGCCGACAACCTCGAGCGCGAGGCCGGCAAGGACTGGGCCCGCGCCAGCCTGGAGAAGGGCCCGTGAGCTACCTCGAGTACGTGGTCGGCGCCTACGCCGTCTTCGCCCTTTACCTGGCCTGGGACTTCGTGGTGCCGCGCTGGCGCATCAACCGGACCCGCCGCGCCATCGCCACGCGCGCCCGCCGCGAATCGGCGCGCCAAGGAAGCCCCAGCCCATGATGCATCCCACCCGCAAGCGCCGCCTCTGGCTGGTCCTGGGCCTGGTTGCCGCCTCGGCGGTCGCCGCCGGCCTGGTCACCCTGGCCCTGCGCGAAAACATCACCTACCTGTACACGCCCAGCCAGGTCTATGCCGGCGAAGCCGCCGACCAGGCCGTGTTCCGCCTCGGCGGCATGGTCGCCAAGGACAGCCTCAAGCGCGAGGACGGCACGCTCAAGGTCAGCTTCGGTGTCACCGACGGCGACGCGGTGATGACCGCCCGCTTCGAAGGCATCCTTCCCGACCTGTTCCGCGAGAACCAGGCAGTCATCGCCACCGGCCGCCGGGTCGGCGACGAATTCCACGCCACCCAGGTGCTGGCCAAGCACGACGAGCAATACATGCCGCGCGAAGTCGCCGAAGCCATGGGCAAGGCGCACGAAAAGCACAAAGTGGAAGACGACAAGGGCGAACAAGCCGCGCCGGGAGGCTACTGAGTGTTGCCCGAACTCGGCCTGGTCAGCCTGGCGCTGGCCTTGATGCTGTCGCTGGCGCTGTCGGTGCTGCCGCTGCTGGGGGCCCACCGCGGCCACGCGGCCTGGATGGCTAGCGCACGCCCCCTGGCCTATGCCCTGCTGGCGGCCGTTGCCGTGTCCTACGGGCTGCTGACCTGGGCCTTCCTGGTGCACGACTTCTCGGTGGCCTACGTCGCCCAGAACTCCAATTCGCTGCTGCCGCGCGCCTACCAGTACACGGCCGTGTGGAGCGCGCACGAAGGTTCGCTGCTGCTTTGGCTTCTGTTCCTGGTGTTCTGGACCGCGCTGGTCGCGCGTTTTTCGCGCCGGCTGCCGGCGCCGGTGGTAGCGCGCGTGCTGGCGGTGATGGGCATGGTGGCGCTGGGTTTCCTGGCCTTCACCCTGTTCACGTCCAATCCGTTCGAACGCCTGCTGCCGGGCGCGATGGAAGGCCGCGACATGAACCCGCTGCTGCAGGACCCGGGCATGATCTTCCACCCGCCCCTGCTCTACATGGGTTACGTCGGGTTCGCGGTGGCCTTCGCCTTCGCAGTGGCGGCGCTTATCGACGGCAAGGTGGACGCGCAGTGGGTGCGCTGGAGCCGGCCCTGGACCAACGTCGCCTGGGCTTTCCTGACCCTGGGCATCGCCCTGGGCAGCTTCTGGGCCTATTACGAACTCGGCTGGGGCGGCTGGTGGTTCTGGGATCCGGTTGAGAACGCCAGCTTCATGCCCTGGCTGGTCGGCGCCGCGCTGCTGCATTCGCAGGCGGTCACGGAAAAGCGCGGCAGTTTCCGCGGCTGGACCCTGCTGCTGGCGATCGCGGCGTTCTCGCTGTCGCTGCTGGGCACCTTCCTGGTGCGCTCGGGCGTGCTGACCAGCGTGCATGCCTTCGCCTCGGACCCGGAACGCGGCATGTTCATCCTGGCTTTCCTGGTCATCGTGATCGGCGGTTCGCTGCTGCTGTACGCACTGCGCGCGCCGAAACTGGAGACCGGCAAACCTTTCGCCGCGTCCTCGCGCGAAACCTTCCTGCTGGCCAACAACCTGCTGCTGACCGCCGCCGCGGCCATGATCCTGCTCGGCACGCTGTATCCGCTGCTGGCCGAGGCGCTGGACCTGGGCAAGATTTCGGTCGGCCCGCCCTACTTCGGCCTGCTGTTCATCCTGCTGATGGCGCCGCTGGTGGCGCTGGTGCCCTTCGGCCCGCTGGTGCGCTGGCAGCGCGAAGACCTGTCGCAGCCCGTGCGCTGGCTGGCGCCCTGGGCGGCGCTGGCGGTGCTGGTCGGCATCGTCGTGTTTTTCGCCTGGCCCAACGGCACCGCCAAGACCGCCGTCGGCCTGCTCGGCGCGGCGTGGATCCTGGCCGGCACCGCGCGTTTCGCCTGGCAGCGCCTGCGCTCGACCAGCCAGGGCGCGCGCTTCACCGCCGAGATGACCGGCATGTTGCTGGCGCACGCCGGCATCGGCATCTTCGTGGCCGGCGTCTTCATCACCGAATCGACCAGCATCGAACGCGACGTTGCCGCGCGCCCGGGCCAGGTCTTTGAACTGCGCGGCTACGACTTCGCGTTCGAAGGCGTGGAGAAGGTGAACGGACCGAACTACCTCGCCGACCGCGGCACCGTCGTGGTGTCGCGCGACGGCCGCGAGATCGCGGTGATGCACCCGGAAAAGCGCGCCTACGCCGCCGGTGGCCAGGTGATGACCGAAGCCGCGCTCGACGGTGGCCTGCGCCGCGACCTTTACGTCGCACTGGGCGAGCCACTGGACCAGAGCGGTGGCTGGGCCCTTCGCCTGTACGTCAAACCCTGGATCCGGCTGATCTGGCTGGGTTCGCTGTTCATGGCCGCGGGTGGTTTCGTGGTGGTGCTTGACCGGCGCTTCCGCCGCCCGGCCACGCCGGGAGCGCCCGCATGATGAAGCGACTGCTGCCCCTGCTGGCCTTTGCCGCGCTCGCCCTGCTGCTGGGGGTGGGCGTGATGATGAACTCGGGCAAGGACACCAGCGCGATCCCCTCGCCGCTGATCGGCAAGCCGGCGCCGGCGTTCGCACTGCCGGTGCTCGACGAGCCCGACCGCATCGTCACCCGCGACGACCTGCTCGGCGAGCCCTACCTGCTCAACGTCTGGGGGAGCTGGTGCCCCGCCTGTCGCGACGAACACCCGGTGATCACCGAGCTCGCCGAGTCCGGCCGCCTGCGCGTCATCGGCTACGACTACAAGGACGAGGCCGACGACGCGCGCCGCTGGCTGCAGCAGTTCGGAAACCCGTACGCGCTGGTGATCGCCGACGTCGAAGGCCGCGCCGCGCTCGACTGGGGCATCTACGGTGCGCCCGAATCCTTCCTGGTTGATGCCGACGGCATCATCCGCTGGAAGTTCGTCGGCCCGCTGACCCCCGAGGTGGTGGAGACGCAGCTGCTTCCGCTCCTGGAGTCCTTCCAGTGAGGCGCTGGCTGCTCGGCCTGCTGCTGGCGCTGTCGTTCGGCGCCGTCGCATTCGAACCGATAGAGTTCCGCGACGCCGCGGAAGAAGCCCGCTTCCGCGACCTGTCGGCCGAGCTGCGCTGCGTGATGTGCCAGAACCAGTCGCTGGCCGATTCCAACGCACAGATCGCCCACGACCTGCGCCTGCAGGTGCTGGAACTGATGCGCGAGGGCAAGTCCGACGATCAGATCAAGGACTACCTGGTCGCGCGCTACAGCGAGTTCGTGCTCTACGACCCGCCGGTGCGCCCGGCCACCTGGCTGCTCTGGTTCGGTCCCGCCGCGCTGCTGCTGGGCGGCGCCATCGTGGTGGTCGTGGTGGTGAAGCGCCGCTCGCGCCAGGCGCCCGCGGACACATCCCCCGACGACGGGCAGGAGTGGTGACGATGACGGCTTTCGTGCTGGCCTCGCTGGCCATCGTAGGGGTGCTGACGGCCTTCGCCCTGCGTCCGCTCTGGCGCGGCGCCCACCGCAGCGCCCTGGCGCTCGCCCTGGCCCTGGGCGTGGGCACCGCCGGGCTGTACCTGCTGCTGGGCACGCCCGATGCGCTGGATCCGACCCAGGTGAAGGCACCCGAAACCCTGGAAGAAGCCATCGCGCAGCTCGAGCGCCGCCTGGCCGATGAACCGGGCAGTGTCGAAGGCTGGGTGCTGCTGGGCCGCAGCCACGCCGCGCAGGGTAACTGGGCCGGCGCCGCCGACGCGTTCGGCAAGGCCCAGGCCCTGCTTCCGGAAGAACCCGACCTGATGGTCGAGCTGGCCGATGCCCGCATGCGCGCCGCGCCCGACGGCCGCTTTCCGGCCGATGCCGTGGCCTTGCTCGAACGCGCGGTAGCGCTGCGGCCGGACCACCAGCGCGCCCTGTTCTACCTGGGTGCCCAGCAGTTGCAGGCCGGCCGCCCCGCCGATGCCGCGGCCACCTGGGGCATCCTGCTGCCGCTGGTGGACGCAAACACCGCCAAGGCCCTGCGCCCGCAGCTGGACATGGCGCGCGAACAGGCGGGCCTGCCGCCGCTCGAGCCGGCACCGGAAGCCACGGCCGGACCGAGCCTGGCGGTCACCGTCGATATCGACCCGGCCCTGGGCGACCGGCTGGCGCCGGGCGACACCCTGTACGTGTTCGCGCGCACGCTCGAAGGTGGCCTGCCGGTGGCGGTGAAACGCCTGCCGGCCGAATCGTTCCCGGTCACGGTGTCGCTTTCCGACGCCGACGGCCTGATGCCGGCGCAAAAACTCTCCGGCCAGGCCCGGGTGCTGCTGATGGCGCGGATCTCGCGCTCCGGCGACGCCGGGGCCAGCCCGGGCGACCTGGAAGCCATGGCCGTGGAGCTGGACGTGGCCGACGGCGCCAACGCGACGCTGGTGATTGCTAAAGTGGTGCAATGAGCGAATCGATCCCGCCGGCCACCCGTTTTGTCGAACTACCCGGACCCTTCCCCTTCAAACGCGGCGGCGCGCTTGAAGGCGCGAAGTTGGCCTACGAAACCTGGGGCGAGCTTTCCCCTTCCCGCGACAACGCCATCCTGATCCTGCCCGGCCTGTCGCCCAACGCGCACGCGGCTGCGCACGCGGGCAATCCGGAACCCGGCTGGTGGGAAGCCATGCTTGGCCCGGGCAAGCCGATCGACACGAACCGCTGGTACGTCATCTGCGTCAACCCGCTGGGCAGTTGCAAGGGCAGCACCGGTGCGGCCTCGATCAACCCCGGCACCGGCCAGCCCTATCGCCTGGATTTCCCCGACCTGTCGATCGAAGACGGCGCGCGCGCCGCCCGGCACCTGCTGCAGGCGCTGGGCATTCACTGCCTGGCCAGCGTCATCGGCAATTCCATGGGTGGCATGAGCGCGCTGGCGCTGCTTCTGCAGTTCCCCGGCATCGCGCGTTCGCACATCAACGTGTCCGGCAGTGCCCGCGCACTGCCCTTTTCGATCGCCATCCGTTCGCTGCAGCGCGAAGCCATCCGCCTGGACCCGAACTGGAACCAGGGCCACTACGATGACCACGCCTACCCCGAAAACGGCATGCGCATCGCGCGCAAGCTGGGCGTGGTCACCTACCGGTCGGCGATGGAATGGGACGGCCGCTTCGGCCGCGTGCGCCTGGACAGCGAGTGCCGGGAGGACGATCCCTTCGGCCTGGAATTCGAGGTCGAGCGTTACCTCGAAGGCCACGCGCTCCGGTTCGTGCGCACCTTCGACCCGAACTGCTACCTGTACCTGAGCCGCTCGATGGACTGGTTCGACGCGGCCGAATACGGCGGCGGCGACGTCATGAAGGCGTTGGCCGGCATCCGGCTTGAGCGCGCGCTGGCGATCGGCGTGCACACCGACATCCTGTTCCCGCTGCAGCAGCAGGAGCAGGTCGCCGACGGCCTGCGCGCCGGCGGCGCCGACGCGGAGTTCCTGGCCCTGGAATCCCCGCAGGGCCACGATGCTTTCCTGGTCGACATCGACCGGTTCGGCCCCGCCATCAGCGGGTTCCTCGCGAAACTCTAGAAAAGAAAAAAGGCGTGGAGGACTCCACGCCTTCGGTCTGAGCAGCGCCGGACCATGCCACGCCTGCGCCTGCTCCTGGTACCGGTGATAGGACTCGAACCTACACGCCATCGCTGGCAAGGGATTTTGAGTCCCCCGCGTCTACCATTCCGCCACACCGGCACGTGGGCGGCGCGATTATAGCCCAGCGCAGGCGCGCTAGGCGGCTTCGTCCAGGCCCAGGGGCCGCGGCGCCTTGCGGTACCAGCCATCACCTTCGGGCTGGAACATCGAACAACAGGTCAGCGCCTGCTTGTAGATGTGCAGCGAGATCGCCACTGCGTCGGCGCTGGGGTTGCGGATGGCGTGGTACTCGTGCGGCGGGATCAGGCTGCCAGCCGAACCCACGCCCGCGATCTGGGTGCCCACGGCTTCGAAGCGCACGCGGTCGCCATCCTGGTCGCGCAGGGCGTACTGGGTGATCTCGAGTTGCCCCTGCCAGACGCCTTCCACGCACCACACGCCGGAATGATCGTGAACGGGCGTGCCCTGCCCCGGTCCCCAGGTCATGGCGACGACGCTGTAGCCGGACTTTTCGCAGCGGTAGAGTTCGCGGCGGGCGTAGTGGTCGGTCACCGGCTCCTGCACGCAGGCCGGCAGCGTCACCGCGCGGGTGCGGATCAGTTCGGCCAGGCCGTTGCGGATGCAGTCGGTGGTCTGGTGCTGGCAATCGCTGGACACCGCGCGATCGATCATCGCGATCAGTTGGTCGCAGCCGGGAAAATCGAGGGCCTGCATGGCGGCACCGGGTGATGTGGACGTGAAACCAGTTTAACAGCGCCCGCCGCGGTGGGTTTGCGCCCGGTCAAACCACCGCCGGCCGGGGCCAGGGCCACCAGCCGCGGCCCGTGAGCGCATAGCGGTCGGCGGCCAGTTCGAAGCGGTTACGGTGGCTGATGCCCCCACACGCCAGGTACAGCGGCAGGAACAGCGGCCCCAGCACCATG
The DNA here is from genome assembly GCF_054781715.1 of Arenimonas aestuarii. Classification (NCBI taxonomy): domain Bacteria; kingdom Pseudomonadati; phylum Pseudomonadota; class Gammaproteobacteria; order Lysobacterales; family Lysobacteraceae; genus Arenimonas; species Arenimonas aestuarii. Next base: position 217,986 of record NZ_BAAGTW010000004.1, on the reverse strand, counting down.
GCCTGGTAGACATGGGCCCGTTCATGGTCGCCCAGCCGGACCCGGGGGCCGGCCTGGCCGGCCGCGACGGCGGCATAGGTGCGTACCTCCGTATCCAGGCTCTGGCCGGTGTGCAGCACCACGTTGCCCAGGGCCAGGGCCCCGCCGGGCCCCCAGGGAAACCGCTCGAACACCAGCGCCCCGTCCGATACCCGCGGCCGGGCGCCGAACGGCAGCGCCAGCAGGCCAGCGACCAGCGCCAGCAGGCTCATCGGACTGGCCCAGGCCGCTCCGGCCAGCCACACCAGCACGTTGCCGACCGCGCGCACCGCTTCAGCCCTCCCCACCCCAGATCAGGCGCGAAAGCACTTCGCGGCTTTCAGGGTCGAGCTGGGTGGAGGTGTGGGTCAGCGAATTGACCGCCCAGCATGCGTCTTCGTCGCTGGCCCGCGACGGATTACTGAGCACGCCCTGCAGCCGCTGTCCGAACGTGCCGGGATAAGCGTCACCCAGGTGGCCCAGGGCCCGCCGACGGGCCTCGGGGTCGACGGGCAGGCGCGGGAGGCCGTGGGCTTCCGCCTTCAGTGCCTGCAGGTAGAACTCCAGGAACTCACGGTGCCGGCGTGGCGGCAGGCGCTCGAAAGCGGCGCGCACGTCCCGGCCCAGGGCCTCGTCGAAATCGTTCCTCGGTCGCATCAGCTTCGCGCAGCTCTGCTCGGGAAGGCGCGGGATCACCGCGGCCATCGCGCGGGTGGCGCCGACCACGGTGGCCGCATCCAGCGATTGCGCACCACGCGCCATCGCCAGCTGCAGCTCCGCGTACAGGCCCCTGCTGTCCAGCGTCCGGGCAAACCGTTCGCGCAGTTTCGGGTCGGCGTTGGCGCGGTCCACGAACGACTGGTGCTGGTCGTACAGGGCCGAACCCGGGGGATAGGGATTGCTGAACTCCCGCGCCCCCAGCGGCAACCAGGCCCGTTCGGCGAAAAACGCCTTGTGGGCGCCCACGCCCAAGGCCAACAGCAGCAAGATCCAAACCAACCTCGACACGCGCAATTCTCCTCGGCCCCCTGGCCGGCGCCGCGATGCTAGCACTGTCAGCTTGTCGCCCTGCGGGGCGTCTGACAGGCTAACAAGTCCTTTTTCGCAGCCCAGCCCATGTCGACCCCCGATACCGATCCCAGCGCCCGCCTCACCCTGCCCCGCCGCACCACGCCCACCTGGGAGGTCGAGCTGCTGCTTTCGGGCGCCACGGTGTTCACGCTGGTGCAGCTGGCGACCTGGCTGCCGGGTTGGGTCAGCCACATCTCGCCGCGCCTGTCCGACTTCTGGCGGGGGGTCGCGGACATGACGCTGGTGTACCTGATGTGCGGCGTCGTCGTGCTTTCGGTCGCCTTCGTGCTGCACCTGTTGCTGCGCGCCTACTGGGTGGCGCTGGTGGGCATGGACTCGGTGTTCCCGGGCGGTCTGAAGCCGGAAAAGCTGCGCGACGGCCCGATCACCCGCGACTGGATCATGGGCCGCTGGAAGCCCATGCCCACCCAGATCGAGCAGGCCGACAACCAGGCGACGATCGTGTTCGGCCTGGGCATCGGCCTGGCGCGCATGATGGGAACCATCACCGTGGTGGCGTCGCTGCTGATGCTGGTGGTGCTCTTGCTGGCCGCGGCGACCGGAACCGCCGAACACGCCGAGCGCTGGGTGCTGGCCGCGCTCGGCGTGCTGATGCTGCCCTGGCTGGTGGTGGTTTGGGTGGACCGGCAATTTGGCGACCGCCTGCCGCGCGGGCACTGGTTGCGACGCGTCATGGAATCGATCCTGGCCCTGTATTCGCGCGGCGGTGTCGGCCGGGAGTCGGCGACGCTGGTGACGCTCTACACCACCAGCGTCGGCGACCGGCGCGGCAACTGGATCGTCGGATGCATCACCACCGCCGCCATCCTCGCCAGCATGGCCGCCCTGGCCATGCTCAAGGACGACCTCGGCTGGGGGCAGTACGGGCGGTTCCCCCTGCTCGAAGCCAACCAGGCCCAAAGCGTGAGCCACGTGCATTACGCCAGCCTGCACGAGCCCGCACAGTCACCGCGCCTGCCCTACATCCCGGACCCGCAGGCGCAGGGGCGATACCTGCCGCTGGTGCTGCCCTTCGTACCGCAGCTGCACGAACAGATGCTCGACGCCTGCCCCGAATCCAAGGACCTGCCGCGCGGCTACGCCGGCCGGCAGCAACGCAGCCAGGCCACGCTGGCCTGCCTCGCGACGGGTTTCGCGGTGACGCTCGACGGCCAGCCGCTGGCGCTGGCGCCCGAACTCTACAGCGACGCCACGCGGGACCTGCGCGGACTGGTCTACATGATCCCCCTGGCAGGCCAATCCCGCGGCCGGCATGAACTGGTGGTGGCGCTGGAAGCGCAGCCGGACCCGACGCCGGACGACCGCAAGCCGCCGCCGGTCTGGCGCATTCCCTACTGGTACTGATCAGGCCTCGCGTGCCGGATCGGCCAGCGCCAGGCTGCCCAGCAGCACGCCGGCCTGGGTGCGGTTGCGCACCCCGAGTTTTTCGAAGATGGCACTCATGTGCGCCTTCACCGTGCGTTCCTGGATACCCAGCTCGTCGGCGATCTGTTTGTTGAGCCGGCCCTCGGCGACACGCGTGAGCACCCGGAATTGCTGCGGGCTCAGGGTGGCGAGCCTGGCGGCGGTTTCGCGGTCGCCGGGTTCGGACGGCGCCTTGGCCACCGCGTCGCGCAGCGCCGGCGGCAGCCATTGTTCGCAATTGAGCACCGCGCGCAGGCCCGCCTGCAATTCGGCCAGGTCGGCGCGTTTGGTCAGGTAACCGGCGGCGCCGTAGGCCAGCGCGCGGCGAATGGTCGCGGGGTCTTCGTGCGCCGAGATCATCGCCACCGCCACGCCCGGGTGTTCGGCGCGCAGCGAGGCCAGGCCGACCAGCCCATGGCTGCCGGGCATGTGCAGGTCGAGCATCACCAGGTCGATGTCGGGGAACGCGGCAAGCGCTGCCTGCACGCCCGGCAAATCCTCGGCCTCGTGGATGGTCGCATCGGGAAGCACGCCGCGCACCGCCTGGGTCAGCGCCAGGCGGTAGAGCGGATGGTCGTCGGCGACTAGGAGGCGGGTCACTGCGCCGATTCTATCGCCAGCGCCCGGCCAATTACTGCGAAGTCCAGCCACCATCCACCGGGATGGCGGTGCCGGTGATGTTGTGCGCTTCGCGGCGGCACAGGAACAGCACCGTCGCGGCGATGTCCCCGGGCAGGGACATGCGGCCGCTGGGCTGCTTCTCGCTGAGCAGGGCGCGGATGCCGGCATCGCGATCGCCCGCACCGGCGCGCGCGGCGATCTGCGGTTCGATCAAGGGCGTTTCCACCCATCCCGGGCAGACGCAATTGACGGTGACGCCGCCACTGTCGCGACTGCCGGCACCGGCCACCTCCAGCGCGGCGACCTTGCTCAGGCCGACCAGGCCGAACTTGCTGGCGACATACGGCGACTTGTTCACCGACGCCACCAGGCCGTGCACCGAGGCAATGTTGACGACGCGGCCGAAACCACGCCCGACCATGCCCGGCAGCGCCAGCCGCATCGTGTGGAAGGCGGCGCTGAGGTTGATCGCGATCAGCTTGTCCCAGGTCGCGGCCGGCATTTCGCCTATCGGCGCGGTGTGCTGCACGCCGGCGCAGTTGACCACGACGTCGGCCGGGCCCCAGTCACCAAGCGCCTGCATCATCGTTTCGACCGCCGCGGCATCGGCGAGATCGGCGCCAAGGAAGGTCGCGTCGGGTGCACCGGCCTGGCAAACCGAGGCAACCGCGGCTTCGATCTGCTCGTGGCTGCCCAGGCCGTTCACGGCCACGCGCGCACCGGCCGCGGCAAGCGCCTGGGCGATGGCCAGGCCGATCCCGGAAGTGGCGCCGGTGACCAGGGCGGTTCGGCCCTGAAGAAAACGTTCGCCCATGGAGATCCCTTGCCGGTTGAGCCTTGGTCAACCCTAGCAGCGCCTCCCGCGCCGGCGCGTCGTACCAAGGTACGATGCCGGCACACGACCCCCTTGCTAAGGTCTGGCCATGAAGAGCCCCCGCCTGCTGCGTTTCCTTCCGCTGGCCGGCCTCGCGCTGGCCCTGTCCGCCTGCACCAGCCTCGGCGGCGGTCCGTCACCGATGGACCTAGACGCCGGCATCGACCTGCGCACCTACCGTGACGGCGACGACCTGCTGACGGCGGGGCTGGGCGCGGCGGGGCTGCGCAATCCGACGCCGCCGGCCTTCGCCGACCCGGCCGCGCCGACGCCCGGCGAACTTCGCCGGCGTGCGGTCTGGACCAACTGGCGTGGCATCGCCGATCTCGCGCCTGGCGGCGGTTACGGCGAATTCTATGGCTCGCTGGCACCGGTCACGGGCCGCGAATACCAGGCACTGGTGACCCTGCCCGGCCGCAGGCAGCCACACCGCGTGCTGGTTCAGCTGCCCGACGATTTTGATGCCGATGCGCGCTGCATCGTGGTCACCGCGTCCTCGGGTTCGCGGGGCATCTACGGCGCCATCGCCCTGGCCGGTGCCTGGGGCCTGCCGCGCGGCTGCGCGGTGGCCTACACCGACAAGGGCGCGGGAACTGGGTACGTGGACACCGCCGACGGCTACGGCTTCGCGCTCGATGGCCAGCTCGCGGACGCGGGCGAAGCCGTGGAGTTCGCGGTCCCGGCGCGCGCCGGCGGCGATGGCGTCGCGCCCATCGCGGTCAAACACGCGCACTCGGGCGACAATCCCGAAGCCGACTGGGGCCGCCACGTGGCCCAGGCCGCGCGCTTCTCGCTGCAGGTACTGTCGCTGGCGCATCCCGAGGATGGCCCGTGGACGTTCGCGAACACGCGCATGATCGCCGTCGGTGTTTCCAACGGCGGCGCCGCCGTGCTGCGCGCCGCGGAACTGCCCGACACCGGCATCGACGCGGTCGTGGCGATATCGCCCAACGTGCTGCCGGGTGACGGTGGTCGCGCGCTTTACGACTATTCGACCGACGCTGCGCTGTGGATGCCGTGCGCGCTCAATGCCACGACCTTCGACGACGTGGCGCTGGCCCGCGCCAAGGGTGAAAAATCCGCGGCCGGCATGACGCGCTGCGGCATGCTCAAGGCCCGCGGCCTGATCGACGCCAGCGACCCGCAGGACCAGGCCGAACAGGCTCGCCGTCACCTGCTCGACGGCGGCTGGACCGACGCCGGCATCGCCGCCGGCGTGCTCAGCAGCAATTTCGACCTGTGGCGCGCGGCGAACGCGACCTATGCCTCTGCCTATGCGCGCACGGGTCCGCATGACATGCCCTGCGGCTTTTCCTTCGCCGCGCTGGGCGCCGATGGCCTGCCACGCGCCCCGACGGCGGCCGAACGCGCGGCCTGGTGGTCCGACACCAGCGGCATTCCGCCGGGCGCGGGCGTGCACCTGGTCGGCGGGCTGACGGCCACCGCCGACCCCACGCTGGAAGGCAACCAATGCCTGCGTGAACTTTGGAACGACGCGGCCGGCCCGGTGCGCGCCGGCATCGAACAGACCCGCGCTGCTGCCCCGCGCAAGGACCTGCCGATCATCCTGCTGCACGGCGCCGACGACGGCCTGATTCCCGAGCCCTTCAGCGGCGGCGCCTATGCGCGCTGGGCCCGGGCCCAGGGCGCCGACCTGCGTTTCTGGCGCATTGGCAACGCGCAGCACTTCGACGCCTTCCTCGGCCTGCCGGTGCTGGGCAGTCGCTACGTACCCTTGATGCCCTATGGCTACCGCGCGCTGGACGCCGCCTGGCTGCACCTGGCCGCCGGCAAGCCGCTGCCGGGGGATGCCGATATCCGGACGACGCCGCGTAGGTCGAGCGACGGCAAGCTGGCGCCGCTGACCCGGGAAAACCTGGGCGCTATCCCCTGACCTGCGCCTTCAGGAGCGCCTGAAGGCGCGCCTACAAATTCGCCGGGCCCAGCAGGCGCGACATCATCGATTTCAAGGCCAATGGCTTGAGCGGCTTGTGCAGCAGCTGGCAGCCAGCGGCGGCGACGGCGTCGCGCACATCGGGGCCGTGGTCGGCAGTGATCACCACGCAGGGACGTTCCGGCATCAGGCCGGCCAGGCGCTCGCGCAGCATCAGGCCGGTCTGGCCACCGTCGAGGTGGAAATCGAGCAACAGCAGGTCGGGCACGCCTGCTTCGGCCAGGCGTGTCATCGCTTCGTCGCCGTCGCGTGCCGCCAGCACCTCGCAGCCCCAGCCGCCAAGAAGCGCCTGCATGCCACGCAGCACGTCCGCGTCGTTGTCCACGACCAGCACGCGGCTGCGCGGTGGCTCCGGCGTGGCTTCGGGAATCGCGACGGCATCGGCCGGTTCCGGCGTCGCGCGCGGCACCTCGATGGAAAACACCGTGCCCTGCCCGGGCCAGGAGCGCAGCTTCAGCGGCAGCCCCAGCAGGCGAGCCACGCGTTCGGCAATCGCCAGGCCGATGCCGAGGCCCTGCCCGCCTTTGTCCAGGCGACGGAACTCTTCGAAGATCACCTTCTGGTCGGCTTCGGCAATGCCCGGGCCGGTGTCCCATACCTCGATGGCCAGGGTGTCGCCGCGACGCCGGCAGCCGATCAGGATGCGGCCACGCACCGTGTAGCGCACGGCATTGCCCAGGAAGTTCTGCAGCACGCGGCGCAGAAGCTGCGGGTCGGTGGAGACCCAGGCGCCGGTCGGCACCCGTTCCAGCACCAGTCCCTTCTGCGCGGCCAGCACGCCGAATTCGGCGGCCAGGTGGCCCAGCAGGTCGTCGAGCGCAAACGCCTGCGGTTTGGGCTCCATGCCGCCGGCGTCGAGCCGCGAGATGTCCAGCAGACCCGCCAGCAGGCCTTCGGCGGACGCCAGCGCGCCGTCGATATTCGCCAGCGCTTCGCGGTGCGGGCCATGTTCGAGCCGCGGTGCCAGCGCATGCACGAACAGGTGCGCCGCGTTCAGCGGCTGGGCCAGGTCGTGGCTGACCGCGGCCAGGAAACGTGACTTCCCGCGGTTGGCGCGCTCGGCCTCGGCCTTGGCGCCGGCCAGCTGCGCGGTGCGTTCGACCACGCGCTGCTCCAGGGTTTCGGCGACCGACTTGAGTTCGGCTTCGTTGCGCCGGAAATCGGTCACGTCGGTGAAGGTCGCCACGAAACCACCCCCCGGCATCGGGTTGCCGCGGATTTCCACGACCATGTCGCCGATACGGCGTTCGGCGACGTAGGGTGTGCCCACGCGCATGTGCCGCAGGCGCTTGGCGACCTCGCGTTCGGGCGGGCCGTCGCCGGCCAGGCCGCGGCCGACGTTGTGCGCCACCAGGTCGGCCACCGGCACGCCGACCTGCAGCAGCGGCGCCGGGTAGTCGAACAGTTCGGCGTAGCGCCGGTTCCAGGCGACCAGGCGCAGCTCGGAGTCCACCACCGAAATGCCCTGGCTCATGTTCTCCAGGGCGGCTTCCAGCACGCGCTGGTTGAAGCGCAGCGCCTGCGAGGCCTCACCGACGATGGTGGCCACGGTGTCGAGGTCGGTGCCCTGGGCGCGCCGCGCTGCATCGAGCAGCAGCCGCGCCGAGGCCGCGCCCAGCACCGCCGCCAGTTCGCGCTCGATGCGTTGCTGCAGTTCGCCCGGCACCGCCTGCCCGGCCGCCGCGCCGGCCAGCACTGCGTCCACGCGCGTCACCGGCAGGAAGCGAACGGCCACTTCGCGCAGCGCCTCGCGCGACAGGGCGCCGCCGCGGTCGGGCCTGGCGACGTCCAGACGTGATGCCAGCATCCAGGGCACCAGCGCGCCGGCCGCGAGGCTCAGCAGGGTGGCGCGGCCGATGCCACTCCAGTCGCCCAGGCCGAACATGCGTTCCGGCGCCAGCCAGGTCCAGCCCCATGGCCCTTGCTGCAGCCAGGCCGGCGCCTGCCCGCTGGCTTCCGCCAGCGCCGGCACCAGCAGCACCCAGCACCAAAGCGCCACCGCCACGCCCAGGCCCGCCAGCACCGCGCGCGCCGGCGTCTGCGGCCGCCAGACGGCGAAGGCAACGGCGGGTGCAAGCGTCGCCAGCGCCGAAAACGACAGCGCGCCGATATCGGCCAGCGCATCCGATCCGGCGATCAGCCGGCTATAGCCCCAGGCCAGCAAGACCACCGCCAGGATGCCGACGCGGCGCTGGGTGAGCACCGCCCCGCGCAGGTCGGCGCCCTCCCCGCCGCCGCCCGACCACCGGCCGCGCACGAGCAGCGGTGCCAGCCAGTGGTTGCCGATCATCACGCTCAGCGCCAGCGTCGCCAGGATCACCATGCCGGTGGCGGCGCTGAGTCCGCCCAGGAAGGCCAGCAGCGCCAGCGCCTCGTGGCCCTGCGCCAATGGCAAGGCGAGCACGTACAGGTCCGACGGCACGCCGATCGGGGCCAGCAGGGCATCGCCGGCGCGCGCCAGCGGCAGGATCGGCAGTGCGATCAGCAGCATGTAAAGCGGGAACAGCCAGCGCGCCGTTCGCAGCTCGTTTTCCTGCCGGCATTCGACGATGCCGACGTGGAACTGGTGAGGCAGGGTGAACATGGCCAATGCGCCCAGCAGCACGAGGGCCGGGAAGCCGCTGGCACCGTCGGCCGGCGGCGGCGGCACGTCCACGTCGGGCAGGTCCAGCCCGAAGACCACGAACGCGCCCAGCGCCAGCATCGCGCCCAGCTTGAGCAGGGACTCCACCGCCATGGCCAGCACCAGGCCGCGGTTGTGTTCGGCGGCGGACACGCGCCGCGTGCCGAACAGCATCGCGAACAGGCCCATTGCCAGCGCCACGTACAGCGCGCTGTCCTGCCAGGGTGGCGGCGCCAGTTCCGAGGCACGCGTGAGCAGGCCGTAGCTCATCGCCACCGCTTTGAGCTGCAGCGCGATGTAGGGAACGATGCCCAGCACCGCCACGAAGGTGACTGCCGCCGCCAACCAGGAGCTGCGGCCCAGGCGCGTGGCGATCAGGTCGGCCAACGAGGTCGAGTTGTGCTCGCGCGCGAGACGAAGCAGTTTGAGCAGGAAGCCAAAGCCCAGCAGGTACAGCAGGATCGTGCCCAGGAAGGTCGGCGGGATCGCCCAGCCCGAACGCTGGGCCTGGGTCACCGTGCCGTAGAAGGTCCAGGACGTGCAGTACACCGCCAGGGACAGGCTGTAGACCGCGGGCCATCGTTTGGCCAGCAGGCCCGGGCGGCGTTCGGCCAGGAGCGCCGTACCAAAGAGCAGGCCCAGCCAGAGCAGGCCGGCACCAATGACCAGCGAATCGGTCAGCACGGCCGAGTCCGTATCACGGCATCGGGACGCCCAGCGCCGTCAGGGCCGCAGCCAGCCAGCGCAGCTGCGCGCCGTCGCGGGTGTCGTAGGCCTCGCCCGTGTAACCCCACCAGTCCCAGCATGCCTTTGGATTCAACGGCAGGTAGCTTGATCGCACCTGAGGATACAGCACGACCACGCCATGCACGTCGGCCCAGCGGTTGAAGCCGGCGTCGCGCACGAAGGCCTCGCCGATCTTTTCCGCGTTCTGCTGGCAGCCGTGGAAAGCCACCAGGACGCCGCAGGCGGCACCCGCCGCGCAGTCCGGGGGCAGGTAGAGATACCCACTTTCGGCCATGCCCGGGTCGGCGCCGGCCGGCGCGAACGGCGCCTGGTCGAAGCGGCGCAGTTCCCCCGCGGCCTGCGCGGCAGCCGCGCCGACGGGCTCGCCAAACAGCCTGGCCATCATCGTGCCGGCGGCATCGAAGCCGCAGCGCCCGAGCCACGGCTTGCCGCCCAGGGTGCAATCCACGCCACGATCAAGGGTCGGCAGCAGGTGCGGGAAGGCGCGACCGGTGTCTTTCTCCACGTGCAGCCCGCCGGCTTCATCGGACAGGGCCTCGTAAAGGCCGGCCACCGAATTCGCCAGCGCCGGCGCCACGATGGTGTCGTCGCGCCCGTGCAGGACGTAGACCACGTCGCCGGCCAGGCCGGACAGCGGCGCCAGCTGGCCGGCCGCGGCCCGCTCACGCACGCGCGCGGCCAGGCGTGCCGGGTCCGGCAGGTAAGGCCTGGCTTCGATACACGGCCCCAACGCCGTTTCCAGAGACCCCCCGGCGCAGCCGTAAGGCGGTCCGGCGAGCAGCGCGGCGCCGCGCAGCCGGTCGGACCAGGCGAAGTGCGCCTGCCCCGCCATGATCGCGCCCGAGGACATGCCGGCGACCGCGACCCGGTCCGGGGCGACCGTGATCGCCGGCAGCGGCGGCGGCAGTTCGGCGCTGCAGGCGGCCAGGCCGGCCAGCAGCGCCATCGCAATAAAAACGCGGGCCGCTTGCGCGGCCCGTTGGGAAAATTCCCGGGGAAACAGTGCCATCAGAACGCGTAGCGCGCCGACAGGCTGAACTGGCGCGGCGGACCGTAGAAGCCGGTCAGGACACCCAGCGCAGCGTTGATGTTGTAACCGGTGGTGCGGTATTCCTTGTCCGTGAGGTTGCTGCCCTGCAGCGAGAACGACCAGGGGCCACCGGTGTCCCAGATCACGCCGGCGTTGAGCAGGCCGTAGCCGTCCTGGGTGATCGGCACGGCGCCGGTCCGCACGATTTCGGTGGTCGCCACCACGTCGTCCTGGTAGCTGTAGCCCACGCGGGCGGACAGGTTGCCGCCCCGGGCCAGCTCGGTGCGGTACTCGACGTTGATCGCGCCGGAGAACTCCGGGGCATTGGTGAATTCCTGCTCGTCGGCGATGTTCAGGCCGGCGTAGATGAACTCGTCGTACTTGGCGTCCAGGAAGGCCAGGTTGCCGCTGATCAGCCAGTTGCGGGTCGGCAGCCACTGGTACTCGACCTCGACGCCGTTCACGGTGCCGGAGCCGGCGTTGGTGAAGTCGCCGAAGAAGGCGTCGTTGGTGCCGTCGTTGTTGCTGTCGTAGCTGGTGAACACCGACAGCTGGATGTCCTCGTACTTGTTGTGGAAGGCCGAGAGATTCAGGAACAGGCGCTGGTCGAGGAAGGCCATCTTGGCGCCGACCTCGAAGCTGTCGACCACTTCGTCGTCGAAGGGTTCCGCCGAACGCGGCACCGCCGTTGCCTGGGCGCGGATGTTGTAACCGCCGGACTTGAAGCCACGGGTGGCCAGGCCATAGACCAGGATATCGTCGGTGACCTGGTAACCCAGCGAGACCTTCGGCGAGAGGTTGGTGAAATTGATGGTCTTGTCGAAGTCGGCGACCACTGAGACCGGCGTGGTGTAGGTGCCGTCGCTGTAGCCGCGGTTGAGCACGTCGGCGCGCTTGTCCTCGTCGGTCCAGCGGGCACCCAGGTCCAGGTGCAGGCGTTCGTTGATGTCGAAGGTCCAGTCCGCGTAGACGGCCACGGACTCGGTGTAGACCTTGCCCTGGGTATCGCCGAAGAGCAGGCCGAAGAAGTTGTTGAGCACCTGGCCACCGGCTTCGCCGTCGAACAGGTACAGGCCCATGACGCCGCGCGACCGGCCGCCGGCATCGTAGTTGAGCTGCAACTCGTGGCTGACCTGCTCGTCGCTGTAGAAAGCCTTGACGTCGGCGATGGGCACCTGGGTGGTGTCGAAGTCAATATTGGTCTCGGTATCCGACTCGCGCTTGGCGGTGACGTACTTGAAGCCCCAGTCGTCGTTGATGCGCCAGTTGGCGGTGGCCGAAATGCCCTGCAGCGACGTGTCGTTGATGTTCGGCATGCCGTTGCGCACGTCGTAGCGGTCGGACATCGGCGGCGCCGTAGGCACGAAGCGGTTGGGAGCCAGCATCTGGGCGCCGCGCACGCCGGACTGGTCATCAAGCCAGTCGAAGGCGAACTGCAGGTTGAAGTCCTCGGTGACGTAGGCGCCGAGCTGGCCGCGCAGTGCCAAGATCTCCTTGTCGCTGACGTCCTGGTTGGTGACGGTGTTCTCGCCGAATCCATCGCGGCTCAGGCTGGCAACGGACAGGCGGCCGCGAAGCGCGTCGTTGCCGCCGAAGGAACCACCAATGGCCGCCTTCACGTCCATCTGGTTGAAGCTGCCCACGGTGATCGAGGCGGTGCCTTCGGTTTCCGCCGACAGCCCGCGGGAGATGTACTTGATGGCGCCACCGATGGTGTTCTTGCCGTACAGCGTGCCTTGCGGACCGCGCAGCACTTCCACGCGGTCGACGTCGAAGACGTCCAGCAGCGCGCCCTGCGGGCGGGCGATGTAAACGTCGTCGAGATAGATGCCAACGCCCGGATCGACGCCCCAGAGGGGATCGGACTGGCCAACGCCGCGGATATAGGCAGTGACCGTGCTGCTGGAGCCACGCGCGGCGTAGATGGTCAGGTTCGGCACCTGCGCATCGAGGTCGCCGATGTCGCGGATGTTGAGCTTGTCGATGGTCTCCGGCGTGAAGGCGGTGACCGCGACCGGCACTTCCTGCAGCGTTTCCTCGCGCTTGCGGGCGGTCACCTGGATGGCGTCGAGCGTGACCGCCTCGTCTTCGGTCGGGACAGCCGACGGGGCTTGCTGGGCCTGCGCCTGCAGCGCGGCCAGAGAAAGGGTGAGGCCGATGGCCAGGCTCAGTTGCTTGCGCTTCATGGGTTCCCCTTGAACTTCCGTGGCGGACGGCCGATCGGCCGGTTGCACGGGAGACTACGGCCGCGCCACCTCAGCGACACCTGTACCTTGGTACAAGTGGCCCCCGACGCCCTCCCTGCGGACACTCGAGCCCTGTGTTTTGGCGGGGGTTTCGGGGCATGTCCTTCCTGATCGTGCTGGCGGCGCTGTGTTTCCTGATGTTCGTGGCCTACCGTGGCTACAGCGTCATCCTGTTCGCGCCGGTGGCGGCCCTGGGCGCGGTGCTGCTGACCGACCCGAGCCTGGTGGCGCCGATGTTCACCGGGCTGTTCATGGACAAGATGGTGGGCTTCCTGAAGCTGTATTTCCCGGTGTTCCTGCTGGGCGCCATCTTCGGAAAGCTGATCGAGATCTCGGGCTTCTCCAAGTCCATCGTGGCGGCGACGATCCGGCTGTTCGGCCCCGAACGGGCCATGCTTTCGATCGTCGCGGTCTGCGCCATCCTGACCTATGGCGGCGTATCGCTGTTCGTGGTCGTGTTCGCGGTGTATCCGTTCGCCGCCGAACTGTTCCGCCAGGCCGACATTCCCAAGCGCCTGATACCGGGCACGATCGCCCTGGGCGCCTTCACCTTCACCATGGACGCCCTGCCCGGCACGCCGCAGATCCAGAACATCATCCCCACCGGCTTCTTCGGCACCGACACCTGGGCGGCGCCGGTGCTGGGCACGCTCGGCGGCCTGTTCATCCTGGCCCTGGGCATGAGTTACCTGGAGTGGCGCCGGCGCGTGGCGCGGCGCGCCGGCGAGGGATACGGCACCGACCTCAAGAACGAGCCGGCTCCGTATGCCGGCGACAAGCTCGCCAACCCATGGATCGCCCTGCTGCCGCTGGTGCTGGTGGGCGTGGGCAACAAGATCTACACGATGCTGATCCCGCGGTACTACGGCGATAGCCACAGCTTCGAACCCTCGGTGATAGGCAATGCCGCGCCGGTGGTGCAGGAGGTGTCCCGGGTGGCCGCCATCTGGGCGGTCGAGGCCGCCCTGCTGACCGGCATCATCGCGGTGGTGGTGCTTGCCTGGAAAGCCGTGAGCACGCACTTCGCCGAGAGCACCCAGCCGGCGATCGGCGGCGCCCTGCTGGCGTCGATGAATACGGCGTCCGAATATGGGTTTGGCGCGGTCATCGCCGCCCTGCCCGGCTTCCTGATGGTCGCCGGTGCACTGGGCTCGATCCCCAACCCGCTGATCAACGAGGCGATCACCGTCACCGCGCTGGCCGGCATCACCGGTTCCGCCTCGGGTGGCATGTCGATCGCGCTGGCGGCGATGTCGGAAACCTTCATCGCCAACGCCAATGCCGCCAACATCCCGATGGACGTGCTGCACCGCGTGGCCTCGATGGCCAGCGGCGGCATGGACACCCTGCCCCACAACGGCGCGGTGATCACCCTGCTGGCAGTCACCGGCCTCACACACCGGCAGGCCTACAAGGACATCTTCGCGATCACGATCATCAAGACGCTGGCGGTGTTCTTCATCATCGGCGTGTTCTACGCCACCGGCTGGGTGTGACACCGGGCGGCATCAGCGCGGCGACGCCAGGCTCAGCCGCACCCGTTCCAAGGCTTCCGTCCGCGAAAGCGTCCAGCCAAAGCGTGCCAGCAGCCGCTTCGACAGCAACAGGCCAAGACCGAAGCCGGACGGGCCGGAATCGGGCGCCCGCGGGTTCTCCATCGACAGCCCGGTCGTCGTAGCTTCAATCCTGATCAGCCCGGGGCCACCATGCTGGATGGCGTTGAGCAAACCGTTGGCGACTACGGTCTCGGCGACTTCCTCGGGCAGGGCCCACTGCAGTCCTTCCGGGACGACCACGGACAGTGTTTGCCCGCGTGCCTGCGCGAGCGTCGTGAACTCGTCGACCAGGCCAGCCAGCAGCGGACCGGCGGCGCAACATGCATCCGCAGGCGGCTCCGCGTCGCTGCCGAGCCAAAGCACGCTGTGGCTCGCCCGCAGCAGCCGGTTCTGGGCGCGCTGCAGCCTTCTCCAGGCTTCTTCGTTGTCGCGGTCGTCCTGGAGCAGTGCCAGGCTGGTGCGGGCAGATTGCAGTGGCGTGCGCAGTTCATGCCCGAGGAAGGCCAGGGTTTCCCGCTCGATGGCGAGTGAATGCAGGCGCGCCCTCCAGGAGTCGGCCGCCCAAAGGGCCAACTGACTGAACTCAGAAATCTTCTCGCTTTCGGCAAAAGCCTGCAGGGACTCCGGATCCGGACTGCCACCGATACGTTCGATCAGGCCTCGCGCGCGCCGCGCGATGCGCGCAACAAACCAGCGGGAAAGCAGCCAGGCCAGAAAGGCAAGTGCCAACGCCATGGCCAGCAGCCAGGGCCATGCATCCGCCAGGGCCTGGTTCACCCGCAGCTGGTCGCTGACGTCGTAGACCAGCAGGAAGTCCTCGCCACCCGGACTGCGGCCGACCAGCACATGCACATACCGACCATCGGCGAGCCGGAACTCGGCAATGGCGCCGGGCTCCCGGTCCTGCATGGGTTGCGCCAGCCCGGTCGGGGCCTGCCGCAGCGCATGCAATTCGAAGCGTTCCGGCAGGCGCGCGGACTCCAGGCTCACGATGCCACTGGCGACGCTACCGAGCCGCTCGTCGATGAATTCGTCCTCAAGGATAAAAAGAAGCAGCAACGCCATCACTGCGAAGGCCGTCTCCAGCGCAAGCGCGAAGGCGATCCACTGCCGCGCCAGCACCTGCTGCAGGCTGCGCTTGCCGTTCACGGATCCACCCCGAAGCGATAGCCGATGCCGCGCACGGTACTGATGGGCGCTTCGCCAAAGCGCTCAAGCATCGACTGGCGCAACTGGTAGACGTGGGCGCGCAATGGATCACTCTCCGGCGCTTCGTCGCCCCACAGCCCCTCCCGCAGCGCCTGTTTGCCGACACTGCGCGGATACGCCTGCATCAACCTGCGCAGGATGGCCAGGCCGGCAGCGTGCAGCTGCATGTTCCGGCCCGCATTGCTCAGCAGCCCGCTGTGTAGGTCCAGCACGTAGCCATCGGCCTCCAGCGACAGCCCGGACGGGCTTGCGACGTACGCACAGATCGCATGTATCCGCGCGAGCAGTTCGGCTGGCGCGAACGGCTTGACCATATAGTCCACCGCACCCGCGGCGAATCCATCCAGTTTGTCCTGAAGCCCACCTCGGGCGGTGAGGAAGATGGCCGGGGTCGCCAGCCCTTGCGCCTGTTTCAGTTCACGGCACAAGGTGATGCCATCCTGTCCCGGCAGATTGACGTCGAGCACCAGGATGTCGAAGAGCGTCCGGGTGACCTGCGTGCGGGCCTCGGAGGCGTTGCCGGCGTAATCCACGAGCAGCCCCTTGGCCTCCAGGTAGTCGCCGATGCCGGCGGCCACGTCCAGGTCGTCTTCAACCAGCAACACCCGAATTGGCCCCGACGACACCATGGTGGGCTCCTCTGTCCGCACCGCAATGATCTCCTAAATCCTGGCCAGACGCTGAAGTTCCCAGGCCTCGTGCAGGTGCCCTTGCATTGCCGCGACGAGGGCGTGCATCAACAACAGCAGTTTGTCGGCCCGGGGACCGGCGCGCTTCATGGCCAGGGCCGTTTCCAGCCCCGCCGCATGGTAGGTCGCCAGCAGCTCCACGCTCACCTCTTCGGCCGTGATGTCGCGGGCCACCGGCTCATGGCCCAGGGCGCGCACCATCGCCTCGGCCACCGACCAGGTGGACCAGGGATTCTGGCCGGTGACCAGGCGGCCATCGACCACCGTGTTGTCCAGGTACATCGGCCCTTCCACGAAGGCGGCAGACTGCCGCGCCAGGGACTCCTGGAGGAGGAAGGGAAAAACGGTGCGGGCTTCCTTGATCAGGAACTCTTCCTCGGCCGTGGTGAAGCCGGTAACGCGCCGACCCCGCAGCAGCGGGCGGCCGTCGGCGAGCGTGATGTCCAGCAGCGCCGCGGGCCCGTGGCAGACGGCGCCGACAACGCCACGCGGTGCAATGTCGCGCACGATCCGGGCGATATCGGCATTGCCGGGGAAATCGAACATCGCTCCCTTGCCGCCGACGAAATAGACCGCGTCATAGTCCGAGGGGTCCACCTCGGCCAGCGGGATCGTATCGGCCAGCTTGGCCTGGGCGGCCGGATCGTTGAGGAAGGCGTAGTCGGCATCGACCAGGCCATCATCCAGTGTTTGCGGCGGCGTTCCACCCCGTGGGCTGGCCAGGTCCACCTCATAGCCGTTGGCCGTGAATACCCAATAGGCGCGCGAAATTTCCGTGAGCTCGTAGCCGCCCTTGCGCCGGTCCTGGTCATAGCGCGCCGTGCTGCTGAGCACGGCCAGCACGCGGCCGCGTTGTTGGCGGACACCGTCGCGAACGAAGGCCAGGTCCGTCGCGGTGGCGGCCAGGTTGCCCCGCGGCTCCGCCTCCAGGTCGAGGCTTTCGACGTAAGCCCAGCCCGAGAGACCCACCGCCAGTAAAAGGCCGAACACTATGCCGGCCGTCCAGCCAATGATTTTCCACATGGTCCCACTCCTGTTTCATGCCACCGGGGTGGCTGACGGAATGCACCATGCCGCTCATTGGTAAAACCAGGGTCAAACCATGGCCCGGGCCGTCCGGCTGGCGCCGGCTGGCCCGGACCTGTGGCACGCGGCGGCGAGCGGGCCGACCTATTGCGTCTGCACGCAGGGCCCCTGCCACCCGCGTTTGGATGCGCGGTGCGTCCCCGTGGCCTCGGCCACGGGGACGGCTCTCGTCAGTCGCTTATCTCGGTACCCTGCGAATTCCACACCTGCCAGCGCCCGCCGCGCTTGATCCAGTTGTCGATGTAGCGCACCTTGCGGTTGAAAGCCTTGCCCTTGTCGTCCGTGCCGGCGTAGTGGTAGATGCCGCTGACGCGCGCCACGTCGCCCTCGACCTGCACCATGACGTCGGTGCTGTCGGCCTGCGTCACCTTGTACTTGCCGACGTCGGCCACGGCCTCTTTTTTGCCCTGCATGGCGCCGTTGCGGCTGCCGATGCCGATGTAGTCCAAGGCCAGGTTGCGCTCGAACCAGGCCTTGTCGCCGGCCACGTCAGCCAGGTTCCACTCCAGGTCCAGGTAGGTCACGACGCCCGCTTCGTCCAGCGGGTGGCCGGCATTGGCCAGCACGCGCCACTTGCCACCTTCGCGCACCAGGTGGTGGATGCTGCGGGCGTACCAGGTGCCTGATTCGCCGTCGCCTTCCCAGGTCCCGGAGTTGCGATGGCTGATGATCGCGGTGTCGCCCTCGCAGTGGATGGCGTAGAAATCGTGCTTGACCGGCGGCTGGTCGGGACGTGCCGCGGACGTCGACGCGATGGCGGCCTGCTTGTCCTGCGGGGCACCCGGCGTGAGATCGTGGTAGTGATCGCTGTAGATGTCGGCGAGCGCCTTCTTGTCGCCCTTGCGCGCGACTTCGCTCCAGTTCCTGTCCAGGGCCTCGAGCTCGGCCTTTTGCGCCGCCGTGCAGGCGGCCTGTGCTTGCCCTGCGAAGGCCAGTGCAAGGCTGGCCATGATGATGCGCTTGTTCATGAATCCCCCTCCCTGCGGGAACGGAATGCCCCGCTGGGAGTCACGCTACGCTCGCACTGCAGCAGCCACAACGCCACTGTCCGCGCCCCCGGATGAAACGCGGAAACCGCTTACAATCGGACTTTCATCGGCAACCCCGGTGTGTTCAACGTGAAATCCGGATTCAAAGGCAACAAAAAATCGCTGCCCAGCAAACCCTGCGCGCGCTGCGGACGCCCGATGACGTGGCGCAAGGCATGGGAAAAGAACTGGGAAGCCGTGCGCTACTGTTCCGATGCCTGCCGCTCCAGGAGAGGCGAACGGCCGGCATCGCGCAGCCCGGCTGGCGGGGCCGGCTAGTCTTTTGTACGTGTGCGCGACACCGCAGACATGATGCCGATGCCCAGCACGATAAGGCAGATGATAACCACGTACACCATGGCAACGCCCAGGGTGATGAGCCCCCAGGCGATGCCGGCGACGACCAGGGCCAGGCCCAACAGGAAAAGCGCAAATGACATGGTTCGTTCCTTCAATTGGGGCGGACTGCGGCGCGAGATCGCGCCCACTCGAATCAACGTTGCAGAGAAGACGCTTGCCGCGACGGCCCCGCCAGCAGCGGATAAGGGTTGATCGCCTCCCCTTGCCACCAGCGCTTTTCCGGACCGAGCACGAAGATGGCGAAATGCAGGTGCGGTGCGGCCGGATCGGCGTTCCCGGTATGGCCCACGTAGCCGAGCACGTCGCCCTGGCTAAGCGCTTTCCCCTCTTGCACGCCATCGGCGTAACGCTGCATGTGCGCGTAATAGAAGGCGACCTGTCCGGTTTGGTCGAACTGGTAGAGCGTGATGCCGCCCGGCACCGAGTCGAACAGCTTAACGACCGGCCCGTCGGCGACCGCAAGCACCGGCGTACCCTCCGCGGCCATGATGTCCAGGGCATCGTGCACGCGGTCCTGCCCGCGGGCGTCGGCGAAACTGTCGACCAGGTCCTTGGCCGCGATGCCTTCGACCGGGATGCGCAGCGGCGGCAACAGGGACGTGGGCAAGGCCGTAGCCGCAGGCGCTGGCGCGGCATCGGCGACCGCCACAGGCGCCGGCGTGCTGGCGATGGCTTCGTCGGCAGCGACCTCGGCCGCCGCGGCAATGCCGTCTCCAAAGTCCGCCTGCAGCCCGGCCTCATTTACGTCGGGCATCCGCGGCGGGGCGAGCACCGCAGGCGACGAAGCCGTTGCCGCCGGCATGGCCGGCGCGTCGGCGACGACGACGGCCTGCGGCGACTCCGCCGGCACTTCGGCCACCAGCCAGGCCACGGCCAGGCCACCCACCAGCAATCCCGCCAGGAATTCCAGACCGGCACGCATCACCATCTACTCCTGCAGCCGCACGGCCGTGCCGGGCGAAACGGCCCCGGCGACGCGCACGACATCCCAGTTGGTCAGGCGGATGCAGCCGTTGGACTGCGTCTTGCTGATGTTCGAAGGCTCCGGGGTGCCGTGGATGCCGTAGTGCGGCTTGCTCAGGTCGATCCAGGCCACGCCAACCGGGTTATTGGGACCCGCCTGGAGCGTAACCTTCGAATGCGCCGGGTCGGCGGCATGGAACAGGCTGGGGTCGTAGTTGAACACGGGATTGCTGGCCACGCCGTTGATGGTCCAGTCGCCGATCGGCAGCGGATCATTTTCGCTGCCCGAGGTGGCCGGGAACCAGGCAATCACTTTCTCGTCGGCATCGAGCAGCCACAGGGCGCCGTCGGATTCGTCGACCACAACGGTGGTCGCCGCCGGCAGCTCGAGCTCACGCTCGATGTTCGGCACCTTGATGGTTTCGCCGGCTTCGAACCGGGCCTGCGGGTTCAGCTCGCGAAGTAGTGCCGGGCTGGCGTGGAAGATTTCACCCAGCTTCTCGACCGCGTCCGTGAAACCCATGGTCTCGAGTTCCGCCTTGGCCATCATGTCGGCGGGGATTTCCGCGAAGGGACCGGCGACGTCCTCCGCGGTCAGGACCACCTCCACGACGGAGGGTGCCGCGCTGGCATCGAGCGACATCCAGGTGACTTCGTCCAGGGCGCCGCTGGCCTCCAGGCCCTTCTGGCGCTGGAATGCCCGCAGCGCCCCGGCCTGGTTCGAGCCCGCCACGCCGTCGATTTCGCCTGGCGAAAAGCCGGCCCGGTCCAGCAGGACCTGGACGCGAAGGTCATTGCGCCCGTCGGTTGCGGCCACTTGCAGCTCGGTCGAAACAGGCGCGGTCTCCGACGACTGGTTCGGCGGTTCGTCTTGCGTCGTGCGTGTTGAATGGGCCCACGCGGCTGTGCTCGTCGCAAGCATGGCGGCAGCGGCCAGGGACATCCGGGAATAAGCACGTGGCATGGAGGACTCCTCGATAGGGTCCCGAGTGTCCCCCGCCACGCATTAATCCCACCTAAGCCCGGTCCCCACGCCGTTGCCGGCCTCCCGGGTCAGGGCTTCGGGATGCGCACCGTCTTGCTGATCATCAGCGAACCCGACACCGCGAACAGCAGCACCAGCGGATGCAACTGCCAGCCCAGCAGGTCGATGCGGCCGAACCACAGGCGTTCGCCGATGCTGCCTTGCCAGGCAGCCACGGCCAGCAGCCCGACCAGCACGACGCTGGTGGGAATGGGCGTGCCCTCGAAGAAGCGCACCTTGGCAGCACCTTCCGACAGGGCTTCAGCGGTGACGTTGAAGCGCGCCAGCCGGCTGACGCCGCAGCCGACGAAATACGACAGCACCAGCCAGTCCCAACCACCCTGCATGCCGCAGGCATAGGCCAGCGCCGCCGGCGCCACGCCGAAGGAAATCACGTCCGACAGCGAATCGAGCTCGCGGCCCAGCAGCGAAGCGCCGTGCCGCTGGCGCGCCACCCAGCCGTCAAGCGCATCGAACACGAAGGCCAGGGGCACCAGCGCCATGCCCCACAGCAGGTCGCCGACGCGGCCGTCCTGCAGGAAGCGCATGGCCGCGAAGATCGCGCCGGTGCCGCAAAAGGCGTTGGCCAGCGTGAACCAGTCGGCCAGGTGGAAGTCGCGGATCATGGAGAAGTGGCGTTTCATTCTTCCGGGTCCTTCCCGACGCGCTGTTCGAAACAATGCCGTCCCGCGCCGTGCCACCAGGGCGCGGCCATCCGGAAGGTTTCCTCGGCAGTGTCGTGTGCGAAGCTGGCGCAGACGCGGTAGCGTCGCGCGCCCACGATTTCATAATCGTAGGCCGTGCCGGTAACCGGATCGCTGGTGGACAGGCGGCTTCCCGGAGCCGCCGCCAGGGCGTCCAGGTCGGGCGGAAGAGCCCGATGGAGCTCGTAGTGACGGCCGATGGCGGCCACGATGCCCTGCAGGTCGGTCACGCGTCGCTCGTCCAGGCGAAACTCGCGCTGCGTGCCCGGCGAACCCGAGGCCCACAGCCCCATGGCCAGCGCCGCGACCACCACCACGATGGCGGCCAGAGCCAGCCCCCTGCCGGCGCTCACGATTCCCTCTCCTCGTTGCGCAGGTCCCACAGGTACCAGCCGAAGATGCCGCCGGTGATCATCGCCACCACACCCACCTTGAGCGCAAAGCGCAGCGTGAGTTCACCCGACAGCAGGGCATGCACCAGGGTGATCAGGTCGCCCACCAGCACGCAGGCGGCGATGAAAAGCGTCAGGTAAGTCAGCCAGCGCCGCACCGCCGACAGGCGCTTTTCGGGGCTGCGCGCCATCGCCTGCGACAGGTGGTTGGCGAGGAACAGGTAGACCGGGAACGCCACCAGGATCGAAGCCATCGCCCACCGCATCGACGTTGCCTGGCGCGCGACCTGCCAGGCCTGGTCGGCCGGATCAGGCCAGGCGCGGTTGATCAGGTCGAACAGCAGGCTGCCTAGCTGGAAGGCGGAAATGTAGAGCGTGGCGAACAGCGTCAGGTAAAGGAACGCCTCGCGCGCCGACAGGTAGGGCCGCGGCCGGGGCACGGGCACCGGGAACGGCACGTCGGCATAGGCCGCCAGCGCATCCGCCACCAGGGCATCCGGCCAGCCTGCCGCGGCCAGCGCCCTGGCGATCGACTCGCGGTCCTGGCCGCTGGCCAGGGCATCGCGCACGAACTGCGCCAGCTCTTGTGTACCTGTATTGGCCATGGTCATTCCGTGACGGGGGATGAGGCAATCTAGCAACCGCGGCCCGCATGTCAAAGCCGTCTGCCCCCACAACGAAAAAGCGGGCCGAAGCCCGCTTTTCCGTTCAGCTTTCGATGGCTGGCGGGGCTTAGCCCTCGCCCTCCTCGATGGCCTTGATGGACAGGCGGATACGGCCCTGCTTGTCCACTTCCAGCACCTTCACCTTGACCAGGTCGCCTTCCTTGAGCTTGTCGGAAACCTTCTCGACGCGCTCGTTGGAGATCTGCGACACGTGCACCAGGCCGTCCTTGCCCGGGGCGATGGTGACGAACGCACCGAAGTCCATGATCTTGGCGACCTTGCCTTCGTAGATGCGGCCCGGCTCGACGTCCGAGGTGATCTGCTCGATGCGCGCCTTCGCGGCCTGGGCGGCGGCGGCGTTGACCGAAGCGATGACGATGGTACCGTCGTCCTGGATGTCGATCTGGGTGCCGGTTTCCTTGGTGATGCCCTGGATGGTGGCACCGCCCTTGCCGATCACTTCGCGGATCTTGTCCGGGTGGATCTTGATGGTCAGCAGGCGCGGCGCGTACTCGGACAGCTCCGAACGCGGCGAGGTGATGGACTTGGCCATCTCGCCCAGGATGTGCAGGCGACCCTGCTTGGCCTGGCCCAGCGCGACCTTCATGATCTCTTCGGTGATACCGTCGATCTTGATGTCCATCTGCAGCGCAGAGATACCGCCTTCGGTGCCGGCGACCTTGAAGTCCATGTCGCCCAGGTGGTCTTCGTCACCCAGGATGTCCGACAGCACGACGTAGTCGCTGCCTTCCTTGACCAGGCCCATGGCGATACCAGCCACCGGCGCCTTGATCGGCACGCCGGCGTCCATGAGGGCCAGCGAGGAACCGCAGACCGAGGCCATCGACGAGGAGCCGTTGGACTCGGTGATCTCGGACACCACGCGGATGGTGTACGGGAACGATTCCATGGACGGCATCACGGCCTGGACGCCGCGGCGGGCAAGGCGGCCGTGGCCGATCTCGCGACGCTTCGGGCCCATCATGCGGCCGGCTTCACCGACCGAGTACGGCGGGAAGTTGTAGTGGAACAGGAAGTGGTCCTTGGACTCGCCTTCGACCGCGTCGATGATCTGGCCGTCGCGGGCGGTGCCCAGGGTGGCGACCACGATGGCCTGGGTCTCGCCGCGGGTGAACAGCGCCGAACCATGGGTGCGCGGCAGCACGCCGGTGCGCACCGAGATCGGGCGCACGGTGTCGAGCTGGCGGCCGTCGATGCGGACCTTGGTCTTGAGCACCGACTCACGCATGGTGCTGTATTCGAACTCGCCGAATTCCTTGGCCAGGTCGGCCATGTTCCAGCCATTGGCTTCGGCCTGCGGCTTCAGCGATTCCAGCACGTCCTTCTTGACGGCCGAGATGGCTTCCTTGCGCTCGAGCTTGTCGCGCACCTGGAAAGCGGCCTCGAGGCGGTTGCCGATGGCGGCCTTGATGGCGTCGATCGGGGCCTGCGCCTTTTCCGGCGCCTTCCAGTCCCAATGCTTGACGCCGACTTCGGCGACCAGCTCGTTGATGGCGTTGATGGCGACCTGCATCTGCTGGTGGCCGAACATCACGGCGCCCAGCATCACGTCTTCGCTCAGTTCCTTGGCTTCGGACTCGACCATCAGCACGGCGTTGGCGGTACCGGCGACCACGAGTTCCAGGTCCGAGGTCTTGAGCTCGGTGATGGTCGGGTTCAGCAGGTACTTGCCGTCGGCGTAACCAACCTTGGCGGCACCGATCGGGCCAGCGAACGGGATGCCCGACAGCGCCAGCGCGGCGGACGCGCCGATCAGGGCCGGGATGTCACCGTGCACTTCGGGGTTCATCGACATCACGGTGGCGATGACCTGCACTTCGTTGCGGAAGTGTTCCGGGAACAGCGGGCGGATCGGACGGTCGATCAGGCGGGAGACCAGGGTCTCACGCTCGGTCTGGCGGCCTTCACGCTTGAAGAAACCACCCGGGATGCGGCCGCCGGCGTAGAACTTCTCGATGTAGTCGACGGTGAGCGGGAAGAAGTCCATGCCTTCGCGCGCATTCTTGTTGCCAACCGCCGTCACCAGCACGACCGTGTCGCCGAACTTGACGATGACCGAACCACCCGCCTGGCGGGCGACTTCGCCCGTCTCGAGGGTGACTTCGTGCTGACCGTACTGGAACGTCTTGGTTACTTTCGCCACGTTTATCGCTTCCTTTGTCTCTGGATTCATCCCCACGAGGCACCCTGCCCCGCGGTTGTTGCATTTCCGACCCCGGATTTTTCCGTTCCCCGAAAATGCACACGGCGCATTTCTGCGCCGTGTGTTTTGAAACTGGGTTTAGCGGCGCAGGCCCAAGCGCTCGATCAGCGTCTGGTAGCGAGCGACGTCCTTCTTCTTGAGGTAGCCGAGCAGGCTGCGGCGCTGGTTGACCATCTTGAGCAGGCCGCGGCGGGAGTGGTGGTCCTGCTTGTGGGCCTTGAAGTGGTCCGACAGCATGTCGATGCGGGCGGAGAGCAGCGCGACCTGGACTTCCGGCGAACCGGTGTCGTTCGGGGTGCGCTTGAACTCTTCGATGACCTTGGCGGAATCAATGGACATTGTCTTTTCTCTTTGTGATGCGCAGCCTGCAGGAACGTCGCCACTGGCGACGCACCGCGATGGCCCGCCGGTTGGGGGAATTGCTTCGGTAAAAGCCGCAAAAGTTTAACGGACAAGGGCTTGCCGGACAAGGCGGAATTTGTGAAGACGGCCACGGGGCGGCCGCCCGGCGCCTCGATTCAGCAGGCGCTGGCCCAGCGGAACAGGCGTTTTGGCCAGACCTGCCCGTCTTCGTCGCGACGGCCCAGGCCCAGCGTCCGGCCATCGGGGCCCACCAGGTTCAGGTTTGTCGCAACCTCGCCTGCGACGGGCACCGGCTGGCCGTGGCCCAGGCGCCGGGCCTGGTCGGCGTCGAAATGGACCGCTTCGAAATGCACCAGGCCCGCCTCCACCGGCAGCAACAGGGCATCCAGCGCCGCCTCGCCTCCCTGCGCGGCCACCGCTTCCAGGGCTTCGATGGTGAACATGCGCGGCTGCAGGAAGGGTTCGACCCAGGTGCGGCGCAGCGCGGTGACATGGGCCCCGCAGCCAAGGGCTTCGCCCAGGTCGCGGGCCAGGCTGCGGATGTAGGTGCCGGACCCGCAGGTCACGGCCAGGCGCAGGGTGGCCCCGTCGAGCTCCAGCAGCTCGATCGTGTCCACCTCGACCTCGCGCTCGGGCACCTCGATGACCTCGCCGCGCCGGGCCTTGGCGTACAGGGGCTCGCCGCCCTGCTTGAGCGCGGAGAAGATCGGCGGGCGCTGGCGGATGCGCCCGGTCAGCGGCACCAGCGCCGCTTCGACCCGGGCACGGTCGAGCGCCGGCACCGGACGCTCGCGCAGGACCTCGCCATCGGCGTCGTCGGTATCGGTGGTGCGACCCAGCACCACGCCGGCCTCGTAGGCCTTTCGGCCACCCAGCAGCAGGCCGGCGATCTTGGTCGCTTCGCCAAAACACAGGGGCAGCAGGCCGGTGGCCAGGGGGTCGAGCGCGCCGGTATGGCCGCCCTTCTCGGCGCGGAACAGCAGGCGGGCCCGCTGCAGGGCCTGGTTCGAGCTCAGGCCGGCCGGCTTGTCGAGCAGCAGCAGGCCGTCGAGCGGCCGGAATACGGTGCGGCCCATCCGGCGGGCCGTCAGTCTTCGGCAGGCGGAACGGGGTTCTCGCGCAGCAACTGCTCGATGCGCTCGCCCTTGTCCACCGAATCGTCGTAATGGAAGTGCAGCTCAGGCACGTGGCGCATGCGAACGGCCTGGGCCAGGCGATGGCGCAGCTCGGGCGCCAGCTCCTTGAGGGCCGACACGGCCGTCGGGCCCTGGTCGGCCAGCAGCGCGGTCACGAACACCTTGGCGTGGGCCAGGTCGCGGGTCACCTCGACGTCGGAAACCGACACCGAGGGCAGCCCGAATTCGCGGACCGCCTGGTGGACTATCTGGCCCAGGTCCCGGCGCAGCTGCGCCGAAACCCGGTCGGTACGATGGAAGCTCTTGGTCGCCATGGCAGGTGCCTCCCTTACAGGGTGCGCTGTACCTCGATGCGTTCGAAGCACTCGATCTGGTCACCCGGCTTGACGTCGTTGTAGGCCTTGACCGCGATGCCGCACTCGACGCCCGACTTGACCTCTTCGACGTTGTCCTTGAAGCGGCGCAGCGACTCGAGCTCGCCTTCGAAGACCACCACGCTGTCTCGCAGCACGCGGATCGGCTTGCTCTTCTTGACCACGCCCTCGACCACCAGCGAACCGGCGACCGCGCCGAACTTGGAGCTGCGGAACACGTCGCGGACCTCGGCGATACCGATGATTTCCTCGCGGATCTCCATGCCCAGCAGGCCGGAAGCCACCTGCTTCACCTGGTCGATGACGTCGTAGATGATCGAGAAGTAGCGCAGGTCCAGGCCGCTGGTCTCGATGACCTTGCGGGCGCTGGCGTCGGCGCGGACGTTGAAGCCGATGATCACGGCCTTGGACGTCGCGGCCAGCGTGGCGTCGGACTCGGTGATGCCGCCGACGCCCGAGCTGATCACGTTGATCTTGATCATGTCGTTCGACAGCGCCACCAGTGCCTGGCGCAGTGCTTCCACGGAACCCTGCACGTCGGCCTTGACCAGGAGGTTCAGGGTGGCCTGGTCCTTGTCCTGGCCCATCTGGGCCATGATGTCTTCCATTCGGCTGCCGGCGGCGGCCACCAGGCGCGATTCACGGCGCTTGGCGTCACGTTCCTGGGCCACTTCCTTGGCCAGGCGCTCGTCGGCCACGACCACGAAGTCGTCGCCGGCGTCGGGCACGCCCGACAGGCCAAGCACCTGCACCGGGATCGAGGGCTGGGCCGAATCGACCTGCTTGCCGGCCTCGTCGAACAGCGCGCGCACGCGGCCGTAATGGGTACCGCACACCAGGTAGTCGCCCTTCTTCAGGGTGCCCTGCTGCACCAGCACCGTCGCCACCGGGCCGCGGCCCTTGTCGAGCGCCGATTCGATGACCACGCCGGTGGCGCGGGCGTCGTAGACGGCCGTCAGTTCCATCACCTCGGCCTGCAGCGAGATCGCCTCGAGCAGCGCGTCCACGCCTTCGCCGGTCTTGGCCGAGACGTTGACGAACTGCACGTCGCCACCCCACTCCTCGGGCACGACTTCAAGCTTGACCAGGCCCTGCTTGACGTTGTCCGGGTTGGCTTCGGGCTTGTCGATCTTGTTGACCGCGATGAGCAGCGGCACGTTGGCGGCGCGGGCATGCTGCACGGCCTCGACGGTCTGCGGCATCACGCCGTCGTCCGCCGCGACCACCAGCACCACGATGTCAGTGAGCTTGGCGCCGCGGGCGCGCATCGACGTGAACGCCGAGTGGCCCGGGGTATCGAGGAAGCTGATGACGCCCTTGTCGGTTTCCACGTGGTAGGCGCCGATATGCTGGGTGATGCCGCCGGCTTCGCCGGTGGCCACCTTGGTACGGCGGATGTAATCGAGCAGCGAAGTCTTGCCGTGGTCGACATGACCCATGATCGTGACCACCGGCGGGCGCGTCTGCTTCTCGCCCTGGACCTCTTCCTGCAGCGCCGCGACCAGCGTGGTCTCGGCGTTGTCCTCTTCGGACTTGCTGGCGCGGTGGCCAAGCTCTTCGACCACCAGCACCGCGGTGTCGTGGTCGAGCACCTGGTTGATGGTGGCCATCACGCCCATCTTGAACAGCGCGCGCACCACTTCGCCGCCCTTCATGGCCAGCTTCTGGGCCAGCTCGGTAACGGCAATGGAGTCACCGATGAACACCTCGCGCACGATCGGCGCGGTCGGGCGGGAGAAGCCATGCTGGCCACCGCCGCTGCGCGACGGCTCGGGACCGCGGGCGCGGGACTTCTTGCGGTTGCCGGCGGCACCACGACGGGCGCGTTCGGACTCGGAAAGGTGCAGCTGGCCGGCGGCGAAACGCGTGGCCTGGCCACCGTCGCCTTCGTTGTCGACCATGGCGTGCGAACCACGCACGGGCTTGTTCTTGCCGGCGGCCTTGCCCGCGGGCGTGGCGGCCTTGGGGCTGGGCGGCGGCGGCGCGGCCGGCTTCGGGCGCGGCTTGCGCTCGTGGATGACGATGGCGCCGGGCGCCAGCGGCGCGACTTCGGGCGCGGCCGGGGCTGCGGGTTCGTCGTCCTCGATCGCCGGCGGTGCCTTGGCCGCTTCGGCGGCCGCGGCCTTGGCGGCCTCCTCGTTGCGGCGCGCGGCCTCGTCGGCCTCGCGCTCGAGCTGGCGCTTGCGGTCGGACTCGGCGATCGCGGCCAGTTCGGCCTCGTTGCGGACCTTGGACTCCTCGAGCTTGCGCAGGGCGTCCGTGCGCTCGTCGGTGACGGGTGCCGCATCCACTTCGTCGCGCTTGACGTAGGTGCGCTTCTGGCGCACCTCGACGGTGACGGTGGACTTGGACTTGCCGGCGCTGACGGTCAGCTCTTCCTGCTTTCGCCGCTGCAGCGTGATCTTGCGCGGTGCGGCGCCTTCGGCCGGCTTGTCGTCCTTGCCGTGCGTGCGGCGCAGGAAGCCAAGCAGCTTCATCTTCTCGGTGCTGCTGACCACCTGATCCGGCCCGCTGAAAGACATGCCTGCGCCGGCCAGCTGCTCGAGCAGCTTCTCGACGGGCATTCCCAGCACTTTGGCCAGTGAACCAACGGTGACTTCAGACATTTGGTGGCGATTCCTTCGTTTCCTGCGCGCGAGGCGCGCAATGGTGACTCTCGGGGCTAGCGGGGCGGAGCGGTCTTATTCGAACCAGTGCGCGCGGGCGGCCATGATCAGCTTGCCGGCGCGTTCCTCGTCCATGTCCTCGATGTCGGTGATCTCGTCCGTGGCCAGTTCGGCCAGGTCGTCGCGGCTGACCACGCCGCGCGCGGCCAGGGCGTAGGCCGTGGCCTCGTCCATGCCGTCGAGCGAAAGCAGGTCGTCGGCCGGCTTGTGCTCCTCGATGTCCTCTTCGACCAGCAGGGCCTCGGTGAGCAGGGCGTCACGGGCGCGGGCGCGCAGTTCCTCGACGATGTCCTCGTCGAAGCCTTCCACCGCCAGCAGCTCGGCGGCCGGCACGTAGGCGATTTCCTCGACCGTGCTGAAGCCTTCGGTGACCAGGATGCCGGCGATTTCCTCGTCGACCTCCAGCTTGTCCATGAACAGCTGGCGCGCGGCCGCCTGTTCGGACTCTGACTTGGCGGTCACCTGGTCCTGGGTCATGACGTTGAGCTGCCAGCCACTGAGGCGGCTGGCCAGGCGCACGTTCTGGCCGCCCTTGCCGATCGCCTGGGCCAGCTTGTCCTCGGCCACGGCCAGGTCCATCGAACGCTTTTCCTCGTCGACGATGATCGACTGCACCTCGGCCGGGGCCATGGCGTTGATGACGAACTGGGCCGGGTTATCCGACCACAGCACGATGTCGATGCGTTCGCCGTTGAGTTCGTTGCTGACGGCCTGCACGCGCGAGCCGCGCATGCCGATGCAGGCGCCGATGGGATCGGTGCGGTGGTCGTGGGCAAGCACGGCGATCTTGGCGCGGTCGCCCGGGTCGCGGGCGGCGGCCTTGATCTCGACCAGGCCCTGGCCGACTTCCGGCACCTCGAGCTTGAACAGCTCGATCATGAACTCCGGCGCCGTGCGGCTGATGAACAGCTGCGGGCCGCGGGCCTCGGAGCGCACGTCCAGCAGGTAACCGCGAACGCGGTCGCCCGGGCGCAGCACGTCGCGCGGGATGGCCTTGTCCTTCGGGATCAGGGCTTCGGCATTGCCGCCGAGGTCGACGTAGACATTGCCGCGCTCGACGCGCTTGACGATGCCGTTGATCAGTTCGCCGACGCGATCCTTCCAGGCATCCACCACCTGCGCACGCTCGGCCTCGCGCACGCGCTGCACGATGACCTGCTTCGCGGCCTGGGCGGCGATGCGGCCGAATTCGGCGTTCTCGACCTGTTCCTCGACGTAGTCGCCGACCTGGGCGCCTTCCTTCTCGTCGACGGCGTCCATCAGGCGGATCTGGCGATCCGGCGATTCCATGACCACGTCGTCAGCGACCACTTCCCAGCGACGGAAGGTTTCGTAGCTGCCGTCGACCGGATTGATGGCGACACGCATGGCGACGTCCTGCTCGTGGTAGCGCTTCTTGGCGGCGGACGCCAGCGCGGCCTCCATGGCCTCGATGATCACGCCACGCGGCACGCCCTTTTCATTGGCTACCGCTTCCATCACCAGCAACAGTTCCTTGCTCATCTCTTCCAGCTCCGTGAAAGGCGTCGAACGCCTCAGGGGTTATCAGATTCATTACCGGTCTTGCGCTTGCCGCGCGGACCAGTGGGTTTGGGCTGGGCCGCCAGACCCAGGGCGACCAGGTCGGGGACCAGGCGCGCCTTTTCGATGTTCTGGTGGGCGACCGCCATTTCGCGGCCGTCGAAAACCAGCACGATGGTGTCGCCGTCCACGCGCTCGATGCGCGCCTGGAAGCGGCGCCGGCCGTCGACGGGCAGCCGCAGGTTCACCTTGGCCTGCTCGCCGATGAAACGGGCGAACTGCGCCGGCGTGAACAGCGGGCGGTCGATGCCGGGCGAGGACACTTCCAGCGTGTACTGCGAAGTGATCGGATCCTCGAGGTCGAGCACCGCCGAGATCTCGCGGCTTACCGCCTCGCAGTCCTCGATGGCGACATGGCGACCCGGGGCGTCGATGAACAGGCGCAACAGCGCGCTGTTGCCGGTCGGCGCGAATTCAACGCCCAGCAGTTCAAGGCCCAGTCCTTCGACGGTGGGCGCAAGCAGTTCGCTGATTTCGGTCGCCTTTCCGGTCATTCGTCGGTCCCGCGCCTCGTTCGCGTTTGTCAAATTTCGAAAACAAAAAAGGGCCGTGAGGCCCTTTTCCGGTACATCCAGGTTCCGGCTTCCCCGGGATCGGCTGGCAGCCAACCCGGGGAAAAAGCCTGTGCGATGAAACCCTTTCGGAGTCCAACGCCAGAAACTGGTAGCGGGGGCAGGATTTGAACCTGCGACCTTCGGGTTATGAGCCCGACGAGCTGCCAGACTGCTCCACCCCGCAGCAGTGAGCGCGCATTATAGGGGGCTAGGCTTTCGCGACGCAAGCCCGGCGTTTCGCCGCGACCCGCCGGGGCGTCAGACCGGGAACGCCAGCCCCACCCAGTGCAGGATGGTGTCGGCGAACAGGCCAAGCGCCAGCAGGGCTACGGCGTTCACCGCGAACAGCACGCGCAGGTGGCTGTCGTGATGCAGCCTGGGGCCCTCGCCTTCGGGTTCGTCGAAGAACATCGCCTTCATCACCCGCAGGTAGTAGAAGGCACCGATCACCGCGCACACCACGCCGACCACGGCCAGCCACAGCAGGCCGGCATCCAGGGCCGCGCGCAGGACTTCGAGCTTGGCCCAGAAGCCCAGGAACGGCGGCACGCCGGCCAGCGAGGCCATGACGAACATCACCAGCAGTGCCTGGAACGGATTGCGCGACCACAGCCCGCGGAAGTCGGCGATTTCCTCGGCTTCGTGCCCCTTGCGCGAGAGCAGGATGATGGCGCCGAAGGCCGCCGCCGACATCAGCGAATAGGAAATGGCGTAGAACATCGCCGCGCCGTGGCCCAGCGGACCACCGTGGGCCAGGCCCATGAACAGGAAGCCCACGTGCGAAATGGTCGAGTAGGCCAGCATGCGCTTGATGTTGGACTGCGCCAGCGCCACCAGGTTGCCCACGACCAGCGACAGCGCGGCCAACCAGGCGACCATGTCCTGCCACTGGGCGTCGAGCGGGCCAACACCGTCCTCGAGCAAGCGGTAGGCCATGCCGAAAGCGGCCAGCTTGGGTGCCGAGCCAATGAACAGCGTGATCGCGGTCGGGGCACCGTGGTAGGTGTCGGGCAGCCACATGTGGAAGGGCACGGCACCGAACTTGAATGCGATGCCGACCAGCATGAACACCACGCCGAACAGCAGCAGCGTGCGGTCGCCTGTGGAGGCTGCCACGGCGTGGATCTCGCCCAGCTGCAGGCTGCCGGTGGCGCCGTAGACCATGGACATGCCATACAGCAGCAGGCCCGAGGCAAGCGAACCGAGCACGAAATACTTCATCGCCGCTTCGGAGCTGCGCGGGTTGTCGCGGTCCATCGCGACCAGGCCGTAGGAGCTCAGCGCCAGCAGCTCCAGGCCGAGGTAGAGAACCAGCATGCTGCCGGCCGAAACCATCAGCATCATGCCCAGCACCGAGAACAGGCCCAGCACGTAGAACTCGCCCTTGAACAGGCCACGGTCCTGCAGGTAGGGCTTGGCGTAGACGAAGGATCCGGCGGCCACCAGGTAGATGGTGATCTTGAGCACGTCGCCGATGGTGTCGCGCACGAACAGGTTGGCGAAGCCCCAGGTGGTCTCGGCGCCGATTTCGCGCGCGGTCAGCACGGCGGCGGCGGCCAGGATGAACAGGGCCAGGAAATGCGTCAGGCCGCGACGCGCGTCCGAGAGGAACAGGTCGACCATCAGCAGGGCGAAGGCTGCGCCGCAGACGAAGATCTCCGGCCCCAGGGGCTGGAGGTCGGCAAGTGTGGGCATCGGCAGGGCCATCGGGGCTTCCTTACAGCTTGGTGGCGGCGAGCTGGGTCAGCAGCTGCGCGATCGGTGCTTCCATGAGGTCGGTCAGCGGCTTGGGGTACACGCCCAGCGCCAGGGTGCCCAGGGCGAACACGCCCAGCACCAGGACTTCGCGGCCGTTGATGTCGGTCAGTTCGGCGACATGGTGGTTGGTGACATCGCCGAAGACCACGCGCTTGACCATCCACAGGGTGTAGGCCGCGCCGAGGATGAGCGTGAAGCCGGCGCCGAACGCGACCCAGGCGTTGTACTGGAACGCGGCCAGGATGACCATGAATTCGCCGACGAAGCCCGAGGTGCCCGGCAGGCCGGCATTGGCCATCGCGAAGAACACGAAGAAGGCGGCGAACCAGGGCATGGTGTTCACCACGCCGCCGTAGTCGCGGATCATGCGGCTGTGCATGCGGTCATAAACGACGCCAACGCAGGAGAACATGGCGCCGGAAATGAAGCCGTGCGAAATCATCTGCACCATCGCGCCCTGCACGCCCAGCTGGGCCGCGTCGGTATTGCCAAGCTCGCGCACCAGCGCGAAGGCGATGAAGGTGCCCAGCGTGACGAAGCCCATGTGCGCGATCGACGAATACGCGATCAGCTTCTTCATGTCCTCCTGCACCAGCGCCACCAGGCCGATGTAGATCACCGCCGCCAGCGACAGCGCGATGACCAGCCAGGCCCACTCCTGCCCCGCGTCGGGCACGATCGGCAAGGTGAAACGCAGGAAACCGTAGCCGCCGATCTTGAGCATGATCGCCGCCAGGATGACCGAACCTCCCGTGGGCGCCTCGACGTGGGCGTCGGGCAACCAGGTGTGCACCGGGAACATCGGCACCTTCACCGCGAACGCGGCCAGGAAGGCGAAGAACAGCCACATCTGCTCCTGCGCGGTCAGCTTGAGCTGGTAGAGGTCGGCCAGCTGGAAGCTGGCGCCGCCCTCCAGGCGTTCGCCGGAGACGATGTACAGGTACACCAGGCCGACCAGCATGAACACCGAGCCCAGGAAGGTGTACAGGAAGAACTTGATCGAGGCATATACGCGCCGCGGCCCGCCCCAGACACCGATGATGATGAACATCGGGATCAGCATCGCCTCGAAGAACACGTAGAACAGGATCGCGTCGAGTGCGCAGAAGACGCCGATCATCATGCCTTCGAGGATCAGGAAAGCGGCGAAATACTGGTGTGCCCGGCGCTCGACCGAACCCCAGGCGCCCACCAGCACCAAGGCGGTGGTGAGCGTGGTCAGCGCGATCAGCGCGATCGAAAGTCCGTCCACGCCCAGGTGGTAGCGGATGTCGAAGCTGGGGATCCAGCTGCGATCCTCGACGAAACGCATGGCGGCCGAACCGGCGTCGTGCCCCGCGAAGAGGAACACGCTCAGGACCAGGGTGGCGACCGCGACCAGCAGCGCGAACCACTTGGCCTGGGTCTGGCGGGCATCGCCGAAAGCCAGCGTCAGGATGCCGCCGAGGATGGGCAGCCAGACCAGGACGCTCAGCAGGGGCCAGGAGGATTGCATCGGGTCTTCCTTGTCAGTCTCAGGCGCCGGTCATCTTGACCAGCACCGCCAGCAGGACGATGAGGCCAATGATCATGGCGAAGGCGTAGTTGTAGAGGCGACCGGTCTGCACGTGGCGCACCAGGCCGGCAACGCGGTCGACCAGCGTGGCCGTGCCGTTGACCAGCAGCCCGTCGATCAGGCCGGCGTCACCGCGCTTCCAGGAGAACTTGCCAAGCTTGATGCCACCGCCGGCGAAGCCCTTGATCCACAGGTCGTCGAAGCCGTACTTGTTCTCGAGCAGTCGCACGACCGGCGCGAACAGCTTCGCGAAACGGTCGGCCAGGGCCGTGTTGAACAGGTAGATGTAGGTGGCCAGGGCGAAACCCGCGAAAGCCAGCCAGAACACGATGCTGGCGTAGAAGTGGGTGCCGAAACCGACCGCGGCCCAGAACCAGCCGTGCTGGTCGTGCCAGAGCACCTTGCCGGCCATGGCGACGGTGTCGTGCGCCGGCATCACCTCGATCGCGCCACGGAAGTAGTCGCCGAACAGCATCGGACCGACGGTGAAGAAGCCGATCAGGATCGACGGGATCGCCAGCAGGACCAGCGGCACGGTGACCACCCACGGCGACTCGTGCGGCTCGACCGGGCCATGGTGGCCATGGTGGTCGTCGGCATGTTCGTCGTGGTGCGCGTCGGCGTGCACCTCCGCGTCCGGCTCGTGGTGGGCCACGTCGCGGAAACGCTCCTTGCCGTGGAAGGTCATGTACAGCAGGCGGAAGCTGTAGAAGGCGGTGACGAACACGCCCAGCAGCACCGCGTAATAACCGTACTGCTGCACCCAACCACCCTGCTCCGCCGCCTTCTGCGCGGCGACGATGATGGTGTCCTTGGAGAAATAACCCGACAGGAACGGCGTGCCGACCAGCGCCAGCGTGCCGATCAGGCTGGTCCAGTAGGTGATGGGCATGTACTTCTTCAGGCCGCCCATCTTCCGCATGTCCTGCTCGTGGTGCATGCCGATGATTACCGAGCCGGCCGCCAGGAACAGCAGCGCCTTGAAGAAGGCGTGGGTCATCAGGTGGAACACCGCGGCCGAGTAGGCCGAGACGCCCAGCGCGACGGTCATGTAACCGAGCTGCGAGAGCGTGGAATACGCGACGACCCGCTTGATGTCGTTCTGCACGATGCCGATCAGGCCGGTGAAGAAGGCCGTGGTGGCGCCGATGAACAGCACGAAGGCCAGCGCCGTTTCACTCTGCTCGAACAGCGGCGACATGCGCGCCACCATGAAGATGCCGGCGGTGACCATGGTCGCGGCGTGGATGAGCGCCGAGATCGGGGTCGGGCCTTCCATCGAGTCCGGCAGCCAGACGTGCAGCGGCACCTGGGCCGACTTGCCCATGGCGCCGATGAACAGGCAGATGCAGATGAAGGTCATGATCTCGACCTGCACCGGACCGGACAGCACGTCCATGCTCCAGCCGCCCATGCCGATCTTGCCCGACCACAGGGTGAAGGTGCCCTGCAGTTCGCTGTTGTAGGCATGCGCGAAAACGGTGGCGTAGTCGAGCGTTCCCACCCAGGCCAGCACGCCGGCGATGCCGAGCAGGAAGCCGAAGTCACCGACGCGGTTGACCAGGAAGGCCTTGAGGTTGGCGAAGATGGCGGTCGGGCGCTTGTACCAGAAGCCGATCAGCAGGTAGGACACCAGGCCCACCGCTTCCCAGCCGAAGAACAGCTGCAGGAAGTTGTTGCTCATCACCAGCATCAGCATGCTGAAGGTGAACAGGGAGATGTAGCTGAAGAACCGCTGGTAGCCCGGGTCTTCCTCCATGTAGCCGATGGTGTAGATGTGCACCAGCAGCGACACGAAGGTGACCACCACCATCATCATGGCGGTCAGGGTGTCGACCATGAAGCCGACGTGGGCCGAATAACCGCCCACCTGGAAGAAGGTGTAGACGTTCTGGTTGAACGGCGCCGCCTCCATGCCCAGGAACTGCCAGAGCACGTGCAGTGAAAGCGCGCAGCTGACCGCCACGCCCAGGATGGTGACCCAGTGCGCGCCGGCGCGACCCACCTGCTTGCCGAAAAGGCCGGCGATGACCGAACCGAGCAGGGGCGCGAGCGCGATGACCAGCAGGATGTTCATTGAAATCATCGCGCGATCAACCCTTCAGCGAATCGAGTTCGGCGACATTGATGGTCCGCCGGTTGCGGAACAGCGTCACCAGGATGGCCAGGCCGATGGCGGCCTCGGAAGCCGCCACGGTAAGAATGAAGAACACGAAGATCTGGCCGTCGACGTCGCCCAGGAAGCGCGAGAAGGCCACGAAGTTGATGTTCACCGCCAGCAGCATCAGCTCGATGCACATCAACAGCACGATGACGTTCTTGCGGTTGATGAAGATGCCGGCGACCGAGATGCAGAACAGCACCGCGGCGAGCGCGAGGT
Organism: Arenimonas aestuarii; assembly: GCF_054781715.1. NCBI lineage: Bacteria > Pseudomonadati > Pseudomonadota > Gammaproteobacteria > Lysobacterales > Lysobacteraceae > Arenimonas > Arenimonas aestuarii. Next base: position 181,110 of record NZ_BAAGTW010000004.1, on the reverse strand, counting down.
AATGGCCGAGGCTGATCACGGGTTGCCCTCCTGGCGGGGTTCGGACGCCACCTTGACCAGGCGCACGCGGTCTTCGCGGCGCACGGCGACCTGGCGGGCCGGATCCTGGTGCTTGGTGCCGGGACGGCGGCGCAGGGTCAGCATCACCGCGACCACCAGGGCCACGGTGAGGATCACGGCCGCGGTTTCGAACGGCAGGATGTACTTGCTGAACAGGGTTTCACCGATCCACTGCAGGTTGGTCTTGCCGGCGGCGGCGGCGGGATCGGTGGCCGACAGCCCCACCTCGAATCGCTGCAGGCCGATCAGCATCACCATCTCGGCGGCCATCACCACCACCACCGCGCCGGTCAGCGGCAGGTAGCGCACGAAACCCTCGCGCAACGGCGTGGTGTTGATGTCGAGCATCATCACCACGAACAGGAACAGCACCATCACCGCGCCGATGTAGACCAGCACCAGCACGACGCCGAGGAACTCGGCCTGCAGCAGCAGCCACAGGCAGGCGACCGAGAAGAAGGTCAGCACCAGGCTGAGCACCGCGTGCACCGGATTGCGGGCCAGGATGACGCCCAGCGCGGCCAATACGGCGACCGTGGCGAAGACGAAGAAGGCGGCGAGTTCGTATGTCATGTCTGTCCTTTGTCCCCTGCCCTCACCGGAAGGCCGAGTCGGCGGCGCGACGCTCGGCGATCTCGTCCTCGAGGCGGTCGCCCAGGGCCAGGAGCTGGGCCTTGTTGACGATGTTCTCGCCGCGCTTCTCGAAGTGGTATTCGTGCACGTGGGTTTCGACGATCGAATCCACCGGGCAGCTTTCTTCGCAGAAGCCGCAGTAGATGCACTTGAACAGGTCGATGTCGTAACGGGTGGTCCGGCGCGAGCCGTCGGCGCGGCGCTCGGAATCGATGGTGATGGCCAGCGCCGGGCACACGGCCTCGCACAGCTTGCAGGCGATGCAGCGCTCTTCGCCGTTCGGGTAGCGGCGCAGCGCGTGCAGGCCGCGGAAGCGCACCGACTGCGGCGTCTTCTCGAACGGGTAGTTGAGCGTGTACTTGGGCTTGAACATGTAGCCCAGGGTCAGCTTCATGCCGGAAAGCAGCTCCAGCAGCATGAGGCTCTTGAGGTAGTTTGCGATGCGGTTCATGGCTTCCTCAGGCGCCCAGGGTGAACCATTCGTTGTAGGCCATGATGGCCGTCACGAAGATCCACACGATGGTGATCGGGATGAAAACCTTCCAGCCCAGGCGCATGATCTGGTCGTAGCGATAGCGCGGGAAGGTGGCGCGGAACCACAGGAAGCAGAAGGCGAAGAACAGGAACTTCAGGATCAGCCACCACCAGCCGGCTTCGCCCAGCAAGCCCCAGGACGCCGGGAACGGCGACAGCCAGCCACCCAGGAACAGCACGGCGGTCAGGAAGGCCACCAGCATCATGTTGGCGTATTCGGCCAGGAAGAAGATGGCGAAGGCCGACCCGGAGTATTCGACGTGGAAACCGGCGACGATCTCCGACTCGCCCTCGGCGACGTCGAAGGGCGCGCGGTTGGTTTCGGCCACGCCGGAGATGAAGTAGATGACGAACAGCGGGAACAGCGGGAACCAGAACCACTCGAACAGGCCGGCATTGCCGGCCTGGGCCATGACGATCTCGCTGAGGTTCATCGTGCCGGCGGCGACCAGCACGCCGACCAGGGCGAAACCCATGGCGATTTCATAGCTGATGACCTGCGCCGCCGAACGCAGCGCGCCCAGCACGGCGTACTTCGAGTTCGAGGCCCAGCCGCCGATGATGATGCCGTAAACGCCCATGGACGTGAGCGCCAGCAGCACCAGCAGGCCGGCGTTGACATTGGCCAGCACCACGCCGTCGTCGAAGGGAATGACCGCCCAGGCCGCCAGTGCCGGCGCCAGCGCCAGCAGCGGCGCCAGCCGGTACAGCAGGCCGCTGGCATTGGTCGGGACCACCAGCTCCTTGAACAGCATCTTGAACACGTCGGCGAAGGCCTGGATGAAGCCAATGCCCAGGAAGCCGCCGATGAACTGCGGCCCGTGGCGCACGTGCATCCAGCCGATGACCTTGCGCTCGGCCAGGGTGTAGAAGGCCACGCCCACGACCACCGGCAGCGTGATCGCCAGGATCTTCACCAGCGTCCAGACCACGAGGCCCAGGTCGCCGAAGGAAAGGAAGAACTCACGCATCGGATCGAACATGCTCAGGCCCCCACCACGGCGAGCCGCGCCGCCGGCGCGAGCGGCGCGGTGGCCTCGTAGTCGGATTCGATCCAGGCGGCGCCCCTGGCAACACGCTTGTTCACCTGCACCGGCAGCACGGCGTTGCCGTTGCCGTCGCCGAGCTTGGCCATGGCGCCATCGGAGAGACCGCGCGCCAGCGCGTCTTCCGGGTTGAGCACGACGCGCGCCCCCACCGTCAGCGGGTGCGCATTGAGCGCGACCGCGCGGCGAAGCACCGCGTCACCGCGGTAGATCGGGGTGCTGGTGATGCGCTCGAGACCGTTGTCGCCCTGGGCCGGCGCTTCGGCCAGCCCCTCGCCGGCAGCCGGCGCCTGCGGCGACAGGCCGGCGCGCAGGCCGTTGAGATCGGTGTAGTCGAAGCCCGGCAGGCCAAGCTGGCCACCCAGGGCGCGCAGCACGCGCCAGCCCGGTCGGGCCTCGCCCGGCAGCTTGCCTCCGGCCAGGCTCAGCTGGTCGGTGCCGTCGAGATTGGTGAGGCTGCCGTCGATTTCAGGCAGCAGGCCGATCGGCAGGATCACCTGTGCGAGTTTCTTCAGGTCATCGCTGGCATAAGCCGAGAAGGCGACCACCTTGGCGCCGGCCAGCGCCTTGAGCGCCTGGGTAGCGTGGGCGAAATCGTATTGCGGCTCGACGCCGTACAGCAGGTAGGCCGGCAGCGGCTTGGCCAGCATGGCAGCGGCGTCATGGCCGCCCTGCCCCGGACGCAGGCCGTGGCGGGCCAGGCCGATGGCGTTGGCGCCCTGCGGGATGCGATTGAGGCTGGCGCCCGAAGCCGAAGCCAGGGCGCGTGCGGCGGCGCGCAGCCAGGACGCCCGGGCGTGGTTCTCGGCCATTTCACCGAGCACGATGACGGCCTTGCCAGCCTTGGAGAGGGCTTCGGCGATGGCCTTGGCGCCTTCGTGCCCGTCGCCCTGGATTCCCGCGGGCAGCGATGCCCCGGCGGCCTTGGCGACCGCGGCCAGCGCGGCCGGCAGCGCCGACGGCGCGACGATGCGCTTGCCTGCCACCGGGAAGGTGAATTCGAAGTCCACCGGGTTGATGCAGAAGACCTTGGCGCCGAGCTTGCCGGCCTTGTGCAGGCGCTGGTGCAGCAACGGCAGTTCGTGGCGCAGGTTGCAGCCGACCAGCAGCACGGTGTCGGCCAGCTCGAGTTCGGCGGCCGGCAACTGGAAGGGTTCGGCGAAGGCGGCGTCGGCGAAGTCCAGCGCCTTCAGGCGATGGTCGGCGTGGACGGTGCCCAGGCCCTGGGCCAGGGTCGCCAGCTGGGCGCCCTCTTCGTTGCTGGTGGCCGGGTGCGCCAGCACGCCCAGCGAGGGGCCGGCTTCCTTGAGCAGCTTGGCCGCCTGGGCGAGGGCTTCGTCCCAGGATGCTTCGCGCCAGCCGTCACCTTCGCGCAGCAGCGGACGGGTGGCGCGGTCGGCGGAATACAGGCCTTCGTGCGAATAGCGGTCGCGGTCGGACAGCCAGCACTCGTTCACGGCTTCGTTGTCGCGCGGCACGGTGCGCAGCACTTCGCCGCGACGGGTGTGCAGGAACAGGTTCGAGCCAAGCGCGTCGTGGTAACCCAGCGATTCACGCGCGATCAGCTCCCAGGCGCGGGCCCGGAAGCGGAACACCTTGTTGGTGAGCGCGCCGACCGGGCAGACGTCGATGACGTTGCCCGAGAGTTCGGTCATCAACGGCTTGCCGTCGTAGGTGCCGATCTGCAGGCGCTCGCCGCGGTACATGCCGCCCAGCTCGAAGGTGCCGGCGACGTCCGCGGTGAAGCGGATGCAGCGGGTGCACTGGATGCAGCGGGTCATGTCGGTGGCGACCAGCGAGCCCATGTCCTCGTCCGGCACAACGCGCTTGCGCTCGACGAAACGCGAGACCGAACGGCCGTAACCCATGGCCAGGTCCTGCAGCTCGCACTCGCCGCCCTGGTCGCAGATCGGGCAGTCCAGCGGGTGGTTGATGAGCAGGAATTCCATGACGTTGCGCTGCGCATCGAGCGCGCGCTTGGTCTGGGTGGTGACCTTCATGCCCTCCATCACCGGCGTGGCGCAGGCCGGGGCGGGCTTGGGCATCTTCTCCACGTCCACCAGGCACATGCGGCAGTTGGCGGCGATCGGCAGCTTCTCGTGGTAGCAGAAACGCGGGATCGCGACGCCGGCCTTGTCGGCGGCGTGGATGATCATCGACCCCTTCGGCGCCTGCATCGGCTTGCCGTCGATCTCGATGTTCACCAGGTCCGGCGCGGTGGTGTTGGTCGGCTGGGCGCTCATGCGGCCTGCTCCGTGGTGGCGAGCTGGCCCTTGGCCAGGTCGTCGACATAAAAACGCTTGTTGACGATGGCGTATTCGAACTCGTGCCAGTAGTGGCGCAGGAAACCCTGCACCGGCCAGGCAGCGGCCTCGCCGAATGCGCAGATGGTGTGGCCTTCGATCTGGCCGGCGGCGGCCTTGAGCATGTCCAGGTCTTCGAGCGCCGCCTTGCCTTCGGCGATGCGGGTCAGCATGCGGTACATCCAGCCGGTGCCTTCGCGGCACGGCGTGCACTGGCCGCAGGACTCGGCGTAGTAGAAACGCGCGATGCGCTGGCAGGCGCGGACCATGCAGGTGGTTTCGTCCATGACGATCACCGCACCCGAACCCAGGCCTGAACCGGCCTTCTGGATCGAGTCGTAGTCCATCGTGCAGCCCATCATGATCTCCGCCGGCAGCACCGGCATCGAGCTGCCGCCCGGAATGACGGCCTTGAGCTTGCGGCCACCCTTCACGCCACCGGCCATTTCAAGCAGTTCGCTGAACGGCGTGCCCAGGCGGACCTCGAAGTTGCCGGGGTTGTTGACGTGGCCCGACACCGAAAACACCTTCGGGCCGCCGTTGTTGGGCTTGCCGAGGTTGAGGAACCACTCGGCGCCGTTGCGGATGATCGCCGGCACCGACGCGTAGGTTTCGGTGTTGTTGATCGTGGTGGGCTTGCCGAACAGGCCGAAGTTGGCCGGGAACGGCGGCTTGTAGCGCGGCTGGCCCTTCTTGCCTTCCAGCGATTCCATCATCGCGGTCTCTTCGCCGCAGATGTAGGCGCCAGCGCCGAGCGCGCCGTGGATGTCCACGTCCACACCCGATCCCTGGATGTCCTTGCCCAGCCAGCCGTTGGCGTAGGCTTCCTTGAGCGCCGATTCGAAGTGTTCGAAGGGCTCGTGGTGGAATTCGCCGCGCAGGTAGTTGTAGCCCACGGTGCAGCCGGTCGCGTAGCAGGCGATGGCCATGCCCTCGATCACCGAATGCGGGTTGTAGCGCAGGATGTCGCGGTCCTTGCAGGTACCCGGCTCGGACTCGTCCGAATTGCAGAGGATGTACTTCTGGCCCGGCGCCTGGCGCGGCATGAAGCTCCACTTCAGGCCGGTCGGGAAACCCGCGCCGCCGCGGCCGCGCAGGCCCGACTGCTTGACCATTTCGATGACGGCTGCCGGATCCATCTTTTCAGCCAGGATCTTGCGCCAGGCGGAATACCCGCCGGTCTTGAGGTAGTTCTCGTAGGACCAGGGCTTGTCGAAGTGCAGCGTCGTGTAGACGACGTTGTGCTCCTGCGGGGCCGGGCCAACCGGGCCGTAGCCCTCGGAATAGTGGGAATGGTGTGCCATGTCCTCAGATCACTCCAGTCCGTCGAGCAGCGTGTCCACCTGCTCGGTGGTCAGCTTCTCGTGGTAGTGGCCGTCCACGACCATCATCGGCGCGCCGGCGCAGGCGGCCAGGCACTCCTCCTCGATCTTCAGGAAGATGCGGCCGTCCGGGGTCGACTCGCCGTGCTTGATGCCCAACTTGCCTTCGCAGTGGCGCACGATGTCCTCAGCGCCGTTGAGCCAGCAGCTGATGTTGGTGCAGATCGCGACCTTGTGCCGGCCGACCGGCTGCAGGTCGAACATCGAGTAGAAACTCGCGACCTCGTAGGCCCAGACCGGCGGGATGTCCAGGTACTTGGCGGTGGCGGCGATCAGCTCGTCGCTGAGCCAGCCGCCGTTCTGTTCCTGCGTGGCCATCAGGCCCTGGATCACGGCCGAGCGCTTGCGGTCGGGCGGGAACTTGGCGACCCAGTGGTCGATGTGCGCGCGCGTGGCGTCGGACAGGGCGACCATGGGGTCGACATCCTGGCAGGCGGCGAAATTTCCGGTGGCTTTCATCGGTCAGGCAGTCCTTAGCGATCGATCTCGCCGAACACGACGTCGTAGGTGCCGATCATGGCGACCACGTCGGGCAGCATGTGGCCGCGCACGATCGCGTCCATGGACGAGAGATGGGCGAATCCCGGCGCGCGCAGCTTCAGGCGGAAAGGTTTGTTGGCGCCGTCGGAGACGATGTAGGCGCCAAACTCGCCCTTCGGGGCTTCCACCGCGGCGTAGGCTTCGCCGGCCGGCACGGAATAGCCTTCCGTGAAGAGCTTGAAGTGGTGGATCAGCGCTTCCATGTCGTCCTTCATCTCGGCGCGGCGCGGTGGCGCGACCTTGAAGTTGCGCACCATCACCGGGCCCGGGTTGGCCCGCAGCCACTGCACGCACTGCTTGATGATGCGGTTGGACTGGCGCATTTCTTCCATGCGCACCAGGTAGCGGTCGTAGCAGTCGCCCTGCACGCCGACCGGGATGTCGAAATCAACCTTGTCGTAGGCCGCGTAGGGCTGCTTCTTGCGCAGGTCCCAGGCCAGGCCGGAGCCACGCAGCATCGGACCGGTCATGCCCCAGGCCAGGGCCTTCTCGACCGGCACCACGCCGATGCCGACGGTGCGCTGCTTCCAGATGCGGTTGTCGGTGAGCAGGGTTTCGTACTCATCCACCCGGCGCGGGAAGTCGTCGGTGAACGCGTCGAGGAAATCGAGCATCGACCCCTCGCGCCACTCGTTGACGCGCTTGAGCTCGCTGCCCTTGCGCCACGGCGATTCGCGGTACTTGGGCATGGCGTCGGGCAGGTCGCGGGCGACGCCGCCAGGGCGGTAGTAGGTGGCGTGCATGCGCGCGCCCGACACCGCCTCGTAGCAGTCCATCAGCTCTTCGCGCTCGCGGAAGGCGTACAGGAACACCGCCATCGCGCCCAGGTCGAGGCCGTTGGAGCCGACCCACATCAGGTGGTTCAGGATGCGGGTGATCTCGTCGAACATGGTGCGGATGTATTCCGCGCGCTGCGGCACCTCGATGCCCATCAGCTTTTCGATGGCGCGCACGTAGGCGTGCTCGTTGCACATCATCGAAACGTAATCGAGCCGGTCCATGTAACCAATGGACTGGTTGTAGGGTTTGGACTCAGCCAGCTTCTCGGTGCCGCGATGCAGCAGGCCCACGTGCGGGTCGGCGCGCTGCACGACTTCGCCGTCCATCTCGAGCACCAGGCGCAGCACGCCGTGCGCGGCCGGATGCTGGGGACCGAAGTTGAGGGTGTAGTTGCGGATTTCCTGGGTCATGGCCGGTCAGTCCTTGCTCGGCTGCTCGGAAGCGGCCTGCTGCCAGCGCGAGTCCTCGCGCACCACGCGCGGCACGAGCACGCGCGGCTCGATCGAAACGGGTTCGTAGACCACGCGCTTGCGCTCGGCGTCGTAGCGGACCTCGACGTTGCCGATCAGCGGGAAGTCCTTCCGGAACGGATGGCCGACGAAACCGTAGTCGGTGAGGATGCGGCGCAGGTCCGGGTGACCTTCGAAGATGATTCCGAACAGGTCGAAGCACTCACGCTCGAACCAGTTCGCGACCGGCCAGACCTCGACCAGCGAGGGCACCACCGGCAGGCTGTTGTCGGCGGCGAAGCAGCGCATGCGCAGGCGGCGGTTGTGGCGCACCGACTGCAGGTGCACGACCGTCGCGAAGCGGCGTTCGGGACCGTTGCCGCGCGGGCGGTGCTCCCAGTCGAAACGGCCCGGGCCGGCGGCGCCTTCGACGCCACGCGAGAACCCTTCGGAGGACACGTCGTCGGTGTCCCACTCATCGTCGCCGTAACCCAGGTAGTCGACGCCGCACAGGTCGATCAGCTGTTCGAAGCCCATGTCCGGGTCGTCGCGCAGGATGCGCGCGGCGGTGTCCCAGGCTTCGGGCACGATTTCGACCGTCGTTTCGCCCAGCGCCTCGTGCACGGACACAAGCTTGTCCTGCAGGCGCGCCTTGAGGCGCTCGATGAAGCTCGTGTTCGGTTCGACCATGGCGTCGGCTGGGTCCTTAGCGGGCGATGGTGTTGGTTCGGCGGATCTTCTTCTGCAGCTGCAGGATGCCGTAGATCAGCGCTTCCGCAGTCGGCGGGCAGCCCGGCACGTAGATGTCCACCGGCACCACGCGGTCGCAGCCGCGCACCACCGAATACGAATAGTGGTAGTAGCCGCCGCCGTTGGCGCAGCTGCCCATGGAGATGACCCACTTGGGCTCGGGCATCTGGTCGTAGACCTTGCGCAGCGCCGGGGCCATCTTGTTGACCAGGGTGCCGGCGACGATCATGACGTCGGACTGGCGCGGCGACGGGCGGAAGATGACGCCGTAGCGGTCGAGGTCCAGGCGGGAGGCACCGGCGTGCATCATCTCGACCGCGCAGCAGGCCAGGCCAAAGGTCATCGGCCACATCGAGCCGGTGCGCGCCCAGTTGACCAACGTGTCCACGGACGTGGTGACGAAACCACGCTCGAGCAGAGGATTGTCGCCTTCGGGGCGCAGGATGTCGTCCACCCGCCCTTCCGGGATCGGGTTGTGCATCACGTTCGAAACGGACTGGATCACTCCCATTCGAGCGCTCCCTTCTTCCAGACGTAAACGAAGCCAAGCACCAGCAGGCCGATGAAGATGCCCATCTCGGTGAGGCCGACGATGCCGAGGTTGCGGAAGTTGACCGCCCACGGGAATACGAACGCGATTTCCAGGTCGAAGATGATGAACTGGATGGCGATCAGGTAATAACGCACGTCGAACTGCATGCGTGCGTCTTCGAAGGCTTCGAAGCCGCACTCGTACGGCGACAGCTTTTCGGCGTCCGGGCGCTTGGGGCCCAGGGCCCAGCCCGCGATCAGCAGGACGATGCCCAGGCCGGTCGAGACGAAGAGGAACAGAAGGATCGGCAGATATTCGCCCAACACGCGCGCTTCCTCACCTTGGCGCCCTTGGGCGCGTCAGGGCCGCCGCTCCAGTCATGTGCCGGGCGGCAGCCCGTTGATTCATTTGGTGCCCAAGAGGGGACTCGAACCCCTACGACTCTCGTCGCTACCACCTCAAGGTAGTGCGTCTACCAATTCCGCCACCTGGGCAGGTGTGCCTTCGCTCCGGTGACCGGATCGAAGGCCGAAGATTGTACCAGCGGATCAGTCGCCGCGGGTGTTTTCCGCGTCATCGCCGGCCGCCGGCGCGGCGTCGGCGGCGGTCGGAACGTCGGCGGCCGCCGGGGCGGCGTCGCTGGCCGCCGGCACCGAGCCGTCGGACGGCAGGTCGCTGGCCGGCACGTCGCTGGCCGGCAGCTCACCCGCGGGGGCCGGCGCGGCCGGAACCTCGGACATGGCACCGATGTCTTCCATCGGTTCCGCCGTCGGGCGACCACCGTGGGTGGCGTACCACGCCATGCCCAGGCTCATGCCGAAAAAGACCACGGCCAGCCATTTGGTGGCGGTGGACAGGAAATTGGCCGATCCGCGCGCACCGAAGACGGTGGCCGAAGCGCCCGCGCCGAAGCCCGAGCCTGCGGCGGCGCCGGAGCCGCGCTGCATGAGGATGAGCACGATCATGGCGATCGCGACCAGCACGTAAATGACACTGACGATGGTGAGCAGCATGTTCTTCCGTTACCTCGCCGCCGCGGCGGCGATTGCCAGGAAATCCTGGGCCACGAGGGACGCGCCCCCGATCAGGCCACCATCGACGTCGGGCTGCGAGAACAGCTCGGCGGCGTTGGCGGGCTTTACGCTGCCGCCATACAGGATGGGCAGCGAGCCCGCGATTCTAGCATCGTGGGCGGCCAGTTCGCCACGGATGAAGGCGTGGACCTCCTGGGCCTGTTCCTTGGAGGCCGTGCGGCCGGTGCCGATGGCCCAGACGGGCTCGTAGGCCAGCACGGCGCCCTCGAAGGCGGCGATGCCGGCCAGTTCGACCACCGGTCCCAGCTGCTTTTCCAGCGCGTATTCAGTGTGCCCGGCCTCGCGCTGGCTCAGGGTTTCCCCCACGCACAGCACCGGCACCAGACCAGCCTTGAGGGCGGCGACGAACTTTTCGGCCACGTCGTGCGGGTCTTCGCCGTGGTACTGGCGGCGCTCGGAGTGGCCGACCAGCACGTAGCGGGCGCCGACGTCGCGCAGCATGGCGCCGGAGATCTCGCCCGTGTAGGCGCCCTGCTCGTTCACGCCCAGGTCCTGGGCGCCGAAAACCAGGCCGGTGCCGGCGTATTGCCTTGCCAGCTCGCCCAGATAGGGCACGGGCGGCATCACCACCAGCTCGACGCCGGGGGCCCGCGGCGCGGCCACCACCGCGTCCAGCAGCTCCGTGGCGAAGCTGCGGCTGCCGTTTAACTTCCAGTTGCCGGCGACGATCCTGGGGCGCATGCGCTCTCTCCTGCGGACAAGACCGCAAGTTTAGCGCGCCCGGTCAGGGGCTGACGATGTCCGCATGCATGGGCGCCAGCCTGGCCAGCAGCCGGTTCTGGGCGGAACGCGGGATACCGCGGGCCTCCATCGCCTCCACCAGGTCCTCGACCAGGGCATTGAAGTCCGCCTCGGTGATGCCCAGCCCGGCATGGGATTGCGCCATGTCGCGGCCGGTGTAGGTGCAGGGACCGCCAAGTTCGACGCAGAACTGCTCGACCAGGCGATCGTTGAGGTTCACCAGGTCCGTGTCGGCGAACTGGGCGTTGATGCGCTCGTCCTCGAGCAGGCGCACCAGGAACTCCTCGACCAGGGCCTCGACCCCTGCCTGGCCGCCGAACTGCGCGTACAGCCCGGCCCGCGGCGGGCTCGTGGCGCAGGCCGCCAGCAGCGCGGCAAGGGCCAGGGCGGTCAACAGCTTCGGTCGCAGGGCCATCGTTCGCACCTCAGTAGCTCAGCTGCAGGGAGAGATAGGCGCCGCGCTGGTCGTCCAGCGTGGCGATGCCGCCCAGGTCGGCCCAGGCGGCGACCACGGCAACGCGCTTGTTCGGGAACCAGGCCACGAACGCATCCATCCAGGCGTCCTCGCCGGCGAATCCCAGGTTGTCGGGCTTGTGCCGGTACTCCAGGCCCACGACCCAGCTCGGGTCGAGCACCAGCGCCGCACTGCCTTCGAAAACCAGCGAACGGCCGGCGTCGCGGTCTCCGCCGTGGCCCAGCAGGCCCATCTGGTTGGCGCGGGTCGAGCGCAGCGTGCCGTTGAGCAGGAGCTGGCGCCCGCCCGGCCCGGCCAGGAAAAGCTTGCTGGCGCTCAGGTAGACGTCGGTGCCGCGGTCGTCTCGGGCGCCGACGGCCAGCGGCAGGGCGCCGTCGCGCAGCCGCTTGTGCTGCACGCCCAGGCTGAGCTGCGGCCAGGCCGTATAGACCAGGTCGCCGCCCAGGCGCAGCTTGGCGCCGAAGATGTCCTGCTCAAGCGTGTCCCAGGGCAGCGAGAGCCGGCGCTGCAGCTCGCCCAGGTCCAGGCGCTGGCGGGCCAGCGACAGTTCCAGGCGATTGCCGAAGGTGTACGCCACGCCGAAGGCGTCGAGCGCGTAATCACCGGTATCGACGCGGGTGTAGAACGCCGTGCCGCCGTCCTGGTCCCGGGTGCCATAACCGGCCAGAACGGCCCAGGGCACGATGCCTCCGCCGGCCGCGCCCTCGACCTGGCTGGCGCCGCCGGTGGCCAGCAGGCGGCCGTCGCCGGCCAGGACGGCACCCGGCGCGGCCAGGGCCAGGACAAGCGCCAGTCCGGCCAGGCGCCAGCTCATGCGTGGGCCTGCGAATAATGCCGGCACCACGCCAGCAGGGCTTCCGCGTCCAGCGGCGCGCTGAAGAAGTAGCCCTGCACCATGTCGCAGCGATAGCGCTGGAGCAGGTCCAGGCTGACGCCCGTTTCCACGCCCTCGGCGATCACCTTCAGGCCCATGTTGTGGCCCAGTTCGATGGTCGAACGAACGATCACCGCGTCGTCGCTCTCCTCGGTCATCTGCATCACGAAACTCTTGTCGATCTTGAGTTCGTCCACCGGCATGCGCTTGAGCTGCGCCAGCGAGGAATAACCGGTGCCGAAATCGTCGATCGACAGCCGCACCCCACTCGCCCGCAGGCGATGCAGCATGCGGACCGCGTATTCGACGTCGCGCATCAGCGCGCCCTCGGTGACTTCCAGGATCAGCCGCGGCGGCGGCACTTGGTGCTGGCGCAGGCAGCTGTGCACGAAATCCGGCAGGTCGGCGTCCATCAGGTCCATGGCCGAAAGGTTCACCGCCACGCCGAGGTCCACGCCCTGGGCGCGCCAGCGGGCGTTCTGCGCCAGGGCCGTGTCGAGCACGAACCGGGTGATCTCGTGCACGAAGCCCGAGCGTTCGGCCAGCGGGATGAACTCCTCGGGCGACACCTGGCCCAGGCTGTGGTGCTGCCAGCGCAACAGGGCCTCGACGTGCGCGACCTGGCGCGTGGCCAGGTCCACCTTGGGCTGGAAGCGCAGGCTCAGCTGCTCGCGGGCGATCGACTGCCGCAGGTCGCCCACCAGCGCCAGCTGGCGCAGGTGCACCTCGTCCCTGCCCTCGCGATAGACGGCCACGCCGCTGCGGGTCTGCTTGGCGTCGTAGAGCGCGATGTCGGCCCGGCGGAGCAAGGTCTGGGAGTCGTCGCCGTGCTCGGGATGCAGGGCCAGGCCCAGGCTGGCGTCGAGGTTGATGCGGGTGCTGGGCAGGTCCAGCGGCTTGCGCAACTGCTCGAGCAGCAGGCGCGCGCGCGACTCCGCCAGCTCCGCGTCGACGTCGTGCATCAGCACCATGAATTCGTCACCGCCCAGGCGCGCCACCATGTCGCTGGCACGCACGGCCTGGCGCAGGCGCTTGCCCACCTCTTCCAGCACCTGGTCGCCGAAGCCATGGCCCAGGGTGTCGTTGATCTCCTTGAACCGGTCCAGGTCGAGCATCAGCACCGCGGCCCGGCCCGAACCCAAGGCCTCGTCCAGCCGCTCGCGGGCGAGGCTCCGGTTGGGCAGGCCCGTCAGCCCGTCGTGGTGGGCCTGGTGCAGGATGCGCTGCTCGCGCGCGGCGATGCCCTGCTGCATGTGGCCGAAGGCCGAGGCCAGCCGGCCGATTTCATCCTGGCCGTGCACCATGATCGGCTGGCTGTAGTCACCATCCTGGACACGCTGGGCGGCTTCGGCCAGCTCTACCACCGGCCGGCTGATGCCGCGGCCCAGGAAACCCGCGACGACCAGTGCCAGCGCGGCGGCAAGGCCCGACAGCCAGAGGATGCGGGTCTTGAGCGTCGCATACGGAGCCATCGCCTGGTCCAGCGAACCCTGCAGCAGCACGCGCACGGGAGGTTCGCCACTGCCCGCCATCGACAGCGGCAGCACGAACCAGTGTTCGTCGCCCAGGGCCACGTCGCGCACCGCTTCGCCGGTAGGAAGCTGGCCGGCCGGCAATCCGGCCAGGGCCGCCAGCGCCGGCCCGGGCAGGCTGCTGGCGTAGACGTCCAGCCCCCCTGCGGCGGCGCGCGCGAAGCTGGCGTCCAGGCCGGTCAGGGCCCGGAAGTCGCTGGCGTAGTTCGAATCAACGGCCGTGCCGATGCCGACCCAACCGATCCGGTTCGGTGCCATCACCGGGATCAGGGCCAGTTGGTACAGGCGACCGTCCACGGGCAGCACCGACAAGGAAAAACCTTCCACCTCGGCGCGTGCAACGGCGGCCGCAAGCGACTGGCCGCGCCAGCCCGGCGAGTCGCCCTGCAGGCCGGCGAGCCAGCGGCCATCGGGTCCCAGCATCACCGCCGCGTCGGCGCCGACGCGGCTGGCGTGGTTGCGCAGGGCCGACTCAACCGTGGCCGGGTCGCCGCTGGCCACGGCGGCCTTCAAGCCGAAATCGTCGGCCAGCACCAGCGCCGTTTCCAGCAGCTGTTCGCCGCGGGCTTCGTGGAAGCGGCGCCAGACGCGTTCGCCCACCGCCAGTTCGTCGGAAAGCTGGACGCGCACGCTGCGGTCGGTGGCCAGGTGCACGACGGCGAACGTCGCCAGCTGCGCGGCCAGGACCAGGCCAATCAGCAGGGCGACGATGCGGCCATGCAGGCGCTGCTTCATCAGTCGTCCTTGCGCAGGCTGCGCAGGCGGTCCTGGAGCGCGCGCAGGCGGTCGCTGCCCCGGCGTTCGGGCGGCGGCGGGCCCAGCTCAAGGCTCAGCGAAAGCGCCGCGCCGGGCACGGCCACCGGCTGCGGCACCGGTTCGCCCGCCAGTCGCGGGTGCCAGGCCTGCAGCCGGTAGTCGCCGTCGGGAACCTGCAGGCGCGCCAGGCCGTCGGCCCCGCTGCGGGCGTGGTGCGGCGTGTCGAGAACGACGATCCAGCCGATCATCCAGTCGTGGATGTTGCAGCCGACCACCACGACGCCCGGCCGGGCGAACACGACCGGATCGGGCGGCGTGCCCGAATAGAGCGGCAACTCGAAGGGCCTGGCCGGCGAAAAGGAATACACCTGGTGGCGCACCACGTCGCTGTTCGGGAAGCTGACCGCGGTGCCGGCCTCGATGACCAGCACTCCCGGCTCGAAGACGCTGTTGCGCTGGTCCATCACGGCCTGGCCCGCCACGGGAGCGGCGTTGCCATGCAGGCTCACCACGGCGCCTTCCAGCGGCTTGCCGCCGGCCAGCACGCGCACCTGCAACTCGCCCGCAGGCGCCTGCCCCGCCGCCACCATGGCTGCGGCGCACACGGCGGCGGCCAGACGTACGCGCCCCGGCTTGCCAATGATCATGCGGCCCCCTGTGGCCTGTCGCCTCTGGCGTATGCCGGCGATTAGCGCGCAGGCGGGGTGATAATGATGCGAAGCCATCCGGAGCCAGCCCCATGCCAACGTCCCTGCCTCACGCCCTGGTCACGGGCGCCTCCAGCGGCATCGGTGCCGACATCGCACGCGAATACGCCCGCCGCGGCAAGCCGCTGGTGCTGACGGCACGGCGGGTGGAGCGGCTGGAGGCCCTGGCGGCGGAGCTGTCGGCGCAGGTGCCCTGCGTGGTGCTGGCCGCCGACCTGGCCGAACCGGGCGCGCCCGAAGCGCTGTTCGCCCAGACCCAGGCCCGCGGGATCTTCGTGGACACGCTGGTCAACAACGCGGGCTTTGGCGTGCCGGGACGGTTCCTGAGCGTGGACTGGAAAACCCACGCCGATTCGATCCAGGTGCTGATGACGGCGGTGGCGCACCTGACCCACCTGTACCTGCCGGCGATGGAAGCCGCCGGGCGTGGCCGGATCCTCAACGTGGCGTCACTGGCCGGCCTGGTGCCATCGTCGGCCGGGCATACGCTCTACGGTGCCAGCAAGGCCTGGCTGATCCGCTTCTCGGAAACGCTGGACCAGGAATCGCGCAGCCGCGGGGTGTACGTGACCGCACTGTGCCCGGGCATGACCTACACCGAGTTCCACGACGTCAACGGCATGCGCGAGAAGGTTTCCAAGCTACCCAAGGGTATCTGGCTGGCCAGCGCCGAAGTCGCCCGTCTGGGCGTGGACGCGGTGGAATCCGGCCGCACCCGGCTGGTGACCGGCCGATCCAACAAGCTCATCGCCGGCCTTTCCAAATACCTGCCCGACCGCCTTGCCCGTGCCCTGCTCGCCGCCAAGGCCAAGGATTTCCGCGACGCGGACTGAGTTCCACTCAGACCAGACTGACTTCCACTCAGAGACGCTGACTGAGGCAGGAGCCCCCTTGGTAAGGGGGCGCGCCGAAGGCGCGGGGATCGGAAGAACACTCACGGGGCCCGCGATTTGCGAAGCAAAACGTGGGAGTTGGTCTGAGTTTCACTCAGACCAACTTGATCTCGCGCAGCCGCTCCATCAGGTAGTCGTGGCCGGTGATCGGCTCCGGGTAGCGGTCCGGGTTGTCGGCGCTGATGCACTGGGGCAGCGTCTTGATCAGGAAGTCCGGATTCGGATGCAGGAAGTACGGCGTCGAATACCGCGGCTTGCGCGCCTCGTCACCCGGCGGGTTCACCACCCGGTGGGTCGTGGACGGGTAAACATGATTGGTCAGGCGCTGCAGCATGTCGCCGATGTTCACGACGATGGTGTCCTGGTCGGCCGTGAACGGCACCCATTCGCCCTTGCGCGAAAGCACTTCCAGGCCCGCGGCGCTGGCGCCCACCAGCAGGGTGATGAAGTTGATGTCCTCGTGCGCACCGGCGCGCACGTTGGGCACGTCGGGCGCGGTGATCGGCGGGTAGTGGATCGGGCGCAGGATCGAGTTGCCGAAGTTGGTCTTGTCGGCGAACCAGTCCTGCGGCAGGCCGATGTGCAGCGCCAACGCGCTGAGCACGCGCGATCCGAGCTGGTCGAGCGAGGTGAACAGGCCGTAGGCCACTTCCCTGAACTCCGGGATCTCGTCCGGCCACAGGTTCGGCGGCATCACGTCGGCGTACTTCGAGTCACGCGGGATCTCGCGGCCGACGTGCCAGAACTCCTTGAGGTCGAAGTGCTGCGCGCCCTTGGCGGTTTCGATGCCGAACGGCGTGTAGCCACGCGCGCCGCCGCCTCCGGGCACGTGGTACTTGCGCTTGGTTTCTTCTGGCAGCGCGAAAAAACGCTGGAAGACGTCGTAGGCCCGGTCGATCTGCGCCTGCGAAATGCCGTGGTTGCGAATGCCGGCGAACCCCCATTCGCGGTAGGCGGCGCCAAGTTCGGCCACGAAGGCTTCGCGGTCGGTGTCAAAACGCTGGATGTCGAGGGTCGGGATACGGGCGGTCACGTCGGGGTCCAGTGGCGAATCGTGGGGAAAGTCTAGGCCAGGCGGGGGGCAAGCTTCCTTGACGCCGCTCAAGGCCGGCGGATCACGTGGCGGCGCGCACCACCTCGGCCAGGCGGTCGAGCACCTGGCGCATCAGTCCGGCATCGTCGGCTTCGACCGTGACGCGCACCACCGGTTCGGTGCCCGAGGCACGCAGCACCAGTCGGCCGCGGCCCGACAGCGCCTGCTCCGCCTCGTCGCGCGCCGCCTGCACGGCCGGCTGGTCCAGCGGCCTGGCGCCGGCGGCGATGCGCACGTTGACCGTCTGCTGGGGCAGCGGCGTGTAGTCGGAAAGGGCCTGCTCCAGCGAAAGCCCCTGCCGGCGCAGGGATTCGAGCACCTGCAGGGCACTGACGAGGGCGTCGCCGGTGCTGGCCCGGTCCAGGCACAGCAGGTGGCCCGAGGCCTCACCGCCGAGAACGCCGCCGTTCTCGACCAGGCCCCGGTGCACGAAGCGGTCGCCGACCCGGGCCCGGATGAAACCAATGCCGTGGCCGGCCAGGCCACGCTCCATGGCGTAGTTGGTCATCAGCGTGCCAACCACGGGGCCCGCCAGGCGGCCACTGGCCCGCCAGTCGCGCGCCAGCAGATAGATGAGGCCATCGCCGTCGACCAGTTGGCCGCGCCCGTCCACCATCAGCACCCGGTCGCCGTCGCCGTCGAAGGCGATGCCCAGGTCGGCGCCGGTTTCGCGCACGCGCGCCATCAGCGCCTCCGGGTGGGTGGAGCCGACTCCGTTGTTGATGTTCAGGCCGTCGGGCTCGACGCCCAGGGCGTCCACCACCGCGCCCAGTTCCTCGAGCACGCGCGGCGCCACCTGGTAGGTCGCCCCGTGGGCACAGTCGACCACCAGGCGCATGCCGCCGAGACTGAAGTCCTCGGGCACGGTGGTCTTGCAGAACTCGGCGTAACGCGCCAGGGCGTCGTCCACGCGCTGGGCCTTGCCCAGGCGTTCGGAGGGCACGGTCCGGAAGGGCTTGTCGATCTCGGCCTCGATCGCCGCCTCGACCGCATCGGGCAGCTTCTCGCCCTGGGCAGAGAAGAACTTGATGCCGTTGTCGTGGTGCGGGTTGTGCGAGGCGCTGATGACGATGCCGGCATCGGCGCGCAGCGAGCGTGTCAGGTAGGCCACCGCCGGGGTCGGCATCGGGCCGACCATCCGCACGTCGGCACCCGCGGCGACCAGGCCGGCCTCGAGCGCCGATTCGAACATGTAGCCGGAGATGCGGGTGTCCTTGCCGATGACCACCACCGCGTGCTCCCGGCCTTCGCCGGCCAGCACGCGGCCGGCGGCGGCGCCCAGGCGCAGCATGAAGTCGGCGGAAATCGGGAATTCGCCCACCCGCCCGCGGATGCCGTCGGTGCCGAAATACTTGCGCTCGCCCATGCCGACCTCAGGCCGTCTCGGCGGTGGACGCCGGGTCCGGGGTCGGCGCCGGCTGGCGCATCATCAATGCCAGCAACGCCGAGAGCTTTTCGCGCATCTGCCGGCGGTCGACGATCAGGTCGATGGCGCCGTGCTCGACCAGGAACTCCGAACGCTGGAAGCCCTCGGGCAGGGTTTCGCGCACGGTCTGCTCGATGACGCGCGGGCCGGCGAAGCCGATCAGCGCGTGCGGCTCGGCGGCGTTGATGTCACCCAGCATGCCCAGCGAAGCCGACACGCCGCCGGTGGTCGGGTGCGTGAGCACCGACACGAAGGGCAGGCCCCGGGCGCGCAGGCGGCCCAGCGCCGCCGAGGTCTTGGCCATCTGCATCAGCGAGAACAGGCCTTCCTGCATGCGGGCGCCGCCGGTGGCGGAAAAACACACCAGCGGGCAGCCAATGTCCGCCGCACGTTCGGCCGCCAGGGCGAAACGTTCACCAACCACCGAGCCCATCGAGCCGCCCATGAAGCGGAACTCGAAGGCCGCCACGCACACCGGCCGGCCCTTGAGCTTGCCCTGGACGGCAACCAGGGCGTCGCGTTCGCCGACGTTCTTCTGCGCCGCCTTGATGCGGTCCGCGTATTTCTTCTGGTCCTTGAAGTGCAACGCGTCCACCGGGCCAAGGGCGGCTCCGATTTCCTCACCGCTGTCGTCGTCGAGCAGGGCGACCAGGCGCTCACGGGCGCCGATCGCCATGTGGTGCGAGCACTTCGGGCAGACGCGCAGGTTCTTCTCGAGCTCGGGGCCGTACAGGGCGGCGCCGCACTTGTCGCATTTTTCCCACAAGCCCTCGGGCACGCCGCGCTTGCCGTTGCCCTGGGTGCGGATGCGCGAGGGCATGAGTTTGGTCAGCCAGCTCATTGGTCCACCGGTGTGTTTCTGGGCCGGGCAGTTTATCGCGAAAGGCCGGAGGAGGGCCCCTGCCCCGCCCCGGGGGCTCAGGCGGCGTCCAGCGCCTGGCGCAGCGGGGCGAGAAAGGCCTCGGCGCGGGCCGCGGCATCTTCCGGCCCGCCCGCGTCCGCCAGCGCGTCGACCAGTGCACTGCCGACCACGACGCCGTCCGCGGCGGGGGCCAGCGCGGCGGCCGAGGCCGCGTCGCGGATGCCAAAACCAACCAGCACCGGCACCTTGGCGCGTGCGCGCAGGTCGCCGGCCCGCCGCTGCACGTCGGCGACGTCGAGCTGGCTGCCGCCGGTGACCCCGGCGAAGGATACGTAGTACAGGTAACCCTGCGATTCCGACGCCAGGCGCGCCAGGCGCGCTTCGGTGGTGGTCGGTGCGGCCAGGGAAATCAGGTCCAGCCCGGCGACGTTGAAGGCGGCGCGGTTGGGGCCGGCCTCTTCGGGCGGCAGGTCCACCAGCAGCACGCCGTCCACGCCGGCGGCGGCGGCGTCACGGGCGAACGCTTCGGCGCCCAGGATTTCGATGGGATTGAGGTAGCCCATCAGCACCACGGGCGTGTTGGCGTCGCTTTCCCGGAAACCAGCCACGCAGCGCAGCACGTAACGCAGGCCGGCGCCGCGCTCGATCGCACGTTCGGAGCTGCGCTGGATCGACGGGCCATCGGCCATGGGGTCGGAAAACGGCACGCCCAGCTCGATCACGTCCGCCCCGGCCCGCACCAGCGCGTGCATCACTGGCACCGTGGCATCGAGCGAAGGGTCGCCGGCGGTGATGAAGGGAACCAGGGCCTTGCGCCCGGACGTCGCGAGCTCGTCGAACCTGGCCCGGATGCGCCCGCTCACAGTTCGATGCCCTCGCGCTTGGCGATCGTGAAGATGTCCTTGTCACCCCGTCCGGACAGGTTGCACAGGACCAGGGAATCCCGGGGCAACTCGCGGGCGAGCTTCATGGCCTGGGCGATGGCATGGCTGGATTCGAGCGCCGCCAGGATGCCTTCCTTGCGCGCCAGCAGGTGGAAGGCCTCCATCGCCTCGTCGTCGGTGACGCCCACGTAGTCGGCGCGGCCGCTGTCCTTGAGGAAGGCGTGTTCGGGCCCGACGCCCGGGTAGTCCAGGCCGGCGGAAATGGAATGGGTTTCGATGATCTGGCCGTCGTCGTCGCAGATGACGTAGGTCCGGTTGCCGTGCAGCACGCCCGGCCGGCCGGCCACCAGCGACGCCGCGTGGCGGCCGGAGGCGACGCCGTCGCCTGCGGCCTCCGCACCGACCAGGCGTACGCCCCGGTCGTTGAGGAAGGCATGGAAGATGCCGATGGCGTTGCTGCCGCCGCCCACGCAGGCGGTGACGGCGTCGGGCAGGCGACCATAGTCGGCCAGCATCTGTCCCCTCGCCTCGTGGCCGACCACGGCGTTGAAGTCGCGCACGAGTTTCGGATAAGGGTGCGGGCCGGCGACGGTGCCGATGATGTAGAAGGTGTCACGCACGTTGGTGACCCAGTCGCGCATGGCTTCGTTGAGCGCGTCCTTGAGCGTCTTGCTGCCCGAATGCACCGGCACCACGGTCGCGCCCAGGAGCTTCATGCGGAAGACGTTGGGCGCCTGGCGCTCGACGTCGGTGGCGCCCATGTAGACCACGCATTCCAGGCCGAGGCGTGCGGCCACCGTCGCGCTGGCGACGCCATGCTGACCTGCCCCGGTCTCGGCGATGATCCGGGTCTTGCCCATCCGGCGGGCCAGCATGGCCTGGCCGATGGTGTTGTTGATCTTGTGCGCGCCCGTGTGGTTCAGGTCCTCGCGCTTGAGCAGGATGCGCGCGCCGCCCACGAAGTCGGACAGCCGGCGGGCTTCGTAGATCGGGCTGGGCCGGCCCACGTAGTGCTTGTACTCATGCTCGAGTTCGGCCTTGAAGGCCGCGTCGGCCCGGGCGGCGTCGTAGGCGGCTTCCAGTTCGCGCAGCGGCTCGACCAGGGTTTCGGACACGAACACGCCACCGTAGCGACCGAAGTGGCCGGCGGCATCGGGGAACACATTGAAATCGGCGATCTCCGACGCCTGCGGGATGTCATCCTTGGACACTGCGGTCTGCACGTTTCACCTCTTCCACGAATTGCTGCATGCGCCCGCCATCCTTGACGCCGGGCGCGCTTTCGATGCCACTGGATACATCCACCGCGAACGGCCGGGCCGTGCGCACCGCTTCGCCGACGTTGGCCGGCCGAAGCCCGCCGGCCAGGAAGACCGGCTTGCCAAGCGGGGGCACGCGCGACCAGTCGAAGCGCTCGCCGCTGCCACCGGGCTGGCCCGGGGCGTGGCCGTCGAGCAGGAAGGCACTGGCCGAAGGGTAGCGTTTCCGCAGGACCGCCGCATCGCCCTGTTGCCCGCCCATGGCCAGCACCTTGACGAAAGGCAGGCCGAAGGCGCGGCAGAAGGCGTCACTTTCGCTGCCGTGGAACTGCAGCAGGTCGGGTTTGAGCTGGCGTACCAGGGCCTCGACTTCACTGCCCGGGTTGTCCATGAACAGGGCCACGGCGTGCACCAGCGGCGGGATCGCCTCACGCAGCGGCTCTGCGCGCGCCGCGTCCAGGCAGCGCGGGCTGCCCGGCGCGAACACCAGGCCGATGGCGTCCACGCCCAGCTCGACGGCCAGGCGGACGTCACCGGGGCGGGTCATGCCGCAGAACTTGATCCGGGTGTGCATCCCCACATTGTAGGCGGTACGCGTGTGCATACCGTGCAGGTGGCTCAGTCGCCGTCGAAGGCCACTTCCTCGGGCAAGGCCCAGCGCCGCGGATAACGTGGCCCCAGGAACACCAGCCCGTTGGACGGGGCCGTCGGGCCGGCGACCGTCCGGTCGCGGCCGGCCAGCAGCTGCGCGACCCAGGCCTCGGGCTGTTCGCCCCGCCCCACCAGCAGCAGGCTGCCGACGAAGTTGCGCACCATGTGGTGCAGGAAGGCATTGGCCTGCACGTCGATGACGACGTGTTCCCCATCGCGCTGAACGGTGATCTCGTGCACGCTCCGGCGCGCGTGTTTGGCCTGGCAGTGCACGGTGCGGAAGGCGCTGAAGTCATGCTCGCCGACCAGCGCCTGGGCGGCGCGGTGCATGGCAGCTGCGTCCAGCGGATGCCGCTCCCAGGTGAGGTAGTGGCGAAGCATGGCCGGTCGCACGCGGCGGTTGAGCACGGTGTAGCGGTAGCGCCGCGCACGCGCGGCGTAGCGGGCGTGGAAGTCGGGATCCACCGGCTGGCACCACAGGATGCTCACGCCCGGCGGCAGCCGGCTGTTGCCGCCCTGGCGCAGCGCGTAGGGCGTGCGTTCGGCGTCCGTGTCGAAATGCACCACCTGGCAGCGGGCGTGCACGCCGCTGTCGGTGCGGCCGGCGCAGACCACGTCCAGGGGATGGTCGACGACGAACGCCAGGGCCTTCTCGACGGCCGCTTGCACGGTCTCGCCCTCGGCCAGACGCTGCCAGCCGAGAAATCCCGAGCCGTCGTACTCAATGCCCGCGGCGTAGCGCACCAGCGTCAGCCGATCTCCCGCAGCAGGCGCTCGGCCTCGGCGCGCGCGGCCGCACTGCCCTCGGCCGCCACTTCCTCGAGCATGCCGCGGGCCCCGTCCACGTCGCCTATGTCGAGGTAGGCCTTGGCCAGCTCGATCTTGGTGGCGCTGGCATCTTCGTCGGCGCTGGCGGCGGCTTCGTCCATCAACACGTCGGCGCCGGCGTCGTCGGCTTGGGCATCGGCATCAACGAGGTCGAGCCCCTCCCCGTCGTCGGTTCCGCCATCGGACTCGAGCCCGGACCCGGCTTCGAACGCCAGCTCCTGCGAGTCGTCGGCAGGCGCGGGTGCCGGGGAATCGACGTCCGGCAGGTCCCCGTGCGGCAGGCTTTCCCAATCCGCCTCGGCGGTGTCCGGCGCGGGCGCCGCCGCCAGCGCGGCCAGGTCGGCCAGGTCCTCGTCGGAGGACGGCGCCGGCGGCGAAGGCTGGGCGGCCGCTGCCGGGCTCGACGCCATGACGCCGGTATCGCCGAAACGCGGCGTGTTCCAGCCGGCCTGGCTGAACAGCGCATTGCCCGGGGCAATGGCGACGCCCATCACCACCGCCTCGCGCCAGCGCGGGTCCAGGGTGCTGCGCACATGCAGGCGCATGGCCTGGGCGGCGACTTCGAAGGCCATCCGGTCACCCTGCTTGTGCAGGTGGCGAAGCAGGCTGACGTGGGCCTCCAGGTCGCCCGGCTGGTCGTCGATGGCGGCCTGCAGGCGGTCGCGCTCGGCATCGGCCGGCGTCGCGTCGGCGCTCGCCTCGGCGTCTTGCTCGCTGCTCGCTGCCGCGGAACGCGCGCCCGGCAGGCTGGCCTTGAGGGCGTCGTCGTCGGAGATCCGACGCGGCGGCACGGGCAGCGGCGAGGGCTTGCGCTTGCCGCGCAAGGCCAGCACCAGGCCACCGAGCAGCACCAGGCCGGCGCCGATCAGGACCATCGGGTTGAGGTACCAGGGCGCGGGCGCGGCGGGTTCGCTGGCGGCGGGTTCCGCAACCGCTTCGCTTTCCACGGATGCCGCCGGGTCGGCGGCCGCCGGCGCGGGCGTCGTCGCCACGGCTGGTGCCGGGCTTTCACCCTGGGCCGCGGCCAGGCGTTCCTGCAGGGCCTTGAGCTGGCTGGACTGCATCTCGATCAGGCGCTGGCTGTCGCCCTGCTGGGCTTCGAGCTCCGCGATGTGCGAACGCAGCTCCTGGATCTCCACTTCGCGCGCGGCGAGGTCTTCCTTGGCCTGGGTGAGTTCGGCGCGCAACTCGGCGCCGCTTTCACCAGCGGCGGCGCCGGACTGCACGCCTCGCGCGGCCTGGGCATCGCCGGCGGGCGGAACGATCTCAAGGCGCCCTTCCGTCGCCGGGGCGCGTGACGGCCGCTCGGCGGGCGTGGTCGCGCGGCTGTCGGCCACGGACTCGGCCGGCTGCGGCACGGGACGGCGCCGGCCCTGCCAGGCCTCGGCCTGCGCACGCACCAGCTGCGCGGCCTCGGCGGCCCCGAGCTGGCGAACCTCCTCGGTGGTCGGGATGCGCAGCACGGCGCCCCGCTTGAGCTGGTTGATGTTGTCGTCGATGAAGGCTTCGGGATTGGCCCGCTGAAGCGCCAGCATCATCTGGTTCACGGTGACCGCCGGGTCGGGCCGCGTGCTGCTGGCGATAGACCACAGGGTCTGGCCACTGGCGACCGGGCCGTATTCGCCCGGGGCCGGGGTCGGGGCCGGAGCGGGCGGCGGCGGCGCAGGCGGCGGCGCAGGCGCCGGCTCGGGCTCAGGCTCAGGCTGGGCGGCAATCTCGGGTTCCGGCTCTGGCTCGGGCACCGGCTCGGGCTCGGGCTCGGGCTCGGGCACCGGGGCCGGCAGCGGCTCGGGTTCGGGTGCAGCGGCCACGGGTTCCGACTCCGGCTCCGGCTCCGGCATCGGCAAGGGCTCGGGCTCAGGCAATGGCCTGGGTTCTTCCGGGATCTGGGCGACGTCGGTGGCGGGTTCTTCCGGCAGGGCGACCGGCTCGGCCGAGGCGGCAGGCGCAGGCGAGGCACTGACCACCGGCGGCGCGGCAACCACCGGGGTTTCCAGCGGGCGGATGACGGCCGGCGCGATGTGCGGCGGATCAACGAGGGCGCTGTACTCGCGCACCACGCTGCCGCGGCCCCAGTTGGCCTCGATCAGGAAAGTCAGGAACGGTTCGTTGAATCGGTTGGAGGTCGTGACGCGGATGACGGGCTGGCCCTGGGCATTGCGACCGACCTCCATCTGCAGGTTGGCGGTCAGGCCAACCGGGCGCTCCAGGCCAACCCGGGCAAACGCCTCGGGCGAAGCCAGGCGGACCTCAAGCTCCTCGAGTTCACCCGGGGCCGCCGACAGGATGGGGATTTCAGCGACCAGTGGCTGGTTCAGGCCGGATTTGACCTCGAGCGCGCCCAGGCCCAGGGCATGGGCCGGCGCGGCTCCCAGCGCCAGTGCCAGGGCCAACGGAAGCTGCAGATGCCTGATTTTCACGCGCGGTTTCTCCCCGACTGTGGATGGCGCGACCACTCCCCTGCGGCGGCCCCGACGTCATGTCTGGCGAATATACCGGTCAGGAACGGCTTTTGACCACGAGTTCAGCCAGCTGCACGGCATTGAGGGCAGCACCCTTGCGGATATTGTCGGCGACGATCCACAGGTTCAGGCCGCGCGGATGCGAGATGTCCTCGCGAATGCGGCCGACGTAAACAGGATCGGTACCGGCGGCATGGGTCACCGGCGTCGGGTAGCCACCGGCCTCGCGATCGTCCACCACTTCCACGCCCGGCGCGGCTTCAAGCAGCTCGCGGGCCTCGGCGGCGCTCAGCTTGCGCCGGGTTTCGAGATGAACCGCTTCGGCGTGGCCGAAGAACACCGGCACGCGCACGGCCGTCGGGTTCACCTGGATCGTTTCGTCGCCCAGGATCTTGCGGGTTTCCCAGACCATCTTCATTTCTTCCTTGGTGAAACCGTTGTCCAGGAAGTCGTCGATGTGCGGTATCAGGTTGAAGGCGATCTGGACCGGGAACTTCGCCGGCTCATGCGGCTGGAAGTTGAGCATGGCCGCGGTCTGCCGCCCGAGTTCTTCCATGGCGCTGCGACCGGCGCCCGAGACCGACTGGTAGGTGGCGACGTTGATGCGCTCGATGCCGGCGGCGCGGTGGATCGGCGCCAGGGCCACCAGCATCTGCATGGTTGAACAATTGGGGTTGGCGATGATGCCGCGCGGGCGGTTCTCCACCTGTTCGGGATTCACCTCGGACACGACCAGGGGCACGTCGTCGTCGTAGCGGAAGGCCGAACTGTTGTCGATGACCACGGCGCCGGCGGCGGCGAACCTGGGCGCGAATTCCCTGGACACGGACCCGCCGGCCGAAAACAGCGCGACGTCGATGCCGCTGGGATCGAAGCTGGCCAGGTCCTCGACCACCAGCTTCTGCGCGCCGAAGCCGATCTTTTCGCCGGCCGAGCGCGCGCTGGCCAGCAGGTGCAGCTTGCCGACCGGGAACTTCCGCTCGGCCAGGATCGCCAGCATCGCTTCGCCGACCGCGCCGGTGGCGCCAACTACCGCAACGTTATAGGTCTTGTCGCTCATGGATCATCCGTAACAAACAATCGGGGGTGTCAGCCGCCGGGCACCCTGGGCGAGACCGGCGGGACATCGGCGTTCTGGGCGCGCTGGCGCAGGGCCTGGTCCATCAGCACCAGGGCCAGCATGGCTTCGCAGATCGGCGGCGCGCGCAGGCCGACGCAGGGGTCGTGGCGGCCGGTGGTGACCACCTCCACCGCGGCGCCGCTGCGGTCGACCGTGGCGCCGGGCAGACGCAGGCTGGACGTGGGCTTGAAGGCCACCGACACCTCGATCGGCTGGCCGCTGGAAATGCCGCCCAGGATGCCGCCGGCGTGGTTGCTGGCGAATCCTTCCGGCGACATCAGGTCGCGGTGCTCGCTGCCCTTCTGGGTCACGCTGGCGAAGCCGGCGCCGATCTCCACGCCCTTGACGGCGTTGATGGACATCATGGCGGCGGCGATTTCGGCGTCGAGCTTGCCGTAGACCGGCTCGCCCCAACCCGGCGGCACGCCCAGGGCCTGCACGTGCACGCGGGCGCCGGCGGAGTCGCCCGACTTTCGCAGCGCGTCCATGAAGGCTTCGAGCTCGCCCACCTGGCCGGCATCGGGCCAGAAGAAGGGATTGCCTTCCACCGCGTCCCAGTCGAAGCGGCCCGGCACCAGGCCGGCCACCTGCGACACGCAGGCGCGAACCTGCACGCCGTGGCGTTCGGCCAGCCACTTGCGGGCGATCACGCCCGCGGCCACCCGCATCGTGGTTTCCCGGGCCGAACTGCGGCCGCCACCGCGCGGGTCGCGGATGCCGTACTTGTGCAGGTAGGTGTAGTCGGCGTGGCCCGGACGGAACTGGTTGGCGATGTTGGCGTAGTCCTTGCTGCGCGCATCGGTGTTGCGCACCAGCAGGGCGATCGGCGTGCCGGTGGTCTGGCCTTCGAAAACGCCGCTGAGGATCTCGACCTCGTCGTCTTCGTGGCGCTGCGAGGTGTGGCGGGTCTTGCCGGTGGCGCGACGCGCCAGGTCGTGGCTGAAGTCTTCCGGCGCCAGCCTTATGCCAGGCGGACAGCCGTCCACGACGCAGCCGATCGCCGGACCGTGGCTTTCGCCAAACGTGGTGACCCGTAGCAGGCGGCCGAAGCTGTTGTCGCTCACGTGCGGTCAGGCCCTGCGCGCATCGGCCAGCGCCTTGATGCTGGCGTGGTGCGCCAGCAGGTCCTCGCGCTCGACCACGAAGATGCCCATCTGGCCGACCTTGAACTCGACCCAGTTGAAGGGCACCTCGGGCAGCAGGTTGACCAACGCGCGTTCGCTTTCGCCGACCTCGCAGATCAGCAGGCCGTGTTCGGAAAGATGGCGGGGCGCGTCGCGCAGGATTTCCAGCGCCAGGTCCAGGCCATCGTCGCCGGCGCGCAGGCCCAGCTCGGGCTCGTGCTTGTATTCCGGCGGCAGCGCGTCGGTTTCGGCGTGGGTGACGTAGGGCGGGTTGGTGACGATCAGGTCGTACACCTCGCCGTCGAGGTTGTGGAACAGGTCCGAATGCACCAGGCGCACGTTGTCCGCGTGCAGGCGCTCGACGTTCTCGCGCGCCAGCGACAGCGCGTCCTCGCTCAGGTCGACGCCATCCACCTGCCAGTGCGGGTGGTAGTGCGCGGTGGCGATGGCGATACAGCCCGAGCCGGTGCACATGTCCAGCGCGCGCGTGACCTCGCGGCCGCCGAGCCAGGGCTCGAAGCCGGCTTCGATCAGTTCGGCGATGGGCGAACGCGGCACCAGCGCGCGCGTGTCGGACTTGAAGCTCAGGCCCGCGAACCAGGCCTCGCCGGTGAGGTAACACGCCGGGATGCGCTCATTGATGCGGCGGGTGAACAGGGACAGCACGTCCTGCCGCTCTTCGGTGGTCAGCCGCGCCTGGCCGTAGGCCGGACCCAGGTCGTGCGGCAGGTGCAGGGCGTGCAGCACCAGCTGGGTCGCCTCGTCCAGGGCGTTGTCCATGCTGTGGCCAAAGCTGAGGCCGGCGGCATTAAAACGGCTGGCGCCGTAGCGGATGAAATCGATGATGGTGGCAAGTTCCGCCGGCATGTTCTTGAAATCCCTTGCAATGGCGGGAGTATAGCCGCGCCCGGCCTATAATTGCCGGCATCCACAGTCCCGGGGTTCCACGTGTTCAATCGCCAGACGCTGCTCATCCTTGTCGCCGCCATCGCCGCCGGGCTTGGCCTCTGGGCCGCCCAGGTCCTGATGTCGCCGGGAACGGCCACGCCGTCGGCAAACACCGCCTCCCTGCCGGCGGTGGACCCGGACCGGCTCAAGGCGGTGCGCCTGTTCCCGGCGCCGCGCGAGGTGCCGACCTTCGCGCTGCAACAGTCGGACGACACGCCGCTGGAACCGGCCGAACTGCGGGGTCGCTGGACGGTCGTCTTCCTGGGCTTCACCCACTGCCCCGACGTCTGCCCGACCACCCTGACCGACCTGTCCCGCGCGCAGGCGCAGTGGGACCACCTGCCGGAGGGTCGCCGGCCACGGGTGCTGTTCGTCTCGGTCGACCCGGACCGTGACACGCCGGCCAAGACCGGCGAATACGCCCGCTACTTCCACGCCGACACCCTGGCCGCCACGGCGCCCGAGCCGGCGCTGGAAAAATTCGCCACCAGCCTGGGCCTGGTCTATATGAAAGTGCCGCTCGAAGACGGCGACTACAGCATGGACCACTCCAGCGCCCTGGTGGTGCTGGACGCCCAGGGCCGCCAGGTGGGCCTGATCCGCCCGCCCTTCGTGCCCGATGACATCGCCGCCGACCTGGCCCTGCTGGCCGAGGTGGCGCCGTGAGCCCGAAGGTCGCGCTGCAGTACCTGCTGCCGCACCGGCTTCTCTCGCGGCTGGCCTACGGCGTGGCCCGGTCCACCAACGGACGATTCAAGGACTGGCTGATCGCACTGGTGATCCGCAAGTTCGGCGTCGACATGTCCGAAGCCGCCGACCCGGAGCCGCGCAATTACCCGCACTTCAACGCCTTCTTCACCCGAGAACTGCGCCCGGGCGCGCGGGTGGCCGATGCCGACCCCGGCACCCTGCTGATGCCCGCCGACGGCAAGGTCAGCCAGGCCGGACGCATCGAGGCCGGCCGCATCTTCCAGGCCAAGGGCCAGTCCTTCACCGCCGCCGAACTGCTCGGCGACGAGGCCATGGCGGCGCATTACGCCGACGGCTGGTTCGCCAACGTCTACCTGTCGCCGCGCGACTACCACCGCGTGCACATGCCCTGGGCGGGCACCCTGGTCGAAACCCTGCACGTGCCGGGCCGCCTGTTCACGGTCGCACCCTGGGGCGTGCAGGCCATCCCGCGGCTGTTCGCGCGCAACGAACGCCTGGTTTGCCACTTCGAAACCGACTTCGGGCCGATGTGTTCGGTGATGGTTGGCGCGATGCTGGTCTCGGGCGTGGAAACGGTGTGGAACGGCGTCGAGATCCCCGCCTATGCCAACACGCCGATCCGCCGCGATTGGCGCGGCAAGGGCGTGACCCTGGCCCGCTTCGCGGAAATGGCGCGCTTCAACTACGGCTCGACGGTGATCCTGCTGTTCCCGCGCGACGCCGTCGAGCTCGACAGCTTCGCCACCGAAACCCAAACCCGCGTCGGCCAGCGCCTGGGCCGCGTGCTGGGCTGAAAAAGGGGGATAAACTTCGGGCATGCGCAGCAGTGGCCAGCACGCGATCCGACTTTTCCAGAGCCTGGAGCATCCCTGCGGCTACTGGCAGGACCGGCTTGCGCGCGACCTGATCATCGACCCGACCGACCCGCACCTGCCGTCGGTTTACGGCCAGGCGCTGGCGATGGGCTTCCGGCGCAGCGGCGGCCACGTCTACCGACCCCACTGCGCCGGCTGCCGGGCCTGCATCTCGGTGCGCATCCCGGCCGAGCGCTTCGAACCCAACCGCGCCCAGAAACGATGCCTGGCGCGGAACGCCGACCTGGCGGTGAGCACCGCGCCGCCCGAGCGCACCGAGGAGAACTTCGCGCTCTACCGGCTCTACCTCGATACCCGCCACGCCGGCGGCGGCATGGACGACCCGGCGCCGGAAAACTTCGATGCCTTCCTGGCCTGCCGCTGGAGCCCGACCGACTTCATGGAGTTCCGGCTCGACGGACGGCTGGTTGCCCTGGCGGTCACCGACGTACTGCCCGACGGGCTGTCGGCGGTCTACACCTTCTTCGACCCCGCGCTGGCGGCGCGCAGCCTGGGCACCTACGCGATCCTGGCCCAGGTCGAACGCGCACGGCGCGAAGCCCGTGGTTATGTCTACCTGGGTTTCTGGATAGACGGCCACCGCAAGATGGCCTACAAGCGCGCGTACCGGCCGCTGGAATACCTCGACGGTCCCCGCTGGCGGACCCTGCCGGATCCGGAATGAGCGACGGCGTCACGTCCATCGGGCACAATCGCGCCCCATGCGCCCTACCTTCCGTTCTGCCCTGCTGGTCCTGTTCGTGCTCGTCCTCGCGGCCTGCCGGGCAAACGCCCCCGTCGCCACGCCCCCTGGCCCGGTGAGCCTGCGGATCGCCACCTTCAATACCTCGCTCTACACCGAAGAAGCCGGCGGCCTGCTGGCGCGCCTGCAGGCCGGCGACGCCGACGCACGCAAGATCGCCGCGGTGATCCAGCACAAGCGCCCCGACGTCCTGCTGATTAACGAATTCGACTTCGACCCCGATGGCGCGGCCGCCGGCGTCTTCATGCGCGACTACCTGGGCGTCGGGCAGCATGGCCAGGACGCCATTGCCTATCCCTACCACTACCTGGCCCCGGTCAATACCGGCGAGCCCAGCGGCCTGGACCTGGACCGCAATGGCCGCGTCGCCACCCGCGGCCGCGAGCGCGGCGACGACGCCTGGGGTTATGGCCTGCACGCGGGCCAGTACGGCATGCTGGTGCTGTCCCGCTACCCGATCGACATCGACGCGGCGCGCAGCTTCCGCCTGCTGCGCTGGGCACAAATGCCGGGCGCGCTGGCGCCGAAGGACCCGGCCACGGGCGAGGCCTGGTATCCGGAAGACATCTGGCGGCAGCTGCGACTGAGCTCCAAGTCTCACTGGGACCTGCCCATTCAAACCCCGCTGGGCAAAGTGCACCTGCTGGCCGCGCATCCGACGCCGCCGGTGTTCGACGGCCCGGAGCGGCGCAACGTCGCCCGCAACCACGACGAGATCCGGCTGTGGGCGGAATATGTTGCCCCGGGCGAAAAACCCTGGCTGTGCGACGACCAGCAGCGCTGCGGAGGCCTGCCGGAGGGCGAACGCTTCGTGATCGTGGGCGACTACAACGCCGACCCGGCCGACGGCAGCAGCCTGCCCGGCACCATCCAGCAGCTGCTTGAGCACCCGCGCGTGCTTCATTACGCCGCGCCGCGCAGCGAAGGCGCGGTGCATGCGGCCGGCAACAGCGCCGCCAACGACGGGCACCGCGCTTCACCCGCGCACGACACCGCCAATTTCGGCCCGCGCAACGGCAATTTCCGGGTGGACTACGTGCTGCCGTCGGTCGGCTTCGAGGTCAGGGACAGCGGCGTCTTCTGGCCGCTACCCGGCCAGCCTGGCTCCGAGTGGCTGGACGCCACGGACCACCGGATGGTCTGGTTGGACCTGGCCAATCCCGACGCGCCTACGCGCCGGGATTGAGCGAGACCCTGAGCGCCCCGGCGGCACGCCGCGCCTTGGCGCGCGCGGCATCCACGCTGCTGTCGCGAGCCAGGGTGACGGCAACGCGCCGGTGGCCTTCCACGCGGGGTTTTCCGAACAGCCGCAGCTGGGTATCGGGCTCGGCCAGCGCGGCGTCGACGTTGCCGAATTCCGGAACACCGTGGCCAGTGGCCAGCACCGCGCAGGACGCCGATGGTCCCAGGCCGCGGATGACGGGAATGGGCAGGCCCAGGATGGCGCGGGCGTGCAGCGCGAATTCGCTCAGCTCCTGCGAGACCAGGGTCACCAGGCCGGTGTCGTGCGGGCGCGGCGAGACTTCGCTGAACCAGACTTCGTCGCCCTTCACGAACAACTCGACGCCGAACAGCCCCCAGCCGCCCAGGTCGTCCGTGATCGCCCTGGCGATGTCGCGCGAGCGCGCCAGCGCCGCGTCCGACATCGGTTGCGGCATCCAGCTTTCGCGGTAGTCGCCGTCCACCTGCAGGTGGCCGATGGGATCGCAGTAGGAAGTGCCGTCGCGATGGCGCACCGTCAGCAGCGTGATTTCATAGTCGAAATCCACGAAACCCTCGACGATGCAGCGCCCCTGCCCGGCCCGCCCTCCGGATTGGGCGTAAGCCCAGGCCCCGGCGACGTCGGCCTCGCTGCGCACCGTGCTCTGGCCCTTGCCCGAGGACGACATCACCGGCTTGACCACGCAGGGCAGCCCGATCGCGCGCACGGCATCGAGGTACTCGGCCTCGGTATCGACGAACCGGTAAGGCGAAGTCGGCAAGCCCAGGGTTTCGGCAGCGAGCCGGCGGATGCCTTCGCGATCCATGGTCAGGCGGGCGGCACGCGCGGTCGGCACCACGCGCTGGCCCCGGTCGGCTTCCAGTTCGACCAGGGTCGGCGTGTGGATGGCTTCGATCTCGGGCACCACCAGGTCGGGCCGTTCGTGTGCGATCAGGTCGCGCAGCGCCGCCGGATCGAGCATGTTCAGCGTGTGCGACCGATGCGCGACCTGCATGGCCGGCGCGTCCGCATAGCGGTCGGCGGCGATCACCTCGCAGCCAAACCGCTGCAGTTCGATGGCGACCTCCTTGCCCAACTCGCCTGAACCGAGCAGCAGCACGCGGCGGGCGGATGCGGACAGCGGCGTGCCCAGGGTGACGGACGACTGGTCGGACATGGCGGCGATTCAAGGTGCGGGGAAGGCGCCATTGTAGCGGCGCCGGGCGCGTCGCCGGCCCACGGGGCTTTCTGTCATGCTCGGGCCCTAGCCTGACGAGCCGATATGACCCGTTTTTTCCTCCGCCACCCGCTTGCGACCGCGCTGCTGTCCGCCCTGCTGCTCGCCTCCCCGGCCCAGGCCGCGCGCTGGAGCGAGCCCGAGATTCGTGGCCTGGTGACACATCCTGCCATCGGCGAGATCAGCGGCCTGGCCGCGGCAACCCATTTCCCCGGCCACTACTGGGCCATCAACGACAGCGGCAGCCCGGCACAGCTGCACCTGGTCGATGGCGAGGGCGGGTTTCGCGGCAGCGTGGAAACCCCTGGCGTGCCCAACCGCGACTGGGAAGACCTGGCCAGCTTCCGCTTCGAGGGCGGCGACTACCTGCTGATCGCCGACGTCGGCGACAACGGCGGCCTGCGCCGGGAACTGCAGCTGTACGTTCTCGAACAGCCACGCGAACTGGGCAAGCCTGCGCTTCTGGCCTGGACGATCCGCTTTACCTGGCCCGATGGTGCCAGGGACTGCGAGGCCGCCGCGGTGGACCCGGTAGCCGGCGACGTGCTGCTGGTATCGAAAAAGCGGGTGCCGGCGGAGCTGTTCCGCGTGCCCCTGCGCCCGGGCCGCGAGCCCGTGGTGGCCGAACGCCTGGGCACCCTGCCCGGCATTGAACAGCCCGACGCCCGCACCCTGGCCGACAACCCGGTTTTCGGCCGCTACCGCTCGCAGGTGACCGCTGCCGACCTGAGCCCGAACGGACGGGTGCTGGCGGTGCTGAACTACCAGTCTGTGCACTTCCTGGTCCGTCCACGCGGCGGCGACTGGAGCGAGCTGCTCGGCCAGAACGGCAAGATGCCGCACCTGCAGCTGCCCTGGCTGCCCCAGGCCGAGGCCCTGGCCTTCGACCCGGCGAGCACGGAAATGGTCATCGGCAGCGAACAACTGCCCTCGCCGTTCCTGCGCTACCGACTGATTGATGAGCCAAATCATTGATTTTAATGGGCTTTTATTAAATACCCGGGTCATGACTTCCGGGGGATGACTTTTGATATCACTTTGATATCATTCCTGCATTCTCCAGGAGACCCGTCATGAAAGAACAGACCATCCGCTCCTTCCCCGGCATCCCGGCGCTTCTCGTGCTGCTGCTCGCCGCCGGCCTCGCCTTGTTCCTGTTCATCCAGAACCTCCCGGGCAGCGCCGACGCGAGCGGCATGGCCCTGCTCTCGAGTTTCCTGATCGCACTGGCCACCTGCGTTTCGCTGGCCGGCTTCTACATGGTCGAACCCAACCAGGCGGCCGTGCTGAGCCTGTTCGGCAAATACGTTGGCACCGCAAAGGACCAGGGCCTGCGCTGGAACAACCCCTTCTTCTCGGCCAAGAAGGTGAGCCTGCGCGTGCGCAACTTCGAGTCGGGCAAGCTCAAGGTCAACGAACTCGACGGCAGCCCGATCGAGATCGCTTCGGTGATCGTCTGGCAGGTGGTGGATTCGGCTGAAGCCGTCTACAACGTCGACGATTACGAAAGTTTCGTGCACATCCAGTCCGAAGCCGCGCTGCGCGCCATGGCGACCGTCTACCCATACGACCAGCACGAGGACGGCACCATCGCCCTGCGCAGCCACGCCGCCGAGATTTCCAAGCACCTTACCGACGAGATCCAGGACCGCCTGGCCCAGGCCGGCGTGAACGTCATCGAAGCCCGCATCAGCCACCTGGCCTACGCGCCGGAAATCGCCCAGGCGATGCTGCAGCGCCAGCAGGCCAGCGCGATCATCGCCGCCCGCACCCGCATCGTCGAAGGCGCGGTGAGCATGGTCGAGATGGCGCTTGAACAGCTCTCGGCCCGCAACGTGGTCGAGCTCGACCCCGAGCGCCGCGCGCAGATGGTGTCCAACCTGCTGGTGGTGCTGTGCGCCGAACGCGGCACGCAGCCGGTGGTGAACGCCGGCAGCGTGTACTGAGGCCGGGCTCTTGGCGGAAAAAAAAGCCTACCCGCTGCGCATCAACGCCAAGGTGCTGGACGCCGTCCAGCGCTGGGCCGACGACGAGCTGCGGTCGGTCAACGCCCAGATCGAATACGTCCTGCGGGAAGCCCTGCGCAAGCAGGGCCGCCTGAAGAAGCCCGACGACGCCGACGAAACCGGCGAGTCCTGAGCAAGGAGAACACCATGCTGCACATCATCCACATGATCCCGCGTCGTCGCGATGGCCGCCCGCTGCCCTATGCCATGCCTGTCGCGATCGCCCTCGCCGCCGCGCTGATGGTTGGCGTCGGTCTGCTGATGGTTCGCTGACATGTTCCGCAACTTCGCGCTGCCGCCCATCGGCAAGGCGGCAATCTGGTTCGCCGTGGTGCTGGGCACCCTGGTGCCGGCGACCACGGCGGTCATCGCCATCGCCTTCGCCCGCGCCGAAGGGGAAAAGGCCGTGTTGATCCTGGCGATGCAGGCCCTGATCGCGCTGGTGATCCTGGCGGTGCTGCTGCCGATGTGGCGGCGCGAGGTCGCCTTCGACGGCAAACAGCTTCGGGTCAAGGCCACCTACTACAGCCGGCAGGCGCCACTGTCGGATTTCCGGCTCGACCAGGCCCGGGTCGTGGATACGCGGGAACACACCGAATTCAAACCTTTGCTCAAGACCAACGGTTTCGGCCTGCCGGGTTTCTGGGCCGGCCACTTCATGCTGCGCGACAAGCGCAAGGCCTTCTGCCTGGTCACCGACGTTTCGAAGGTGCTGGCCCTGCCGCACGCCGACGGCCGGGTCTGGCTGCTGAGCTTCGAACACCCGCAGGCGGTGCTGGACATCCTGCGCCGCGCGGCCGCCTGACGCGCTAAGCTCCACGCATGCACGCCCTGGACTGGCACCTGGTCAACAGCCCCCACGTCGAGGCCCTGCCCGCCCGGCTGCTGCGGCCGCGTGCGCGCGCCAACGCCGATGCCCGGGCCCTGGCCCAGGCGCCGTGGGGCCTGCGCCGCAAATCCGACGGGCGCTTCCTGGCCACCTATGACGGCTGCCGCCTGCACGCGCTCTGGCACGGGCTGGCGCGCGAACCCGGCCTCGCCGAGGCCATTGCTGCCATCGATGCCTCCTGCACCCACGGTGGCCCGCCCTGGCCGCTGCCGCTTGCCGGCCTGCAAGAACGCCTGGATACGCTGGGCCTGGATGCGAGCTACGGCGAAACAAGCGGCCTGGCCCTGGTGCCGGAGCCGTCTCGGCTGGAATTCGCCGGCTACGACCGCTACCGGCGTCCACTGTGGCTGCTTGAGCCCGCCGCGCGCGCCTGGCGCCGGATGCAGCGTGCGGCCCGGGCCGACGACATCGTGCTCGACGCCATTTCCGGCTACCGCAGCCACGACTACCAGCTGGGTATCTTCGAGAGGAAGCTCGCGCGCGGGCAAAGCGTGCAGGAGATCCTGGCCGTGAACGCCGCCCCCGGCTACAGCGAACACCACGGCGGCCTGGCGATGGACATCGGGACGCCGGGCGAGGCGCCAGCCGAGGAAAGTTTCGAGGCGACGCCGGCCTTCCACTGGCTGCGTGACCAGGCCGGGCGGTTCGGCTTCCGCATGAGTTACCCGCGCGACAACCCGCACGGCATCACCTACGAGCCCTGGCACTGGTGCTGGCATCCGGCCGCGCCGGCTGCCGCTAGTCCTGCGAGCGTTTGACCGGCGCCTTGTCGGGCGCGGCGAAGTCGGCGATGCGCCAAAGGTACAGCGCCGCAAGCGTGCGGTAAGGCCCCCAGGCTTCGCCCCGCCCGGCCAGGACCTTGGGCCGGGGCATTTCCTCGAGTTTGTCGAGCAGCTGCGCACCCTTGCGCACGCCCAGGTCGTCGACCGGCAGTACGTCCGGCCGGCCCAGCTGGAACATCAGCATCATCTCCACCGTCCAGCGGCCGATGCCACGCACCGCGGTCAGGCGCTCGATGATCTGGTCCTCGGTCAGGCGGGCCATTTCAGCGGTCGTCGGCACTTCCCCGGTGGCCGAGCGCGCGGCCAGGTCGCGCAGGGCCAGGGTCTTGTTGCCCGAAACCCCGCAGGCGCGCAGGCCGGCGTCGTCGATGCGCGCCAGCGTGTCTGCGTGCAGTTTGCTGGCGCCGATCGCCGCCTCGACGCGGCCGACGATGGTCGCCGCCGCCTTGCCCGAGAGCTGCTGGTAGAGGATGGCGCGGGCCAGCGCGTCGGTCGGGTCGAAGCGCCGGCGCCAGCGTTCGCCGACGTCCAGCGGTCCGATGCGGTCAATCCAGCGCGCCAGCTTGCGGTCACGCCGGCGCAGGTGCATCGCGGCCAGCTCAAGGTCGAATCCACGGCGGTAACGCGGCATGGCGACGGGGCTCAGCGGCGGAAGGTGTCGACGGCGATCATCAGCCAGCCGGCGATGAGCAGCAAACCACCAGCGGGCGCCAGCGGCGTCGGCCAGTCCAGGAAGACCGCGCCACACAGGCTGCCGGCGAACAGCAGCAGCCCCGCCAGCAGGGTGGCGCCGGCCGTCGTGCGCAGGCGACCGCCGGCGTCGCGCATCAGCAGCTGCAGCGCCAGGCCATGGCCGAAGGTGAACAGGGCCGCCAGGCCGGCCCGGCGGGCGGCCTCGCCGTCCAGGCCATGGCTGGCATACGCGCCCAGCGCGACGGCCAGGCCGCAGGCCAGGGCACCGCAGCCGGCAAAGAGCCGCGACAGGCGCGGGGAGCCCGGCATCAGCCCGGAGCCAGGTAGTCGGCGCGCGACTTGAGCAGGTTGGCCGCCTTGTGCGAGGGCAGCAGGAACTTCCGCCCCTGGAAGCGGCCCTGCCATTCGCGCACCTGCTCGCGTAGCCGGGCCAGGCGCTCGGCCGCGGGCTCGGCGTCTTCGCCGGCCTGGCCGTACCAGGCGGCGGCCACGTCTTCATCCAGGTCCAGCGACAGGCGCGCCCAGGTGCCGGCCTCGTCCTGCCAGCTGGCGATTTCCAGGCGCAGGCCATCCACGGTTTCGTAGACGTGGCGCCGGCTGGCTGGCTCGCCCTCGTCCTTCGCCAGGCCGTCCAGGGCCAGTTGTTCGGGTACGGCCGCGGTGGCCGTGGCTTCCGCGTCGAGCGTGCCGCCCTCGCGCGCCCCCCTTACGACGAAGGCTTCACCGTCGCGCTCCAGGCTGAAAGCGCGGCCCGATGCCGGCTCGATTCGCACGCGTTCGGTGCGCGCCAGCGGCAGGTCCAGCAGGCGCCGGTCGAGCCAGGCCACCGGGTCACGCGCCGGGCTGAGGTCGGCGTCGATCAGCCAGGAGGCGTTTTCGCCGATGACGCGAACGTAGCTGCCGCCAAGGCCGGGATGGTTTCGGCCCACGACCAGGCCCAGGGTGTCGCCGCCGCCTTCGAAACGCAGCTCGGCGCCCTTGGCGTCGGCCTGGCCGATGTCTTCGACGCCCAGGCGGGCGTGCAGCGCGGGATTATCGGTCTTGGCCTCGACGCGGCGGGCTTCGCCCAAACGGAACAGCGCCCGGCTGATTTCACGCTGGTTGGCCGGCCAGCCTGGATGCTGTTCGACTTCCCAGGCCTGGCCCCGCCGCACCAGCGACACCAGCAGGCTGTCGCCGGCGCCGCGCACTTCGACCCGCTCGAGCGTCTGTATGCGATCGGCAAAACCCGGCAGCGCCTCGCCGCTGGTGGCGGGCGCCTCGCCGGCGCGCTGCAGCAACCCCCAGCCGGCCAGCGCCGCCAGCCCGAGGGCCACCACCGCCAATACCGCCAGGGAGCGCGTGCGCATGGCTCAGGACTCCGCCGCCCGCCGGCGCGACCAGCGTCGCCAGGCGATCAGGAGGGCCACCAGCACCACCAGCGCCGGCATGCCAAGGATGTTGATCAGCTTGAGCCGGTCGCCCAGGGCGTCGATGTCGGCGTTGAGCCGGTGCTGCACTTCGCGCAGTTCCTTGCGCATGCGCAGGCGTTCTTCCTGGTAGCGCAGGATCTCGGCTTGCTGGGCGGGGCTGATCGCCTGCGCCTGCCCTTCCGCACCCGGCTGCTGCAGGGCGCCGAGCCGCAGCTCAAGCTCATCGATCTGCTGCTGCAGGCGCTGTTCGGTGGCCCGGTAACGCTCCTCGGCGCCACGGCGGATGCGCTCGACCCGGGTGAAGGGCCGCGCCGACGGGGCACGCGTGCGTACGGCGATCAGATCGGCGTTGCCGACCAGGTTGTCGACGGCGTTGAAGACGAAGTCACCGTTGTTGGCGAAGGCGTTGTACACCGGCTGGCCGAGGAAGTCGCTTGCCTGCACCCAGAGCCGGTCGGTCAGCACGTCGGTGTCGGCGACCACGATCATGTTGACCGGGCCGTCGCTTGCCGCGAGGTGGCCTTCTTCGCCGGCACGGTCAGGGAAGGCCGTCTTGAGCTCGCCAGTGAATCGCGCCGCCAGCACCAGGGGTTCGGCGCCGGGCTTGAATCCCTCGCGCAGTGAATCGGGATCGGACACGGCGTCGCGCACGGCCACCACGTCGGCAAGGGCGGCCCGCCGCGAGGACTGGGCCAGCGGCTCCATCCGCAGGTCCGAATCACGCGCCAGGCCCAGGGCACCGACGGTGGAGAAGTGCAGGGTCTCGAGCTCGGCGGAAACGACGTCGTCCTGGTTCAGCACCTCGGCACCCAGGCCCAGGACGGCCAGGTGGCGCACCGGCGGGCCGTTCGGGTCGGGCTGCACCTGCAGCGCGTGGCGTTCGTCGAGCACCACGCGTTCGGGATCGAAGTTGATGCCCCAGGCCTGGAACAGGGGCCCCAGGTGCGAGGCCTGCGGAACCGCCCGGGACAGCGGGTCGAGCGGGTTGACGCCGCTCTGGTCGGCTTCGGCATCCGGGTCGAGGAAGGCCAGCAGGCGGCCACCGCGCAATACGAACTGGTCGATCGCGACCAGGGTGTGTTCGGGCACGTCCTTGGGATGCACCAGCAGCAGCAGGTCGACGTCGTCGGCGATCTGCGTGGGCATGCCCTGCAGGCGGCGCAGCTCGAACAGTTCGCGCAGCTGGCGGTCGATCACCCAGCCCGGCTCACTGCGCCCGCTGGGATCCATGCGCGGGCCGGTCGGCAGGCCGCTGATCATCGCGACCACCGGGCGATCGGCGCTGCCCAGCGAGCTGACCAGCTTGGCCACGTCGTATTCGAGGAAGGCTTCCTTGTCCGGCTGGATGAAGGGCATCAGCGACTCGCCGTCGGTGCTGTTGCTGCCGACCAGTCCGAAATAGAGCTTTTCGCCGGTGCTGCCCAAGGGGATGGCCTGCAGCCCGTAGGCGGCAGCCTGGTCCTCGGCTTCGGAAAAGGGTTCGGGGTCGATCACCTCCAGGGTGACCCGGCCGTCCGAGCGCGCGGCGATTTCCTCGAGCAGTTCGCGCACGCGGGTGGCATAGCTGCGGAACTGCTGCAGTTCGCCGGTGGCGTGCTCGGAGTAATACAGCTTCAGGGTGACCGGATCCTGCACGCCTTCGAGGATGCGCAGGGTGCCCTCGGACAGGGTGTACAGGCCCTGTTCGGTCAGGTCGACGCGGGCACCGCGCAGGACCAGCGTCGACAGCGACGCCAGCGCGACGAAGGCCAGCGCCAGAAGCGCCAGGGCAAGAATGGGGGCGGAACGTCGGTTGAACATCTTCATGGCGTTCAGTCGGCCTTCTTCATGTCGATCACCAGCACCGTCGCCCACAGCCACGCGGCGATGCACAGCACGAAGAACACCACGTCGCGCAGGTCGAGCACGCCGCGGGTAATGGCCTGGAAATGGGTGAGGAAACTCAGGCCTGCAAACGTGTCCACCAGCGGCTGCGGCGCCCAGCCGCGAACCATGTCGAGCGCCATCGGAAAGCCCGCGAGCAGGAACAGCAGGCACACCACCACGGTGAGGATGAAAGCCACCACCTGGCTGCGCGTGGCCGCCGACAGCGCCCCGCCCACGGCCAGGAAGGCGCCGGCCATGAGCCAGCTGCCCAGGTAGCTGGCGATGATCACGCCATGGTCGGGTTCACCCAGCCAGGCCACGGTGACCCACATCGGGAACGTCAGCGCCAGCGCCAGGCCCAGGAAAGCCCAGGCCGCCAGGAACTTGCCCAGCACCGCCTGCCAGGCGGTCAGCGGCAGGGTGAGCAACAGCTCCAGGGTGCCAGCC
Organism: Arenimonas aestuarii; assembly: GCF_054781715.1. NCBI lineage: Bacteria > Pseudomonadati > Pseudomonadota > Gammaproteobacteria > Lysobacterales > Lysobacteraceae > Arenimonas > Arenimonas aestuarii. Next base: position 139,511 of record NZ_BAAGTW010000004.1, on the reverse strand, counting down.
TTGCGTTCCTCCGCCCACAGGCGCATGGCCACCGACGGTGCAAGCAGCAGGTACAGCCAGGGATGGAAGCTGAAGAAAGCCTGCAGGTCGGCCTGCCCGGCCTGGTAGAAGTTGCCCAGGTAAAAGCTGAAGGCACCCGACAGCACCAGGAAGATCACCAGGAAAACCGCCGCCAGCGGCGTGGCGAAGTAGGCGCCGAACTCGCGTCGCAGCACCGCCCAGATCCCGCTCATGCCTGCTCCTCCGGGGTGGTGATGCGGCGGAAGACTTCGTCCAGGCGGCCACGTTCGGGCTGCAGGCCGCTGTGGTCGACGCCGCGCTGGCGCAGTCGTTCGGCCACCGCCTCGGTGGACACCGGCCGCCCCTGCGGGAAGACGTAGAGCCGGCCGTCGCTGCTTTCCTGGTGGAATCCGCTGACGCCCGGCATGCCGTCGAGCGCCGCGCGCGCGGCGATGCTGTCGGCCGCCAGCAGCGACACCGCGCCCTGGTAGCGGGACCGCGCGAGCAGTTCGGCCGGCGTGGCATCGGCCAACACCTTGCCGCGGGCAACGATCATGGCGCGACTGCACACGGCCTCGACTTCCTCGAGGATGTGGGTGGACAGCAGCACCGTGCGGTCGCGGGCGAGTTCGCGGATGAGGCTGCGCACCTCGTGCTTCTGGTTGGGATCCAGGCCATCGGTGGGTTCGTCCAGCACGAGGGCCGGCGGGTCATGCAGGATCGCGGCGGCCAGGCCGACGCGGCGCTTGAAGCCTTTGGACAGCGTATCGATGGGCTGGTGCAGCACGCCATGCAGCGACAGCCGGCCGATGACGGCATCCAGGCGGCTCCGGCGGACGTCACCGCGAAGGCCACGCACGTCCGCGATGAAACCCAGGAAGGCCAGCGGGCTCATCTCGCCGTAGCCGGGAGCGCCTTCGGGCAGGTAACCCAGTGCCCGACGCGCGGCCATCGGGTCCGACTGCACGTCGTGGCCACACACGCGGGCGGTGCCGGCGCTGGGCGCCAGGAAACCCGCGATCATCTTCATGGTGGTGGACTTGCCGGCCCCGTTGGGGCCCAGGAATCCCAGCACTTCGCCGGGTTCGACCTTGAAACTGATGCCGTCCACGGCCAAGAGGCGGCCGTAGCGTTTGTGCAGGGCATTGGCTTCGATCATCGGGTCTGGATTCTCGCTGTCTCCATAAACGACAGGGCGGGCTCACTGGCCCGCCCTGCGTGTTTCATTACTCGGCGGACTCGGTTTCTTCCGCGTCGGCCGGGGCGTCTTCGTCCCCGGCTTCGCCTTCTTCGCCCGGCGGCGGGCTGCCTTGGCCTTCCGCGACCGGCTCGGGCACCAGCTGCACCGCGGCACCCGGCATCTCACCGGCGACCTTCACCGGCCAGTAGGCCTGGAACTCGGCGGTGTCGGACAGCATGTCCTTGATCTCGATGCGGTAGTCCTCGTAAGGACGGTCGGCGGTTTCGGCGCCGCGCACCATGGCCCAGGCGCGGATCAGGTCGCGCACGCGCGGCAGCGCCGGCGCCGGACCCACGTAGGTGGTGGTGACCGCACGGTGGGCCGGGACCTGCAGGTAGACCACCGGGTTGGCGGTGTTGTTGCGGCCGGGCTTGATCTCGATGTCCAGCACTTCGGGCATGACCGACGCGTCCAGCGGCGCATCAAGCTGCACGCGCTCCTGGGCGATTTCGGCAATCAGTTCCTCGGTGGCTTCGCCTTCCGCGGCGTCTTCGCCCTCGGTGGCGGCTTCATCGTCCGCGGCAGCCACGTCTTCGCCCTCGGCGGCGTCGGTGGCTTCTTCCTCGCCCTCGGGACCCGTGCCTTCCGGGCGGACCGGCATCACCACGTCGAAGCCATAGGCTTCGGCACCAAACTCGTTGGTGACGATGCGCAGCGGACCGGCGGGCTCGAGCTCGTTCTCTTCCATGACCTGCTCGATCCACTTGAGCTGGTTGGTCATGGCCAGGGCGATGTCGTCGTTGGCGCGCTTGGCCGTGGCGGTGGCCGACAGCACGTTGGCGGCCGGCAGGTCGACGAAGGCGAACTCGGCGTCGTGCTGGCTGTAGTCAAAGCGCGGAATGGTGGCGATCAGGTTGCTGAACTTGCCCAGGCCGAGCTTCATGTCCTCGCCGATGTTGTCGGTGACGTACAGGCCGGCGTAACGACCCAGCAGGTCGAAACCGTAGTCCACGGTGTAGGTCTGGGTGACCTTGACGTTCTGCTTGCGCTGGCCGGTTCGCTCGAAGTCGAAGGTCATGCGCTTGTTCTTGCCGCGGCCCGGGGTGTCGAGCGCGTAGACGATCTTGTCGCCCGGCACGAATTCGACCAGTTCCCAGGTGCCTTCGCCGACGGTGGCGTCATCGGAGTAGAAGGACAGCTTGGCGCCGACGCCGGATTCAGGCCCGGAAATGTCGATCTTCATGCGCGGGTCGTGGTTGACCAGCGCGTTCCAGTCACCAAAACGGGTGTAGCTGGACAGGATGTCGTTCACGGTCGACATCGGACGGTTGGTCTCCACGGAGTGGGACACCGTGCGCGTAGCCGGCAGGAACAATGCGATCACGACGAACAGCGCGGCGACGATCAGCAGGGAAATAAGCCACTCGATAACTCGGGTCATTCGGGAATTCTCCAGGAACGGCCCCCAGCCGGAAGACGTGCCCGGCCGCAGGAACGGGAGAGGATATCAGGTCAGGACGGCCCCCGGCAGGGGGTTTTCGTTACGGCCGCGGCAAGGCCGCCGCGGCGGCCCGTGCCGGCCTAGACCAGCTTGAGTTCAAAGGCCTTGAGCACCGCGCGGGTACGGTCGCGCACGCCCAGTTTGGACAGGATGTTCGAGACGTGGTTTTTCACGGTGCCTTCGGCCACGCCCAGCGAATTGGCGATTTCCTTGTTGGAAAAGCCGCCGGCCATCAGCCGGAGGATTTCGGTCTCCCGATCGGTCAGCGGGTCGGGCTGGTCGAGGCTGACGAATTCATTCTGCAGGCCTTCGAGGCCCGACAACAGGCGCTGGGTGACCGCCGGCTGAACCAGCGAGCCGCCATCCGCCACCGTCTGGATGGCCGACACCAGCTGGTCGAGCGACACGTCCTTGAGCAGATAGCCGCGGGCGCCGGCGCGGATGCCGGCCAGCACCAGCTGGTCGTCGTCGAAGGTCGTCAGGATGATCGTCGGCGGCAGTTCGCCCTTGGCACCCAGGGCCTGCAGGGCCTCGAGCCCCGACATCACCGGCATGCGCATGTCCATGAGCACGACGTCGGGCTTTATCTGGGGAATCAGCTCGACCGCCTGGCGGCCGTCGCCGGCCTCGGCGATGACTTCGATGTCGTCGGCGAGCTCAAGCAGGGACTTCACGCCCTGGCGCACCAGGGTCTGGTCGTCGACTAGGCACACGCGGATCATGCGGGTTTCTCCAGGGGAAGTCGTATGTCGAGCGCGAAGCCCTTGCCGCGCCCGGTGATGATATCCAACTGGCCGCCACAGCTGGCCAGGCGCTCGCGCATGCCCTGCAGGCCGTTGCCCGGGGCCAGGGTCTCGGCGCCGGCCCCGTCGTCCCGGGCCCGGATGCGCAGCTCTTTGGCGTCGCGGCTCAGGCTGAGCCAGAGCGTGGAGGCGCCGGCGTGGCGAACGGCGTTGGTGATGATCTCCTGGGCGCAGCGCAGCATCACGTGCGCGTATTCAGGATCCTCGACCAGCAGCGGGTCGGGCATGTCCAGCCGGATATCCAGCGCCGGCACGCCTTCGGCCAGGGTGCGCACGGCGCCACTGAGGTCGACGGCGCCGTCGTGGCGCATCTCGCTCACCGCCTCGCGCACGTCGGTCAGCAGCAGCTTGGCCAGGGTGTGGCTCTGGCGCACGTGCTCCTGGGCCTTGCCCTCGGTCAGGTGGCCGGCGACCTCCAGGTTCAGGCTCAGGGCCGTCAGGTGGTGCCCCAGCAGGTCGTGCAGTTCACGGGAGATGCGCACGCGTTCGCTCATCCGCGAGCTCTCGGCCAGCAGGGCCCGGGTCGCGCGCAGCTCGGCGTTCAGCCGGCGCTGCTCCTCCCGGGCCTGCGCCTGCTGCATGGCGATCAGGCCGATCACCATGGCGAAGCTGGAGTAACCGATATAAGTAAGCGCCTGCATCACTGCCAGCCCGGGCGTATAGCCCTCCATGCGGCTGAACACGGGGATCAGCGCCGCGTGCTGGAGCATCAGCCAGACCACGCCCACCTTGATGTTCACCAGCCAGGGAATGACCCCGGCGATGATCATCATCAGGATCGCGCCCATGCCGGTGCCGGTTTCGGCGCTGACCAGGATCGCCGAGAGCGTCAGCGCCGCCAGCAGCAGCAGGTCGCCCAGGCGCTGCTGGCGGAACCCCAGGGAATGGGTGACTCTCCAGTAGATAAGGCCGAAGGCGAGGTAGGCCGAGACCGCCACCGCGGCCCGGGGGGCCGGCCCATAGGCGCTGTCGCCGTCGTCGGCGCCCAGGTACCAGGTGAACACCACCAGCGGGATGCCCAGCACGAACCAGGTGAACAGGCCGGCGTAGCGAAGAAGCTGGGTATGGGTGAGTCGGTTCAGCATCGCCGCATCTTACGGCGGTATCGGCCCCGTGCACGCCCCCGGAAGTCATGTCGCCGGCGGCGCCCCGCCGGCGGGGCACCCGTGCGATAATCCCGTCCCGATCGTCCGCCCCCCTGGCGGCCCCAACGCCATCGGAGTTCGTAGTCCAATGCCGATCACCATCCGCGACGTGCGCGAGCACGAGCTGGATTCCGTCGTAGCCGTGAACAACGCCGCCGGCCCGTCCATCCTGCCGATGGACCTGGCCAAGGCTCGCTTCTTCTGGGAACACGCCGAATATTTCCGCGTCGTCGAGCAGGACGGCCTGGTGTCGGGCTTCCTGGTCGCCCTGGGCCCGGATGCGCCGTACGACAGTCCCAACTTCCTTTGGTTCCGGGAGCGCAACCCGGACTTCCTGTACATCGACCGGATCGTCATCGCCCGCCCCCGCCGCGGCGGCGGCCGCGGCCGCGCCTTTTATGCCGACGTGCAGAGTTTTGCCGAAGTGCGCCGGCCGCTGCTGGCCTGCGAGGTCTTCCTGCAGTCGGGCAACGACCCGGCGCTGCTCTTCCACGGCCATTTCGGCTTCCGCGAGGTCGGCCAGAACGTCATGCCCGGCCAGGGCATCCGCGCCTCGATGCTGCTCAAGGAAATGTGCAGCTATCCCTTCGTCGCCGAAACCTACGGCGGGCGCCTGCCCGACCTGGACTGGCTGCGCGCCCGCCCCCTGCCCGGCCGCCGGCCGGTCCTGGCGACGGGAACCTGAGATGGCGGCCAGTCCCGATTACGAACAGGCCGGTGAACTGAAGTTCGGCCAGGTGGGCATCGCGAACCTGCGCGTGCGCACCCTCGACCCGCAGCGCCTGGCCGAAGAAATGGCCGACCGGGTCCGCCGCGCGCCCAAGCTTTTCGCACGCGCCGCCGTGGTGGTCGACTTCGGTGGACTCAGCCAGTGCCCCGATGCCGGCCAGACCCGCGCCCTGCTCGACGCCCTGCGCGGCGCCGGCGTGCTGCCGGTGGCCCTGGCCTACGGCACCAGCGCCGTGGAGGCGCTGAGCCAGGACGTGGGCCTGCCCCTGCTGGCCAAGTTCCGCGCCGCCTACGAGCGCGACGGCGAACTGCCGGCGGCGCCTTCGCCGGCCCCGGCACCGGCCGCCCCTGCCCCGGAGGCCGCGGCGACGCCGGCCGCCGCACAGGCCCCGGCGGCCCGGGCCGAACCTGGCCTGGTGCACCTGCACCCGGTGCGTTCAGGCCAGCAGGTTTATGCCCAGGACCGCGACCTCACCCTGTGCGCCACGGTCGGTGCCGGCGCCGAGGTGATCGCCGATGGCTCGATCCACGTTTATGGCGCACTGCGCGGGCGCGCCCTCGCGGGCGCCTCGGGCGTGACCTCCGCGCGCATCTTCTGCCGTGAATTCCATGCCGAACTGGTGGCCATCGCCGGCCACTACAAGGTGCTCGAGGAAATACCCAAGGAACTGCTCGGCAAGCCCGTGCAGATATGGCTCGAGCATGACAAGCTTCGGATCGAGCAGCTCGGCTGACCCCCCAACAACAGACGCCCCCAGGGCGCAAACGCGTTACGGAGAACATTAGTGGCTGAAATCATCGTGGTGACCTCGGGCAAGGGCGGCGTCGGCAAGACGACCTCCAGCGCCAGCCTGGCCTGTGGCCTGGCCCGGGCCGGCAAGAAGACCGCCGTCATCGACTTCGACGTCGGTCTGCGCAACCTCGACCTGATCATGGGCTGCGAGCGGCGCGTGGTTTACGACTTCGTCAACGTGGTCAACGGCGAGGCCAGCCTCCGCCAGGCCCTGATCAAGGACAAGCGCTTCGAGAACCTGTTCGTGCTGGCTGCCTCGCAGACCCGCGACAAGGACGCGCTGACCAAGGAAGGCGTCGAAAAGGTCCTCAAGGACCTGGGCGACGAGGGCTTCGACTTCATCGTCTGCGACAGCCCGGCCGGCATCGAGAAGGGCGCGTTCCTGGCCATGTACTTCGCCGACCGCGCGGTGGTGGTGGTCAATCCGGAAGTGAGTTCCGTGCGCGACTCCGACCGCATCCTGGGCCTGCTTTCGAGCAAGACCAAGAAGGCCGAGGACGGTGGCCGCGTGCAGGAGCACCTGCTGCTCACCCGCTACAGCCCGCGCCGCGTCGAGGCCGGCGACATGCTTTCGATCAAGGACGTGCAGGAAATCCTGGGTCTGGAAGTGGTCGGCGTCATCCCCGAGTCGCCCGAGGTGCTGCAAAGCTCCAACGCCGGCGTGCCGGTGATCCTGGACGAGGCCTCCCCGGCCGGCCAGGCCTACACCGACGCCGTCGCCCGCATCCTGGGCGAAGAGCGCCCGATGCGATTCACCACCGTCGAGAAGAAGGGCTTCTTCTCCAAGATGTTCGGAGCTTGAGCCATGGGCCTTTTTGACTTCCTCACCCAGCGCAACAAGAACACCGCCAGCACGGCCAAGAACAGGCTGCAGATCCTGATCCAGCAGGAACGCAGCCTGCGCAATGCCCCTGACTACCTGCCGGTGCTGCAGCGTGAATTGCTCGAAGTGATCCGCAAGTACATCAACGTCGACGCCGACGCGGTGAAGGTGGACCTGCACAAGGACGGCGACAGCGAGCTGCTGGACATCTCCGTGGCCCTGCCGGAAAAACCGGCCGCCGCGAACGGCTGACCTTGCCATGACGGGCGAGTCCATGACGGCACCGGCACCCGCCGGTGCCGTTGTCGCTTCCGGGGGCGACGTGCTGCGGCTGGACGTGCTGCGGCTGGACGACATCGGCCTGCAGGCCCCCGCCCGCCTGCTGGGGGAATTCGGACTGGTGCTTGCGCCGGTGCCGGACGGCGAGCCCATCCCCGGCAGTTACTGGGGCGAATGCGAGGCCGGCCTGATCGGCACCACTGTCTATGCCCGCGGCGATACCCCCGTGCATTCCCTGCTGCACGAAGCCTGCCACCTGATCGTGATGCCGCCCGGGCGGCGCGCCCTGGTCCACACCGACGCCACCGATTCGGTCGCCGAGGAAGACGCCACCTGCTGCCTGCAGATCCTGCTGGCCGACCGCCTGCCCGGCGTCGGCCGCGACCGCCTGATGGCCGACATGGACGCCTGGGGTTACACCTTCCGCCTGGGTTCGGCCCGGGCCTGGTTCGAGAACGACGCCGAGGACGCCCGGGCCTTCCTCGCCGCCCGCGACCTCCTGTAGGTCCGACCGGGGGCGCTGCTGCGCGTTCCCGGCCGCTTGCGAAGGACTTTCGGGGGGGCTAGCCTGATCGGTGAACACCCCATCTGCTTCCTGGAGCCACCCCCGTGAAATCCCACCGCGCCCTGCTGGCGCTTGCCGTTTCCGCCGGCCTGCTCGCCCTTGCCGCCTGCAGCAAGTCCGATGACAAGTCCGCCGACACCGCCGCCGCGCCGGCCGACGCCGCCCAGTCCGAGTCGCCCGACGCTTTCGTCGGCCGCGTCAACACCACGATCGAAGACATGACGCCCGAGCTCACCTCGGCGGCGTGGCTTGGCGCCACCTTCATCAACCCCGACAGCCAGCGGGTCGAGTCGGCCGCCAACGAGCGCTGGCTGACCAAGAACAATGAATTCATCGCCCAGGCCAAGGCCTACGACACCGAAGGTCTGGACGGCGCCACCGCGCGCGCCCTGCACCTGCTCAAGACCAGCTCGTCCATGCCGGCGCCGCGCGACCCGACCAAGCTCAGGGAACTGACCGAAATCGCCAGCCGCATGGGCGCGACCTACGGGTCGGGCAAATGGTGCGTCGGCGAAGACTGCAAGGACATCGGCCAGGTCAGCGAAATCCTCGCCGACACCGACGGCAGCAGCTACGACCAGATGCGCGCCGCCTGGGAAGGCTGGCACTCGATCGCCGTGCCGATGCGCAAGGACTACCAGCGCTTCGTCGAGCTGACCAACGAAGGCGCCGTCGAGATGGGCTTCGAGAACACCGGTGACGTCTGGCGCGCCGGCTACGACATGCCTGCCGCCGACTTCCAGGCCGAGGCCGACCGCCTCTGGGGCCAGGTGCAGCCGCTGTACGAGCAGCTGCAGTGTTACGCCCGCGGCAAGCTCGAGGAAAAGTACGGCGAAAAGGGTTCGATCAACGGCATGATCCCGGCCCACCTCACCGGCAACCTGTGGCAGCAGGACTGGAGCAACCTCTGGCCCCTGCTGCAGCCCTATGACGGCGTCGGCAGCCTGGACATCAACGGTGCGCTCGAACAGCAGCGCCAGGACATCCTGTCCGGCCTCGTGGCCAAGGCCGGCGGCATGCGCAACCTGACCGCCTCCCAGCAGGTGGAGATCGAGCGCCAGGCCGACCTGGAAATCGCCACCCGCATGACCCGCCTGGCCGAGGGTTTCTACACCGGCCTGGGCATGCCGGCGCTGCCGGAATCGTTCTATGAACATTCGATGCTCATCCAGCCGCGTGACCGCGACGTGGTCTGCCACGCCAGCGCGTGGCCGATGAACACCGAAGGCACCGACGTGCGCATCAAGATGTGCATCAAGCCCACCGAGGAAGAGCTGACCACGATCTACCACGAGCTCGGCCACATCTACTATTACCTGGCCTACAAGGACCAGGCGCCGATCTTCCAGGGCGGCGCGCACGACGGCTTCCACGAGGCCATCGGCGACACCATCGTGCTGTCGATGACCCCGGAGTACATGGCCTCGATCGGCCTGGTCGACAAGCCGTCGGTCAGCGAAGAGGCGGTGATCAACAACCAGATGCGCATGGCCCTGTCCAAGGTCGCCTTCATGCCCTTCGGCCTGTTGATCGACCGCTGGCGCTGGGGAGTGTTCGACGGTTCGATCGCGCCGGACAACTACAACCAGGCGTGGTGGGAGCTCAAGGCCAAGTACCAGGGCGTCGCCCCGGCCGGCGACCCGCGCGGCGAAGACTTCTTCGATCCGGGCGCCAAGTACCACGTGCCCGGCAATACGCCGTACACGCGCTACTTCCTCTCGCACGTGCTGCAGTTCCAGTTCTACAAGTCGCTGTGCGATGCGTCGGGCCACGAAGGCCCGCTGTACACCTGCAACTTCGCCGACAACCCGGAAGCGGGCCAGCGTTACTGGGCGATGATGCAGCGCGGTTCCAGCCAGCCGTGGCAGCAGACGCTGAAGGAACTCACCGGCGGCGAGCAGATGGACGCGTCGGCGGTGCTGGAATACTTCCAGCCCCTGCAGACCTGGCTGACCGAACGCAACCAGGGCAAGACCTGCGGCTGGGAGCCGGCCTCGGAAGGCTGAGCCAGCGAAGGAAGCAACCCCCGGCGGCCGGCGAAGAAATTCGCCGGCCGTTTTTCTTGCCGGCCCGTGGGCTTACATCCTGTCGGTCGGTTCGTGGCGGGCGATGGCCGGATCGGGGTTCGGGCAACGGGCGCTGTGCGCCAGGTACCAGCGCCACAGGCCGAAGGCCGCCAGCGTGAACATCGCCGCCGTGATCGCCAGGGCCAGGCCGCTGTGGCTGACCATCGGGGACAAAACGCCGGCGATCAGCGCATTCGAGAGCAGGCCGATGAAAGCCTGCATGGACGAGGCGCCGCCGCGCTGGCGCGGGTACATGTCCAGCAACCCCAGCGTCACGATCGGGAATACCAGGGCGATGCCGAACGCCCCCATGGCCGTCGGCAGGATGGCCCAGGGCAGGCTGGGCGAATCGGTGAGCGCGTTGTAGCCGATGTTGTAGGCGGCGGCGATGCCGCAGAAGAAAAAGCCCCAGCCCACCAGCCGCCGTCCGGTCATGCGGCCCGCGGCCCGGCCACTGCACCAGGCGCCCAGCATCATTCCGCCGATGGTGGGCGCGAAGAACCAGACGAAGTCCTGCTCACCCAGGCCCAGCAGGTCCATGACGAAGGCCGGGGCCGACGCGATGTACAGGAACAGCGCACCAAAATTGAAGATGCCGGCCAGCGCCAGCAGCCGGAACGAGCGATTGCCCAGCATCGCGCCGTAGTCCCGGGCCAGCGACACCGGGTGAAGCGGCGTGCGGTCCTGCGGCGGGTGCGTTTCCGGCAACCCCCAGACCGTGGCCACGAGCAGCAGCGCGCCGAAGGCGGCCAGGAACCAGAAGATGCCGTGCCAGTCGGTGAGGCCCAGGATCCAGCCGCCGATCACCGGGGCGATGGCCGGGGCGATGCCGAAGATCATCGAGATGTGGCTCATCAGCCGCTGGGCGTCGTCGCCCTGCAGGCAGTCCCGAATGACCGCGCGTCCCACGATCATGCCGACACCCGCCGACAGGCCCTGGACGAAGCGATATGCCAGCATGGTGGGCATGTCGTCCGCCAGCGCAGCGCCCACCGAGGCGAGGGTGAAAACGAAGATGCCGGCCAGCATCACCTTCTTGCGCCCCACGGCATCGGAAACGGGCCCGTGGAACAGCGACATCGCCGCGTAACCGATCAGGTAGACGCTGATCGTCTGCTGCATCGCCACCTTGCCCACGCCCAGGTCCTCGGCCATCACCAGGAAAGCCGGGAACACGGTGTCGATGGAGAACGGGCCAAACATGGCCAGCCCGCCAAGGATCAGGGCCAGCCGGGCGCGGGAAACGGTGGAAGCGGTCATCAGGAAACCGGCCAGGGGATACGGGAAGCATAACAACTCCGCCATCGCGCCCTGCAGCCACCCAGGTGCCCCGTGCTACCCTGCGGCGTGTCCCGATCCTGCGGTTTTGGCATGCGTCCAGGCTGGTTTTCATGGCGATCCATCCTGGCGCTGGCGCTGGTCTCGCTGGCCACGGCGGGCCTCGCCCAGGAACCTGCCCCCCGCCCGCCGCCCGGGACGTCCCCGCCGCCGCATCACCGGCCGCCGCCGCCGCATCACCCGCCGCCGCCACCGCGCGAAGGACGGCCGCCGCCGCATCGCCCGCCGCCGCCTCCGCCGCCTCCGCCGCAGCTGCAGCCGCCGCCCGCCACCGCGCAATTGCAGGACATCCAGGCGGCCCCCGCGCTGGCCGAACCGGAAGCCGCTCCCGTGCCGCCGATGACTCCCGAACCGGCCAGGGCCGAACCGGACGTCGCGCCTGCCGCCGGCGATGACGCCCTTGCCGTGGCGCAAGGCTCCGCCGGCAGCGCGGACCCGCCCCCGGCGGAAGGTTCGCGGTGGCTGCTCTTCCTGCTGCCGGCGCTTGCGCTGATCGCCTGGGCCTGGTGGCGCAGCCATCGCCGGGCCGAGACGCTTGAGGCCCGCGCCGAACGCCTGGACCGGCACCAGCGCCACCTGCGCACGGCCCACCAGGCGCTGCAGGTGCAGGCCGAACACCTGCGCCAGGCCGTCGTCACCGACAGCCTGACCGGGTGCCTGACCCGATCGGCCTTCGCCAACCAGCTACAGGGTGAACTGGACCACGCCAGCCACTACGGCACGCCCTTTGCCCTGATCGTCTTCGACCTGGACCATTTCAAGCAGATCAACGACAAACACGGCCACCTCAACGGCGACGCCGCGCTGAAGTTCGTCGCCGGCGTGGTCCGGGAGCAACTGCGCAGCGAGGACCTGTTCGGCCGCTTCGGCGGCGACGAATTCCTGATCGGCAGTTCGGGCCTGGACCGCGAGGGCGCCTTCGCCCTGGCCGAGAACATCCGCAAGGCCGTGCGCGAACGCGCGGCGCGCCAGGACCCGGCCCTGTCCGCGCTCAGCCTCAGCCTGGGCATCGCCCACGCCGACGCGGAACGCGGCTTCGACCGCAACCGGCTGTTCGCCCGCGCGGACGCGGCGCTCTACGAAGCCAAGCGGCGCGGCCGCAACACCACGGAGCTGGAAGCCGAGGGAATGCCCTCGTCACCGCGGCACGTACACCCCTTCCGCAGCCTCACGCCGCAGGACTAGCCGAGGCCCAGCATGGGGCCGAGCAGCAGGTAAAGCCCGAACAGGATGATGCCGACGAATACGAGCCTAAGCACGAAGCCCGTGATCTTTATCGCCAGCACCACGCCCAACACCACCAGCAGGATTCCGAACCAGCTCATGCACTTGCTCCTTGCGACCGGGGAAGCCACCGGGGCCCGCGGCGACCGGTAGAATGGGGCCATCGTTAGCAATCCCCGCCTGAGTACAGCATGACCGAGCCCGCCCGCCCCACCTTCCATGGCTTCGAACAGATCCCGCTGCGCGAGTACGCCGAACGCGCCTACCTGGATTATTCGATGTACGTGGTGCTGGACCGCGCCCTGCCCTTCCTGGGCGACGGCCTCAAGCCGGTGCAGCGCCGCATCATCTACGCGATGAGCGAACTGGGCCTGGGCGCGACCGCCAAACCCAAGAAGAGCGCGCGCACCGTCGGCGACGTCATCGGCAAGTTCCACCCCCACGGCGACAGCGCCTGTTACGAAGCGCTGGTGCTGATGGCCCAGCCGTTTTCGTACCGCTACCCGCTGATCGAAGGCCAGGGCAACTTCGGCTCCACCGACGACCCCAAGTCCTTCGCGGCCATGCGCTACACCGAGTCCAAGCTCACGCCGATCGCCGAAGTGCTGCTGGGCGAGCTGGGCCAGGGCACGGCCGACTGGGTGCCCAATTTCGACGGCACCCTGCAGGAGCCCAGCTGGCTGCCGGCGCGCCTGCCGCACCTGCTGCTCAACGGCACCACCGGCATCGCCGTGGGCATGGCCACCGACATCCCGCCGCACAACCTCAATGAAGTGGTCAGCGCGGCGGTGCGCCTGCTCGATGATCCCGACGCCAGCGTGCGCGACCTGTGCGAGCACGTGCGCGGCCCCGACTACCCCACCGGCGCCGAAATCATCACCCCGGCCGCCGACCTGCGCGCCATCTACGAAACCGGCCACGGCAGCGTGCGCGCCCGCGCGAAGTGGCTGCGCGAAGGCAGCAACCTGGTCATCACCCACCTGCCCTTCCAGGTTTCGCCGTCGAAGATCATGGAACAGGTGGCGATGCAGATGCGCGCCAAGAAGCTGCCCTGGCTCGAGGACCTGCGCGACGAGTCCGACCACGAGAACCCGGTGCGCCTGGTGCTGGTGCCACGCAGCAACCGCGTCGACTTCGAAGGCCTGATGGGCCACCTGTTCGCCACCACGGACCTCGAGAAGAGCTTCCGGGTGAACTTCAACATCATCGGCCTCGACGGCCGGCCGCAGGTGAAGAACCTGCGTGACTTCCTGGCCGAGTGGCTGCTGTTCCGCACCGACACCGTGGCGCGCCGCCTGAAGCACCGCCTGGACAAGGTCGAACGCCGCCTGCACCTGCTCGAGGGCCTGCTGGTCGCGTTCCTCAACCTTGACGAAGTGATCCGCATCATCCGCAGCGAGGACGAGCCAAAGCCGGTGCTGATGGCGCGTTTCGGGCTCAGCGAAGACCAGGCCGACTACATCCTCGACACCAAGCTCAAGCAGCTGGCCCGCCTGGAAGAAATGAAGATCCGCGGCGAGCAGGACGAACTGGCCAAGGAGCGCGAAAAGATCACCGCCATCCTGGGCAGCAAGGCCAAGCTCAAGAAGCAGGTCAAGGACGAATTGCTGGCCGATGCGAAGAAGTTCGGCGACGAGCGCCGCTCGCCGCTGGTCGAGCGCGAGGCCGCGCAGGCCATCAGCGAAACCGACCTGGTGCCCAGCGAGCCGGTCACGATCGTGCTGTCCAAAAAGGGCTGGATCCGCGCCGCCAAGGGCCACGACGTCGACGCCGCCAGCCTGAGCTACCGCGAAGGCGACGGGCTGCTGCAGGCCGCGCGCGGGCGCAGCAACCAGCAGGTGGCCTTCCTCGATTCCACCGGCCGCAGCTATTCCACCCTGGCCCATTCCCTGCCCAGCGCCCGTGGCAATGGCGAGCCGCTGAGCGGGCGGTTCAGCCCACCGGCGGGCGCCGGCTTCGTGGCCCTGGCCGCGGGCGAAAACGACGCCCGCTACGTGCTGGCGTCATCGCACGGCTACGGCTTCGTCACCCGCTTCGAGAACTTCACCGGACGCAACAAGGCCGGCAAGGCGCTGCTCAACCCCGGCGACGGCGAGGTGCTGGCGCCCGCCCTTGTGTCCGACATCAAGACCGACTGGGTGGTGTCGATCACCAGTGCCGGGCACCTGCTGGCCTTCCCGCTGGCCGAGCTGCCGGAACTGGACAAGGGCAAGGGCAACAAGCTGGTGCAGATCCCGCCGGCCAAGCTCAAGTCCGGCCAGGAGAAGGTGGTCGCCATCGCCAGCGTGCGCCAGGGCGGCGAGCTCACGGTCTACAGCGGCAAGCAGAAGCTGGTGCTGAGCTGGCGCGACCTGCAGGCCTACGAAGGCAGCCGCGCCAGCCGCGGCAACCTGCTGCCGCGTGGCTTCACCAAGGTCGACCGGGTGGAAACAGGCGCGTGAGCGCGCCGCCCCCCTGCCCGGCCTGCGCCTCGGAATACGCCTACCGGGACGGCCTGATGCTGGTCTGCCCGGAATGCGGCCACGAATGGGCCCCCGGCGAAACCGCCGAGACCGGCGAGGAAACCAAGGTCGTTCGCGACGCCAACGGAAACGCGCTGGCCGACGGCGACACCGTGATCGTGGTCAAGGACCTCAAGATCAAGGGCTCGTCGTCGGTGGTGAAGATCGGCACCAAGGTGCGCAACATCCGCCTGGTGGACGGCGACCACGACATCGACTGCCGCATCGAGGGCATCGGCCCGATGAAGCTCAAGTCGGGTTTCGTGAAGAAAGATGCCGGCTGAGGCCCCGCTTCGGTCCAGGCCCAACCCCTTCCTGCTGGCGGGCGCCATGTCCAGCGCGCTTGCCGCGGTCGCCCACCTCGGCTGCATCGTATTCGGCGCGCCCTGGTACCGGTTCCTGGGGGCCGGCGAGCAAATGACGCAGATGCACCTGGCAGGCCACTGGTATCCCACGGCCGCCACCTTGGTGATTGCCGGCATGTTGTTCACCTGGTCGGCCTACGCACTTTCCGGCGCGGTTCTCATCCGCAGGCTGCCCTTGCTTCGGTTCGTGCTTTGCATCATCACCGGCATCTACCTGGCGCGGGGCCTCGGTTTCTATTTCCTGCTGCCCTATTTCCCGGGCAACAGTCCGGTTTTCTGGGCGGTCAGTTCGGGCATCTGCCTCATCATCGGCCTGGTCCACCTGGTCGGGCTAAGGCAAACCTGGTCGCGCTACTGACGAGAGGGGACGAACATCGCCGGCATGGTGCTGTTCAAGGAACGGGTGTCGACGCTGCGAATCGCCAGCATCGTGCTGGTGGTGGCCGGGATCGCCGGACGCAAGCTGTCCCCAGCCAGCTGAGTCCGTACCGCGCCCAAACCGGCGCCCGACACTAGCAAGCCGAGAAAAAGTCTCAGGGTTTATGCCCCGAACACGCTCCAGTTCCGTCTTATAGATCGTTCCACAGGCATAAACCCGGATGGCCAGTTACTCCCCAGGACTTGGGCCCAGGCGATCGCCCAGCCAAGCCTCGTTCCCGACGCTTGACGGCCGCCCACGCCTCCGGGAGCATCAGTGCATCGCCTCATTATTGAGGTCTAATTGGCGTTAGGCCCCACAGCAGAATGGCTTCGAAGCAGACGAAGTTTGGTTACTCCCTCATGGTTGCCGCAGCGCTGCTGTGTGCGTTCACTTACTTCGCTAGCTGGCAAGCCGGTTGTTACTTCGACTCCAAGCAAGGTATTGGCGATATGGCCAGCTCAACGCCTTGGTCCATTGCCGGCCTGATAGCCGTTCCTCTTTATTGGATGGCTGCGTCGCTCGGAGCAACTATTTTCGCCGGCCCAACCGTTCCACGCGCAATAGGTTCATTGCTATTCTTCGGAGTGCTGCTTCTGCCATTAGGCGTGCTTCTTCTTTTGGCCGGAGAGACCTCCGGGGTCCAAGCGTGTGGGCCCTAACTAATCATTCAAGCCGACGCCTTCGGCGCGGCTTAACTCAGGCGTTAGGCCGGCATGACACTTCGTATCGTTGCGCGTGGTACTTGGCTCTATGGCGGACTAGTCGAGACCCCCGTGGACATCGTTGCGCTTGATTACGATTGGGGCTACGAGTTCGATCGGGCCGACGGACGGCTCGAGCCGGGTCAGGAGCCGGAGCCATTGGGCGACGAAGGCGTTCTCTACTACGGCAGGTTTAGGGAGGCACTCAATCCCGCCGAGCCAACTTCGCCCGACACACCAGGCTACAGAACGGTTGAGGAAGCAATGCGGCATGCTGAGGGTAAAGTCGTGGGCGGCATCAAGTGGTCGGAACTGCCGGCCTAACTAATCATTCAAGCCGACGTCGCTCCGCGACGCGGCTTAACTCAAGGCGTTAGGCCCCTCATGAGCACCACGACCGAGCCCACTGCCAGGTACACAACAACCATCGGGTCCGACTTGGATCGGGACGGCTTCTTTGCTGAGCTTTGTTCATGCTCCGATGGGGCTCCAACGCTGGTTGCGGAAGCCTTCTGGTCGGACTCAACCGGAGAGTTCACGGTTTGCTTCGGGCAAAGCCCTGTTCCATTCTCCGTGCTGGAGGAGTTCGTGGCGGAGGCTCGGCTACGTGTCCCACCGACTGCTCACTCGCGAGAGTCAAACGTATTCGTCAATGGGCTCCCGAGCAACGGGGCCTAACTAATCATTCAAGCCGACGCCTTCGGCGCGGCTTACCTCAAGGCGTTAGCCCTCCGAGACACATCATGCGCAACTTTGTAGCAGCCGCTGCACTTCTCCCGGTTCTCGCGGTGGCTTCGCCGCCGCCACCCGATAGCATCGGCGACCTTTTTGCTGGGACTTGCATGAAGCACTTCCATTCGCAGGACCACCTGCGGGCATTTATGGGTGAAGTTGGTGCCCCGGAGGCTCCGCCTGAGAAGGCAGAGTTCTTTCTTGGCGGCAAACCTGGCAAGGCTTGGTTCGTGATCGCTCGATCCACGGCATATGTGGTCGCGCTCCGGGATGACACTGTTTGTACCGTGTTCGCGCAGCGCGCCGACCCCGATGACGTCCGGACTGCGTTCTCGGCCTTGGTAGGCACGACACCGGAACCACTCGTGGCGACTGCACAGGACGCAGCTGAGTTGGGACCCAACGACGCCCATACCCGAACCATGGCGTACTCTTGGTCACGGCCGGAGGACAAAGACGAGCTGCTATTTGTCCTTACCACTTCCGACAGTAGCGAAGCGACTGCCCAAGCCATGATTTCGATGTCACTGGTCGGCAAGGCTAACTAATCTTTCAAGCCGACGCCTTCGGCGCGGCTTAACTCAAGGCGTTAGGCCCCTCGGAGCAACATGCGAAAGGTTTTTGACTTCCTGAAAGAACTCGTATCCGCGCCAACAGACGCGGCAGTTATCGCTCGCCGCCAGGATTCTGGATCGCCGCCGCCAAACCCCGGCAAGACCGCAAGTCCTGTAAGAGGTGTCTTGCTCGCATACCTGCACGAGCGGCGCGATTTGATCGAGAACTCAACTCGGCCACCATCAAAGGCATCGGATGAGTTCAGGAGCTTGCTACTGGCCGAGAGGTCGCTATTGGATGAGCTGGAGATGCAGGGCAACGAGAAGTTGCTTGCACTCTACGTCACCCATTCGAAATGGAAATCGGTGCACACGGTTAGACAGACAATAACGGAGATGCCGTCGAGTGACGATGAGCTCGACCAACAAATGATCCTAAGTTATGAATCGCGCATTTCTCTTCTGAAGAGAGAGATAGGCACCATTGAGTTAGGCGATCGAGCAGTCAGATCGTCAGGGGCCTAACTCATCATTCAAGCCGACGCCTTCGGCGCGGCTTAACTTAGGCGTTAGACCTCAATGGCGGCTCCTCGCAAGGTTGTTCTCCACTCAGTCGGCGGCTCCCGGTCTAAGCTTGCGGCTCTCGTCCGCGCCTGGATCGCGGACGGTGTTGGTTACGTCGGCGTAGTGGGCAAGGACGCGGCGGCGATCGAAGACGACATTGATTCGATTTGTATCGGCGATGGCTCAGACCCCTACTACATGCTCACCGCAGCACATGGCAGCGACGAGGCCCTGGAAGATGCAATATTCTTGGCTGAGCAGATCTCAACGGTCTCGGGTTCAGTCGCCGTCGTTGAGGTCTAACTAATCATTCAAGCCGACGCCTTCGGCGCGGCTTAACTAAGGTGTTAGACCCAGAAGGAGGCACCGTGAAGAACTGGAAACGCCCTTTGATTGAGTCGTTGATTATCGGTTCTCTGATCGGACTGGCGGTGATCTTTATCGCTAGGCTGCAGATGGAGGCAGTCCTCGAGTGGATCCTGCCAGTGTTCTACATTCCAGCCCACGTATCCACGCTTCTTTCCGGCGACTCCTATGAGCTTTCGAATTGGCTCTATCACATCATTCTCATCCTGCAGTTTTGCTTGGCAGCTTTCGTCGTCGGGTGGCTTGTAGGTCGCTATCGCACTCCGCCCACAGCGGCCTAACCAATCATTCAAGCCGACGCCTTCGGCGCGGCTTAACTCAAGGTGTTTGGCCGCACCCAATGCAACTTCTTGCGAAGAACATGCTGCTGGGCCTGGTCTTTCTCTGCGTTCCGCTAGGAGCGGAGGCAGTGGCGGCGCTTTACGCTGAATCACCCGGTGCGGGTATTCACTTGCTGCTGTACTGGCCCTTCCACTTCGCCCTGATCGGCTTGGCGGTATGTGCATTCCTGGCGCTCAATGTCCAGGGTCTGCGGCCGCGGGAGGCCGGAACACTCTTTGGAGTATTTGCGGGAATCGTCGCTAGCGCGGTCTGGCTAGGGGCTGCAGTGCTGGTCGTATTCCAGGTTCACTTGTGGCGCGGCGGTCAAATGTAGTTTCATCGCGCCAAATCAATCATTCAAGCCGGCGCCTCCGGCGCGGCTTAACTCAGGCGTTAGGCCCTGGAGACGTATGTCCGGATCATTCAGTCTCAGTTGGTGGCGCTTTGCGGGCACCGCGCTTCTGATAGTTGCAATGGCAGCCGTCTCGGTGCTCCTAAGCGCCTGGGATGGAAAGCTCAATGCCATGGCCGCGAGCGTCCCTCTTATGTGCGCCTCGCTCCTCATTTTTTTCACCTACCGCTGGTCACGAATGCGAAGTGATTTCGCTGCTGGCAGGTTCACTGAAAACGATTTTCGAAGGAATCCGGTAGGCATCGTTGTGGGTCGGCGTCGCGTCGCAGTCCTGTGGCTCTTCTTCACGATGGTGCTGGTGTTCCTGCCCGTCATGTGGTGGCTGTACCACAACTGGCCGACGGCCTAACCAGTCATTCAAGCCGACGCCGTCGGCTCGGCTCAACTCAAGGCGTTAGGCGACAATGGAAAATCAGCCGGTGCTGCAAGAAGACTTGATTCGCGATCTCAGGAGCCAGAGCACCTGGCGCCTGCTCGGACTTGCCTTGATCACCTACGGCGGCCAAAGTCAGCGTGTTGCCGCCTAGCCGTTCATTCGAGCCGACGCACTCGGCGCGGTTTGGCTCAGTCATCAGGCGCGACGGATAGCTCCCAGGCTGAATCCCACTGGCACAAGATCACGACAGGGGTAGACTTTCGGCACAGGTCCCTGCCCCGCCCATGGGGGAGAGTTCCGGAGTCAGCCGCCGCTTTCGGGAGATCGACATGAAGACTTTGCTCATAGCGGTACTGTGGTGCCTGCTGTTCGTCCTGGCCTGGCCGCTGGCCCTCCTGGTGCTGGTCCTTTGGCCAGTGCTGTGGCTGCTCAGCCTGCCCTTCCGCGCGCTGGGCATCGCCGTGGATGCCGTCTTCGCGCTGCTCAAGGCGGTGCTGTTCCTGCCGGCGCGCCTGCTGGGCTATCGCTCGGCCGTGCCGGCGGCCTGACCGGGCGGGGTGGCCGCCGTGCCTTGTCGCAGGTTTGACCGGTAAAGCCGACGCCATGAAATTACCGGCCCTTGTCGTATCGGCCTCGCTGCTGATCGCCGGCGCAATCCACCTGGTTCCGGTCCTGGGCGTGCTGGGCGCCAGCAAGTTGGCGATGCTTTATGGCCTGGACTTCTCGGACCCCAGCCTGGCCATACTCATGCGGCACCGGGCGGTGCTGTTTGGCTTGCTGGGCGGCTTCCTGGTCGTGGCCGCGTTCCGTCCGGCGCTTCAGCCGATGGGATTTTTAGCCGGCCTGGCCAGCGTAATCGCCTTCCTGCTGATCGCCGGCTCCAGCGGCCAGTACAATGACGCCATCGCGGGCATCGTTGCCGGCGACGTCGTGGCCCTGCTGGCCCTTGCTGTCGGCCTGGCGACGCTGGCGTTCAATAGGCACCGGAACACCACGCGCGGCCCCTGACCCCTCTGACCACTCCTCCCGGGGACTATCCCAGCATGCTCAACAGTTTCCGTTTGCTCAGCCTCATCGAGGGCCTGTCCCTGATCACCCTGCTCTTCGTCGCGATGCCGGCGCGTTACCAGTTCGGCGTCGATTTCGTCTGGCCGGTCGGCATGGCGCACGGGGTGCTCTGGCTGGCATTCGTGATCATGTCGCTGCTGGTCAGTCATCTGCAGCGTTGGTCGGTTGGCGCCTGGCTCCTGGCCCTGCTGTGTTCGGTGCTGCCGTTCGGCTTCCTGTTGCTCGATGCCAGGATCCGCCGCGAACAGGCAGGCGGGGCGGCGCAGGCCGTTGATGCAAGCTAGCCTTCGCGCCGCCACCGAAGCCGACCTGCCCTTCCTGCTGGCGCTTCGCCAGGAAAGCATGGGCCCGCACCTCGCGACCGCCGGGCTGCATGGGACGGCAGACGACTTCATGGCCCGCGTCATGCATTGTTTTGAATGCGCCCAGATCGTCCAGGTCGGCGGCAAGCCCGTGGGATTGCTTAAGTTGCAGCGTGGGTCCGCCGAGTGGCGCCTGCTGCAACTCCAGCTCTCGGCCGACGTGCGCGGCCAGGGCCTGGGGCGGTCATTGCTCGAAGCAATCCTCGACGAGGCCGCCCGCGCCGGAACACCGGTCACGCTGTCGGTCCTGAAGGCCAACCCGGCAAGGAGGCTTTATGAAAGCCTTGGTTTCGCCGTGGTCAGCGAAGATGCCGACGAATGGCACATGGCCAGGCCGTAACAACAGGACTCAGGCCCCCGTGCCCTCGTCCTCTCCGGCCCGAAGGAACAGGTGCGCGGCGCACAGCCAGACGGCGATGAAAAATCCCGCCAGCACGAAGGTGTAGCCGTAACCGGCGATGGCGATATAGGCCGTCACCAGTCCCTGGGCAATCGCCGTGGCGTACATGGCCCGCGCCATGCCGCGCGCACGAAACCGCCCCAGGGGCGCGGCGATGGCACCGACCAGCAGGATCGCGAAGAACAGCAGGTTCACCGGATTTTTTTCGTTGCCGACGATGCCCACGGCCAGGTTGATCCAGGTCATCAGGAAGCCCCCCAGGATCGCGACGGCGAAACCACCCCGGTAGGCCCAGTGGCCCGAAAGCCGCGTGCCCAGTTCGTAGGCACCGCAAGCGCCACCGAGCAGGATGCCCATGACGATGAAATCGAACAGGTCCCAGTTCACTTCGTCGGTGAACTGCATGGCGATGAGCGGGACACACAGCAGCAGTGCCGCGCCTCCCCAGAGGTAGGGTCGGAAGGCGTTGCCCCGACGGGTGGATGTGCCGGGATGGATATGGGTCATCGTCTGTCTCCGGAAGCCTGGGTCAGGGACGCCATGCTGCTACACCCCGGTGAAGGCAGCACGGCCACTTTGTGAAGCCAGTAAGAAGTCGCGGGCCTGGGCTATGCTTCGGGCCACGAAGGGGGCGACATGGCTCGGGTATTGCTGGTCGAGGACGAAGTGGCGATCGCGCAGACGGTGGAATACGCCCTGCGTGCCGACGGCTTTGAAACCGCCCATGCCCTCAGCGGCCACGAGGCGCTGGGGCTGGCGCGGCTGCAGGTCTTCGACCTGGCCATCCTCGACGTTGGCTTGCCCGACATCGGCGGCTTCGCGCTGTGCCGGGAACTGCGCCGCGACCGCGCGCTGCCGGTGATCTTCCTCACCGCCCGCGACGCCGAAGCCGACCGCGTGCTGGGCCTGGAGATTGGCGCCGACGACTACCTAGGCAAACCGTTCTCCCCGCGCGAACTGGTGGCGCGCGTGCGCGCCGTGCTCCGGCGCAGCGCACCCGTCGAAGCCAGCACCGGCTTCACGCACGATGCCGACGCCAAACGCATCGACTTCCGCGGCAAGCGCCTGGACCTCACCCGCTACGAGTACGGCCTGCTGGCCGCGCTGCTGCGGCGGCCGGGCGCCATCCTCGGCCGCGAACAACTGCTGGAGCGGGTCTGGGACGACCACAGCGAAAGCACCGAGCGCACGGTGGACACCCACATCAAGACCTTGCGCGCCAAGCTGCGCGAGGTGGACGCCACGGCCGACCCCATCCGCACCCATCGCGGCCTGGGCTACTCACTGGATCCCGGCTGAGGCATGCGCATCGGTGCGCGCATCCTGATGGGGTATCTGGCCATCGTGGCGCTGGGTGCGCTGCTGGTCACCCAGGTGTTCGTCGCCCAGGTCAAACCCGGCGTGCGCCAGACCACCGAAGACACCCTGGTGGACGTGGCCAATGTCCTGGCGGAGCTGGCGACCGACGACTTCCTGGCCGGGCGACTGGGCGATGGCGACTTCGCCCGCCGCCTGCAGCGCGCGCAGGGGCGCGAGCCCGCGGCCGCCATCTCGGGTGTTCCCAAGCGAGGCACCGACCTGCGCGTCTATGTCACCGACGCCCGGGGCATCGTGGTCTTCGACAGCCGGGGCGAAGCGCTGGGCCAGGACTATTCGCAGTGGAACGATGTCTACCTCACGCTGCGCGGCCGCTACGGCGCACGGTCTTCGGCGCCCGATCCGAACGACCCCGATGCCACGGTGATGTACGTGGCCGCGCCGATCCGCGACGAAGCGGGCGCCATCGCCGGCGCGCTCACGGTCGCCAAGCCCAACCGCGCATTGGCGCCCTTCATCGAACGCAGCCAGGGCACCGTGCTGGCCTGGGGCATCGGCCTGCTGGGCGTGGCGCTGCTGGTTGGCGCCGCCACGGCGACCTGGATCACGCGCCAGCTTGATGCCCTGCGGCGCTATGCGCAGTCGGTCACCGCCGGCGAGCGCGCGCGCCTGCCGCCGGCGGCGGGCGAGTTCGCCGCGCTTGGCCAGGCCCTGGAAACCATGCGCACCCGGCTCGAAGGCAAGCAGTACGTCGAACGTTACGTGCAGGACCTCACCCACGAATTGAAGAGCCCGCTGGCCGCCATCCGCGCCAGCGCCGAACTGCTTGAGTCGCCGCTGCCCGCGGCCGACCAGGCCCGCTTCGCCCAGGCTGTCGGCGCCCAGGCCGGGCGGCTGACGCAAATGGTGCAACGCCTGCTTTCACTGGCGGCGCTGGAACACCAGCAGGGACTGGAGAACCGGGCGGCCATCCGCGTGCCCGAGCTTCTGGACCAGGTGGCCACGGACGTCGAACCAGGGCTTCGCAGCCGGGGACTTTCGATCCGCCGGCAGGCCGACGCCGGACTGGCGCTGGACGGCGACGGTTTCCTGCTTCGCCAGGCCCTGGACAGCTTGCTCGAAAACGCCGCCAGCTTCGCCCCGGCCGGCAGCACGCTGGAACTGCTGGCACGGCGCGACGGCGACCAGGTCGTGCTGGAGGTCGCCGACCGCGGCCCGGGTCTGCCCGACCACGCCCTGGAACGGGCCTTCGAGCGCTTCTATTCCCTGCCCCGTCCCGACGGCGGCCAGCGCGGCAGCGGCCTGGGTCTTTGTTTCGTCGCCGAAGTCGCCGCGCTGCACAGCGGCAGCGCGCGGCTGGTGAACCGGGAAGGCGGCGGCGCGCTCGCCAGCCTGCGCCTGCCGGCCGCCAGTGGCACGCCGGCAGGCAAGCCGCTACGGTAGCAGGCACCCTGGACGCGCTGGCGAGCCAAAGCCCATGCCGAACTCCGTTCTTAATCGCCTTTTCCCGCTTTCCCTGCTCGTGTTTTCCGGCCTCGTCGCCGCACACGAAACGCCGGCCGCGGCCATGGAATCGGGCGGCCTGGCCGAGGGTCCGCTGTTCGACGAACTGGCTGAAATGGATCGCCGGATCTTCGAGGCATCCTTCGTCACCTGCGACGCGGAAGTGGTCAACGCGATCTTCTCCGACGACGTCGAGTTCTACCACGACAAGGCCGGTTTCTCGGGCGGCGAACAGGTGCGCGAAAACACCCGCAACCTCGCGAAATCGTGCCCGGCGAAACAGGGCATCACCCGCACCGTGGTGCCAGGCAGCCTGCGTATCTATCCGATCGAAGGTTACGGCGCGACCCAGGTCGGCGTGCACCGGTTCGACGAAAAGGGCGCCCCGACCAGTACCCTCGCCCGCTTCGTGCATGTCTGGCAGCGGCAGGAAGATGGCAGTTGGCGCCTGCCGCGCGTCCTGAGCCTCGACCACGTCACCGTGCCCGCCGATGCGCAGCAGATGCCGGCGACGGAAGGAGACACGCCATGAGGATCCTTCGCTACGTCCTGGCTTTCCTCGCCGGCGCCATCGTCGCCGGTTTCGTCGTGGCCGGTCTTGAAGCCCTGGGGCATGCGGTGTATCCGCCGCCGGTCGGCATCGACCCGGGCGATATCGAACAGATCAAGGCCGCCGTCGCGGCGATGCCGGTTGGTGCGCTGCTGTTCGTGCTCTTTGCCTGGGTCGCCGGGGCCTATGCCGGCGGCCTGGTGGCGGCGCGGCTCGCCCCGGGCCGGCGCGGCCTGCTGGCGGCGGTGGTGGGGGCCCTGGTCCTGGCCGCAGTAGTCGCCAACCTGGCGATGATCCCGCATCCGCTGTGGTTCGCGGCGCTGGGCATCCTTGCCGTCCTGGCCAGCACCAGCCTGGCCGTGATGGCCGGGCGGCGCCGGGACCGCGTCGAGACGGAGGGCTGAGCCATTTCTCCCCAGGACATCCTCGCCTTCTGGTTCGAACAGACCCCACCGGAACGCTGGTGGAAGGTTGATGCCGACTTCGACGCACTCATCCGCGACCGGTTCCTGGGCGTGCTGCGGCAGGCCGGTGCCGGCGAGCTGCACGCCTGGCGCGGCAACGCCCGCGGCAGGCTGGCCGAGGTCATCGTGCTCGACCAGTTCCCCCGCAACATCCACCGCGGCACGCCCGGCGCGTTCGCCTGCGATCCGCTGGCGCTGGTGCTGGCCCAGGAAGCCGTGGCGACAGGTGCGCTGGCCGCACTGACGCCCACCGAACGAAGTTTCCTGCTGCTTCCGTACATGCACAGCGAATCGGCGCGCATCCATGAAGTCGCGGAAGCGCTGTACCGCGAACACGCGCCGGCCAGCAACCTGGACTTCGAGCTGCGCCACAAGGCCATCATCGACCGCTTCGGGCGTTATCCGCACCGCAACAAAATCCTTGGCCGCGAATCGACGGCCGAAGAACTGGAATTCCTCACGCAGCCTGGTTCAAGCTTCTGACACCAAGGGGACACCGGTGGACGAACCGATGCACGACGGCCGCACGCCTGCCCTGGAACCCCGCAAGGCGCGACGGATGTGCGGCAAACGCCGGCTGATCGAAGCCTGCCCTGCCGCCGTCCCGGCCAAACGCATGGCGACCGTCGAAAGCTTGCGTGCGTGGGCGCGCAACGCGTGACGCCGGAACGACGCTACCGCGCGTTCATCAGCTACAGCCACGCCGACGCGGAGGCCGCCCGCTGGCTCCAGCGCGCGCTCGAGCGCTATCGCCCGCCCGCGGCCCTGCGGGCCAGCCGGCCGGATCTGCCGGCACGCCTGTATCCCGTGTTCCGCGACCAGGACGAACTGGCCTCGGCCCACGACCTGTCGGACTCGATCCGCCAGGCCATGGACGATTCAGAAGCCCTGGTGGTGGTCTGCTCGCCGGCGGCGGCGGCCTCGCGCTGGGTCAACGACGAAATCCGCCACTTCCGCGCGTCGGGCCGCGGCCACCGGATCTTCTGTTACCTGGTCGCCGGACAGCCCGACAGGGACTCGGCCACGTGCGCATTCCCGGCGGCGCTCTTGCGCGACGAACACGGCAAGCTCCTGCACGACCCCCTGGCCGCCGATGCCACGCCCGCCGGCGACGGGCGACGCAATGCCATGCTCAAGATCGCCGCCGGCCTGCTCGAAGTTGGCGTCGACGAACTCAAGCGCCGCGATGCCCAGCGACAGGCGCGCACCTGGGCCGGCGTCGCCGTGGCGTCGCTGGCGATCGCGGCGATGACGGTGGGCCTTGCACTGTATGCCTTCAAGTCCAGGCAGGAGTCGGAAATGCGGCGGCAACAGGCCGAAGCGCTGATCGGCTTCATGCTCGGCGACCTGCGCAGCAAGCTCGAGCCGATCGGCAAGCTCGAGCTTCTCGATTCGGTTGGCGACGAGGTCATGGGCTATTTCGCGACGCTGGGCGAACGCGGCACAGCCGGCGAACTGCTGGCCCGCGCCGTCGCGCTGAAACAGATCGGGGACGTGCGCTTCAACCAGGGCAAGCTCGAAGCCGCACTGGCCTCGTTCGAGCAGGCGCTGGCGCAGGCCCGGCAACTGCACGACGCCGAGCCCGCCAACAACGACTACCTGTTCGAACTCGGGCAGGCCGAATTCTGGGTCGGCTACGTGGCCTGGGAGCGTGGCCAGCTCGACAAGGCCGATCTCGCGATGCACAACTACCTGCGCCACAGCCTGGCCCTGCAGCTGCGCGAACCCGACAATTCCGACTACCTCCTGGAAGTGTCCTACGCCTACTCCAACCTGGGCAGCCTCGCGCGCGCGCGCGGCGATGCCAAGACCGCCCTGGCCTACTTCGGGCTGTGTCGGGATATCACCGAACAGCAGCTGGCGCGCCAGCCCGGGGATCCGGACCTCACCATCGCGCTGGCGGAAACCTGGTCCTGGATCGGCTCCACGCGCTTCGACGACGGCGACCTTGCCGGCGGGGAGCGGGGCTTCGCCGAGGTGACGCGCCTGCTGCAGCCGCTGTACGAACGTGGGGACAACGTGCGCGCCACCTACTTGCTAGGCCGCAACCTCATCTTCCAGGCCAATGCCCAGCTTGATCTCGGCCACATCGAGGACGCCTCGGCCCTGGTCGACCGCGGCGCGGACATCTTCAGCCGCCTCACGGCCCGCGACCGGCAGAATGCCGCCTGGTTGCGAAGTGCCCACTGGGCCCGGCTGACCCGGCTCGGCCTTACCGCTCCGGCGCACTGGACGGCCGCGCAGGTGCGGGAGCTCGACGACGTGGTCACGGGCATGGAAAGCCTGACGGCCCATGACCCCAGCAACGCCGCCGCCGTGGTGGAGCTATCCCACGCGCTGCGCCTGAAGGCGCTACGGGCGCTGGCGACCGGCGACGTGGCAAGCGCCCGACAGGTAGCCGCCGACGCCCACCGGCGGATGGCCGACCTGGTCGCCGGCACCGACTATTCGGCCCAGCGCCTGGCGGAGCTGGCCCGGACCGCCGAGGTCCTGGGCACCACCCAGGCAGCCGGCGGCGACCACCGGGCCGCGATGGCGACCTGGACCGAGGCGGCCCGGCTGCTGGACGGACAGACGCAGCAGACCTTCGAGTTCCACCCCGTGCGTCGGCTGCTGGCCATCAATCTTGGCCAGTCCCGACGCCTTGTGACGTTGCAGCAGGTGCTGGACCAGGCCGGTTACCGCGACCCCCGAATGGACCCGGCCTACACCCTCACCGGCGCTTTCCGGCCGGAATAAGACACAACAAGAGGATCCGCCCATGCGCCGCTGTGAACTCGTGCCCTTGTTCCCGCTGCTCGCGATGCTTGCCCTGCCCGTCCTTGCCCAGGACCCGGCCGGGCCCGACTTCCAGGTCGAACTCGACCCCGCCACCTGCACCTTCAGCGGCGGCACCGACGGTGCCGGCAATGTCGACGTCGCGTCGAACACCGGCAACAAGAAGATCCAGGTCCGCCTGACCAACCATGATTACGGCATCGCCGACGTCACCTTCTCCGGCGACGGCCAGGACCAGATGTCCTACTCGGGCGGCGGACAGGCCCACGTGGTCAACATCGCCAACCGCAACACCGGGCCCGCCGACGTCAAGTACTCGGTCATCGTCGAGAACCGGGCCACCGGCGAAAGCCGCGACTGCGACCCGCGCATCATCAACCGCTGACCGACCGAACGCGCTCGCGCGGTTGGTCGCCGTGCACGTCGGCCACCGCCCGCCCGGAAGGGTCGGCGGCGGCCGCAAAGGCTGCGTCCCAGGCAATCGCCGCCGGCGAGGAACAGGCGATCGACTTGCCACCCGGCACCGTGCGCGCGCAGGCGTCGCCGGGGAAGGCGCGTTCGAACAGGTCGCGATACCAGTACGCCTCCTTGCTGGCCGGCGGGTTCACCGGGAAACGCAGCGGCGCCTCGGCCAGCATCGCGTCGCTGACGCGGGTTTGTGCCAGGGCCTTGAGGCCATCGATCCAGCCGTAGCCGACGCCGTCGCTGAACTGTTCCTTCTGGCGCCACAGGATGTCGTCGGGCAAGGCACCGTCGAAGGCTTCGCGCAGCAGCGCCTTCTCCATGCGCTGCGGCCCGCAGCGTTTGGCCTCGGCATCGAGCGACATCGCCAGGGCCAGGAACTCCAGGTCCAGGAACGGCACCCGCGCCTCCACGCCCCAGGCCATCATCGCCTTGTTCGCGGGCAGGCAGTCGAACTGGTGCAGGGCGTCGAGCTTGCGTACGCACTCGGCGTGGAACTCGCGCGCGTCCGGGGCCTTGTGGAAGTACAGGTAGCCGCCGAAGATTTCGTCGCTGCCCTCGCCGCTGAGCACCATCTTCACGCCCATGGCCTTGATGCGCCGCGCCAGCAGGTACATTGGCGTCGACGCCCGCACGGTGGTGACGTCGTAACTTTCGATGTGGCGGATCACGTCCGGCACCGCGTCCACGCCTTCCTCGAAGCGGTAGGTGAACCCATGGTGCACCGTGCCCAGCGCCGCCGCGGCGCGTTCGGCCGCGGCCAGGTCGGGTGAACCCGGCAGGCCGATGGCGAAACTGTGCAGGCGTGGGTACCAGGCTTCGCTGCGGTCGTCGTCCTCCACCCGCTGGCGCGCGAACTTCGCCGCGCAGGCCGCCACCAGCGAAGAATCCAGGCCGCCGCTCAAGAGCACGCCATAGGGCACGTCGGTCATCATCTGCCGGTGCACGGCCTGTTCGAAGGCCTCGCGCAGAGCGGCCGGCGTGGTGGTGACACCGCGGGTGGCGTCGTAATCACGCCAGGGCTGCGGATGGAAGCAGCGCAGTTCGCCGCTGCCGCTGTCGTAGACATGGCCCGGGGGAAACGCCGCGACATCCGCGCACAAGCGTGCCAGCGCCTTCATTTCCGAGGCCAGCCACAGGCGGCCGTCGCCGTCGTGGCCCCAGTACAGCGGGCAGACGCCCAGCGGATCGCGCGCCACCACCAGCCGCTCCGCCGCCGCGTCCCACAGCGCGAACGCGAAGATGCCGTTGAGCCGGGCCACCGCGTCGGGGCCTTCCTGCCGGTACAGCGCATTGATGACCTCGCAGTCCGAGCCGCTGGTGAACGCGTACGGCGCCACCAGGGCATCGGCCAGCTCGCGGTGGTTGTAGACCTCGCCGTTGACCGCGAGCGCCAGCTGGCCGTCGGCCGAGCGCAGCGGCTGGGCGCCGCCGGCGGGATCGACGATGGCCAGGCGCTCATGCACCAGCAGGCAGGCCGGCGATTCGAACACGCCCGACCAGTCGGGGCCGCGGTGCCGCTGCAGCGCCGACAGCGACAGGGCCAGCGGCCGCAGGCCGCGCAGGTCGGCACCGGTGCGGGCGTCGTGCACGCCGAGGATGGAACACATGGGCAGGTCTCCTGGATTTTCTTGCGCACAAAAGGAAACGGCCCGCACTGGGGTCAGTGCGGGCCGTCGGGACTGGGGCAGTTTTCTTGTGTAGCGCGCCTAGTCGTCGACCCGCGAACGGGGACGATTATTGTTATTGGCGTTGTTCACGACGATTGCGCGCATGGCCCGAGCATAGGCATGGGCCACGCGCCCGCGCAAGCACCCCGTGGCGGCCCGGGCGCGCTTCGGCCATCCTTGGCGCTTCGCCCCCCCTCCCGGAGCCGTAAGCATGCGCAAGACCCCCCGAGTGTTCGTCCGCCTGCTCGCGGTCGTGGTCATCCTGGCCGTGGTCGCGATCCTGGCCGGGCTCTGGGCCATGCGCGGCAGCCTGCCGAAGCTCGAGGGCGACCTGGCCCTGGCCGGCCTGTCGGCGCCGGTCACGGTCAGCCGCGACAGCCTGGGCGTCGTCACCATCGACGCCGCCAACGAGACGGATGCAGCCCGTGCGCTGGGCTTCGTCCATGCGCAGGAGCGTTTTTTCGAGATGGACCTGCTGCGGCGCTCGGCCGCCGGCGAACTGTCGGCGCTGTTCGGCGACGTCGCCATTGATCGCGACAAGCAGGTGCGCGTGCACCGCCTGCGGGCGCGCCTGCGCGAACACCTGGGCACAACCGCCGGCGACCGCCTGCCCGTGCTTGAAGCCTACCGCGACGGCGTCAATGCCGGCGTGCTGGCCCTGGACGGCACGCCCTGGGCCTACCTGTTGCTGCGGGCCGACCCACAGCCGTGGACGGTCGAGGACACGGCGCTTGCGGGCTACGCCATGTTCTTCGACCTGCAGGACGAATCGAACTCGCGCGAACTGGCACTTTGGCGGATTCGCGAAGTGCTTCCCGCTGCGCTCTACGACCTGGTCGCCACCGACGGCAGTGAGTGGGACGCGCCGCTGCTGGGCGAGCCGCGCGGCAACCCCGTCCTGCCGGGCGCCGATGAAGTGGACCTGCGCACGCTGCCCATGCCCGAGCAGGACGGCGAATACGCCGTTTCCGAACCGGCGGCCCCCGGCAGCAACAACTTCGCCGTGGCCGCCAGCCGCACCGCCGACGGACGCGCCATCGTGGCCAACGACATGCACCTGGGCCTGGGCGCGCCGAACATCTGGTTCCGCGCCCGCCTGCGTTACCCCGATGCCCGGGCTCCCGGCGGCCAGGTCGACATCAGCGGTTTCACCCTGCCCGGCATCCCGGCGGTGATCGTGGGCAGCAATGGCCACGTTGCCTGGGGTTTCACCAACAGCTATGGCGACTGGCTGGATTTCTACCGCGTCGAGTTCACCGACGCCGACAAACTTCGCTATCGCGTGCCGGGCGGCGAGGCGGTGGTGCGCACCGACAGCGAGTGGATCGAGGTAAAGGGTGGCAAGCCGGTCGAGCTGAAGGTCCGAGAGACCCGCTGGGGCCCGATCACGGTGGACCTGGACAACGGCGACGCGCTGGCCCTGCGCTGGACCGCGCAGTTGCCCGGTGCGCTGAACTTCGGCCTGGCCGACATGGCCTTCGCCGCCAACCTCGACCAGGGCCTGGCCGTCGCCGACGTCGCCGGCATCCCGGCCCAGAACCTGCTGATGGCCGATCGCGCCGGCCGCATCGCCTGGCGCCTGACCGCCCAGCTGCCCGAACGCGCCGGCGACTGCGCACCGAAACGGCCGCTGCAGGTCGAGCAGGCCTGCCGTTGGGCCGGCTGGCTGGCACCGACCGAAAATCCCAGCCTGGTGGATCCGGCGGACGGCATCCTGTGGACGGCGAACGCACGCGTGGTCGATGGCGAGGCGCTGGCCCTGGTCGGCGACGCCGGTTATGCCAACGGCGCCCGTGCCAGGCAGATCCGCGACACGCTGCGTGGATCGCCAAGGTTCACCGAGGCCGACCTGCTGGCCCTGCAGCTCGATGACCGCGCCCTGTTCCTCCAGCGCTGGCACGTATTGCTGCAGGCCGAAGCGAGCCGCGTCGGCGACGCCGACCTGCTGGCCCTGGCCGAAGCCAGCGCCGACTGGACCGGCCATGCCAGCGTGGATGCGGTGGACTACCGCATCGTGCGCGCCTGGCGCCTGGCG
The DNA here is from genome assembly GCF_054781715.1 of Arenimonas aestuarii. Classification (NCBI taxonomy): domain Bacteria; kingdom Pseudomonadati; phylum Pseudomonadota; class Gammaproteobacteria; order Lysobacterales; family Lysobacteraceae; genus Arenimonas; species Arenimonas aestuarii. Next base: position 107,143 of record NZ_BAAGTW010000004.1, on the reverse strand, counting down.
GTAATCGAACGCATCCAGAACGGCCTGCTGGCGCCGGCCCAGGCCGCGCTCGGCGAGGACTTCGTGATGCCCGACCTGCCCCAGGCCGAAGCCTTCGCCTGGCCGCTGGTCCGGCAGCGGCCGGCGCACCTGCTGCCGCGCAGGTTCGCCAGCTGGGATGCACTGCTGGCCGACGCCGCGCGCGACATCCGCGGCCAGCTCGAAGAGGCCGGCCCGCTGGCGCAGCGGCGCTGGGGCGAACGCAACACCGCGCGCATCTGCCATCCCCTGGCCGCTGGCCTGCCGGGCCCGCTGCGCGGCCTGCTGTGCATGCCGTCGGAGCCACTGCGCGGCGACGGCAACATGCCCCTGGTGCAGGCGCCGGGCTTCGGCGCCAGCGAACGCATGGTGGTGTCGCCTGGCCGCGAGCCCGAAGGTTTCGCGCACATGCCCGGTGGCCAGTCAGGACACCCGATGTCGCCGTTCTGGGGCGCGGGCCACGGCGCCTGGGTCCGCGGCGAGCCCACGCCCTTCCTGCCCGGCGAGGCCGCGCACGTGCTCAGGCTCACGCCATAAAATGTGAACCAGTTCACATTTCCGTCGCGAGAACCTGACAGCCGTCACTAAATGGTCCATAAACGGGGGCAATGGCCCGGCTCGCTCCGCCGGGACAGGGACGGAGAGATCGCCGTCAGGGGGAGCGATCTACCGCACCGATGGTTTTTCGGCGAGGTAGGTTAGATGGACATTTTGGTGAACGTTCTGGCGCATTGCCGCCAGCTCATGCTGCGGCGACAGGCCGCGGCCGTGCTCAAGGCCGTTCGCGCCTTCGACGCGACGCAGCGCAAGACCACGGCGGACCAGACCCTGGCGGAAATCCAGGCGGCTTCGGTCCTGCCCCACCCGCATTGGCACGGTGCCAGCGAATCGATGCTCTACCGACCCTGGAGCCCCGTAGCTTCGGTGACGGCCGGGCGGGTGCGCGACCGGTCCGTGCAGCTGCGCCAGCGTTCGGTGGCCCTGTGGCTTGCGGTGGTCTACCACGAGACCCGGCAGGCGCCGCATCCGGGACTGCAGGCCGTGCACCGGCAGGTGCTGGGCATCCTGCGCGAACTGCGCGAAGCGGCGCACGCGACGCCAGCGGCGGAACAGGCCTGGTTCAAGGCCGCGGCCTGAACCAACCTGATTGCCAGGGGAATACCGGGGAGGAAGTGCGGGGGGATCAGGCGAGCAGCAGGCGTTCGACGATGGCTCGGTACAGCGCGGGGAGGCGCTGGAGTTCTTCGATGACGACGTGTTCGTTGACCTTGTGGATGCTGGCGTTGATGGGCCCCAGCTCCACCACCTCGGCGCCGAGAGGCGCGATGAAGCGGGCGTCCGAGGTGCCGCCGCCGGTATTTTCTTCCGGAACCCGACCCAGCTGGTCCTTGATGACCGCGCGCGCGGCCGCGCGCAGCCGGCCTTCGCCGGTGAGGAAGGGTTCGCCGCTGCGATGCCAGTGCAGGTCGTAGTCCAGGCCATGGCGGTCGAGCACGGCGTGCACTTCCGTTTCCAGCCGTTCCGCCGTCCAGCCCGGGTTGAAGCGGAAGTTGAACTGCAGCTCGCAGTCGCCCGGGATGACGTTGTTGGCGCCCGTGCCTGACTGGATGTTCGAGATCTGGAAACTGGTGGGCGGGAACTCCGGGTAACCGGCATCCCAGGCCCGCGCGCTGAGTTCGGCCAGCGCCGGCAAGGCCTGGTGGATCGGGTTGCGGGCTTTTTCCGGATAGGCCACGTGGCCCTGGATGCCCTTCACCCGCAGCCGCCCCGACAGCGAGCCGCGGCGGCCGACGCGCAGCAGGTCGCCCAGCGCGGCTTTCGACGAGGGCTCGCCGGTGATGCAGAAATGGATCGGCCGGCCTTCTTGCTGGAAGCGCCGGGCGACCTGGCGCACGCCGTCGATGGCGTCGCCCTCCTCGTCCGAGGTCAGCAGGATGGCCAGCGTGCCCGGGTGGTCGGGATGCGCCGCGACGAACTGCTCGGCGGCGACCACGAACGCGGCGACGCTGCCCTTCATGTCGGCGGCGCCGCGGCCATAAAGCACGCCGTCGCGTTCGGTGGGCTCGAAGGGATCGCTGTCCCAGGCCTCGCGCGGGCCCGGCGGCACCACGTCGGTGTGGCCCAGCAGGCAGAACACGTCGCCGCCCTGGCCGTGCGTGGCCCAGAGGTTGCGCACGTCGCCGGCGTCGAGCCATTCAAGGGTGAAGCCAGCGCGCGCCAGGCGCTGCGCCACCAGGTCCTGGCAACCTGCGTCGTCCGGGGTCACCGAGCGCCGGGCGATCAGCTCGCGGGCCAGGGCCAGGACCTCGCTCACTTGCCCACTCCGAAGCGCTGCTTGAAGCCGTTGTCGCTGAAGCCGACACCGACCTGGCCGTCGTCGGTCACCACCACCGGGCGCTTCACCAGGGCCGGGTGCTCGCGCAGCAGCAGGGCCCACTCCGGGTCGGACGCCGGCGACTTGCGGCCTTCGGGCAGTTGCCGCCAGGTGGTCGAGGCCTTGTTCACGAGCTTCTCCCAACCGCCCAGCGACGCCGCCCAGGCCTTGAGCGTGGCCGGCGGCACGGGATTGGCGCGGTAATCGACGAATTCATGCGGCACCTCGAAACGCTTGAGCCAGTTGCGCGCCTTGCGGCAGGTGTCGCATTTTTCCAGTCCGTAGATCACCGTCATGCCGGCAGCTCCTCGTGCTTATTTCGCCTGCTGGCCACCGATATGGCGGGAAAGGAAACCCAGCAGCCGCCGGTAATACTCGGCCCGATGCTCCTCCTTGTAAAACCCATGGCCTTCGTTCTTGTAGACCAGGGTTTCCACCGGCACGCCGGCCTTGCGAAGCGCGCGTTCCATCAGCTCGGTGTGTTCGACCGGCGCCACGCGGTCTTCCCCACCCGCGGCCAGGAACACCGGCGCCTTGATGCCGGCGGCCAGCCGCGTCGGCGACACGGCGGACAGGCTGCCGGCCTCGCCGATCCACTGGCTGGTGAAGTTGGACATGAAACGGCTGTCGCGCTTGTCCTGGCGCACCATCAGGTCCAGGTCGTACACGCCGACATAACCGGCCGCGCAGGCGTACAGGCCAGGCTCGCGGGCAACGCCCATCATCGCGGCGTAGGCGCCGTAACTGCCGCCATAGATGCAGATGCGTTTCGGATCGGCGATGCCCTGGTCGATGGCCCACCGGGTGGCGTCGGTCACGTCGTCCTGCATGGCCTTGCCCCACTGCAGGGCACCTGCTTCCTGGAAGCCCCGGCCGTAGTTGCCCGAGCCCCGGAAGTTGACCTGCAGCACCGCATAACCGGCACGGGCGAGGACCTGCGCTTCGGTGTCGAAGCCAAGCTGGTCGAAGGCACCGTAGGGGCCACCGTGGACGTAGACGACGGTGGGCAGCTTCTTGCCCTCGGAACCCGGCGGAAGCGTGAGGAAACCATGCAGGTCGAGGCCGTCGCGCGCCTTCAGGGCGAAGGGCGTCACCCTGCCCATGGCCTCCGGGTCGATCCACTGGCGGCGGCTGAGCAGGTAGCCGGCCTTCCGGTTGGTGACATCGAACAGGTAGAAGTCGCCGGGATTGTTGCCGGCGGTGACCTGCACCAGGGCGAGCTTGCCGTCTCGGGTGGTGGACGTGACGTAGACCGCCTGGTCCGGGAACGCGGCCTGCAGCATCGTGTAGAGCTTTGCTTCCGGAGACGCCGGGTCGAAGAAACGCTGCTCGACCTTGTCGCCCAGGTACTGGGCACCGACCGGGATGCCGCGGTCGCCCAGGCTGTAGAGCACCACGTAGGGGTCCACCACCTCGTGCTGCAGCAGGGGCCGCCGTTCGCCGGTGCGGGTGTCGTAGGCCACGATCGCATCAGGCGCCTTCCGGCTGTCCGCGCGCAGGTAGGCGACCTGGTTGTCCGCCGAGAAGCCCACCGGGATATCCACCCGGCCGGTCTCCTTTTCGTTGTTGACCAGCGCCCACTCGTCGCCTTCGCCCTTGCGGTGGTAGAGCATGCTGGCGTTGCCCTCGCCGTAGCCGCGCACGAAGCGCACCTGGCGGGCGTGGTCGACCGTGAACCTGCCGCGCTGCACCGGCGAACGGGCCACCGGGCGACGCTTGCCGTTGCGCACGTCCATCACCTCGACCCGGGTATACGGGTCATCGTGGAACGGCCAGACCTCGATCAGCACGTCGTGCTCTTCGTCGGGCAGGGAATCGAGCAGGTAGGCCGCCACCGACTCCTGGGTACGGGTCTGGATGCGCGAGCCGGGGCCGGTACCCACTGCGCGGTAGCCCACCAGGAGTTCGATGTTCTTGCCGTCGGCATCGACGCCGAAGATCTCGCCGGTGGCGCTGGGCGTGTCGTCCATGCCGAAGTTCTCGGCCATCGACAGCACCAGGCGGGTGTCGTTGACCCACTCGAAGTCGTCGATGTGGGTGTCCTTGCCCAGGGCGAACTGCGCCGTCACCACCTTGTCGCCGCGACGGATCACCACCAGGCCGGTCCGGTCGCCCAGCGGCACCGTGGCGGCATAGTACTCACCGGTGGGCGAGAGCTTGATGCCGCTGAAACTGTCGAGTTTGGTGAAGCTGGCCAGGTCGACCTGGGCCAGGGCCGGGCCGGCCAGGAGCAGGCAGGCGGCCAGCAGCCAGGGGGCCAATCGGGAGTTCGGGCGCATCGCGAGGTTCCTGTGGGGGACGACCCTACTCTAGCGCCCCGCGCAGGAGTTCATTGACAGAAGTTTTCGCACGGGTTTTGGCGTCCACCTGCTTGACGATGACCGCGCAATACAGTGAGTACTTGCCGTCGGCCGACGGCAGCGAACCCGACACCACCACGCTGCCGGCGGGGATGCGGCCCTGGGTGATCTCGCCGGTGGCGCGGTTGTAGATGCGGGTGGACTGGCCCAGGAACACGCCCATGCCGATCACGCTGCCCTTCTCGACGATCACGCCCTCCACCACTTCGGCGCGGGCACCGATGAAGCAGCCGTCCTCGATGATGGTGGGGCTGGCCTGCAGCGGCTCGAGCACGCCGCCGATGCCGGCACCGCCGCTGATGTGGCAGTTCTTGCCGACCTGGGCGCAGCTGCCGACGGTGGCCCAGGTATCGACCATGGTCCCGGCGCCGACATGGGCGCCGATGTTGACGAAGCTGGGCATCAGCACCACGTCCTTGCCGATGTGCGCGCCCGACCGCACGATCGCGCCCGGCACCACGCGCGCGCCCAGCTTCTGGAAGTCGCCATCGTCGAAGTTGTCGAAGCGCAGCCGCACCTTGTCCCAGAAAGGCGCCGGGAAACCTTCCATCATCTGCATGTCGTTTATGCGGAAGTACAGCAGCACGGCTTTCTTGAGCCACTCGTTGACTTCCCAGTGCTTGCCGTTCGGCGCGGCCACGCGCGCCTTGCCCGACTCAAGCAGCTCGATCGCCTCTTCCACGGCCGGCCGCGTGGAGCCATCGATCTCCATCGCGGTCAGGGTGGCGCGGCGCTCGAAGGCGTCCTCGATGATCGCCTGCAGCTGTTCAGTGCTGGGCTTCTTTCTTGCCATGGTGCATGTCTCCGTCGACGCCGGCCACGATGGCCTCGCGCAGTTGATCCAAGAGGGCCTGGTCACCGATGGGCTGGTTGGCCTCGTCGGTCAGCAGGAAAAAGTCTTCCACCTTCTCGCCGAAGGTGGCGATGCGGGCGTCGTGCACGCGCAGGCGGAACTTGCGCAGCACCTGGGCGACGGATGCCAGCAGCCCGGGCTGGTCGGTGCAGACCAGGCTCATGCGGGTGCGGCGGCCGTCGGCCGATTCGTCGAAACCCACCTTCACCGGCACCCGGAAATGGCGCAGCTGGCGGGGCGCGGCGCGGCGCGGCGGCTTCACCTTCGCCGGATCCTTCAGGGCCAGCTTCAGCGCCGCCTCCACCGCGGGTGGTTCGGGCGCGCGGCCGTGCGGCGCGAACAGCTGGAAGTTGTCGAGCGCGAACCCGTCGATCGAGTTCAGCACGCGCGCCTCGAGCACGTTCAGGCCCAGGCGGTCGAAGGTGGCCACCAGGGCCGCGAACAGGCCGTCGCGGTCGGGCGTGCGCACGAACACCTCCAGGCCGCCGTCTTCCAGGTGCGGGCGCACCATCACCAGGGTGTCGGCGCCGGCCGAGGCGGCGATGCCGTGGGTCTGCCAGGCGATCTGTTCGGGGCGATAGCGCAGGAAACCCACGTCCGGGTAGGCCGCCCAGATGCGCTCGACTTCTTCGCGCGTCAGGCCTTCTCCCAGCAGGCGCACCAGCGCCGCGGCGCGGGTTTCGGCCATGATCTCGGTGGCGTGCACCGGGTTTTCCAGGCCGCGGCGCAGCGCGAAGCGGGTGGCCGCGTAGAGGTCGGCCAGCAGCCGGTCCTTCCACGCGTTCCAGAGCTTGGGGCTGGTGCCGGCGATGTCGGCGCAGGTCAGCAGGTAGAGGTAATCGAGGTGTTCGCGGTCGGCCACCTTGTTGGCGAAACGCGCCACCACCACCGGGTCGGAGATGTCCTGGCGCTGGGCGGTGGTGGACATCAGCAAATGCTGTTCGACCAGCCAGGCCAGCAGGTCGGCGTCGGACTGCGGCATCGCGTGGGCGGCGGCGAACTCGCGCGCGTCGGTGGCGCCGAGTTCGGAATGGTCGCCGCCGCGGCCCTTGGCGATGTCGTGGAACAGGCCGGCCAGCAGCAGCACGTGCGGCTTGCGCAGGCGCGGCCAGACTTCATGGGCGATGCCGAAACGTTCGTCGGCCTTGCGCGCGAACCCGTCCAGGTAGGCCAGCACCGTCAGCGTGTGCTGGTCGACGGTGTAGACATGGAACAGGTCGTACTGCATGCGCCCCGACACCTTGCCGAAGGCCGGCAGGTAACGCGCCAGCACGCCAAGGCGGGCCATGCGGGTCAGCGTGGACACCGCCTGCGGTGACTGCATCAGGTCCATGAACTGCCGGCGCAGCGCTTCGGGCTGGTCGGCGTAGGGGCCGATCGCGCCCAGCGACTCGCCCAGGGCGCGCGCGGTTTCCGAATGCAGGCCGCGGGCATCGGGCTGCTTGTCCCAGGCGACGAACAGCGCCAGCACCGGCGCGAAACCTTCGCCCAGGCTCCCCGGTTCGGTCATGGCCAGGTAACCATTGCGCAGCTGGTAGCCCTCGCCCAGCGGCACCGATTCTTCCTGCCCCGAAAGCTGCTCCTCGTAGCGCTGCAACACGCGGTCGTTGATGCGCATCACGGTGGCGGCGCTGCGGAAGAAGCCCTGCATCATCTGTTCGACCGCCAGGTTGTCGCGGCGCTCGTCCTTGAGGCCCAGCATCGCGGCCAGGTTCTTCTGGTAGTCGAAGCCCAGGCGTTCCTCGCGTCGGCCGGCCAGCAGGTGCAGGCCAAACCGCAGTCGCGCCAGCACCCGCCATTCGCGCTCGAGGCTGGCGCATTCGTCTTCGCCCAGCAGGCCCAGCGGCACCAGGGCACGCAGGCCGGGCACGCCGTAAAGACGCATGCCCATCCAGGTGATGGTCTGCAGGTCGCGCAGCCCGCCCGGGCCTTCCTTGATGCTGGGCTCGAGGTTGTGCGCGGTGTCGTTGAAGCGGGCGTGCCGGGCCCGCTGTTCTTCGCGCTTGGCGTAAAAATAATCGGAGGGAGGCCACAGCACCGCCGGCGACAGGGCCGCCGCCAGCGCCTTGGGGGCCGCCGGGTCGCCGGCCAGCGCACGGCACTCCATCAGGGCGGTCAGCACCGTGATGTCCTCGCGCGCGGCCTCCAGGCACTGCCCGACCGAACGCACCGCCTGGCTGGTGGCCAGGCCGGCGTCCCAGAGCAGGGAGAAGAAGCGGCCGATCGCCACCTGGTGGCGCTGCTGCAGGCCGGGCTCGGCCAGCACCAGCAGGTCGATGTCGGACTGCGGGTAGAGTTCGCCCCGGCCGTAACCGCCGGTGGCAAGCAGGTCCAGGCCGGGCATGTCGCCCAGGCAGCGCTGCCAGGCGGCCCGCACCACGGCATCGGCGGCATCGGCGCAGCGCGAGACCAGGCGGTCGATGGCCTCGCCGGCGTCGAAACGCTGGCGCAGCAGTTCGCGGCGGGCGGCCAGGGCGGCCTTGGCGGCGTCGCGCCAGGCGCCGTCGTCGCCGGCGGCGGCAAGGCTCGTCGCCAGGTCGGGGGCGGTGGTGTTCGGGGCGGCGCTCACTGGCCGGCCCGGGTCACAGGTCGTTGTCGTCGCCGGGCAGGCGGGTGAGGATCTCGACGCCGTCGTCGGTCACGACCACCGTGTGCTCCCACTGGGCCGACAGCGACTTGTCGCGGGTGACCACGGTCCAGCCATCACCCAGCAGCTTGGTGTGGCGGGAGCCTTCGTTGATCATCGGTTCGATGGTGAAGGTCATGCCCTTCTGGAGCACCACGCCGGCCCCCGGCTGGCCGTAGTGAAGCACCTGCGGGTCCTCGTGGTAGATGCGGCCGATGCCGTGGCCGCAGTACTCGCGCACCACCGAAAAACGCTCGCCCTCGGCGTACTTCTGGATGGCGTGGCCGATGTCGCCCAGGGTGGCGCCGGGCTTGACGGTGCGGATGCCGCGGAACATGGCCTCGCGGGTCACGTCGACCAGGCGCCGGGCCTTGACGCTGGGTTCGCCGACGAAATACATGCGGCTGGTGTCGCCGTGCCAGCCATCCTTGATGACCGTGACGTCGATATTGATGATGTCGCCGTCCTTGAGCACCTTGGCGTCACTGGGGATGCCGTGGCAGATGACGTTGTTGACCGAGGTGCAGACCGTGGCCGGGAAGCCCTTGTAGCCGACGTTGGCGGGCACGGCCCCCTGCACGTTGACGATGTGGTCGTGGCAGATGCGGTCAAGCTCGGCGGTGCTGACGCCCGGCTTGACGTGCGGGGCGACCACCTGCAGCACTTCGGCGGCCAGGCGGCCGGCTACGCGCATGCGCTCGATGTCTTCGGGGCTCTTCAGGCTGATATGCATGGCCGGGATTATCGCCCAGTTGCGGCCTCTTGGGCCAGCCGGCTATACTCCCGGGGCTCGGAAAACCCCTGTAGGGGCCTACGATCCGCCCACGCCGGGCGTCACCGGTGAATTCACACGCCAGGCAATCCCCCGCCCCGGGGTGCCCGCGGACCACGGTCCGGGGGTTCGAGGCGGCGGCCTGGCGGAGGCCCAACCCCGGAGCTTCGACGTCGCCACTGTGCGGCCGGCTCCCTGTCTGCAAAGGAAACACCATGTCCCAGGTCACCATGCGCCAGATGCTGGAAGCCGGCGTTCACTTCGGCCACCAGACCCGCTACTGGAACCCCAAGATGGGCCCGTACATCTTCGGCGCCCGCGGCAAGATCCACATCATCAACCTCGAAAAGACCCTGCCGCTGTTCCAGGACGCGATGAACTTCGTCTCGGGCATCGCCCAGAAGCGCGGCTCGATCCTGTTCGTCGGCACCAAGCGTTCGGCCCGCGAGTCCGTCAAGGAAGAAGCCGAGCGTTGCGGCATGCCCTACATGAGCATGCGCTGGCTGGGCGGCACCCTGACCAACTTCGCCACCGTCAAGAAGTCGGTTGCGCGCCTGAAGGAACTCGAGGCCGCCGAAACCGACGGCACCTTCGAGAAGCTGGTCAAGCACGAAGTGCTGGGCCTGCGCCGCGAGCGCGACAAGCTTGAAGCCTCCCTGGGCGGCATCAAGGACATGGGCCGCCTGCCCGACGCGCTGTTCGTGATCGACATCGGCCACGAGAACATCGCCGTGCAGGAAGCCAAGAAGCTGGGCATCCCGGTGGTCGCCGTTGTCGACACCAACTACGACCCCAACCTGGTGGACTACGCCATCCCGGGCAACGACGACGCCATCCGCGCCGTGCAGCTGTACGTGCGCGCCGCCGCCGACGCCGTGCTCGAGGGCAAGGCCGCCTCGCCGCAGGCCCACGTCGCCGCCGCCGACGACTTCGTCGAGCTCGATGGCGAAGGCAACCCGGTCGCCAAGGAAGACAAGAAGCCGGCCCCGCGTGCCCGCGCCCCGCGCGCGCCCCGCGCCGCCAAGTAAGAACGGCGTCATGCCGCGGCGCCATGCTGCGCCGCGGCCCCCCTTTTCGCGCACGCCGGCTTCCCGCCGGCGCGCCACACACTGAATCTGGAGAAACCCATGGAAATCACTGCTTCCCTGGTCAAGGAACTGCGCGAGCGCACCGGCGCCGGCATGATGGAATGCAAGAAGGCCCTGTCCGAAACCAGCGGTGACATCGACGCCGCGGCCGAGGCCCTGCGCAAGTCCGGCCTGGCCAAGGCCGACAAGAAGGCCGGCCGCGTGGCCGCCGAAGGCCGCATCGTCGCGGCCCAGGACGGCGGCAAGGCCGTGCTGGTCGAGATCAACTCCGAGACCGACTTCGTGGCCAAGGACGACAACTTCCTGGCCTTCGCCGACGCCGTCGCCCAGGCCGCCCTGGCCTCCGGCGCCGCCGACGTGGACGCCCTGAAGGCGGCCAAGGTCGCCTCCGGCGACACCGTCGAGGAAGCCCGTGCCGCCGTCATCGCCAAGGTCGGCGAGAACGTGCAGGTGCGTCGCCTGGCCAAGGTCGACAGCGCCAACCACGTCGCCGCCTATATCCACGGCGGCCGCATCGGCGTGCTGGTCGAGCTCAAGGGCGGCGACGCCGAGCTGGCCCGCGGCATCGCCATGCACGTGGCGGCGATGAACCCGCCGCACAACAAGGCTGCGGACGTACCGGCCGACTTCATTGCGAAGGAAAAGGAAATCGAGATGGCGAAGATGTCCGACAAGGACAAGTCCAAGCCCGCCGAAATCCTCGAGAAGATCATGGCCGGCAAGGTCGCCAAGATCGTCAACGAAGTCACCCTGTACGGCCAGGCCTACGTCCTGAACACCGACCAGACCGTCGAGCAGGCCGTCAAGGCCGCCGGCGCCGACGTGGTGCAGTTCCAGCGCCTGGCCGTCGGCGAAGGCATCGAGAAGGTGGTCGAGGACTACGCCGCCGAAGTGATGAAGCAGGCCGGCCTGGCCTGAGCCATCGCGCCATGATCCAAGGCGAGGGCCGCGGGCTTACCCGCGGCCCTTTCTTTTTGCTGAATGGCGGGCCGGGGCGGTTCATGCCGGGTTGGGCCGGGGCTTGCAAGCCTTCCGTGCACCCATCGTTCCATCAGGGAGCCCGCCATGAAAACCCACGCCCCCCTGCTGTGCCTCGCCCTGCTCGCCACTGGCCCCGCCCTGGCGCAGAACGTCGAATCCGGCCCGCAGACCCGCTTTGAAGCCCGGACCGGCCCGGTGACCGTGGTTTCGGTGCAGCCACCGCTGCCAAACGCCAGCGAATACGCGGTCAAGGTCGCTGACCTGGACGCCAATGGCGACCGGCGCCTGAGCCGCGCCGAAGTGCCGGATGACCACGCCCTGCACTACGAATGGAAGCTGGTGGACCGCAACCGCGACGGCTTCGTGACCGACGAAGAGCTGGCGAACTGGAAATAAGCGCCGGGCCCACGTCCGGGACTGGCCCGTGATCGGCTAGAATTCCGCTGTTTGCCCAGCCACCGGAGAGCCCCATGAGCACCCAGCCCCTGAAGTACCGCCGCATCCTGCTCAAGCTCTCCGGCGAGGCCCTCATGGGCAACGAGGACTACGGCATCGACCCGAAGGTGATCCAGGCCATGGCCAAGGACATCGTCGAGGCCCAGCGCGCGGGCGCCCAGATCGGGCTGGTGATCGGCGGCGGCAACATCTTCCGCGGCGCCGGCCTGGCCGAAGCCGGCATGGACCGCGTCACCGGCGACCACATGGGCATGCTGGCCACGGTCATCAATGCCCTGGCCATGGCCGACGCGCTGGAAAAGGAAGGCGGCTTCGCCCGGGTGATGAGCGCGATCAAGATCAACGAAGTCTGCGAGGACTACATCCGCCGTCGCGCCATCCGGCACATGGAAAAGGGCCGCATCGCGCTGTTCGCCGCCGGCACCGGCAATCCCTTCTTCACCACCGATTCGGCCGCCGGCCTGCGCGCCAGCGAGATCGGCGCCGACCTGCTGCTCAAGGCCACCAAGGTGGACGGCATCTACGATTCGGACCCGAAGAAGAACCCCAGCGCCAAGCGCTTCGAGCACCTCAGCTACGACGAGGTGATCGCCCGCAACCTGCAGGTGATGGACACGGCCGCCTTCGCCCTGTGCCGGGACAACAAGGTGCCGGTGCGTATCTACGACATGATGCAGCCGGGTGCCCTGATGCGCATCCTGCGCGGCGAGCCGCTGGGCACCCTGGTCGACGCGGGCTGAGCGCCGCCGGGCGCCAGCGCCTATAATCCCGGGCTTGCCCCCGTCACCGACCCGTCCGCGGAGCCAGCGATGCTCGAAGAAATCAAGAAAGACGCCCTCACCCGCATGAACAAGTCCGTCGAGGCCTTCCGCCACGACCTGACCAAACTGCGCACGGGCCGGGCCACCACCGCCCTGGTCGACCACCTGAAGGTGAACTACTACGGCTCCGACATGCCGCTGACCCAGGTCGCGAGCGTGTCGGTGTCCGATGCCCGGTCGCTGACCATCACGCCCTGGGAAAAGGGCATGGTGTCCGCGGTCGAGAAGGCCATCCTGGCCTCCGACCTGGGCCTGACGCCCAATACGGCCGGCACCGTCATCCGCATCAACCTGCCGCCGCTCACCGAGGAGCGCCGCAAGGAGCTCTCCAAGCACGTGCACGCCGAAGGCGAAAACGCCAAGGTCGCCATCCGCAACGTGCGCCGCGACGCGATCCAGGGCGTCAAGGAACTGCTCAAGGAAAAGCAGGTCACCGAGGACGAGTCGCATCGCGCCGAGGACGAGATCCAGAAGCTCACCGACAAGGCCGTCAAGGACGTGGACGAAGTCGTCAAGGCCAAGGAACAGGAGTTGATGGCGGTTTGAGCCAGGCCGCCACGATGCCCGCCCCGCCTTCGGCGCGGCTACCCCGCCACCTGGCCGTCATCATGGACGGCAACGGCCGCTGGGCGCAGCGCCGCAACCGCCCGCGTACGCTGGGCCACCGCGCCGGCGCCAAGGCGGTGCAGGTGTGCGTGGACTACTGCCTGGCGCGGGGCATCGAGGCGCTTACGCTGTTCGCCTTCTCCTCGGAAAACTGGAACCGGCCCGAAGAAGAAGTCGGCGCCCTGATGAAACTCTTCCTGCGCATGCTCGACAGCGAAGTCGACGAGCTGCACCGCCGCGGCGTGCGCCTGTCCTTCATCGGCGACCGCAGTGGTTTCCCGGAAACGATCCGCAGCCGCATGGCCCAGGCCGAGCTGCAGGTTCCCGCGCAGCTCAGCCTGGCCCTGAACATCGCCGTGGGCTACGGCGGCCGCTGGGACATCGCCCAGGCCTGCCGCAGCCTGGCCGAAGACGTCGCGGCCGGTCGCCTGGCCCCCGCGGACATCAACGAAACCCTGCTCGGCGAACGCATCAGCCTGGCCGGCCTGCCCTCGCCCGACCTGTTCATCCGCACCGGCGGCGACCTGCGCATCAGCAATTTCCTGCTCTGGCAGCTCGCCTATACCGAACTGTGGTTCACCGAAACCCTGTGGCCCGACCTCGACGACAGCGTGCTGGACGCCGCCATGGCCGCGTTCGCCGACCGCGAGCGCCGCTTCGGCCTGACCAGCGCCCAGGTCGCCGGAGGCGCGACGTGAGCCGCCGCCAGCGCATCACCACGGCCGTGGTGCTGGCGCCGCTGCCGATCCTGGCGGTGCTCTTCCTGCCCACGCCCTGGCTGGCGGCCATCGTCGCCCTGGTGCTGCTGGCCGGCCTGTGGGAATGGACCCACTTCGCCGGCGTGCACGACCGCCTGCCGCGTGCGGCTTTCCTCACCGCCAACGCTCTGATGATGGCCGCCCTGGTCTGGGGCGCCGGCCCCGGCCTGTTCACGCTCAAGCTGATGAGCATGGTGGGCGTGCTGTGGTGGGCGGTGGTCTGCCTTTGGCTGGCCCGACCCGCTTTCGGCGGCGCCGACACAGCCGCCAACCGCAGCCTGAAGCTGCTGGCCGGCACCCTGGGCATCATCCCGGCCTGGTGTGCACTGGGCTGGCTGCACTCGGAAGACCCCTTCGGTGCCCGCTGGACCCTGTTCGCCCTGCTGATCGTCTGGGCCGCCGACAGCGGCGCGTATTTCGCCGGCTCCCGCTGGGGCCGGCGCAAGCTGGCACCCACCATCAGCCCGGGCAAGAGCTGGGAAGGCGTCTACGGTGGCCTGGCCACCTGCGCGCTGCTGGCTATCCCGGCCGTGCCGCTGCTGGGCCTGGCCTGGTCGCAGCTGCCGGCGCTTTGGCTGGTCACCCTGGGGGTGGCCGCCATTTCGGTGGTTGGCGACCTGTTCGAAAGCCTCATGAAGCGCCAGTCGGGGGTCAAGGACTCGGGCGACCTGTTCCCGGGCCATGGCGGCCTGATGGACCGGCTCGACAGCATCCTGGCCGCCCTGCCGGTGTTCGTGGTGGGCAAGGCATGGCTCGGCCTCTGAACACGATCGCCCTGCTCGGGGCCACCGGGTCGATCGGAAGCTCGACCCTGGACGTCGTGGCCCGCCATCCGGACCGCTTCCGGATCGGCGCGCTCACCGCCAATGGCCGCGTGGACGCCCTGCTGGCGCTGTGCGCCCGTTTCCGCCCCGATACCGCCGTGGTGGCCGACCCGGCCGCCTACCCCGCCCTGCGCGACGGCCTGGCCGACCTGGGCCTGTCCACGCGGGCCCTGGCCGGTCCCGCGGCACTGGACGAGGTCGCCACCGATCCCGTCAACGGCACCGTGGTCGCCGCCATCGTCGGCGCCGCCGGCATGGCCTCGACCCTGGCCGCGGCCCGCGCCGGCAAGCGCCTGCTGCTGGCCAACAAGGAATCGGTGGTCCTGGCCGGCGACCTGCTGGTGCGCGCGGCCCGCGAAGGTGGGGCCACCCTGCTGCCGGTCGACAGCGAACACAACGCCATCTTCCAGTGCCTGCCCGCCGATGGAAGCCGCCAGGGGGTTCGCCGCCTGCTGCTGACCGCTTCGGGGGGTCCATTCCGCGGCCGCGACCGCGCGGCGCTGGCGGCGGTGACGCCGGACCAGGCCTGCGCCCACCCGAACTGGTCCATGGGCCGCAAGATTTCCGTGGATTCCGCCACCCTGATGAACAAGGGCCTGGAAGTCATCGAGGCCCGGCACCTGTTCGGCCTGCCGCCGGAACGCATCGAAGTAGTGGTGCACCCGCAAAGCGTCATCCACTCGCTGGTCGACTACATCGACGGCTCGGTGCTGGCGCAGCTGGGCAACCCCGACATGCGCACGGCCCTGGCCCATGGCCTGGCCTGGCCCGAACGCATCGATTCGGGCGTGGCACCGCTGGACCTGGCCGCCCTGGCCCGTTTCGACTTCGAGCCGCCGGACCTGGAAACCTTCCCCTGCCTGAGCCTGGCCTACCGCGCCCTCGAGGCCGGCGGCGGCGCTCCCGCCGTGCTCAACGCCGCCAACGAAGTGGCCGTTTCAGCCTTCCTTCAGGGCAAACTGGGCTTCCTAGACATTCCTGACCTGGTCCAGGCCTGCCTGGATGCCCATCCGGGCGGCCCGGCCGACTCCCTGGAAGACCTGCTTGAAACCGATGCCGCGGCCCGGCGCCTGGCCGGGGAAATGATCGCGAGGATGCGACGGCAATGACGGAATTCTTCGGCTCGGTGTGGTGGCTCATCGTGAGCCTCGGCATCCTGGTCACCTTCCACGAGTTCGGCCACTACTGGGTCGCGCGGCGCTGCGGCGTGCGCGTGCTGCGGTTCTCGGTGGGCTTTGGCAAGCCGATCTGGAAGCGCATCGGCCGCGACGGCACCGAATACGCCGTGGCCTGGATTCCGCTGGGCGGCTACGTGAAGATGCTCGACGAGCGCGAGGTCGAGGTCGCCCCTTCCGAGCGCCACGAGAGCTTCAACGCCAAGTCGGTCTACCAGCGCATCGCCATCGTCGCGGCCGGGCCGATCGCCAACCTGCTGCTGTGCATCGCCCTGCTTTGGCTGATGTTCGTGGTCGGCAAACCCGACTTCCAGCCCGACATCGGCCGCGCCGAGGGCATCGCCGCCGAAGCCGGCTTCCAGGCCGGCGACCGGCTGCTGGACGTCGGCGGGCGCCAGACCCGCACCTGGAGCGAGGCCGGCATCGCCCTGGCCACCGCCGTCATGGACCGCGAGCCCACCGCCGTGCGGGTGCGCACCGCCGACGGCGACGAGCGCGTGCGGATGCTGCCGCTCGACCGCCCCGGCCTGGTGCTGAGCGAAGAACGCCCCTTTTCGGACCTCGGCCTGAGCCTGGCCTGGCCGGCCGTGATCGGGGAGGTCTCGCCGGGCTCGGCGGCCAATGCCGCCGGCCTGAGGGCCGGCGACCGCATCCTGTCCCTGGGCGGCCGCCCGGTGCAAACCTACGACCAGGTCTCGCCCCTGCTGCAGGAACTGGCCGGCCAGGACCGCCCGCTGGCCCTGCAGGTCGAGCGCGACGGCCGCCGTCAAATGCTTGAGGTCCGCCCGCAGCGGGTCGAGCGCGAAGGCGCGATGGTCTGGCAACTTGGCGTTTTGCCTGCGGCCCTGGAACAGGACGCCCTGCTGCGTTTCGGGCCGCTGGCCGCGGTCCCGGCCGCCCTGGCCGAGACCCGGCAGATGACCTCGGACGTGCTGGGCATGCTCTGGCGCATGGTCTCGGGGCAGGCATCGCTGAAGAACATTTCCGGCCCGATCACCATCGCCCGGGTCGCCAACGGCAGCGCCGGACTGGGCCCCGCATGGTTTCTTAACTTCCTCGCGATACTCTCGCTGAGCCTGTGCATCATGAACCTGCTGCCCATCCCCGTCTTGGATGGTGGGCACCTGCTGTATTACCTTATCGAGCTGGTCAAGGGCAGTCCGGTCGGCGAACGCGGCCTCATGGCGGGCCAATACATCGGCCTGGCCCTGCTGGCCGGCCTGATGGGATTAGCCTTTTACAACGATATTCTTCGGCTCGGCTCCTGAGCTTCCACCCATTGCGGGCGATTCCGCCCGGTTTCCACGGATTGACGATGACGCGACCCACTGTCCGACGCTGCCTCCTGAGCATCGCGCTCGCCGCCGCCCTTGCCGGCCCCGCCCACGCCCAGAACTACGAGCCATTCCAGGTCGCCGACATCCGCGTCGAAGGCCTGCAGCGCATCTCCCCGGGCACGGTATTCACCTACCTGCCGGTCGAACGTGGCGACACCCTCGACCGCGGCCGCTCCGGCGACGCCATCCGTGCCCTGTTCCGCACGGGATTCTTCAGTGACGTCAAACTCGAGCGCCAGGGCGACATCCTGGTCGTGGTGGTGACCGAGCGACCGGCCATCAACAGCATCACGCTGACCGGCAACAAGGACATCAAGACCGAGGACCTGATGGTCGGCCTGCGCAGCATCGGCCTGGCCGAGGGCGAGACCTACAACCCGCTCAACCTCGACCGCATCACCCAGGAACTGATCCGCCAGTACAACAACCGCGGCAAGTACAACGTCTCGATCCTGCCGAGCGTCTCCAACCTCGACCGCAACCGCGTCGACGTCACCATCATCATCGAGGAAGGCAAGGCCGCACGCATCCGCGACATCAACATCGTCGGCAACGAAACCTTCATCGAGGAAGACCTGCGCGAGACCTGGGAATCGGACACCAGCAACTGGCTGTCCTGGTACCGCCGCGACGACCAGTACTCGCGCGAAAAGCTCTCCGGCGACCTCGAAAAGCTGAGCAACTACTACCTCGACCGCGGTTACGTCGACTTCAACGTCGAATCCACCCAGGTCGCGATCAGCCCCGACAAGCGCGACATCTTCGTCACCGCCAACGTCGCCGAAGGCGAGGTCTACACCATCGGCGAGGTCAAGGTCTCGGGCGACACCATCCTGCCGGTCGAGGAGATGGAGAAGATGCTGTTCGTGCGCGAGGGCGGCACCTTCTCGCGCGCCCGCGTCGAGCTGAGCACCGACGCGATGGTCGCGTTGCTGGGCAACATCGGCTACGCGTTCGCCCAGGTGAACCCGGTTCCGGACATCGACCGCGAAAACCGCGTCGTCGGCCTGAACTTCTTCGTCGAGCCGGGCCCGCGCGTACAGGTCCGCCGCATCGTCTTCAAGGGCAACACCGGCACCGCCGACGAGGTCCTGCGTCGCGAGATGCGCCAGTTCGAGGGCGCCTGGTTCTCGCAGGCCGCGGTCGACCGCTCCAAGGTCCGCCTGCAGCGCCTTGGCTTCTTCGAGACGGTCGACATCGAGACGCCCGAGGTCGCCGGCGCGCCGGACCAGGTGGACGTTGTCGTCAACGTCAAGGAACGCAACTCCGGCCAGTTCACCTTCGGCCTGGGCTACCAGCAGACCTTCGGCCTGATCACCAGCCTGCAGCTGGTGCAGAACAACTTCCTGGGCACGGGCAACCGCGTTTCCATCGCGGTGCAGAACAACAGCTTCTCCAAGCAGTACTCGATCGGCTACACCGACCCCTACTTCACCGATTCGGGGATAAGCGTCGGCTACAACCTCAGCCACAGCGACTACAGCTACTCGCGCCAGGACGCCAACCTGGCCCAGTACAACAACGCCGTGTCCGCCGCCGAGGTCCTGGTGGGCCTGCCGCTGACGGAAACCGATTCCATCCAGTTCTCGCTGGGCATCGACCGCAACTCGCTGACTACCCAGGACGGCTTCACGCCCGAACCGCTTATCCAGTACCTGGTCAGCACCCTGGGCGACCGCCAGCGCTTCCCGCAGTTCCACGTCGACGACGACCGTGATCCCACGACGCCGCCGGACAACGACGACGACGACCCGACCACCACCGATCCGCTGCAGTTTGGCGGCTCGCGCAAGTGGAACGTCAACGCCTGGCGCCTGCAGACCGGCTGGGTGCGCGATTCGCGCAACGACTTCCTGCTGCCCACCCGCGGCACCTACCACCGCATCAGCGCCGAAGTCGTGCTGCCCGGCAGCGACCTGGAGTACTACAAGCTCGGCTACAACTTCGAACACTACATCCCGCTGGCCAACTGGCTGGTCGCGAAGTTCGGCGTTGAACTCGGTTACGGCGACAGCTACGGCGACACCGGCGATGCGCTGTGCACGAGCTTCGACACCGAAGGCGACATCATCACCACCACCACCAAGTGCGGCCTGCCCTTCTTCCGCAACTATTACGCCGGTGGCCCGAACTCGATCCGCGGCTTCGAAGTGAACACGGTCGGCCCGACCTACCAGTTCAGCAGCGATGGTTTCCGCCAGCCGATCGGCGGCTCGCTCAAGACCGCTGGCACGATCGAGTTCTATTTCCCGACGCTGTTCGACAGCAAGGGCACCCGCCTGTCGGCGTTCATCGACTACGGCAACGTCTACAACGGCTTCGAGGACTGGGAAGCCAAGACGCTGCGCATCTCGACCGGCGTGTCGCTGCAGTGGGAATCGCCGATGGGCCCGATCCAGATCAGCTACGCCCTGCCGATCCAGCGCGAGCGTTCCGACCAGATCGAGCGCCTGCAGTTCACCTTCGGCGGCAGTTTCTAGGGCCGGGGCGATGCCCGCCCCGTCGCCGACGCTGGCCGAACTCGCCGCGCGCTTCAAGCTTGGCTTGCGCGGCGACGGTGATATCCGCATACGCGGGGTAGCCACGCTGGCGGCTGCCGGGGAGGGCCAGCTGGCCTTCCTGGCCAACCCACGCTACCGCCAGGAGCTGGCCGGCACCGGCGCTTCGGCGGTGGTGCTGGCCGAAGCAGATGCCGCTGGTTGCCCGGTGCCCTGCCTGGTCGCCGCGTCCCCGTACGCGGCTTTTGCCCGCATCGCGGCCCTGTTCGACAGTTCCCCGGCCTCGCCGCCGGGCGTGCATGCCTCGGCCGTGGTCGCCGCCGACGCACAGGTCGACCCCGGCGCGCATGTCGGGCCCTTCACCAGCATCGGCGCACGTTGCCGCATCGGCGCCGGCGCCGTCATCGGCCCGGGCTGCATCATCGGCGACGACTGCGAGATCGGGCCGGGCTGCGAGCTGCTCGCGCGGGTCACGCTGGTTGCCCGGGTGCGGCTGGGCGCCCGCGTGCGGGTGCATCCCGGGGCGGTGATCGGCGCCGAGGGTTTCGGCCTGGCGATGGATGCCGGACGGTGGCTGAAAGTACCCCAGCTGGGCGGCGTGCAGATCGGCGACGACTGCGAGATCGGCGCCAACACCTGCATCGACCGCGGCGCCCTGGAGGACACCGTGCTCGAGGAGGACGTGCGCCTGGACAACCTGGTGCAGGTCGGCCACAACGTGCGCATCGGCGCCCACACTGCCATGGCCGGCTGCGTGGCCATCGCCGGCTCGGCCCGGATCGGCCGCTATTGCCTGGTCGGTGGCGGCGCCGGCATCGCCGGGCACCTCTCGGTCTGCGACAAGGTGACCATCACGGCCATGAGCCTGGTCACCGCCTCGATCACCGAGCCGGGCGAGTACGCCTCGGCCATGGCCGCGCAGGAGGCCCGGCGGTTTCGCCGGAATGCCGCCCGTTTCCGGCAATTGGACGCGCTCGCGCGTAGAATGGGCGCCCCGCCCAAGGATTGAATCCGCCAAGGAACCCCAGGATGAGCGAAGACGCCATCAAGCTGCCCGTGGATGTCGCCTGCATCCTGCACCTTTTGCCCCACCGTTACCCTTTCCTGCTGGTCGACCGGGTGGTCGAGCTGGATGCTCACAAGCGCATCCGCGCCATCAAGAACGTCACCTTCAACGAACCCTATTTCCAGGGGCACTTCCCGGGTCGTCCGGTGATGCCCGGGGTGCTCGTGATCGAGGCCATGGCCCAGGCCGGCGGCCTGCTCACCCAGTTGTCGCTGCCACGCGACGCCATCGGCGACGGCAAGCTGTTCTACCTGGTGAAGGTGGACAACGCGCGCTTCAACCGCATGGTGGTGCCGGGCGACCAGCTCGACATCGAGGTGGTGCTCAAGCGCAATATCCGCAACATGGCGCTTTACGAAGGATCCGCCCGCGTCGATGGCAAGGTGGTGGCCAGCGCGGAAATCCTCTGTGCCGAGGGCAAGGAATAGGATGATCCACCCGACTGCCCTGATCGACGCCACGGCGCGGATCGGCGAGCGGGTCGAGGTTGGCCCCTACGCGATCATCGGCGCCGACGTGGAAATCGGCGACGGCTGCCGGATCGGCCCGCACGCGGTGATCAGCGGGCCCACCCGCATCGGCCGCGACAACGTCATCCATGCCCATGCCACGGTCGGCAACGACCCGCAGGACAAGAAGTTCGCCGGCGAGCGAACCGAGCTGGTGATCGGTGACGGCAACACCATCTTCGAGTTCACCACCCTCAGCCGCGGCACCGCCGACGGCGGTGGCATCACCCGCATCGGCAGCCATAACTGGATCATGGCCTATGTGCACATCGCCCACGACTGCGTCGTCGGCGACCATTGCATCCTGGCCAACAACGCCACCCTGGCCGGGCACGCCGAACTGGGCGACTGGGCGATCCTGGGCGGCTTCGCGGGCATCCACCAGTTCTGCAAGATCGGCGCCCACGCCTTCATCGGCATGGGCAGCCTGGTCAACGCCGACGTGCCTCCCTTCGTGATGGTCGCCGACAAATACGCCGCGCCCCGCGGCATCAATGCCGAGGGTCTCAAGCGCCGCGGTTTCGACGCCGAGCGCATCTCGTCGATCAAGCGCGCCTACCGCGCGCTCTATCTTTCCGGCAAACCGCTGGCCGAAGTGCGCGGGCAGCTGGCCGCCGGCGCCGCCGACTCGCAGGACGTGCAGCTGATGCTCGATTTCATCGAACACAGCGGGCGCGGCCTGCTGCGCTGAAACCGGCATGGGCGGCGACCAGCCGCGTCCGCTGCGATTCGCCCTGGTCGCCGGGGAAGCCTCCGGTGACCTGCTCGGCGCCGGCCTGGTGCGCGAACTGAAGAAACGTTTCCCGGACGCGCAGTTCGCCGGCATCGGTGGGCCGCGCATGCTGGCCGAGGGATTCGAGGCCTGGCATGAAAGCGGCGAACTGGCGGTGATGGGCCTGGCCGAAGTGCTGCGCCACCTGCCGCGCCTGCTGCGCCTGCGCGCCGGCCTTCGTCGCCGCCTGATGGACTGGCGGCCCGACGTCTTCATCGGCATCGACGCCCCGGACTTCAACCTGGGCCTGGAAAAAAAGCTCAAGCAGGCCGGCATCCGCACCGTGCACTACGTCAGCCCTTCGGTCTGGGCCTGGCGCGAAGGCCGGGCGGCGAAGATCGGACGCAGCGCCGACCGCGTGCTGTGCCTGTTCCCGATGGAGCCGCCGATCTACCAGCGCCACGGCATAGACGCCCGCTTCGTCGGGCATCCCCTGGCCGAAGCCTTCGAGGCCGTGCCCGATCGACAGGACGCGCGCGAGCGACTGGGCCTGCCGCAGGACATTCCCGTACTGGCCGTGCTGCCCGGCAGTCGCCAGGGCGAGATTGGTCGCCTGTGGCCCACCTTCATCGACGCCGCCCGCCTGGTGACGCTGCAGATGCCGGGCCTCGCCGTGGCCGTGCCGGCCGCCGACCCGGCCTGCCGCGCCGCCATCGAGCAGGGCCTGGCGAAGTCGCAGCTGGCCAACGTGGCGCTCTACGACGGCCAGGCCCACGACGTGATGGTGGCCGCCGACGTGGTGCTCCTGGCCTCGGGCACTGCGGCGCTCGAAGCCATGCTCGCCAAGCGGCCCATGGTCGTGGGCTACCGCATCTCGGCGCTGACCTACCGCCTGGTGATGGCCCTGGGCCTGATGCGCGTCAGCCTGTACAGCCTGCCCAACGTACTGGCCAACGAACCAATCGTGCCCGAACTGATGCAGCACGACTGCACCCCCGAGAACCTCGCCGAAGCAGTGATGCTCTGGTTCCGCGATCCCGAGGCCAGGGCGGCGCTGCTGCCGCGCTACGAACACATCCACGCCAAGCTTCGCGGCCACGCCGACGCCGACGCCGCGGACGCCGTCGCCGACCTGCTGGCGGGCCGATGAACCGGCGGCTGGTCGCCGGCGTCGACGAAGCCGGTCGCGGCCCGCTGGCCGGACCCGTGGCGGTGGCGGCGGTCATCCTCGACCCGGCGCGGCCGCTGGCCGGCCTGGGTGATTCCAAGGCGCTTTCGCCGTCACGCCGCGAAACCCTGGCCCCCCTGATCAGGACCCAGGCACTGGCCTGGCACCTCGAGTGGGTGTGGCCCGCGGAAATCGACCGCCTGAACATCCTGCACGCCACGATGGCCGGCATGTCGCGGGCCCTGCACGCGCTCGAACCCGCCCCCGTGCACGCGCTGGTCGACGGCAACCGGCTGCCGAAGGACCTGCCCTGTCCCGCCGAGGCCCTGGTGAAGGGCGACGCCCGCGAACCAGCGATCATGGCTGCTTCCATCCTGGCCAAGGTCGCCCGCGACCAGTACATGCGCGAACTCGAACACCGGCACCCGGGTTACGGCTTCGCATTGCACAAGGGTTATCCCACGCCCGAACACCTCGACGCGCTGCGTCGACTGGGCCCCTGCGAACAGCACCGCCGCAGTTTTGCACCCGTGCGCGCGCTGCTGGCGCCGTCGCTGCTCGGCTGAACGAACCGGCACTGGACACCCGCGCCACACAGGCGTAAATCAACAATTGCATCCCGGCGGATGCGGCGGCCCGCGGCCACCGCCGACCAGCCGCGCACCGCGCCCACCACCGGCCGGCAGCGAGGACTGCCATGCGCCACGAACCTCCCCTCCCGGCAGGCACCGCCCTGCCCTTGCCCCGCCTTGCCCGCCACGACGGCCCCGCCTTTGCCGGGCCGGTGCCGCTTGCTCCCCGGGCCATCGCGGACTTCAACGACCTGCTGCACGAACTGCACCCCGACGCGCCGCACGTGGACGCCGACGCCGTGGCCAGCGTCGCCCGCTGGCTGATGGAGCTGCCGCCCGAGCAGGGCGAAGCCCTGCTGCAGGCGCGCCTGGGACGGCTGGCCGAACTGCAGGCCCTGGTGGCCGATGCCGACTGGGCGGTCGAACCGGCCCTGGCCCGGCGCATTGGCCGCATGCTCGCCTACGTTGACCGCGTGCGCGACCTGATCCCCGATGACACGCCGCGGGTCGGGCGCCTCGACGATGCGCTGCTGGTCGAGCTGGCCTGGCCGATGGTCGCCGAGGAACTGGAGGACTATCGCGACTTCCAGCGCTTCCGCGAAGAATCGGGCGACGCCTTCGGTGGACATCCCAGCCGCGAGAACTGGCTGCAGTCGCGGCTCGAGGAAGGCGCGCTTTGGGAACAGCTGCATCGCGTCCGCCACCAGCACTACGTCGACTACGGGCCGCTGGTTGGTGGCCTGCGCGTGGTCTGAATCCCGGCGAAGCTGTCGGCATGCTGAATTGGGCCGAAGGTAACGGCCACTTCCGGAACGCGACGATGACGATGCAACGGAGCAAGCTGGCGCGGCATCTGTGAAAGGCAGGTGCGCGGGGAATCGTCCCCGCGCCCACTGCCCTCTGGAGTCCGCCATGTTGTCCACCCTCCACGATCCGCTCGCCCTTCGACTGCCGCCCGAGTCCGCCGACTCCCGCCGCCGCCACGTCGGTGACCTGGCCCTCGAGGAAACCGCCGTCGCGCGCTTCAACGCCCTGCTAGCAAGGCTCGACCCCAATGCGCCGCACGTCAGCGCCGACCAGCTGGTCACGCTGGCGCGCTGGCTGCAGGAACAACCGCGCGAGCGCGCCGTCGCCATCCTGGCCGAACGCCTTCGCCGCGCCGAACACCTGCGGCGCATGCTCAACGACGGCGACTGGGAGCTCGACGCCGAGCTGCGCGAACGTTCGCGCATGCTCATCAGCTACCTGCACGAGGTCGACGACCTGATCCCCGACGACCTGCCCCTGGTCGGCCATCTCGACGACGCCCTGCTGGTCGAACTGGCCTGGCCGGCCTTCCGCGACCAGACGCTCGATTACGGCGACTTCTGCGACTTCCGCAAGGATGAACAGCCCCGAGGCACTGGCGCCGAACGGCGCATGGCCTGGGAAAACACCCGCCTGGCCGAACTGGCGCTGCTGCAGCAGCGCCGGGACGTGCGCTCGCGCCCCTACGCCGGTGGCCAGCCCTTGCAGGCGCTGTTCCGGGTCTCCTGAGCGGGTGAGGGTGCGGGGGCGGGCGCCCCCGTCGTCGGGGTAAACTGCCGGCTGGTCTTTGGCAGCCGGCATGTCCCCGCAATTCGTCCACCTCCACCTGCACAGCGAATATTCGCTCACCGATTCGAGCATCCGCATCCCGGAGCTGGTGTCGCGCTGCGCCGCGCTCGGGCTGCCGGCGGTGGCGGTCACCGACACCAGCAACCTGTTCGCGCTGGTGAAGTTCTACAAGGCCGCCGAAGGCGCGGGCCTGAAACCCCTGGCCGGCGCCGACCTGTGGATCGAAACGGGCGCCGCACCTGCGCGCCTCACCCTGCTTTGCCTGGACCAGGAAGGTTACCTGGCGCTGTCGCGCCTGATCAGCCGCGCCTACCTCGATGGCCACGCCGGTGACTACGTCGCGGTGCAGCCGGAATGGCTGTATGCCGACAATGCCGGCCTGGTGGCCATCGCCGGGCGTGAAAGCCCGCTGGGTCGCTGCCTGATGGGCGGGCGCGAGGAAGCCGCGCGCCAGCAGCTCGACGAACTGGCCCGTGCCTTTCCCGACCGCCTCTACCTTGAACTCACACGCACCGGCCGCGAAGGCGAGGACGCCTTCAATGCGGCCGCGGTGGCGCTGGCCGGCGAACAGGGGCTGCCGCTGCTGGCGAGCAACGACGTGCGCTTCCTGTCGCGCGACGACTTCGAGGCGCACGAGGCGCGCGTGTGCATCGCCACTGGCCGCGTGCTCGACGACCCCAAGCGCCCGCGCGAATACACCCGCGAGCAATACCTCAAGTCGCCCGAGGAAATGGCCGAGCTGTTCGCCGACCTGCCCGAGGCGCTGGAGAATACCGTCGAACTGGCCAAACGCTGCAACCTGGCGCTGAGCCTGGGCAAGTACTTCCTGCCCGATTTCCCGGTTCCCGAGGGCCACACGCTCGACAGCTGGATCCGCGAGGAAGCCCACCGTGGCCTGGCCGGCCGCCTGGCCCGCATCGACCTGGCGCCGGGCAAGTCCGCGTCCGACTACGCCGCGCGCCTGGACACCGAACTCGACGTCATCGTGTCCATGGGTTTCCCGGGTTACTTCCTGATCGTCGCGGACTTCATCAACTGGTCCAAGTCCAACGACATCCCGGTCGGCCCGGGCCGCGGCTCGGGCGCCGGCTCACTGGTGGCCTACGCCCTGGGCATCACCGACCTCGACCCGCTGCGCTACGACCTGCTGTTCGAACGTTTCCTCAACCCCGAACGCGTGTCCATGCCCGACTTCGACGTCGATTTCTGCATGGACCGGCGCGACGAGGTGATCGACTACGTCGGCCAGAAGTACGGCCGCGACAAGGTCAGCCAGATCATCACCTACGGCACCATGGCCGCCAAGGCCGCGGTGCGCGACTGTGGCCGCGTGCTGGGCCATCCCTACGGCTTCGTGGACAGCATCGCCAAGCTGATCCCGAACACCCTGGGCATCACCCTCGACGACGCCCTGGGCCTGAGCGAAAAAGCCCGCAAGGACGCCGACCTGGCCTCGGCCGAACTGATCACGCGCTACCAGTCCGAGGACGACGTGCGCGACCTGGTCGACCTGGCGCGCAGCCTCGAGGACCTGACCCGCAACGCCGGCAAGCACGCCGGCGGCGTGGTGATCGCGCCGACGCCGCTGACCGACTTCAGCCCGCTGTTCGCCGAGCACCTGGCCAAGGGCGAATCGTCGCGCTCGATCGTCACCCAGTTCGACAAGGACGACGTCGAGGCCGTGGGCCTGGTGAAGTTCGACTTCCTGGGCCTGCGCACGCTGACGATCATCGACTGGGCGGTGAAGGCGATCAACGTTCGCCGCGAACGCGCCGGCATCGAACCCGTCGACATCATCGCGCTGCCGCTGGATGACCCCGACACCTACGCCCTGCTGTCGAAGGGCCAGACCACGGCGGTGTTCCAGTTCGAATCGCGCGGCATGAAGGAATACATCCGCAAGCTGCAGCCCTCGACCTTCGAGGACCTGATCGCGCTTGCCGCCCTGTACCGCCCCGGCCCGCTTGGCGCGGGCATGGTCGACGACTTCATCGACCGCCGCCATGGCCGCGCCGAGGTCAGCTACCCGCACCCGCTGCTCGAGCCGATCCTCAAACCCACCTACGGCGTGATCGTCTACCAGGAACAGGTGATGCAGATCGCCCAGGTCCTGGCCGGCTATTCGCTGGGCGGCGCCGACCTGCTGCGCCGCGCGATGGGCAAGAAGAAGCCCGAGGAAATGGCCAAGGAGCGCGTC
The DNA here is from genome assembly GCF_054781715.1 of Arenimonas aestuarii. NCBI lineage: Bacteria > Pseudomonadati > Pseudomonadota > Gammaproteobacteria > Lysobacterales > Lysobacteraceae > Arenimonas > Arenimonas aestuarii. The sequence goes on along the minus strand of NZ_BAAGTW010000004.1, from coordinate 79,776 downwards.
AAGTTCGAGGCCGGCGCGGCCGAGCGCGACATCGACCCGGGCAATGCCACCGCCATCTTCGACCTGATGGAGAAGTTCGCCGACTACGGCTTCAACAAGTCGCATTCGGCGGCCTATGCGCTGGTGGCCTACCAGACGGCCTGGCTCAAGGCGCACTACCCGGCCGAGTTCATGGCCGCCACGATGTCCTCGGATATGGACAACACCGACAAGGTGGTCACGTTCCTGGACGAGGCGCGCGAAATCGGCCTGGCGGTGCTGCCGCCGGACGTGAATTCGTCGCAGTACATGTTCGTCGCACTCGACGCAAAAACCGTGCGATATGGCCTGGGCGCGGTGAAGGGCGTGGGCCGCGGCGCCTGCGAGGCCATCGTCGAGGCGCGGCAGTCCGGCGGCGAATTCCGCGACCTGCTCGATTTCTGCCAGCGTGTGGACAGCGGCAAGCTCAACCGGCGCGTGCTCGAAGCCCTCGTGCACGCCGGCGCGCTCGACGGCATCGGCGCCAACCGGCCCTCGCTGCTGCTGCAGGTTCCCGAGGCGATGAAGGCCACCGAACAGCTTGCGCGCGAACGCGAGGCCGGCCAGGTGTCCCTGTTCGGCGGTGGCGGCGATGCGCCGGCCATCCACATCGAACTGCCCGAAGCGCCCGACTGGCCGCTGGAAACCAAGCTGCTGGGCGAGCGCGAAACCCTGGGCCACTACCTCAGCGGCCACCCGCTCGATCCCTGGCGCGAAGAACTGCAGTCCCTGGTCGGCGCCAGCCTGGCCGACCTCGACGCGATCTGGTCCAGCAAGAAGGACCGCCGCGGCGAAGCCGCCGTGGTGCTGGCCGGCCTGGTCGGCGCGGTGCGAAAGCGCGGCGAGACCATGGCCTTCGCCCGCCTCGAGGACGGCCGCGGCCAGCTCGAGGTCGCCTTTTTCCGGGAAGCCTTCGCCGAGTCGGGCCACCTGCTCTCCCGCGATCGCATCCTGCTGGTCGAGGGCAACCTGGCCGAGGACCAGTTCAGCGGCGGCTTCGTGCTGCGCGCCCGGCAATGCTGGGACTTCCACGCCCTGTGCGCCGAACACGCCCGTCGCCTGTCGATAACCGTGGACCTGCGCGCCAAGGGCACCTGGGAGCGCCTGGAAACGGCCCTGGCCGGCTTCCGCCCCGGCGCCACGCCGCTGCGCCTGGACCTGCTCAGCCCGCGCAAGGCGCGCGGCAGCCTGGACGTGAACGGCGCCCTGGGCGTGCGCACCGAACCGGGCCTGCTGAGCCAGCTGCGCGCCCTGCCCGGCGTCAGCCAGGTCAGCCTGGCCCTGCATCGTCCCTGGCAGCAGGGCGGCTGACGGTTCTACCGCGGGCCTTTGCCCGGTAGAATCACGCTTCTGAGTATTTGCTCCAGGCAGCCGAATGAACCCCAACTTCCTCGATTTCGAACAACCCATCGCCGAACTGGAAGCCAAGATCCAGGAACTGCGCAAGGCCAGCACCGGCCCGGCGGTGAACATCGAGACCGAGGTCAACGGCCTGCAGGAAAAACTGCGCGCGCGTACGGCCGAGATCTTCAAGGCGCTCACGCCCTGGCAGATTTCCCAGCTGGCCCGGCATCCGCAGCGGCCCTACACCAACGACTACATCGGCCTGATGTTCGAGGAATTCCACGAACTCGCCGGTGACCGCGCCTTCGCCGACGACGCCGCCATCGTCGGCGGCCTGGCCCGCATGGACGGCCGCGCGGTCATGGTCATCGGCCACCAGAAGGGCCGCGACACCAAGGCCAAGATCCGCCGCAACTTCGGCATGCCGCGCCCCGAGGGTTATCGCAAGGCACTGCGCCTGATGAAGATGGCCGAGCGCTTCCGCCTGCCGCTGCTGACCTTCATCGACACGCCCGGCGCCTATCCCGGCGTCGGCGCCGAGGAACGCGGCCAGTCCGAAGCCATCGCCCGCAACCTGCTGGAAATGGCCGAGCTCAAGATCCCGGTCATCTGCACCGTCATCGGCGAAGGCGGCTCCGGCGGCGCCCTGGCCATCGGCGTCGGCGACCGCACCCTGATGCTTGAATACAGCACGTATTCGGTCATTTCGCCCGAAGGCTGCGCCTCCATCCTGTGGAAGTCGGCCGACAAGGCGCGCGATGCCGCCGAAGCGCTGGGCCTGACCGCCAAACGCCTGTTCGAACACGGCCTGGTGGACGTGATCGTGCCCGAACCCCTGGGTGGCGCCCACCGCGACCCGGCCGTGATGGCGGCGACGCTCAAGCAGCAGATCCAGCTGGAGCTGGCCGCGCTGGACAAGCTCGAGAGCCCTGTCCTGCTCGAAGAGCGCTACCAGCGCCTGCGCCGCTACGGCGCCTACGAGGCGGCCTGAGCCCGGGGCCCCAGCGCCCCGCCCCGCCATGGCCTTCGCCCTGCCCCCGGTTCCCCGCGATGGCCCGCTGCTGCTGGCCTGCAGCGGCGGCATGGATTCAACCGTGCTGCTGCACCGGCTGGCCCGGGAACCGGCGCTGCGCGCACGTGGACTGCGCGCCGTACACGTGGACCACGGCCTGCACCCCCAATCAGCCGCCTGGGCCGAGGCCTGCGCAGCGAATTGCCTGCAACTGGGCGTCGACCTGCAGATCCTTCGCGTGAGCGTGGTCGAAACGGGCCAGGGCCTGGAAGCCGCCGCGCGCGAGGCGCGCCACGCCGCCTTCGCGCAATCGCTTGCCCCCGGGGAAGGGCTGGTCACCGCCCACCATCGCGACGACCAGGCCGAAACCGTGCTGCTGCGCCTGCTGCGCGGCGCCGGCGACGGCCTGGCCGCGATGCGCCCGCTGCGCCCCTTCGCGGACGGCTGGCTGTGGCGGCCGCTGCTGGACGTGCCACGCGACACCCTGCAGGCATATGCCCGCGACCATGCCCTGCACTGGCTGGAAGATCCCTCGAACCAGTCGGACCGGCACGACCGCAACTTCCTGCGCCACCACGTGCTGCCGCGCCTGGCCCAACGCTGGCCGCAGGCGGGCCAGTCACTGGCCCGCAGCGCCCGCCTGCTGGCCACCCAGGCCGACCTGCTGGCCGGAGAAGACCAGCGACGCCTGGCCAGGGTGCAGGGCATCGACCCGGCCACGCTGAGCCTGCCGGCCCTGATGGCCGAAGCCGCCCCCTGGCGCGCCCGCCTGCTGCGGGCCTGGGTCGCCAGCCTCGACCTGCCGCCGCTGCCGGGCGACGCCCCGGAGAGCATCGAGTCGGACCTGCTGGCGGCCCGGCCCGATGCCGGGGCCTGTTTCGCCTGGTCGGGCGCCGTGGTCCGGCGCTGGCGCGACCTGCTGCACGCGGGCCCCGACCTGCCGCCGCTGGACGCCAACTTCAGCGTGGCGTGGTCGGGCCGGGAGCCGCTGGTGCTGCCGACGGGCGACCTGCTCCGGCTCGAGCCCGCCAGGGCCTTCGACGCCCCGCTGCGCGTGCACGCGCGCCAGGGCGGCGAACGCCTGGTGCTGCCGGGTCGCGAACACCACACCACGCTCAAGCATGCGCTCCAGGACCTGGGCGTGCCGCCCTGGGAACGCGCCCGCCTGCCCCTGCTGAGCCAGCCCGACGGCGACCTGCTCGCCGCCGGCGACCTGGTGGTGGCCGCGCGATTGCAGGACTGGCTGGATACGCAGGGAGCGCGGCTTCATTGGGAACCCGGCGTTGATCCGCGTGCCGGACTAGGTCCCCTCCCCCGTTGACCCTCAACCGGCGAGCCTCCAAACTTCAGCCCATGGCCGCCAAGACCCCCGCACCGCCGCCGTCGCACGTCGCGCAGTTCGAGACCTCGCTCGACGAGCTTGAACAGCTGGTCCAGAAAATGGAAAAAGGCGAGATGTCGCTCGACGAATCGCTGGCCGCCTACGAACGTGGCGTCAGCCTCTACCGCCAGTGCCAGGGCGCGCTCGAGCAGGCTGAACTGCGCGTTCGCCTGCTGACCGACCCGGCCGAACCCGACAGCGCCCAGCCCTTCCTGCCCGATGCCGGCTGACCCGCGCCTGGCGCGCTGGCTGCAGCGCGTCGAGGCCCGGCTCGAAGCCAGCCTGCCCCGGGCCGAGCACTCCCCGCAGGCGCTGCACGGGGCCATGCGCCATGCCGTGCTCGGCGGCGGCAAGCGCCTGCGGCCGATGCTGGTCTACGCCGCCGGCGCCGCCGTACAGGCCGACCAGGACCTGCTGGACGCGCCCGCCGCCGCGGTCGAACTGGTGCACGCGTTCTCGCTGGTACACGACGACCTGCCGGCCATGGACGATGACGCCCTGCGTCGTGGCCGCCCCACCGTGCACGTGGCGTATGACGAGGCCACCGCCATCCTTGCCGGCGATGCGCTGCAGGCGCAGGCCATGACCGTGCTGGCCGAAGAAGCCCGCGCCCCGCACGCCCTGCGCGTGGCCTGGCTGGCGACGCTGGCGAATGCCACCGGTGCCGCCGGCATGTGTGGTGGCCAGTCCCTGGACATGGCCGGCACCGGCGCGATGCTGGCGATGGACGAGCTCGAACGCCTGCACGCCCTCAAGACCGGCGCCCTCATCCGTGCCGCCGTGCGCCTGGGCGCCCTGGCCGGTACCAACGACAGCACGCTGCTGCGGCCGCTGGATGAATTTGCCGCCGCGCTCGGACTGGCTTTCCAGATCCGCGACGACCTGCTCGACATCGAAGCCAGCAGCGAACAGCTGGGGAAAACCGCCGGCAAGGACCAGGCTCAGGCCAAGTCCACCTATCCCGCGCTGCTGGGGGCCGACGGCGCCCGGCAACACCTGGATGCGGTCGCGGACCGCGGCCGGCAGGCCCTGGCCGGCTTCGGCGACGAAGCCGGCGTGCTGCGCGGCCTGATGGATTTCGCCGTCTCGCGCGAACACTGATACCGGAACGCGGGCAAAAAAAAGCGGCCCGAAGGCCGCTTTTTCTTCAGCGGGACGGCGCGATCAGGAGATCAGACGCAGGGTCACCGGGTAGCGGTAATTTTCGCCCTTGTTGGCGGCGACGCCGGCGATGATCATGAAGACCAGGGACGCGATCCACACCAGCGGCATCAGCAGCGCGCCGATCAGCACGAAGCTGAGCACCATGCACACGACGTAGGCCAGCAGCAGGGTGATCTGGAAGTTCAGCGCTTCCTTCGACTGGTCGGTCAGCCAGGCCTTCTCCGGTTTGTCCTTGTTGATGAGCCAGATGATCAGCGGGACGATGAAGCCCGCGATGATGCCCGACAGGTGCGTGATCAGGGCGATGGTCCGGTCTTCTTGCGGCGCAGCGGTCTGGATGGTGTCGTTCACGAGGCTCCCCTTCTGTCGAAAACGCAGCGCCTGCGGCGCCGCAACTTGGCTACTGTCAAGGCAAGTGAAGACAGTGTCAAGCCGAGGCGCCCGCCTCGCCGGCGACCATCATCCGGCCCACCAGCAGCGAACCCATGGCGACGTGTGAGCGCTTGTCGACGTCGGCACCGACCGCTTCGATGGCCTGGTACATGGCCGGGAGGTGCCCGGCGATGGTCAGGCCGTCGACCGGGTGCACGATGTGGCCCTTTTCGACCCAGAAGCCGGCGGCACCGCGGGAATAGTCGCCGGTCAGCAGGTTGGCGCCCTGGCCCATCATCTCGGTGACCACCAGGCCCGTCCCCATGCCCCGCACCATTTCGTGCAGGCCGGCGGCATTCGCGGACACCTGTAGGTTGTGGGCGCCGCCGGCGTTGCCGGTGCTTTCAAGCCCAAGGCGGCGCGCCGAATAGCTCGACAACAGGTAACGCACCAGTACACCGTCGCGCACGAGGTCCGAGTCCACGGTGGCCACGCCTTCGTGATCGAAGTCCGAGGAACGATGGCCGCGCGGCAGGTGCGGCAACTCGCGGATGTTGAACCAGTCGGGCAGGATCTTCCTGCCGGCGTGGTCGACCAGGAAACTGGCCTTGCGGTAGAGCACGCCGCCGGACGCGGCCTGCAGCAGGTGCCCGACCAGGCTGCGCGCGACTTCCGGCGCGAACAGCACCGGGTATTCGCCGGTGCGGATCGGCTTGGGGTCCAGCCTGGCGACCGTGCGTTCGGCGGCCTTGCGACCAACATGCGTCGGCGACTCCAGGTCGTCCGGGGAAACCGCGCTGGTGTACCAGTAGTCGCGCTGCATGCCGTCGCCGCGGCCGGCGATCATGGAAACGCTGATCGACTGGCTGGTGCCGCGCTCAGCGCCCAGGAAACCGTGGCTGTTGGCGTACACCGACACGCTGTCGCCGCTGTGCACCGAGGCGCCGTCGGAATTACTGATGCGCGGGTCGGCCGCGCGACCTGCGGCTTCGGCCTCGATCGCCAGCGCGATCGCCGTGTCGGCATTGATCGGCCAGGGGTGCCAGGAGTCGAAATCGCGGGCCTGGGTGGCCATTCGCGCGGCGTCGGCCAGGCCATTGCAGGGGTCGGGTTCGGTGTGCCGGGCGATGGCGCAGGCCTGTTCGACCGTGGCCGCCAGGCTGCCCGGCTGCAGGTCGGCGGTGCTGGCATTGCCCTTGCGCTGGCCGAAGTACACGGTGACGGCGACGCCGCGGTCGCGGTTGCGTTCCACCGTTTCGACTTCGCCCAGGCGTACGTTCACCGACAGCCCGCTGTCGTCGTTGAGGATGACGTCGGCCTGGCTGGCGCCGCGGGCCGCGGCCAGGCGCAGGACCTCCCGGGCGGCCTCGGAAAGGCGCGCCTGGCGGAGGGCGGAATCATCGGAAACTGCGGCCGGGTGGCTCATGGGCGTATCCTTTCGCCTTGGACGGATGGTGGACGATGCACGAAGAAGACCAATTCAACGAAGACGAAGGCGAGTTCGGCCCAAGCCGCAGCGAAGAACGCCGCGAGGCGCTGGCCGTGCTTGAGCTGGCCAAGCGCCTGGTCGAACAGCCCGACGCGCGCCTGGTGCAGATCCCGATGGACGAGGACCTGCGCGACCTGGCGCGGGCGGCGCAGCGCATCACCGCGCAGATCGCCCACAAGCGGCAGGTGCAGTTCCTGGCCAAACACCTGCGCCGGGAAGAGCCCGAGGCGCTGGACGCTATCCGCGCCGCGCTCGACCACGACAAGTCCGACCACCGGCGCGAGGCGCAGGCCCTGCACCAGGTCGAATACTGGCGCGACCGCCTGGTGGCCGAGGGCGACGCGGCGCTGACCGAGTTGCTCGACAAGCACCCCGCGGCCGACCGCCAGCACCTGCGCCAGCTGGCCCGCAATGCGGCGCTGGAAAAAACCCGCAACAAACCGCCGCACGCCTTCCGGGAACTCTTCCGCGAGCTGCGCGAGCTGCTGGCCGACGCGCCCGATACCGACTGAAGCCGTCACGCCCGGGTACCACCGACGGTCAGGGCGTCGATGCGCAGGGTTGGCTGGCCGACGCCGACGGGAACGGACTGGCCGTCCTTGCCGCAGATGCCGACGCCTTCGTCGAGCTTGAGGTCGTTGCCGACCATCGAGACGCGGTTCATCACTTCCGGGCCGTTGCCGATCAGCGTGGCGCCCTTCACCGGCCGGGTGACCTTGCCGTCTTCGATCAGGTAGGCCTCGGAGGCCGAGAAAACGAACTTGCCGCTGGTGATGTCCACCTGGCCACCGCCGAAGTTGGGCGCGTACAGGCCCTTCTTCACCGAAGCGATGATCTCGCCGGGGTCGTGGTTGCCGGCCAGCATGTAGGTGTTGGTCATGCGCGGCATCGGCAGCTGGGCGAAACTCTCGCGGCGGCCGTTGCCCGTGGGTGCCATGCCCATCAGGCGCGCGTTGAGCGTGTCCTGCAGGTAACCACGAAGGATGCCGTCCTCGATCAGCGTGGTGCACTGGGTCGGCGTGCCTTCGTCGTCCACGTTCAGTGACCCACGGCGGCCCGCGAGCGTACCGTCGTCGACGATGGTGACGCCCGGCGAAGCCACGCGTTCGCCGATGCGGCCGGCGTAGACCGAGGTGCCCTTGCGGTTGAAGTCGCCTTCCAGGCCGTGGCCCACCGCTTCGTGCAGCAGCACGCCAGGCCAGCCCGGCCCCAGCACCACCGGCAGGGTGCCGGCGGGCGCGTCCTCGGCCTCCAGGCACACCAGGGCCTGGCGCAGGGCTTCGGCCGCGACCTCGCGCGGCCTGCCGTTGGCGAAGAGCTCTTCATAGGAATAACGTCCGCCGGCACCGGCGTAACCCTGCTCGCGGCGGCCGTTCTGTTCGACGATCACCTGCACGTTGAAGCGCACCAGCGGCCGCACGTCGGCGGCGACCACGCCGTCGCTGCGCGCCACCAGCACCGTATCCACGCCACCCGAGAGGCTGACGATGACCTGCTGCACGCGCGGGTCGGCGTCGCGTAGCCATTGGTCGACCTCGCGCAGGGCGGTGATCTTGGCGTCGGCGCCGAGGCCTTCGATCGGGTCGATGGCCGGGTACAGCGACCGGCCCGGCACCACCACGCGATGGCCGGCGGATTGGGCACGGCCGTCGCGGCTGATCGCACGCGCCGCCGCCGCCGATTCCAGCAGCGTCTCGGTGCGGATGTCGTCGGAATAGGCAAAGCCGGTTCTCTCGCCGCTGACCGCGCGCACGCCCACGCCCTGTTCGATGGCGTGCGAGCCATCCTTGACGATGCCGTCCTCGACCACCCAGCTTTCGCGGCGCGAATGCTGGAAGTACAGGTCGCCGAAGTCCACGCCCGGGCCCATCAGGCGGCCGAAGGCGGGCTCGAGCGATTCCAGGCCGAGGCCGGCAGGCGTGAGCAGGCGTGTTTGCGCCAGGGTAAGGGTCTGGGTCATCCGGGGATTCGCTGAGGTAAGGCCTTAGTGTCCCAGATGCGGCCTCCGGGCGCGGCCTTCAAGGCTGGCGCGGCGTCGGTGGCGCGGCGGGCGGGCCTTTCTCCACCACTTCGACCACCGGGTCCGCCCAGTCGCCGGTGACGCGGTAGACCGTGCGCGCGGCCTCCTTGAGCGACTTCTGCAGCACCGCCTGGGCCACGGCGCCGACGGCGGCACCAACCGGCCCGCCGGCGATGGCGCCGATCGCCGGCAGGACGCCGCCGGCCTTGGGCAGCACCTCGATGCGCTGGTCGTACTGCTGGCTGCGCAGGTTGGTCGAACCGCTGACGCGGATTTCAGCCGCGGGACCGTTGATTTGCAGCAGGTCGGTGCGGGCCACGCCGTCGGCGAACACGAACTCACCGGCCATGGAGTTGAAACCAAAGCCCTTGTTGAAAAAATCCTTGAAGTCCAGGGTCAGCCGCCGCGGGATTTCCGCCAGGGAAATCAGGCCCAGCACGCGACCGCCACCGCCGGGCTCGACTTCCAGCAGCGCGCCCTCGCCCACTTCGACCTTCAGCACGCCCTCGAAGGCCGCCAGCGAGAATTCGCCCGGCGAACCGATCCAGCCGCCGTCGAGCTGGCCGGTGGTGGGGCCATCCTCGACCATGCCTGCCAGACCGAACGCGCCCAGCAGGTCGCCCAGCGCGCGGGCCGAAAACCGCACGTCGAAATCCGAGCGGGTGCGGCCATCGGGCGCCCGCAGCCAATCGCCCTGTGCGTCGAGCTGGTAACCCTGGGACCGCGTGCTGAAGGTGTCGATGTGCAGGCCTCCGGGCACCGGGTGCGCAAGAAGTTCGGCCTGGCCCAGCACCAGCGTGCCCATGCGCAGGTCGCGTACCTGGAAATCCAGCGGCGGCAGCGTGGCCGGATCCTGGCCGTCGCGGGCCGGTGCAGTGTCGTCCGGCGCCGCGGTGGCGACGGCCTCCGCCTGCGCACCTGCGGCAACCGGGTCCGCCGCAGGCTCCTCTTCGCCCGCATCCACCAGTGTCTTCTCCGGCCAGTAAAGGCGCTCCAGGCGCCCTTCCACCGCGGCGCCTTCCGCGAACGGCACGACGATGCTGCCGGCAATCTCCGGCCCGTCCAGGGTCACCCGCGTGCGCTCCTGGCCGCGCGCCAGGCGCACATGGGTGTCGGCGAACTCCGAACCCATCAGGTCGAGCTGGTCCACGCGCAGGTCCACGCTGCGCAGCACGGTGCCGCCGCCTTCCCCGGCACCGGCGTCGCTGTCCTTGCCGCTGCCCGCGAAGCCGATCCACCCGGCCGCATCCAGGGTGGCGCTCTGGCCCACCACCACCAGGCCCGAATCGGGCAGGTCCAGCGGCCCGTCCTCGCCCAGGCGAAGCGCACCGGTCAGCCGGCCCTGTTCGTCGATGCGCCCGCGCAGGCGCGCCAGCGAGCCCAGGCGCAGCTGCACCTCGCCCTTGCTCACCGGCAGCGGCACGTCCAGGCGCATGGGCAGGCCCAGGTCGGCGGCCTTGGCCAACGGCGCCGGCAGGTCCAGGCGCACGCCGGCGAGGTCGCTTTCGACCCGCAGGCGCGAGGGCGGCGCCGGCTGCCCGTCCGGCGTCACCGGCACGTCCACCAGGATGTCCCAGAAGGCACGCCCGTCCATGTGCGGATCCAGCCAGGCAAGCGGCGGATGCCGCGCCAGCAGGTCCTTCACCGGGAACTCGCCCAGCAACCTGGCGCGCGCGGCCAGCGCCGGGTCGTCGGTGTCACTGCCGACCGCCAGGTTGAACACGCCCGGCTCGCCGTCGAAAAGCACCTGCAGGTCTTCGGTGTAGAAACCACCCGCCCCGAATCGGGTGCGGCCGCTGACCTCGGTGAAAACAATGTCCCAGCGTGGGTCGGCCAGGCGCGCCTGCGCCAGGTCGAGATGGCCTTCGATGCGGCGCCCGTCGAGGCGGGCGACCAGGGGCAGGTCGAGCAGCAGCGAAACCCGGGCCAGCCCGGACACGCTGGTTTCGCGCAGGTGGTCGCCGTAGCGCTCGGCCAGCGGGCTGGCCAGCATCAGCGATTGCAGGGTCTCGCCGCGCGTCGCCGATGAGATGTCCAGCAGCAGGCGCGGGTCGCGAAACTCGGGGATGCCGCCAACCAGGTGATCGACCGGATTGCCGGCGATCGCGGCCTCACCGTCGAGCGTCATGCCCAGCCCGTCGAAGGCGATGTCCAGTTCCATGTCCTCGGCGTCGGGCCACTCGTCGCTGAAGTGCACGCGCGCGCCGGCCAGGTGGGCCCGGGCGTCGAAGCGCCCTTCGCCGTCGCGGAAAGGCCAGTGGTCGAGATCCCCGGACAGGCTGATCCGGCCGTCGCGCACCTCGCCTTCGAGCAGGGCGCGATCGAGCCAGTCGATGGTCTTCTCGGGCATCTTGCCCTGCACCCAGAACCGGCCGGCCGCGCCGACCGGGGAGGTGTCGACGACGGCAGCCAGGTCGATGCGCGGTTTGCTGCCGTCCCCCTGGAAGGCGAGTTCGGCGCGCAGCCGGGTACCGTAATCCGGGCCGCGGACCGACAGCCGGCTGGCGCCAAGCGTCCAGCCCTCGCCGTCACGCCACCAGCCGAGCAGGCCTTCGAGCTCGAAATCCAGCGGCTCGCGGAACCGCTCGGGCCACAGGAAGGATGCGGAGCCGGGACTGAGCTGCAGCACGCCGCCGTCCTGGTCCATGGCGACATGGCCGGCCAGGGCCTGCAGCCCGGGGCCACCTTCGTTCGGGTGCCAACCGACGCCTTCGAGCGCCGCGGACGCCTGCCAGTCGCCTGCGCGCCCCTGCAGGCGCACCTGGCGCAGTTCGCCTTCGGGCGCCGCCCGGTGCAGCCACTCCCGCAAGCCGTCGGGTACCTGGGCGCTGAGGCTGGCCCACTGGCGCACCGGCACCAGGTCCAGGCGTGGAGCGCGCACTGCGAAGTGTTCACCGCCGGCCAGCCACAGGCCGTCCAGGCGCCTCGGCTCGGCGCGCCCCGGATCGCGCAGGACAAGGCGCGGGGCATGAAGTTGCCAGGCGCCGTCGTCACCGGCCTGCCAGCGCGCCAGCAGGCTGGCCGACTCGTAGGCCACCGGTGGCGACGCCAGCCGGCCGTCCTCGCCCGGCAACCAGGGCTGGCGGGCGCCGATCGCCAGCGGCGAAAATTCGGCGCGGCTGCGCACGTCCATCACCCGCTGGTTGTCGATGCGGGCCCACAGGTCGAGCTTGCCCTTGCCGGCCAGGACGATGCCGGTATCGGCCATCTGCGCCGACCAGGCCTGCAACACCAGCTGCTCGCCGCCTGCCCACAGCGCGCCCGACCAATCGTCCCGGCGCAGGTCGGCCACCGCCGACAGCGGGGGCGTGGCGGGGTCGGCCCAGGCGCGCAGTCCCGCCACCACGGTGTCGCCGTCCACGCGCAGGCGGAGGTCCACGCGAGCGATTTCCAGCGGCGCACGCAGCGCCGGCGAACGCACCTGCAGGTGGGCGCGTTCAACCTGCAGTTCGCCCAGCGCCTCGAGCGTGTCGAGCGGGTCGTTGCCAGGCTTGGGCTCGAACGGCAGGCCGGCCAGGCGCCAGCGGCGATCCGGGCCCTGCTCGAGCACCAGGGACAGGTCGCGAACCTTCAGGGCGGTCAGGGGCTCGCCCGGCAGCAGACCCGAATACACGGCGACCAGCAGTTCGGCCTGGCCGACCTGGAGCTGGCGATCACCGTCGCCGATGCGCAGGCCACCGAGGGTGAAACGCGGGCCCTGGCGGGTCCATTCGCCGCGCGCGGTTTCAAAGACCACCGGTTCGCCCAGGCGCTCCGACAGCCAGTCGGCCACCTTGTCCGGATGCCTCTCGACCAGGGGCAGCAGCTGGTTGAGCGCGCCGACGCCAGTCGCCAGCAGGATGAGCAGTACGAGGAATCCGTAGCCCAGCACGCGGCGGGCATGGCGGAGGCGTCGGCGCAGCGGGCTGCTCATGCGGTCTTAGAGCAGGACCACGTCGTATTGTTCCTGAGCATATTGCTCATCGGCCTGGAAACGGATGGTCTTGCCCAGGAACTCCTCGAGCTCGGCCACGGCCGCCGATTCCTCCTCGGTGATCTTGTTGACTACCTTGGGTGACGCGATGACCAGCAGCTGCTGCGCCTCGAACTGACGGACCGCGCGGGTGATCTCGCGGAAGATTTCGTAGGTGAGGGTCTCGCAGGTCTTGAGGGTGCCGCGGCCGTTGCACTCGGTGCAGGGCTCGCAGAGCTGGCGTTCGAGGCTGTCGGTGGTGCGCTTGCGGGTCATCTCGACCAGGCCCAGCGGCGAGAATTCATGGAAGGACGTGCGGGCATGGTCGTGGGCCAGGCCTTTCTCGAGCGTGCGCAGCACCTGGCGCTTGTGCTCGTCGTCGGTCATGTCGATGAAGTCGATGATGATGATGCCGCCCAGGTTGCGCAGGCGCAGCTGCCGGGCGACCGACTGGGCGGCCTCGAGGTTGGTGCGGTAGACGGTTTCCTCGAGGTTGCGCTGGCCCAGGAAAGAGCCGGTGTTGACGTCTATCGTGGCCATGGCCTCGGTCTGGTCGATCACCAGGTAGCCGCCCGACTTGAGCGGCACTTCCTTTTGCAGGGCGCGCTGGATTTCGTCCTCGACGCCATAAAGGTCGAAGATCGGGCGCTCGCCGGTGTAGTGCTCGATGCGCGCGGCCAGCTCGGGCATGAACTGGTGGGCGAAGTCGTTGAGCCGGTCGTAGGCCTCGCGCGAATCCACGCGCACGGTGTCGACGTTCTTGCGCATCAGGTCGCGCACGGCGCGCAGCGGTAGCGCCAGGTCTTCGTAGATGCGCTGGCCGACCTTGCTGCTGGCGCTGGCCTCGCGGATCACGTCCCAGGCCTTGCGCAGGTAGGCCACGTCTTCGGCCAGGGCCTCGTCGGGCTGGCCTTCGGCATTGGTACGCACGATGTAGCCCTGGCCGCTGCCGTTGGCCAGATCGCCGACCACGGCCTTGAGCCGGTTCCGTTCGGTTTCGTCCTCGATGCGGGCGGACACGCCCAGCACCCGCGAATGCGGAAGGAACACCAGGTAACGCGAGGGAATCGACACCTGGGTGGTCAGGCGGGCGCCCTTGCTGCCGATCGGGTCCTTGACCACCTGCACGACGATTTCCTGGCCTTCGTGCACCAGCGAAGTGATCGCCGGCGGCGGCGACGGTGCCAGGACCTCGCCATCGCCCTCGCCGCTGGGCGTGGCCGGCAGCCGCAGGATGTCGGAGGCATGCAGGAAGGCGGCGCGCTCGAGGCCTATTTCGACGAAGGCGGCCTGCATGCCCGGCATCACCCGCTGAACGCGGCCCTTGTAGATGTTGCCCACGACGCCGCGGCGCGAGGCACGTTCGATGTGCAGTTCCTGCAGCATGCCGTTTTCGACCACGGCCACGCGGGTTTCGCGCGGGGTGACGTTGACCAGGATTTCTTCCGACACGGGTCGCTCCTCAGTCCATGAGGCCGAACTCGCGCATCAGCTGCGCGGTTTCGTGCAAAGGCAGGCCCATCACGCCGGAGTGGCTACCGGAAAGATGGGCCACGAAGGCCGCGGCGCGGCCCTGGATGGCATAGGCACCCGCCTTGCCGAAACACTCGCCGGTGGCGATGTAGGCGTCGATGCGGGCGTCAGTCAGTTTTTCGAAGTGCACCTGGGTGACGCAGGCCGCGTGTCGTTCGCGACCGGCGCTGAGCACCCATACCGTCGACAGGCATTCGTGCACCCGGCCGGACAGTCGGCGCAACATGCGCGCGGCGTCGGCGGCATCGGCCGGCTTGCCGAAGACCTCGTCGTCGAGCACGACCTCGGTGTCGGCGCCCAGCACCACGGCGCCCTGGCTGGCGACCACCTGGAGCAGCCCGGCGCCGGCCTTTTCCCGGGCGACGCGGCTGACGTAGGCGGCCGGCGGCTCGCCGGGCTCGCGCTGCTCGGGCACGTCGACATCGAGCAGGCCGAACTCCAGGCCCAGCTGGGCGAGCAGGTCACGGCGGCGCGGGGATTGCGAGGCGAGGTAGAGCATCGCCCAAGGATAGCCGCTCAGGCCCGGTGGTAGGGATGGTTGGCGAGCAGGCTGCAGGCGCGGTACAGCTGTTCGGCCAGCACCAGCCGCACCAGCATGTGCGGCAGCGTCAGCGGGCCCAGCGACCAGTGCTCGTCGGCTGCGGCGATGACGTCGGGGGCATGGCCCTCGGGACCGCCGATCAGGAAAACCAGGTCGCGACCCTGCTGGCGCCAGTACTCGAGCCGCTGGGCGAGTGCTTCGGAAGAATGGGCCTTGCCACGGCCATCGAGCGCGACCACCCACGCATTGCGTGGCAGCGCCGCCTGCACGCGGCCACCTTCGTCGGCGATCGCGCGGGCGGCGTCACGGCCCTTGCCGCGCTGGCCGGGCGCCACTTCGACCAGCTCCAGGGGCAGCCAGTGCGAGAGCCGCTTCTGGTATTCGGCGAACCCCTCGGCGACCCAGCCGGGTGCCTTCTCCCCGACTGCAAGCAGCCGGGCCTTCATCAGGACTCCGGGGTTTCCCCGGGGGATGGCTCGGGCGGCTGGTCGCCCACGGTCCAGAGGCGCTCGAGGGCGTAGAACTCGCGCACGCGCGGCAGCATGACGTGCACGATGACGTCGCCCAGGTCCACCAGAACCCACTCGGCCTCGCGCTCGCCTTCCACGCCCAGCGGCATGACGCCGCACTTCTTGGAGAACTTCACCACCTCGTCGGCCACCGACTTCACGTGCCGGGTGGACGTGCCCGAGACGACCACCAGGTAGTCGGCGATGCTGGTCTTGCCGCGAACGTCGATTTCGACGGCGTCCTTGGCCTTCATTTCCTCCAGCGCGGCGTGGACCTGCTTGAGCAGGGCTTCCGGCGAGGGCGCCGGATCGGGCATCCGGGTCTTGATGACGTGGGCTTGGGTGGTCAAGGCGAGCTCGTTGGGTGAATTCGGGTGCGGATTATACGCTGCGCCACCTTAAGCCGCCCGGTACAGTCCGCGGCGGGCGATTTCGGCCGCCACCGACGGCGGCAGCCAGTCGCCCGGGTCCTCGCCCGCCGCCAGGCGACGGCGCAGCTCGCTGGCAGCGGCCGGATGCGGCGGCAGGTCCAGCCTGAACAGGCAGCCGGCGGCGGATTCCGACAGCGCCGCGGGCGCCGTGGTCCACCGGCCCTCGCAGGCCTCGGACAGCGTATCGGGCAATTCCTCCAGGCCGTGTCCGGGCCGCACCGCCACCACGAGGTGGGCCAGCTCGAACAGGGCCCGCCAGTCGTGCCAGCCGGGCAGGCCGCGGAAAGCGTCGGCGCCGACCAGCCAGGCCAGCGGCGCCCGCGGGCCGAACTCGGCGCGTGCTTCGCGCAGGGTGTCCGCGGTGTAGGAAGGCCCGTGGCGGCGAAGTTCGCGGGTATCGACGGCCAGGCCGGGTTCGCCCGCCACCGCCAGGTCCAGCAGCTCGGCGCGGTCCTGCGCGCGGGCCGCGGTCGGGCCCCGGTGCGGTGGCACGGCCGCGGGCACCATCTGCACGGTGGCGCCCAGGGTGTCGCGGGCGGCGCGGGCGACCGCCAGGTGGCCGGCGTGCACCGGATCGAAGGTGCCCCCGTAGAGGATCCGCAGGGTCACGAGGCCAGCAGGCCGCGGGCGCGGCCGTCGGCAATGGCGACCAGCAGGCGTTCGAACTGCAGCCAGGCATCGCCGTCGCCGCGGCCCTTGGCGCTGCGGTCGATGCGGCCGCACTCGGCGACGAACTGTTCCCAGCGCGAAGTCGGGTGGCGCTCGAGCGCACGCCGGTAAGCCGCCTGCTTGTTTTGCCAGACGTGGGCATCACGCATCGCCGCCGCCATGCGGCCGCCTTCGCTCGCCCGGGCCAGCGCACACAAACCCAGCACTTCCCTGGCCACCATCGGCATCAGCCCGGCCACCTGCTCGCCCTCGGCGCGCAGGGCGGCGAGCATACGCACGGCGCGGGCGGACTCGCCGGCCAGGGCGGCATCGACCAGGGTGAATACGTCGAAACGCGAGGAATCCGCGACCAGCGCCTCCATCTGCGCGAGGTCGATCGCTTCGCGGGTGCCGCCGGCCAGCAAGGCCAGCTTGTCCACTTCCTGGGCGGCGGCCAGCAGGTTGCCCTCGACCCGGTCGGCGAGGCGTTGCACCGCGTCGGGCGTGGCCACCAGGCCGCGGCTGCGCAGGCGCTGGAGCAGCCAGTCGCCCAGCTCATGCGATTTGAGCGGCCAGAACACCACCAGGTGCCCGGCGCGGGCGATCGCCTCGCTCCACTTGCCGGCGTGTTTTTTGCTCCATTCCTGCGAAGTCACCAGCAGCACGGTGTCGGGCGGCGGGTTTTCGCAGTATTCGCGCAGGGCTTCACCGCCTTCCTTGCCGGGCCGCCCGGTAGGCAGGCGCAGTTCGAACAGCCGGTGGCTGGCGAACAGGCTCATCGAGGCCAAACCCTGGCTGAGCCGGTTCCAGTCGAAGTCGGAATCGACGTCGTAAACCTCGCGTTCGCCGTAACCCTGGTCGCGGGCGCAGGCACGCACGGCATCGGCGGCTTCCTGCACGAGCAGGGGTTCGGCGCCAGCCACCAGGTAAACCGGACGCAGGGCCTCGGCGGCCAGCTGGCGCGCGAACTGGGCCGGGCGCAGCTCCATCAGTCGGCGCGCAGCGCGGCGTCCAGGCGGCGCAGGATGGTGGCCACCATGTCGCGGCGCAGTTCTTCCTGCAGCAGGCGCTCTTCCGCCGGCGAGCCGATCGAACCCACGGCGTCGTAGGTGTACTCGCGGGTGAGTTCAACCGTCTGGCGCGGCACCCGGAGCTTGCGATCGGCGCCCCGGAGTTGGAACTCGACGCGGTACCGGGTCTGGTATTCACGCACGCTGGCGCCGCTCTGGAAGGTCAGCGGACGGGTGCGCATGCTTTCGGCCATCACCTGCAGGGTGGCGGCCGGCTGGCCTTCCACCGCAGGCGTGGCGCCGGCGCGTTCGAGCGCGGTGGCCAGGTCCTGGCCCAGCGGGCTGTAGGGATCGGCGGTGCTGACCGCCACCGGCCCGAGGCTGGACGCCACGGCCAGGGAAGCGCGGGGCTTGAAGCCGCAGCCGGCGACCAGCAGGGACAGGCACAACACGATCAGCAGACGGGACATCCGGTTACCCCACGACGATATTGACGATCTTTCCGGGCACGACAATGACTTTGCGCACGGCCAGGCCTTCGATGAACTTTTGCACGTTTGGCTCGGCCAGGGCCAGCGCTTCGACCGTGTCCTTGCCGGCGTTGGCCGATACCTCCAGCGTGCCGCGCAGCTTGCCGTTGACCTGAACGGCCAGGGTGACGCTGTCGCGCACCAGGGCGGCGGGGTCGGCCTCCGGGAACGACTGGTCTTCCAGCGTCGCCTCCGGGTGGCCCAGCAACTGCCAGAGGGCATGCGATGTATGCGGCGTGATCGGGTTGAGCAGCAGCACCACCGCCTGGAAACATTCCTGGCGCAGCGCCCTGCCCTGCGCCGAGGCGTCGTCGAACCGGGCGATGGCGTTGAGCAGCTCCATCACCGCCGCGATGGCGGTATTGAAGGTGTGCCGGCGGCCGTAGTCGTCGCCCACCTTCTGGATGGTTTCGTGCAGCTGGCGGCGCAGCGTGCGCTGGGCCGAGTCCATGGACGCGACGTCGAGCGCCGGCGCCGGGCCGGCGGCCACGTGCTTGTGCACCTGGGTCCAGAGCCGGCGCAGGAAACGCGCCATGCCTTCGACGCCGGCCTCGTTCCACTCCAGGCTCTGTTCGGGCGGCGCGGCGAACATCGAGAACAGGCGCACGGTGTCGGCACCGTACTTGTCGACCATGGTCTGCGGGTCGACGCCGTTGTTCTTGGACTTGGACATCTTTTCGGTGCCGCCGATGTGCACCGGCTGGCCGTCGGCGCGATGCACGGCGCCGGTGGCATGGCCCCTGGCGTCACGCTTGACGTCGACGTCGGCCGGGTTGATCCAGTCCTTGGAGCCGTCGGCATTGTCGCGGTAGTAGGTGTCGGCGATCACCATGCCCTGGCACAGCAGGTTGGTGGCCGGCTCGTCGCTCTTCACCAGCCCGGCGTCGCGCATGAGCTTGTGGAAGAAGCGGAAATAAAGCAGGTGCATGATCGCGTGTTCGATGCCGCCGATGTACTGGTCGACCGGCAGCCAGTAGTTGGCGCGCTCGTCCACCAGGTCCCGGGCGCCGGGCGAGGTGTAGCGCGCGTAGTACCAGCTCGACTCCATGAAGGTGTCGAAGGTATCGGTTTCGCGTTCGGCCGGGCCGCCGCAGCCCGGGCAGGTGGTCTTGCGCCACTCGGGATCGGCCTTGATCGGCGAGGCGACGCCGGTGAATTCGACGTCCTCGGGCAGCTTCACCGGCAGCTGGTCTTCCGGGACCGGCAGCGCGCCGCACTTCCCGCAGTGGACGACCGGGATCGGGCAGCCCCAATAACGCTGGCGGCTGACGCCCCAGTCGCGCAGGCGAAAATTGATGCGCCGCTTGCCCAGGTCGCGCTTGTCCAGTTGCTGCGCCACGCGGTCGAAGGCGGCCTGGTAACCCAGGCCATCGAGGTCGCCGGAGTTGACCACCCGCAGGCGCGGGTCGGTCTTGTCGGCGTACCAGTCGTGCCAGGTGGCGGCGTCGTAGGATTCACCCTCGAGCGCGATCACCTGCCGGACGGGCAGGCCGTACTTGTGCGCGAACTCGAAGTCGCGCTGGTCGTGGCCGGGCACGGCCATCACCGCGCCGGTGCCGTAACCCATCAGCACGAAGTTGGCGACCCAGACCGGCACCGGCTCGCCCGAAAGCGGATGGGTGGCGTACAGGCCGGTGAAAACACCCTTCTTTTCCTGGGTCTCGAGCTCGGCCTCGGTGACCCCGCCCTTGCGGCACTCATCGACGAAGGCCTTTACCTCGGCATTGCCCGACGCCGCCCACAGCGCCACCGGGTGCTCGGCGGCGACCGCCAGGTAGGTCGCGCCCATCAGGGTGTCTGGACGGGTGGTGAAAACGCGCAGTGGCTCGGCCATCGCCTCCATGCCGAACACGATCTCCATGCCCTCGCTGCGGCCGATCCAGTTGCGCTGCATGGTCTTGACCGCATCGGGCCAGCCCGGCAGGTCGTCCAGGCCGTCGAGCAACTCCTGGGCGTAGTCGGTGATCTTGAGGAACCACTGCGGGATCTCGCGCTTCTCGACCAGGGCGCCCGAACGCCAGCCGCGACCGTCGATGACCTGTTCGTTGGCCAGTACGGTCTGGTCGACCGGGTCCCAGTTGACGACCGAATTCTTGCGGTACACCAGGCCCTTTTTCATCAGCCGGGTGAACATCAGCTGTTCCCAGCGGTAGTAGTCGGGCGTGCAGGTCGCGAACTCGCGGGTCCAGTCGTAGGCGAAGCCCAGGCGCTGGAGCTGGCCGCGCATGTGCTCGATGTTCCTGTAGGTCCACTTGGCGGGCGCGGTCTTGTTCTTGATCGCGGCGTTCTCGGCCGGCAGGCCGAAGGCGTCCCAGCCCATGGGCTGCAGGACGTTGAAACCCTTCATGCGCCGGTGCCGGCTGATGACGTCGCCGATGGTGTAGTTGCGCACGTGGCCCATGTGCAGCGCACCCGAGGGGTACGGCAGCATGGACAGGCAGAAGAACTTCGGGCGCGAGGCGTCCTCGGTGACCTGGAAGGCCCCGGTGGCCTGCCAATGGGACTGCGCGGCGGTTTCCACCGCCTTCGGGTCGTAGGCGCTGGGATCGTGGGTGTCGGACATGGGGGATGCAGGCTGAAAAAGCAGGCGCCCAGCGTAACAAATCCGGCTTCACTAGGCGCTCCCGGACTGCGGTTACCATCGGGTCATTCCCACCGGAGACCACCCGATGCGCCCGACCCCGCTGGAGCTGGCCCTAGCCATTGCCCTCGCCCTGCCCGCCGCCGCCCAGGCACAGAGCCAGGCCCTGCACTGCGGCAAGCTTTTCGACCCGGGCTCGGGAAGGAACCTGGACCAGCGCACCGTGCTGGTCGAGGCCGGCAAGGTCACCGCGGTCAGGGCGGGTTTCGAGTCGCCCGCCGGCGCGACGGTCGTGGACCTGCGCGGCCACACCTGCAGCCCCGGCTGGATCGACCTGCATGTGCACCTGGACCACGAATCGAGCCCGGAGCGGTATTCCGAAGGATTCCGGCTCAATCCCGAATTCACCGTGCTGCGTTCGGTCGAATACGCCCGCCGGACCCTGCGGGCCGGCTTCACCACCGTGCGCGACCTGGGCGGCGAAACCACCCTGGCCCTGCGCGACGGCGTCGACCAGGGCTGGGTGGAAGGCCCGCGCATCTTCGCGGCCGGCAAGTCCATCGCCACCACCGGCGGCCACGCCGACCCCACCAATGGCTACAGCCACCTGCTGGCCGACGCCCTGGGCGAGCCGGGCCCGGCCGAAGGCGTGGTCAACAGCCCGGACGAAGCCCGCCAGGCCGTGCGCCAGCGCTACAAGGACGGCTCGGACGTGATCAAGATCACCGCCACCGGCGGCGTGCTCAGCTACGCCCGCAGCGGCGACGCGCCGCAGTTCACGGTCGATGAGATCGAGGCGGTCGTGGATGCCGCGCGCGACTATGGCTACACCGTGGCGGCGCACGCGCACGGCAAGGAAGGCATGCGCCGGGCGATCGTCGGCGGCGTGGACACCATCGAACACGGCACCTACATGGACGACGAACTGTTTGCGCTGATGAAGAAGCACGGCACCTGGTACGTCCCGACCATCAGCGCGGGGCGCTTCGTGGCCGAAAAAGCGAAGATCGACGGGTATTACCCCGACGTGGTGCGGCCCAAGGCCGCGCGTATCGGGCCGCAGATCCAGGGCACCCTGGCGCGGGCCTGGAAGGCCGGCGTGAAGATCGCCTTCGGCACCGACAGCGGCGTCAGCCTGCACGGCGAGAACGCCGATGAGTTCATCTACATGGTCGAAGCGGGCATGCCGCCCGCCGAAGCCCTGCGCGCGGCCACCGTGCACGCGGCGTCGGTGCTGGGACGCGACGACCTGGGCACCCTGGCGCCCGGCAGCATCGCCGACATCATCGCCATGCCCGGCGATCCGCTGCAGGACATCGCGGTGGTGAAGAAGGTCGACTTCGTGATGAAGGGCGGCGAGGTGGTGCGCGCGCCCTGACGGCCTGGCCCGTTCGCGGCGAAGCGAACCGGCCCGGGCCCGTCTATTCCCAGCGAAAAACCTCCTCGACGCCGGCGCCGAAAGCACGGGCGATCCGGAACGCGAGCTCCAGCGAGGGCGCGTATTTCCCGGCTTCGAGCGCGATGATGGTCTGGCGCGTCACGCCGACCTCGCGCGCCAGCGCTTCCTGGGTCATCTCGCCGCGTTCGAAGCGCAGGCGACGGATGTGGTTGCTGATGGGCGTGCCGGTCATGCCCGACGGTCCCGCCAGTAGGCCGCCACCGTGACCGCGTACTCCACCAGGCTGTGCCAGACCAGGCCGAACAGCAGCAGGTGGGCGATGGTGATCGGCGTGGCCCAGGCGAGCCGCTCGGCGGGCGAGAAGCCGAACATGAAAGCCAGGCCAAGCACCACGGCGACCAGCGCGGCGCGGGCCCAGCCTGCCGCCTTGCGCTCGATGTCGCGGTCGCGCTCGTCTTCGAGCACCTTGCCCTGCCAGCGCCATTGCAGCGTTTGCGACACCACGGCCCAGGCGATCAGCAGCAGCACGATGTTCCGGCCGATCCGTCCGAGGTCGCGATGGTCGCTGGCGGCCGCGATGACGTCCGCCTTGGTCAGCAGGTAGGCGGCCACCAGGGCAGTGAAGCCCAGGCCTATCCATGCCCGCCACTCACCCGGCGACACCTCGTCGTCGAGTTCGCCGCGGGGAGCCGCCGTGACCCCATACAGCGCCAACCAGGCCACCAGGACCGACAGGCCGACGCTGAGCTTGCCCAGGTCCATGCCCAGGATTTCCTCCGGCCCGGCCAGGAGCATCCAGAACGAGGCACCCGCCAGCGCCACCAGAACCGCCAATCCCCACTTCGGCCACCGCATGGTCCGCTCCGCTTTACTAAATGTAATGTTGAGCTTACATCCTGACCCGGCAATGTCAAGTACACCGTACATTGGCTTGTGAGTGGCCGTGGCTGGCACCATCTCCCGATTCCCCAGGAATTTCCGGACCCGCCATGACTGCAGACAACCCCCACGTCTTCGACGCCAGCCTTCCCTCGTTCGAACAGGACGTGCTGCTGCGCTCGAAGGACGTCCCGGTACTGGTGGACTTCTGGGCGACCTGGTGCGGGCCCTGCAAGTCGCTTGGCCCGGTGCTGGAAAAGCTGGCGGCCGAGTTCAACGGCGGCTTCCTGCTGGCCAAGGTCGACGTCGACAAGGAACAGCAGCTGGCCGGCTATTTCCAGATCAAGTCGGTGCCGACGGTGATGCTGGTCAAGGACGGCCAGATCGTCGACGGCTTCCCCGGCGCCCTGCCCGAAGGCCAGCTGCGCCAGTTCCTGAGCCACCACGGCGTGACGCCGCGCGAGGCCGAGGAACCGGCCGAGCCCGAGGCCCCGGCGCCCCTGGACCCGCACGAGGACGTCGTGCGCCTGCGCGCCGCCACCCAGGCCGAACCGGACAACGAAGAAATCAAGCTCGACCTGGCCCTGGCCCTGCTGCGCACCGGCGCGGTGGCCGAGGCCGAAGGCCTGCTGGACAAGCTGCCGGCCAACCTGGCCCAGGACGACCGGGCCCTGCGCGGCCGCGCCCGCCTGGGTTTCGCTGCCCTGCTCAAGGACGCGCCACCGCCCGACGTGCTGCACAAGGCCATTGCCGCCAACCCCGCCGACCTGCGCGCACGGCATTTGCTGGGCGCGATGGATATCGTCGAAGGCCGCAGCCAGGACGGGCTGGAACAGTTCCTGGAAATGCTTCGCCTGGACCGCAACTTCGAAGACGGCCTGCCGCGAAAAGCCCTGATCGACGCCTTCCGCGTGGTCGAGGACGAGGACCTGGTCGGCACCTACCGCCGCAAGATGGCTTCGCTGCTGTTCTGAGATGAAAGCCTCGCGACTTCGCCTGATGTTCCGCGTCTGGCCGCCTTTCCTTTTCGCCGGCATCCGGGTCACCCACATCGCCGACGACTTCCGGCAGGCCCGGGTCGAACTGCGCCAGCGCTGGTACAACCGCAACTACGTCGGCACCCACTTCGGCGGCAGCCTGTTCGCGATGGTGGACCCGTTCTGGATGATCCTGCTGATGCGCCGGCTCGGGCCCGGTTACCTGGTCTGGGACCAGGCCGGCGAGATCCGTTTCGAAAAACCCGGCCGGGGCACCGTGGTCGCCCAGTTCCAGCTCGAGGACGCCGTGGTGGACCAGGTCCGGGCCGCCGCCGCGGGCGGCGACAAGGTTCTGCACTGGTTCGAGACCCCGGTGACGGACGCAACGGGCGATGTCGTCGCCAGGGTCCGCAAGCAGGTCTATGTCCGACTCAAGCGCGATCGCCGCGATTCGGGAGCAGCCGGAAAAACGTGACGCAATTCACATTTTTACGCCCGGCTTGCCTGAACGGCTGGCTCCCGTATGCTGGAGGGCCCGCCCCCCGCCCCTCCCGATCGCGCCATGCAGCAGGAAGAAGAGCTCTCCCCTGACGAACTGACCGCGCTGCTCTCCAGCTATATGCCGGAGATCCCGGGCTATCGCGTGCTGCGCCGCATCGGCAAGGGCGGCATGTCCCAGGTCTACCTGGGCGTCCAGGAGTCCCTCGACCGCCAGGTGGCGATCAAGGTGATGTCGCCCGCTGCCCTGACCGACGAAATCTCCAAGCAGCGCTTCGAGCACGAGGCGCGAACCATCGCCAAGCTCGAACATCCCTGCATCGTCGGCATCCACGAGGTCGGACGCACCCGCCAGGGCCTGCTTTATTACGTGCTGCCCTACCTGGCCAAGGGCCACCTGGGCCAGCGCGATTTCACCCAGGACGAAGACCGCGCCGTCGAAGTGCTTCGCTCGCTGCTGTCGGCACTCGAATACGCGCACGCCCGCGGCATCGTGCACCGGGACGTCAAGGCCGAGAACGTGCTGTTCGACAATGCCGACCGGCCGCTGCTCACCGATTTCGGCATCGCGCTCAGCAAGCGCGACTCCACCCGCATCACCACCGCCGGCCTGGCCGTGGGCAGCGGCGGCTACATGGCGCCCGAACAGGCCCGCGGCGAAGTGGTCGACGGCCGCGCCGACCTCTACAGCGTCGGCGTGCTCGCCTTCGAGCTGCTCACCGGCCACCTGCCGTTCCAGGCCGCCGACCCGCTCGCCCTGGCCCTGATGCATGCCCAGGACCCGGTGCCGCGACTGGCGACCGAGAAAAAACACTGGCAGCCGTTCATCGACCGGGCCATGGCCAAGTCCCCGGACAACCGCTACCGCAATGCCCAGCAAATGCTCGGCGCGCTCAACCAGATCGCCGCGGGCAAACGCGCCGAGCCGCTGATCAACCCGGATTTGGTCAGGGGTGTCGCCGAACGCTGGTGGAAGCCGGTACTGACCACGGCGTCGGCCGCGTTGCTGGCGGGCGTGGCGATCCTGTGGCTGCTGGACGGCCGGGAGGAAGCCGAGCCGCCGGCCGGTGACTTCTTCACGGTCGAACAGGCGCCGCCCCAGCCGGCTCCCGCGCCGGCGCCGGCCCAACCCGCCGCGCAGCCTGAGCCGGAAGCACCTGCCCAGGTCGCGACCGATCCCGAGCCGGCGCCCGTGGCACAGGACGTGGTCGTCCCGGCCACGGCTTTCGACCAGGTCCGCGCGGAAGTCAGCACCACCACGCTCGACTACGATCCCACCCGCCCGGCGGCCCGCGAATTGTCCGCCGCCCGCCGCCAGATCGAGCGCCAGCGCCTGAGCCTGCCGCCGGGCGACAACGCCATGGACACGCTGCGCGCCGCCCGCCAGCTGGCGCCGCGCGAGCCGGCCCTGTTCCGGATGGCCGATGAAGTGATCGCCTACTACAGCACCCGGGTGGTCGCCGCCGTCGAGGCCGGCGATGACGGCGCGGCGCGCCAGAACTACGAACGGGCGGGCCCTTTCGCCGCGGAAATGGACCGACTGGAAGGCAAACCCTGGCGCGAGATGCGCGAGGCCCTGCCGCCGCTGCTGCTGGCCCGGCTGGAAAAGGGGCTCGAGGCCATGGACGCCGATAACGTGGGCGCCACCAAGTTGCTGGCCGCCGCGCTGGACGTGCCGCCCGCCAGCCTGGAGCCGGCCTGGTCGAAGGCGGTCGAACTGCCCAAGGCCGGCGACACCCTGCCCGACAGCGCCGTCGCCATGATCCTGGTGCGGCCGCCCCGCGGCGCCCAGGCCGGGCTGGGCGCGATGCGCAACGAAGTCACCCGCGCCGAATACGCCGCCTTCGCCAGCGCCACCAAACGGCCGGCGGCGCGCTGCCGCAACCGCGTGGTGCCGATCAGCCTGAAGAAGCGCAGCTGGGACGACCCGGGCTACAGCCAGTCGGGCAACCATCCGGTGGCCTGCGTGAGTTACGACGATGCCCAGGCGTATGCCCAGTGGCTTGGCCGCCGTAGCGGCCTGTCCTACCGCCTGCCGACGCTGGGTGAGTGGGGCCCGCTGGCCGACTACCGCGGCAGCGGCAATGCCTGTCGGGACGGCCGCGTCGACTGTGGCGCCGAAGGCACCGTCAACGCCGCCCAGGGGCCGCTGAGCCCGCTGGGCCTGGCCGGCCTCCGGGGCAACCTGCGCGAATGGACCAGCAACTGCACCCGCGGCTGCCAGCGGCGCCTGGCCGCCGGCATGGGCTGGCGCGACGCGCCCGACCGCA
This sequence comes from Arenimonas aestuarii, assembly GCF_054781715.1. NCBI lineage: Bacteria > Pseudomonadati > Pseudomonadota > Gammaproteobacteria > Lysobacterales > Lysobacteraceae > Arenimonas > Arenimonas aestuarii. The sequence goes on along the minus strand of NZ_BAAGTW010000004.1, from coordinate 53,218 downwards.
GCAGCCCGGGCCAGAGCAACGATTTCGACGCCGACACCGGCTTCGACGACATCGGTTTCCGGCTGGTGCGTGAAGTCACGGCGGCGGAGTTGGCCGCGCGCTGATCGGCCACCCGGCGCGTGGCCTACAATCGCGCCATGCGACGACTTCGTGCCTACTTCCTCACCGGCCTGCTGACCCTGCTTCCGATCTGGCTGGTCTGGATCGTCTTCAAGTTCGTGCTGGGCCTGCTCAAGGACATGAGCCAGCCGGTGGTGGCGCCGTTGTCGGCGCAGCTGGCGTCGGCGCATCCGGAATGGCTGGGCTGGGTGGACGACCCCTGGGCCCAGTCGGCGTTCGCGATCGCCGCCACGGTGGTGGTGATCATCGCCGTCGGCGCGCTGGCGCGCCGCGTTGCCGGCCAGCAGATGCTGCGCTGGTTCGAGGGCCTGATCGCGCGGGTACCGCTGGCGAGCACCGTCTACGGCAGCGCGCGCAAGCTGCTCGACCTGCTGCAGACAAAACCCGACGGCACCCAGCGCGTGGTGCTGATCGATTTCCCGCACCGGGACATGAAGTGCGTGGGTTTCGTCACCCGCGTCATCCGCGAAGAAGGCACCGGCCGCGAACTGGCGGCCGTCTACGTGCCCACGACGCCCAACCCGACCTCGGGCTACCTGGAAATCGTTCCCGTCGACAAGCTCACGCCCACCGACTGGAGCGTGGACGAGGCCATGGCCTTCATCATCTCCGGCGGCGCCGTCAGTCCGGAGACGATGCCTTTCGACCGGCCGCCGGCGCCGGCGCGGGACTGACCGCCTCTTCGGGATTGAGCACCTGGCCCGAGGCCTTGGGCCGCACCAGCGGCGTCTGGCGCATGCGCCCGGCAGCGGTATTGGTGTGCATCAGGCCGGCGCCCGCGGCGGCGCTGCCAGCGGCGGTTTCCAGCGCAAAACGCTCTGCGTCCAGGCGCCGGACCTCGTCCATCACCATCACCGCCTCGTCCTCGTCGACACCCAGTTCGCGCAGCGCCGCGCCGCCGAAGATGACCGCCGACTCGAAGGTCTCGCGAACCTGGAAGTCCACGCCGATGCGCACCAGCTCCAGCGAATGTTCGCGGTCGAAGCTGCGCACCAGCACCGCCGCCTGCGGGAACGCCGAACGAACCACTTCGGCGATGCGCGTGGCCGCGCCGCGGTCGTCCACGCATACCGCGATCACGCGTGCCCGTCCGGCGCCGGAGGCATGCAGCACGTCGAGCCGGGTGCCATCCCCGTAATAGACCTTGAAGCCGAAGTCCGCGGCGCTGGTGATCATGCCGATGTCGTTGTCGATGATCGTCACGTCCACGCCGCGGGCCAGCAGGGCCTGGCTCGACACCTGCCCGAAGCGGCCGAAGCCGATCACCAGCACGCTGCCCTGGAGCCCGTTCGCCGCTTCCACGCCCGCCATCGAGGGCGCCTCGGGCTTTGGCAACAGCCGCCGCACCACCAGCACCACCAGCGGCGTGAGCACCATCGAAAGCACGACGATGGCGGTGAGATTGGCGTGGGTCCGGGCATCAAGCAGGCCGACCGCGACCGCCGCCGAATACAGCACGAAGGCGAACTCGCCGCCCTGCGCCATCAGCACGGCGCGGTCGAGCGCGTCGGCGTGCGAGCTGCGCAGGACCCGGGCCACCAGGTAGATGCACAGGCCCTTGGCCAGCATCAGCACCGGCACCGCCGCCGCGATGAAGGCCAGGTTGCCCGCCACCACCGCCAGGTCCAGGGACATGCCCACGGCCAGGAAAAAGAGACCCAGCAAGAGGCCGCGGAAGGGTTCGATGTCGGCTTCAAGCTGGTGGCGGAACGCCGATTCCGACAGCAATACGCCGGCCAGGAAAGCGCCCATCGCCATCGAAAGACCCCCCTGGTCCATCAGCTCCGCCGAACCCAGCACGACCAGCAGCGCCGCGGCCGTCATCACCTCGCGCGCCTTGGCCCGGGCCAGCAGGCGGAACAGCGGGTTCAGGCCCCACAGACCGACCACCACCAGCCCCGCCAGGGCCGCCACGCCCTGCACGATGGCCAGCCAGCGCGAACCGCCGTCTTCGCCGGGCACGACCGGCGCCATGAAGGCCACCAGGGCCAGCAACGGCACGATCAGCAGGTCTTCGAACAGCAGGATCGACACCATGCGCTGCCCGCGCGGCAGGGCGATGTCGCCCCGCTCGCCCAGCAACTGCATGACGATGGCCGTGGAAGTGAGCACGAAACCGGCGGCTCCCAGGAAAGCCACCGGCAGCGCCAGCCCGAAACCCAGCAGGATGCCAGTCATCACCGCCGTCGCCAGCCCGACCTGCAGCGCGCCAAGGCCGAAGATCTGCCCGCGCAGCTGCCAGAGGTGGGATGGGCGCATCTCCAGGCCTATGATGAAAAGGAACATCACGACACCCAGTTCGGCGACATGAAGGATGGCCGCCGGTTCGGTGAACAAGGCCAGGCCGAACGGCCCCACCGCGAGTCCAGCCGCCAGGTAGCCGAGCACCGACCCCAGCCCGAGGCGCCGGAACAGCGGCACGGCCACCACGGCGGCACCCAGCAACGCCACTACCCGGACGAGGTCACCCGCGCCATGTTCAACCGCCATCAGTCCACCCCTTGCCTGGCCCCTGCAGCCCCCCTTTTTACCGGAAGCCCGGTATCGCCTCCATGAGCACGGGCCCTGCGCGCACGTCGAAGCGCCGTCCGGCGACCTGGCTGTTCGCCGCCGCGCTGGCCGGAGCGCTGGCCGTCGCGGCCTACCTGATCAACCCGCTTGGCACCGCCTCGTCCGACTACGGCGCCCGGCTCTGGGGCCGCACGACCCTGGCCATGCCGTCCGGCGCCATGGAGCCCACGCTGGTTGAAGGCTATGAACTGGTGGTGGACACCCGCGCGTTTCGCAGCAGCCCGCCGCAGGCGGACGACCTGCTGGTCTACCAGGGACCCCAGGGCCCGCGCGTGGGGCGCGTGGTCGCCGGGCCCGGGCAGCAGGTGGCGCTCAGGCTGGGCGAGCTATTCGTGGACGGGGAAATGATGCCCGCCCCCGCCGGCGTCGACGTGGAGGTCGGCGCCGGAGCCGGGCGCGACCTTCCGGAAACCCCGGTGCCGCCGGGGCATGTCTTCGTGCTGGTGGACCATCGTGACCTGGGCGGCGACAGCCGGGAATCGGGACCCGTGCCCGCCCGGCAGTGGATCGGCAAGGTGGTCGCGGTACGGCGCTGAACGTGACTTGTGACCGACGCGCGCAGATCCGGCGCGCGCCATGCTTCGGCCAGCGCTGGCAAACCCTTCCCGTCCCCGCCACGAGGGCATCGACGATGCGTACTCCCTTCCTGCTGGCCCTGCTGATGGTGGTTTCCGGCTGCGCCAGCCAATCCGCTCCGCGCGGGACGGCGTTGGACCTGGACGCGCTGACGCGAGACGTCGCCGCTGCCGAAACGGCGTTCGCAAAAAGCATGGCCGACCGCGACATCGAAGCGTTCTCCGGCTTCATCGCCGATGACGCCATCTTCCAGCCGGGTCCCGACAGCCTGCGCGGCAAACCGGCGATCCTGGCGGCCTGGGGCAAGTATTTCGAAGGCGCCCAGGCACCGTTCTCGTGGCGCCCGGAAACCGTGGTCGTACTCGAAGGGGGCCAGCTGGCCCAGACCAAGGGCCCCGTCTTCGACCCCGCGGGCACGCCCATCCTGGAATTCCGCTCCACCTGGCGCCGTGATCCCGACGGCCGGTGGAAAGTGGTCTTCGACGACGGCACCTGCCTCTGCGGCCGGGACACGCCGCCGGGAAACTGATTGGCCCCGCGCTTCAGTCCAGCCGCGGCCAGGCCGATGCGTCCAGGGTTTCGCGGTAGCCGTGCCAGGTGGCGTAGGCCAGCCAGGGCATCACCAGCACCAGGCCCACGAAGCCCGTGAGGAAACCCAGCGCGGTCAGCAGCACGATCCAGCCCGCCCACTGCAGGGCGACCAGCTTGTTGCGCAGCACGGCGTTCACGCTGGAAACGCCGGCAGTGACCATGTCCACGTCGCGGTCGGCGATCATCGGCAGCGAAAACGCGGCGATCGCGAAAGTCAGGGCCGCGAACACCGAACCGGCCGCCGAACCGATCAGCAGGAATTCCGCCCAGGTGGCGAAATCGCCACGTTCGATCGGCACCAGCGCGTTGACCATCATGCCCGCGCGCGACCACAGCATCAGCACGATGCCCTGGGCCAGGGCGAACACCCCCGCCTGACCCACCACCCGACGGGCCAGCACGAAGGAATCGTTCAGGCGCGGCTGGCGCCCGGCCTCCAGTTCCCTGCTCACGCAATACAGCCCGACCCCCAGCAGCGGCGCCACGAACACGAATCCCGAGACCAGCGCCGCCAGCAGCGCAAACCGCCCCAGGCTCCAGGCCAGGGCTGAAATGAGCAGGCTCACCACCAGCACCACGCCACCAAACAGAAGGCTCAGCCCGGGCGCGCGCCGGTAGTCGCGCCAGCCCGCGCGCAGCCAGCGCAGCGGCGCGCGCTGGTCGAGCCGGACGCAGGGCACCGCGAAGGGCCGCGCGCCGGATTCGGGAGCCTGGCCGGGATCGGTGGTGGCCACGCCGGCTTCAGACCTCGCGCTGCATGCCCACGCGCGAAAGGCTGACCTCGGCGCCGAGCTTCTTGTCCAGCGCCTTGGCCAGGGCTTCGCGCGCATCGTCCTCGCCGTGCACCAGCACGACCGGCGGCCGGCCTTCGATGGCCCCGTACCAGTCCATCAGCCCGGACTGGCCGGCGTGCGCCGACAGGCCGCCGACGGTATGGCGAACGGCGTTGACGCGGATCTCCTCGCCGAAGATGCGCACGGTTTCGGCACCATCGACCAGCCGCCGGCCGAGCGTGCCGCGCGCCTGGTAACCGACGAACATCACGTGCGACTGCTTGCGCCCGAGGTTCTGGCGAAGGTGGTGGCGCACGCGGCCGCCGTTGCACATGCCGGAGCCGGCAATGATGATCGCGCCGCCCTTGATGTTGTTGATGGCCTGCGACTGCGCGACTTCGGGCGTGAGCTGCAGGTTGGGCAGCTTGAACGGATGCGGCCGGCCGTTCCAGACGGCCTGGGCATCGGCGTCGAACAGGCGTTCATGGCGGCCATAAACCTCGAGCACGCGCATGGCCATGGGGCTGTCGAGGAATATCTTCCAGCGCGACATGTTCCACTCGTCCCACTGGCGCGCGAACCAGTACAACAGCTCCTGGCTGCGGCCGACGGCGAAGGCCGGGATGATGATGTTGCCCTGGTCGGCCCAGGCGTGTTCGAGCACGTCGCGGATTTCGTCGAGGGTGGACTGGCGCTCGCGGTGTTCGCGGCCACCGTAGGTGGACTCGAGCAGCACGAGGTCGGCCCGGGGCACGGGCACGGGGTCGCGCAGGATGGGCGTGCCACGCGGGCCGATGTCGCCGGAAAACGCCAGCACGCGCCGGCCTGCGGATTCATCGGCGGCGAGTTCGACCGAGGCCGAACCCAGGATGTGGCCGGCGTCGCGCAGGGTGAGGGTGACGCCGCCGAGGATTTCGCGGGGCGTTTCGTAGTCGATGCCACGCACCTGCCTGAGCACGGCGGCGACGTCGGCCTTGGTGAAAAGGGGCTTGTGGTTGGTCTTGCCGTCGCGGCGATACTTGTTGTCGCGGTCGGCGTCCATCTGGGCCAGGTTCGCCGAATCCTCGAGCATGACCTTGAGCAGGTCGGCGGTGGCGTGTTCGGTCCAGATGGGCCCGCGATAGCCGCGCTTGACCAGTACCGGCAACCTGCCGCTGTGGTCGATGTGGGCGTGGCTGAGCACGACGGCGTCGATGTCGCCGACATCGAAGGGGAACGGGTCCTCGTTGCGACGTTCGTCCTCGTCGCTGCCCTGGATCATGCCGCAATCAAGCAGCAGCCTGTGGCCGTTGGCCTCGACCTCATGGCAGGAACCGGTGACTTCACCGGCGGCACCGTGGAAACGAACCAGCATCTCAGGCTCCCTTCGCCGACTGCCGCCACTGTAAACCAATCCCCGCCCCCCCTTGTAGGAGGGACGTCAGTCCCGGGCTCCAGGCCTTGGCCTTGACCTTCGGCCAAGTGTCGTTTCCGTTCTTTTCGCGGATGGAGGCAGCGTGCAGTCGCCCTGGCCGACACGCCGCAAGTACGTCCATGTAGGCTCCTCGTCGACATCCATGTCTCCGAGGGTCGGCCAGGGCGACTGCACGCTACCTCCCGGAATGAACGTCGAGGCCGCCAGGAGATCAAGAGCGCAGCGCGCGCTCGCGCCACAAGCTCAGGCCATCGCCCCGAGTTGCAGAGAAGCCGCTTTCCGATCGGCCACGACGTGGCGTTGGGGAGGTGTCGCGCCTTCGCTCCGGCCGACCCTCGGAGACATGGATGTCGACGAGGAGCCCCCATGGATGGGTTCACGGCGTGTCGGTCGGGGCGAAGGCGCGGCGCCTCCAGCCGCGACACCATCAGGGCTGGCACTTGGCCGAAGGCCAAGGCCTGGAGCCCGGGACCGAAGTCCCTCCCACGGGAGGAAGGTTTTCGCGAAAAAAAGAAAACGGCGCGGAGTGCGCGCCGTTTCCGGGGTGGATCGTTCCGGGACCGAAGCCCCTGCGATCACAGCGGGCCTCAGCGGGCGCCCATTTCCTTGAGCAGGTGCGGGGCCGGGTAGACCTTGTCCATGATCCAGACCATGTAGCGGTGGTCCACCGAGATCATGCGGGTCATCGACGGATCGAACACCCAGTTCGAGCTCACCGACTCCCAGTTGCCGTCGAAGGCCAGGCCCACCAGCTCGCCCTTGCCGTTGAGCACCGGCGAGCCCGAATTGCCGCCCGTGATGTCCAGGTCCGACAGGAAGTTCACCGGCACCGCCGCCTTTTCTTCCTCGCTCATCGCCGCGATGGCGTCGAGCTGGGCCTTGGGCGCGTCGAAGGGTTCCTCGTTCGTCGCCTTCGCCACCAGCCCGTCGAGCGAGGTGAACGGCGTGTAGTACACGCCATCCTTCGGCGAATAACCCATCACGTTGCCGTAGGTGATGCGCAGGCTCAGGTTCGCGTCCGGGTACACCCCCTCGCCCTGCTCGCGCTTGTAGCCCTGCACCGCCGCCAGGTACACCGGGCGGTAGCGGTTCTGGTCGCCCGAACGCGCGTCGTTGCGGTCTTCCACCGCCTTCATCGTCGGGTACAGCGCCACCGCCAGGTCCAGCAGCGGGTCGTCCATGGCTTCGATCGTCGCCTGGTCGGCCTTGAGCAGGGCCAGGCGGGCGTCGGTGTCGGCCAGCGTGGTGCCCGCGTAGGTGCGATCGAGCGCGCGCTCGATCGCCGCCTGGTCGTTGCCGCCCAGCCAGGCATCGATCGCCTCGACGCGCTGGTCGGCCGGCAGCTGGATGTACTCAGCCAACCAGTAGGCCATCAGCTGCTTTTCCATTTCCGGGTGGTAGCGGCGATCGAGCTGGCGCACCGCGCCTTCAATGCGCGGCAGGTCGCGCTGCTGGTAACCCACCGTGCGCTCGGCGTCCGGCTTGGCCGATTCGATGGCCAGGCGGTGCAGCATGCGCAGGTTGCCCAGCAGGCCACCACCGGCGATCTGGCCGACGATCAGGTCACGTTCGCGGGTGGCGCGGGCCTCGGCGGCCAGTTCCACCAGGCGGGCGTGTGCCTGCAGGCCGGCCTTGCCGTCGTCGCCCTGCTTGCGCAGCCAGGCCAGCACGGCATCTTCCTCGGCGCGCTTGGTGGCCGAGGCACCGATGCGTTCGAAACCTTCCAGCTGGCCAGACCAGTTCTTCATCGCGTTCTGGTAACCGCGGATCTGGCTGGCGTACTTGACCTCGATGTCGGCGTCGTCGTTGCCGGCCGCTTCGATGATGCCCACCAGGTTGCGCAGGTGCTGGCCGACCTTCGGGTACTGCCAGCTGGCCACGGCCTGGAATTCGTCGTACAGCGCGTAGCGGCTGGTGCTGCCCGGGTAACCGGCGACCATCACGAAGTCGCCCTTCTCAAGACCCTTCCCGGCCAGCTTCAGGTGCTGGTTCGGCTGGTAGGGAACGTTGTCTTCGGAATATGCGGCCGGCTTGCCGTCCTTGCCGACGTAGGCGCGATAGAAGGCAAAGTCGCCGGTGTGGCGCGGCCACATCCAGTTGTCCACTTCGCCGCCGTAGTTGCCGATGCTGCCCGGGGGCGCGTACACCAGGCGCACGTCCTTGATCTCGACCTGGCGGAACAGCCGGTAGGTCTGGCCACTGAAGAAGCTGTAGAGCGTGCAGCGATAACCTTCGCCCTGCTCGCATTCGGCGATCAGCTGCTTCTGGACGTCCTCGAGCGCCTTGTTGCGCTCGATGCCGCCCAGCTCACCCGCGGCTGCCTGCACCTTGTCGGTGACGTCGGTGATGCGGTCCATCACGTAGACGCGGGCGTTGGGCCCTGCAGACAGCTCCTCGCCGCGGGTGGCGGCGTTGAAGCCGACTTCCATCAGGTTGCGTTCGGCAGTGGAGTTGAGCTGGATCGCGCCGTAGGCACAGTGGTGGTTGGTGACCACCAGGCCTTCGGGCGACACGAACGAGGCCGTGCAGCCGCCCAGCGCGACCACGGCGCCCATCGGGTCGCCAGTGAGATTGGCCAGTTGTTCGGGCGCCAGTTCAAGACCGGCCTGTTTCAGCGGGCCGGCGATTTCCGGCAGCTGCTGGGGCACCCACATGCCTTCGCGGGCGTGGGCGGAAAAAGAGAGCGCCAGGGCGGCGGCCAGGATCGTCACTCGCATGCGTTTGACCTCAGTGGGGCGAAACCCCAAGCCTAGCAGCGGCGGCGCTTGCCGACAGCCAGCAGCGGCGTAGACTTTCGGCAGGGGACACGGGAGGGCTGGATATGCGTATGCGCACCTGGTTGCTGGCCTTCGGGCTGTGCGGCATGGCCATGGCTCTGCCGGTGCGCGCGCAAGCACCCGACGACGCCCTGGCCAATCTTTGGACCACCCTGTGCCTGGGCGCCGCCCCCGGCAGCGAGCTGGCGCAGCGCTGCACCGAGATCGCCAACGGCGGGCCCGGCAGTCGCGACAGTTCGGCGGCGGGCAATTTCCTGGGCGAAATCCCCGGCCAGGGCCGGGCCGCCACCCGCGACGGTTCCCCCGACCAGGATCAACTGCGTACCGAGCTGGGCGCCGGCTGGTCGGCTTTCGCCAGCGCCGATGCCGGACGGCTCAAGCGCCGCGGTGGCATCAACGAAGCCCCTTTCGACGGCGACACCTGGTCGCTCGGCGCCGGGCTGGACTGGGCACCACGCGCGGACTGGCGGTTTGGCCTGCTGCTCAACCACTCCCGCGAAGACCTGGATTTCCTGGGCTCCGGCGGGCGCACCCGCACCCGCTACACCGGTGCGATGCTGCTGGGAGGCTGGACCGCCAGCGACAGCCTGGCCATCGATGCCTATGCCGGCCGTCTTGACGGCGACTACGACCTGCGCCGGTCCATCGACTACACCCTGCTCAGCGGTGTTTCAGTGCAGGCGCTTGCCACCGCCGATGCGTCGGCCTCGCGCACGCTGGCCGGCCTGGGCGCCACCTGGAGCCATGCCCGGCAGGCCTGGGAATGGCAGCTGTCGGGCGGCCTCGACTGGCAACGAACGCGCATCGACGCCTACACCGAATCCGGCGGTGCCGGCCTGGCACTGGCCGTCCCCGGACGTACGATCAACAGCCGGCGGGGGCGCCTGGACGTCGGGCTGGCACGGACGGTGTCGGCTGCCTGGGGCATCTGGCAACCGCAGGCACGGCTGGGCTGGCGCCACGAGTTCGCAAATGGTGCCCGGCCGCTGGCGGTCAGCTTCGCCGCCGACGCCAATGGCACGCCGGTGGTCTTCGACACCGATGACGCCGACAGCAACTGGGGCGAAGCCGGCCTGGGCGCCGTGTTCGTGTTCACCGGCGGGCATTCGGCCTTCATCGAGTGGCGCACGCGCTTCGGCCACGCCTTCCTGGACGAACAGCTGCTGGCCCTGGGCTGGCGGATCGAACTGCCCTGAACACCGGCTGTAGGCCTTGCCGGCCGGTTAACGCCGGCGGCGTATAATTGCGGGCTTCACGGCCCCGCACGGGCCCCACGGACCGACGGACCGAACACACCATGGCACAGCAGATGATGAAGGCGCTGGTAAAGCGCCACCCCGAAAAAGGCATGTGGATGGAACAGGTCCCCGTGCCCTCGCCCGGCCCCAACGAAGTCCTGGTGAAGCTGGAAAAGACCGCCATCTGCGGCACCGACCTGCACATCTACAAGTGGGACGAGTGGAGCCAGCGCACGATCAAGCCCGGGCTGGTCATCGGGCACGAGTTCGTCGGCCGCATCGTCGAGATGGGCCCGGGCGTCACCGGTTACGCGCTCGGCGACCGCGTCTCGGCCGAGGGCCACATCGTCTGCGGCCACTGCCGCAACTGCCGCGCAGGCCGCCAGCACCTTTGCCCGAACACCACCGGCATCGGCGTGAACCGCAACGGCGCTTTCGCCGAATACATCGTCATGCCTTCGTCCAACCTCTGGCCGATCCCGGACAGCATCCCGTCGGAGCTGGCGGCGTTCTTCGACCCTTACGGCAACGCCGCGCACTGCGCGCTGGAGTTCGACGTGGTCGGCGAGGACGTGCTGATCACCGGCGCGGGCCCGATCGGCATCATCGCCGCGGGCATCTGCAAACACATCGGCGCGCGCAACGTGGTGGTCACCGACGTCAACGACTACCGCCTCAAGCTCGCCGCCGACATGGGCGCCACCCGCGTGGTCAACGTCTCCAAGCAGTCGCTCAAGGACGTCATGAAGGACCTGCACATGGAGGGCTTCGACGTGGCGCTGGAGATGAGCGGCAACCCGCACGCCTTCAACGACATGCTCGACTGCATGTACAACGGCGGCAAGGTCGCCCTGCTCGGCATCCTTCCCAACGGCGCCGGCATCAACTGGGACAAGGTCATCTTCAAGGGCCTGGTGCTGCACGGCATCTACGGCCGGAAGATGTACGAGACCTGGTACAAGATGACCCAACTGATCCAGTCGGGTTTCCCCCTGGGCAAGGTGCTGACGCACCAGATCCACATCGACGATTTCCAGAAGGGCTTCGAACTGATGGAAAGCGGACAGTGCGGCAAGGTCGTCTGCAGCTGGGGCTGAAGCCATCGCGACGCAAACGAAAAAGGGCGCCCCGGGGGCGCCCTTTTTCTTGCCGGAAGCGGGCTCAGCCGCCGATCGACAGGGTCAGCATGAAGCGGTTGTCGGCAGCCTCGCCGAAGTTGTCGTCGCCCGATCCGTCGGTGCCGTAATAACCGACGGCCAGGTTGACCGGACCGAAGTCGCGGTTCACGCCGACCGAGAAATCACTGTAGTCGTCGATGCCGGTGCTGTTGCCGAAGGTGCTGCGGCCGAAGGTGATGTCCAGGCCCCAGTCATAGCCGAGCTCGAAACTGCCGCCCAGGGCGTAGTAGAAACCATCGTCGTCTAGCGCGTAGACGTCATTGGTGTAGCCCAGGGTGAACGACCAGGTCTCGTCCAGGGCCAGGACACCGATCAGTTCGTTGTAGTCGATGCTGCCGTAGCCGTCCTGCTCGCCGATGTAGTTGTAGCGGTTGAGCATCAGGTCCAGGTTCCAGCGATCGGACAGGTCGACGTTCCAGCCGATGTAGGTGTCGATTTCGATGTCCGGGCCGCCGGTGCCGAAATCCACGTTCGAACCCCAGACACCGACGTAGATGCCGTTGTCGAAGGCCAGGTCGGCGCCCAGCTGCAGCGAGGCCTCGTCGTCGGTCTGGGAGACGCCGCGGAACATGTAGTCGGTGGCGAGGGCGGCATTCCAGCTGAACATGGAGGCTTCGTCGGCGGCCTCTTCGGCGTCCTGGGCGGTGGCGGCCAGCGGCAGGGCGAACAGCGCGGCAGCCAGGGCGAAAGGCAGCAGTTTCCGGGTCTTCATCGGGGCAGTTCCTGGGAGGGAGGGGCAAATTTCACGAAATCATAATCCATGCTGCAGCGCAACAAGCGGGTCTTGGCATAATGCCGCCCCACCGCCCGTCCACGAGCCTGCCCATGCCCTCCCCCGACCTCGCCCGCTACGCCTCTGAACTGACCGCCATCCGCGACCAGGGGCTGTTCAAGTCCGAGCGGGTGATCACCGGCCCGCAGTCGGCACGGATCACCCTGGCCGACGGCTCGAACGTGCTCAATTTCTGCGCCAACAACTACCTGGGCCTGGCCGACAACCCCGAGGTCATCCAGGCAGCCAAGGACGCGCTCGACAGCCACGGCTTCGGCATGGCCTCGGTGCGCTTCATCTGCGGCACCCAGGACCTGCACAAGGAACTGGAGGCAAAGATCGCCGCCTTCTTCGGCAAGCAGGACAGCATCCTCTATGCCGCCTGCTTCGACGCCAACGGCGGCCTGTTCGAGCCGCTGCTGGGCGAAGAGGATGCGATCATTTCCGACGCGCTCAACCACGCCTCGATCATCGACGGCGTGCGCCTGTGCAAGGCCAAACGCTACCGCTACGCCAACTGCGACATGGCCGACCTGGAAAAGCAGCTGCAGCAGGCGAAGGCCGACGGCGCGCGCACGATCATGATCACCACCGACGGCGTGTTCTCGATGGACGGCTTCATCGCGCCGCTGGACCAGATCACCGCCCTGGCGGAAAAGTACGGCGCCCTGGTGCATATCGACGAATGCCACGCCACCGGTTTCCTGGGCGACGGCGGCCGCGGCAGCGCCGAGGTCAAGGGCGTGCTGGAGAAGATCGACATCATCACCGGCACCCTGGGCAAGGCCTTGGGCGGTGCGCTGGGCGGCTTCACCACCGGCCGCGCCGAGGTGGTCGAGATGCTGCGCCAGCGCTCGCGCCCCTACCTGTTCTCGAATTCGCTGCCGCCGCACGTGGTGGCCGCGGGCACGAAGGTATTCGACATGCTGGCCGCGGCGGGCGAACTGCGCGAGCAGCTCAAGGCCAACACGGCTTACTTCCGCGAGCAGATGACCGCCGCCGGCTTCGACCTCAAGCCCGGCGAACACCCGATCGTGCCGGTGATGCTCTACGACGCACCGCTGGCGCAGAAGTTCGCCGCCCGCCTGCTCGAGGAAGGCATCTACGTGATCGGCTTCTTCTTCCCGGTCGTGCCCAAGGGCCAGGCGCGCATCCGCACGCAGATGAGCGCCGCGCACACCCGCGAGCACCTCGACCAGGCCATCGCGGCCTTCACCAAGGTCGGCCGCGAACTGGGCGTGATCAAGGACTGATCGCGGGATCCTGGCCGGGGCGCACCCGCGCCAGGCTGAGCGCATCGACGTAGGCGCCATCGCGGAAGGCAAAGTCGCGGTGGCGCCCTTCTTCGACGAAACCATGGCGCGCATACAGCGCGATGCCCTGGCGGTTGTCGGCGTAGACCTGCAGTTCCAGCCGGCGCAGCTGCAGCCAGCGGTCGGCCAGGTCGATGGCGGCGGCCAGCAGCGCGGTGCCGACGCCGCGTCCCTGCCAGTCGTCGCGCACGCCCATGCCCAGGTCGCCCACGTGCCGGCGACGCGGATTGGTCGACCCGTACAGTCCCAGCTGGCCCACCACCTCGCCGTCCGCGCAGGCCAGCAGCAGGTGGGCGTTGGGGTCCACCGCCTGCAGCCGCTGCCGCCACAGGTCGAGCGACGGGAACGGCAGCTGCAGGGTGCCCGCCTGCGCCTTGGGTGCGGCGTATATGGCCTGCACGGCGGCGAAGTCGCCGGGTTCGGCGCGGCGGATGGTGATCGTGGCGGACATGCTCAGCTCCGGCCCGGTGGGGCCAGGGACGATATTTCCGCATCCGACAGCCGGCGCCAAGCCCCTTTGGCCAGGTCGCCCAGCGCCAGGCCGCCGATGGCCACGCGCACGAGACGGCGGGTTTCCAAGCCTTGCGACGCCAGCAGGCGACGGATCTGGCGGTTGCGCCCTTCGTCGAGCCTGATCTCCAGCCAGGCCGTGCGGCCGCCGCTGCGCAGCAAGCTGGCGGAACGCGCCGCCAGCCATTCGCCCTCGCAGTCGGTGCCGGCGACCAGGCGACCCAGCAGGGCTTCGTCCGGCACGGCATCCACCTGCACGTGATAGGTCTTGTCGGGCCCGGTAGCCGGGTCGGTGATGGTGGCGGCCCACGCCGGGTCGTTGGCCATCAGCAACAGGCCTTCGCTGGCCTGGTCCAGGCGCCCCACCGGTGCCAGCCAGGGCAGGCCACTGCCTTCAAGGCAGCGGTACACGGTGTCGCGGCCGCGTTCGTCGCTGGCCGTGGTGACCAGGCCACGCGGTTTGTTGAGTGCAACCACGACCCGCCCCGCGGCCTCGAGCGGCGCGCCGTCCAGTGCAAGCGCGTCGCGCCCCTGCACGACCGGAAACTCCGGATCACGGACCAGGCGCCCGTTCACCGCCACGCGCCCGGCGACGACCCAACGCGCGGCTTCGGTGCGCGAACACAGGCCCAGCTTGGACAGCACCCGCGCCACGCCATGGCGTGGCGCGGTGGATCGGGCCTTGTTGGTGGGTCCGGGCATGCACGAAGCATGGCGCAGGGGATTGCCGGTGCGCCAGCCCGACGCACCGGTTCACCGGCCCATCACCGCGTGAAGATGACCATTCGCCCATGCCTGATACCGCTCCCGACCCGACCCCCACCCCTGCCTGGCGTCGCGCCCTGCGTGCCCTGTTCCTCTGGTTCGACACCGGCGCCGCGCCGGCAGACGACGGCCGCGACATCGACCGCATCGACTGGCTGAGGGTGCTGCCCTTCGTCGGCCTGCACCTGGCCTGCCTCGGCGTGTTCTGGGTGGGCTTTTCCTGGTTCGCGCTGTGGACGGCGCTGGCGCTGTATGCCCTGCGCATGTTCGCGATCACCGGGTTCTACCATCGCTACTTTTCGCACAAGGCCTTCCGCACGTCGCGGCCGGTGCAGTTCGTCTTCGCCCTGGTCGGCGCCGCGTCGGTTCAGCGCGGGCCGCTGTGGTGGGCGGCGCACCACCGGCACCACCATCGCCACGCCGACACCGAGCACGACGTGCATTCGCCGCGCCATGGCTTCCTGCACAGCCACATGGGCTGGTTCCTGACCCGGCGCTCGTTCCGCACCGACCTCGAGGCCGTGCGTGACCTGGCGCGCTTCCCGGAGCTGCGCCTGCTCGACCGCTACGACATCCTGGTGCCGGTGCTGCTGGCGGCCGGCCTGTTCGGCCTGGGGTCCTGGCTCGAAGGCGCCTATCCGGGCCTGGGCACGAACGGTCCGCAGCTTCTGGTCTGGGGCTTTTTCGTCTCGACCGTGGTGCTGTTCCACCTCACCGTGACCATCAATTCGCTGGCCCACCGCTGGGGCAGCCGGCGGTTCGCGACCCGCGACGACAGCCGCAACAACGCCCTGCTGGCCCTGCTGACCTTCGGCGAGGGCTGGCACAACAACCACCACCACTTCCCAGGCTCGGCCCGGCAGGGTTTTGCCTGGTGGGAACTGGACCTGACCTACCTGGTCCTGCGCACCATGGCCTGGCTGGGCCTGGTCAGCGACCTGCGGCCGGTGCCGCCGGCGCTGCGCGGGGTGCGCCGGGAGGCCGCATGAAGATCGCGGTGGTGGGCAGCGGCATCGCCGGCCTGGGCGCCGCCTGGTTGCTTTCGCGCCAGCACGAGGTCGTGTTGTTCGAACGCGAATCGCGGCTTGGCGGCCACACCCACACGCACCAGGTGGAACAGGACGGCCGCGCCTACCGCGTCGACAGCGGCTTCATCGTCTTCAATCCGGGCAACTACCCGCTGCTGACGAAGCTGTTCGACGAACTGGGCGTGCCCAGCCAGCCGACCACCATGAGCTTTTCCGTGCACGATGCCGGCAACGGCCTGGAGTACAACGCCACCGACCTCAATGGCCTGTTCTGCCAGCGTCGCAACCTGGTTTCGCCCCGGTTCTGGCGCATGGTGCGCGAGATCACGCGCTTCTACCGCGAAGCGCCGGCGCTGCTGGCCGACGCGGGCCCGGGTCCGACGCTGGGCGACTACCTGCGCGATGGGCGCTATTCGGAGCTGTTCGTGCGCGACCACCTGGTGCCGATGGCGTCGGCGCTGTGGTCGTCGCCGTCCGAAACCGTCCTGGACTTCCCGGCCAAGTACCTGGTGCGGTTCATGGACAACCACCACATGCTGCAGGTCCGTGACCGGCCGATGTGGCGCGTGGTGTGCGGTGGCTCGTCGCGCTACATCGAGGCGATGCAAAAGGACTGGGCCGTGCAGGTGCGACTTTCGAGCCCGGTGCGGCAGGTGCGCCGCGACGCCCTGGGCGTCGAGGTCGCGACCGACCGCGGCACCGAGCGTTTCGACCAGGTGCTGCTGGCCTGCCATAGTGACCAGGCCCTGGCCCTGCTGGCCGACCCGAGCCAGGCCGAACGCGAGGTCCTGGGTGCAATCCAGTACCAGACCAATGAAACCGTGCTGCACACCGACGCCAGCCTGCTGCCGCGACAGCGCAAGGCCTGGGCGGCGTGGAACGCCTATGTGCCCAAGACGCCGGATGCGCCTTGCACGGTCAGCTATTGCATGAACCACCTGCAGTCGCTCGACAGCCCCGATCCCTTCGTCGTCACCCTCGGTCGCGGCCAGGCGATCGACCCCGGCAAGGTGCTGGCCCGCATGCAGTACCAGCATCCGGTCTATACCCATGCCAGCGTCGCCGCCCAGGGCCGCCGCGGCGAGATCAACGGCAACAACCGGACCTGGTTCGCAGGTGCCTACTGGGGCTTCGGCTTCCACGAGGACGGCCTGCGCAGCGGCGTCGAGGTCGCCCGCGCGCTGGGCGTGGCATGGGCCTGAAATCCGCCATCTACGAGGGCTGGGTCCGGCATCGCCGGCATGCGCCGATCGGGCACGCCTTCCGCTACCGCATGTTCCAGCTCTACCTGGACCTGGCCGAACTCGACCAGGTCTTCGCCGGCCGCTGGCTGTGGTCGGTGGACCGCCCCAACCTGGCCCAACTGCGCCGGCGCGACTATTTCGGCGACCCGGCGCTGCCCATCGACACCGCCGTGCGCGACCACGTGCAGGCGGCGCGCGGAACCCGGCCGACCGGGCCGATCCGGCTGCTCACGCATGCCCGCTACTTCGGCAAGACGATGAACCCGGTGAGCTTCTACTACGGCTTCGCCGACGACGGCGAAACCCTGGACTGGGTGCTGGCGGAAATCACCAACACCCCCTGGAACCAGCGCCATGCCTACCTGCTGGACGTCGCGCACGCCCAGGACCACGGCGGGGTGTTGCACTGGGACTTCGACAAGGTGTTCCACGTCTCGCCATTCATGCCCATGAACCGGCGCTACCGCTGGGTGGTCCAGCCGCCCGGGGACGCCCTGCGCGTGCACATGGACGTCATGCTGGGCGATGAGCGCGAGTTCGACGCCACCCTGGTGCTCGAGCGCCGGCCGCTCAACGGAAACACGCTGGCTTCATGCCTGGCGCGGTATCCCTTGCTTACCGCGAAGGTGGGCGCGGCGATCTACTGGCAGGCCGCGCGCCTGTGGTTCAAGCGCGTGCCCTTCCAACCGCACCCCGATACCCAGCCCCGGAGCCCCTGATGAGTTCAACCGCCGACAGCCTGGCCAGTCCCGCCCAAAGCGCAGCCCGCTTCGGCGCGCTCGACCGCCTGCTGCGCCAACGCCTGCTGGCCACGCTTGATGGCCTGGCCGGAGGCCGGGTCGAGCTCGTGGATGCCCTTGGCACGGTCGAACTGGGCGAGCCCGGTGGCCTGGACGTCCGCATCGAGGTGCTGGACCCGGGTTTCTACCGCGCTGCCGCCTCTCAGGGCTCGGTGGGCGTCGGCGAGGCCTACATGGACGGGCTGTGGCGCTGTGACGACCTGGTGGCGCTGGTGCGGCTGCTGGTGGTCAACCGCGACCGCCTGGATGCCATGGAAACCGGCCTGGCCCGGTTCGGCGGCTGGCTGCTGCGCGGCTGGCACGCCCTTCGACGCAACACCCGCGCCGGCAGCCGGCGCAATATCGCCGCGCACTACGACCTGGGCAACGAGCTGTTCGAGTTGTTCCTGGACGAATCGATGATGTATTCGTCGGCGATCTTCGCCGACGAGAGCGACAGCCTCGAACTGGCCCAGTGGCGAAAGCTCGAGCGTATCTGCCGCAAGCTCGATCTGCAGCCCGGCGACCACCTGGTCGAGATCGGCACCGGCTGGGGCGGCCTGGCGGTGCACGCGGCCTCGCGGTTCGGGTGCCGGGTGACCACGACCACCATTTCCCGGGAGCAGCACGCGCTCGCGACCGAGCGCGTTGCCGCCGCCGGCCTTTCGGACCGGGTGACGGTGCTGCTCGAGGACTACCGCGACCTGCAGGGTGAGTTCGACAAGCTGGTGTCGATCGAAATGGTCGAGGCCATCGGCCACCAGTACCTCGACACCTACCTGGCCAAGTGCGCCTCGCTGCTCAAGCCCGAGGGCCTGGCCCTCATCCAGGCGATCACCATCGAGGACCACCGCTACCAGCAGGCGCTGGGTTCGGTCGACTTCATCAAGCGCTTCATCTTTCCGGGCAGCTTCATTCCCTGCGTCAGCGCGCTCACCGGCGCCGCGGCCCGGGCCAGCGACCTGCGCCTGGTGAACCTGGAGGACATCGGTCCCAGCTATGCACTGACCCTGCGCCATTGGCGCCAGCGTTTCATGGACCGGCTCGACGAGGTCCGCCACCAGGGCTACGACGAGCGTTTCATCCGCATGTGGGAGTTCTACCTGTGTTACTGCGAGGGCGGCTTCCTGGAGCGCTCCATCGGGGACGTGCACCTGCTGCTGGCGCGGCCGGGCAACCGGCGCCCGCAGTACCTGCCTGCGCCCGAGGTGGCCTGACGTGAAAGCAGCCTGGCTCACCCTCGGCAACGTGGTCGGCTTCCAGGCGGTCTGGCTGGCCAGCGTGGCCGGTGCCGGCGCCGGCCTGGCCTGGGCAGGCCCGCTGGCCGCCCTGGCCTTCGCCGCCGCCGTGCTGGCCTGGGGCGGTCGCGCTCGCGACGACCTGCGCCTGCTTGCCGTGGCCCTGCCCCTGGGCATCGCGCTCGACAGCGCCTTCGCCTCCTCGGGTTGGCTGGTGTATGCGGAAGCCTGGCCCTGGTCGGGCGTGGCGCCGGCCTGGATCGCCTCGCTGTGGGTAGGTTTCGCCCTGACGCTCAATCATTCGATGGCGCGACTGCGCCAGTGGCCGCTGGCGGCGGCGGCGCTGGGCCTGGTCGGTGGCCCGCTGGCCTACTGGACCGCCGCCGGCGCCTTCGAGGCGGTCAGCTTCGGTGCCCCCGTGGCCTGGGTGCTGACCGCGCTGGCCCTGGGCTGGGCGGCCGTGCTGCCGCTGCTGTTCGCCATCGACAAGCACCTGGCTGCCGGCGCCGCCGTCAAACGGGCGGCGGCATGATCAATCCCTGGCTGAGCATCGGCGTGGTCTGGCTGGGCTCGGCGCTGGCGATGGTCGCGCTGTGGGCTTTTTCGATGCGCGTGCGCAACGTGGGCTACGTGGACGTGGGCTGGGCCGGCCTGATGGCGCTGGCGGCGCTGTTCATCGGCGTGGTCGGCGAAGGTTCGCCGATGAGCCGGGGCCTGGTGGCGATGTTCGGTAGCGTCTGGGGCGCGCGGCTATGCCTGCACCTGCTGCACCGCGTGCTCAACGAAGAAGAAGACGGCCGTTACCGCGCGCTGCGCGCGGCCTGGGACGGCAGCCCGGCGAAGTTCTTCGGCTTTTTCCAGATGCAGGCGGTGGTGGTGGCCCTGTTCGCCCTGCCTTTCGTGGCGGCCGCCGACAACGGCGCCTTCCACCTCACCGGCTGGACCGTATTGGCGATCCTGGTGTGGCTGGGCGCAATGGCCGGGGAATCGATCGCCGACCGCCAGCTGGCGAAGTTCCGCGCCGATGAAGCCAATGCCGGCAAGACCTGTCGCGCCGGTCTCTGGGGCTGGTCGCGCCACCCCAATTATTTCTTCGAATGGCTGCACTGGTTCGCCTACGTTTGCCTGGCGGTCGGCGGCGGCCTGTTCTGGCTGAGCCTGCTCGGCCCGGTGCTGATGTTCGCCTTCCTTTACCGCGTCAGCGGCATCCCCTGGACCGAGGCACAGGCCGAACGCAGCCGCGGCGAGGACTACCGCCGCTACCAGCGCGAGGTCAGCGCATTCTTCCCCTGGCCGCCGCGTAAGCCTTCCCCTTCCCCGGAGTAAACGATGTCCCTGATCGACCTTTGCGAGCGGGGGCTGGTGCCCGACGCCCTGACCCGCCTCGGTATCCGCCGCCTGTGCGCCCAGCGCCTGCGCGAGGAAGGCGCGCACGACCTGGCCCGCGCCGACGCGCGTTTCCGCGAGCTGCTCGACGAACTGCGTCGCAGCCCGATCGCGATCGAGACCGCCGCTGCCAACGAACAGCACTACGAGGTTCCGGCGCGCTTCTTCGAGCTATGCCTGGGCACTCGCCTGAAATACTCCAGCGCCTACTACCCGACCGGCCAGGAAAGCCTGGACGAGGCCGAGGAAGCGATGCTGGCCCTGTACGGTGAACGCGCCGAACTGGCCGACGGCCAGCAGATCCTGGAACTGGGCTGCGGCTGGGGTTCGTTGACGCTGTGGATGGCCGCCCGCTACCCGAACGCACGCATCACCGGCGTGTCCAACTCGGGCAGCCAGCGTGAGCACATCCTGGCGCAGGCGGCGGCACGCGGACTGGGCAACGTCGAGATCCTCACCCGCGACGTCGTGCAGCTGGAGCTGCCGGAAACAACCTACGATCGCGTGGTCTCGATCGAGATGTTCGAGCACATGCGCAACTACCGGCACCTGCTGGCGAACATCGCCGGCTGGCTCAAGCCGGGCGGCAAGCTGTTCGTGCACATCTTCGCGCACCGGCACCTGATGTACCCGTTCCTCACCGACGGTGAGGACAACTGGATGGGCAAGTATTTCTTCACCGGCGGGCTGATGCCGTCGGCGGACACGCTGCTGCACTTCCAGCAGGATCTTGCCATCGAGGACCGCTGGCTGCTGCCGGGCACGCATTACCAGCGCACCGCCAACCATTGGCTTGAGAACCAGGATCGCAACCAGCAGGCGGTGCTGGAAGTCCTTGCCGGCACCTACGGCGAACAAGACGCCGAGCGCTGGTCACAGCGCTGGCGCATGTTCTGGATGGCCTGCGCCGAGCTGTTCGGCTACGAGGACGGGCGGCAGTGGCTGGTGGCGCACTACCGGTTCCGCAAGGCCTGACGGCCGCTTAGTCGTCGCGCGCCGGCGGCGTGGGACGGGTGTCGGGCGCCGGCGTCACCGGATTCGCAGCCGAGGTGCCCTGGGTGGCGGAACGATGGCCGCTGGTGGTGCCGGGGGCGCCGGTGGCGACACGAATTCCCTTGGCCTGCATCCAGGCGTCGAACTCGTCGGCGGTCATCCGCTTGCCGTTCTGGTTCATGTCGAACCGGTAGGGCGAATTATCGTGCGCGGTCTTGGGCACGTAGGCGGGTTCGGCCGGCGGCGTGCTGGCCGTGGTGTCCACGCATGGCAGGGTCGCGGGAAGGTCCTGGCCGGACATCGCGCCCTGGGCGCTCGTGCCGGTGTCGACCGTCGTCGCAGCGGGCGTGGCGGGAACACAGTCGGGCGCCGCAGCCAGGCCTGTTTCGGCGGGCTGGGTCGGCTCGACGGCCGTTGCAAGCATCGGGACGGACAGCATCAGCGAAAACAGGGTGCGTTTCATTGTTCACCGTGGGGGCGTGCGGGAATTCGCAGAGCTTAGGCCTCGCGACCGGCATGCGCAACGCAATTTGCTGAACGGAACGGCCAAAAAGCGAAGCCCGGCACAAGGCCGGGCTTCGGGTAACACCGTGGAACCGATGAATCAGTTCTGCACGTTCAGCTCGGTGCGGCGGTTGCGCGCACGGCCTTCCGCGGTGTCGTTGGTGTCGATCGGGCGGCTCTCGCCGTAGCCGTTCGGACCCGCCATGCGGTCAGCGCCGATGCCGGCGTTGATCAGGTAGTCGTAAACGGTCTTGGCGCGACGCTCCGACAGACCCTGGTTGTACTGCTCGGTACCGATGGAGTCGGTGTGACCGGCAACCTCAACCTTCAGCTGCGGGTACTTCTTCAGGATCGCGATGGCCTCGTCGAGGATCACGACCGCGTCGGGACGCAGGGTGGCCTTGTCGAAGTCGAAGTTCACGCCCTTCAGGTCGATGGTCAGCGGGACCGGGCAACCGTCCGGACCGATGGCCTGGCCGGCAACCGAACCCGGGCACTTGTCGTCGCAGTTGTTGACGCCGTCGCCGTCGTCATCGAGGTCGGCGCAGGTGGTCTGGACCATCGGCTCTTCCGGCACAACCGGGGCCGGCAGGTCGCCCAGCTTCACCAGCAGGGTCACCGAGGCCAGGATGTCGCCGAACGAATTCGAGGTCGGGGCCACGACCGAGGTGTCGTCGAACGAAACGCGGGTGCCCAGCTCGCCACGGAGCGCGTAGCGGTCGTAGTCAGCCTGCAGACCGACGCCCAGGTTGGCGGCGAGGAAGGAGTCCTCACGCTGGCCCGGGGAATTCGGGTTCGGGAAGTTGTCGAACTCTTCCTCGGCGCGCTGGTAGCCAAGACCCATGCGGATGTACGGCCACCAGTTGCTGCCTTCGCGCAGGAAGTGGTAGCGCGTATCGACCGACAGGCCGTACTGGCTGAACAGCAGCTGCGAACCTTCGAGCTGCGGGTTCTGGTAGTTGGCTTCGACGTCGAGCGACCAGTTCGGGGTCAGGAACTTACCGATACCGAGGGTGCCGAAAGCAACGTCCTCGGTACCACGATCTTCATCCTGGAAATTGAAACCGAGGCCACCGGAGACATACCAGCGATTATCGAAGTCCTGAGCCATCGCGGACGTCGCAGTCGCCATGGCGCCCAGGAGGGCACAGCACAGGAGTTTCTTCTTCATGATTTGCTCCAATCTTTAACTTAGGGGAAACAGCTCGAACGGTGCGGACCAAGGGGGTCGATGCTTTGCCGCTTGAGTGGGACAGACCTTAACGACCGGAATGTTAACGGGAATCTAACAAAGGGTCCGGCGCAAGGCAAGGGAAGTTTCTCTAGGGAGTGAAAAGGTCCATGAACCGGTGGATCGGGGTGGCCTCGAAACGCGAGGTGTCCCCGGTGAGCTCCAGCAGCTGCTGGACCCGCTTGGCCGGGAGCTGGCCCGCCATGGCGGCCTCGAACTTGGCCAGCAGGGCGGGTATGCCCTCACCCCGGCGGTCGCGATGACCCAGGGGGGTATCGATGGAAACCTTGCCCGTCGAGGTCCCGTCCTTGAAGTAAACCTCAACTGAATTGCCGATGTAGCGCTTCTCGGGATCGAAGTAATCCCGGGTGAAATCGGGATTTTCGCGCACCTCCATCTTGTCGCGCAGGGCATCGATCCGGGGGTCGGCGGCGACGGCGTCGGAATAATCGTCGGCGGTCAGGCGGCCGAAGACCAGGGGCACCGCCACCATGTACTGCAGGCAGTGGTCCCGGTCGGCGTAGTTGTCCAGCGGGCCGGTCTTGTCGATGATCCGCATGCCCGCCTCCTGGGTATGGATGGCGATGCGCTCGATCTGGTCGAGCTTGCCGGCCACCTTGGGATGCAGCTCGAGGGCGCATTCGACCGCGGTCTGGGCGTGGAATTCGGCCGGAAAGCTGATCTTGAACAGGATGTTCTCCATCACGTAGCTGCCGAACGGCCGCTCGAACTCGAACTCCTTGCCCCGGAAGGCCGCGTCCGCGAAGCCCCAGGTCTTGGCGCTGACCACGCTCGGATAGCCCACGCAGCCCTTCATGGCGTTCAGGGCATGGATGACGGCGCGGCGGCAGGCGTCGCCGGCGGCCCAGCTCTTGCGCGGGCCGGCGTTGGGCGCGTGGCGGTAGGCGCGCAGGGCACCGCCGTCGGCCCAGCTGTGGCTGACCGCGTTGATGATCTCCTCCTTGCCGCCGCCCATCATGTGGGTCGCGATGGCGGTCGAGGCCAGGCGGACCAGGATCACGTGGTCCAGGCCGACCCGGTTGAAGCTGTTCTTGAGCGCGTAGCAGCCCTGGATCTCGTGCGCCTTGATCGCCCAGGTGAGGATGTCGCGCACCGTGACGGGCTTGCGGTTCTCGCGCTCGGCCTTGCGGCTCAGGTAGTCGCCCACCGCCAGGATGGCGCCCAGGTTGTCGGACGGGTGCCCCCATTCGGCGGCCAGCCAGGTGTCGTTGAAATCCAGCCAGCGCACCTGCACGCCGATGTTGTAGGCCGCCTGCGCCGGGTCGAGCTCATGGTGGGTGCCCGGGACCCGCGCGCCGCCCGGCAGCGACCCACCCGGCACCAGCGGCCCGAGATGCTTGACGCACTCCGGGTGGCGCATGGCCAGCATCGCGCAGGCCAGCGAGTCGAACAGCATGTAGCGCGCCGTGGTGTAGGCCTCCGACGAGCCGATGTAGTAGTCGGTGACGTAGTTGGCGATGTCGACCATCGACGGGTCGGGCTCGGGGCGCTTGGCGGAACGGATGTCTGGGTTGCTCATGGGCGGGCGGTCCGTGCGTGCGTGGGCAAAAGCTATGGTGCCAGAAGCATGAACGCATGTCGGGGCCCTACGCGGCCGCGCCATACGCTGGTGTCTTGTCCGGGCCCGCCGTTCCGGGCAAGGTGCCCGGAGCCATCCTACGCCGCCCGCCATGTCCAGCCAGCCCTACCCCAACCTTTTCCAGCCCCTCGACCTGGGCTTTTGCACCCTGCCAAACCGCATCCTGATGGGATCGATGCACACCGGCCTGGAAGACCACGCGCGCGATTTCCCGAAGCTGGCGGCGTATTTCCGCGAGCGCGCGGAAGGCGGCGTCGGGCTGCTGGTCACCGGCGGCATCTCGCCCAACCTGGTCGGCTGGCTCAAGCCCTTTGCCGGAAAGCTCAGCTGGCCCTGGGAAATCCACAAGCACCGCATCGTCACCCGGGCCGTGCACGAAGCCGGTGGCCGCATCTGCATGCAGATCCTGCACGCCGGGCGCTATGCCGCGCATCCGCTGCTGGTGTCGGCCTCCAAGGTTAAGGCGCCGATCAGCCCGCTGACCCCGCGCGCACTCACCGCCTGGGGTGTCGAGCGCCAGATAAAGGCCTTCGTCACCACCGCGAAGCTGGCCCGCGAAGCCGGCTACGACGGCGTCGAGGTGATGGGCTCGGAAGGCTATCTGATCAACCAGTTCCTCAGCGCCCGCACCAACCGGCGCAAGGACGCCTGGGGTGGCAGCCCCGCGAACCGCATGCGTTTCGCGGTCGAGATCGTGCGCCGCATCCGCGAGGCCGTGGGGCCGGACTTCATCCTTATCTACCGCCTGTCCATGCTCGAGCTGGTGGAAAACGGCTCGGACTGGGAGGAGATCGTGCTGCAGGCCAAGGCCATCGAGGCCGCCGGCGCCACCATCATCAACACCGGCATCGGCTGGCACGAGGCGCGGGTACCGACCATCGCCACCTCGGTGCCCCGCGCGGCTTTCGCCGGCGTCACCGCCAAGCTCAAGCCCCACGTCGGGCTGCCGCTGGTCGCCACCAACCGCATCAACATGCCCGACGAGGCCGAAGCCATCCTCGCCGGCGGCCAGGCCGACATGGTGTCCATGGCGCGGCCGCTGCTGGCGGACCCGGCCTGGGCCCGCAAGGCCCGCGAAGGCCGCCGGGACGAGATCAATACCTGCATCGCCTGCAACCAGGCCTGCCTGGACCACGTGTTCGTCGGCAAGAAGGCCAGCTGCCTGGTCAACCCGCGCGCCTGCGCCGAGACCGAGCTCAATTACACGCCCACCCCGGCCCCCAAGCGCGTGGCCGTGGTCGGCGCCGGACCGGCCGGCCTGGCCTGCGCCAGCGTGGCCGCGGGCCGGGGCCACCAGGTGACGCTGTTTGACTCGGCGGCCGAGATCGGCGGCCAGTTCAACCTGGCCAAGAAGATCCCGGGCAAGGAAGAATTCCACGAAACCCTGCGCTACTTCGGCCGCCAGCTGGCGCTGACCGGGGTCGACCTGCGCCTGGGCCAGCGGGTGGATGCCGCCGGCCTGGCCGCGGGCGGTTTCGACGAGGTCGTGCTGGCCACCGGCATCCGCCCGCGCAAGGTCGCCTTTCCCGGCGCCAACCACCCCAAGGTGCTGTCCTACCTGGACGTGCTGCAGGGCCGGGTCGTGCCCGGCCGCCGGGTGGCGATCATCGGCGCCGGCGGCATTGGTTTCGACGTGGCGGAATTCCTGGTGCACGAGGGCACCTCGCCCAGCCTCGATCCGGCCCTGTGGATGGCCGAATGGGGCGTGGCACCCGACTTCGAGGGACCCGGCGGGCTTGCCAAGCCCAAGCCCGAAGCGCCCGCCCGCGAGCTCTGGCTGCTCCAGCGCAGCCCCGGCAAACCCGGCGCCCGCCTGGGCAAGACCACCGGCTGGATCCACCGGGCGGCCCTGAAGGCCAAGGGCGTGCAGGCCCTGGGGGGCGTGGAGTACCTGGGCGTGGACGATGCCGGCCTGAAAGTGCGGGTGGACGGCCAGGAGCGCCTGCTCGAGGTGGACCACGTGGTCGTCTGCGCGGGCCAGGAACCCCTGCGGGAACTGGTCGACGGGCTCCGTGGCGCCGGCCTGGCCCCGCACCTGATTGGCGGTGCCGACGTGGCCGCCGAGCTCGACGCCAAGCGCGCCATTGACCAGGGAAGCCGCCTCGCCGCTGCGCTCTGAGCAATTACTCCAATAAGAATCAAAGGCTTGGCTCTTGCCGTTCAGGCAAGGTTCGGAACTATCGCGTAGTATCCGCGGCTGGAATCGACCCCGGCCCCGGGCCGTGTCGATAAATCGGCCCCGGAGCGCATGGCTCCCAGGGGATTCCGGCGGGTCGCTCACCTGACGCCAGCGACCCCGGAGTGCGAGCCCCGCTCGTCCATCCCCAAAACGCCAGGCCGCACTTCAATTCCCAATCCGTTGGTCCCTAGCGGGAACCGCCTTCTGGCGGTCGGGAAAGTGCGGCGCAACGGAGCAAGGAGTTCCGCCATGAAGCTGTCTTTCGTCCTTTGGCTGGCATCGATACTGCCCCAGCCCGCCGCCGACCCCCTCTGCCTGGCGACCACCGTCTACCTGGAAGCCCGCGACCAGTCGGCCCTGGGCCAGCGCGCCGTGGCCGAGGTGGCCCTGCGCCGCCGCGACTCGGGCCAGTGGGGCGAGTCGGTCTGCGAGGTGGTCACCGCCCGCAAGCAGTTCGCCCCGACCATCGTGAACCCCGGCCTGCGCATGAAGAACATCAAGGCCTGGGAACGGGCCGTGCAGGTGGCCTTCCAGGCCCAGGCCGATTGGAGCCTGCCGCCGGGCGAACGCAAGGAGGTCGTGCCGGGCGCCAGCCACTTCGCGGCCCTGGCCCTGGCCAATCCGAACTGGGCGACCTACCCCCAGGTCGCGACCATCGGCGACCACACCTTTTTCCGCGTCCAGCGCCTGACGCCGCCCAAGGCCGCGCCGGTGCCGACCCTGACCGTGGCCGCCCTGCCCGCCGCGACCCAGCGCATGGCGCCCTGACCGCGCCCCTCGCCGGAAAAAGAAAGGCCGCGCATCGCTGCGCGGCCTTTTTTTTCGGCGGGCGCCTGGATCAGCGCTTGTCGATCGCCACGAAGTCGCGGTCGTCGGGACCGGTGTAGTTCGCGCTGGGTCGGATGATCTTGCCGTCGATGCGCTGTTCGATGACGTGCGCCGACCAGCCGCTGGTGCGGGCGATGACGAACAGCGGGGTGAACATCGGGGTCGGCACGCCCATCATGTGGTACGCCGAGGCGCTGTACCAGTCGAGGTTGGGGAACATCTTCTTCATGTCCATCATCAGCGTCTCGATGCGCTCGGAGACGTCGAACAGGACCTGGTTGCCGCCTTCCTTGCACAGCTTTCGGCTGATTTCCTTGATGATCGGGTTGCGCGGGTCGCCGACGGTGTAGACCGGGTGGCCGAAGCCGATGACGATTTCCTTGCGCTCGACCCGGGCGCGGATGTCGGCCTCGGCCTCGTCGGCGCTCGAATAGCGCGCGATGATGTCCATCGCCACTTCGTTGGCGCCACCGTGCTTGGGGCCGCGCAGCGCGCCGATGGCGCCGGTGAGGCAGCTGAACATGTCGCTGCCGGTGCCGGCGATTACGCGCGCGGTGAAGGTGGAGGCATTGAACTCATGTTCCGCGTAGAGCACCAGCGACTTGTCCAGCGCATCGGCATGCGAGGCGCTGGGCGGCTCGCCGTGCAGCAGGTGCAGGAAGTGCCCGGCGATGGTGTCGTCGTCGGTTTCAACGTCGATGCGGCGGCCATTGCGGGTGAAGTGCCACCAATACAGCAACATCGAACCAAAGCTGGCCATCAACCGGTCGGCGATGTCGCGGGCCTCCGCCACCGGGTGGCCTTCGCGCTCCGGCAGCACGGTGCCCAGCACCGAACAGCCCGTGCGCATCACGTCCATCGGGTGGGCATTGGCCGGCACCAGTTCCAGCGCATCGGTGACGATGGCGGGCAGGCCGCGCAGGCGCTTGAGCTTGGTCTTGTAGGCGGCCAGCTGGCTGGCCGTGGGCAGCGCGCCGTGCACCAGCAGGTGGGCGACTTCCTCGAAGCCGGCCTTGGTGGCCAGGTCCTTGATGTCGTAACCGCGGTAGTGCAGGTCGTTGCCGCTGCGGCCGACGGTGCACAGCGCGGTGTTGCCGGCGGGCGTGCCGCTCAGGGCCACCGATTTCTTCGGCTTGGGCAGGGTGTTGTTGTCGCTCATGCGGTGCTCCTTGCTCAGTCTTTTTTCTGCGAGAACAGTTGGTCGAGCTTGTCTTCGTAGGCGTGGTAGCCCAGGAAGTCGTACAGCTCGTCGCGGGTCTGCAGGCTGTCGATGATGTTTTTCTGGGTGCCCTCGCGGCGCACCGTTTCGTAGAAGTGCAGCGCGGCCTTGTTCATGGCCCGGTAGGCGCCGCAGCAGTACAGCGCGATGTCCACGCCGGCGTCGCGCAGTTCATCGGTGGTGAAGAACGGGGTGGATCCGAACTCGGTGAGGTTGGCCAGCACCGGCACCTTCACCGCGGCCTTGACCTTGCGGTAGTCATCGAGCGAACGCATGGCTTCCGGGAAGACCATGTCGGCGCCGGCTTCGACGTAGGCGACGGCGCGCTCGATCGCGCCGTCCAGTCCCTCGACGGCGGCCGCGTCGGTGCGCGCCATGATCACGAACGCGTCATCGGTACGCGCATCGACGGCGGTCTTCACCCGGTCGACCATTTCCTGCTTCGACACCACTTCCTTGCCGGGGCGGTGGCCGCAGCGCTTCTGGCCGACCTGGTCTTCCATGTGCACGGCGGCAACGCCGACCCGCTGGAAATTGCGGATGGTTCGAGCGATGTTGAAGGCGCCGCCCCAGCCCGTGTCGATGTCCACCAGCAACGGCATGCCGGTCGCCTCGACGATGCGCCGGGCGTCGGTCAACACGTCTTCCATGGTGCTGATGCCCAGGTCCGGCATGCCCAGCGAATTCGCGGCGACGCCGCCACCCGACAGGTACAGCGCCTTGTAGCCCGTACGCTTGGCCATCAGGCCCGCATAGGCGGTGATGGCGCCCATCACCTGCAGCGGGGATTCTTCCTGGACGGCGGCGCGGAAACGCGCGCCGGCGGAGTCGTTTGCAGTCATTCTCGGAACCTTCAAGCAAGAAGGCGGCCCCGGGGGCCGCCTTCGTTGTGTCATCAGAGCAGGTGGGCGACGCCCGCGCGCTCTTCCTCGAGCTCGGCCAGGGTCTTGTCCATCATCGAGCGCGAATACTCGTCGATCTCCAGGCCCTGCACGATCTCGTACTTGCCGTCCTTGCAGATCACCGGGAAGCCATAGATCACGTCCTTCGGGATGCCGTAGCTGCCGTCGGACGGGATGCCCATGGTGGTCCACTTGCCGTTGGTGCCCAGCGACCAGTCGCGGATGTGGTCGATGGCGGCGTTGGCGGCCGACGCGGCCGAGGACAGGCCACGGGCCTCGATGATCGCGGCGCCGCGCTTGCCGACCTTCGGGATGAAGGTCTCGCGGTTCCAGGCCTCGTCGCCGATCCGGTCCTTGAGCGAACCGCCGGCGACGGTGGCGAAGCGGTAGTCCGGATACATGGTCGGGCTGTGGTTGCCCCAGACGACCAGCTTTTCGATGCCGGCCACGTCGACGCCGGCCTTGATGGCCAGCTGCGACAGCGCGCGGTTATGGTCCAGGCGCAGCATGGCGGTGAAGTTGCCCGGGTTGATGTCCGGCGCCGACTTCATGGCGATGTAGGCATTGGTGTTGGCCGGGTTGCCGACCACCAGCACCTTGATGTCGCGCGAGGCGACGGCGTTGATGGCCTTGCCCTGCACGGTGAAGATCTCGGCGTTCTTGAGCAGCAGGTCCTTGCGCTCCATGCCCGGGCCGCGCGGCATGGCGCCGACCAGCAGGGCCACGTCGGCGTCCTTGAAGGCGACCATCGGGTCGTCGGTGCCGACCATGCCGGCCAGCAGCGGGAAGGCGCAGTCCTCGAGCTCCATCATCACGCCCTTGAGCGCGGCCTGGGCTTTTTCCATCGGCAGTTCCAGCATCTGCAGGATGACCGGCTGGTCCTTGCCCAGCATCTCGCCCGAGGCGATGCGGAACAGCAGGGAATAGCCGATCTGGCCAGCGGCGCCGGTGACGGCAACACGGACGGGGGTTTTCATGGAGGCTCCTTACGAAAGTTCGGCGAAAAATTCCTGGATCCGCTGCAGGCCCTTGGGCAGCTGCTCGGTCGGACAGGTGTAGCTGATGCGCAGCGCGCGCGGCTCGCCGAAGGCCGAACCCGGCACGCAGGCCACGCCCTTGGTTTCGAGCAGCACGGAGCAGAAATCGACGTCGTTGGCGATCTTCACGCCCTTGTGCGACTTGCCGAAGGCGCAGCTGATGTCGGGGAACACGTAGAACGCACCCTGCGGCTTCGGGCAGATGACGCCCGGGATGGCGTTCATGGTGTCCACCACCATGTCGCGCTTGGCCTGGAACTCGGCGCACTTGCCGGTGGGCACGTCCTGCGGACCGGTCAGCGCGGCCACGGCGGCGGCGGTGACGACCTCGGGCAGGTTGGTGATGTGGGTGGAGTTGAGCACCGTGACGGCCTTGGCCACGACCTCGGGGCCGGCCATGAAGCCGACGCGCCAGCCCGGCATGCCGTAGGTCTTGGACAGCGAATCCACGAACACAACGCGCTCGCGAAGTTCGGGGCGGGCCTGCACGAAGTTGTGGTAGCCCAGGCCGTCGAACACCATGGTGTTGTAGATGTCGTCGGTGATCACCCAGGTGTCCGGGTGCCTGGCGATGACGTCCGCCAGGGCCGCGATTTCCTCGCGGGTGTAGACCATGCCGGTCGGATTGTTCGGGTTGTTGAACAGGAAGACCTTGGGCTTGGTGGCCAGGGCTTCGTCGAGCTGCGCCGGGGTGAGCTTGTAATCCTGGCTGGCCGGGCACGGCAGCTCGAGGATCTTCGCGTCCAGCACTTCGGCGATGTCGGCGTAGGTGGTCCAGTACGGCACCGCGTAGGCGATGGTGTCGCCTTCGTCGAGCAGGGCCTCGGCCAGGTTGTAAAGGATGTGCTTGGCGCCGATGCCGGTGGAGCAGTTCAGGCGCGTGTAGCCGGTCAGGCCCAGGCCGTCGAGGTGGTGCAGGAAGGCGTCCAGGAGGGCATCCGAACCGCGGTTCGAGCCGTACTGGCCGCTGTCCTTTTCAAGCGCCTCGCGGGCGGCGGCGTAGACGTGCGCGCCGGGCAGGAAGTTGGGTACGCCGATGGAGAAGCTGACGATGTCACGGCCTTCGGCCTTGAGCTTCTTTGCCTTTTCGGCGACGGCCATGATGGCACTGGGCTTGGCACGGCCCATGCGCTTGGCGAGCTGGGGCATCACGATCCTCGCGGGGTCTGGGTGGCGGGCTGGGAAACCCCGGAAGGATACCACGCGGCCCTTCCGGGGCGCCTGCCCCGCCGCCCTTCCCGGCCCGGCTCAGGCGGCGTCGAGCGCCTTGTTCCACTCGGCCACGCGGTCGGCCTGGGCGGCCAGCAGCGGGGCGGTGTCGCCTTCGATCTTCAGGCTTTCGATCTTGTCGCCACCGCGCACGGCATCGACCACGGCCTGGTCGTCGGCGCCCAGCACTTCGCCGAAGACGGTGTGCTTGCCGTCCAGCCAGGGCGTGGCGACGTGGGTGATGAAGAACTGGCTGCCGTTGGTGCCCGGCCCGGCGTTGGCCATCGACAGCACGCCCGGCTTGTCGTGGCGCAGTTCCGGACGGCACTCGTCCTCGAAGCGATAGCCCGGGTTGCCGGTGCCGGTGCCGCGCGGGCAGCCGCCCTGGATCATGAAATCGGGGATGACGCGGTGGAAGCTGAGCCCGTCGTAGAAGCCGCGCTGGGCCAGGTTGACGAAGTTGGCGACGGTCAGCGGCGCCTTGTCGTCGTGCAGCTTGACGCGGATCGGGCCGCGGGAGGTGGTGAAAACGGCGGTCAGGGACATGGATGGCTCCGGTGCGGTGGCCGGGCGGGTCCCGGCAGGCCGGCTAGGATGCCACAGGACGCCGGCAAGCCGGGCGCCTGAACGGGCATTCAGGTAGCGTTTACCGCTATAATCATCGGCTTCCTCAGCCAAGAGCAGCGCGCCACCAGGCGTCCATCCGCATGTCCATCGAAAAGCTCCGCAACATCGCCATCGTCGCCCACGTCGACCATGGCAAGACCACCCTGGTCGACCAGCTGCTCAAGCAGTCCAACACCCTGGGCGAACGCCAGCAGCTCGCCGAGCGCGCGATGGACAGCAACGACATCGAAAAGGAACGTGGCATCACCATCCTTTCGAAGAACACCGCGATCCGCTGGACCGCGCCGGACGGCCAGGAATACCGCATCAACATCGTCGACACCCCGGGCCACGCCGACTTCGGCGGTGAGGTCGAGCGCGTGCTGTCGATGGTGGACTCGGTGCTGATCCTGGTGGACGCGATGGACGGTCCGATGCCGCAGACCCGCTTCGTCACCCAGAAGGCCTTCGCGATGGGCTTCAAGCCGATCGTGGTGATCAACAAGGTCGACCGCCCCGGCGCGCGCCCGGACTGGGTGCTCAACCAGACCTTCGACCTGTTCGACCGCCTGGGCGCGACCGACGAACAGCTCGACTTCACCACCGTCTACGCCTCGGGCCTCAACGGCTACGCCGGCATGGACGAGTCCGTGCGTTCGGGCGACATGACCCCGCTGTTCCAGACCATCGTCGACAAGGTGGCGCCGCCGCCGGTGGACATGGATGGGCCGTTCCAGATGCGCATCACCTCGCTGGACTACAACAACTACGTCGGCATCATCGGCGTGGGCCGCGTCCAGCGCGGCACCATCCGCACCAACCAGCAGGTCACCGTGGTTGCCCGCGACGGCAAGGTCCGCAACGCCAAGGTGCTGCAGGTGCTCGGCTTCATGGGCCTGGAACGCCATGAAGTGAAG
This sequence comes from Arenimonas aestuarii, assembly GCF_054781715.1. Taxonomy (NCBI): domain Bacteria; kingdom Pseudomonadati; phylum Pseudomonadota; class Gammaproteobacteria; order Lysobacterales; family Lysobacteraceae; genus Arenimonas; species Arenimonas aestuarii. The sequence goes on along the minus strand of NZ_BAAGTW010000004.1, from coordinate 19,720 downwards.
GAAGCGCGCGCCGGCGACATCATCGCCATCTCCGGCATCGAAGGCCTGGGCATTTCCGACACCGTCTGCGACGTCGGCGCCGCCGAGCAGCTGCCGGTGCTCACGGTCGACGAGCCCACCATCTCCATGACCTTCCAGGTCAACGACTCGCCCTTCGCCGGCAACAAGGACCGCAGCGGCGGCAAGTTCCTGACCTCGCGCCAGCTGCGCGACCGCCTGATGCGCGAGACCCAGCACAACGTCGCGCTCAAGGTCGAGGACACCGCCGACGCCGACAAGTTCAAGGTCAGCGGCCGCGGCGAACTGCACCTGTCGATCCTTATCGAAACCATGCGCCGCGAAGGCTACGAGCTGGCCGTGTCGCGCCCCGAAGTGATCATCAAGGACATCGACGGCGTGAAGTCCGAGCCGTTCGAGTCGCTGGTCGTCGACCTCGAGGAGCAGTACCAGGGTGGCGTGATGCAGCGCCTGGGCGAGCGCAAGGCGATCCTCCAGAACATGGAGCCGGACGGCAAGGGTCGCGTGCGCATCGACTTCCTGATCCCCGCCCGTGGCCTGATCGGCTTCCAGACCGAGTTCCGCACCATCACCGCCGGCACCGGCCTGCTGTTCCACGTCTTCGACCACTACGCGCCGAAGCAGGAAGGCGAGATCGGCCAGCGCCAGAACGGCGTGCTGATCTCCAACGGTACCGGTCCGTCGCCGGCCTATGCCCAGATCGCCATGCAGGAGCGCGGCCGCCTGATGGTCGAGCCGGGCGAGGAAATCTACGAAGGCCAGATCGTCGGCATCCACTCCAAGGACAACGACCTCACCGTCAATGCCCTGCGCGGCAAGCAGCTCACCAACTTCCGCGCCTCGGGCACCGACAAGGACGAAGGCCTGATCCCGCCGGTCAAGTTCTCGCTCGAGCAGGCCCTGGAGTTCATCGACGACGACGAACTGGTGGAGATCACCCCGGTCGCGATCCGCCTGCGCAAGAAGCACCGCACCGAGAACGACCGCAAGAAGGCGTCGCGCGGCTGATTTCGCGCCGACAGCCGGATATCAGAACGCCCCGGGATTCCGGGGCGTTTTTTTTGGCTGCTGTCGCCCGGACCCTGCTCTCACGCTCGTTTCACGGGTGCCCACACATGCTCCCGGCCACATTTTCCAACCCCCAGAAACGGTACAAGCGTATGTCCACTCGTCACAAGATGATCACACTTGCCGCAGCTCTCGCGCTGGGCATTCCGGCGGCTGCGGCGGCGCAGGATCCCGGCTTTATGTATATCGAAGGCGGCTTCATCACCAGCTTCGTCAACGACGTGGAGAACTCCGGGACGATCACGGGCGCCGGCGGCACGGCCGAGCTCGAAACCGATGCCGGCGGCGGCGGTTTCATCGGCGGCGCGTGGCAGTTCGGTGAGAACGTGCACGTATTCGGCGAGTTTTCATCGGCCAGCCAGGAACTCGAGGTCAGGGATGGCACGGACACCTTCGAAGGTGAGTTCGACGTGGTGCGCTGGCGCATCGGTGTCGGTTACGCCTACCCGGTCTCGCCCAAGGTCGATCTCTACGGCCGCCTCAGCTTCGACAACGCCGAGTTCAAGGACGTCGAGGTCGCCGGTTTCAATCTCGACACTGACGTCGACGGGAACGGCATCGGTGGCGAGATCGGCATGACCTGGGCCGCGACGCCCGCGATCCAGCTCCAGGGCCACCTGCGCTATACGCCGGTCGGCGAGATCGCTCCCGAGGGCTCCGATAGCTTCGACTCCGACATCCTGGTCGGCGTGAACGGCCGCTGGTACTTCCGGCCCGACCTTGCCCTGGTCGCCGGCTACGAGTTCGGCAAGATCACCACCGTGAACGTGGGCGTGCGCTACGCGTTCTGAGGGTTCGCTTTCCTCACGCGACCTGCGCCGACCTTGGCTAGACTCCGGGAGACCTTTCCCGGAGCCTGCCATGCGCCCTGCCCTCGCCCTGCCCGTCCTGCTGCTGCTCGCGGCCTGCGAACGATCCGGCGAAGGCGCCCCGGCTGACGCGGGCGAAGCGGCCGGTGACGCCGCCGCCATCGACGTCATCGAGCTCGACGTGGCCGAAGCCGGCCGGCGCATGGCCAAGGGCGAGCTGGATTCAAGGCAGCTGACCCAGGCCTACCTGGACCGCATTGCCGCCATCGATGATGCCGGACCGCGGCTCAACGCGGTCATTGAACTCGCGCCCGATGCCTTGGCCCAGGCCGAAACCCTTGACGCTGAGCGCACTGCCGGCCAGGTCCGCGGGCCCCTGCATGGCATCCCGGTGCTGATCAAGGACAACATCGACGTGGCCGGCCTGGTGAACTCGGCCGGCTCGCTGGCCCTGGCCGAACACCGCCCCGCGGACGACGCCTTCCTGGTGGCGCGCCTGCGCGCCGCCGGCGCGGTGGTGCTGGGCAAGACCAACCTGAGCGAGTGGGCGAACTTCCGCTCGTCCCGGTCGACCTCGGGCTGGTCCAGCCGCGGTGGCCAGACCCGCAACCCCTACGTGCTCGACCGAAACCCCTGTGGCTCCAGCGCCGGCACCGGCGCGGCCATCGCCGCCAGCCTGGCGACGGTGGGCGTGGGCACGGAAACCGACGGCAGCATCCTGTGCCCGTCGGCGGTGAACGGCCTGGTGGGGCTCAAGCCCACCGTTGGCCTGGTCAGCCGCGACGGCATCATCCCGATCTCGATTTCCCAGGACACCGCCGGGCCGATGGCGCGCACCGTCGCCGACGCGGCGGCGCTGCTGACGGTGCTGGCCGCGCCCGATCCCGCCGACCCGGCCGGCGCCCGCGCCGAAGGCAAGTCGGCTGATTACCTGGCCGGCCTGGACCCGCAGGCCCTGGTCGGCAAGCGCATCGGCGTGCTGCGCCAGGCCATGGGTTACCACCCGGACGTGGACGCGGCCACGGAGCGCGCCATCGAAGCACTGCGTGCCGCCGGCGCCGAGGTCGTGGACCCGGTGGAGATCGCCACCTGGCGGCAGTGGGGCGGCGCCGAGTTCGAGGTACTGCTCCACGAGTTCAAGGACGGCCTGGACACCTACCTGGCCGACAGCGGCGCGCCGGTGGCTTCCCTCGAGGCCCTGGTGGCCTGGAACCGGGACAATGCCGAGCGGGCCATGCCCTTTTTCGACCAGGAACTGTTCGAACAGGCGCTGGCCAAGGGGCCGCTCACGGATGCCGCCTACCTGGAGGCGCGCGCCAATGCCCGCCGGCTGGCGGGCGAAGAAGGATTGCTGGCCCTGCTGCGGGAAAAGCAGCTCGACGCGGTGGTGGCCCCGACCACCGGCCCGGCCTGGCCGACCGATCCGGTGCTGGGCGACCACTTCACCGGCGCTGGCTATGGCGTCGCGGCAGTCGCAGGCACGCCGAGCGTGACGGTGCCCATGGGTGACGTGCACGGCCTGCCGCTGGGACTGTCCTTCATGGGCCCGGCCTGGTCGGAAGCCCAGCTGCTGGCCATGGCCTACGCCTTCGAACAGGCGACCCGGGCGCGCCGCCCACCGGCCTTCACGCCAACGCTGGCGCCCTGACCGGGACGCCAGGGCTCAGGCGCTGACAGGCGTCGCCAGGCTGGCCTGCTTGCGCACGATCAGCATGGCGATTTCCAGGGACTGCTCGTAGTTCAGGCGGGGATCGACGCTGGACCGATAAGCGCGGGCCAGGTCGGTGTCGGTCAGCTCGCGGGCGCCGCCGGTGCACTCCGTGACGTTTTCGCCCGTCAGCTCCAGGTGCACGCCGCCCAGGCGGGTGCCGGCGGCCGCATGCAGGTCGAAGGCGGACTCGAGCTCGCCGCGGATGTTGTCGAAGCGGCGGGTCTTGTAGCCGTTGCTGGTGCTTTCGGTATTGCCGTGCATCGGGTCGCAGACCCACAGCACGCGATGGCCTTCGCGGCGCACGGCCTCGAGCAGCGGCGGCAGCTTGCCGGCCACCTGGGCCGCGCCCATGCGGTGGATAAGCGCCAGCCTGCCCGGCTCGTTGGACGGGTTGAGAACGTCCACCAGCTTGAGCAGCTGGTCGGGCGTGACCGAGGGGCCGATCTTCACGGCCACCGGGTTGCGCAGGCCACGGAAGTATTCGACGTGGGCACCGTCCAGCGCCGCCGTGCGCATCCCGATCCACGGGAAATGCGTTGACAGGTTGAACCAGCCCCACTGGCGCGGCACCTGCCGGGTAAGCGCTTCTTCGTAGGGCAGCAGCAGGGCTTCGTGCGAGGTGTAGAAGTCGGCGCGGTTGAGGTTGTGCAGGGTGTCGCCGGAAATGGTTTCCATGAAGCGCACCGCGTCGCCGACGGCGGCGACCATGCGACGGTACTCGTCCGACAGCGGCGAATGGCCGACCCAGCCCAGGTCCCAGTATTCGGGGTGGTGCAGGTCGGCGAACCCGCCGTCGATCAGCGCGCGGACGAAATTCATCGTCATCGCCGATCGGGCGTGGCCCTTCACCATGCGCCGCGGGTCGGGCACGCGCGCCTGGGCGGTGAACTCAGGCTGGTTGATGAAGTCGCCGCGGTAACTGGGCAGGGAAACACCGTCGCGTTCTTCCATGTCGGCCGAACGCGGCTTGGCGTACTGGCCGGCGAAACGACCCACGCGCACCACCGGCAGGCGAAGCCCGTGCACCAGGACCAGGCTCATCTGCAGCAGGACCTTCAGGCGGTTCGAGACAAGCGCGGATTCGCAGTCGGCGAAAGACTCGGCGCAGTCGCCGCCCTGCAGCAGGAAACGCTTGCCCTCCTGGGCTTCGGCCAGCTGCTTCTTGAGCGACAGGATCTCCCAGGACGTGACCAGCGGCGGCAGGCGCCCGAGCTCGGCCACCACCTCGGCGAGCGCGGCGTCGTCCGGATAACGCGGCTGCTGCGCGGCCGGCCGCGCGCGCCAACCCGCCGGCGTCCAGTCGGACGGGACGGAGACGGTCTGCAGGCTGCGGTCAGGGGAGCTCATCGGTTTTCCAGGGAATCCAAGGGTGGGGAGTACTGCGAAACATCATGCCACAGGGGTCGCGACCGCCCCGTGCAGGCCGCGCGAACCGCGGGCGGGAGGGACAGCTCAGCGGCGGCGAAAACCCGCCCAGAGCACGCCGAGCGCCAGGCCGATGAACCAGGCGAGGGTCCAGGCCGGCATGGACAGGCCGAGGAAGGTCCAGTCCACCTTGGCGCACTCGCCGGAACCCTCCAGCACCTTGGCCAGGGCGCTCATCGGGCCCATGGCCTCGATCATGTAGTCCAGGCCCATGGAGGTGCAAAGCGGCACTTCGCTGGGCGGCAGCGACTGCAGCCAGACGTGGCGGGCGGCAACGCCGGCGCCGGCGGCGGCGGGAATGAAGGCAAGCAGGCCATAAATCGCCCGACCCACCCTGCCCTTGGGGGCATGCAGGCCGCCGACCAGGAATACCAGGCCCAGGGCCGCAAAGGCGATGCGCTGAAGGATGCACAGCGGGCACGGCATCATCAGCATGCCGAACTGCACGTACAGCGCGTAGGCCAGCAGCGACACGCACAGGGCGAAACCGGTGAGGAACTGGGCCCGGAACGTCCAGGCGAAAGGATTGGCGGTCATCGGCGGCGACTTCGTGGCAAGGGGGACAGCCTAACCGACCGCGCCGGCCGCGCGAAGTTCAGCGTGGCGGGGTTTCCGGTGGCTCAAAACACAGGACCCCGGCCGGGGCCGGGGTCCTGGGTGTCTTGCAGCGCGCCGGGTTTATTCGGCGGCTTCGGCGTCGGCCTGCGGGCGGTCCACCAGTTCGACATAGGCCATCGGGGCATTGTCGCCCGGACGGAAGCCGCACTTGAGGATGCGCAGGTAACCGCCGGGGCGGGCCTGGTAACGCGGGCCGAGTTCGACGAACAGCTTGCCCACCGCTTCCTTGTCACGCAGGCGCGACATGGCCAGGCGGCGGTTGGCGACGCCGTCGATCTTGCCGATGGTGATCAGCGGCTCGGCGACCCGGCGCAATTCCTTGGCCTTGGGCAGGGTGGTGCGGATCAGTTCGTGCTTGATCAGGGACGCAGCCATATTGCTGAACATCGCTTCGCGATGGGCGCTGGTGCGGCTGAACTTGCGGCCGGATTTCTGGTGGCGCATGGTCGTGTTTCCTTAAGTGAATTCCGGGCCTCAGCCCAGCATGCCCTGCTGCAGGCCGGCCGGCGGCCAGTTCTCCAGCTTCATCCCGAGGGAAAGGCCGCGCTGGGCAAGCACTTCCTTGATCTCGGTGAGCGACTTCTTGCCCAGGTTCGGGGTCTTGAGCAGCTCGACCTCGGTGCGCTGGATCAGGTCGCCGATGTAGTAGATGTTCTCGGCCTTGAGGCAATTGGCCGAACGCACGGTCAGTTCGAGGTCGTCGATCGGGCGCAACAGCACCGGATCCACGCCCGTGGTCGAGGCCTTCGCCGGACCACGTTCGCGCTGGGTGAAGTCGCCGAACACCGACAGCTGGTCGGTGAGGATATCGGCGGCCGTGCGGATGGCGTCCTCGGCGTCGATCGTGCCGTTGGTTTCGATTTCAAGGACCAGCTTGTCCAGGTCGGTGCGCTGTTCGACGCGGGCCGCCTCGACGGCGTAGGCGACGCGGCGGACCGGCGAGAACGTGGCATCCAGAACAAGGCGACCGATCGCACGGGACTCTTCGTCCGGGCGGCGGCGATCGGCGGCCGGCTGGTAGCCGAAACCGCGCTCGATCTTCAGGCGCATGTTCAGCGCCGTGTCCTTGGTCAGGGTGCAGATCACGTGGTCGGGATTGATGATCTCGACGTTGTGGTCGGTCTTGATGTCGCCGGCGGTGACGACGCCCGGGCCCTTCTTCTGCAGCGACAGCGTGGTGTGGTCCACGTTGTGCATGCGGATGGCCACGTCCTTGAGGTTGAGAAGGACTTCGAGCACGTCCTCCTGCAGCCCTTCGACGGTGGTGTACTCGTGGAGCACGCCGTCGATCTCGACTTCGGTGATCGCGAAGCCGGGGATCGAGGACAGCAGGACGCGACGCAGGGCATTGCCCAGCGTGTGGCCGTAGCCGCGCTCAAGCGGCTCGATGACCACCTTGGCGCGGTTGGAACCGAGGCGTTCGATGTGCGGGCCGCGGGGGCGCAGCACCTGGGTGGCGGTAACCGTCATGGTCAAGGTGTCTCCTGGAGGGATTACTTCGAGTACAGCTCGACGATCAGCGCTTCATTGATGTCCGAGGGCAGGTCCGCACGATCCGGGATGGCCTTGAAAACGCCGGCGAACTTCTTGGCGTCGACTTCGCACCAGCTCGGGACGAGGTCCATCTGCTGGGAGAGGTTCACGGCTTCCTGGACGTTGAGGTGCTTCTGGGCACGCTCGGTCAACGCGATGTTGTCGCCGGCCTTGACCTGGTAGGACGGCAGGTTGACGGCCTTGCCGTTCACCAGCACGCCCTTGTGCGACACCAGCTGGCGCGCCTGCGGGCGCGTCACTGCGAAGCCCATGCGGTACACGACGTTGTCGAGCCGCTGCTCGAGCATCTGCAGCAGGGTCTCGCCGGTGTTGCCCTTCTTGGTCGAGGCTTTCTTGTAGTAGTTGCGGAACTGCTTCTCGAGCAGACCGTAGATACGCTTCACCTTCTGCTTTTCACGCAGCTGGTTGGCGTAGTCGGAAAGCTTGCCGCGCTTGGCGACCGCGCCGTGCTGGCCGGGCTTTTGCTCCAGCTTGCACTTCGAGTCGATCGCGCGAGCCGGCGACTTCAGGGAGAGGTCGGCGCCTTCGCGGCGGGCGAGCTTACAGGTGGGACCGATGTAACGAGCCATTGTATTAGTCTCCTGTTCCCGTGTTAGACGCGGCGCTTCTTCGGCGGCCGGCACCCGTTGTGCGGGATCGGGGTGACGTCGATGATGTTGGTGATCTTGTAGCCGCAGGCGTTGAGCGAACGCACGGCCGACTCGCGGCCCGGGCCGGGGCCCTTGATGCGCACTTCAAGCGTTTTCACGCCGTAGTCGAGCGCGACCTTGCCGGCCTTCTCGGCGGCCACCTGGGCAGCGAACGGGGTCGACTTGCGGGAACCGCGGAAGCCCGCGCCACCCGAGGTCGCCCACGACAGCGCATTACCCTGGCGATCGGTGATGGTGACGATGGTGTTGTTGAAGGAAGCATGGACGTGGGCGATGCCGTCGGTGACGACCCGCTTGATCTTCTTCTTCGTTTTGGTTGCCGGCTTATTCATGGGGCCAGGTCCTTACTTCTTGATGGCTTTGCGCGGACCCTTGCGGGTGCGGGCATTGGTACGGGTGCGCTGGCCGCGCATCGGCAAGCCACGACGATGGCGCAGGCCGCGATAGCAGCCCAGGTCCATCAGGCGCTTGATCGACATGCCGACCTCACGACGCAGGTCGCCCTCGACGATGTACTTAGCCACTTCGGCGCGGATGCGCTCGACTTCAGGCTCGGACAGGTCCCGGATCTTGGTGGACGGGGCGACTTCAGCCGCCACGCAAATGAGCTTCGACCGGGTACGGCCGATGCCAAAGATACTCTGTAGGCCTACCCAGACATGCTTCTGGACAGGCAGGTTGACACCCGCGATGCGCGCCATCAGGCGTTCTCCAAAACTAAATTGAGCGCAGTGAATCGGAAATAATACCTTAGCTTGGGTCTAGTTGTAAGCCCCCGGGCCAAATGGCCCGAGAACCCCGGCATGGGGAGTGTGCCCATGCTCCGGCGACGAACCTCCCCTGCCCTTCCCGTTGCCGGTCCGGGCGCCCCGCGCTACTCCAGCGCAGGGACGGGGGGCTGGTTCATCCGCGCGCCAAGCTGCCGCGCGGACCGCCCATTGTCGTGGTCCCTCAGCTGCGGGCGAGGCCGCCGCGGGAACCACCCTTCAAGTTGGCCTTCTTCATCAGGCCTTCGTACTGGTGGGACATCAGGTGCGCCTGCACCTGGGCCGTGAAGTCCATGACCACCACCACGACGATCAGCAGCGAGGTGCCGCCGAAGTAGAACGGGACCTGCCAGAACATCCGGATGAACTCGGGCAGCAGGCAGACCAGAACGAGATAGATCGAGCCGATCAGGGTAAGCCGGGTCAGCACGCCGTCGATGTAGTCGGCGGTGGCCTTGCCCGGCCGGATGCCCGGCACCAGGGCGCCGGACTTCTTGAGGTTGTCGGCCGTTTCCTGCGAATTGAACACCAGCGCCGTGTAGAAGAAGGCGAAGCCCATGATCATGGCGCCGTAGAGCAGCATGTGCAGCGGCTCGCTCGGGGCCAGGGCCTGGCTGAGGTTCTGCAGGAACAGGTTGAGCTGGTCGCGCCAGCCTTCGCCGGTCGGGGCCGCGCCCTGGCCGAACCACTGGACCATGGTCGCCGGGAACATGATCAGGCTGGAGGCGAAGATCGCCGGGATCACGCCCGCCATGTTCAGCTTCAGCGGCAGGTGCGAGCTCTGGTTCATGTAGGCCTGGCGGCCACCCTGGCGACGCGCGTAGTTCACGGTGATGCGGCGCTGGCCGCGCTCCATGAACACCACGAAGTAGGTGACGCCCAGCACCAGCGCGGCGATCACCAGGATGGCGAAGGCGCTGATTTCATTGTTGGCGACCTGCTGCAGGGTGCCGAAGACGGCGCCCGGCAGGCTGGCCACGATGCCCGCGAAGATGATCAGCGAGATGCCGTTGCCGACGCCGCGCTCGGTGATCTGCTCGCCCAGCCACATCAGGAAGATGGTGCCGGCGGTCAGGGCCACGATGGCGGTGAAGACGAACGCCGGGCCGGGGTTGTACACGACACCCGACTGCTGCTGCAGCATCGAGGCGATGGAGCCGGCCTGCACGATGGCCAGCAGCACCGCGCCATAGCGGGAGTACTGGGTCAGCTTGCGGCGACCGGACTCGCCTTCCTTCTTCATCGCCTTCCAGGGCTCGTAGATCTGGCCCATCAGCTGCACGATGATCGAGGACGAGATGTACGGGATGACGTTGAGCGCGAACAGGCTGAAGCGGTTCAGCGCACCACCGGAGAACATGTTGAACATGTCCACGATGGTGCCCTGCTGGCTTTCCATCAGTTCCAGCATCCGCTGCGGATCGATACCCGGCACCGGGATGTAGCTGCCGATGCGGTAGACGATCAGCGCAAGGAGTACGAACACCAGGCGCTGGCGGAGCTCGGTGAATTTACCGAGCCCACCCAGGGCGGAAGCTGAAGGGGACTGAGCCAATGCCTTACTCCGTCACGCTGCCGCCGGCAGCCTCGATGGCGGCCTTGGCACCGGCGGTGGCCAGCAGGCCCTTGAGCACGAACTTCTTGCCCACTTCGCCCTTCTTGACGACCTTGGCCTGCTTGGCGTTCGCCGGAACCAGCTTGGCGGCGCGCAGCGCGGCGAAATCGATCTCGCCGGCCTCGAGCATGTCGAGCTTGTAGAGCATGACTTCGGCGGTGTCGTTCTTGATCTTCGAACGGAAGCCGACCTTGGGCAGACGCTTGTACATCGGCATCTGGCCGCCTTCGAAGCCGGCCTTGATCTTGCCCTTGCCCGAGCGCGCGAACGAGCCCTTGTGGCCGCGACCCGCGGTCTTGCCGAGGCCGGAACCGATGCCGCGACCAACGCGGACGCGATCCTTGCGGGCGCCGTCGGCGGGCTTGAGAGTATTGAGCTTCATATGGGTTCTCCTTGGCTCGCTCAGGACTCGACGCGAACCAGGTAATGCACCTGGTTGATCAGGCCGCGCACGGACGGGGAGTCCTTGAGCTCGCGGACATCATTGATCTTGTTCAGGCCAAGGGCCTTCACGGAAAGACGGTGGCGGGCCTGGCAGCCACGAAGGCCCTTCACCAGGCGAACCTTGACGGTCTTGTCAGCCATTGAGGATCTCCTCGATCTTCTTGCCACGCTTGGCGGCGATGCGGGCCGGCGACTGGGTCGCGGCCAGGCCCTTGACGGTGGCGCGCACCAGGTTGATCGGGTTGCGCGAACCGACGGCCTTGGCCAGGACGTTCTTGACGCCCACGGCTTCGAGCACGGCGCGCATGGCACCACCGGCGATCACGCCGGTACCCTCGGACGCCGGCTGCATGTACACGCGGGCAGCGCCATGGTTGGCCTTGACCGGGTGGAACAGGGTGCCGTTGTCCAGGTCGACGTTGACCATCGACTTGCGGGCGTACTCCATCGACTTCTGGATGGCGACCGGGACCTCGCGGGCCTTGCCGTAACCGAAGCCGACCTTGCCGGCGCCGTCGCCGACGACGGTCAGCGCGGTGAAGGTGAACTGGCGACCGCCCTTGACGGTCTTGGACACGCGGTTGACGGCGACCAGCTTCTCGATGAAGCCGTCGTCGCTGTCGTCCCTGTGGCGATTGCGATCGTTGCTGCTCATGTGGATTCCTGGGTTTGCTTACGACCTATGGCCGCTTATGGTTGTGGTTGGATCTGGAAAACCCAAGCCCGGTTGGCCAAAGGCCGGTCGGGCTTAGAACTGCAGGCCACCCTCGCGGGCGGCGTCTGCCAGGGCCTTGATGCGGCCGTGGTAGCGGTAACCGGAACGGTCGAAGGCAACCTTCTCGATGCCCGCGGCCTTCGCCTTTTCAGCGATGGTGCGGCCCACCTTGGCGGCGGCCTCCATGTTCTTGTTGCCCTTGAGGCCTTCGCGCACGTCGGCCTGCACGGTGGAGGCGGCAGCCAGCACCTTGGAGCCATCGGCCGAGAACAGCTGGGCATAGATGTGCTGGCCCGTGCGCAGCACGGACAGGCGGGCGACGCCGAGCTTGCGGATGTGCGAGCGCGTGGTCTTGGCGCGACGGAGGCGAGCGATGTTCTTGTCCATGGTCTTTTACCTTTGGAAAGCTGAAGAGCCCATCAGGCCTTCTTGGCTTCCTTCATGATGATCTTTTCGCCGGAGTAGCGGATGCCCTTGCCCTTGTAGGGCTCGGGCTTGCGGAAGGCGCGGATCTTGGCCGCGACCTCGCCCACCTGCTGCTTGTCGGCACCGGTGACCAGGATCTCGGTCTGGGTCGGGGTGGCCAGGGTGACGCCCTCGGGCGCCTGGAACACGACCGGGTGCGAAAAGCCCAGGCTGAGGTTGAGGTCCTTGCCCGCCATGGCGGCGCGGTAACCCACGCCGACCAGCTCGAGCTTGCGGGAGAAACCCTCGGACACGCCGGTGACCATGTTGGCCACGATGGCACGGGCGGTGCCGGCCATCGGGACGTTGGCGGCCTCGGCGGCCGACAGCTGCAGCACGCCGTCTTCGAGCTTGAACTCGACGCCGGCGGGCTTGGCCAGGACCAGGGTGCCCTTCGGACCCTTGACGGTCACCTGGTCATTGGAAACAGTGAACTCGACGCCCTTGGGCAGGGTGATCGGCTTCTTGGCAACGCGGGACATGGGTCTGTCTCCTTAAGCCACGAGGCAGATGACTTCGCCGCCCACGCCCGCAGCGCGGGCCTGGCGATCGGTCATCAGACCCTGGGAGGTGGAGATGATGGCGACGCCGAGGCCGGCGAGCACCTTCGGCAGGTCGTTCTTGCCCTTGTACTTACGCAGGCCGGACCGGGAGACGCGCTCAAGGCGCTCGATCACCGGCTTGCCCTCGTAGTACTTCAGGGAGATTTCCAGCTTGGCCTTGGCGCCCTCGCCGTTCACGCGGAATTCCCCGATGTAACCCTCGGACTTCAGCACGTTGGCAATGGCCAGCTTCATCTTGGAGGCAGGCATGGAAACCTGCGGCTTACCGACGGCGAGTGCGTTCTTGATACGCACCAGCATGTCGGCAATGGGATCAGTCATGCTCATGTTCTATTACCTTGTAATCCAGGTGTTGGGAGCACCGATATCCGCGAGTCCCCCGAGGGGGACAGGCGATTACCAGCTGGCCTTGCGCAGGCCGGGCACGTCGCCACGCATGGTGGCTTCGCGCAGCTTGTTGCGGCCAAGGCCGAACTTTTGGTACACGCCGCGGGCGCGGCCGGTCAGCTCACAGCGGTTGGTCACGCGGCTCGGGCTCGAGTCGCGCGGCAGCTTCTGCAGCTTGGTGGAGGCGTCCATCTTCTCCTCGTAGGAGGCGGACTGGTCGGCGAGGACCTTCTTGAGTTCCTCGCGCTTGGCGGCGTACTTGGCGACAAGCTTCTTGCGCTTGATGTCGCGGTTCACCATAGACGTCTTGGCCATTTGTATGGGTCCTTGGTCTTAGCTGCGGAACGGGAAGCTGAAGGCCTCGAGCAGCGCCTTGGCTTCTTCGTTGGTCTTCGCCGTCGTGGTGATGGCGATGTCCATGCCTCGCATGGCGTCCACCGCGTCGTAATCGATCTCGGGGAAGATGATCTGTTCCTTGACGCCCATGTTGTAGTTGCCACGACCGTCGAACGAACGCGGCGAAACGCCACGGAAGTCGCGGACGCGCGGCAGCGACACGTTGATCAGGCGATCCAGGAATTCGTACATCTTGGCCCGGCGCAGGGTCACCTTGGCGCCAATCGGCCAACCGTCGCGGATCTTGAAGCTGGCCACCGAAACGCGAGCGTTGGTGGTGATCGGCTTCTGGCCCGCGATCTTGGTCATGTCGGCGACGGCATTTTCCAGGATCTTCTTGTTGCCCACGGCCTCGCCCACGCCCATGTTCAGCGTGATCTTCGAGATGCGGGGCACCTGCATGATGTTCTCGTAGCCGAACTTTTCAACAAGCTTCGGGACGACGGTTTCTTTGTAGAAATTCTCAAGCCGGGTCATGACATCATTCCTTAGGCGTCAACCGCCTCATTGCTCGAGCGGAACACACGCACTTTGCGTCCATCCTCGAGCACCTTGAAACCAATGCGTTCACCCTTGCCCGAGGCCTGGTTGAACAGCATCACGTTGGAAACGTGGATCGGCGCCTCACGCTCGATGATCCCGCCGGCGACATTGGCCTGCGGGTTCGGCTTGGTGTGGCGCTTGATGATGTTGACGTTCTGGACGACGACCTTGTCGCCGGCCACGCGCACAACCTCACCCTTCTTGCCCTTGTCGGCACCGGCGATGATGATCACCTGGTCGCCCTTGCGAATACGGTTCATGTCTGTTCCTTCCCTCAGATCACTTCGGGAGCGAGCGACACGATCTTCATGAACTTCTCGGAACGAAGTTCACGGGTCACGGGCCCGAAGATGCGGGTGCCGATCGGCTCCTGCTTGTTGTTGAGCAGGACGGCGGCGTTGCCGTCGAAGCGGATCAGCGAACCGTCGGGGCGGCGCACGCCAGAACGGGTACGGACCACGACCGCGTCGTAGACCTCGCCCTTCTTGACCTTGCCGCGCGGGATCGCGTCCTTGACGGTGACCTTGATGATGTCACCAATGTGCGCGTAGCGACGCTTGGAGCCGCCGAGCACCTTGATGCACATCATTTCCTTGGCGCCGGAATTGTCGGCGGCGTCGAGGTAGCTCTGTACCTGGATCATGGATCTGGCCTCCTTACTTCACGGCGCGCGTGATGATTTCCACCACGCGCCAGTTTTTGGTCTTCGACAGCGGACGGCACTCGCTCACGCGGACGACATCGCCCTCGTTGCAGGTGTTTTCCTCGTCGTGGGCGTGCAGCTTGGTCGAGCGCCGGATGTACTTGCCGTACAGGGGGTGCTTGACCTGGCGCTCCACGAGGATCGTCACGGACTTGTTCATTTTGTTGCTGACAACGCGGCCTTCGACCGTGCGCAGCTGGTTCGCATTCTCGCTCATAGCTCGCCCTTACTTCTTCTGGGTCAGCAGGGTCATCGTCTGCGCAATTTCGCGACGGACCCGCTTGATGTTGTGGGGCTGGCCCAGCTGCCCAGTCGCCTTCTGCATGCGCAGGGCAAACTGTTCCTTGTGCAGGTCCAGCAGGTGGGCCTTCAGCTCGGTCTCAGACTTCGAACGCAGTTCCTTGAGTTCCATATCAACGCACCGTCCGGGTCACGAAAGTGGTGGTGACCGAGAGCTTCGCGGCCGCCAGGCGGAACGCCTCGCGCGCGGTCGCTTCGTCAACGCCCTCGATCTCGTAAATCATGCGGCCGGGAGCGATCTGGGCGACCCAGTACTCGACGTTGCCCTTACCGGCACCCATTCGCACTTCGATCGGCTTCTTGGTGATCGGCTTGTCCGGGAACACGCGGATCCACATCTTGCCGCCGCGCTTGACGTAGCGGCTGATCGAGCGGCGGGCCGCTTCGATCTGACGCGCGGTCAGCTGGCCGTGCGAGGTGGCCTTGAGGCCGAACTCGCCGAAGCTGACGGCGGCGCCGTTCCAGCTCAGGCCGTCGTTACGGCCCTTGAATACCTTGCGGTACTTGGTTCGCTTAGGTTGCAGCATGGCGGATTACCTCGCTTCCTTGGCCGGACGGGACGGGCGCTCGGAGCGCTCTTCCGCCTTTTCCTGGCCGACCTGGCTGAAGTCAAAGACCTCGCCCTTGTAGATCCAGACCTTCACGCCGATGATTCCGTACGTGGTCAGGGCCTCGGCGAAGCCGTAGTCGATGTCGGCTCGCAGGGTATGCAGGGGCACGCGGCCCTCGCGGTACCACTCCGAACGCGCGATCTCGGCGCCGTTGAGGCGGCCGGCGACGTTGACCTTGATGCCCAGGGCACCCAGGCGCATCGAGTTGCCGACGGCGCGCTTCATCGCGCGGCGGAACATGATGCGACGCTCGAGCTGCTGGGCAATGGACTCGGCGACCAGCTGCGCGTCGAGTTCCGGCTTGCGGACCTCGGACACGTTGATGTGCGCCGGGACGCCCATGATGGTCGAGACTTCCTTGCGCAGCTTCTCGATGTCTTCGCCGCGCTTGCCGATCACCACGCCCGGACGAGCCGAGTGGATGGTGACGCGGGCGCTCTTGGACGGACGCTCGATCAGGATCTTCGAGATGCCGGCCTGGGCGAGCTTCTTGCGCAGCATCAGGCGGACCTTGAGGTCGGCAACCAGGTACTGGGCGTAGTCGCGCTTGTTGGCGAACCACTTGGAATTCCAATCCTTGGCGATGCCGAGGCGGATTCCGGTCGGATGAACTTTGTGACCCATATTCGTCGTCCCTGCCTTACTTGCCCGAGCCCACAACCACAGTGATGTGGCTGGTGCGCTTGAGGATGCGGGTGCCGCGGCCCTTGGCGCGGGCCATGAAACGCTTCAGGACAGGGCCCTCGTCGACCATGATGGTCGAAACCTTGAGCTCGTCAATGTCAGCGCCGAGGTTGTTTTCGGCATTCGAGATGGCGCTCCAGAGGACCTTGCGGATCATCTGGGCGGCCTTCTTGTCCGAGAACTGCAGCAGGTCGGCGGCGCGGGCCACCGGCATGCCACGGACCTGGTCAGCGACCAGGCGGGCCTTCTGCGGCGAGATCCGGGCCGTGCGGAGAATGGCTTTGGCTTCCACTGTCATATCTCCTTACTTCGACTTCTTGTCGCCGACGTGACCCTTGAAGGTCCGGGTCAGGGCGAACTCGCCGAGCTTGTGGCCCACCATGTTCTCGTTCACGAGCACGGGGATATGCACCTTGCCATTGTGGATGGCGATGGTGAGACCCACCATGTCCGGCGAGACCATGGAACGACGCGACCAGGTCTTGATCGGCTTCTTGCTGCTGCCCTGTGCGGCCTCCACCTTCTTGACGAGGTGGTGGTCGATGAAGGGACCTTTCTTAAGAGAACGTGCCATGGCCTATCAACCCCTGCGATCGCGCACGATGAACTTCTGGGTGCGCTTGTTCTTGCGCGTCTTGTAACCCTTGGCCGGCGTGCCCCACGGGGACACCGGATGCGGGTTGCCCTGGCCAGCCTTCGCCTCGCCACCACCGTGCGGATGGTCGACGGGGTTCATGGCGGCGCCGCGGACGGTCGGCTTGACACCGCGCCAGCGCTTCGCACCGGCCTTGCCAAGCTTTTCGAGATTGTGCTCGACGTTGCCGACTTCACCGATGGTGGCGCGGCAGTCGGCCGGCACCTTGCGCATTTCGCCGGAGCGAAGGCGCAGGGTGGCGTAGCCGCCGTCGCGGGAGATCAGCTGGGCACCGGCGCCAGCGGCGCGGGCCAGCTGGGCACCCTTGCCCGGCTTCATCTCGATGCAATGCACGGTCGAACCCACCGGCATGTTGCGCAGCGGAAGGCTGTTGCCGGTCTTGATCGGCGCATCCTTGCCCGCGATCACCTGGTCGCCATTGGCCAGGCCCTTGGGAGCGATGATGTAGCGGCGCTCGCCGTCGGCATAGCACAGCAGCGCGATGTGCGCGGTGCGGTTGGGATCGTACTCCAGGCGTTCGACGCGGGCGGGAATACCTTCCTTGTCGCGCTTGAAGTCGATGATGCGGTAATGCTGCTTGTGGCCACCACCGATGTGACGGGTGGTGATGCGACCGTGGTTGTTACGACCACCGGTCTTGCTCTTCTTCTCGACCAGCGATTCCAGCGGGCCGCCCTTGTGCAGGCCAGCGGTGGAAACGCGCACCATGGCGCGGCGGCCAGGCGAAGTCGGCTTGAAAGTCTGTAGTGCCATGGGTACTTACCTCAGGCCTTTGCCATTACGTCGATCGTCTGGCCTTCGGCCAGGCGAACGTAAGCTTTGCGCCAGTCGCCACGGCGGCCGGCTCGGTTGCGGAAGGACTTCTGCTTGCCCTTGACGTTGACCACGTTGACGCCTTCAACCTTGACGCTGAAGAGCGATTCGACGGCGGCCTTGACGTCGGCCTTGGTCGCGGTGGTCGCGACTTCGAAGACGTACTGGTTGCTCTGCTCCTGGATGCGCGCGGTCTTTTCGGACACGCGGGGGGCACGCAGGATGCTGAGGATCTTGATCTCGTTCATGCCAGCCACTCCTCGACCTTCTTGACCGCGTCGGCGGTCATGATCACGTTGCGGGCACCGACCAGCGCGACCGGATCCAGCCCCTGCACGTCACGAACCTCGACGTACGGCAGGTTGCGGGCGGCCAGGTACAGGGCCTCGGTGGCGTCTTCGGTGACGATCAGCGGGTGGTCGAAACCCATCTCGCTGAGCTTGGCAATCAGGGTCTTGGTCTTGGGCTCGTCGATTTCGAACTTCTCGACGATCTTCAGGCGATCCTGGCGGATGAGCTCGGAGATGATGGCGCAGATGGCCGCACGGTACATCTTGCGGTTCACCTTCTGGGCGAAGCTGCGCGGCTTGGCGGCGAAGGTAACGCCACCACCGATGAAGATCGGGGCGCGGTAGTCGCCGTGACGCGCGCCACCACCCTTCTGCTTCTTGAACTTCTTGGTCGTGCCCCGCACTTCCGAGCGGGTCAGCTGGGCCTTGGTGCCAGACCGGCCGGCGTTGCGGAAAGCAACAACCACCTGGTGCACCAGATCCTCGCTGAATTCGCGGCCGAAGACGGCGTCGGAAACCGACAGCGCCTTACCGCTTCCAATGACGGCGAGTTCCATTATCTAACTCCTCAACCTTTGCTCGCGGGGCGGACGACGACGTCGCCACCCGGCGCACCGGGGACGGAACCCTTGACCGCGATCAGGCCGCGCTCGGCGTCGACCTTGACCACTTCCAGGTTCTGCATGCTCTGGCGCTCGGCGCCCATGTGGCCGGCCATCTTCTTGCCCGGGAAAACGCGGCCCGGGGTCTGGCGCTGGCCGATGGAACCCGGCGAACGGTGCGACAGCGAGTTACCGTGGGTAGCGTCGCCCATCTTGAAGTTGTAGCGCTTGATGGTGCCCTGGAAGCCCTTGCCCTTGGTCACGCCGGCAACGTCGACCAGCTGGCCCACTTCGAAGATGTCGGCCTTGATCTCGCCGCCCACTTCGTAGTTGCCCGCGTCCTCGTCGGCGATGCGGAATTCCCACAGGCCACGGCCGGCTTCGACCTTCGCCTTGGCGAAGTGGCCCGACAGCGGCTTGTTCACCAGGCGCGCGCGCTTGTTGCCGGCGGTAACCTGCACGGCGGTGTAGCCGTCGGTTTCGTTGGTCTTGATCTGGGTGATGCGATTCGGGCTGGCCTCGATCACGGTCACCGGGATGGAACGACCATCCTCGGTGAACATGCGGCTCATGCCCGCCTTGCGGCCCACGATTCCAATATTTTTGGTCGTCATGGCAGTGGCCTCAGGTCAGCTTGATCTGGACGTCGACGCCGGCCGCGAGCTCGAGCTTCATGAGCGCGTCCACGGTCTTGTCATTGGGGTCGACGATGTCCAGCACACGCTTGTGGGTGCGGGTCTCGTACTGGTCGCGCGCGTCCTTGTCGACGTGCGGCGACACCAGCACGGTAAAACGTTCGATCTTGGTCGGCAGCGGGATCGGGCCGCGCACCTGCGCGCCGGTCCGCTTGGCCGTCTCCACGATTTCGGAAGCCGAGCGATCAATCAGGCGATGATCGTAGGCCTTGAGCCGAATCCGGATCTTCTGGTCCGCCATGGCGATGTCCTTCAAAACGGTAAAGAGCGTCGGAATCAGGGGCCATTGGCCCTGGTTCCCGTGGAAAACAAGCTCGGCGGACCGTTTCTGGTCCACCGAGCCGAAAAGTATAGCCTGTGTTAAACGGACCTGTCAAACAAGTCGTTTTTCACTGGCTTCGCCCGTCCTGGGCGCGAACACGAGGGGCGTCCTGCCCCTCATTTCGTATGTCGGGCCACCCTGGGGGGCGGCTTAGCAGCGGGATTATAGGCTTACTTGATGATCTTCGCAACCACGCCGGCGCCGACGGTGCGGCCGCCCTCGCGGATCGCGAAACGCAGGCCTTCGTCCATCGCGATCGGGGCGATCAGGGTGACCACCATCTTCACGTTGTCGCCC
>NZ_BAAGTW010000003.1:0-15902 GCF_054781715.1 Arenimonas aestuarii | reverse complement strand
TTCGCCGCCGAAACGCTCGGCGCCCACCTTCGTCAGCGCCGCCGTCAGCGTCGTCTTGCCGTGGTCAACGTGACCGATGGTGCCCACGTTCACGTGGGGCTTGGTGCGCTCAAACTTACCCTTGGACATTTTCTGTCGCCTCTAATCTGGAAACTGGATACTGGATTCGGAGTGCTTGCTGGATCAGGACTTCTTGACGACCTGCTCGGCGATGTTGGCCGGAGCCTCGGCGTAGTGGTCGAATTCCATCGTGAAGGTGGCGCGACCCTGGGTCATGGAACGCATCGAGGTCGCGTAGCCGAACATTTCGCCCAGCGGCACCATCGCGTTGATGACCTTGCCCGACGGGGTGTCGTCCGAGCCCTGCAGGATGCCGCGACGACGACTAAGGTCGCCCATCACGTCGCCCATGTAGTCCTCGGGGGTGACGACCTCGACCTTCATGATCGGCTCGAGCAGGACCGGATTGGCCTTCTGGAAGCCTTCCTTGAACGCCATCGAGCCGGCGACCTTGAACGCCATTTCGTTGGAGTCGACGTCATGGAAGGAACCGTCCACGGCGCGGACCTTGATGTCCACCACCGGGAAGCCGGCCATGATGCCGTTCTTCATCGCTTCTTCGATGCCCTTGCCGGACGCCGTCACGTATTCCTTGGGAACCACGCCGCCGACGATGGCGTTCTCGAACGAGAAGCCGACGCCGCGTTCCTGCGGCTCCATCTCGATGACGATGTGGCCGTACTGGCCGCGACCACCGGACTGGCGCACGAACTTGCCTTCCTGCTTGACCGCCTTGCGGATGGTCTCGCGGTAGGCGACCTGCGGCTTGCCGACGTTGGCCTCGACGTTGAACTCGCGCTTCATGCGGTCAACGATGATGTCCAGGTGCAGCTCGCCCATGCCGGAGATGATGGTCTGGCCGGACTCTTCGTCGGTGCGCACGCGGAAGGACGGATCCTCCTGCGCCAGGCGACCGAGCGCGATGCCCATCTTTTCCTGGTCGGACTTGGTCTTGGGTTCGACGGCCATCGAGATGACCGGCTCCGGGAAGGTCATGCGCTCGAGCACGATCGGGTTGTCCTGGGCGCACAGGGTGTCACCGGTGGTGACGTCCTTGAGGCCCACGGCCGCGGCGATGTCGCCCGCCAGCACTTCCTTGATCTCGTCGCGCTGGTTGGAGTGCATCTGCAGCAGGCGGCCGATGCGCTCCTTCTTGCCCTTGACCGAGTTGTACACCTGGTCGCCGGCGTTGAGCGTACCGGAGTACACGCGGAAGAAGGTCAGCGAACCCACGAACGGGTCGGTCATGATCTTGAACGCCAGCGCCGAGAACGGCGCCTTGTCGCTCGACTCGCGGGTCAGTTCCTTGGTCTCGTCGTCCACGTCCACGCCACGGACCGACGGCACGTCGACCGGGGACGGGAGCAGCGCGATGACGCCGTCGAGCATGGCCTGCACGCCCTTGTTCTTGAAGGCGCTGCCGCAGTACATCGGGACGATTTCGGTGGCGAGCGTGCGCACGCGCAGGCCCTCGAGCACGTCGGCTTCGGAAAGCTCGCCGCTCTCGAGGTACTTCTCCATCAGCTCTTCGCTGGCCTCGGCGGCCGACTCGACCATGTAGGCGCGCGCTTCGTTGCAGACCTGGACCAGGTCGGCCGGGATCTCGCGGTATTCGAAGTTCAGGCCCTGGCTGGCGGTATCCCAGTGGATGGCCTTCATCTTGACCAGGTCGACCACGCCCTCGAAGCCTTCCTCGGCACCGATCGGCACCTGCATCGGAACCGGGGCGGCGCCCAGGCGGGCCTTGAGCTGGTCGCGGACCTTGAAGAAATTGGCGCCGGTGCGGTCCATCTTGTTGACGAACGCAATGCGCGGCACGCGGTACTTGTTGGCCTGGCGCCACACGGTCTCGGACTGCGGCTGCACGCCACCGACGGCGCACAGCACGAACACCGCGCCGTCGAGCACGCGCAGCGAACGCTCGACTTCGATGGTGAAGTCGACGTGCCCGGGGGTGTCGATGATGTTGAAGCGGTGTTCCGGGAAGGTCTTGTCCATGCCCTGCCAGAAGGCAGTGGTGGCGGCCGACTGGATCGTGATGCCACGCTCCTGCTCCTGCTCCATCCAGTCCATCGTCGCGGCGCCGTCGTGGACTTCGCCGATCTTGTGGCTCTTACCGGTGTAGAACAGGATGCGTTCGGACGTGGTGGTCTTGCCGGCATCGATGTGGGCCATGATGCCGAAGTTGCGGTAGCGCTCGATGGGAGTAGTGCGTGCCACGGGAATTCCTTAGTTGGATAGCCGCCCGGCGCGTGGCGCCAGGGCGGCGTGGTCTCGGACCGGCAGGGGTTACCAGCGGTAGTGCGAGAAGGCCTTGTTGGCTTCGGCCATGCGGTGCGTTTCTTCGCGCTTCTTGACGGCGCCACCGCGGCTTTCACTGGCTTCGAGCAACTCGGCGGCCAGCTTGCGCGGCATGGTGTTCTCGCCGCGCTTGCGCGCCGACTCGATCACCCAACGCATCGCCAGCGCCGTGCGGCGCGAGGTACGCACTTCGACCGGGACCTGGTAGGTCGCGCCGCCGACGCGGCGGGACTTGACCTCGACCGCCGGGGCGACGTTGGCCAGGGCCTTTTCGACCAGGCCAAGGGCGTCGGAGTTCTTTTCGCCGATGACGTCCATGGCGCCGTAGACGATCTTCTCGGCGATCGACTTCTTGCCGGACTTCATGACCATGTTGATGAAGCGCGCGATGACTTCGCTTCCGTGCTTCGGATCCGGGAGGATCGAACGGGTACCGGGAGAACCTTTACGGGACATGATGCTTGCCTAATATTCTGGTGTTCGGGTGGCGAACGCTGCGGGATTGCCGCGCGATCAGGACTTCGGACGCTTGGCGCCGTACTTCGAACGCGCCTGGCGACGCTTGGCGACACCGGCGGCGTCGAGCGAGCCGCGCACGGTGTGGTAGCGCACGCCGGGCAGGTCCTTGACGCGACCGCCGCGGATCAGGACCACGGAGTGCTCCTGAAGGTTGTGGCCTTCGCCGCCGATGTACGAGATGACCTCGAAACCGTTGGTCAGACGCACCTTGGCCACCTTGCGGAGGGCCGAGTTGGGCTTCTTCGGGGTCGTGGTGTACACACGGGTGCACACGCCACGACGCTGCGGGCAGTTGGCCAGCGCCGGAGAGGCGCTCTTGTAGGTATTGGGCTGGCGCGGCTTGCGCACGAGCTGGTTGATCGTCGCCATTCGTTCGGGATCCTGGATGAAAAGCAAGGCGGGCCGGAAACCGGCCCACCGAGAAGCGGAAGTTTACTTCGCGTTAAACACGCCTGTCAACGAGCGACAGGTCGCGTCATTCGGGTTTCCATCGTCCTTGAACCGGACACGAGGGGACGTCCTGTCCCCTCTTTCCGGATGTGGGCGAGCCATCGGCGGGCTCGCCAGCGCACTAGGTCAGCCGTCTGAACCGGCTTCTTCGGTAGTCTCATTGGCCGGAGATACGGCCCGCAAGGTCTCCAGATCGGAATCGGACAATTCGGGGGTAGCCGCGAGGCGCCGCTTGTTGTGGTACGCCAGGCCGGTACCCGCCGGGATAAGGCGGCCGACGATAACGTTTTCCTTCAGGCCCCGCAAGCTGTCGCGGGTGCCGCGGACGGCCGCCTCGGTCAGCACGCGGGTGGTTTCCTGGAAGGACGCCGCCGAGATGAACGACTCGGTCGCCAGCGAGGCCTTGGTGATGCCCAGCAGGACCGGGTCGTAGCGCGCCGGCAGCTCGTTCTTGGTCAATGCCTTGGCATTGTCCTCGACGACCCGGATGCGCTCGGCCTGCTCGCCCGCCATGAAGCGGCTGTCGCCGGCGTCGGTGATCTCGACCTTGCGCAGCATCTGGCGAATGATCGTCTCGATGTGCTTGTCGTTGATCTTCACGCCCTGCAGCCGGTAGACGTCCTGGATTTCCTTGACCAGGTAGGCCGCCAGCGGCTCGACGCCGAGCAGGCGCAGGATGTCCTGCGGGTTCGGCTCGCCGTCCACCACGGTTTCGCCCTTGGCGATGTGCTCGCCCTCGTAGACGATGACCTGGCGGTACTTCGGGATGAGCTCTTCGTGCTCGTTGCCGTCGGCATCCTTGATGATCAGGCGCTGCTTGCCCTTGGTGTCCTTGCCGAAGCTGATGATGCCGGACACTTCCGCCAGGACGGCCGGATCCTTGGGCTTGCGGGCCTCGAACAGGTCGGCCACGCGCGGCAGACCGCCGGTGATGTCGCGGGTCTTGGACGCTTCCTGCGGCACCTTGGTCACCACGTCACCCACGCCGACGGCGGCGCCGTCCTGCAGGTTGACGACCGAGCGCGGCGGCAGCAGGTACTGCGCCGGAAGGTCGGTGCCCGGGATGTTGAGGTCGTTGCCCTTGGCATCGAGGATCCGCACGATCGGGCGCAGGTCCTTGCCAGCCGAGCCACGGCGCTTGGGATCGGTGATCTCGCGCGACGCCAGGCCGGTCAGGTCGTCGGTCTTCTCGATGACGGTGACGCCGTCGACGAAGTCCACGAAGCGCACGTAACCCGCCACTTCCGACACGATCGGGTGGTTATGCGGGTCCCAGTTGGCCACGGTCTTGCCGGCCTTGACCTCGTCGCCGTCCTTGACGTTGATGACCGCGCCGTACGGGAGCTTGTAGCGCTCGCGCTCGCGGCCGTGGTTGTCCAGGACGGACAGTTCGCCCGAGCGGGACACCGCGACCAGGTGGCCGTTGGCGTGCTGCACGTGCTTGAGGTTGTTGAACTTGATCGAACCGGTGGTCTTGACCGTGATGTTGTCCACGGCCGCCGCACGCGAAGCCGCGCCGCCGATGTGGAAGGTACGCATGGTCAGCTGGGTGCCGGGCTCGCCGATCGACTGCGCCGCGACGACGCCGACGGCCTCGCCGAGGTTGACGATGTGGCCACGGGCCAGGTCGCGGCCGTAGCAGTGGGCGCAGATGCCGAAGGTGCTGTCGCAGGTAATCGCGGAGCGGACCTTGATCGACTGCACGCCGGCGACTTCCAGCTTGTCCACCCAGGCTTCGTCGAGCAGCGTGTTGCGGGTGACGATCGGATCCTCGTCGTTGCCCGGCAGGTACACGTCGTCGGCCACGATGCGACCCAGCACGCGGTCGCGCAGCGGCTCGACCACGTCGCCGCCTTCGACGATCGGGGTCATGGTGAGGCCGTTGCTGGTGCCGCAATCGGGCTCGGTGACCACCACGTCCTGGGCCACGTCGACGAGGCGACGGGTCAGGTAACCGGAGTTGGCGGTCTTGAGCGCGGTATCGGCCAGGCCCTTACGTGCACCGTGGGTCGAGATGAAGTACTGAAGCACGTTCAGGCCTTCGCGGAAGTTCGCGGTGATCGGCGTCTCGATGATCGAGCCATCGGGACGGGCCATCAGGCCGCGCATACCCGCCAGCTGGCGGATCTGCGCCTGCGAACCACGGGCGCCGGAGTCGGCCATGATGTAGACCGAGTTCATCGACTTCTGGTCGATGGTCTCGCCCTTGGCGTTGGTCACCTTCTCGGTGCCGATCGCTTCCATCATGGCCTTGGCCACGCGCTCATTGGTGCGCGACCAGATGTCGACGACCTTGTTGTAGCGTTCGCCGGCGGTCACCAGGCCGCTCTGGTACTGCTCCTGGATCTCGAGGACCTCGGACTCGGCCTCGCCCAGGATGCCCTTCTTCTCGTCCGGGATGATCATGTCGTCGATGCCGATCGACACGCCCGCCTTGGTGGCGAAGGAGAAGCCGGTGTACATCAGCTTGTCGGCGAAGATGACCGTGTGCTTGAGGCCCAGCATGCGGTAGCACGAGTTGATCAGTCGGCTGATGGCCTTCTTGTTCAGCTCGGTGTTGGCCAGCGAGAACGGCAGGCCGTCGGGCAGGATCTCGGCCAGCAGCGCGCGGCCGATGGTGGTCTCGACGATGGACGACTTCATGGCGCGGTCGCCGTTCTCGTCGATTTCCTCGCGCTTGAGGCGCACCTTCACCTTGGCGTGCAGCTCGACGACGCGGTTGTCGTAGGCGCGCTTCACCTCGGCGACGTTGGCGAACACCATGCCCTCGCCTTTCTTGTTCTCCAGCGCGCGGGTCATGTAGTACAGGCCCAGGACGACGTCCTGGGTCGGCACGATGATCGGCTCGCCGTTGGCGGGCGACAGGATGTTGTTCGACGACATCATCAGGGCACGGGCTTCCAGCTGGGCCTCGAGGCTCAGCGGGACGTGCACGGCCATCTGGTCACCGTCGAAGTCGGCGTTGAACGCGGTGCAGACCAGCGGATGCAGCTGGATGGCCTTGCCCTCGATCAGCACCGGCTCGAACGCCTGGATGCCCAGGCGATGCAGGGTCGGGGCGCGGTTGAGCATGACCGGGTGTTCGCGGATCACCTCTTCCAGGATGTCCCAGACCTCGGCCGATTCACGCTCGACCAGCTTCTTGGCGGCCTTGATGGTGGTGGCCAGGCCACGGCGCTGCAGCTTGGCGAAGATGAAGGGCTTGAACAGCTCAAGCGCCATCTTCTTGGGCAGGCCGCACTCGTGCAGGCGCAGGGTCGGGCCGACCACGATGACCGAACGGCCGGAGTAGTCGACGCGCTTGCCCAGCAAGTTCTGGCGGAAGCGACCCTGCTTGCCCTTGATCATGTCGGCGAGCGACTTGAGCGGGCGCTTGTTGGTGCCGGTGATGGCGCGGCCGCGGCGGCCGTTGTCCATCAGGGCGTCAACCGATTCCTGCAGCATGCGCTTCTCGTTGCGCACGATGATGTCGGGCGCGTTGAGCTCGAGCAGGCGCTTGAGGCGGTTGTTGCGGTTGATGACGCGGCGGTAGAGGTCGTTGAGATCGGAGGTCGCGAAGCGGCCACCGTCCAGCGGCACCAGCGGACGCAGGTCCGGCGGCAGCACCGGCAGCACCGTCATCACCATCCACTCGGGGCGGTTGCCCGACTCGAGGAAGGCTTCCATCAGCTTGATGCGCTTGGTGAGGCGCTTGAGCTTGGTCTCGGAATTGGTGGCGGCGATCTCTTCCCGCAGGCGCAGCAGCTCGGAGTTGAGGTCGATCGTGCGCAGCAGGTGGTAAACGGCCTCGGCGCCCATCAGGGCATCGAAGTCGTCGCCGTGCTCCTGGCGCGCGGTCAGGAAGGCCTCTTCGTTGAGCAGCTGGCCACGCTCGAGCGTGGTCAGGCCCGGCTCGATGACCACGTAGGCCTCGAAGTACAGGATGCGCTCGATGTCACGCAGGGTCATGTCCAGCATCAGGCCGATGCGCGAGGGCAGCGACTTGAGGAACCAGATATGCGCGGTCGGGCTGGCCAGTTCGATGTGGCCCATGCGCTCGCGACGGACCTTGGCCAGGGTGACCTCGGTGCCGCACTTTTCGCAGACCACGCCGCGGTGCTTCATGCGCTTGTACTTGCCGCACAGGCACTCGTAGTCCTTGATCGGACCAAAGATGGCGGCGCAGAACAGGCCGTCGCGCTCGGGCTTGAACGTGCGGTAGTTGATGGTTTCCGGCTTCTTGACCTCGCCGAAGGACCAGCTGCGGATCAGGTCCGGCGAAGCCAGGCCGATCTTGATGCCGTCGAAATCCAGCGACTGACGCTGCTGGTTGAACAGATTAAGTAGATCTTTCATTTGATTCTCCTGTTCCAGCGCCGGATCACTGTTCTTCCAGTTCAATGTTGATGGCGAGGGAGCGAATCTCCTTCACCAGCACATTGAACGATTCCGGCATGCCGGCCGTCATTTCATGCTCGCCATCGACGATGTTCTTGTACATCTGGTTGCGGCCCTGCACGTCGTCGGACTTCACCGTCAGCATTTCCTGCAGGGTGTAGGCCGCGCCGTAGGCTTCCAGCGCCCAGACTTCCATTTCGCCGAAGCGCTGGCCGCCGAACTGCGCCTTGCCGCCCAGCGGCTGCTGGGTGACGAGCGAGTACGGACCGGTCGAACGCGCGTGCATCTTGTCGTCGACAAGATGGTTGAGCTTGAGCATGTGCATGTAGCCGACGGTGACCGGGCGGTCGAACGCCTCGCCGGTGCGGCCGTCGTGGAGGATGGTCTGGCCCGATTCGGGCAGGTCCGCCAGTTTCAGCATCGACTTGATCTCGGCTTCGGTCGCACCGTCGAACACCGGGGTGGCCATCGGCACGCCGTCCACCAGGTTGCGGGCCATGCCCAGCAGTTCGGCGTCGCTGAACTGCGAGAGCTCGACGCGCTCGGCGACGATCTTCTTGTCGTGGTTGTAGATCTGGTCGAGGAACTTGCGCAGGTCCGCGACCTTCTCCTGGGCCTCGAGCATGCGCTGGATCTTCTGGCCCAGGCCCTTGGCGGCCCAGCCCAGGTGGACTTCCAGCACCTGGCCGATGTTCATTCGGCTCGGCACGCCCAGCGGGTTGAGAACGATGTCCACGGTCTGGCCGTCGGCCATGTAGGGCATGTCCTGCACCGGCACGATGGTCGAGACGACACCCTTGTTGCCGTGTCGGCCGGCCATCTTGTCGCCCGGCTGGATGCGGCGCTTAACGGCCAGGAAGACCTTGACCATCTTGAGCACGCCCGGGGCGAGGTCGTCGCCCTGGGTGATCTTGCCGCGCTTGTCCTGGAACCGCTTCTCGAATTCCTTCTCGTGCTCCTCGACCTGGCGCTGGGCGCGTTCGATCAGCTCGACGGCGTCCTCGTCCTTCATGCGGATCGCGAACCAGTCGTCCTTCTTCAGGCCGTCGAGGTACTCGCCGGTGATGGCGGTGCCCTTCTTAAGGCCTTCCGGGCCGCCGTTGGCGACCTTGCCGATCAGCTGCGAACGCAGGCGGGCGTAAATGGCGCCCTCCAGGATGCGGAACTGGTCGTCGAAGTCCTTCTTGACGCGCTTGATCTCGGATTCCTCGATCTGGCGGGCGCGCTTGTCCTTCTCGATGCCGTCGCGGGTGAAGACCTGCACGTCGATGACGGTGCCGTCCATGCCCGGGGGCACGCGCAGCGAGCTGTCCTTAACATCGGAGGCCTTCTCGCCGAAGATCGCGCGAAGCAGCTTCTCTTCCGGGGTCAGCTGGCTCTCGCCCTTGGGCGTGACCTTGCCGACCATGATGTCGCCGGCGCGCACTTCGGCGCCGATGTACACCACGCCCGACTCGTCCAGGCGGCCCAGGGCCTGCTCGGACACGTTCGGGATGTCGGCGGTGATTTCCTCCGGTCCGAGCTTGGTGTCGCGGGCGACGCAGGTCAGCTCTTCGATGTGGATCGTGGTGTAACGATCCTCCTCGACCACGCGCTCGGAGAGCAGGATCGAGTCCTCGAAGTTGTAGCCGTTCCACGGCATGAACGCGACCAGCATGTTCTGGCCCAGGGCCAGCTCGCCGATGTCGGTGGAGGGGCCGTCAGCCAGGACGTCGCCGCGGGCGACCCGGTCACCGACGTTCACCAGCGGACGCTGGTTGATGCAGGTGTTCTGGTTCGAGCGGGTGTACTTGACCAGCGTGTAGATGTCGACGCCGGCGTCGTTGCCCTGGATCTCGTCCTCGTTGGCGCGCACCACGATGCGGCCGGCATCGACCTGGTCGATGACGCCGCCGCGTACGGCGTTGACGGTGACGCCCGAGTCACGCGCCACGGCGCGTTCGATGCCCGTGCCGACCAGCGGCTTCTGGGCACGCAGGGTCGGGACGGCCTGGCGCTGCATGTTCGCACCCATCAGGGCGCGGTTGGCGTCGTCGTGCTCGATGAAGGGAACCAGCGCGGCCGCGACCGACACCGACTGCATTGGCGAGACGTCCATGTACTGGATCTCGCTCGGCGGCTTGAGCAGGGTCTCGGCCTGGAAGCGGCAGGGCACGAACGGGGCCTGGAAGCTGCCGTCCTTGTTCAGTTCGGCGTTGGCCTGGGCGATCGCGTACTCGTGTTCCTCGATGGCCGACAGGAATTCGACCTGGTCGGTCACCTTGCCGTCCACGACCTTGCGGTACGGGGTCTCGAGGAAACCGTACTTGTTGGAACGGGCGTACACGGCCAGCGAGTTGATCAGGCCGATGTTCGGGCCTTCCGGGGTTTCGATGGTGCAGACGCGGCCGTAATGGGTCGGATGCACGTCGCGCACTTCGAAGCCGGCGCGCTCGCGGGTCAGGCCGCCCGGACCAAGGGCCGACACGCGGCGCTTGTGGGTGACTTCCGAGAGCGGGTTGTTCTGGTCCATGAATTGCGACAGCTGCGAGGAACCGAAGAACTCCTTGATCGCGGCGGCCACCGGCTTGGCGTTGATCAGGTCCTGCGGCGTCAGGCCGTCGGACTCGGCCAGCGACAGGCGCTCCTTGACGGCGCGCTCGACGCGCACCAGGCCGACGCGGAAGACGTTCTCGGCCATTTCGCCGACCGAACGCACGCGGCGGTTGCCCAGGTGGTCGATGTCATCGACGGTGCCACGGCCATTGCGGATCTCGGTGAGGGTCTTGATGACCTCGAGGATGTCCGACGTACCGCCGAGTTCGGCGACCAGCGACTTGGCCATCTCGTCGTTGCGCTCGCCGAAGTACTTGGAGTCGTACAGCACCGAAGCGCCGGTGGTTTCCTTGCGGCCCACGCGGCGGTTGAACTTCATGCGGCCGACGCCGGAAAGGTCGTAGCGCTCGAAGGTGAAGAACAGGTTGTAGAACAGGTTCTGCGCGGCGTCCTTGGTGGGCGGCTCGCCCGGGCGCATCATGCGGTAGATCTCGACCAGGGCTTCGAGCTGGGTCTTGGTCGGATCGATGCGCAGGGTGTTGGAGATGTACGGGCCGCGATCGAGGTCGTTCACCCACAGGGTGCCGATGGTGTCGATGCCGGCCTTGCGCAGCTTCTCGACGTTGGCCTCGTTGAGCTCCTCGTTGGCCACGGCCAGCACTTCGCCCGACGTGGTGTCGATGACGTCGTGCGACAGGATGCGGCCGTAGAGGTATTCGTCGGGCACGGCCAGGGTGTCGACCTTGGCCTGCTCGAGCTGCTTCACGTGGCGCGCGGTGATGCGCTTGCCGGCCTCGACGATCACCTTGCCACCGACGATCAGGTCGAAGTTCAGGGTCTCACCACGCAGGCGCTCGGCGACCAGCTCCAGCTCCACGCCGTCCTTCTTGGCGATGTGGAAGGTGTTGATCTCGAAGAACTGCTCGAGCATTTCTTCGTTGTTGTAGCCCAGGGCGCGCAGCAGGATGGTGACCGGCAGCTTGCGGCGACGGTCGATGCGGGTGAACACCGCATCCTTCGGGTCGAACTCGAAGTCCAGCCAGGAACCGCGGTAGGGAATGATGCGGGCCGAGTACAGCAGCTTGCCCGAGCTGTGGGTCTTGCCGCGGTCATGGTCGAAGAACACGCCCGGCGAACGGTGCAGCTGCGAGACGATGACGCGCTCGGTGCCGTTGACGATGAAGGTGCCGTTGTCGGTCATCAGGGGCAGTTCGCCCATGTAGACCTCCTGCTCCTTGACGTACTTGATGGCCTTGGTCGACGACTCGCGGTCGTAGATGACCAGGCGCACGGTCACGCGCAGCGGGGCGCCGTAGGTGAGGCCACGGTTGCGGCACTCGCGCTCGTCGAACGGGGGCTCGCCAAGCTTGTAGCTGACGTACTCCAGGGCGGCATTGCCGGAGTAGCTGCTGATCGGGAACACCGACTTGAGGGCGGCGTGCAGGCCGCGCTCCTCGCGCTTGTCGCCACTGGCGCCTTCCTGCAGGAACTCGCGGTACGAGTCCATCTGGATGGCCAGCAGGTAGGGCACCTCAAGGACCTGCCGGCGCTTGCCGAAGTCCTTGCGGATTCGCTTCTTTTCGGTGAAGGAGTACGTCATGGTGTGCTACCGCCTCGGGTATCTGTGGCCCGCGCGTCCGCGGGCCGGGGGGAACTTCAAACTGACAGTGGGAAGTCGCTGGTATTGCCGGCACCAGCACGCCTTCTCCCGCTACTTCCGACTGTCAACTCGCGTTTTTTTCACGGCCGTTGCAGGAACGGCCAAAGGCCGGGGGCTTTCGCCCCCAGCCTCAGGTGGTCGCCGATGTAGCGCGGCGACGCAATGAAGCGCTTACTTGAGTTCGACCGTGGCGCCGGCCGCCTCGAGGTCCTTCTTGAACTTCTCGGCTTCGTCCTTCGACGCGCCTTCCTTGACGACGCCAGTGGCCTCGACGAGGTCCTTGGCTTCCTTCAGGCCCAGGCCGGTGATGGCGCGGACGGCCTTGATGACCTCGACCTTCTTGTCGCCGGCAGCCTTCAGGATGACGTTGAACTCGGTCTGCTCTTCGGCGGCAGCGGCCGGGCCGGCAGCAGCAGCAACGGCAACCGGGGCGGCGGCGGAAACGCCGAACTTCTCTTCGATGGCCTTGACCAGCTCCATCACTTCCATCAGGGACTTGGCCGCGATGGCCTCGACGATCTGCTCGTTGGAAAGGGACATTGTGTTTACCTCTGGAAAATTGTTACTGGATGGTTTGATGTGTCGAACAAATGCGTCGCTCAGGCGGTTTCGGCCTGGGCCTCGGCCGGAGCCTCGGCGCCGCCTTCCTTCTCGCCAACGGCCTTGACGGCACGGGCGAACATGGTGGCGGGCTCGGCCAGGACGCGGGCAAGCATGCCCAGGGCCTGTTCGAGCGTCGGCAGCGAAGCCAGGACTTCCACGTGGCTGGCCGGATACAGCTGGCCACCGACGGAAACGACCTTGGCCTGCAGCTTGTCGTTGCCCTTGGCGAACTCCTTGATCAGGCGACCGGCAGCGCCGGGCTCCTCGGTCGAGAACGCGTAAAGCAGCGGGCCCACCAGCGCGTCCTTGACGCACTCGTAGTCCGTGCCTTCGACGGCGCGCGCAGCCAGCGTGTTCTTGACTACCTTGAGGTAGACGCCGGTTTCACGAGCCTTCTTGCGCATCTCGGTCATCTTTTCGACCGTGATGCCCGCGTACTCAGCCGCGATCAGGGAGTGCGCCTTGGCGGCGACTTCTGCAAGTTCGGCGACAACTACTTGCTTTTGGGACAGATTGAGAGCCATTGCACTCCTCCAATTGGACTCCACCCGTGGCTCCAGCCACTGGTGGTCTTGGGCGGCGCCGTTCCATCGGCGCCGGGGACGCGGGTGCGTCCCGGTGGTGGCCTTTCCAGATTTCTCCAGGAGGCGGCACCATCTACGCAGGCCCGGCTTCATTGGAAGCGCGGATTAAGCGGACCCGCTTGTGGCGACGGCGATTCCTTGCCTTTCGTGCATCCCTGCCCGACGTCGTCACGCGCTGACCGCACCTGCGGTCTTTGATGGCTCCGTCGCGAACGCGATCACGACGGTGCCTTCAAAACTTTCCGTCCGGGTCGCGACCCGGACGGCTTGAAACGATTACTTGGCGACCGACAGGCTGGCCTGGTCGATGACCACGCCCACGCCCATGGTCGAGCTGAGCGAGACCTTCTGCAGGTACTGGCCCTTGGCGGCGGCCGGCTTGGCCTTCACCAGGTCGCCCAGCAGGGCGTTGAGGTTGGACTTGAGCGCCTCGGCGTCGAAGTCGGCCTTGCCGATCGTGCAGTGGATGATGCCGGCCTTGTCGGTGCGGTAACGCACCTGGCCCGCCTTGGCGTTGCGCACGGCGCCCGCGGCGTCCGGCGACACGGTGCCAACCTTGGGGTTGGGCATCAGGCCGCGCGGGCCCAGCACCTGGCCGAGCTTGCCGACCACGCGCATGGCGTCCGGGGTGGCGATGACGACGTCATAGTTGATGTCGCCGGCCAGCATCTTGTCGGCCAGGTCGTCCATGCCGACCACGTCGGCACCCGCGGCCAGGGCCTCGTCGGCCTTGGCGCCGGCCGGGCAGAACACCGCCACGCGCACGGACTTGCCGGTACCGGCCGGCAGCACGGTGGAACCGCGCACCTGCTGGTCGGACTTCTTGGCATCCACGCCGAGGCGCACGGAGACGTCCACGGACTCGACGAACTTGGTCTTCGAGTTGGACTGGATGAGCTTGAGGGCTTCGTCGATCGCGTACGGCTTGCCGGCCACGACCTGGGACTGAAGAGCCTTGTAACGCTTGGAAATCTTAGCCATGTCTTAGCCCTCCACCACGAGACCCATGCTACGGGCGCTACCAGCAATGGTGCGCACCGCGGCGTCGAGCGAAGCAGCCGTCAGATCGGCTTCCTTCGCCTTCACGATGTCTTCGAGCTGCTTGCGCGTGACCTTGCCCACCTTCTCGGTGTTCGGGCGCTTGGAGCCCGAGGTCAGGCCAGCGGCCTTCTTGAGCAGCACGGTGGCCGGGGTGCTCTTGGTGATGAAGGTGAAGGTACGGTCCGAGTACGCGGTGATGATCACCGGGGTCGGCAGGCCGGGCTCGAGCTTGGAGGTGGCGGCGTTGAACGCCTTGCAGAACTCCATGATGTTCAGGCCGCGCTGACCCAGCGCAGGACCCACGGGCGGCGAGGGGTTGGCCTGGCCGGCCTTCACCTGCAGCTTGATGTAACCAACTACTTTCTTAGCCATTGTCTTGTCTCCGGGTGCAAGCGCCTGTTGTCAGGCTCCCCATCGTGCCGGGTGGGGTTCGTGCCCCGGCTTCACGTTGTTGCCTTTTCGCGTCAGGCCTTTTCGACCTGGCCGAACTCCAGCTCCACCGGGGTGGACCGGCCGAAGATCGACACCGCCACGCGCAGGCGGCTCTTTTCGTAATTGACTTCCTCGACCACGCCGTTGAAGTCGTTGAACGGGCCTTCCGTGACCCGGACCATCTCGCCCGGCTCGAACAGCACCTTGGGCTTGGGCTTGTCGACGCCGTCCTGGACCCGGCGAAGGATGATGTCCGCCTCGTGGTCCTGGATCGGCAGCGGCCGTTCCGCGGTGCCGCCGATGAAACCCATGACCTTCGGGGTTTCCTTGATCAGGTGCCAGGACTCGTCGTCGATGCGCGGGATGCCGGCGTCGTCGGTGGTCTCGATCTGCACGAGCACGTAGCCCGGGAAGAACTTGCGCTCGGACTTGCGCTTCTGGCCACCACGCATCTCGACCACTTCCTCGGTCGGGACCAGCACCTGGCCGAACTTTTCCTGCATCTCGGCGCGCGCGATGCGCGAATCAAGCGCGCGCTGCACCTGGTGCTCGAAGCCCGAATAGGCGTGGACGACATACCAACGCTTGGCCACGTATATAACTCCTTATTGACCCAGCAAAAGGCGGATCAGCCACGAAATCACCATATCGAAGCCCGAAAGGATCAGGGCGACGATGACAACCACCACCAGGACCATGCCGGTGGTGCGGGTGGTCTCCTGCCGCGTCGGCCAGACCACCTTGCGAAGCTCGAACATCGACTCGGAAAGGAACTCCCGCGCCTCATGCCCCTTGGCCGTGAAGGCCATGACGGCGACCGCGCCGGCCACGCCGGCGGCGATCAGCAGTCCGCGCAGGGGACCCGGCCACTGCCCGAAGTAATAGAAGGCGTAGAAACTGGCGACCAGGACCGCCGCGGCCAGGACGTACTTGGCGACATCGGCGGCACTTGCCGACTGCTGGGATTGTTCGACCTTCGTGTTCATTCGACTCTTGCCCGGCCGGGGCCGGTTGGTGGCGGTGGCCCCCGGGGGGACCGCTGCCTGCGGGTGGCGCGCCAGGTAGGACTCGAACCTACAACCTGCGGTTTTGGAGACCGCTGCTCTGCCAGTTGAGCTACTGACGCATTGGCATCTCTAAACGGGCGATGGCGGACCGCTTCCGGCCCGCCATTCCCGATACCCGACCGGCCGAAGCCGACCGGGCAATGGGCTTACTTGATGATCTTCGCAACCACGCCGGCGCCGACGGTGCGGCCGCCCTCGCGGATCGCGAAACGCAGGCCTTCGTCCATCGCGATCGGGGCGATCAGGGTGACCACCATCTTCACGTTGTCGCCC
>NZ_BAAGTW010000002.1:0-2802 GCF_054781715.1 Arenimonas aestuarii | reverse complement strand
CGCGATAGCGGCAGTATTTGGGATGTTCTTTGGCTAGGGACGCCTAACCAATCATTCAAGCTGACGCCGGACCGTCTATCCCGGTAGACCGACTGTCGCGGCCGGCGCAGCTTAACTCAAGGTGTTAGGCATCACATGGCAGTATTTCGCTACCTGCTTTTGGTAATCGCTTGCTCCGCCAGCTCCGCTTGCACCGTCGCCAGTGGCGGGCAGGGCAGCATTTCCAGTATCGCAACTACCCGCCCGTGCCGGCCAGTTGAGGTCACAGTGTCTGGTTTCCTGCATCCGAGCCGTCACGGTGCTCTAATCAGCGATAGCCCGGCAATTGGCGGTATAGGACTTGCTATCGATTCCATTCAGTCGCACGCGTCCAAAAATGAACGCCTGCTCTCTTACGTGAGTCGTCCAGAGGAATACACGAGCAACTCGCTCAAAGCTGTGTTCGTCGGCGCTACCTCGTGCAACGAGCGCGGCGTTCCTGTCTTGACTCTGCATAAGGTAGAGCGGATCGAGGTATCGCCGGTTGGTGAGGGCGAGTGATGCCCAACTGTTCATTCAAGCCGACGCCTTCGGCGCGGCTTAACTCAAGGCGTTAGGCATTGGATGGAGATCAACTTGAACTGGACTGCGCTCTCTGCCCTCGTTGTCGCCCTGTTCCTTGCCCGTTTCGCTACCGGTGTGATCGAAGGCATTCTTTTTCCGGCTGGTAGCCTCGGCCAGTTGATGGGGCTGAGTCTATTGTTTGTGCTTTGTCTTGCTGTGTTCGCTATCTTCGCGTTCCAGCAGCAGCGTCGACCCTTGCTCAATGCTGCTGTAGCACTTGGCGTTAGTATCGCTATGGGCCTGGCATTGGCCGTGATGTATGGCTCGCGCATTCAATCCTTCCCCTGGTCAGTTGTCGCAGTCCAGTGGACGGTTATGGCTATCTCTATGGTTGTTGGCGTATCTGTGGGGAGCGTTGTTAGGCGCATGTCCCGTAGCTCTGCCAATGCCTAACTAATCATTCAAGCCGACGTGCCTCCGGCACGCGGCTTAACTCAAGGTGTTAGCCGGCATGAAGATACTTGTTACGTTCCTACTCCTTGCGTGCACTATGTCGGCGTCTGGCGCAGAACTCGCGTTCACCGTAATTCGCGGGAGCGACGGTACGCCACCCGGACTCTACGAAGGCCTAGACAATGTCGAATCGAGCTGGAGTGAAGACGGAAAACTTTTGCTTCAGACGTGGAGTATAGAAAGCGCTACAGATCGAGTAGTCGACTCGTCTGCCGTTCTCCACGGCGTCGCAGATGGGACGATTCATATCTCATACGGTTCCTTCACAAGACCATTAGGAGCAAATGAGGTACCGGCTGCGTGTTCAGACTTCGCAATGTTGCAGTTCGAGATATCAGGCTTGGACAGAGCCGACTACGAGTTCATCCTTGAGCGACGTACAGTCGTCAATCGGGCTTCCGTATCGGCTAACTAACCATTCAAGCCGACGTGCCTCCGGCACGCGGCTTAACTCAGGCGTTAGACATGGAAGAGATCACGCACGCATTCGGATGGCTCCATTGGTTTATCGAGTGGTTTAACGTCTTAATAGCAATCGCTGGGGTCGTAATTGCCTTCCGCGGTTATAAAGTCGCTGGACTCCTGATCGCTCTTGGCTCAGTTATGCACGCAATCGGTTACTACAAGACGATGGCGGGTGACTCGGGGGGAGAACTGGAGCAACTCGACTGGCTGCTCATTAGCTTCATGTATCCGGGGATGCTGTTACACGCGGTCGGAATCTTCTACCTCGCAATTTCGCTTAGGCATCGCGCCTAACTAATCATTCAAGCCGACGCCTTTGGCGCGGCTTAACTCAAGGCGTTAGGCCCCTGATGACATCTCGCGATGTTCTGTGGAAAAGGACCGTCCAAAGCCTAGTGGGTGGGCTGGCCCTGGCAACTCTCATCCTCCTAGGATTGTCCGCGCTGCCTGAGAATTTCTCTCGGCTAATCTGGTTGCCAATCGCTTGCCTGGGCTTTGCAATCCCGTACTCAATGCTGGTGGCGCGCATCGCATGCCTTGAGTGCAAGTTTCCGCTCTTTAGGTATGGCGTCTTTCGAATTAAGCTCGGCAGCATCAAGCACCGTATAAACTACTGCCCTCATTGCGGCGCCAACCTGGACGCGGACAGGGGGCCTAACCAATCATTCAAGCCGACGCCTTCGGCGCGGCTTAACTCAAGGCGTTAGGCATTGGATGGAGATCAACTTGAACTGGACTGCGCTCTCTGCCCTCGTTGTCGCCCTGTTCCTTGCCCGTTTCGCTACCGGTGTGATCGAAGGCATTCTTTTTCCGGCTGGTAGCCTCGGCCAGTTGATGGGGCTGAGTCTATTGTTTGTGCTTTGTCTTGCTGTGTTCGCTATCTTCGCGTTCCAGCAGCATCGTCGACCCTTGCTCAATGCTGCTGTAGCACTTGGCGTTAGTATCGCTATGGGCCTGGCATTGGCCGTGATGTATGGGTCGCGCATTCAATCCTTCCCCTGGTCAGTTGTCGCAGTCCAGTGGACGGTTATGGCTATCTCTATGGTTGTTGGCGTATCTGTGGGGAGCGTCGTTAGGCGCATGTCCCGTAGCTCTGCCAATGCCTAACTAATCATTCAAGCCGACGTGCCTCCGGCACGCGGCTTAACTCAAGGTGTTAGGCCGCAAATGAATGAACGCAGCATCTCAAGCAAAGTGCTCCTAACTGAAACGCTTCGCCTACTTACGCAGTTCTTCTGGCTTGTTGCACTGCTGTGTATCGCGCATGTCGTCGTTTACTTC
>NZ_BAAGTW010000001.1:0-142590 GCF_054781715.1 Arenimonas aestuarii | reverse complement strand
CGAGCTCACGGCCGCGCTGCGCCGCCTGGGCCAGCGCCACGGCACGACGCTGTTCCAGACCCTGCTCGCCAGCTGGGCGCTGCTGCTTTCGCGGCTTTCGGGGCAGGAGGACCTGGTGATCGGCACGCCCACGGCCAACCGCGACCATGGCCAGACCCAGGACCTGATCGGCTTCTTCGTCAACGCCCTGCCGCTGCGCATCGATCTCAGTGGCGACCCCACCGTCGCCGAGCTGCTGGCCCGCACCCGGGCCACGGCGCTCGACGCGCTGGCGCACCAGGACATCCCCTTCGAACAGGTTGTCGACCTCGTCGGCTCCGAGCGAAACCTCTCGCATAACCCGGTTTTCCAAGTGGCGTTTGCCTGGATGGAAAATCCTGTTCGCAATGCAAGTTTCGGACAGGCATCCGCAACCTTGCTGGTCCCTGCCAGTCCCGCGAGATCACCGTTCGATATCGCGCTGTCGATTTCACCGAAAAACGACAAACTATTCTGCGATCTCAGTTTCGCCAGGGCACTTTTTGAATCGACCAGCACGGAACGATTCGCCGCGCTCTGGCAAAACCTGCTTTCGAACTTGATTCCGCGAAGCGGTTCCCGGATATCGAACATTCCGCTCATGGGCGAGGAGATGCTCGCTGAAGTCAACCGCTTTGCAAAGTGGCCTCGCAGGGAGTGCGTAGAGAAGCGCCAGCTTATTCACGAACGCGCCGCGTTACACGCCCGCACCCGGCCTTTCGACTTGGCGGTAGTTCAAGGGGCGCGGTCCCTGAGTTATGAAGAGCTTCTAGATCTGGCCTCCAGATTCGCGAAGTCCTTGGTTGGCCTTGGCATCAAATCTGGGCAGATTGTCGGCATCCAAATGTCTAGGCGGATGGAACAGCCCATCGCATTTCTCGGCTGCTTGATGGCAGGAGGTGTCTACTTCCCAATAGACAGGGAGCTCCCCGAAGATCGCATCTCCTTCATGATCGCCGACGCCAAGCCTGCTCTCATTGTGGTAGCAGCAGGGGAGGTCGCCTCGCCAGGGTGCACTTCGATTCCACAGGTCGCGCTAGCTATCGATGAACTGCGGCGATCCCCGGAGTCAGACGTTTTCCTTCCGGATCTGGATGACGACGCCGACGGCTACCTGATCTATACCTCCGGCTCTACCGGCACTCCGAAGGGCGTCGTGATCCGGCACAGGGCAGTCTTGGCTACGGTTGCGGACAATGCGGACTTGTTCAATATCCACCCCGGAAGCCGCATTCTCCAGGTCGCACCCATCGGTTTCGACATGTCCGTTTTCGACCTGGTCCTATCACTTTGCTGCGGTGGAACCTTGTGCCTCCCTTCCGGGGGGCAGAAGCTGATCGGGGACCAGCTCGCCAAGGAAATCCATGGCTCTCGTGCCAGCCACATCTGCATGACACCTAGCGTCCTGTCGACGCTGGCGGATACGAATCAGCTGGCGAGTCTGACAACCATCACGCTTGCCGGCGAGCCCCTTCCAGGCTCCTTATCCCGCTACTGGGCTCGCAACCGACGCGTGCTCAACGCCTATGGGCCGACTGAAGCGGCAATCGCTTCGACTTGCTATTTGTGTCGGGCCGATGAAACGGAGGACCCTCCTATCGGCCGACCCCTTGCCAATGTCAGTTGCCATGTCCTAGACGGGCATGGGGCGCCCGTCCCTATCGGGGTCGCCGGCGAACTCCATATCGGAGGCGCCGGTGTCGCCCAGGGCTACCAGGATCGTCCAGGCCTTACTGCCGAACGATTCATTCCGGATCCTTGGTCGACGCAGCCCGGGACGCTCCTTTTCAAGAGCGGCGACATCGTGAGATGGCGTGCTGATGGAAACCTCTGCTTTGTTGGCCGGAACGACGGCCAAGTTAAGCTTCGGGGCTTCCGGATTGAGCTAGGCGAGGTTGAATCGCGGCTGGCGACACATCCGCTGGTAGCCGAGGCAGTGGTAGTGCTTCGTGAGGATGCTGCGCGCGAAAAGCAGATCGTCGCTTACTTGGTAGCCGCCCCCGGCCACGAGCAGGAAGAAGAAGTCCCCAAGAAGCTGCGATCTTATCTGGCGGACTTCCTGCCTGAATACATGATCCCCGGCGCATTCGTTGTCCTGCAGCAGATGCCCCTTACGGCCAATGGAAAACTCGCGCACGACCGGCTCCCGGAGCCTGATTCCATGGCATTCGCGCTGGCCGGGTTCGAGGCTCCCGAGGGAGAGCTGGAAAACCTGATTGCGGATTCGTGGATGGACGTCCTTGGCCGCCGAGGCGTTGGCCGGCACGACAACTTTTTCCACTTGGGTGGTCATTCTCTCCTGCTATTCAGGGTCTCTGCGCGTCTTTCATCTGCAGGAGTGACCGTGCCGTTGCCGGACATGTTTCGGTATCCGACAATCAGCGGATTGGCAGCCCATATCTCCGGCGGTCCACTTGGAAAGGGTCAGGTAGCCGCAGAGAGGCTGACTGAGGGACCTGGGAGGCCGGTGTTCGCCTTCCACGATGGAAGCGGCATGCTCGCCTATGCGAGGCAACTGGCCGAAGCCTTCGGCCACGGATCGGCTGCCTTCTATGGGCTGCCCTCCTGCCCCGTCGGCGAGATCCAGCCCGGCACGATGGCTGCCATGGCGGAACGAATGATTGGACTCATCCTGGAGATTCAGCCCCGCGGGCCCTACAGGCTTCTGGGCTGGTCGTTCGGGGGGCTTCTCGCCTACGAAACCGCGACCCAATTGAAACAACGTGGCCATGAGATCGAATTCTTGGGGATGCTGGACTCACATCTCCTGGCAAACCTGACGCCACCCGAACTTATTTGCGAAGAAAAGGCCCATCTACTTACCCAGATGCAGACCGAAGCTTTCGGGAACCCTGGGCTTCAGGCCAGGCTGGAGGACCTGCGCAAAGGCGTCGACCATATGAGTTTGCAGGGTCTGGTTGAGGCCGCCCGCGCCATCCGCGACCCCTTGGTATTTCCCTGGCTCAGGGGCATGCCTGAATCCGAGGCGGCCGCCTACCTGCGTCGCCAGCAGTCGCTTCACCACGCCGCCATGAGTTGGCTTCCGACCGAAGCCATTGAAGCAGTCCTGTTCACTGCGACAGGCACCGAGCTCCGGGCCGATAAGAGCTGGAAGGACTCGCTTGCGGCGAATGCCCTGGTGGTGGCCGAGGTTGCCGGGGACCATCATTCGATACTGCAGCCACCATTCCTGGTAGGCCTGGCCCTCAAAATCGAGTCGTGGTTGTCCAGGTCGGAAGCCCCAAGGTAGGCTCTCAGCACGAGGGCCAGGACGACCCATGCAGTTCAAGGGGATAGCAGTTTGAAGGGTAAGGGCAGCTTGGCCTGTGTCGGCATCGGCATGACACTCGGGGCGCACATCAGTCCGCGCTCCCGGAACCATATCGCCACCGCGGACGTGGTATTCGCCGCGGTCTCCGACCCCATCGTCGAGCTGTGGCTGCAGGAGATGCACCCCAACGTGCAGAGCCTCCAGCCCTTTTATGGCGTGGGCAAGTCCCGGCACGAGACCTATCGGGAGATGGTCGCGGCCATGCTCGATGAAGTGCGCAAGGGGAAGAAGGTCTGCGGCGCCTTTTATGGCCACCCCGGAGTATTCGCCCGGGCACCGCACGTGGCCGTGGCGCAGGCACTGGCCGAGGGTTTCGACGCGGTCATGGAGCCCGGGATCTCGGCGGAGGACTGCCTGTACGCCGACCTGGGCATCGACCCCGGACAATTCGGCTGCCAGCACTACGAGGCAAGCCAGCTGATGTTCTACCGTCGGCGCATCGACCCCAGTGCCTACCTGGTGCTCTGGCAGGTCGGTGTCGCCGGGGATCGCAGCTTCGGACGCTTCAACACCTCCCCGGAGCGGCTCCAGCTGCTGGTGGATCTGCTCTCCGAGGACTATCCGCTGGACCACGGCTGCCTGCTTTATGAGGCCCCCACCCTGGCGCTGCATGTCGCCCGGAAGGAGCCCATCGAACTCCGGAAGCTCCCCACTGCCGCCCTGGATATCAAAACCACCATGGTCCTGCCGCCGGCGATTGGCATGGAGGCAAATACAAGTATGCTTACGAAGCTGAACGAGCTCGGTCCCGGGCTCGACGGCTGACCGATCCTGATACCAATGGGGAAACCACATGTCGAAGGTGATTGATTTCTTGCAAGCACTTGGGGATGGCAGCGCGACGACGGCCGAAGCCGGGCTCGTGGCCGCCGTGGACGCGCTTGGAGTGGATGACGCGATGCGCCAGGCCCTGATCAACCGTGACCAGGACGCCATCAACCTGATCCTGGGTGGACGCCAGAATGTCTTCTGCCTGCTCGTCCCCGCCGAGGAAGACGACAAGCAGCAGGACGACGAGCCGGACAGGGACGACAACGACAAGGAAGAAAACATCCGCGCAGCCTGATCCTTCTGCCGGGCGCACCATGAAGACCGCTCATGCCTCCCGATGCGTTGCCGTCCTGACCGCCCTGGTGCTGTGGACGTCTTCATGGTGCGCGCAAGCCGAACAGATTCCCTTCGAGCAACTGCTTGAGGAGGCCGACCACCTGCGCAGCCTGGACCCCGGAGCTTTCGATTCGAAACTCTCGGAACTGACCAGCAGGACCGGTGAGGCCAGCCCCGCCCAGCTCGAGCATCTCCAATACCTCAAGGCTTACCAGCTTGCCTACTCGGGCCGCTACGACCTGGCGATCCAGCAGGCTTCCCGTCTGTTTGAAACCAGCGAGATCGATGCGCTTCGTTTCCGGGCAGGGCTGCTCGTGGCCAACAGCCATGCCGCAACACGGGACTTCAGCAATGGGCTCGCCTACCTGGAGAGCAGCCTGGAGCTGTTGCCCAACATCCATGACCGCCAGCTCCGCCATGACGGATCCACCGTTGCCGCGCTGCTTTACAACCAGGTAGGCCAGTACGAGCTTGGACATCGGCTTTCCGAAGACATCCTGGCAAGCGAGCCCAGCGAGCGAAGCGCATGTTTCGCGGGCTATCTTCGGATGGAGGCGATGC
The DNA here is from genome assembly GCF_054781715.1 of Arenimonas aestuarii. Classification (NCBI taxonomy): domain Bacteria; kingdom Pseudomonadati; phylum Pseudomonadota; class Gammaproteobacteria; order Lysobacterales; family Lysobacteraceae; genus Arenimonas; species Arenimonas aestuarii. Next base: position 137,573 of record NZ_BAAGTW010000001.1, on the reverse strand, counting down.
GGGAGCTCGACCTGTTCGTCGACCCACCTTCAGCGGTTGAGGCACTGATCGCCAAGTGCGCAGCACTCAACGAAGCACTCGCCGCCAACCTCGCCCGCAGCCAGTTGTCCCGCATGCTCGCCCAGAGCGGCGACCTGAAGTCTGCAATCAGCGTCCTGGAAGACAATCTTCCGGAAATCACGGCCACCCGCTACCCGCGGCTGGTCAGCGAAATCCAGTCCCTGCTGGCCGAACACCTGCTGGCCACGGGTGACACTGCCGGCGCCGAGCGCCGTGCCCGTCTGGCCATCGCGGCAAGTAGTGACACCCAGTTCTCCATGCCCGTGGTCGTTGCCCACCACACTCTCTACGAGATTGCGCTGATGCGTGGTGACATGGCCGAGGCGCTGGAGCACTACCGGAACTACGCAGCCGCGGACAAGGCCTACCTGGACGACGCCCAGGCCAAGCAGATGGCCTACCAGATGGTCCGGCACGAAACCAACCGCAAGTCCCAGGAAATCGCACTGCTCAACCGCCAGAACGAAGTGCTGGCCCTGGAGAAGCAAGCGTCGGCGCTCGCCACCCGCAACACCCAGCTGCTGGTCGCGCTGCTGGCCGTACTGCTTGGCACCATGGCGCTATGGGCATGGAAGACGAAACGGGCCCAGGTCCTGTTCCGGCGCCTGGCCGAAACCGACGCACTGACCGGCATTTCCAACCGCATGCACTTCAGCCACCGCGCCGAGGAGGCCCTGGCGTTTTGCAGGAAGGACGGGGAAGAAGCCGGCCTGGTGATGTTCGACCTCGACGAGTTCAAGTCCATCAACGACCGCTTCGGCCACGCCACCGGCGACTGGGTGCTGGCCGAAGTCGCCAAGGTCTGCGCCGACGTTTGCCGCAAGAACGACCGCTTCGGGCGCCTGGGCGGCGAGGAGTTCGCCTTCCTGCTGGTGGGCTGCGACCTGCCGTCGTCGGTGGCGCTGGCGCAGTCCTGCCGAAAGCGCATCGCCGCGATCGACACCTCGCCCACCGGCCACGTGTTCAACGTCACCGCCAGCTTCGGCGTCGCCGGTACCCACGCCAGCGGCTACGACTTCCTGCAGCTGCTCAGCCGCGCCGACGACGCGCTTTACCAGGCCAAACACGCTGGTCGCGATCGCGTGCGCACGCATGGCCTGCAGTCGGACACCACCGAGATCGCCGCAACGTAGGCCTGCGCGGGTGTCGGCCACGCCACGCCCACCCCTGAGAAAATCCTTCACGGCCCGTCGCAATGACTGGCCGTAATTTATTTGCCCGGACGTTGCTGAAGTTAGCGGGCCTTCAGATGCAGAAAGCGGCGGCCCACGGTTTGAAGGCGAACTGTGACGGCCGACGCAGGCAAACCGTGTCCGATGACCGGATTTGATCGAATTTGGTCGGGAAGTGTGCGTGATCTCCCACAGTGGGCAAGTGTGATCCGTTGCCCATCAACAACTTACGCCGCTTCCTAGACTGCTCTCCAAGGAATACGAAACCTCCCCCGGTTTTGGTTCCTCCCCCCAGGAGCAGAACGATGAACGCCAAGCGCCTCGCCAAGCCTGCCCTCCTCGTCCGCCTCGCGGCCTGCGCCGCGCTGGCGATGGCCGTGGCCCAGCCGGCCCTTGCCAAGGGTGAGTTCGCGGTCGGCGGCGAAGGTGCGAAGGTCTCGGCGTCGGCGACGATCCACTTCAAGATCGTGGTGCCCGAGAACGTGCGCTTCGACAGCAAGTCGCTCGGCACCGAGCAGCAGCGGCGCCTGCCGCACATGCCGCAGGTACAGCGCATGGTCGCGATGCACGACGGCCTGCAGCAGGTCACCCTGGCGACGCCCTGAGACCCAACCGCGACACCCCGGCCCTGCGATAATCGGGCGGTCCACCCGGGGCCGTCCATGCCGCACACCCTTCCTGAAACCCACCGTTTCCGTCTTCGCGAACTCACCGAGGACGATGCCGCCTTTGCGCTCGCCCTGCTCAACGACCCGGGCTTCCTGGCGCACATCGGCGACCGCGGCGTACGCGACCTCGAGCAGGCCCGCGCCTACCTGCGCGATGGCCCGCTCGCCAGCTATGCCGGCAACGGCTTCGGACTGTGGGCCGTCGAGATGAAGGACGACGGCAGCCTCGCCGGCATGTGCGGCCTGGTCCGGCGCGACCTGCTGCCGGGCCCGGACCTTGGTTATGCCTTCCTGCCGCAGTGGCGCGGCCAGGGCCTGGCGCGCGAGGCAGCACAGCTGTCCCTGGACTTCGCCTTCGGCCCACTGGCCCTGCCGCGCGTGCTGGCCATCGTCACCACCGGCAACGCCGCCTCACGCCGGCTGCTGGAATCCGTCGGCATGCGCCTGCAGGGGCCGCGGGCCCTGAACGGGGAAACGCTGCTGGTCTACGAAATCGACCGGCCGGCCGCGGCTACACCGGCGTCGGGTTCCGGTAGCTGAAACTGGCCTGGTGCCAGAAGGGATACGGCTTGGGCCGCTCGCTGGCGGCATCCAGGCGCGCGACCTGCCCGGGCGTCAGGTTCCAGCCGACGGCGCCCAGGTTTTGGCGCAGTTGGTCCTCGTTGCGGGCGCCAACGATGACACTGCTGACGGTCGGCCGCTGCAGCACCCAGTTCAGCGCCACCTGCGGCACGGTCTTGCCGGTTTCCGCGGCCACCTCGTCCAGCGCGTCCACCACCCGGTACAGATAATCCTGGTCCACCTGCGGGCCGCTGTCGGCCGCGACCTTGGACTGCAGCCGGCTGTTTTCCGGCAGCGGCTGGCCGCGACGGATCCTGCCGGTCAGCCGGCCCCAGCCGAGCGGGCTCCAGACGATGGCGCCCAGGCCCTGGTCGGCGGCCAGCGGCATCAGCTCCCATTCGTAATCGCGGCCCACCAGCGAGTAGTAGGTTTGCTGGGCCACGTAACGCGGCCAGCCGCGACGGTCGGCGGCGGCCAGGGATTTCATCAGGTGCCAGCCGCTGAAGTTGGAGACGCCGACGTAGCGGATCTTGCCCGCCTGCACCAGCGCATCGAGCGTGGACAGCACCTCCTCGACGGGGGTGCGGGTGTCCTGGCCATGCAGCTGGAAGATGTCGATGTAGTCGGTACCCAGGCGCTTGAGCGACGCATCCACCGAGCGCAGCAGGTGGTGGCGCGAGGAGCCCACCTGGTTTTCGCCCGGGCCGAATCGGAACGTCGCCTTGGTGGAAAGGATGATCTCGTCGCGCGGCCGGTGGGCGATGGCTTCGCCCAGGATCGACTCGGCCGCCCCCTTGGAATAGATGTCGGCGCTGTCGAACATCGCCGCGCCGGCCTCCAGGCAGATGTCCACCAGCCGCCGCGCCTGCGCCACGTCCGTGGCGCCCCAGGCCCGGAAGAACTCTCCTTCGCCGCCGAAGGTCCCGGTGCCGAAGGACAGCACGGGAACACGGAAGCCGGAGCGGCCGAGGTAGCGGTATTCCATGGGGGTCTCCTGAAATGAAAACGGGGCGGGTGCCGAAGCACCCACCCCGCTGATTCTGCTTTCGCGCGCGTTACCGCATCGCGAATCCGGGCCTCAGGCCGCGGAATCCTTCAGCTTCTTGAGCGGACGGATCTTCACCTTGACGGTGGCCGGCTTGGCGGCGAACCACTGCTCTTCCTTGGTGAAGGGGTTGATGCCCTTGCGCTTGGGCTTGGCCGGCACGTTGACCGAGGTGATCTTGAGCAGGCCCGGCAGGGTGAAGCTGCCCGCGCCCTTCTTCGAGACCGAGCCGTGAACGGCGTTCTCGAGCGCGGCCAGCACGGCGCGCACGTCCTTGGAAGCCAGGCCGGTGTTGTCGGCGATGTGCGACACCAGACCGGACTTGGTCAGCGCTTCCTTGATCGGCTTGGGCGCGGCCGGCTTGGCAGCGGCCTTCGGGGCAGCCTTCTTCTTCGCAGCTTTCTTGGTAGCCATTTTGTTGTTCCCGTGATTCTGGATGGGTAATTGGGGTGCCTGGGCTTGCCCCGGCCTGATGAATGTAGGGCAAGTTCCAGCCGCCGCCAAGTGCAAAACCGTTAAAAACACGGGTTTTTTTGCTACCGGGCCGCCCTGGCCCCACAAAAACCTCCCGCAGCCCCCGGCCAGCACGCCGGGGACCGCGGGAGGGAGGGCGGTCTCAGGCCGCCTTGGCGCGCTTCAGGTCACGCATCTGGTCGTGCATCTTCTTGACCTCGGGCAGGTAGCGCGCGGCCAGCTCACGCACCTTCGGCGGCTGCTCGCCGTCGAGGGCATCGCGGAAGGCTTCGAGTACGCGGTCTTCCTGCTCCTCGATCGAAGAAATCCAGGTCGCGTCGGCGTCCTTGACCATCTTCGACTTCAGCTGGGCATAGCCCTCGCGGATGCCACCCAGCCAGGTGCCGTCGTTGTCGGGCTCGGCGCCCTGCTTGGCCACTTCGGCCTTGAGGTCGGCGGCGATCGCCTTCTTCACCTGCGCCATGTTGCGGAACAGGTCGCGGTAGGCGGGCTGGTTGGTTTCCCTGGCGGCATGCTCGTGGAACTCGATGCCGTCGTTGAGGGCTTCGACCAGGTGGTTGAGGGTGGCGGTGGTCTTGTTGGTCATGGCGTCCTCCTTGGACTTGTCTTCCTTAGGGTGGTGCACGGTACCGGGCGGGGGCCCGGTGCCCGTCAATTGATGGCGTCGTCCATCTCGTCGACGGCTTCCTCAGCCGCGTCGAGCATGTCTTCGCCCATTTCCTGGCGCTGCCGGGCCGCTTCCTTGGCCGCCTCGTAGGCGGCCTCGGCCTCGGCCATGCAGACGTCCTTGGCGCCGCCGGTCAGGGCATCGCACTGTTCCTTGGCGACCTCGTAGGCGCCTTCGGCGGCGGCGAGCTCAAGGTCCTCGCGCTCGTCGATCGCCTCTTCCATCGTGTCGGCCTCGACGTAGTGCTGGCGGGCTTCCTCGGTCTGCTCGGCGGCCTCGATGCGCGCTTCAGCCACGTCCTCGGCGGTTTCCTGCGGGGTTTCCTGGCAGGCCGCCAGGGCCATCACGATCGCCAGCGGCAGGACGGTGCGGGTGAAATTGTTCATGCGAAAGCTCCATGGTTGGGAAATCGCGACAGCACCGCGCCGTTGGAGCGGCGGCGGCGACGTCGTCGGATATAGAGGCAGCAAGGTGCGTGCCAAGCGCCGGCGCACGCAGGAACAAGGACTTGCGACGCCAACGCCCCGGGAAGACCTTGCGATATGCACGGCCGCGCATGCAGCCTGCAAGGCGACAGGCGGGCCGGATCACTGCACGCGGGTCATCTCCAGCGTGAAACAGGCACCCCCCGACGGCGCCGGGTCGTACCAGAGGTCGCCGCCCATTGCGCGCGCCTTCTGCTTGGCCAGCGACAGCCCCAGCCCGGTCGAACTTTCGCCGCCGGTCGGCCGGCTCGAGAGCTTGCCAAATCGCTGGAACAGTTGGTCCTGCTCGGCCGGCGCGATGCCCGGCCCCTGGTCGATGACCAGGAACCGGGCTTTGCCGCCGTGTGCCACGGCCTTGACGGTGACCACGCTGCCCGAGGGCGCGTACTTCACCGCGTTCGACACGAGGTTCTGCAGCACGTGGCCCAGGGCCAGGCGCTGCCCGCGCACCAGCAGGCCCGGCTCGAGCTGCAGGTCCAGGCGCATGCCCTTGCCCTGCGCGTGCTCGGCATGGGCAGCCACGGCGTCCTGCACCACCTGGCCGACAGGCAGCGGCTCGACCGGCTCGCCGCGCGCCTCGCCCGCGGCCTGGTCGAGCACGGCCTCCAGGAAAAGCAGGCCGGTGTCGGCGGCGCTGCGGATCGAATCGACCAGTTTGCCGCCGGCGTCGTCGGACTGTCGGCTGGCCAGCATGTCGGCCGAAAAAAGCACGTTGGTGAAATGATTGCGCAGGTCGTGGGCGATCAGCTCCAGGCTTTCCTGGCGTTCCCGGGCCAGTTGCTGCACGTGGTCGCGCGCCAGCTTCAGCGCCGTGTGCGCACGCACGCGCGACAGCAGCTCCTCGGGCACGAAGGGCTTGGTGACGTAGTCCACCGCACCCGACGAGAAGGCGCGAACCAGAGAATCGCGCTCGTGGTCGGCGGTGAGGAAGATCACGGGAAGGTCCCGCGTCGCCTCGTCGGCACGCAGGGCCTCGAGCACGTCGAAACCGTCCATGCCCGGCATGCGCATGTCCAGCAGCAACAGGTCCGGCGGGGCGGCGGCAATGCCGGCCAGGGCCTCCTTCCCGCTCAGGCAGGGCGCCACGTCGAATCCGTCGCGGGCGAGCAGCCCGCCAACGGCGCTGACGTTGGCCTCCTGGTCGTCGACGACCATGACCAGGGCGGCGCGTTCATTGTTCATCGGTAATGGCCTCCGGATCGGGGCAGCTGGCCAGGAGCAGCCGCATGCTGGTGACATCAAAGGCATCCACGGCCTGCTTGAGTTCGCGGGCATGCCTGGCCAGGGCGGGCCAGTCCAGGCGCCCGGCCAGGCCGGCCAGGTGGCCGGCGGCGGCGGCGACTTCGCGCACGCGCAGGTTGCCGCGCATCGCCGGCAAGGTGGCGCGCAGGGCCTTGAGCTCGGCCAGGGCCTCGGCATCCTTTTGCTGCGGGCCCGGGTCGCGCGCGACCGCTGCGTCGGGTGCGGGCGCTAGCGCTTCCGGCTCAGTCCTGCGCGGCGGAAAGTGCACGGCCAGCGCCTCGAACAGGTCGGCCTTCGAATAGGGCTTTCGCACGTAGCCATCGAAGCGTGCGCGCACCCAGTGCTCGTCCTCGCTCATGCTCGACGCGGTCACCGCCACCACCGGGATGTCGCGCCACTTTGGGTTGGCGCGGATACGCTGCAGGGCCTGGTCCCCGGACAGCACGGGCATGCGCAGGTCCATCAGCACGACATCGGCCCCCTTGGCCTTGAGCTGCTCCAGCGCCACCAGCCCGTCTCCCGCCTGCATCACCCGGTGGTGCGAGTCGGCGAGATAGGCAACGGCGAGGTCGCGGTTCCAGGCGACGTCGTCCACCACCAGCACCCTGAGCGGCGGCAGCCGGTCGAAATCAACCTGTTGGCCGCGCTCGGGCTGCTGGCTCACCGAGTCGGTGCTGATGACACGGTCGGGAACCTCGAGGCGGAACACCGAGCCTTCGCCCACCGTACTCTCGGCCGACAGTTCGCCGCCCATCAGCTGCGCGAGGCGACGCACGATGCTCAGGCCCAGGCCGGTGCCTTCGCGGTGTTTGCCGTCGACGCTGTCGCCCTGCTCGAAGGGCTCGAAGATCATGCCCAGCTGGTGCGCCGGAATGCCGGTGCCGCTGTCGAGCACTTCGATGCGCAGGTGGCAGCGATCGTCCTCCCGGCCGGGGTGGCAGCCCACGCGCACGACGACGCCCCCGGTCTCGGTGTACTTGACCGCGTTCGACACCAGGTTGATCAGTATCTGGCGAAGGCGCACGGGGTCCACCATCACCGGCAGTTCCGCCCGGCCATCAAAATCCGCGCGAAGGCTGATGCCCTTGTCGACGCAGACCTGCTGGAACATCGTCAGGGTCTGGTCGACGATTTCCCGCAAATCGGTGGCCTCTTCGCGCAGTTCGAGTTTGCCGGCCTCCATCTTCGACAGGTCCAGCACGTCGTTGATCAGCGACAGCAGGGCCTGGCCGCTCTTTCGGATCGAATCGACATACGTCGCCTGGCGCGGGTCGAGCGGGGTTTCGGCCAACAGGTTGGTGAAGCCGAAGATGGCGTTCATCGGCGTGCGGATCTCGTGGCTCATGCTGGCCAGGAACACCGACTTGTCCTGGCTGGACTGGCGCGCCTGTTCGGCGCGGAACTCCAGGCGCAGCGCTTCCTGGGCCTGGCGCTGCATGCGCCGCGTAGCGAGGAAACCGACCAGGCCGGCCGCCAGCGCCAGCGCATTGGCCACCATCACCGTCGCCCAGTTCTGGCGGATCATCTGGTTGCGCTTGTCGCGATTCTCGATCAGCAGCGCTTCTTCGTGCGCGGCCAGGTTATCCATCATCACCTGCATTTCGGCCAGCAACCGGGCACCGGTACCGCCACGAAGCCGCTGCGCCACCCGCGCGTCGGCCGCGACGTTTCCCTCGGCCGTCATTGCCTTGAGCGCATGCAGCTCGGAGTAATACCGCAGGCGGTCGGCGTTCTTGATGGCCAGCACCTCGACCAGGTGCGAAGCGACGGGGTCGGCGCTCGTCATTGCCTTGAGTGCTTCCAGGCTGGCATCAAGCTCGCCGAGCACCCTGCGGTATTCGTTGAGGAACTCCGCGCGGCCGGTGATCAGGTAGCGCATGCCGTGCGCTTCGCTGTCACCCACCTGCCCCCAGTACGCGCTCACCTGCTGCAGAAGCTGCTGGGTGCGGCTGGTGCGCTCGACGGTCCGCTCGAGCTCCTCGGTGGCGCGCAGCGAAAGCAGCGAGGTCCCGGCCAGCACGACCACCGCGAACAACATCAGCCCAGTGAAAACGCGGTACCGGAAATTGCTTTGTCTGTGTGGCATGTCTGCCTTCCCCCACCGTGGCGCGCCGGCGCCGCCGTTTCAGCGATTGATGAGCCAGATGGTGCCGTTGAGCACCAGGGCAAAGCTCACCCACAGCACCATCGGAACCTGCAGGTAGCCGGCCAGCGGACGCACGCGGCCAAACCGCAGGGTCATCCAGACCAGCACGCCCCAGAGCAGCGAAATGTCCACGAAGGCCAGGAACGGCGATTCGAGGCCGAAGAACAGCGGCGTCCAGGCAAGGTTGAGCGCCGCCATCAGGCCGAAGGCGAGCCAGGCCCTGGGGCGCTCGGCATCGGCGGACGGCCCGGGTTCCCGGCTGACCAGCCAGGCGCCGATCGCCAGCAGCACGTAGAGCGTCGTCCACACCGGGCCGAACAACCACGCCGGCGGGTTCCAGCTGGGTTTGCCCAGCGCCTGGTACCAGTCGCCGGGCGGGAACAGCACGCCGGCCGCGGCCCCGGCCGCGAGCACGATGACCAACCAGGCGAGCAGCGCGACACCGTCGCGCCAGTGCACCGGCCACGCGGGCGGGCTGGGGCTGGCGACGGGCGATGCCGGGCGGGCATGTCTTTCGTAGGGCACTTACCGGGCACTCCTTGGGTCGTGCATCAAAGCCCGTAGGCCTTGCGCTTGCGGTAGAGGGTGGAGCCGTCGATGCCCAGCGTGCGGGCGGCGGCTTCAAGCGTGTCGGCTTCGGCCATGACGGCCTGGATGTGCGCGCGCTCGAGGGTTTCGATCGACACCGGCGCACCCACCGCCACGCCATCGTCGACGGACGCGGCGGAGGGGTCACCGCCCAGGGCCAGGTGCTCCGGGCCGATGTCCTCGCCGGTGCACAGGATCACCGCCCGCTCGATGACGTTCTGCAGTTCGCGCACGTTGCCGGGCCAGGCATACGCCTGCATGCGCGCCAGCGCCTTGTCGGAAAGGCGGCGGGCCGGCAGGTGGTAGCTGCCGGCGTAGCGGCGCACGAAGGCGTTGGCCAGGTCGGCCAGGTCCTCCCGGCGGTCGCGCAGCGGCGGCAGCACCAGGCTGATCACGTTCAGGCGGTACAGCAGGTCGAGCCGGAAGCTGTTGTCGCGCACCATCGCTTCCAGGTCGCGGTTGGTGGCCGAAATGATGCGGACATCGGCGCGGCGGGTGTCCGGCTCGCCGATGCGCTCGTACTGTTTGTCCTGCACGAAACGCAGCAGCTTTGGCTGCAGCGCCAGCGGGAAGTCGCCGACTTCGTCGAGCAAAAGCGTGCCGCCGTCGGCGTGGCTCACGCGGCCCTGGGTGCTTTGCGTGGCGCCGGTGAACGAGCCCTTGGCGTGGCCGAACAGCTCGCTTTCGAGCAGTTCGGCCGACAGCGAGGGGCAGTTCACCGTGGCCATGGGTCGCGCCGCACGCGGACTCCAGCCATGGATGGCGTTGGCCAGGACACCCTTGCCGGTGCCCGATTCACCCAGCAGCAATACGTTGGCATCGGTGCGCGCGACCTGGCGGGCGACGGCCAGCACTTCGGCCATCGCCGGGCTTTTCGATTCCAGCGCGGCATCCTGCGGCGGCTGCTGTCGCTCGAGCGTTTCTAGCCGGCTCAACAGGTCCAGGGTGTCGAGCTGGCGCGCGACCGCGATGCGCAGCTGCGCCGGGGAACAGGGTTTGACCAGGTAGTCGGCGGCCCCTTCGGCGATCGCGCGCACCGCATCGTCCACCTGCGAATGCGCCGTGACCATGACCACGCGCAGGCCGGGCGCGAGTTCACGCAGGCGCGGCAGGGCCTCGAGCCCCGATTCACCGGCGATGTCGCGATCCAGCAGGCAGACGTGGAAGGGCTGGCTGGCGGCCAGCTTCAGCCCTTCCTGCAGGCGCGTGGCCGTGGTGACGCGGTAGCCGGCGTCCTCCAGGCACAGGCTGAAGTTCTGCAGCAGTCCGGGGTCGTCGTCGATGGCCAGGATCCGCCCTTGGGGGGCGGTGGAGGAGTTGCTCACGGTGGACTCCAAAGGGTCTGGAAAACAGTTAGCAAGGGGCATGCCATGCGCCACACCCTTGATTTTGCAGGGATTGCTTCCATCGGGCCCGACGAATGCCTGCAAATTGCATTCATACTGGGCAGGTGCAGTGCATTTTGCAAACCTGCCGCTGCCGCTAAACTGGCGGCCTTTCCAAGCAGGCAGATCCCATGAGCAACACCCCGCCCGACCGACTCTGCGTCAACCCGCGCAGCCCCTTCTACGACGAAGCCCTGCTCGAGCGCGGCATCGGCGTGCGCTTCAACGGCGTCGAGCGCAACAACGTCGAGGAGTACTGCATTTCCGAAGGGTGGGTGCGGCTGCCGGTGGGCAAGTCGCTCGACCGGCACGGCAACGCCATGACGATGAAGGCCAAGGGCACCGTCGAAGTCTGGTTCCTGGACGCCCCGCCGGCGGCGTGACGCAGGGCCGGGACCGCCTCGACGCCGTCTACGACGCCCTGGTCGGCGACGAGGACGGTCGCGTCTGCAAGGACATCCCGGACAGCGCCTGCACCCGGCTGCCAGGCAACTTCCTCCGCCAGCTCGGGGCCATGGCGCTGACCAAACTCGGTGACGCGCTGGCCAGCCCGAAGACGACGCTGGCCTGGACCCTGGGTGCGCTGGGGGCACCGGCGTGGATGGTGGGCCTGCTGGTGCCGGTCCGCGAATCGGGCTCGATGCTGCCGCAGCTTTTCATCGCCGCGCGCGTGCGTGCCATGCCGCGGCGCAAGCCGGCATGGCTGCTGGGCGCGTGGCTGCAGGCGGCGACGGTGGCCGGCATGGCGGCCGCGGCGTTCTGGCTCGATGGCGCGCTGGCCGGCGCGGTGATCCTGGGCCTGCTGGTCTGTTTCAGCCTGGCGCGCGGCCTCAATTCGATCGCCAGCAAGGACGTGCTTGGCAAGACCGTGCCCAAGACCCGCCGCGGCCGGCTGGGCGGATATGCGGCCAGCGTGTCGGGCGCGATCAGCCTGGCGGTGGGCGGCATCCTGCTGTGGTGGGGCCGGGATTCGGGGCCGGCGCTGCTGGGCGGCCTGCTTGTCGCGGCGGCGGCGTGCTGGCTGCTGGCCCTGGCGATTTACGGCGGCATCCGGGAAGACGCCGGCAGCACCGAGGGCGGCGCCAACGGCATCACCGAGGCCCTGGGCAAACTTCGGCTGCTTCGCGACGAACCGGATTTCGGCCGCTTCGTGCTGGCGCGGGCGCTTTTGCTCGTATCGGCATTGAGCTCACCCTTCCTGGTGCTGCTGGCGCGCGCGAACGGCATCGGCGACTGGGCTGGCCTGCCCCTTTTCCTGCTCGCCGCGGGCGCGGCCTCGTTGCTTTCCAGCCCCTTCTGGGGCCGGTTCGCCGACAGCTCGAGCCGGCGCACGATGATCGCCGCCGGCAGCCTCGCCAGCGTGGTCGCGCTGGCCGCGATCGGCAGCGATGCCTGGCTCGACGGCGAGGCGGCGGGTTGGGTGCTTGTGGGACTGTTCTTCGTGCTGGGCGTCGCCCACGACGGCGTGCGCCTGGGCCGCAAGACCTACCTGGTGGACCTGGCCGGCGGCAACAAGCGCACCGATTACGTCGCCGTCAGCAATACCGCCATGGGCGTGCTGTTGCTGGTTACCGGTGCGATCACGGGCGCGGTGGGCACGGCGTCGGTGCCGGCGGCGCTGGCGGTGCTGGCCGCCATGGGCCTGGCCGGCGCCTGGCTGTGCCGGCGCCTGCCCGAGGTGCAACAGCCCGGCTAGCCGCGCACGAAGGCGGTGAACCCGGCCATGTGCTTGCGCAGCAGCTCGCTCACCTTTTCGTCCTGGAGCTTGCCCTGGTCGTCGAAGACCTTGTGCGCGCCCGACACCATGAGCTCCATGCCGGACCAGTAGCGCATGCCCAGGATGCGGAACACGGGCAGCCAGGCGTTTTGCGCCAGCACGGTGCCGAAGCCACTGGGCGAGGCGCCCAGCAGCGCCACCGGGCGCTTGCCGAAAACACGCTCCTTGTCGGCGCCCGGGCGCGACATCCAGTCGATGGCGTTCTTGAGCACGCCGGGAATCGAGTGGTTGTACTCGGGCGTGCACAGCACCAGGCCGTCGCAGGCAGCCAGTTTGTCCTTCAGGGCTTCGGCGGCGGCGGGGATGCCGTGCTTTTCCTCGGCGTCGCCGTCATACAGCGGGATGCCGTGCAGGGTGGCGATCTCGAGTTCGACGCCTTCAGGCAGCACTTCGCGGGCGGCCTGCAACAGGGCGGTGTTGTAGGAGCCGGCGCGCAGGCTGCCGGAGATGCCAAGCAGTCGGGTCATGGGGTTGCTCCGTGTGTGGGATGGCCACCGTACCGACCTGCATGTTCACGGCTCGTGCACGGCCCCGCAGGCGCTACCATGGCCACCTCGCCAACCCACGACACCCGCATGGACCCCATCCTTTCGATCCGCGGCCTTGGCAAGACCTACGCCAGCGGCCACGTCGCGCTCAAGTCGGTGGACCTGGACATCCGCCGCGGCGAGATCTTCGCCCTGCTCGGCCCCAACGGCGCCGGCAAGACCACGCTCATCTCGATCGTCTGCGGCATCGTCAATGCCAGCCGCGGCAGCGTGGTCGCCGACGGCCACGACATCGTCCGCGACTTCCGCCAGGCCCGCGCCAGGATCGGCCTGGTGCCGCAGGAGCTGAGCACCGACGCCTTCGAAACCGTCTGGTCCACCGTGCGCCTGAGCCGCGGCCTGTTCGGCAAACCGCGCGACGACGCCCATCTGGAGAAGGTGCTGCGTTCGCTCAGCCTCTGGGACAAACGCGACAGCAAGATCATGGCGCTCTCGGGCGGCATGAAGCGACGCGTGCTGATCGCCAAGGCACTGGCGCACGAACCGGCCATCCTGTTCCTGGACGAACCCACCGCCGGCGTCGACGTCGAGCTGCGCCGCGACATGTGGAACCTGGTCCGCGAGCTGCGCGACAAGGGCACCACCATCATCCTGACCACGCATTACATCGAGGAGGCCGAGGAAATGGCCGACCGCATCGGCGTGATCAACCACGGCGAACTGGTGGTGGTGGACGAAAAGGACGCGCTGATGCGCAAGCTGGGCAAGAAACAGCTGACCCTGCACCTGCAGGCGCCGCTGGCGGCGATCCCGGCCGAGCTGGCCGGGCAGCCGCTGGAGCTCTCCGACGACGGCCTGTCGCTGGTCTACACCTTCGACGTACAGGGCGAACGCACCGGCATCGCCACCCTGCTGCGCCGGCTGGCCGACCAGGGCATCGACTTCCGCGACCTCAACACCCAGGAAAGTTCGCTCGAGGAAATCTTCGTCAACCTGGTGCACCGCGGCGGCAAGGGAGGTGCGGCATGAACTGGCACGCGGTCAAGGCCATCTATCGCTTCGAAATGGCGCGCACCTTCCGCACCATCGGCGAATCCATCCTCTCGCCGGTGCTCACCACGTCGCTGTATTTCGTGGTCTTCGGTGCCGCGATCGGTGCGCGCATGGGCGAAGTGGGCGGCGTCAGCTACGGGGCCTTCATCATCCCCGGCCTTATCATGCTGTCGCTGCTGAACGAATCGATCTCCAACGCCGCCTTCGGCATCTACATGCCCAAGTGGGCCGGCACGATCTTCGAACTGCTGTCGGCGCCGGTGGGCTGGGTCGAGGCCGTGCTGGGCTACGTCGGCGCGGCGGCCAGCAAGTCGGTGATGCTGGGCCTGCTGATCCTGGTGACGGCGCGCTTCTTCGTGGACTACGAGATCGCGCACCCGCTGGCGATGGTGCTGTTCCTGGTGCTTACCGCCGTCAGTTTCAGTCTCTTCGGTTTCATCATCGGGCTCTGGGCCACCGATTTCCAGAAGCTGCAGATCATCCCGCTGATGGTGATGACGCCGCTTACCTTCCTGGGCGGCGCGTTCTATTCGATCGACATGCTGCCGCCGGTCTGGCAGAAGATCGCGCTGTTCAATCCGGTGGTCTACCTGATCAGCGGCTTCCGCTGGAGTTTCTTCGGGCAGTCGGACGTGGACGTGGTGGTCAGTTTCGCGGCCATCGTCGGCTTCCTGGTGGTGTGCCTGGCGGCCGTGCGCGCGATCTTCCGCTCGGGCTGGCGACTCAAGGCCTGAGGCGATTTCGTGAAGCACTTGGCGAATCCGGCCCGCGAACGAAGGTGAGTCTGTTCACAGAACGGACGACCGGCCCGGGCGCCCGGCCGCGATAGCAGCCAATCCGCGACCCGGGTCGCAAACCCGCCCACTGCGCAGGCGCACAGTTGGCGCCATGCTGCTCAAACACGCCCTCAAGAATCGCATCGGCACCGACGTCCGGCTGGCGATGATCCTGCTGTTCGCCGGCGTCACCGTCGTCGGCGTGACGCCGTTCGCGGTGGTGCGGGCGCTCAACGGCGAATGGCTGGCGGTGGCGCTCGACCTGGTGCTGCTCGTGGTGATGATCGGCAACGCCGCCTTCGCCTGGCGAACCGGCAACAGCAACCTGGCCGGCAAGATCAATGCGGTGGTGGTGTCGGCGTCGTGTGCGCTGCTCGGTGGCGTGCTGGGACCGGCCGGCCTTTTCTGGGCCTACACCGTGATCCTGGCCAACTACATGCTGGCGCCGCGGCTGCTGGCCACGGTCTGCGGAACGCTGCTGATCATCGCCGGGCTGCTGGTGGCGCCGCCGGATTCGTCGCTCACCATGGCGGCGTTCGCCGTCAGCGCGACCCTGGTGATGCTGTACGCCTTCATCTTCGCCAGCCTCACCAACGTGCAGCGCAAGCTGCTCGAAGGACTCGCCACCCGCGACGCCCTGACCGGGATATCGAACCGGCGCTGCATGGAAATGGAACTCGCCGAGGCCCTGAAGGGCCACCATGCCCGTGGCGAACCCGCGACCCTGGCCGTGCTCGACCTGGACCACTTCAAGCTGGTCAACGACGACTACGGCCACGACGCCGGCGACCGGGTGCTGATGGCCTTCACCGAGCGCGTGCAGGCCTGCATCCGCAAGCGTGACCGGCTCTATCGGCTGGGCGGCGAAGAATTCGTGCTGCTGCTGCCCGACACCGACCACAGCGGTGCGCGTGCGGCCCTGGAGAAGGTCCGCGACGCCGTGCAGTGCGAACCGCTGGCCGAGGGCCTGCGCGTGACCACGTCCATCGGCGCCGCCACGCTGGAGGCGGAAGACGACTGGCCGCGTTGGCTGGCACGCGCCGATTCGGCGCTTTACCAGGCCAAGGACGACGGCCGCGACCGCGTCAGCTTCGATGCCGGGAGTTCGCGCCCCGGCGAGCGGCGCCTGCGCCTGGTGTCCGGCCGCCCGCTGCGCTGAGGTTCTCGCACGCGGCCATCGGCCGCGCACAGGCCAGGACAGCCAGCAGGCAGGCCGGAAGCGCGGCAACCATCGGTGCGAGTGATTCGCGTTGGCAATAGACTGCCCACTTTCACATTACCCGGGCCTGCACGGTTGCTAGGCTCTGCCGGGTCAAGGAGTGGGGAAAACGCATGCGCAGTTATCAACGCCCCCGGGCGCCTTGGCTGGTGGCGGCCATGATGGCGGTCGCCGCCCTGCCGGCGCTGGCCGCCGTGCCGGTGCGCGTGATGCAGCCGCAGGTCGCCGATTTCGGCGAACAGTTCCAGCTCACCGGCACGCTGACCGCCGACCGCGCCGCCGGCCTGTCGCCGCGCGTGGACGGCCTGGTGCGCGAAGTGAAGGTGGACGCAGGCGATCGCGTCGAAGCGGGCCAGGTGCTGGTGCAGCTCGACGACGCCGTCGCCCGGCACACGCTGGCGCGGGTGCGCGCCGAAGCCGCCGAAGCCGAGGCCACGGCCGACGAGGCACGGCGCCTGCTGGCCGAGGGCCGGCGTCTGGCCGCCGACAAGTTCATTCCCGCCAGCCAGGTCGGCACGCTCGAGGCCCGCCTGAGCCAGGCGCGCGCCGCAGCCGATTCCGCCCGCGCCGCCGCCGCCGAGCAGCAGGAGCTGGTGCGTCGGCACGCCCTGCCCGCCCCCTTCGCGGGCGTCGTCAGCGCCAAACACGCCGAAGCCGGCGAGTGGGTGCAGCGGGGCGACACCGTGCTCGACCTGGTCGCCACCGACCGCGTGCGCCTGGACCTGCAGGTGCCGCAGGAACGTTTCGCGGCGCTGGCCGCCGAGGCCACGGTGCTGGTGTACCCCGACGCGCTTGCCGGCGACGCCCTGCCCGCCCGCATCGAAGCGCGGGTGCCGGTGACCGACCCGCAGGCGCGCACCTTCCTGCTGCGCCTGCGCGTGGACGACGCCGACGGTCGCCTGCTGCCCGGCACCTCGGCGCGCGCGGTGGTGTCGCTGCCCGCCACCCAGCCGGCCCTGGCCGTGCCGCGCGACGCCCTGCTGCGCCAGCCCGACGGCGGCTACAGCCTGTTCGTCGCCCAAGCCGACGGCGACGGCTGGATCGCCCGCCAGCGCACGGTACGCGTGCTGCGTGATCGCGGCAGCCTGGTCGCCATCGCCGAAGGCCTCGAGGCCGGCGAGCGCGTGGTGGTCCGCGGCAACGAAGCCCTGCGCGACGGCCAGGCCGTGGCGCCCGGGGAAGACTGAGCCATGGGCTTTGAACGCCTGCTTCGCCACGGCACCCTGATCGCGGTCGCCGTGCTGGTGCTTTGCGTGCTGGGCACTGCCGCCGCGCTGCGCGTGCCGGTGCAGATGATCCCCGACCTGGAAGTGCGCACCATCGGCGTGCAGACCCGCTGGCCAGGCGCCACGCCCCAGGACGTGGAGCAGGAAATCCTGCTCGAGCAGGAAAAATACCTGCGCACCATCCCCAACCTCAGTCGCATGGTCTCCAGCGCCAGCACCGGCCAGGCCAGCATCGAGCTGGAGTTCCCGTTCGGCGTGGACATCAACGAGGCGCTGATCCGCACGTCGAACGCGCTCAGCCAGGTGTCGGACTACCCGGAGAACGTCGACCAGCCCAGCCTGTCCACCAGCTCGTTCTCCAACAACGCCTTCATGTATTTCCGCATCGGCGCGCGCGAAGACAGCGCGCTCGACCTGGACCTGGACATGATGCGCGACTACGTCGAGGACTTCGTGCGGCCGCGGCTGGAGCGGGTGCCGGGCGTCGCCCTGGTGCAGGTCGGCGGCGGCAGCGAACGCCAGGTGCGCATCGAAGTGGACCCGGGCCGGCTGGCCGAACGCGGCCTCACGCTTTCCCAGGTGCGCGAAGCGGTGCGCGCGCGCAACCGCGACACCTCCGGCGGCGACCTCGACAGCGGCAAGCGCCGCTACCTGCTGCGCACCGTCGGCCGGGTGCGCGACATCGAGCAGCTGCGCGACCTGGTCGTCGCCAGCGGCGACAACGTGGTGGTGCGCCTGCGCGATATCGCCGAGGTGAAACTCGACCACTACGAGCGTCGGGAGCTGAGCTTCAACAACGGCGAACCGGCGCTGAGCCTTTCGATCCGCCGCGAGCCGGGTTCGAACGTCATCGCGATCAAACGCGCCATCCTCCCGGCCGTGGCCGAGGTCAACGCCGACCTGCTGGCGCCGCTGGGCCTGGAGCTGACGCTGTCGAGCGACGACGCCCGCTACGTCGAGGACTCCGTGGCCAACGTCTGGACCAACCTGGCGCTGGGCGCGGGCCTGGCGACGCTGGTGATGTTCGCCTTCCTGCGCTCGAAGCGGCAGACCCTGACCGGCATCATCGCGATCCCCATCTGCACGATCGCCGCCTTCGTCGGCCTCTTGCTGGCCGGGCGCACGCTCAACGTGATTTCCCTGGCCGGCGTCGCCTTCGCCATCGGCATGACGGTGGACAACACCATCGTCGTGCTCGAAAGCATCGACCAGGCCCGGCGCAAGGGCTTGGGCCGCATGGAAAGCGCGCTGGCCGGCGTGCGCCGCGTGTGGCCGGCCGTGCTGGCGTCCACCCTAACCACGGTGCTGGTGTTCGCGCCGATCCTGTTCATCAAGGAAGAAGCCGGCCAGCTGTATTCGGACATCGCCATCGCCATCTCGGCGTCGATCCTGGCGTCCATGCTGATCGCCGTCACCGTGGTGCCGGCGCTGGCCGGGCGCCTGTCCTTCGGCATCCAGGGCCAGGCCGCCGTGCCGGGCCAGGCCTGGTTCGACCGCATCGCCAGCGGCACGCAGTGGCTGGCGGCCAGCGCGCGCCGGCGGGTGCAGGTGCTGGTGGGCACGGTGGTGCTGGCCGGGCTGGCGCTGTGGCTGCTGACGCCGCCGGCCGAATACCTGCCCGAGGGCGAGGAACCCAAGACCTTCGCCCGCATGATCGCGCCGCCGGGCTACAACCTGGCCGAGATGGAGGGCATCGCGCGCGAGGTGATGGCCGACATCGGCCCGCAGGTGAACGCCGACCGCGCCGCCTACGAAGCCGGCGACACCGACCTGCCGCCACTGGCCTATTACAACCTCTCGGCCAGCCCCGGCGGCCTGCGCATCATCGCCGAGCCGGTGGACCCGGCCGACATCGAGGCAGTGATGGACGCGCTGGACCGGCGTTTCCGCGCCTACCCGGGCATGCGTGCGTTTTCCTCGCGCGGCTCGATCATCTCGAGCAACGACGGCGGCTCGCGCAGCATCAACCTCGACATCTCGGGCATCGAACTGGCCGAACTTTATGCCGTGGCGGAACGCGGCTACCGGCGCGCCGAAGAACTCTTCCCCGGCGCCCGCATCGGCTCGGACCCGTCCAGCCTCAGCCTGGACCAGCCGCTGGTCGAGCTGGTGCCGCGCTGGGAACGCCTGGCCGAGGTCGGCTACGACGCGGCCGGTTTTGGCTTCGCGGTGGCGGCGCTCAGCGATGGCGCCTTCGTCGACGAGCTGATCCTGGGCGACGACAAGGTCGACATCTACCTGTTCGGCGGCGCCGGCACCCAGCAGCTCGACGCCCTGCGCGAACTGCCGGTGGCCACGCCCTCGGGCGCGGTGCTGCCGCTGTCGGCCCTGGCCGACCTGCGCGAAACCGCCGACACCGATTCGATCCGGCGCCTCGACGGCCGGCGCACCGTCACGCTCAACATCGTGCCGCCGCGGGGCATCGCGCTGGAAACCGGCGTCGAGCGGGTGCGCGAAGAGCTGCTGGAGCCCATGCGCCGCGCCGGTGAGATCCCGCCGGGCGTATCCATCGACATCAGCGGCGCCAGCGACCAGCTGGAAGCCACCCGCGAGGCCGTGTCGGGCAACTTCGCCATCGCCCTGCTGCTGTGTTACCTGCTGCTGGTGGCGATCTTCCGGCATTGGGGCCGACCGCTGTTCGTGCTGGCCACGGTGCCCCTGGGCGTGGCCGGCGGCATCATCGGGCTGGCGGTGCTGAACCTGTTCGTCAGCCAGCCCTTCGACATGATCACGCTGCTGGGTTTCCTGGTGCTGCTGGGCACGGTGGTCAACAACCCGATCCTGATCGTGGATGAAACCGTGCAGCGCATCGCCGAAGGCGCGGCCAGCGTCGAAGAGGCCGTGGCGGGTGCCGTGCACTCGCGCCTGCGGCCGATCCTGATGTCCACGCTGACCACGCTGTTCGGGCTGGCGCCGCTGGTGCTGATCCCCGGCGCCGGCACCGAGCTCTACCGCGGCCTGGGCGCGATCGTGCTGTTCGGCCTGGCGTTCTCGGCGGTGGTCACGCTGTGCTTCCTGCCGGCCCTGCTGGTGACGGTGCTGGGCCGGCAGTCGCGCGCGGCAAAGGCTCAGTAGCCGCGTTCGATGTCCACCACGTTGAGCAGCGCATCGCCGGCGACGTAGCGGCGCAGGTTCTCGTTGATCAGCAGCCAGAAGCGCTCATCGTCGCGGTCGGAATTGCCGGCGATATGCGGGGTGATGATCACGTTCGGCATTGACCACAGCGGGTGCCCGGCCGGCAGCGGCTCCGGGTCGGTGACGTCGAGCCCGGCGCCGCCGAGCTGGCCACTGCGCAGCGCCGCGACCAGGTCGTCCTGCACCACGCTGCGGCCGCGGGCGATGTTGATGAAATAACCACCCGGCTTCATCGTGTTGAAGAACTCGGCGTCGAACAGGTCGGTGGTCGCCGGCGTCAGCGGCGCGGCGTTCACCACCACGTCGGCTTCGGCGGCCAGGGCCAGCAGTTCGTCGGGCAGCCCGACCTTGGCGACGAAGTCCGGACCCAGGCGGCCACTGTTGCGGGTGGCGATGACGCGCATGCCCAGGCCGTCGGCGCGACGGGCGACTTCGGTGCCGATGCCGCCCAGTCCGACCACCAGCAGCGTGCGGCCGCCAAGTTCGCGGGCATGGGTGAAGGCGCCGCGCTGCCACTCGCCGGCCTGCTGGGCGCGGCCGTAGGTGGGCAGGCCACGGGCCAGCGCCATCGTCATGGCGATGGCGTGTTCGGCGATCGGCGGCGCGCTGGTGCGCTGCATGTTGGTCAGGACCAGGCCACGGTCGGCGAGGCCGGGCACGGCAATGCAGTTTTCCACGCCCACCGACATCGCCTGGTACCAGCGCAGCGCCGGCGCGTCGGCGAAGTTGGCGGCGCTGCAGCCGCCGATCACCACGTCGGCGCGGGCGAGCTGGCGGCGGCGCCGGGCGTCATCGTCCGAGGCCGCTTCGATGCGGGCGCCCGGCGCCAGCTCACGCAGTGTGTCCAGCCTGTCGGCACTGGCCCGGAACACCACCACGCGACGCGGGGACCGCCAGCGCGGGTGCTCGCGCGAGGGCGTGTCCGCCTCCCGCAGCTCGAGCTGGGCGATGAGCTCGCGCACGCGCGGATCGGGCTGGCTGGCCTGCGCAGGCGCCAGCAAGGCCAGCGCGAACAAACCGGCAAACGCGGCCCGGCAGGGCCGGGAAAAAAAGACTGGCATGGACATGGCCTTCCCCTGGGCGGCCGCCCTTCGCGGCCCGCACCAGCCTACGCCGGATGGCGGCGGCTCGCGTCAAGGCGGCGTAGTATTGAAGGCAGTCCCGCAAGGAGTTGCCCGCCATGAAGATCCTCATCGCCATCGATGGCAGCAAGGCCGCCGCCCTGGCCGTCAAGTCCGCCATCGACCTGGCCAAGGCCATGACCAAGGCCCCGACCCTGGTGCTGATGCACGCCGACGTACCGCTTATGCGCCGAGTCGCCGCCGAGCTGGGCACCGAAGGCACGCGCAAGTACCACCAGGAAAACCACGACTACGCGATGAAGTCCGCACGCACCGCGCTCAAGCGCGCCAAGCTGGCCTTCAGCGAAAAACAGGTCGTGGACGACGCCGGCCCGGCCATCGTCAAGGCCGCCAAGGCCGGCAAGTTCGACCTGGTGGTGATGGGTTCGCACGGGCGCACCGCACTGGCCAGCGCCTTGCTGGGTTCGGTCGCGGCCAAGGTGCTGTCGCACAGCACCGTGCCGGTGCTGATCGTCCGCTAAGCGGCGTCAGGTGCCGCAGAAGGTCTGCAGCACCTGCTCGCCCGCGGCCGGCGCGGCCATGAAGCCGCGCTGCGCCGGCGCGTCGTCATAGGGCCGGCGCACTGCGTCGAGCAGTGATTCGAACGGCGCCAGGTCGCCCGCGGCCGCCGCCGACAGCGCCGCCTCCACGCGGTGGTTGCGCGGAATGACCGCCGGATTGGCTGCCTTCAGACGCGCCACGAGATCGTCCCGGTCGCCCGCTTCGCTGTCGCAGCGCGTGCGCCAGCGCGCCAGCCAGGCCTCCATGGCCGGTGTTTTCGGCAGCGGCGGCATTGCATCGAAACCCGGATCGCCGGCGGCCACCGCCAGCGCGCGGAAGGAAAGCGTGAAGTCCGCCTGCACCGCTTCCAGCGCGGAAAGGAAATCGCGCACCAGCGCCTCGTCCCCGGCGTCTTGCGTCGCCAGCCCGAGCTTGCGCCGGAACCCGGCCAGCCAGGCGTCGCCGAACTGGCCCGCGAAGGCCTCGATGGCCGCGCGCGCATCGGCCACGCCCTCGTCGCCCTGGCGCTGGAAGTGCGGCAGCAGGCATTCGGCCAGGCGCGCCAGGTTCCACTGCGCGATCGGCGGCTGGCTGGCGTAGGCGTAGCGGCCGTGGCGATCGATCGAGCTGAACACCTTGGCCGGGTCGTAGGCATCGAGGAAGGCGCAGGGGCCGTAGTCGATGGTTTCGCCCGAGACCGCCATGTTGTCGGTGTTCATGACGCCGTGGATGAAACCCACCTGCAGCCAGGACGCCACCAGCGCGGCCTGCCGTGCCGCCACGCCCCGCAGCAAGGCCAGGTAGCGGTCGTCGGCGTCGGCGAGCTCCGGGTAGTGGCGGGTGATGACATGGTCGGCCAGCGTGCGCACGGCGGCGGCGTCACCGCGCGCCGCGAAAAACTGGAACGTGCCCACGCGCACGTGGCTGGCGGCCACGCGGGTGAGCACCGCACCGGGCAGCACCTCGTCGCGCAGCACGTGTTCGCCGGTGGCCACGGCCGCCAGCGCGCGCGTGGTCGGCATGCCCATCGCGGCCATGGCTTCACTGACCAGGTATTCGCGCAGCACCGGCCCGATGGCCGCGCGACCGTCGCCCCGGCGCGAAAAGGCCGTCGGCCCGGCGCCCTTGAGCTGGATGTCGAAACGGCGTCCATCCGGCGCCAGGACTTCACCCAGCAAGATGGCCCGGCCATCGCCCAGCTGCGGCACGAAATGGCCGAACTGGTGGCCGGCATAGGCCAGGGCGATGGGATGCGCGCCTTCAGGCAGTTCGTTGCCGGAGAACAGGCGGTCGGCCGCCGCTTCGATCGCCGGGTCCAGGCCCAACTGGCTGGCCAGCGCGGTGTTCCAGGCCAGGAGGCGCGGCGCGGCCACGGGCGTGGGCAGCGCCGCCTGCCAGAGCGTCGGCGGCAGGCTCGCGTAGTGGTGCTGCCAGGCGATCGGCGATACCGGGCTCATGGGCAGTCATCCCCCTGGCCGAGGCGCTGCTCGAGTTCGCGGCAAAGGCGTTCGGCGGCCGCCGCGTCGCCGCCGTCGGCAAGCACGCCCGCCAGGCCGCGCGTGGCCTCGGGCTGCAGGGGCGAGATGGCGAGCACGCGCCGGTACCAGGCTTCGGCCGCACTCGAATCCCCGCGGGCACGATGGCGTTCGGCGACAAGCACGCCGAGCGACGCATGCCAGGCGCCGACCTTCGCCGGGTTGGTGTCGTAGTCGCCGGCCATGGTCTCGAAGGCACGTTCGAACCAGGCGAGGGCTTCTTCGTCGCGCCCCACTAGTTCGAGCACGTCGGCGATGTTGATCATCGCGCCCCAGGCCGCCGGGTCGAGCTCGACGGCGCGGCGATGCGCGGCAAGCCCGGCATCGAGTTCGCCCTGGGCACTGGCGACCAGGCCAAGGGCCCGGTGCGCGGCCGAGGACGCCGGTGCGCGCGCGACGGCGGCTTCCGCGAGCTGCCGTGCCCTCACGAGCTGGCTGCGCGCCGGCTCGGAGGACAAATGCCCGGCCGCCAGGGCGTCGCCGAGCCGGGTGTATTCCACCGCGCCCGCCGTCGGCGCCGTCGGCCAGCGGATCGCTCGTTGGGCCAGGGCATTGGCCAGGCCGGCCATGGCGTCGGCATTGTCCGGGTCGAGGCCGAGCACGCGCTGGTAGAGCTCGAGCGCCGCTTCGTTGTCGGCGCGGGAGTACCGGAAATAATAATCGTCGGCGCGGGAGATCAACTGGCGGGTGTCGGTGGCCGGGGATGCCGCCGGGCCGCCGGCGTCGGTCGGCGCGCCGTCCCGCAGCAGCACGAGGGCCACGCCGAGCGCCACGGCCAGGAGCACCGCGACCAGCGCCAGTCGGCCGGCCGGCCGCGGCGCGGCGGCAGGCTCGCCGGCCACCGCGGAAGCCACGGCGCCATCCTCGGCGATCAGCCGGTAACCCCGCTTGGAAATGGTTTCGAGGTAGGCAGGCGACCGGGCATCGTCGCCCAGGGCCTGTCGCAGTTTGGACACGGTGCGCGCCAGGCTGTCATCGCCGACCACCACGCCCGGCCACAAGGCCTGCATCAGGTCCTCGCGCGGCACCACCTGGCCCCGGTGCGCGGCCAGCACGCACAGCAGGTCCATCACCTTCGGCTCCAGGCGCTGGCGCCCCGCCGGGCCAGAAAGCTCGCCGGTGGCGCGGTCGGCCGTCCAGGGACCGACGCGGACGACGCTCGGCCAAGTGTTTGATTCTTCTGGCATCAGGTAACCGGGAGGAATAAATCAGGAAAGCGGGAGGGTTTCGACATGGTGGGCCAGCATCACCCCGCGTGTCATGGCTCGGCAAGCCGGCGGGTTGCCGGTAACTTGGAGAACATGGCCATGAAATCATTCCTTCGGCGCACCCTGCCCGGCGCCTGGCTCGCCGCGGCGCTGCTGTTGCCGGCCTGCACGTCGCCGACCCAGGCGCCGCCGCCGGCGGCCGAGGCAGCCCCGCAGCTGACGGCCGCGCAGCTGCGCCAGGACCTCGACCAGTTGTACGACACGCTGCAGGCGGCCCACTACGACCTGTATGCCCGCCGCGACCGCGCCAGCTACGATGCCCTGCATGCCCGCCTGCGGGCACGCCTCGACCAGCCGATGACCGTCGGCGACGCCCAGCTGGAATTGCAGCGCTTCGTGGCTTTTGGCCGGGTGGCGCATGCACGCATCGACCTGCCCTTTGAACGCTGGGCGGCATTCCGGGAGGGCGGCGGCAAGGCGATCGCGCTCTCGCTGCGGGTGCGGGACGACGCGGTCTACGTGCTGTCGGACCCGGCCGACGCCGAGGGCGTGGCGCCCGGCGACCGGGTGCTGACGATCGACGAGCAGCCGGCGCTCGACTGGCTGGCCCGGGTGGGCGGCCTGGTGTCGGCCGACAATCCCTACCTGCTGCATGCGCAGATGGAAGGCATGCTGCCCTTCCTGGCCTGGCTGACGCTGGGTGAGGTGGACGGCGTGCAGCTGGAGCTGTCCGACGGCGACGGCGCCCCGCATCGTGTCTGGCTGCCGGCGACGACCCGTGCGGACATCGCGGCCGCCGAAGCGGCGGGCCGTGTTCCCGCCACGCTGGATCTCTCCGGCCGGGACGCGCGCATGCTCGACGATCGTGTCGCCTACCTGCGCCCGGGCCCGTTCTACGACATCCGCCCCGAGGCCGACTCGCCCTGGGACCGCAGCCATTTCCGGGCCTGGCTCGACCAGGCGTTCGCGGACTTCATCGCCGCGGGCGCGACCGACCTGCTGCTGGACCTGCGCGACAACCCGGGCGGCGACAACTCCTTCTCCGACCTGGTGCTGGCCTGGTTCGCCGACGAGCCGTTCCGCTTCAGCCCGGCCTTCGAGATCCGGGTCAGCGCCGCAACCATCGCCTCCAACCAGGCGCGGCTCGATGCCCTGCCCGAGGATGCCGGCGGTGCCAGCGCGGACATGGCGGCCCTGTTCAAGGGCCAGCCGATGGGCAGCGTGGTGCGCTACGACATCCCGCTGGCGTCGCCGCGCACGGGCACGCGCTTCGAGGGCCGCGTGCACGTGCTGGTGAACCGGCACTCGTACTCCAATGCGGTCAGCGTCGCCGCCATCGTCCAGGACTATGGCTTCGGCCGCGTGCTGGGCGAAGAAACCGCCGACCTGGCGAGTACGCTGGGCGCCATGGAACATTTCACGCTGGCACATTCCGGCCTGCGGGTCGGCTACCCGAAGGCGCGCATGCTGCGGCCAAGCGGTGATGCCACGCCGCGCGGGGTGGTGCCCGACGTGACGCTGTCGGTTCCCGTGGTCGAAGGCCCGGACGACCCCGTGCTGCAGGCCGCCCTGGCCAGCATCAGGCGCTGACATCCCGAGCATGGAATCGCCCAGCCTCCACGACCAGCGCCTGGCCTTCGTCACCGGCCTGCTGCTGGACGCGAAGGTGCAGCGGGTGCTGGACCTGGGCTGCGGCGCCGGCCGGCTGCTGGCAAACCTGGTGCAGCAGCCCGGCTTCAGCCAGGCCACCGGGCTTGATGCCTCGGCGTCGGCGCTGGCGGTGGCCCGCAGCGAGCTGGCCGCGCACGTGGCCTCGGGCCGGCTGGCCTTGCTGCACGGCCAGGTATTCACGCCGCATCCGGACGCCGGCGCCGCGGACGCGGTGACCCTGGTGGAAGTGATCGAGCACCTGGACCCGCAGCGCCTGTCCGAGGCCGAGCGCTGCGTCTTCGGCCACTACCGGCCGCCGCTGGTGGTCGTGACCACGCCCAACGTCGAATACAACCCGCTGCTGGGCCTGCGCGACGGCCAGCGCCGCGACCCCGGGCACCGCTTCGAATGGCCGCGCGATCGTTTCCGCGCCTGGGCGGCCGGCGTCGCCAAGCGCAACGGCTACCGCGTGCAGACCGGCGGCATCGGCCCGGTCGATGCCGACGCGGGTTCGCCGACGCAGTACGCGGTCTTCCGGCGCAGCCCGGCCTAGTCGATGTGCGGGTGGAGCAGGACGGGCGCCTCGGCGAACGGCCGGATGCCGAAGTTCGGGTAGATCTCGGATGGCAGGTAGAGCACGCCGTCCTTCACCACCGCACGGATGGACCGGATCGCCTTCAGGTCGGCCGTGGGATCGCCGGGCACCAGGAAAAAGTCGGCGCGCTTGCCACGTTCGATCGACCCTGACTGCTGGTCTTCGCCGAGGTAGCGGGCCATGTCCAGCGTGGCGAGCTTGAGCACCTGCGCCGGTGAATAACCCAGCTGCTGGAACAGCTCGAGCTCGCGATGGAAGTGGAAGGAACCGCCCAGGTCGGTGCCTGGAATGAGCGACACGCCGCGTTCCCGCATGCGCCGCAGGGTGTCGAGCACCTTGCCATAGGCCAGGCGGTAGGCCTCGGCGTCGCCCGGTGCCGACATGTCCGACCAGGCGCGGCGGGCTTCCCGCTGCGCACCCACGGGCAGGTGGTCGAAAACATCCGCCAGGCCACGGGGCACCTGGCCGTCCTGGTTGAGCAGCAGGTTCTCGTGGATGGCGATGGTCGGCTCCACGGCGACGCCGTGTTCCTGGATCAGGTCCAGCGTGTGCTGCACGCGCGGCGAGTCCAGGTCCAGGCTGGCCAGGCGCTTGAGCGCCGTCAGGCGCAGCAGCGTGCGGGTGTCCTCGCCATCCTCGAGCACCCAGCCGAGCATGATCTGGTTGATGTGGGTCAGCTCGTCGTAGCCGGCTTCGATCATCGCATCGGCATTGCTGAAGGCCGGCACGTGGCCCGCCACCCGCAGGCCCAGGCGGTGCGCTTCCGCCGCCGCCGCCACCGACCACTCCGGCTTCATGGAGTTGTACAGCTTGACCTGATGGAAGCCACGGGCGGCATACCACTGCACCGCGTCCAGCGCCTCGGCCTCGCTTTCCACCAGACGGCCGTTGTTGGAGCTGAAGGGGCTGAAGCCTTCGATGAAGCCGCTGCGGTGCACGCGCGGGCCGGCGATCTTGCCCTGCTCGACGCGCGCGACCAGGTCGGCAAGCTGCTCGTAGTCGTTGCCCATGTCGCGCACGCTGGTGATGCCGGCGGCGAGGTTGAGGATGGCGCGGTCCTGGCTGGTGTGCGAATGCATCTCGTAGAGGCCCGCCACCAGGGTGCCGCCTTCGCCTTCCACCACCGTCTCGCCCGGGGTGACCGGCGAATCAACCGGCTGCACGCCGGCGATGCGGCCGGCATGCACGACCACGCTGACCGGTTCGCCCAGCGCCAGCGCCGCCGGGTCGAACAGGCGGACGTTGCGGAAACGCAGCGGGCGGTCGAAGCGATGCGCGGTACGTTCCTGGATGCCTTCCAGGCGCGCGGCACCAAGATCGGCGACCAGCTTGCGCAAGCGGCTTGATTCGAATTCATAGCCCTCGCGCACCACGACCACGCGCGAAGACGCATGGGCGAAGAGCTGCTTGCGCGAATCGAGCAACACGTATTCGGGATGCAGGTCCAGTCCCGACAACATGTAGACGCGCACGTCCAGGCGATTTTCGTCCTCGCCGAACGACAGCGACTCGCCGGCCGTCAGCGTCACTTCGCCGGCGGGCAGGGTCGGCAGGGTCTGGTCGCCGTCGGCCAGCAGCAGCCGTGCGTACAGGCCCAGGGCCCAGGGGCTGGCGGACTGGCTGACGTAGAGCAGGGGCTGGTCGGCGCTGGCTTCGGCGTCGCCGCCCGCGTCGCGCCAGAGGGCCTTGCCCTCGCCCCACTCGAAACGTTCGTCCACCTTGCTGCCAAACGTCGTGCTGCCGGTGACCGTCCAGGCGGTCGGCAGGCCGGCTTCGCCGATGTCCAGCGACTCGACCAGGGTCGGCCCCCGGCCGTTGTTCTTGTAGGCGAAGTCGATCCCGACCTTATTGCCTTCGTGGGTGACCACCAGGTGGCCGACGCGGAAGTTCCCGACCACGACGCTGAAGCGTTCTTCCGCCGCCCCGGCCGGCAAGGCGGCGACGGACAGCACGGCCACGGCAATCGAAAGCATCCAGCGCATCGTCATCCCCTTTAGATGGTCGGGCGCGCGCCGGCGCGGCGGGCCTGCCGGCACTGTAACAAGGCAGGCCCGTCGCGCGCGTCAAGGCCTAGGCCGCCTGGCGCAGCTTCACCGCCGGGAAGTCCACCGGCACGTCGAAAGCGATGTTGACGTAGTTGGTGAACAGGTTCAGCGCCACATGCGCCAGCAGTTCGACGATGGCTTCGTCGTCGAAGCCGGCATCGCGCAAGGCCTTGATGTCGGCGTCGCCGACGTCGGCGCGGCGGTCGACCACCTTCAGGGCGAAAGCCAGCGCCGCCGCGGTGGCCGGGTCGGTGCTGTGGCCGGCCTGGGCCTGGGCCATTTCCTGTTCGCTGGCGCCGGCGTTCTTGCCCAGCAGGGTGTGTGCGGCCAGGCAGTATTCGCAGCGATTGCGGTCGGCGACGGCCACGGCCAGCTTTTCGGTCAGGCGGGCCGGCAGGCGGCCCTTGCCCAGGGCGCCGAAGCTACCCCACATCGAGGCCAGCGCGGCCGGCGAATTGGCGACCGCGCGGAACATGTTGGGCGTGGCACCGAAGGCCGACTGCACCTGGCCAAGCAGGGCCTGGCTGGCGGCGGGGGCGGAGGTGGCGGTTTGCAGGGGAATGCGGGACATGGATGGCTCCTTAGGAAAGCGTCGCGCCGATTGCGCAGGGCCATCATCGGCGGCAAGATCGGCACCAAGGCCACGAATCATCCCCAATACATAACGGATCGTCCGATATGCCCAGCCGCCGCACCCTGCTCCAGACCGCCCTGCTCACCCTGCCCCTGCTGCCCTTCACGCGGGCCTGGGCCCGCCTGCCCGGCGACCCCGCCGAGGCCCTGGCCGCGCTGGAAGCGCGCCACGGTGGCCGGCTCGGCGTGGCGGCGCTCGATACCTTCAGCGGCCGGGTGCTGGCCAATCGCAGCGATGAACGCTTCGCGATGTGCAGCACCTTCAAGCTGCTGCTGGCCGGCCAGGTGCTGGCCGCGGTGGACGCCGGCCGCGAGCGCCTGGACCGGCGCCTGGCCTGGACGACCGATGAGGTGATTTCCTGGTCGCCGGTCATCGACAAGCACGACGGCAAGCTTGGGCTTTCCGTCGAAACGCTGTGCGAAGCGACGATGACCCTCAGCGACAACACCGCCGCCAACCTGCTGCTGGCCGAACACGGTGGGCCGCGTGGCCTGACCGACTGGCTGGCCAGCATCGGTGACGCGGTGACGCGCCTGGATCGCAACGAACCCGGGCTCAACGAAGCCACGCCGGGCGACCCGCGTGATACCACCACGCCCGACGCGATGGTGGCGACGATGCGCAAGCTGCTGCTGGGCGACGTGCTTTCGCCGGCCTCGCGAACCCGCCTCACCGGCTGGATGCTGGCCAACCAGACCGGCGACAAGCGCCTGCGCGCCGGCCTGCCCGGCTGGCGGGTCGGCGACAAGACCGGCACCAACAACACCGGCAACGCCAACGACATCGGCATCCTCCGGGCGCCGGATCGCAGCGCGCCGATCCTGGTGGCGGCGTATTACGCCGAGTCCACCAGCACGCACGCCGAGCGCGATGCGGTACTGGCCGACGTCGGCCGCGTGGTCGGCGCCTGGGCGCTGGCCGGCGGCTGAGGGCGATGCCCGGCCACGTGACCCAGGTCGATCGCCTGCAGGGCCTGCTGCAGCGTTTCAGCGTCAGCGCGCGCATGTTCCACAGCGGGCCGCTGTGCGGCATCAATGACTTCGATGACAACGGGCTGGGCCAGCTGCACCTGGTGCGGCGCGGGCCGCTGACGGTGAGGCACGCCGGCGAAGAACACGCCGTGCACGAACCCAGCCTGCTGTTCTACCCGCGGCCGCTGGCCCATCGTTTCATCACCGACGCCAGCGCCGGCGCCGACATGGCCTGCGCCAACCTCGACTTCAGCGGCGGCGCGGCCAATCCGGTCACGCGCGCGCTGCCCGCCTACGTGCAGCTGCCGCTGTCGGCCCTGCCCGGCGCACGGCCGGTGCTCGAGCTGCTGTTCGACGAAGCGTTCGCGCAGCGCTGTGGCCGCCAGGTGCTGGTGGACCGGCTGTTCGACGCGGTGCTGGTGCTGCTGCTGCGCCACCTCCTGGACAGCGGCCTGGTGCAAAGCGGGCCGCTGGCCGGCCTGGGCCACCCGCAGCTGGCGCGGGCGCTGGCGGCGATGCACGACGCGCCGGCAAGGCCGTGGACGCTCGACGCGCTCGCCGCGGTCGCCGGCATGTCGCGCAGCCGCTTCGCGGAGGTGTTCGCCGAACGTGTCGGCACGCCGCCATCGTCCTACCTCACCGGCTATCGCATCACGCTGGCCCAGGAGGCACTGCGCCGCGGCGACAAACTCGAGCGGGTTGCCCAGCAGGTCGGTTATGGCAGCGGCGCGGCGCTCTCGCGGGCCTTCGCCTCGGCGTGCGGGCTGTCGCCGCGACAGTGGCTGAAGTCGGTTTGACGGGCGCCACGCCGCAGGGCGAGCGTTCCGAACTGCTCGACGCCCTGCGGGGCTTCGCGCTGTTCGGCGTGCTGCTGGTCAACCTTCGCAGCCTGAGCCTCTACGACCTGCTGCCGGCCGACGAACGCGCCGGCCTGCCCGGCGCCGCGATCGACGCGTGGCTGCAGCCCTTCATGGCCGCCCTGGTCGACGGCACCTCCATCACCCTGTTCTCGCTGCTGTTCGGAGTGGGTTTCGCGATCCAGCGGCAGCGCGCCGCCAGCGATCCCTCGGGCACGCGGCGCTACCTGCGCCGGCTGGCGCTGCTGCTGGCTTTCGGCCTGGTGCACGCCTACCTGCTCTGGTGGGGCGACATCCTGCGCTACTACGCCGTACTCGGGCTTTTGCTGATCCCGCTGGCGCGGCTGCCGGACCGTTGGCTTGCCGCGCTGGGCGTGGTGATTTGCGTCGGCTTGCCGGTGTGGCTGCAGCCCGTGGTCCCCGGCCTGCTGCCGCCGCAGATCGGCAGCCCGGAGTCCGCGGCGCGGGCGCTGGTCGCGTTCCGCTCGGACGAGCTCGGCACCCTGCTCTCGGGCAACCTCGAGCGTGACCTGCGCATGCGCATCGCCGTCTGGTTCCTGCCGGCCTACGTGCTTGGCCGGCTGATGATCGGTGCGGCGCTGGGTCGCAGCGGCGTATTGGAGCAGCCGGAAAAACACCTGCGGTTCTGGCGGCGGCTGTTCTTCTCGATGCTGCTGGTCGGCGGCGGGCTCACCGTCTTCTTCGCAGTGCGCAAGGCCGGCGTCTTCGGCGAGGCCCTGCCCTGGCTCGGCAGCGAGCCGGGAAAGATGCTCATGCGGCTCGGGCGTTTCGCCGCGCCGCTGGCCATGGGCCTGCTGTACCTGGCGGGCCTGGTGCTGCTGTACCAGCGGCCGGCGTGGCGGCGACTGATCGGACAACTGGCACCGCTGGGTCGCCTGGCGCTGACGCATTACATTGGCCAGACGTTCATTGCGATCGTGCTGTTCTACGGCATCGGTCTCGGATTCGGCGGCCGGATCGGACTGGCCGGCACCGTGGCCGTGAGCGCCCTGATCCTGGCGCTGCAGCTGGCGGCCAGCCGTTGGTGGCTGGCGCGGTTCCGCTTCGGTCCGCTGGAGTGGCTGTGGCGGAGCCTGACCTACCTGCAGGTCCAGCCCATGCGACGAAGCAAAGTCCTGAGCGAAAGCACGAGGAGAGCCCGATGAAATTCAAGCCGCGTATCCTGGTTTTCCTGGCGGGCCTTCTCGCCGGCGGCGCGCAGGCCAGCGCCGTGCAATCGCTGGCCGACGAGATCGCGGCCGGCGACCACCGGGGCATTGATGGCCTGGTGGTGATGCACGACGGCCAGGTGTTCGCCGAAGGCTACGGCGAGCGCCTGCCGGCCGAGGGTCGCGACATCCGCTCGGCGACCAAATCAATCACCGCGCTTCTGGTGGGCATCGCCATCGACCGCGGCCATATCGGGTCGGTGGACACCCCCGTCGTCGAACTGCTGCCGGAACTGGCCGACGCCTTCGCCGACGACCCGCGCAAACAGGCCATGCGCCTGCAGGACCTGCTGACCATGCGCAGCGGGCTCGACTGCGACGACTGGACGCGCGGATCGCCCGGCCACGAAGACACCATGTACCGCAAACGCGACTGGCTCGGCTTCTGGGCCAGCCAGCCGATGCGCGACGCACCGGGCACGCGTTTTTCCTATTGCACCGGCAACGTCGTGGCCCTGGGGCGCATCCTGGCCAATGCCACCGGCGAACCGGTGCCCGCCTTCGCGCAGAAGAACCTGTTCGGCCCGCTGGGCATTCAAAACGCCGCCTGGGAAACCTGGAACCGCGGCCGCGACACCGATACCGGTGGCCATCTCGCCCTGCATCCGCGCGACCTGGCGCGGATCGGGCAGATGGTGATCCAGCGCGGCGAGTTCGAAGGCCAGCGCGTGGTCAGCGCCGACTGGATTGCGGCGATGACCACCGAACACACGCCCGTGCCCGGCCGGTCACAGCGCTACGGCTACCTGTGGTGGCTAGATCGCGCCCGCGGCCCGAAGCTCGGCGACCAGCCGGTGTGGATGGCCTGGGGCAACGGCGGCAATTACCTGTTCCTGTTCCCCGGGCTGCGCGCGAGCATTGCCTTCGCCGGCAAACGCTACAACCGGCCCGATGCCATGGAGCCGATGCAGTGGATGGGTACGCGCATCCTGCCCGAGCTTGTACAGGCTGCACAGGTCACTCCCGGCGATGGCGACGGCGCGAGCGGACCCGTTCGTAGGTAAGCAGGAAGATCGCCAGCGAAAAGGCCACCGCCGCCAGGATGACCTGCAGCGCCGACCAGTCGGCGTAATTGGCCCAGGACAGGACCACCATGTAGGTGGCCATCAGCGCGGCGTAGACGATGCCGTTGTGCACCAGCGAGCGGCGCTCGGCGTCGCTGCGGGCCCGGCGCAGGAGCAGGCGCACTTCCAGCCAGACCGCGCCGACCACCAGCGTGACCGACGCGGCCAGGGCGCCCAGCACGCCCAGTACGGCCTTGACGCTCCAGCCGGTCGCCTTGGCCGCGGCACCGGTGGCGACGGCTGCGCCGGCGGTGCCCGAACCGGCCAGGCCGACGCCCACGGCGACGGTGAAGGCCACGCCGGGCGCACTTTCCCGGGCGACGGCGGACAGGCGCTTGAGCAGTTGCTCGCGAAGCGCATCCCGGCCGCGCTGCAGCCGCTTGCGCACGGCGGCGTCGCTGATGCCCAGCAAGGCGGCGACGTCGGCGCTGCGCTCGCCCTCGCGGTAGTAGAGCAGCAGGACATCACGGCTGGTTTCCGGAATCTCGTCCAGGGCTTCGGCGAGGTGGCGGGCCTGTTCCGAGCGCTCGTGCAAGTCCGCAGGCCCGTGGCCGGGCTCGGCAGCAACGTCTGACAGATGCTCGAGTGGATCCACCGGCGTCTCCCGGTAACGACGCGCACGCACGTGGTCGATGGCGCGGTTGCGCGCGACCTGGCGCAGCCAGGGCAGGAAGCTCTGCGGGTTGTCCAGCTGGCCGCGGCGCTGCCAGGCGGTGAGGAAGGTGTCCTGGGCGATGTCTTCGCTGGCCTGCAGGTCGCGGGTGATGGCCAATGCCACGCTGGCCACCATGCGCTGGGTGGCCGCCACCAGGCGGCCGTAGGCCACGGTGTCGCCGCCCTGGGCGGCAGGCAGGTCGCGTTCGATCAGGGTATTGAGGATGTCGGGGCTCATGGCTGTGCTCGCAGGATAGTCACAACAACCTACGAACCGGGGCAAACAATGTGACATCCGCCGCCAGCGTCCTGCCGGTCAGCGGAAGTGGGCGATGTCTTCCAGCGACTTGCGGTGGATGTCCGGCACCTGGCAGCCCTGCGCGGGATGGCCGACGACCAGCAACAGGTAGGGCACTTCGTTGCGCGGGCGCTCGAGCAGTTCGTTGAGGAAGGCCATGGGGCTGGGCGTATGCGTCAGCGTGGCCAGGCCGGCCTGGTGCAGGGCGGCGATGAGCATGCCGCAGGCGATGCCGGTGGATTCGTGCGGGTAATAGCGCTTGGCCTTGCGGCCGTCCACTTCCGGGCCGGTGCGTTCGTAGAACACCGCGATCAGCCAGGGCGCGATTTCAAGGAAGGGTTTGTGGTCGTCGGTGCCGAGCGGGGCCAGGGCTTCAAGCCATTCCTCGGGGGCGCGGCGTTCGTAGAATTCGCGCTCCTCGGTTTCGGCGGCGACGCGGATCTTCTGCTTCAGCGCCGGGTCCGACACCGCGACGAAGGACCAGGGCTGCTGGTTGGCGCCGCTGGGCGCGGTGCCGGCGGCCTGCAGGCAGGCTTCGATGACGGCGCGCGGCACCGGTGTCGGCGCGAAGTCACGCACGGTGCGGCGCTGCGCCAGCATCTGGGCGAAGGCGCGTGCCCGCGCCAGTCGCTCTTCGTCGTCGAGCGCGGGCGGTGGCGGCAGTGGACAGGTGCGGGCAGCAGGCATGGCTGGATTCTCAGGATGCGCCACGGGTGGCCAGCAGCGATTCGGCGATGTCGAACAGGGCCCGGAAACCGAACCCCACCAGCGCCAGCAGCACGCCGCCCACCGCGATGCCCAGGCTCGACGGCACCATCAGCACGGCGCTGTAGGACATCAGGCTGGCGGCAGCCATAACCAGGCCCAGGACCGACATGGCCAGGCCGGCAAGAATGAGCACGGAAGTGAGCAGTCGGGCGAAGCCGTATTTCATCATCGGGAGTTGGCCTGGAGTGGGAAGCCCCGATTCTAGACGCGTCGACGCACCGATGGCGCCACCGCCGACTAGGCCTGGGCCGGGCCTGGCATCGTGGCCGCCAAGGCTTCGTCCAGTTCGCCCGCGCGCACGCAGGCCGGGTGCGCGCAGACGCGGTCGATATAGGCCATGAACACCGGCAGCTTGGGCACGATGCCGAAGTTGGTGGTCCACTTCAGTGCCGTGCCCCAGTGCAGGTCGGCGGCGGTCAGCGTGTCGCCCAGCAGGTAGTCGTGGCGCCCGAGCTGGTCCGCCAGGGTCTGGATGACGGTGTCGTAGTCGCGGTAGGGCGACGTGGACGGATCGATCGGCGCGCGCTTGAAGGCGTGGTCCATCAGCGCGGGTTCGAAACAGCCCGCGTAGAAGGCGAGCCAGCGCAGGTAGGGGCCGCGTTGCGGGTGGTCGAGGGCCGGCGCCAGGCCGGCTTCCGGGAACCGGTCGGCCAGGTAGAGGGTGATGGCGACCTGCTCGGTGACCACCGCATCGCCGTGCACCAGCGTCGGCAACTTGCCCATCGGGTTGATCGCCAGGAATTCCGGCGCGCGGGTTTCCCCGGCGGCGAAATCGACCACCTTGATCGCGTACTCCACGCCCAGGGCTTCGAGCAGCACGCGCGCGCCAGCCGAACGGGATTTGGGGTTGTGGTACAGCGTGAGCGCGGGCGTGGCCATGGCGTTTCCTTGGGTGGGCGGATGCAAGCAGCCTAGTCTCAATTGCGGACATTTACTGTCCTCGATAGGCTGCCGGCATGCTGTCGACCTCCGCCCGCCTGCTGCGCCTGGCCAGCCTGCTGCAATCGCGGCGGCACTGGTCCGGCGCGGCGTTGTCCGATGAGCTGGGCGTGGATACCCGCACCGTGCGCCGCGACGTCGACCGCCTGCGAGAACTGGGTTATCCGGTGGAGGCCTCGTCCGGCGTCGGCGGCGGCTATGCGCTGGGCCGCGGCGCCGACCTGCCGCCGCTGGTGCTCGACGACGAGGAAGCCGTGGCCCTGGCGCTGGCGCTGCGCGCGGCCACGGCCTACGTCGGTGGCATCGAAGACACCTCGCTGCGGCTGCTGGGCAAGCTGGACCAGATGATGCCCACGCGCCTTCGCCGCCGATCCAGCGCCCTGCATGCGGTCACGCTGTCCCTGCGCAATGCGCCGCCGCTGGTGCAGGCCGACCTGCTGCAAGCGCTGGCCACCGCCTGCCGCGACTTCCGCAGGCTGTCATTCGGCTACCGCAACCACGCCGGTGAAACGAGCCGGCGCGAGGCCGAACCGCTGCGCCTGGCCAACTACGGCCGCCGCTGGTACCTGCTGGCCTGGGACACCACGCGCGCGGACTGGCGCAGTTTCCGGGTGGACCGCATCGAGGCGCCGCCGCGGGTGGGTGCAGCCTTCGCGCCGCGCGCCGTGCCGGCCGACGTGGCGCAGCGACTGGAACGTGGCATCGCCTATTCCCCCTTCAGCTGCCGCGCGACGCTGCGCCTGGAAGGCACGGTCGCCGAGCTCGAAGCGGTGATGCCGCTGTGGTTCGGCGTCCTGGAAGCCGAGTCCGACACGCACAGCCTGCTGCGGATCGGCGCCGACAGCCCCGGGGCGCTGGTGGCGCAGGTGCTGATGGTCGGACGGCCGATGACGCTGGTCGACTGCACCGAAGACCCGGATGAAATCCAGCGCCTGCTGGCACAGGCCGCGGCGATGTTCGCCGCACCCGCACCGGCCTGAGCGCGCTGTTTCAGATCAGCGGTGCTGGTCCAGCAGCACCGGGTTGCCGTCGGGATCGACGACGATGAACGCGCCCGGTCCGGAGCCGCCTTCGTCCACTTCCTTGACCGGCGTGATGCCCCTGGCCTTGAGCTGGCGCTGCAGCTCGCGCACGTCGGTGAACGGATCCACCGGCTGGCCGTTGTTGTCCCAGCCCGGATTGAAACAAAGCATGTTCTTTTCGAACATGCCCTGGAACAGGCCGATCACGGTGTCGCCGTTTTTCATGATCAGCCAGTTGTGCTGCATCTGGTCGTGGAAGGCGGTGAAGCCCAGGGCTTCGTAGAAGGCCCGCGAGGCCTTGATGTCCTTGACGGCGAGGCTGAGCGAAAAGTTGCCGAGGTTCATGGGGCTCTCCTGGTGGCGGCGGCGACACGATGATATGCCCGGAGCGGCGCTCAGGAACCCAGCAGGGCCCGCGCCACGACTTCAGGCGATTTGCGCAGCAGCGAGGTATTCACCTGCAGCGGGAATTCGGTGACGTCGTCGGGATAACGGGGCAGCAGAACGCCGTGTTCCGAGGCTCGCTCGGACAGCGCCGTGGCGGTGATTCCCTCGGCCCTTAGCAGGAAGGTGCTGGTGCCGTTGTCGAGTTTGCGGGCGGTGAAACGGCCGCTGGCTTCGAGCAGGGCGATGACCTGGTCGGCGGCCTGCCAGGCCTTGGCGTAGTTGGCTTCGTAGTCGTCCAGGTACTGGTCGACGAAGGCGATGGACGGCCAGGCGGCCGGCAGCGCGCCGCCGAACATGCGGCGCGTGTGGTACAGGCCCTCGATGAAACCGGCGTCGCCGGCGAGCATGGCGCCGGTGGCGCCGTTGAAGTGTTTCCACACCGACACGTACACCGTGTCGAACAGCGCCGCGTACTCCTTCACCGACCGGCCCGTGTGCTGGGGCAGGTTGAACAGGCGCGCGCCGTCCAGGTGCCGGCGGATGCCCTGCTCGCGCGCCCAG
Source organism: Arenimonas aestuarii (assembly GCF_054781715.1). NCBI lineage: Bacteria > Pseudomonadati > Pseudomonadota > Gammaproteobacteria > Lysobacterales > Lysobacteraceae > Arenimonas > Arenimonas aestuarii. The sequence continues at coordinate 99,367 of NZ_BAAGTW010000001.1, read as the reverse complement.
TCGCACAGGCGCGCCAGTTCGTCGACGTCGAAAAAACGATGCTGCTGGCGACGCACCGGGCTTTCGATGGACAGCACGCCGATGCGCGATTCGACGCGGCCGCCGGCGGTGCGCGCGGCCCAGGCCTTGGCCTCTTCCACGGTGAAGCTGGCCCGGCCGGGCGCCAGCGGCAGCAGGGTGAGCCCGCTGAGCGCCTGGGCGCCGTCGCCGGTGTCGTTGTAGAGGTGGCTTTCGGCCTGCACCAGCACGCGCGGGCTGTTGCCGGCCAGCTTGCGCACGGCCAGGTGGTTGGCCAGCGTGCCGGTGGGCAGGAAGATTGCGGCTTCCTTGCCCAGGCGCGCGGCGAACTTCGCCTCCAGCGCTTCGACGGCGCCGCCGCGGGAATAGTTGTCGGGCGTGAAGCCGGTTCGCCTTGTCGCTTCCTCCAGTGACACGGCGTATTCGCGCGGGGAAAGCGCCAGGCCGTCGGAGTAGAAGTTCACGGCCTGGAACAGGGTCTCCTGCCCCGATGCCGCGGCTGTGGCCGATGCCGACGCCGGCAACAGGGTCGAGGCCGTGGCCAGTGCGCCGGTGGCGAGGAAATGACGGCGATCCATGTGAACTCCGGCGCGTTCCGTCGCCCCCATGGCGGCGTTCATTGCAGCGTCAGCATGCCGGGCGCTATGTAGGAGGGTCAATGCGGACTGGTGCGCCTGCGCGCCCGCGTGACCCACCCACAATAAGAAGGAGTGCCTCCATGAAGCTCATCATCGTGCTGATGCTGGCCGCCGGCCTGAGCGCCTGCGGTACCTACGGTTCCCGCGGCGGCTATTACGGCTCGGCCAAGGCCGGCGGCGACACCGTCACCGTTTGCCACAAGGGCAAGAAGACCATGCAGCTGCCGCGCTCCGCCGTGGACGCGCATATGGGCCACGGCGACCGTCGCGGTCGCTGCTGATTCATCGTTTCTGAGAACCCGGTTCCGGTAACAGGCCGGCCCGCTGCCTTTCGCTTTCACCGGCGGCAGCGGGCCCGGCATACTCGGCACTCGATCACGCTTGGAAGGCGTAACGATGATGCTGAGCAAGACCCTGCTTACCTTGGGCCTCGGCCTGGCCTGTGGAACCTGCCTTGCAACCGCGGCACCCGCCGCCCCGCCGGTGATGCCGGCCCAGACGCGGGCAGCCCTCAGTGACGCGATCGTCGCCGACCACGACCAGGCGCTAAGCCGCCTGCGCGAGTGGATCGCGCTGCCCTCGATCAATGCCGAGAAGCTCAACCGCCAGGAAGGCGCCGAGCTGATGCAGCGCATGCTGCTCGACGCCGGCTTCGATACGGCACGCATCATCCCGACCGATGGGGCCCCTGGCGTGTTTGCCCGCCTGGATGCCGGCGCGCCGACGACGCTGGCCGTCTACTTCATGTACGACGTCAAGCAGTTCGAAGCACACGAGTGGAGCCAGCCGCCGCTGGAAGGCCGGCTGGTCGAGCGCGACGGCAAGACCGTGCTGATCGGGCGCGGTGCGATCAACCAGAAGGGCCCGGAGGCCACCCTGCTGACGGCGATCCGCGCCTTCAGGACCACGGGCACGCCGCTGCCGGTGAACATCGTGCTGGTGGCCGAGGGCGAAGAAGAAACGGGCTCCGAGAATTTCGGCCAGATCACCGGCGACCCCGAGGTCGCCAAGGCGCTTTCCGAATCCGTGGGCGTGATCCTGCCGGTCGCCTGGCAGGGCGACGACGGCAGCGTCGAGATCTACCTGGGCGCCAAGGGCGTGGCGGAAGTGCAGCTGGTGGCCGACGGCGCCAGGTCGGGACGTGGCCCCGGAATGGAAATCCACTCCTCCATGGGCGCGTCGGTGGAGAATCCAGCCTGGCGCCTGGTGAAAGCGCTGGACACCCTCGTCGCGGACGACGGCTATACGCCGGCCATTGATGGCTGGATGGACGACGTGCGGCCATTGTCGGACGAACAGATCGCCCTGATCGAGGCGGGCATCCGGCCGGGCGCGGAAGCCGCGGCCAAGAAAGAGCTGAAGGTGCAGGGCTGGATCGCCGGCGAGGATTACCGCAGCAGCCTGGTGCGCCTGGCTTCGCAGCCCACGGTGACCATCCAGGGCCTGGTGGGCGGCTACACCGGCCCGGGTGGCAAGACCTCGATTCCCTCGCGCGCGGAGGCGAAGCTCGATTTCCGGCTGGTGCCCGACATGCAGGCCGACGAGGTGGTGGCGAAACTGCGCGCCCATCTCGACAAGCGGGGCTTTGACGATATCCAGATCGTGCCGGGTGGCATCTACGGCCCGACCGAAACGCCGCGCGACGCCGCCATCGTCAAGGCGCTGGAAACCGCGCTGGCGGGCGCCGACGTGCCCCACACCCTGACCCCGCGCCTGGCCGGCTCCTGGCCCGGCTACCGCTTCACCGACCCGCCGGTGTCGTTGCCGGCGGTGTTCGTCGGCATCGGCCAGGGCGGCCAAGCGCACGCGCCGGACGAGTGGTACCTGATTGATGCCGAAGACCCCAAGCTCGCGGGCATCGACCGGCAGGCGCTGTTCTACGCCGAGTTCCTGTACGCGCTGGCCAATACCAAGAATTGAGCGCCGGGAAGACGAAACGTGCCCCGCTGAGATGGCTGGCCGTTTAGCGGCCCCGGACGCGTGACAGGAGGGTAGGCAGCTTCCGGAGGAAGCCTCATGCCCGAATACCGCACCGCTACCCGCTTCGCAGCCCTGCTGACCCTCCTGCTGAGCCTGGCGTGGCTGGCACCCGTCGCCCTGGCGGCGGACGATGCCTCCCGCGTCTGGGTGAACACCAACTCCGGCGTCTACCACTGCCCCGGAACCCAGTACTACGGCAACACCAAGCGCGGGAAATACCTGAGCGAATCGGAAGCAACCGAATCCGGTTACCGGGCCGCATACGGGAAACGTTATTCCCCCGCTGCTGCGCGCACCGGACAGTCCGCTGCCAAACAAGGCCTCATCGCCGAACCGCAGGCACGCAGCACGGAGGTCTGGGTCAACACCAGCTCCGGGGTTTATCACTGCCCGGGCACGCGGTATTACGGCGCAACAAAACGCGGCCGCTACATGTCGGAAGCCGACGCCGTGGCCGTGGGCAACCGGCCGGCCTACGGGGCACGCTGTTCGCGATAACGATGACCGTGGACGCCGGGCTGCCGCCCAGGGTCCGAACCTGAGAAAAAACCTCGGCCGGTCCCGCCCACCTGCTACGTTGGCCCCTAAATACCCTGGGGAGGGAAGCAGGTATGTCTACGCCAGTCCGTTTCGCCCTTGTTGCTTCGCTGTTGCTGACCGCCCTGCCCGGGCTGGCCAAGGACGCCTCCTCCGCCGCCGATGCCGAGCTCGAGGCCCGGATCACGGCCATGGCCCGCATGGCCAGCGCCACGGGGCCGCAGTATTCGCCCGACGGGCAGTGGATTGCCTTCCACACCAACATCAGCGGCGTGTCGCAGGTCTGGCTGCTGCCGGCCGAGGGGGGCTACCCGCGGGCGGTGAGCGCCGGGCCCGATGCCGCCAACGGCGTGCGCTGGTCGCCCGACGGCCGGCTGGCTTATGCGGTGTCGCCCGGCGGCGGTTACAACGCCCGGCTGCTGCTGACCACGACCACGGGCACCGACACCATCGCCATGGACGACGACGGCGAGGCCAATACCTTCCTGGGCGACTTCGCCGACGACGGGCGTTACCACTTCCGCAGCAACGCGCGGAGTCCGTCCATCACCGACCCCTGGATCTGGGACCCGAAAACCGGCAAGGCCACGATGGCCTTCGAAGCGGACGGCTTTGGCGGCATCGCCGACCTCAAGGGGGAGCACGCGCTGGAATGGAAGCTGGTGACGCGCGGCGACGTCAACGCCTACCGGCGTGACCTGCGCACCGGCGAGCGCATCCTGCTCACTCCGCACGAAGGCACGGCGTCGGCCTTCGGGCAGTTCGGGCGCGACACCAATACCGTGTACCTGGGCCACAACCTGGACCGCGACAACATGGTGTTCGGGCGCGTGGACATCGGCGCCGACGGCAAGGCGTCCGCGCCGGTGACGCTGGCCGAACGCGACGAAGCCGAGCTCGACGACTTCCTGCTGAGCAAGGACTTCAGCTTCGCGCTGCTGGTGTGGAACGTGGCCGGCCGCCATGAAATCGAACGCATCTCGCTGACCGACGGCAAGCGCAGCTCCCTGCCCGCCGCGCCGGCCGAACTGGTGTATTCCGCCGACATCGCCCCGGACGGCAAACACGCCGTGCTGTCGCTGGCCGGCTCAACGACCCCGCCCGACCTGTGGCAACTGGACCTCGCCAGCGGCAAGTACACCCGCCTCACCTGGAGCCCGCACCCGGGCGTGGACCTGGCCACCCTGGTGAAGCCGGAGCTGCGCACCTACGAATCCTTCGACGGCCTGGAGCTCTCGGGCTGGCTGTACCTGCCCAAGGACTTCAAAGCCCCGGGCCCGGTGGTGCTGAGCTTCCACGGCGGCCCCGAAGGCCAGGAAGTGCCCGCCTTCCGCAGCGACTACCAGGCCCTGCTGGCCAGCGGCATCGCCGTGTTCGCACCAAACATCCGCGGCTCGTCGGGCTTCGGCAAGGCCTTCATGACCCTGGACAACCAAGCCGGCCGCTTCGACGCCAATAAGGACATCAAAGCCACCGCCGACTGGCTGGTGCGCGAGGGCATCGGCGCCAAGGACCGCCTGGGCATCATGGGCGGCAGCTACGGCGGCTACGCCACCATGGTGGGCGTGACCGAGTTCCCCGACACCTTCGCCGCCGCAGTGAACCTGTTCGGCATGGTCAACTTCGAAACCTTCTTCGCCCAGAGCGAGCCGTGGATGGCGGCGATTTCAACCAGCGAATACGGCGACCCGAAAACCCAGGCGCAGCTGCTGCGCGACCTGTCGCCGATCCACAAGCTGGACCGGGTGACGACGCCGCTGCTGGTGATGCATGGCGCCAACGACACCAACGTGCCGGTGGTGGAGGCGGAGCAGATTGTGGAGGTGTTGGGGAAGCGCCGGGTTGAGGTGGAGTACGTGTTGTTTCCGGATGAAGGGCATGGGTGGCGCAAGGAACCCAACAGGGTGAGCTCCACGCTCATACTGACGCGCTTCCTTGGGACGCATTTGGCTGAATAATCCCTACTTCACGCAACCACACACGAACTTTGCCATCAGAGCCAAAAAGAAGCTTTCAACCACAAACCGGGAAGACCTGAGCACGGAAAGATGATTACCAACTGGCGAGAGCGCGAGACACCCACGAGCGATAGATTCCTAGAATTGGCGGAATCGTATCGCCAGGCAGCGATGGACTTTTGCCACCGCATAATAGTGAATGAAACGCAGCAATCGTGGGCAAACGCTTCCGTAGTTATGCTTCTGGCTGCACATTCGGTAGAACTGTTTCTGAAGGGTGCAATTCTTCAAAGATCTCCGGATGAGCGATTTCCTCCCCACCATCGTCTCGACACGCTCGCAGAGCGTGCGCGAGAGCTGTATGACGATAGCGAGCATGGATTTCGCCTCCCCATGGAATCAATCGACGGAGCCCCGTTCGAAGAAGACCTTCTATCCAACGAATCACCCAGCCTCAGATACCGGTACCCGACTCAACGCACAGGAGATGAATGGACGGCAATCGAAGGCTTCGATCAGGATGAATTCTTCGAGCTGCTAGAGACTCTTGGAGAGGAGTATTCAAAGCTTCCTAGCTAGTTCGTGCAACCAAACGTCCAAGAGTGCATCCAAAAGCAATACCACCCTGAGTGGTGATCACACACCAACTGACTAGCCTATCTGCCTACCAGAGTTCTGGTAAGCAATCTGATGTTGGATCTCTATGGCAATGTTCAAATTGTTACTTACCCAGTTCATGTCAGACTTGCTAGTCTTGAACATATAAAGTCGATTCATAACCAAGAGCGAAACGATCATCTCAATGAGTATATTGCCACCTCCTTCTAGGAGGAGCTTTGATATCTGAACTCTGGGAAGATCCTTTGCGGAATCAAGTAGCACAGCAAGCTCCATAAGCTGAAAACCGGCCGAACCGTTCTCTCGCACAACTAGCTGAACGTCTTCCAAAAGATCTTCCGAGTTTGCGCTCCTGGAGCCGCGATGCAAAATTCCACAAGTGACTCCAAGTACCACATTTGCTACGACGCGCCGTGCAGCTGCCTCACTTGAATCGGCCCCACCTCGCGCTTCTAACAACTTCGTAATTTGCTCTGAGAATTTGTCGGGACCTTCTTCGTAAAAGCGATAGAAGCTTGCCAAGGCCCTTAGCGGCCCATTGAACAGCTCCTTGAGCAGCTCCCTTTTTCGAGATCGCTTGATCGAGGAATACTGGTTCTTGAGTACCTGCCCGAGAATGTCAATTGTCTTGAAGAGCATGGCCAGCTTCGCGGCAAGTGGCAAATTATCGCTGGCAGCCTCCGCGTCTAGCAGCCCATCATCACTATCATGTTCGTTGTCATCCCTTCGCTCATTTCTCTCTGCTCGAGCAGCTCGTGGATCCGCCCTACCAAATGTCAGCTTTGGAGCGTTAGAAATTAGCTGGAGAATTGGCAACGTATCGTCGCCAAACTGCACTTCTTGTACGTCCCGAAATAGACCCACAAGCGCCGCAGAGATCTTCGCCAAGAGCCAATCATCGTCGGTATGGTGGGCGAGAAATAGAACAGTGTTGGCGTAGTCACGTACATAAAGGTGGCTACAGCAATGCTCCACGTACGCTCGCGAAGACTCTTCCCCGAGCAGTTTTGCCAGCCGCATCCCCTTCAAGTAATAGTACATATAAGGGTAGCGAAAGGCGTAAGAATCTCCCACGCGATGTAGCACCTTCGCGGACAGTAGCGTCTCCAACCGCGGAGAAAACTCTACGGGAGTCCATTCCTCGCTAAAGCACGCGTTGAACTCCTTCAGTTCACCATGAGTTAACTCGCTTCGGCCGCTCTCATGAAAGCGCCAGGCCAGATGAGCGACATAGTCAAACATCTCGGTGAACTTATTGCTTGCTACGCCCGCAGCAGCAAACGCCTGCGTGAGGAGAAAGTGATAGTAGTGGCCAAGCGCACTTTCCTTCAGCTCTGCACTATTCCCAGCATCTACGCTCTGCAGCAGTGCCAGGAGGTAGAGTGGTGACGATGGAATTATTGATTTATCCATCGCTGTATTGATCAGCTTCTCCGCGACATCGCATTTCGCAATGAACTGACCTTCACCCTGGCCAGCATTCACAGAGTTGTGCGTGAACCAACGCTCGATAAGCTCGCCGCGCTTCTTGAATCCGAATAGCTGCAATTCGTAGTGCGTCATTGATGCGAGTTCATTCTCGGAACCTCGCTCAACCATCTCCTTAACTTCAAACAACTTCCCAACCGTAATCACGGAATGATCAGATCTGCTTCTCAATGCACAAATGATCGCCGCCCTGCTAGTTGAGTCGTCGAGCGGGCACTCGTCGAAGTCGTCAATCAGGATGATCTTCTTGGCTTTCGGGCTTTGCAAAACGGACTCAACCGACTCGTCCTCATATTGCGCTTTGATTGCTCGCTTCAATACAGAATCTATTTCTCGATTGGATGCGTGCTTTATATCGGCGCCACGAATCAGAACTGGAGCGAAGCCGATTGAGTGATACGAGATATAGAGTTGGTGCAAGAGACTTGTGCAACCGCTTCGATCATCGCCCTCTACGATCACACCGCCTCGTGTCTGGTCAGGCTCCCGAAGGCTCCGCGCGTCGAGAAACTTCCGCCGCGCTCGCGGCGAGCCCATGACCTTCAGGTCGGGGTATACGTAGAGATCGTCGAGCGTTGGCTCTCCTCCGTGCGCAAGGAAAAGTGCACCAGGGTCCCTGATCTTCTTAAGGAACTCGACTCTTAGGCTAAGTGAGGATTGTCCGATAGCGGGGAGCTCGTGGAACTCTTCCCAAGAGCCGCTAGGTGAGGGCCGATAGGCGCCCTTACTGTACCTATAGGCGGTGCAGTTGAACTCCTTCTTCTGGACATCAATCTCGAGAATATTGAAGCCGGTTTCACTGAGGTCTTGAGAATCGTGCTGCAACACCCAGCCCTCTACGAATGCACTCCTTTCGGACTCTGTGTCATCGATAAGGCCGACAACGCCCTCATGTTCATGACCCGTGAAGATCACACTGGAGATACGCCTAAGGAAGCTTCGCATTTCCCGATACTTCGTCTGGTGATACCAGTTGAAGGGGTGGTGCATGAAAAGCAGCCTGACATTCGCACTATCGGCAGCCCTATCTGCGTATAGATCAATCGGAAAGTAGAGATTCCTCTGCTCCTTTAGCCGCGAGACCCAGGAAACATTGAGGGTATCAAAGCGAACGGTAACTCCATCTACAACTGCCGCGCTTGACCGCCATAGTTTGTCGTCGTTCACTTGCTCCCAGTTCTCAACGCGCTCTCTAAAGTCAAAGAACGCCCTCTGCACCGACGTACAGCTGTCGATCACAGATTCATCAACCTTTACTTCGTGTTGCCTCGATGTAAGAGCTGCAATGTTGTTGACTCGACTTTCATTACAGAGAGAAAAGTCACAGTCATGGTTTCCGGGCGCAACAAGCACTCGAATATCTGCGCTCGTCTCTTTTGCAATAAGATCGCGCAGGCGCTCAATTAAAGTTTCAACGGCCTTATATTCCTCGGCTTTTCCTGAAAAGCCGATGTCGCCAGTCAGCGCAATTACGACTAGCGAAGCGGAATGTACGCGCGAATTGAGCGTTCCCGCGATCTGCTCAGCTCTTGACAATATGGGCGCAGCGGCCGACTTGACGTGCAAATCGCTTAGGTGGAGAAGAACTATGCTCAAAGGCAGTCTTCCAATCTATTGGACCATTGATTCAGGTGATCGCATGCCATCAATCACGCTTGCGTTGGGTTTACTCGGTCAGTATCAATCTTGTACTGCTTAAGCGCCCGCGCAACATCCTTCCCGTTCATACGGCCCTCGGCAGCCAAAGCGGCCACCGCCGCATGGGCGATGTAGTACCGATCAACCTCAAAGAACCGCCGCAGGTTCGCGCGGGTATCGGAACGGCCGAAGCCATCGGTGCCCAGCACGGTGTAGTTCATCGGCACGAAGGCGCGGATCTGGTCGGCGAAGGCCCGCACGTAGTCGGTCGCTGCAATCGCCGGCCCCTGCCTGCCCTCCAGGCATTCGGTCACGTAGGCCTTGCGCGGTGACTTGGCTTCCGGGTTGAAGCGGTTCCAGCGCTCCACGTCGAAGCCGTCGCGGCGCAGCTCGGTGAAGCTGGGGCAACTCCAGATGTCTGCGGTGACGCCGAAGTCCTTGTCCAGCAGTTCGGCGGCGGCGATGGCTTCGCGCAGGATGGTGCCGCTGCCCATCAGCTGCACGCGCAGCTCGCCCTTCTTGGGCTTGCCGGCGTCCTTGAGCAGGTACATGCCTTTGAGGATGCCGTCCTCGGCGCCCTTGGGCATGTCGGGGTGGGTGTAGGCCTCGTTCATCAGGGTCAGGTAGTAGTACTCGTCCACCTGGTCCTCGAGCATGCGCTTCATGCCGTGCTGCAGGATCACCGCCACTTCGAAGCCGAAGGTCGGGTCGTAGGCGCGGCAGTTCGGGATGGCGCCGGCCAGCAGGTGGCTGTGGCCGTCTTCGTGCTGCAGGCCTTCGCCGTTGAGCGTGGTCCGGCCGGCGGTGGCGCCCAGCAGGAAGCCGCGGGCGCGCATGTCGGCCGCCTGCCAGGCGCTGTCGCCGATGCGCTGGAAGCCGAACATGGAGTAGTAGATGTAGAAGGGCAGCATCGGCACGTCGGACGACGAATAGCTGGTCGCCGCCGCCATCCAGCTGCTGAAGGCGCCGGCTTCGGTGATGCCCTCTTCCAGCACCTGGCCGGTCTTGTCCTCGCGGTAGTACATCAGCTGATCGGCGTCGACCGGCTTGTACTTCTGGCCTTCCGGCGCGTAGATGCCGATCTGGCGGAACAGGCCTTCCATGCCGAAGGTGCGCGCTTCGTCGGCCACGATGGGGACGCAGCGCGGGCCCACCTGCTTGTCGCGCAGCACGATGTTCAGCGCCTGCACGAAGCTCATGGTGGTGGAGTTTTCGCGCTCGCCGGTGCTCTTGAGCAGGCGTTCGAAGACCTCGAGCTTGGGGGCTTCGAGCTTCTTGCTGGTCTTCTGGCGGCGCTGCGGCAGGTAGCCGCCCAGTTTTTCGCGGCGGCTGCGCAGGTATTCCACCTCCGGCGACTTTTCGCCCGGGTGGTAGAACGGCACCTCGGCCAGCTTGTCGTCGCTGATGGGGATGTTGAAGCGGTCGCGGAAGGCCTTGACGCCCGAGTCGTCGAGCTTCTTGGTCTGGTGCGTGGGGTTCAGGGACTCACCCCAGGTGCCCATGCCATAACCCTTCACCGTCTTGGCCAGCACCACGGTCGGCTGGCCCTTGTGCTTCACGGCGCGGTCGTAGGCGGCGTAGACCTTGTGCGGGTCGTGGCCACCGCGGTTGAGGCGGGCGATGTCGCGGTCGCTCAGGTTCGACACCAGCTTTTTGGTCTGCTCGTACTTGCCGAAGAAGTTCTCGCGGGTGTACTCGCCGCCGAAGGCCTTGCAGTTCTGGTATTCGCCGTCGACGGTTTCCATCATCAGCTTCTTGAGCATGCCGTCGGTGTCGCGCGCCAGGAGCGGGTCCCAGTAGCTGCCCCAGATCAGCTTGATCACGTTCCAGCCGGCGCCGCGGAAGCTGCCTTCCAGCTCCTGGATGATCTTGCCGTTGCCGCGCACCGGGCCGTCCAGGCGCTGCAGGTTGCAGTTGACGACGAAGACCAGGTTGTCCAGGCCTTCGCGGCCGGCCACGCCGATCGCGCCCAGGCTCTCGGGCTCGTCCGTCTCGCCGTCGCCCAGGAAACACCAGACCTTGCGGTCGCTGGGTTCTATCAGGCCGCGGCTTTCCAGGTACTTCAGGAAACGCGCCTGGTAGATGGCGCTGATCGGGCCCAGGCCCATGGAAACGGTGGGCGTCTGCCAGTAGTCCGGCATCAGCCACGGGTGCGGGTAGCTGGAAATGCCCTTGCCGTCGACTTCCATGCGGAAGTTGTCGAGCTGGTTTTCGCTGATGCGGCCTTCCAGGAAGCTGCGGGCATAGATGCCCGGCGAGCTGTGGCCCTGGATGTAGAGGATGTCGCCCGGGTGGTTTTCGCTCGGCGCGCGCCAGAAGTGGTTGAAGCCGACGTCGTACAGCGTGGCGCCGGAGGCGAAGCTGGCGATGTGGCCGCCCAGGTCGCCGGGCTTGCGGTTGGCGCGCACGACCGTGGCCATGGCGTTCCAGCGGATGATGCAGCGGATGCGCCACTCCATCGCGGCGTCGCCGTCGCCCTTGGTCTCCAGGTGAGGCGGGATGGTGTTGACGTATTCGGTGGTGGGCTGGAACGGCAGGTGGGCACCGGCGCGCCGGGTCAGCTCGACCATGCGCTGCAGCAGGTGGTGGGCGCGCTCGGGGCCGTCGGCGTCGAGCACGGCCTTCATGGACTCGATCCACTCGCGGGTTTCGGTGGGGTCGAGGTCGTTTTCCAGAGCGTCGGTCAGCCAGTTCATTCCGTCTTCCTGAGGCCGGCAATCAGGCGCGGCCAGATGATTTTAGAGTCAAGGCTCGGAGTTTAACGCAGGCCGCCTGTCCTGGGCCTTGGCGCCGTCTTCGCGCCGGATGGTTATGCTGCTGGCGGGGGACGGGAGGAGGCATGCACGATTCGAGGCATACGCTCGGCGGCACCATTCCCTGGCGCCGCAGCCTGCGGACCCGGCTGGCGCTGTGGACCAGCCTCACCAGCATCCTGCTGCTGGCGGCGGTGGCGCTCATCTTCTACCTGGCCATTCGCGGCGTCCTGATCGCCAATACCCAGGCCGAGATGCGCGGCCTGAGCCAGCAGGCCGCCGGCCGGCTGGAGGCCACGCTCGATTCGGTGCAGGTCAGCGGCCGCACCCTGGCCGGCGCCGCCTCGGGCCTGGGCCGCCAGCCCATGGACCTGCGTGCCCTGATGACGGCCACGCTGGAGGCCGACCCGGCCATCGCCGGGGTCATGATCGCCCTGGAGCCCGGCCGCCTGGGCCCCGAGGACCCGGGCTTCGACTGGTACGTGCGCCGGCAGGGCCCGGTGCGGCTGGAAAGCCGGCTGTCGGAACTGGGTTATGCCGATTTCCGCATCGAGCCCTGGTACACGCGCACCGTCGGCACCAACCAGACCTGGTGGTCGGAGGCCTATGCCAACGACGCCACCGCCGGCGACCTGTTCGTCACCTACAACCTGCCGCTATACCGCCCCGGCAGCGAAAGCATCGAAGGAGGCGCCATCGGCATGGTCAGCCTGGACGTGCCGGTGCGCCGCCTGCGGGCGCAGCTGGGGCAGTTGGTCGACGACCCGGCGCTGGTGCCCATGCTGTTCTCGCCCGAACACCAGGTGGTCGTGCACCCGCAGCTCAACCATCGCGGGCCCCTGGACGCGGTGATCCGCGAGCACGGCCGCCCGGACCTGGCGCCGCTGGCCGACGCACTGAAGCGGCGGATGCCGCTGGAGTTCGTGCACGACGTGCCGGGCAGCGACGGTGAGCCCACCCAGCGCCACTACAGCTTCGCCCGGCCGGTGGGCGACAGCGGCTGGAGCTTCGCGCTGAGCGTGCCCGAGCGGGTCATCCTGGCCCAGCTCGACGAGGTCACCCTGTGGGGACTGGGCGGCGGCCTGCTGGGCGTGGCGCTGTGCGTGTGGGCCGTGCGCCGGCACGCCACCCGCCTCGCCCGGCCCATCGAGGACCTGACCGACTCGGCCGGGCGCCTGGCCCGGGGCGAGTTCGACCATCCGCTTGGCCATACCGAGCGCAAGGACGAAGTGGGCGTGATGGCGCGCGCCCTCGACAGCGCCCGCACCTCGCTCAAGCAGCAGATGCGCGAGATCACCGAAATGGGAAGGGCGCGCCAGAAGCTGGAATCCGAACTCGACATCGCCCGCGACATCCAGCGCGGCATGCTGCCGCCGGACGGACGCCTGCGCGAGAACGGTTCGGCGGTGCAGTGGCAGGGCCTGCTGGAACCGGCCAAGGCCGTGGGCGGTGATTTCTACAACGTATTCCGGCGCGACAGCCACGTGCTGTGGTTCGTCATCGGCGACGTGTCCGACAAGGGCGTGCCGGCGGCGCTGTTCATGGCGCGCACGATGACGGTGCTGGAAGTGGCGGCTGAATCCGGCGGCTCGCCCGGCGCCGCCCTGGCCGAAGCGGCCGCGCACCTGGCCGAGCGCAACGACACCTGCATGTTCGCCACCGTGCTCTGCGGCGTGCTCGACCTGCGCGGCGGCCGGCTGTCGCTGGCCAGTGCCGGGCACGAGGCGCCGGTGCTGCTGCATGCGGACGGACGCCGCGAGTTCCTGCCCGTGCCCACGACCGGGCCGCTGGGCGTGGAAGTCGCGGAAACCTATCCGGTGTGGCATGGCCGGCTGGCGTCGGGCGACACGTTGCTGCTCTATACCGATGGCATCACCGAAGCCTTCGACGTGGACAACAAGGCGTTTGGTGAAGAGGGACTGATGGCCGCGCTGGACCCGGCGCTTGAACCCGCGGCGCTGTGCGACACGCTGGCCCGGGCCGTGCACCGGTTCACCGGCGAGGCCCCGCAATCCGACGACATCACCCTGCTGGCACTGCGCTACCGGGAAGCCACCGATGAATGAGCTGCGCCTGCGCAAGACCGAAGTCCGGGTTCCCTGGCGGCAAAGCCTGCGCACGCGGCTGATGCTCTGGTTCGGCCTGCTGGTGGGCCTGCTGCTGTTGCTGGGTTTCACGGTGGCTTATGTCGCCGCGCAGCGCCAGCTGGTGGCCGAAGCCGAGGCCCGCACCCGCTTCGAGGCCCGCCAGGCCAGCGATCGGCTGCAGGCCACCCTGGATTCGGTGCGCATCACGGTCGAAGGCGTCGCCGGCCTGCAGCAACGCCTTACCCTGGACCGCGACGAGTGGATCGCCGCCATGGAAGCCATGGTCGCCGCCGACGTTTCGGCCGTGGGCGGCCTGCTGGCACTGGAACCGGGCGTGCTGCCCGACGGCGAAGCGCTGGCGCACTATGTCGGCAGCGACGTGCACGGCGTCGCCAACCGCGACATGCTCGCCGATGGTTACGACGTGCAGGCCCAGGGCTGGTACCAGGCCACCCTGGCGGCCCAGGGCCCGTGGTGGTCGGACCCGTATTTCAACGAAACCGCCGGCGGCACCTGGATGACAACGCTGAACCTGCCGTTGCGCGATAGCAGCGGACGTGGCATCGGCATGGTCAGCCTGGACGTGCCGGTGCGCCGGCTCAGCGAACTGCTCGACGGCCTGCGCGCCGAACCGGGCCAGCGCCCCACCCTGCTGTCGCCGGGCGGTTCGATCGCGGTGCACCCGGATCCGGGCGTCGCGCTGAACCTGGACTTTGAAACCTATGTCCGCGAAAACGGCCGCGACGACCTGGCCGCCGTCGTCCAGGCCCACGCCGCGCGCCAGCACCTGCAGTTCGAACACGAATTGCCCGGCCTGGGCGAGCGGCGCTACTCGGTGCTCGAACCCATCGGCGCCAGCGGCTGGAGCCTGCACCTGGCCCTGTCCCACGATGCCATCCTGGCCGACCTGCGCCGACAGGGCCTGTGGCTGGCGCTGGGAGCCAGCGTGGCGACGTTGGTGGTGGCCGTGCTGGTGCGCCGGCTGGCCCGCCGCATCACCGTGCCGCTGAGCGAGCTGACCGGTTCGGCCGGGCATTTCGCGGCGGGCGAATACGACTGGCCGGTGCCGCACGACACCCGCGGCGACGAAGTGGGCGTGATGGCCCGGGCGCTGGAACGGGCGCGCGACTCGATCCGTTTCCAGCTCGACGAAATCGCCGGGCTGGCCACCGAACGCCAGAAACTGGAAAGCGAACTCGACATCGCCCGCGACATCCAGCTCGCCATGCTGCCGCCGCCGCGGGAAGTGCGCGCCGCCGGCGCCCGGGTCGAGGTCGGCGCGGTGCTCAAGCCGGCCAAGGCGGTCGGCGGCGACTTCTACAACTTCTTCGAGCAGACCGACGGCGGGCTGTGGTTCGTCGTGGGCGACGTCTCGGACAAGGGCGTGCCGGCGGCGCTGTTCATGGCACGCACGATGACGGTGCTGGAAGTCGCCGCGAAGCTGGGCGGCACACCCGCGCGTGCGCTGGCCGAAGCCGCGCTGCACCTGGTCGAAGGCAACGACACCTGCATGTTCGCCACCGTGCTCTGCGGTCGCCTCGATCTCGCCACCGGCGAGCTGGCGCTGGCCAATGCCGGGCACGAGGCGCCGGCCCTGCTGCGCGCCGGGCAGGCACCGGCGTGGCTGGCGCTGCCGGGTGGCCCGCCGCTGGGCTTCGAGGCCGGCCAGGCGTATGAGGCCTGGCACGGCCGGCTTGATCCAGGCGATGCGTTGGTGCTTTATACGGATGGTGTTACCGAGGCATTCAACCGCGATGACCTTGCCTTTGGTGAACAACGGCTGCTGGACACCCTGTCGGGCGAGCTCGACGCCAGCGCCCAGTGCGAGGCCATCCTGGCGGCCGTGCAGGGCCATGCCGGCGAGGCGCCGCAGTCGGACGACATTACCGTGATGGTGCTGCGCCGCCATCGCGACATCCAGGGAGGCTAGGCATGCACATCAGGCTGCAGGTGCCCCAGGAAGAAGGCCAGCTGGACGACCTGGTGGCCGCGATCGACGGCGTGCTGGCGCGTGAAGGCGTGCACCCGGGCGTGGTGCACGACGTGCAGCTGGTGACCGAAGAAGTCGTCTGCAACGCGCTGGCGCATGGCCGCGTCGAAGGCCGCGAGCACGAGATCAGCGTCGGCATCGGGGTCGATGGCGACCTGGTCACGCTGGAATTCCGCGACGACTGCGTGGCCTTCAATCCACTCGAGCGCGCCGACCCCGACCTGGACGCCGACATCAACGACCGGCCGATCGGCGGCCTGGGCGTGCACCTGATCCGCCAGCTGGCCGAAGAGGTCAGCTACCTGCGCCAGGAACCACACAACATCCTGCGTGTCGTCCTTCGATCCGAACCCCCCGGGAGCCCTGCATGAACCTCGACGTCCATATCCAGCCGGCCAGCAACGGCAGCCAGCGTGTCGCCTTGGGCGGCCGCCTCGACACCCACAGCTACCAGCAGCTGGACATGCAGCTGGCGCCGCTGCTGGCCTCGACGGTCAATTCGCTGGTGCTGGACCTGGCCAACCTGGAATACATCAGCTCGGCCGGCGTGCGCTCCATCTTCAAGGCCCGCAAGGCCCTGGCCGGCCGCGGCGGCCGCGTGGTGGTGGTGAACCCGCAGCCACAGATCCAGAAGGTGTTCGACGTGGTGAAGGCGGTGCCGCTGAACGAGATCTTCTCGTCGGTCGCCGAAGCCGACGCCTACCTGGACGCGATGCAGAAGAAGGTGCTGCGCGGCGAAGACGAGGAATAAGCCGCCCGGCTCAGCGGGTGGCGAGCCAGGTACCGCCGTAAACCAGCAGGGACAGGCCGACGTAGATCATTTCCACGCGTCGCTTGCGCGTGGGCTTGTCGCGCGCGCCGAACACGTCCAGCACCAGTTGCCGCAGCAGGAAGGTGTAGAGGATGTAGTACAGGAAGGGCGTGACGTGCACCGCCATGGGGAAGTCCCCCAACCTCTTGCCGAACAGCGACAGGATCCAGCCGATCTCCACCCAGATGCCCAGCATTCCCAGGGCGGCGTTGATGAACATCCAGCGCACTTCGTCCAGCCCGAAGATCACCAGGTAGAACACCACGTAGGCGGTGATCGCGATGCCGCCGTGCATGTACAGGAACGCCAGGTCCATGTCGTCGGCGAAGTAGGCCATGAAGAAGCCCGACAGGCCGAACATGCCCATGTGGAACAGGAAAAACGGGTAGATGAACCACTTGGGTGCGAACTCGCCCTTGCGGTACTGCTTGCCGTTGATGGTCAGGTCCCCGCGGAGTTTCATGGGCGGGACCGGGCTCAGCCGCGGGCGGCGCGGATCTGCGCGTCGACGGCGGCGATGGCGGTCATGTTGACGACGCGCCGCACCGTGGCCGAGGGCGTCAGCACGTGCGCCGAGGCCGCCAGGCCCATCAGGATGGGGCCGATGCCGACGCCGTCGGTGACATTGCGCACCAGGTTGTAGCTGGCGTTGGCGGCGTCGAGGTTGGCGAAGGCCAGCAGGTTGGCGCGGCCCGAGAGCTGCGAGTTCGGGAAGATGCGGTTGCGTGCTTCTTCGTTGAGCGCGATATCGGCGTGCATCTCGCCTTCGACCTCGAGCTTGGGCGCGCGCTCGCGCAGGATGGCGAGTGCGTCGCGCATCTTCTGCGAACTGGCCGATTCGCTGGAGCCGAAGTTGCTGTGGCTCACCAGCGCCGCCTTGGGCTGGATGCCGAACAGCTTCAGGCGGAAGGCCGCCTGCACGACGCTTTCGGCCACCTGGGCCGCGGTCGGGTCGACCTGCACGTGGGTGTCGGTGAAGAAGAACACGCCCTTCTCGTTGAGCACGGCGCTCAGTGCCGAGAGCCCGCGCACCTCGCTTTCCAGGCCCAGCACTTCGCGCACGTACTTGAGCTTGCGCACGAAGCGGCCAACCGTGCCGCACAGCAGCGCGTCGGCTTCACCGCGACGCACCATCAGCGCGGCGATGACGACGTCGCGCGAGCGCACCACGGCCTTGGCCGCGGCGGGCGTGATGCCCTTGCGCTGCATGATCTCGTGGTAGAGCTGCCAGTAGTCGTTGAAACGCGGGTCATCGTCGATATTGGTGACGTCGACGTCGATGCCGATGCGCAGGCGCAGGCCCAGGCGCTGGATGCGGCGTTCAATCACCGCCGGGCGGCCGACCAGGATCGGCCGGGCCAGGCCCTCGTCCACCACCGTCTGCACGGCGCGCAGCACGGTTTCTTCCTCGCCTTCGGCGTAGACCACGCGCTTGCGGTCGGCGCGGGCGCGGTCGAACACCGGCTTCATCAGCAGGCCGGTGCGGAAGACCCAGCTCGACAGGCGGTCGCGGTAGCCGTCGAGGTCCTCGATCGGGCGCGTCGCCACGCCCGACGCCATCGCGGCCTGGGCCACGGCCGGCGCCAGCGACACCAGCAGGCGCGGGTCGAAGGGACGCGGAATCAGGTAGTCGGGGCCGAAGCGCGGGGTTTCACCGGCGTAGGCGGCGCCCAGGTCGGTGGCCTCGCGTCGCGCCAGGTCGGCGATGGCGTGCACGCAGGCCAGCTTCATTTCTTCGTTGATCGTGGTCGCGCCGACATCGAGCGCGCCGCGGAAGATGTAGGGGAAACACAGGGCGTTGTTGACCTGGTTCGGGAAGTCGCTGCGGCCGGTGGCGATGACCGCGTCAGGGCGCGCCTCGCGGGCCAGCTGCGGGTCGATCTCGGGCGTGGGGTTGGCCAGGGCGAAGATGACCGGCTTGTCGGCCATCGTCTTGACCATTTCCGGCTTGAGCACGCCGCCGGCGGACACGCCCAGGAAGACGTCGGCGCCGTCGACGATTTCGGCCAGCGCACGCGCGGCGGTTTCCCGCGCATAGCGCGCGATGCCTTCGTTGACGCCGCCCGCGCACAGGTCGGGGCGGCCGGTGTGCAGCACGCCGTCGCGGTCGACGACGTGGATGTTGGTGGGCTTGACGCCCAGCGCCACCAGCATGTCCAGGCAGGCGATGCCGGCCGCGCCGGCGCCGCTGACCGCCAGCTTGATGGTGGCGATGTCCTTGCCGACCACGTGCAGGGCGTTGATCAGCGCCGCGCCGACGATGATGGCGGTGCCGTGCTGGTCGTCGTGGAAGACCGGGATCTTCAGCCGCTCGCGCAGTTTCTTCTCGACCACGAAACACTCGGGCGCCTTGATGTCCTCGAGGTTGATGCCGCCGAAGGTCGGCTCGAGGCTGGCGATGATCTCGACCAGCTTGTCGGGGTCGTTCTCGGCGATCTCGAGGTCGAAGACGTCGATGCCGGCGAACTTCTGGAACAGCACGCCCTTGCCTTCCATCACCGGCTTGCCGGCCAGCGGCCCGATGTTGCCCAGGCCCAGCACGGCGGTGCCGTTGGTGATCACGCCCACCAGGTTGCCGCGCGCCGTCAGCGCGCTGGCCTCGCCCGGGTCGGCGACGATGGCTTCGCAGGCCGCGGCCACGCCCGGCGAATAGGCCAGCGCCAGGTCGCGCTGGGTCACCATCGCCTTGGTCGGCGTCACCTTGATCTTCCCCGCCGGTGCCTGGCGGTGGTAGTCGAGGGCGGCGAGCTTGAAGTCTTCTTGTTCGGACATGGGCGGGGCGTTGGCGGGCTTTGCGCGAAAGGACCCTGATTGTAGCGCCCCGCCCGACCCGGCTGCCGACGCGGCCGTATGGCCGTCCGGCATGCGTTATCCTCGGTCCAGCCATCGAGAGGGCCCTCGCCCCGCCATGAGCCAGTCGCAAGACACGGATGCGACGCCGTCCCCGGACGCCAATGGCAGTACCGGCGCGTTCCGGTTCGGCCGTTTCGAACTGCACCCCGCCCGCCACGAACTGCTGCGCGACGGCGAGCCGGTGGACCTGCAGCCCAAGGTGCTCGAGTTCATCGCCTACCTGTTGCTCAACCGCGGCCGCGTGGTGGACAAGAACGAACTGCTCGACGCCGTGTGGCCACGCCAGGTGGTCACCGAGGCGGCGCTCAGCCGCTGCGCGATGAAGGCGCGCCGCGCGCTCGACGACGAAGCAGGCGCGCCGCAGGTCATCCTCACCGTGCACGGGCGCGGCTTCCGCTTCATCGCGCCGGTGGAGCCGGTGCAGGAACGCCGCCTGGTCCCGCGTGTCGCCAGCGGGCCCGCTCCCGGGCCGGAACCGCAGCCGCCCGCGGCGCCCGCGACGCCTGCTTCGGCCGCCCCTGCCGCCGCCAGATCCACGCCCCGGCCGATGCCACGCGGCGCCTGGGCGCTGGGGGCGCTGGCCGCGCTCGCCCTGGCCCTGCTGGGCGGTTGGTGGTGGCAGCACCAGGCCGACCGGGCCGCCCTGGTGGACGGGCATGCCCGGGTGGCGGTGCTGCCGATCGAAAACGCCACGGGCGACGCGCGCTACGACTGGGCCCGACTGGGCCTGATGCAGGCCCTGTCCGACATCCTGCAGCAGCGCACGGCCGTGGTGTCCGCCGACGCGGTATTCGAGATCGAACAGGCCCTGGCCGAACTGCCCGGCGACGAGCGCGTGCAACGACTGCGTACCGCGCACGGCGCCAGCCACGTCGTGTCGGGCCGGCTGCTGCGCCGGGGCGGCCTGCTGCGGCTCGACTACGCCATCACCGGCCCCGACGGCCAGGTCCGCCGCCGCAGCACCGTCGCCGACGACGTGCCGGCGCTGGCGCGCGCCGCTGCCGCCGAACTGAGCGCCGGCGTGAACGTACGCGGCACCAGCCGGCCGGTGTCGGAGGACAACTTCGCCAACGAAGCCTACCTGCGCGGCCTGGCACTGCGCCTGCAGGGCGATTTGCCGGGTGCGCAGCGCTATTTCCAGCTGGCCTCCGAACAGGTCCCCGACGCCTTCTGGCCGCGCCTGCAGCTGGCCCGCGGCCAGACCGAGATGGGCGAACTGGCCGCGGCGCGCACCCAGCTCGAGTTGCTGCTGGCCGAAACCGACCGCGCCGGCGACCCCTTCGAACGCCTGGCCGTGCGCAATGCGCTGGCGGTCCTGCTTTGGCGCAAGGGCGACAACGTGAAAGCAGAACCGCTGCTTGTCGACGCCCTGGCACTGGCGCGCGAAATCCATGACCCCGATGCCGAAGCCACGGTGCTTTCGCGCCTTGGCATCCTGCATACCTACACCGATCAGTACGACCGGGCCCGCCGCTATCTGCAGGAAGCCATGGCCGCCGAACGCCGGGCCGGGTTGATGACGGTCTCGCCGGAACTGAGTCACGCCCAGGGCCAGCTGGCCCTGCGCGAAGGCGACCTGGCCAACGCCGGCGCTCACATCGAGGCGGCGCTGGCCGGCTTCCGCCTGCAGGGCAACCGCCGCAACGAGGCCATCGTGCTCAACGCGCTGGCCAACCTGCGCCGGCGCCAGGGCCGCTTCGAAGAGGCGCGCGACCTTGCCGCGCAATCCGTGCAGCTGCATCGCGAGCTGGACAACCCCACCGCCGAAGCCTCGGCGCTGATCCAGCTGGCGATAGCCCAGGCCCAGATGGGCCAGCTTTCGCTGGCCCGGGACACCGCATTTGAAGCCGTGCAACTAGCCGCGAAAATCGACCAGTCGCCCAACCTGGCCGGCGCCACGTCGGTGCTTGGCCAGTTCAGCGTCGACCTGGGCCGGCACGAGGAAGCCGAGCGTTACCTGCGCCAGGCACAGATCCTGATGCTGGCCGCCGACGACCCGGTGGGCGCCTGGCGACCCAGGCTGTGGCTGGCGCGGTCGGCGGCGATGCAGGGGCGGCGCGAAGAAGCCCAGGCGGCGCTCGAAGAGCTGCTGGCGGAAATCGGCGACGACGGCTCGGCGGCCATGCGCGTGGACGTGTTGCGCAACCTCGCCCAGCTGCGCCTGGACGCCGGTGACCCGACCGGGGCCCATGCGCGCCTTGACCAGGCGATGGCCATTGCCACGCAGATCGACGACCCGCGCCGGGTCGCCCAGCTGCACGCCTGGCGCGCGGATGCCTGGCTGGCCCAGGACCGCCCCGACGACGCCCGCCGCGAACTGGATCAGTCGGCCGGCGAACTGGACAACGACCCGCTGCAGCTGCGCATCGAGGCGGCCTGGCTGGCGGCCGCCGGCGACCCGGCCGCCGCCCTGGCCATGGAACAGCGCGCCCGCGAGGCCTCCGGCGAGCGCTGGCAACCCGACGACCAGGCCCGCCTGGCGGCCCGCGAGGCCGCCGTCCGCTAGCACCCGCCCTGCCATAAGTCATTGTTTTTCCTGGCTGGAACCATCCGGTCAGGCAGGGTCATGAACTGGTCAGTGACCGGTCCGGCCCCGGTCAGGACTGCCAGGTCCCGGACACCGAGACTGCGGCCCGCGGAATGTCCCGCGCCCCGCCCCGGAGTCCCCGATGTCCACGTCAACCCGCCCCCGGCTCGGCCCGCTGGTGTTCGCCTATGCGCTCGCCAGCTACGCCGTGTTCTTCGCGACCTTCCTGTACGCCATCGGCTTTGTCGGCAACCTGCTGGTGCCGCGCTCGATCGACTCGCCGGCGCTGGTGCCCCTGGGTGATGCGCTGCTGGTCAATCTTGGCCTGCTGGGCGCGTTCGCCGTGCAGCACAGCGTGATGGCCCGGCCGGCCTTCAAGCGCCGACTGGCGCGCGTGCTGCCGGCGGCGGCCGAACGATCCACCTACGTGCTGGCCTCGAGCCTGGCGCTGCTGGCGCTGTTCTGGTTCTGGCAGCCGATGGGCGGCGTCGTCTGGGACCTGCACGAACCTTTCGCCCGCGGCGCGTTGCTGGGCCTGTACGCCTTCGGCTGGGGCCTGGTGCTGGTGAGCACTTTCCTGATCAGCCACGCCGACCTGTTCGGCCTGCGCCAGGCCTGGCTGTACATGCGCGGTCGCCCCTGCCCGCCGCTGGCTTTCAACACGCCTGGCCTTTACCGGATGGTGCGGCACCCGCTCTACCTGGGTTGGCTGTTCGCCTTCTGGGCCACGCCGACCATGACCGTCGCGCACCTCGTGTTCGCACTGATGACGACCGCCTACATCGTGGTGGCGATCCAGTTCGAGGAAAACGACCTGCTGGCGGTCCACCCCGAATACGCCGACTACCGGCGTCGCGTGCCGATGCTCATCCCCGGCCCGGTGCGCAAAGCCCGTGCGGCCCAGGCCGCCACGCAGAACCTCCCCCACGACACCACGAGGACCACCCCATGAACGCCCTTGCCAAGGACATCGACTTCGCGCCGGCCCAGGCCGGCACCGACTCCGCACGTTACGCCCGCTGCATCGAGGCGTCCCGCCGCATCCGCTGGGAAATCGACCGCGATGTTTTCCAGGGTCGCGAATTCGACCTGTCCAACAAGTTCCTGCCCGACGGCCTGAGCCGGCTGGACCGTTCCAGCCTGGCCGATGAATCCGAGCGCCGGCTGATGAGCCAGGTGCAGGGCCGCACCTACGCCTACATCTTTGGCCTGGTCGAACGTTTCATCAACGCCAAGGTGCTCGAGATCGGCCAGCGCTACGTCCTGGGCGACCAGGTCAAGCTTGAAGCGCTGGTGCGCTTCAGCGACGAGGAGATCAAGCACCAGGAGATGTTCCGCCGCATCGAAACCATGATCGGCGGCATCATGCCGGCCGGCTACGAGTGCACCGCCAACCCGGACGACGTGGCGCGCGCCGTGCTCGGCAAGTCCACCTGGTCGGTGCTGGCGCTGACCCTGCACATCGAGCTGTTCACGCAGGTGCACTACAAGCAGTCGATCTCGCCCGACGCGGCGCTGTCGCCGCTGTACAAGGACGTTTTCCTGTTTCATTGGCGCGAAGAATCGCAGCACGCCATCCTCGACGAGCTCGAGCTGCGCCACGAACACGAACGCCTTGACGCCGCCGCGCGCGACGCCGCGGTCGACGACCTGATCGCCCTGGTCGGCGCCGTCGACGGCATCCTGCAGGCGCAGGCGCGCGCCGACGCCGACTATTTCTGCGCGATCGTGCCGCGCGTGGTCGCCGCCGACGAACAGGCCCGCATCGAACGCGAGACCTTGGCCGCCTATCGCTGGCAGTACATCGTTTCGGGCGTGCAGGACCCGCGCTTCCAGCAGGTGCTGGGCGAACTGCTCACCGATGCCCAGATGCAGCGCGTCGGCACCGCCCTGGAGCCGCTGTTCGCGGCCGTGGCCGAAGGGGACGCGAGTTGAACGCGCCGCTGGCCTCGGTGCTCGAAACGATTGGCCGCACTCCGGTGGTGCGGCTCGATCGCCTGGCGCCGCCCGGTGCGAGCCTTTACGCCAAGCTGGAGGCCGCCAACCCGGGCGGTTCGGTGAAGGACCGCATGGCCCTGGCCATGATCGAAGCCGCCGAGGCCAGCGGCGAGCTGCGCCCGGGGCAGACGGTGGTCGAAGCCAGCAGCGGCAACACCGGCATTGCCCTGGCGATGGTGTGTGCCGCCAAGGGTTATCCGCTGGTGATCGTGATGGCCGAGCAGTTCAGCGTCGAACGGCGGCGGCTGATGCGTTTTCTCGGCGCCCGCGTCGTGCTTACCCCGGCCCACCTCAAGGGCAGCGGCATGGTCGAAAAGGCCGGCGAACTGGCGCGGCGCCACGGCTGGTTCTGGCCGCAGCAGTTCGAAAACGAGGCCAATGCCGACGTGCATGCGCGCACGACCGCCGTGGAGATCCTGGCCAGCTTCGAAGGCCGGCGACTGGACTACGTGGTCCTGGGCACGGGCACCGGCGGCACGGCGCGGGGCCTGGCGCGGGTGCTGCGGCAGCAGCGGCCGGAAACCCGGCTGGTGCTTTGCGAGCCGGACAACGCACCGGTGCTGTCCGGCGGCCCGGCCGCGTTCCGGCCGCACCCGATGCAGGGCTGGACGCCCGACTTCGTGTCACACCACAGCGCGCGCCTGCTCGAAGAAGGTGGCGTGCACCAGGTGCTCGCGGTGTCGGGCGAGGCCGCCATCACCCAGGCCCACGCACTGGCGCGGCGCGAGGGCATCCTGGCCGGCATCACCAGCGGCGCCACCGTCGCCGGCGCGATGCAGCTGCTTGAGCAATCGCCGGACGCGCACGTGCTGGTGCTGCTGCCCGACACCGGCGAGCGTTACCTGAGCACGCCGCTGTTCGACGCCATCGACCAGGACATGGACGCCGCCGAATGGGACATCTCGCGTTCGTCGCCCTTCGCCCGCTTCGACCAGGCACCGGCCGCCGCACCTGCGCCGGCGCCGGCACCCACGCCGGCCGCCGACGAGCAGGCCCGGCAATTGCTGGCTGCGGCCATCAGCGACCCGGCTGCGCCACTGGTGGTCTATGGCCTGTCGTGGTGCGAATTCGGCTGGTCGGTGCGCAAGCTGTTCGACGCACTTGGCGCCGACTTCCGCTGGATCAACCTCGACGATCCGGAGCTGCTGGCCACCGACCTCGGCATCCGCCTGCGCGCGGCGCTTGAACAGCACACCGGCTGCCGCACCCTGCCCCAGGTGTTCCTGGGCGGCCAGTTCCTCGGCGGCTGTTCGGAAACCTTCGCGGCCAATGCGGACGGATCGCTGGCCGACCGCCTTGACGCCCTTGGCCATCCTCCGCGCCACCGCAGCATTCCCGATGCCGGGCAGATGCTTCCCGCCTGGCGGCAGAAAGCCGCGGCAAGCGCCGGGGGCTGACACTCGATGGACAAGGCCGCCTCTTCGAGCGACAGCCAGCCGTCTTCGGGGCCCGGCAGCAGCGGCTGGCTGACCTGCGGGGCCCCGGGGGGTTCGCCCTGGAAGCCCGGGCGGAAGTTCATCGGCAAGACCTCACCCGTTCCGGGCGCGGCGGCGAACACGTCTGCCGACGCTCAGCGGGCCGGCGGCAATGCACGCACCTGCGCGGCCAGCCGTGCAATGCGGGCAGGCATGTCGCCGTCCCGATACATGGCATCAAGCTGCGCCAGGTAGCGGGCCGCGGCGTCGGCGTCGCCGCGCCGTCGTGCCTGGCCGGCGAGCGCCAACAGCATGTCGGCGCGGTCCAGGCCGGTCAGCGCGCCGGCTTCGAGCCAGGCGGCCAGGGTCCGGGCGCCCTCCGGGTCGGCAGCTCCCTGCAGGGCCTGCGCCAGCAGGCGCAAGGACGCCACCCGGGCGCGCGCCTTGTGGTCGGCGTCCAGGCCTTCGCGGTCGTCGATGGCCTGCGCCTGCCCGAGCAATTCCAGCGCCGGCGCGGGCTGTGGCCGCGACAGCATCAGCCGCGCCATCGCCAGGCGGCGCAGGGTGGGCGCGGCATGGGCCGGCCACGCGGCGGGCTCGCCGAAGCCGGCCAGTCGTTGTTTCGCGAGCGTCTCGCAGGCGAGCAGCGCCGGCTCGTCGTCGGCCAGGGCATGCGCCTGGCACAGGAAGGAAAGCACCAGGAAGCTGCGGGGATTGTCCCGGCCCATGCCCGCTTCCACCACGGCGAGCGCTTCGCTCAGCGCCTCGATGGCCTCCTCGGGCTTGCCCAGCCACATCAGCATCGTGCCGTAGTTCGAAAGCACCGGCGCCAGGCGCGCGCTGTCGCCGTCCACGGAGGCACGGCGCAGCGCCAGCGCCTCGCGCAGCACGGGTTCGGCCTCGGCCATGTGGCCGCGGGCGCTCATCGACAGGCTGAGGTTGTTGAGCGGCGTCGCCAGGGCCGGGCTCTCGGGCGGGTAGACCCGGCGCATGGTGTCCACCACCTGCTGGTAGTGGCGCTGGGCCTGTTCGAGCTGGCCCAGGTCACTGGCGACGGCGCCCAGCGCCGTCAGCAGCGGCAGGTCGGCGATGCCGGGTTCGGGAATCATCGCCAGCGCCCGCTGCAGGTGCACGTGCGCTTCCTGCGTGCGGCCGGCGGCGCGCAGGGCCTGGCCCTGGTAGATCAGCAGGTGCGCCTGCCGCCGCGGGTCGGGCTCGAGCGTGGCGACGATGGCCTCGGCCCGGGCGAGCTCGGCCAGCGCCTGGTCGGTTTCCAGCAGCGACGTGGCCACGTTGCCCAGATACATGTGCACGTAGGCCAGCGCGGCGCGCGACTCGGCAAGCCCATCGTCCTCGAGCATGGCCCGGGCCTGGTTGAGCCAGTCCCGGGCCTCGGCGTACTGGCCGGTTTCCGATGCCAGCGCGCCCAGCAGCAGCAGGGTCCCGCCACGTTCCGCCGCCGGCAGGGCGTGGCGTTCGCCCAGTTCGTTGGCGGCCAGCAGCTGCGTGCGGCTTTGGGCGTAGTCGCCGGCGTGCAGTTGCACCCGTCCGATCAGGTGCAGCAGCTCGGCGGCAAGTCGCGGCTGGTCGGCGAACTCGGTATGCACGCGGTCGGCGCCGCGCGCGAGCACGCTGCGGGTGTCGGGCGAACGCCCGGCCTCGACCTCGGGGTCGGCCGATTCGAACAGTCCCACGAGGAAGTCCTTTACGGCCGTCGCGCGGGCTGCTTCGGCGCGTGCGCGCTCGGCCTGCCAGAGCGTGGCGCCCAGGCCCGAACCCAGGGCCAGGGTCAGCAACAGGCCGGCGACCACGCCGGCGCGGTGCCGGCGCAGGAAACAGCGCAGGCGATAGCCGGCGCCGGCGCCGCGGGCCTGCACGGGCCGGTCGCCGAGCCATGCCTTGAGGTCGCGCGCCAATGCGTCGGGGGAGCGGTAGCGGTCGTCGGGATCGGGGGCCAGGGCCTTGAGCACGATGGCATCGAGGTCGCCGCGAATATTGCGCGAGGCCAGGCGGCGCAGCGGTGCGTGCTCGCCTTCGTCTTGCAGGCAGGCGCGCGACGGCAGGGTCACCGGTTCGTCGTCTGGCTCGCCCTCGCGCGGGGGACGGCCGGTGAGCAGGCGGTAGATCAGCGCACCCAGGCCATAAACGTCCATGGCGGTGCTGGCCGGCGCCAGCCGGAACTGTTCGGGCGCGGCGTACTGGGGCGTCCAGGCGAGCATGCGGGTCAGGGTCATGCCGGCCTGGCGGCTTTCGAGCATGCCGCCGATGCCGAAATCGAGCAGGCGGACGTAACCCTCCTTGTCCACGAGCACGTTGCTGGGCTTTATGTCGCGGTGGATCACCAGGTTGCGGTGGGCGTAGGCCACCGCGTCGCAGACATCGAGCATCAGCGTGATGCGGGCGCCGACGCCCAGGCCACGCTCGTCGCACCAGGTGTCGATCGGGTCGCCGTCCACCAGCGGCATGGCCAGCCACGGCGTGCCGTCGTCGGCAACGCCGCAATCGACCAGGCTGGCGATGTGCGGATGTTCAAGCCGCGCCAGGATGGCCTGCTCGCGGCGGAAGCGGTTGGCGCCGCCGGCCACGAGTGCGCCCAGGGTCAGCAGCTTGATCGCGGCGACGCGGGTCTCGCCGCCTTCGCTGGTGTGGGCCCGGTAAACCACCGACATGCCGCCGCGGCCG
This sequence comes from Arenimonas aestuarii, assembly GCF_054781715.1. Classification (NCBI taxonomy): domain Bacteria; kingdom Pseudomonadati; phylum Pseudomonadota; class Gammaproteobacteria; order Lysobacterales; family Lysobacteraceae; genus Arenimonas; species Arenimonas aestuarii. The sequence goes on along the minus strand of NZ_BAAGTW010000001.1, from coordinate 71,376 downwards.
ATTTCCGCGTCCAGCTGCCAGCAGCCGATACGGCGCCCGTCCAGGCTTGCCTCGGGGCCCGCCGGGTCCAGCGGGCCATCGTCGCGGCCGTGCGCTTCGAGCAGCCGCCCGACCCGTTCGGCAAGGGCCGGCGCCAGGGCCATGGCCGCCAGCGCCGCGTCCCGCTCACCGGGCGACAGGTCCAGCAGCTGGTCCAGGACCTGGTCGGCCGCGCGCCACAGCGCCAGATCGTCGTCGCTCATCAGGCCAACTGTGCGTACAGGAACGCCCGGGCCCTTTCCCACTCGCGTTTGGTGGTGCGCAGGGAACAGCCCAGCAGTTCGGCGATTTCCTGGAACTCGAGCCCGGCGAAGAAGCGCAGCTCGACGACCTGTTTCTGGCGGGCGTTCACCTCGCCCAGGGTGTCCATGGCCTGGCTCACCTCGAGCAGGGCGGAATTACCCGGCAGGGCCAGCTCCGACAAGCTGTCGTCGAGGGTGACGGCCGCGGCCCCGCCACCGCGCTTGACCGCCAGGTCACGGCGCAGCTCGTCGATGGCGATGTGGCGCATGGCCTTGGCGGCGCAGGCGAAGAAGTGGGCGCGGTCGTTGATCGACAGGCCGTCGTTGCCGACCAGGCGCAGGTAGACCTCGTGCACCAGCACGGTGGGGCTCAGCGAGCCGCCTTCGCGCGCCACGCGGGCCTGGGCCAGGCGCCGGAGCTCGGGGTAGAGCGACTGGAACACGGCGTCCAGCGCCTGTTCGTCACCGTCTCCCGCGCGCCTGAGCAACTCCGTGATCTCGCTCATCCTCGCTCCCCCTGCCCTTATCCGGGGGCATCTTATATGCCACGTCGCCGCCAGGTGGCACTTCCCGGCCCCGAACGACGAAGACATGGACATGTCCGACGAGCGGCACCGACCCTTTCCATGAACCCACCCAAGCTCGACCCCTCCCCGACCCACCCCCTGGGCATCGACGACGCCGAACTCATCCGCCGGGCGGTGATGTTCGCCGGCACCACCTCGCCCGCCCCCGGCGCGCCGCGCTGGACGGTCGTGCGCGACCTGTTCCAGATCGGCGGCGGCTACGCGATACGCCTGTGCCGCCGGTTCGGCGTGGACCCGGACGAACCCCTGCGCAGCCGCTAGAGACCCAGCACCAGGTCGTCGGCGTCCACCCGGTCCAGGCGGATGCGGTTGGCGAACAGGGAGAAGGCCAGCATGCCGGCCAGGCCGTTGGCGCGCTGGACCCAGGGCGGCTGGTACAGGGGTTCGGCCAGTGCGCCGGCCTCGAACATGGGTTCAAGCGCGAACACGTCCTGCAGGGTCATCTTGCCGGCGAACAGCAGGCGGGTGAGCGGCAGCCGGCGGTGGCGCAGGCACCAGCGGAAGAAGGTGTGCACGCTGAGCAGGCCGTGCAGGTAGACGGTGTCCTTGGTGAAAGCCGCGCCGCCCGATGTCGGCACGCCGCGGAATACGCGCTGGGTGGAGGCGAAGCTGTCGGCTTCGGTCTGGCCGGCGTCCAGGAAATAGCGGAAGACCTCGATGAAATCGGCGCCGTGCATGGCCATGTGGATGGCGACGATGCGCAGGCTGATGCGCTTGAGCCGTTCGATGTCGATCGCGCCGGTCACCAGTTCGGCGAAGGTCGCCAGGCCTTCCTGGGTGGCCGTGACCCGCGGCGAGGTGCGCGCAAGCGACTTGAAGTGCGGCTGCTCGCGGCCGTTGAGGCCGGTGAGCGTGTGCACGAAGGCTTCGTGTTCCAGCAGCTGGTGCCGGTCGTATTCGCTGAAGGCCGTGCCGCTGCGCAGGCGGATGCGGGTGGGGCCGGCGGCGGCCTTGGCGATCAGGTCCGGGTCGAGTTCGACCGACACCCGGTGGTGCACGAAAAACGCATCCAGCGCGTGCTGCAGCTCCGCCTGCACGGTTTCCGCCGACAGCACGTAGTCGGCTTCGGCGGCGTGCAGCTCCTGGTCGAGTTCGTCGGCCACCTCGATGAAGTGGCGGGCGGCGTCGAGGTTGCTGGGCCCGTCGCCGGGCAGGATGTCACCCGGGCGTCCGAACAGGCGCACGGAGTGCTCGGTGACCGCCGGCGTGCCCACGGCCTCGAGCAACTGGGTGGCGACCGACCAGCTTTCGGCGGTGCGGCGAAGGTAGAGCCCCAGCGGCTCGTCGGCATCGGCGGCATCGGCGATCGCCGCCAGTTCGCCGCGGACGCCGGCCAGTTCGGGCCTGGCGTAGTCAACCTGCGGCAGCACCGCGCGGCCGCTGCGCCAGGCCGCCAGGAAATCCTGCTGCACCGTCTGCGGCCAGCTCACCGCCTGCAGCAGCCGGATGCCGCGCACCGCCGCCACCAGGCGCGCGTCGAGCGCGGCATGGTGGTCGAGCGTATTCGCGGAAAGGGGCATGGCTGAAAACCTGAAAGATTCTCTGGCCGGCAGATTGCGGGTTCGCCGGGGCCGCCGCTACTGTATCCCGGCGGCGACCGCCGCCAATGTCTCCGGGGGGAACCCATGCGACTCACCACGCTCGCCAGGCTCGGCCTGGTACTCCTGCTGGCCCTGCTTTCCAGCGCCTGCGCCACCAGCCGCGGCGAAATGGCGCTCGGCGTCCCGGGGGCCAAACAAACCTACGCCGAACCGACCGGCGACCGGGTCGCGGTCATCGAATGGGTGCGCGACCAGCGCGTTTTCGAGACCGACCCGCGCGACCCCAGCATCCCGTCGCTGAAGAAGGGCGGCGACTACGTGCTCGATGCCGAAGGTCGCAAGCGCGCGATCGCGCGCAAGCGCAACAGCTACGGCATGGCCCTGGGCGACATCCTGCTCGAAGGCGACGAGACGGTGGAAACGCTGACCCGCGACCTGGTCACCACCGGACTGCAGGAACGTGGCATCCGGGTCCTGCAAGCGGACGCGCAGGCGCCGGCGGACGCGATCCGGCTGCGCGTGGACATCAAGGAATTCTGGGCCTGGTTCAGCCCCGGCTTCTGGTCGGTGTCCATGGAGGCGAAACTGCGCATGGACTTCGAGGTCGTGGACCCGGTCGGCAACCGGCGATTCACCGTCTCGGCCTACGGCATCAACAAGGGCCAGAGCGGCCGCGAGGCCAACTGGCGACTCGCCTACGACCGCGCGTTCGAGGACTACCTGGTCAAGCAGCGCGACACCTTCCAGCGCGAGGGCCTGTAAGCCCGGCGGCCGCCTCCCTCAGCGGCGGCCGTACTTGTCCTTCAGGCGCTTGTTGAGCGCCTTGCCCATGACCCGGGCGTCGGCCTTGCGTTCGGCCTGGGAGGTCGCCGCGGCTTCCATCTCGTCGCGCAGCTTGGCGTAGTTGGCGTAGCGGGCTTCATCCAGGCGGCCGTCCTCGACGGCGGCCTGCACGGCGCAGCCGGGCTCGTTGACGTGGGCGCAGTCCCGGAAGCGGCAGTTGGCCGCCAGGGCCTCGACATCCTCGAAGGCGTCGGCCACGTCCTCGTCGCCGCTGAGTTTCACTTCCCGCATGCCCGGCGTGTCGATCAGGCAGCCGCCCTGGGGCAGCGGCAGCAGCACGCGTGCGGTGGTCGTGTGCCGGCCGCGCGAATCGTTCGAGCGCACGGCATTGGTCTTCATCTTTTCGCGGCCCAGCAGGGTGTTGGTCAGCGTGGACTTGCCGGCGCCCGAGCTCCCGACCAGCACCACCGTGCGGCCCGGGCCCAGGTAGGGATGCAGCGCGGCGGTGCTGTCCGGGTCCTTGGCGTTGACCGCATGGATGGGCACGCCCGAGTCGGCCACTTCGGCCAGCAGGTCGATGCAGTCCTCGACGATCTCGCACTGGTCGGCCTTGGTCAGCACCAGCACCGGGTCGGCGCCGCTGGCGCGGATGAGCACCAGGTAGCGCTCGATGCGGCGCGGGTTGAAGTCCTGGTCCAGTCCGACCACCACCAGCACATGATCAACATTCGCGGCGATCAGCTGCTGGCGGTGGTGTTCGCCGGCGGCACCCCGCTTGAGGATCGAACGCCGCGGCAGCAGGTCGACGATGGTCTTGCCGCTTTCATCCAGGGTGACCCAGTCGCCGACCGCGGCGCGCTGGTCGGGCGGAAAACGCGGCCGGGTCCAGGGCATGGGTGGCTGCACCTTCATCTGCATCTCGTCGGGACCGGTGGCCACGTCGTAGGCCGTGCGGTGCTGGCTGGCGACCCGCGCCAGCCGGCGGCCGGCGACGGCGGCCAGCGCCTCGCGGGCAGCGGCGTCGTCGGGCCAGCCGAGGGCACGCAGGGGGGCGAGGTCTTCTTCAAGGAGCTGCATTGGCGGCGATGATACGCCGGCCAACACGCCCTGCTCACTTTGCCGGGGCCATCCTGCCGCCATGGAAAACTTTGGCAAGTGGGTGTTGGTGCTGGCCGGCCTGGGCTTCCTGGGCTTCGGCGTGGCGATCACCGCCGCGCCGGCGGCCGTGCTGGGCGGCGTCGGCATCACCGGCAGCGCGGCCGGCGTGGTCGAACTGCGGGCCTTTTACGGCGGGCTGGAACTGGGCCTGGGTACTTTTCTGCTGGTTTGCGCCGCCCGGCCGGCCTGGCGCGAGCCGGGCCTGTGGTCGGTGGCCCTGGTCAATGGCGGCATCGCGGCCGCCCGCCTGCTGGGCATCGCGCTGAGCGGTGAGTTCACCGGCTTTTTCGCCGGCGCCCTGGTCTGGGAGCTGGGCTTCACCGTCGCCGCCATCCTGGCCCTGCGGCGGGGGCCGCGACCGGGCTGAGGGACCCGGCTGAAAGCACGTCAAGATTCCGTTAACCTCGGGCCCATTCCCCTGCCCGAGCCCGTTGCACCATGCCCCACAGCCCCATGCCGACCCGCGACAGCCTGCGCGAGGTCCGCTACGACATCCGCGGCGAACTTTCCCGCCGCGCCCGCGAACTCGAGGGCCAGGGCCGGCAGCTGATCCGGCTGAACATCGGCAATCCGGGCGCCTTCGGCTTCCGCGCCCCGGACCACCTGCAGCAGGCCCTGTCGGGCAACGTCGCCGACTCCGACGCCTACACCCACCAGCAGGGCCTGCCGCTGGCCCGCGAAGCCGTCGCCGCCGCCCACCGCGACCGCGGCACGCCCAACGCCTGCGCCGAACGCGTGTTCGTCGGCAACGGCGTCAGCGAACTCATCGACATGTCGCTGCGGGCGCTGCTCAATCCGGGCGACGAGGTGCTGCTGCCCTCGCCCGACTACCCGCTGTGGAGCGCCGCCACCATCCTCAACCAGGGCCGGCCGGTGTATTACCGCTGCGCGCCGGAGAACGGTTTCCTGCCCGACCCGGACGAACTCGAAAAACTGGTGACGCCGCGCACGCGCGCGCTGGTGGTCATCAACCCGAACAATCCCACCGGCGCCAATTACCCGCCGGCGCTGCTGCAGCGCCTGGTGGACATCGCCGCGCGCCACGGCCTGCTGCTGATGGCCGACGAGATCTACGACGGCATCACCTACGAGGACGCCTGCTTCACCGCGCTGGCGCCGCTGGCCGGCGACGTGCCCTGCCTGAGCTTCGGCGGGCTGTCCAAGGTCTGGCGCGCCTGCGGCTGGCGCGTGGGCTGGGCGGTGCTCTCGGGCGACCCGCTGCGCGTGGGCGACTTCCACCACGCCCTGGACCTGCTCAGCGCCATGCGCCTGTGCGCCAACGTGCCGGGCCAGTTCGCGGTGCCGGCGGCGCTGCAGGGGCCGGAAACCATCCGCGCCCTGACCGTGCCGGGCGGACGCCTGTACGAATCGCGCCAGGCCGTGATCGATGGCTGCGCGGCCAGCGAGCACCTGTCGGTCGTCGCGCCGATGGGTGCCTTGTATGCCTTCCCGCAGGTGGTCGGCCCGGCGGCCGACGGCTTCGACGACCAGGCCTTCGCGCTGGCGCTGCTGGAGAACGAGGACGTCCTGGTGGTGCCGGGCAGTGGCTTCAACGTGCCGGGCTCGCGCCACTTCCGCATCACCCTGCTGCCCGAGGCGCCGGTGGTGCGCGAGGTGTTCGAACGCATTGACCGGGTGCTGGCGGCGCGCGCGGGGCAGCGCAAGCGCCATGTCGCCTGAGGCTCCCGTCCCCCGCCCGCTGGGCTACCTGGCGCTGGGCGACTCCTACACCATCGGCGAATCGGTACCCGAAGCCGGGCGCTGGCCGATGCAGCTGGCCGCGGCGCTGCGCGAACGCGGGGTGCCGCTTGCCGACCCGCACATCATCGCCACCACCGGCTGGACCACCGACGAACTGTCGGCCGCCATGGACGCCGCCGAACCCCTGGGCCAGTGGGACTTCGCCAGCCTGCTGATCGGCGTCAACAACCAGTACCGGGGCCGGCCCGTGGACGACTACCGCGGCGAGTTCGCCGGCCTGCTCGACCGCACGATCCAGCTGGCCGGCGGCCGCGCCGACCGGGTGCTGGTGCTGTCGATCCCGGACTGGGGTGTCACCCCCTTCGGCCAGGCCAGTGGCCGCGACACCGCGTCCATCGCCAGCGACCTGGACGCCTACAACGCCGCCGCCGCCGCCGAATGCGTGGCCCGGGGCGTGGCGTTCGTGGACATCACCCCGGCCAGCCGGTCGCCCGGCAGCCAGCCCGACCGCATCGCCGCCGACGGCCTGCACCCCTCGGCCCGGGCCTACGCCGACTGGACGGCCCTGGCCCTGCCGTTCGCCCAGCGCCTGCTCGAACCCGTGTAGGAGCGCCTCCGGGCGCACGTCTTCCGGCCTCCGCGTTCGGCAAGCAAGGACGTCGCTCCCGGGTGTTCCTTCGGGTTCGTTCAGCGCATCGGGGTAGAATATCGGGGTTAATTTCCGGAGTTCCCCATGTCCCTCTCCCCCGATACCCGCGCGCGCATCGAACAGATCCTGGGCGCCAACCACGTCGTACTCTTCATGAAGGGCAGCCCCGACATGCCGCAGTGCGGTTTCTCGGCAAAGGCCGCGGGCATCCTGAAGGGGCTGGTGCCTTCGTTCGGCCACGTGGACGTGCTGTCGGACCCGGAGGTTCGCGAGGGCATCAAGGTGTTCGGCCAGTGGCCGACGATCCCGCAGCTGTATGTCGGCGGCGAACTGCTCGGCGGCAGCGACATCATCGAGCAGATGCTCAACAGCGGCGAACTGCACCAGATGCTGGGCCTGCCCGAGCCCGACCGCAGCCCGCCGGCGATTGAAATCACCCCGGCCGCGGCCGAAGCGATCAGCCGCGCGCTGGAAAACGCCGAAGACGGCACGGTGCTGCACCTGTCGGTGGATCCGCGCTTCAACGCCCGCTTCGAGCTCAAGGCCGCCAGCGGCGGCGAAGTGGTGACCGAAGCCGGCGGCATCCGCCTGCACCTGGACCTGGCCAGCGTGCCGCGTGCGCGCGGCCTGCGCATCGACTGGGTGGAAGACGCCCGCGGCGCCGGCCTGGCCATCCACAACCCGAACGCGCCGGCCGCCGTGAAGCCCATGGGCGTCCAGCAGCTGCACGACCACATCATCGCCGGCACCATCGACGTCATCGACGTGCGCCCGGCCGCGGAGCGCGCCCTGGCGCCCTTCCCGCACCCGCACGACGTGCTCGACGAGGACAGCCGCGAACGGCTCGAGGCCCTGCCCAAGGACCTGCCGCTGGCCTTCCTTTGCCACCACGGCAACTCCAGCCGCCAGGCGGCCGAATACTTCCGCGGCCTGGGTTTCCACGACCTCTACAACGTCGAAGGCGGCATCGACGCCTGGTCGGTCGAAATCGACCCGACGCTGCCGCGCTACTGACCGACGCGGGCGCGGGGAGCACCCCGACCCGCGCCTTCACGCAAGCGTTATTGGCAGGGTTAGAGCAATTGCGCTAACTTGTGGGTGCAACCAAACCCGCCCAACCGGGTCGTCCCCCCAAGGCAAGGGCGTGGTAGCACCCAGGAGACATGACATGCGCAATTGGCTGGTGGCGGTTCCCGCGACCCTGGTCCTCGTGGCCTGTGGCGGCGGCGCCGACAATGGCGGCCGCGGCAGCGACCGCAACGCCCTCGCGGCCCAGGCCTGCAAGGTGGCTGCCGAGGCACGGCTCGACGGAAAACTCTACGAACTCGACCTCGCGGCGCTCGGTGCCAGCATGAAGGACGTGCCCAACGGGGAGCAGTTCCTGACCGCGCCGATCGTCATCGAACCCGGCCTCACCTCCGAGGCCAAGCAGATCGTCGAATGCACGGTGCGCTTCTCCGAGGCCAAACCGCAGCCCGACGTCGTCGGTTTCGGGTTCAACTGGTAACCCACGGGCGCCGGTAGGCGGCGCCCCTACCCCGTTTTTCGCAGGACAGCCCAGGAAAAGGCCTGGCGGGAGCCCGCCGGCGTGTGGTGGTCTTCTTTCGCCTCGCCAACCAGGCTGAAGTCCGCGCCGAACAGGCTCGCCAGGTCTTCGGGCGAACGCCGGGCCACCACCAGTCCACTGCAGCGCTCCGGACCGTCGGGCGCGAATCCGCCGATGACCGCGTGGCCGCCCGGGGCCAGGCTGCGCCGCACCTGGGCGACATAAGCCGCCGCGTCAGCGGGGTTGACCAGGAAATGCAGCACGGCGCGGTCGTGCCAGAGGTCGTAGGCCGCCACGGGCAGGTCGGCCCGGGTGACGTCCGCCACCAGCCACTGCACGCGCGAGCCGCGGATGCCCAGGCGCTGGCGAGCCACGTCCAGCGCCTCGTCGGCCAGGTCGAGCACGGTGACCTGGCTGACCCCCCGGCCCAGCAGGTCGTCCACCAGCGTCGAAGCACCACCACCGACGTCGATGACCCGCGACTGCGGCGTCAGGCCCGCCTCTTCGAGCAGGCGCAGGGACATGTCCAGCCGCGGCCGGTACCAGCTGACCGTGTCGGCCGGCTTTTTCCGGTAGACGTCGCACCAGTGTGCGCTGCCGCCGGGGGAGTCGATCGGATCCATGGCCGGAGTCTACGTCCGGCCACGGACCCGGGACAGTCAGTCGAAGCGCAGGTGCTTGACCGATTTGCCGTGGCGGCGGATCAGGCGCAGGGCCTCGATGCCGATCTGGATGTGGCGCTCGACGAAGTGTTCGGTGACCTTGCGGTCGGACGCCTCGGTCTTGATGCCCTCGGGCACCATCGGCTGGTCGGACACCAGAAGCAGCGCGCCCGACGGGATCGAGTTGGCGAAGCCGGCCGAAAACACCGTGGCCGTTTCCATGTCGATGGCCATGCAGCGCAGCTTGCGCAGGTAGTCCTTGAACTCGGCGTCGTGCTCCCAGACCCGGCGGTTGGTGGTGTACACGGTGCCGGTCCAGTAGTCGTGGCCCAGGTCGCGGATCATCGTGGACACCGCGCGCTGCAGTGCGAAGGCCGGCAGCGCCGGCACTTCCGGGGGCAGGTAGTCGTTGCTGGTGCCTTCGCCGCGGATGGCGGCGATGGGCAGGATCAGGTCGCCGAGCTCGTTCTTGCGCTTGAGCCCGCCGCACTTGCCCAGGAACAGGCAGGCCTGCGGATTGATCGCTGAAAGCAGGTCCATCACCGTGGCGGCGTTGGCGCTGCCCATGCCGAAGTTGATCAGGGTGATGCCGTCGGCGGTGGCGCTGGGCATGGGCCGGTCCATGCCGACGATCTGCGCGCCGGTCATGCGCGCGAAGGTGCCCAGGTAGCCGCTGAAGTTGGTCAGCAGGATGTGTTGCCCGAACTCTTCCAGCGGTACGCCGGTGTAGCGGGGAAGCCAGTTGCTGACGATTTCGTTCTTGTCCTTCATGTTTTCATGGTCCTTGTCTTGTTCTTTTTATCCGTACTGCCGGACCATTGTGCCATGCAGGTGCTCCGTTGCCGGCTCACCGCACCGGGCAAAGCCGCGCCGCGCCGACCAGGGTTGCCCCACAGCCGGGCGCACACCTCCCAGCCACCGACCTGCCCGCCGGGACTTGCCGGCGGGGCCCGGCCGGCACACGATGTCGGCGTGGCGGGGAGCCACGGGGAGAAGGGACATGCCTGAGGTCAACATCTGGGCGGTGATCGCCGCCGCTGCGTCCGGTTTCGTACTGGGCGGCCTGTGGTACTCGCCGCTGCTGTTCGGCAAGGCCTGGCAGCGCGAGGCCGGCCTGAGCGACGAGGAACTGGCGAAGGGCAACATGGCGCTGATCTTCGGCGCGGCTTTCGTGCTGTGCCTGGTCGCCAGCTTCGTCTTCGCCATGTTCCTGGGGCCGCGGCCGTCGCTGGTGCTGGGCGTGGGTGCGGGATTCTCGGCGGGTTTGTGCTGGGTGGCGGCCAGCTTCGGCATCAATTACCTGTTCGAGCGCAAGAGCTTCACGCTCTTCGCCATCAACGGCGGCTACCACACGCTGCAGTTCACCCTGATCGGCCTGGTCCTGGGACTCTGGCCGCTGCCGCCCGTGGTCGGCTGACTCAGTTCGCGCCTGGCGGCACGTTGGCGTCCGCCACCACCATGTTGCGGCCCGAATCCTTGGCCGTGTACATGGCGCGGTCGGCGCGGTCGACCAGGGCGTCCAGGGCCTCTTCGGGCCCCAGGTGTTCGGCGGCGCCGACGCTGACGGTCAGTTCCACCACTTCTTCGCCCACGACCTGGCAACGTTTCTGCACCGAGGTGCGCACGCGTTCGCCGACCGCCAGGGCGTGGATGCGGCGCGCACCCGGCAGGGCCACGGCGAATTCCTCGCCGCCCAGCCGCCCCAGGATGTCGCCACCTCGCAGTTCGGCGGCGACGGTGTCGGCGACCGCCTTCAGGCAATCGTCGCCGACCTGGTGGCCCAGGCTGTCGTTGATCAGCTTGAACAGGTCGATGTCGAAGAACAGCACCGATAGCGGCCGGTTGTCCTGCTGGGTGTCCTCGGCGAGGCGCTCGAGGCGTGCGCGCCAGGCGCCGCGGTTGAGCACCCCGGTCAACGGGTCGCGCTCGGAGTCGGCTTTGACGCGGCTGGCTTCGGCCCGGGCGTGGTCGCGTTCGATCAGGAGGTGGCGCATGCCGCCGGACAGGCTGCGCACCAGCCACAGGCCCCAGCCCGCCACGGCGGCACCGGCCAGGGCCAGGATCCAGGGATAGGATCCCGCCAGGAAGACCGCCGCCAGCAGCAGCACCAGCGCCGCGCCCCCCTGCAGGGCCCAGCCTCCACGATGCCCGAGGCGGTCGCGCATGACGGCCCAGCAGGCCAGCATTGCCGCCGCCAGGCCCAGCGCCAGGCCCACCATCAGCCAGGCCGCGGACACGGCGGCGGGGCTGGAGGGCGTGGCAATAGCCGGCCCGGCCGAGCTCATTCCCAGCAGGAACACTGCCGGAAACACGGGGCCGGAACGGCGGGGGGCGGCGTTCATTGGCCTACTGTCCGGCAGCCGGGGGTCCAGCACAAGCAAGCCGGGGCGCGGGATATCGAAGCTGGGAGCCGGCTCACGCTTTCGGGGACCCATGACCTTCGGCCTAGGGGCCGGACCCGCGCTTGACCTAGCATCGGTCGTTTCGCCCCAGCTCCCGGAGCCCTTCATGACGCCTCGCCCGCTTGCCCTCGCCCTCGGCCTTGCCCTGGCCTGCACCGCCCCAGCCCAGGCCGCCGACAAGGACGAAAAAGACAAGTGGGACGTGCAGCGGGCACACGCCAAGGGCAAGACGGTCCGCTTCAGCACCGACGAGGGCACCTGGCTGGACCTGGACCTGAGCCCGGACGGCCGGCGCATCGTGTTTTCGATGCTTGGCGACATCTATGAGCTGCCCGCAGGCGGCGGCCAGGCCAGGCGCCTGACCAGCGGCCCGGCCTGGGACATCCAGCCGCGGTTTTCGCCCGACGGCAAGGAAGTGGCATTCACCTCCGACCGCGGCGGCGGCAACAACCTCTGGCGCATGAAGGCCGACGGCAGCGGCGCCACCCAGGTGTCGAAGGAAGATTTCCGCCTGCTCAACAGCCCCGCCTGGACGCCGGACGGCCAGTACCTGGTCGGCCGCAAGCACTTCACCTCGGGCCGTTCGCTGGGCGCGGGCGAGCTGTGGATGTTCCATCGCGACGGCGGCAGCGGACTGCAGCTGACCAAGCGCAAGAACGACCAGCAGGACCTGGGCGAGCCGGCGGTGTCGGCCGATGGCCGCTTCGTCTATTACTCCGAGGACGTCAGCCCGGGCGGCATGTTCCAGTACAACCGCAACGTGCACGGGACCATCTACGCGATCAAGCGCCTTGACCGCGAAACCGGCGAAACAGAAACCGTGGTCGCCGGCGCCGGCGGCGCGGTGCGCCCGCAGCCTTCGCCGGACGGCAAGCAGCTGGCCTTCGTCAAGCGCGTGCGCGACAAGTCGGTGCTGCACGTGATCGATCTTGATTCGGGCTTCGTGCGCCCGGTCTGGGATGGCCTGTCGCACGACCAGCAGGAAGCCTGGGCGATCTTCGGCCCCTATCCCGGCTTCGACTGGACGCCCGATTCCAAGGCCGTGGTGCTGTGGGCGCAGGGCAAGCTGTGGCAGGTGGACATGGCCAGCGGCAAGGCCGCCAACATCCCCTTCACCGCGCAGGTCGAGCAGAGCGTGCTTCCGGCGCTGCGTTTCGAACAAGACATCGAAGGCGACAGCTTCGCGCCGAAGATGATCCGCGACGTCGCCACCAGCCCCGACGGCAAGACCCTGGTATTCCACGCCGTTGGCCAGCTCTGGACCAAGTCGCTGCCGGGCGGCCAGCCCCGCCGGCTTCTCAACGATGATTCGCGCTTCGAGTACCAGCCCAGCTTCAGCCGCGACGGCCGCAAGTTGCTGTTCACCACCTGGTCGGACGCCGACCTGGGCGCGATCCACGAACTCGACCTGGCCAGCGGCCAGACCCGCAAGCTCAGCACCGAGCCGGGCTTCTATTACGGCCCGCGGTATTCGCCCGACGGATCGCGCGTGGTGTATTCGCGCCAGGGAGGCGGTGGCCTCACCGGCAGCCTGTGGAGCGGCAGCCGCGGCATTTTCGTAATGCCGGCCGCCGGCGGCGAGCCGGTGGAGATCGCCGGCAACGGCGCCGACCCGCAGTTCTCGGCCGACGGCGAACGGATTTATTTCCTGACCGGAGGCGGCCTCGAGAAGAAGCTGATGAGCGCCGGCCTGCACGGTGAACAGCCGCGCGAAGTATTCAGCCTCAAGTACGTGGACCACGTGGCGATCAGCCCGGACGGCAGGTCGGTGGCCTTCACCGAGCTGTTCAACGGCTACGTGGCGCCGCTGCCGGCCACCGGCGGCTCGATCGAGCTCAGCAAGGACACCAAGGCGCTTCCGGTCACCGCGCTGGGCACCGACATGGGCAGTTACCTGCACTGGGGCGCGGACTCGAACTCAGTGCACTGGATGGTCGGCGACCGCTACCACAGCCGCGCGCTGGCGGCCGGCAAGGCCGATGCCGGCGTGCCCGTCGGCCTGCGCATCGACAGCGACCGCCCGGACGACAGCTTCGCCCTGGTCGGCGGCCGCGTGGTGACCATGCGCGACGCCGACAACGCCGAGGAAGTGATCGAGGACGGCGTGGTGGTCGTGCGCGGCAACCGCATCGTGGCCGTGGGCAAGCGTGGCGAGGTGGCCATCCCGGCCGGCGCCCGCGAAGTGGACGTGGCCGGCAAGACCGTGTTCCCGGGCATCGTCGACGTGCACGCGCACGCCGCGCATTTCGGCCAGGGCGTGGTTCCGCAGAACAACTGGGCCTACGCCGCCAACCTGGCCTTTGGCATCACCACGATGCACGACCCGTCGGCGACCACCGAGTTCGTGTTCTCGCAATCCGAGCTGGTGAAGGCCGGCAAGATGGTCGGCCCGCGCGTATTCTCCACCGGCACCATCCTTTACGGCGCCGACGGCGACTTCAAGGCCAAGGTGGACTCGCTCGACGACGCCCGTTCGCACCTGCGACGCATGCAGGCCAACGGCGCGTTTTCGGTGAAGAGCTACAACCAGCCGCGCCGCGACCAGCGGCAGCAGATCAACCAGGCCGCGCGCGAGCTGGGCATGCTGGTGGTGGAGGAAGGCGGCAGCACCTTCCAGCACAACATGACCATGGTGGTCGACGGCGTGACCGGCATCGAGCACAACGTCCCGGTGGCGCCGCTCTACCGCGACGTGGTGGAACTGTGGCGCCAGACCGACGTCGGCAACACCCCGACCCTGGTGGTGAACTACGGCGGGCTCAACGGCGAGTACTACTGGTACGCCAAGGACAACCTGTGGGAGAACGAGCGCCTGAACCACTTCTTCCCCAAGGGTTCGCTGGACGAGAACACCATCCGCCGCCAGGGCGGCCCGGAGTGGGACTACTACCACGTCGAAGTCGCCAAGGCCGCCAAGGTGCTTCGCGATGCCGGCGTGCCGATCCTGGTCGGCGGCCACGGCCAGATGCAGGGCCTGGCCCCGCACTGGGAAATCTGGTCGCTCAACCAGGGCGGCTTCACGCCGTTCCAGGCGCTGCGCGCGGCCACCATCGACGGTGCCGGCTACCTGGGCCTGGACAAGGAAATCGGCTCGATCGAAACCGGCAAGCGCGCCGACCTGGTGGTGGTGGACGGCAACCCGCTCGAGGACATCCGCCACAGCGACGACACTGCGCTGGTGATGGTCAACGGCCGCCTGTTCAACGCCGCCGACCTGTCGGAGATTGGCGGCAAACAGCGCCCCGCTCCGGAATTCTTCTGGCAGCGCGGCGGTGCCGGCGTGCCCACCGGCGTTCATTACGGCCCGACGGTGCCCTGCCACTGCCCGAAATCGGACCCGCACCGACACTGACGCGCGCCCGGGCAGGCAACACGACACCCGGGGCCGGGGCCCGCCTGGCTTGACGGCCAGCGACCCAGGCAGCCTAATCGGGCCAGCCACCCGACCAGGAGCGGCCCGTCGTTGAACCGCACCGAACGCGACCGGGAAGTCAGCAGGAGCTCGGCCGGCGAACTGATTGCCTTGCGCGAACAGTTCGTCGACCGCCTCTGGCTCGGCATGGCCCTGGTCATCCTGCTCGCCGTTCCCATTTCGCTGGCGCGCGCCACCTCGACGGGCTGGCTGCCGCTGTATGGCTGGCACCTGGCGCTTGGCGTGGTGACGGTTTGCGTGGCGCTGGTCCGGCACCGCCTGCCGCTGGCGCTCAAGTCGGGCCTGTTCGTGGCGATGCTCTGGCTGGTTGGATTGCCCGGACTGATTACGCTGGGATTGGCGGCGGCGGGCGTGCTCTGGCTTGCGCTGAGCGCCCTCATCGCCAGCACTCTCTACTCCCCGCGCGCCAGCCTGCTGCTGGGCCTGGCCGCCGTGCTGGCCGTGGCCCTCTCGGGTGTCGCCTTCGTCGAGGGCTGGCTACCGCTGGACGTCGACCTGAACAAGTACGCCCGGGATACGGCGGCCTGGGGCAACCTGGTCTTGGGCACGGGCGCCTTCATCGTCGTCACCCTGTTCGCCTACGGCACCTACAACCGTTCTACGGCGCACCTGCTGCGGGAGATCGAGCGCAAGAACGAGCACATCGAGTACCTGGCGCTGCACGACGAACTGACCGGGCTGCCCAAGGCCCGCCTCGCCCGCGACCGCCTGGAAACGGCTATCGAATCGGCGAAACGCGATCGTCTTCGCGTTGCGGTGCTTGGCCTCGACCTCGATGGGTTCAAGCAGGTAAACGACAAGTTCGGGCATGCCGCGGGCGACGCCGTGCTGCGTGAGCTGGCCACGCGAATGAGGGCGGAGCTGCGGGGGCGCGATTCGGTCGCACGCATGGGCGGCGACGAATTCATGGCGCTGCTCGTTTCGGTCGATCCCGACGAATCGATCGACCCCGTGCTCTCGCGCCTTGTGCGTAGCCTGTGCCTGCCCGTGCGCTGGCAGGACAAGCCCCTGCAGGTGGGCGTGAGCATCGGCGTGGCGTTCTACCCGGCCGATGGCGGGGATCCGGAGACCCTGATGCGACGCGCGGACGAAGCCATGTACGTGGCCAAGCGCCAGGGAGGGCGTCGATTCGTCTACTGGACGCCCGACTAGATCACCCGCGCCGCGGCGACCGGCAGCGCGTCGAGTCGTTTCATCTCGGGCGTCTCCAGCACGCCCGGATCGCGCAGCCAGTCCTGGAACAGTTCGGTTGCATCTTCGCCCCAGAACAGCGCATCGCCAGCCACCAGCGTCGGCACGCCGAAGACCTTGTCGGCCAGGGCTGCCTGGAAGTTGTCCTGAAGGTCAGCCTTCACGTCGGGCGATGACAGGGCCGATTCCAGGTCGACCACGCCCAGCCGGCTGGCTACCGGGCGCAGGTCTTCGATGGATTCGCCGGCCCGGCCTTCCTGCCAGAGGTGGTCGAAGATCTGGTCGATGGCTTCGGGCGTGCCGCCGGCGGCGATGCACAGGCGCAGCGCGTTCAGGGGATTGAACGGATGCGCCGGCGGGAAGTTGAGCGCGATGCCCTTGCGCCCGGCTCGCCACTGCACGTGGCGGTAGGTGAACCGGCGCTTGGACGGGATTTCCGCCGGCCCTTTGTGGCCATGATGATTCAACAGGCCCGCAAGCAGGATCGGGCGGCATTCGACGCGACAGGTGCCAAAGCGCTTCACGTCCTGCCACTGCAGGTAGGCGAAGGGCGAGATGAAGTCGAAATACCAGGTGACCTTGGGTCCGGACATGGCGTGCCTGCTTCGTGGACGACCGGCCCCGAGTCTAAGGCCAGCGGGCACTGCCCGCGCGGGCCGCCCGCTGTTAGTCTGCAGGCCTCCGGACCCAACCCCTGCCGCCACCATGCACATCCTCGGCATCGGCCTGCATATCCTGGTCGCGATCTACTTCGCGGTGCACGCCATCCGCAGCAACCAGGGCCTGTACTGGCTGTTCATCCTTTTCATGTTCCCGCTGCTGGGCAGCATCGTGTACGGCGTCGCCATCTGGCTGCCGGAAATGCGCCAGAGCTACACGGCACGTCGGGCCGGCAGCGCCGTGCGGCGCGTGCTGGATCCGAACCGCGAACTGCGCGAAGCGCGGGAAGCCCACGACCAGACCGCCACCGTCGCCAACCGCACGCGCCTGGGCCAGGCGCTGCTGGCTTCCGGCCAGGCACAAGAAGCCGTGCCGCTGCTGCGCGCCGCCGCCCAGGGCCTGTATGCCGACGACCCGGACGTGCTGGCGCAGCTGGCGCGCGCCGAACTCGAATCCGGCGACGCGGCGGCGGCCCGCGACCGCCTGGATGCGCTGATCGCCGCCCATCCCAACTACCGCTCGCCGACCGCCCACCTCACCTACGCCCGCGCCGTGGCCGCCTGCGGCGACCAGGCCAAGGCACATGAAGAATTCGAGGTGCTGGTGGACAGTTATCCCGGCCTGGAAGCCCGGGCGCGCTACGCCGAACTGCTGGCGGGCTGGGGCGACACGGAACAGGCCCGCCGCCTTGCCGAAGAGTCCCTGAAAAAGGCGCAGTCCCTGCCCCGCCACTCGCGCGAACTCGACCGTGAGTGGATCCGGCGGCTACAAGCACAGGCACAGGAAGAATGAAGACCCGGGCTCTCTGTTACCTGCTGGCGCTTGTTTTCGTCCTTTCGGGCGCGGCCAAGCTGCTTTCCCTTCCCTTCGAGACCGACGCCTTCGCGCGCTGGGGTTATCCGCTGGTTTTCATGTATGTCATCGGCGCACTCGAACTGGCCGGCGCCGTGGGTTTGCTCCTGCCCAGGCTGTCCGCCCTGGCCGGCTTTTGCCTGTCGGCGCTGATGCTGGGCGCGGTCGCCACCCACCTGCGCCACGGCGAGTGGGTGATGGTGGGCGTGGCGCTGGGCATCCTCCTGGCCGCGTTCTGGTGCGGCTGGCGGCAGCGGTCGGACCTCAGGCGCCTGTTCGGTGGCCGCGCGTCCGCGGGATGAAACAAGGCCTCGCCCTGGTTTCGCTGCTCGTGCGCGACTACGACGAGGCGCTGGCCTTCTACGTCGGCGTGCTTGGTTTCCGCCTGGTCCAAGACCGCCCCGTCCCGGAGCAAGGCAAACGCTGGGTGGTCGTTTCGCCGCCGGGCGATTCCGGCGCGCAGCTGCTGCTGGCCCAGGCATCCACGTCCGCGCAGCACGACCGCATTGGCGACCAGACCGGCGGCCGGGTCGGCTTCTTTCTTTACACCGATGATTTCCAGCGTGACTACGCGGCCTACCGGGCGAAGGGCGTGGTCTTCGTGCGTGAGCCCGTTGAACAGCCCTACGGCACCGTCGCGGTCTTCCAGGACCTTTACGGGAACCTGTGGGACCTGCTCGAACCGCGCAGGCAAGCCCCGTGACCCTTGCCCTGTTCGATTTCGACGGCACGCTGACGACGCACGAGACCATGCCGGTTTTCGTACGGCGCACCGTGAGCACAAGACGCCTGCTTGGCGGGCAGCTGGCGCTCGCCCCGCTCATCGTCGGCTACAGGCTTCGCCTTGTATCGGGGCTGCTGGTGCGAAAGGCGATCGTTCGCGTTGGCTATCGCGGCGTGCGGGCTTCCGTCCTCCAGGCCGAGGGAGAGGCCTTCGCCCGGGACTACCTGCCCCAGGCCTTGCGCCCCGAAGCCATGGAGCGCCTGGAATGGCACCGCGAATCGGGCCACCGGGTGGTGGTCGTGTCCGGCGGCCTGGATGTCTACCTGGCTCCCTGGTGCCGGTCGCTGGGGCTGGAACTTGTCTGCTCGTCCCTCGAACAACACGACGGCGTGCTTACCGGCAGGTACCTCGGCCACCAGTGCGTGCTCGACGAAAAAGTCCGACGGTTACGCGCGGCCTGCGACCTGCAGGCCTACGAAACGATCTACGCCTACGGCGACACGCCCGAGGATGTCCCCTTGCTTACCTTGGCCAGCCACGCCTACTACGCTGGCCAGCCCTGGCCGGCAGGCCGCGATCTCCTGCACGGCGACGCGCCCTACGCCGCGATTACTTGACGCGCTTGCCGTGCTTTACGACCAGGTCGATCCGTTGCAGCAGGGCGACCTGCTTCAGCGCGTCACCGCGCACGGCGACGATATCGGCGTACTTGCCTTCGGTCACGGTGCCGTAGTCCTTGTCCACGCCCATGGCCACGGCCGGCCAGTAGGTCGCGGCGCGGATGGCGTCGGTCGCGGGCACGCCGAACTGGTTCACCCAGACGTCGAGTTCGTTCCAGGTGCTCTGGCTGTGGAACTTCATCGGGATGCCCGAGTCGGTGCCCACCAGCAGCACGACGCCGGACTGGCGCAGCTGGTCGAACTTGCGGCGCAGGGTCGGCTGGCGCTGCGGGGTCTGCTGGAAGTAGGAAATGCGTTCGGGGTGTTCGAGTGAGCCCTTGATGTCTTCGACGATCTCGGGCGGCAGCCCGCGGTGCCAGGAGTCGGAATCGATGAACTCGTTGTTGCGCACCGTGTACGGGAAGTTGAACAGCCCCTCGATGGTCGGGGTCCAGAACAACGGCCCTGCGGCCATGTTGGCGGTGCGTTCGGCCAGCGCGTCCATCACGTCCTTGGGGAACTCGGGCGCCGCGGCGAAGCCGGTGTGCTCGAAGCCATCGACGCCATGGCGCAGGCCGCGCCGCACTTCCTCGGGGCGGTGGGCGTGGGCGATCACGGGCAGGTCGTGCTTGTGGGCTTCGTCGACGATGGCGGCGACTTCGGCCTCGCTCATCTGGTCCTGGTCGATCAGCTTGATGACGTCGACGCCGGCATCGGCCAGGCGACGGATCTTGGCGCGTGCGTCGGCGGGTGAATCCACGCCCCAGCGGAAGGCTTCGGTGCCCGGGTAGGGCTTCTTCTGGATGAAGGGCCCCGACATGTACATGGTCGGGCCCGGGATCCTGCCGGCGTTGATGGCGTCGCGCACGGCGATGGAATCTTCCAGCGGCGCGCCCAGGTCGCGGGCGCTGGTGATGCCGGCCATCAGCAGCTGTTCGGCCGAGGCCGGCATGATCACGTCGCGCAGCTGGGGCAGGTATTTCTTGTCCCAGTAGGCGTAGTCGGCGTGGCCATTGATCATCAGGTGCACGTGCATGTCCCACAGCCCGGGCATGACGGTCATGCCTTCGGTGGACACCACCTCGGCGTCGGCCGGCACCGGCAGGGAACTGACGGTGCCGACGGCGACGATGCGCTCGCCGTCGACGATGATGACGCTGTCGCGGATCGGCTCGGCCAGCGTGCCGTCCACCAGGGTGCCGCCGACCAGGGCGAGCTTCGCCGCCAGCGCGGCGGGGGACAGGACCAGCAGCAGCGCAGTGGCCAGGCAGGTGTGCTTCGGCGTCATCGGGCGGACCTCGGTTGGGCTGGCCCGATGTTAGCGCGAAGCAGGCGCCCCTATTTTGAGTTCACCTGGATGCGCAGCGCCGACACGTAACCTTCATCGCGGCGACTGTGGTCGGCTTCGTAGTCGGTCGCCATCAGCACCACGTGGCTGCCGCCGGCGCTGGCCGCGGCGATGCCGGTGGCGCCACCCTCGACGGGGGTCCAGGCCGAGCGCACGAAGGTTGCCTTCTCCTGGGCCTGCTCGCCCACTTCCAGGCCAGCGGCTTCGAGCTGGGCCGCGAGGCGGTCCATCGCCTCCTGGGCACCGAGTTCGGGCAGGTCCAGATGCACCTGGCGGATGGTCATGCCCGCCTGCGTGCTGATGTCCACCGTGGTGTTGTAGGCAAAGTCCGGCACCACCCCGCCCGGCAGTGGCTTGGACAGCGGGCGGTTGCCGGGCTTGCCCGGCGCCTGGCCGGGCTGGTCGGCGGCGGCGGCGGTGACGGCCGCGGCCTTGCTGGTGTTTTCCGGCGCGGCGTCGGCAGGCTTGTCGCCGGCGCAGGCGGCCAGCAGCGCGAATGCCGGCACGAGGACGATCAGGGAATTGCGCATCATCGGGTTCCTCACCTTTGGCTTCAGGGGAGCAAACGCAGTAAGCGAGCCAATTCCGCCACCAGCAAGATTCCGGCGCCCCGCGCGCGGTAACCTCGGGGCATCCGCCCATTCCAGACAAGGAGATCCGCGATGGCCGTCAAATACATCCTGCGCCTGCCCGAGCCGTCCAAGGCGCGTGGGACCGAGCCCGCCCTGTCCTTCACGTCCGGCGGTGCCGAAGGCCTGGCCGCGGAACTGCAGGCCGCCCTGCGCGAAGACACCCTGTTCCGGCGCTGGCGCGCCATGCAGGAAGACCCGGACGAGGTGGACGACGCGCTGGGTGCCACCGACCCGGCCGCCAGCGTGCTCGGCAAGCAGGAAGACCTGCAGATCGAACTGCACGCCACGACCTCTATTTCCAGCGGCATCCTCAAGCAGCGGCTGAGGTGGCTGGCCGGCGACCACTGGGTGCTGGCCGACGTTCGCAATCCCTAGCCGGTGTTCTGCACGCCGGCGGCAATGCCGTTGACGGTGGTCACCAGCGCGTGGAACAGCGGGCCCTGCTCGGGCCGGCCTTCGGCGCGCCAGCGGGCCAGCAGGTCAACCTGCAGCAGGCTGATCGGGTCGACGTAAGGGTTGCGCAGCCGGATCGACTGGCGCAGGCGGAAGTCGCCGTCGAGCAGGCGCGGGCTGTCCTTGATCGCCAGGATGACGTCGCGGGTGCGCGCGAACTCGTCGGCGATGCCGGGGTAGAAGCGCGCATGCGCGTCACCGGCCAGCAGGGAATAGCGCTCGAAGATCGCCAGGTCGGACTTGGCCAGCACCATTTCGACGTCGTCCACGAGGGTGGCGAAAAACGGCCAGTCGCGGGCCATCTCGGCCACGGCGTCCTGGCCGTAGCGCTCGATGCCCTCGACCAGGCCGGTGCCCACGCCCAGCCAGGCGGTCAGTCCGCAGCGGTTCTGTGACCAGGCGAAAACCCAGGGAATCGCGCGCAGCGACGACACGCCGCCGGCGTTGCCACGTTTGCTGGGACGCGAGCCGATGCGCAGCCGTTCGATGACGTCGATCGGCGTGGCGTCGCGGAAATAGGGCACGAAACCTTCGCTTTCGTAGACCAGGCCGCGGTAGTGCGCGCGTGCGGCCGTGGCGATGGTCGCTGCCATTTCCCGCCAGCGGGCCTCGCGCGGCTCGGGCTGGCGCGGGCGCAGGGTGGCGCGCAGCACGGCGCCGGTGGCCTGTTCGAGGTTGCGCAGGGCGATGGCGCGGATGCCGTACTTGCGGTGGATCACCTCGCCCTGTTCGGTCAGGCGCAGGTAGCCGTCCACCGAACCACGCGGCGCGGCGATGACGGCGCGACCGGTCTTGCCGCCGCCACGCGACAGCGAACCGCCGCGGCCGTGGAAAAACGCGATGCGCACGCCGGCTTCGGCCGCCAGCGCGGTCAGCGCCACCTGGGTCTGCTGCAGCGCCCAGCGCGAGGCGACCAGGCCACCGTCCTTGGCGCTGTCGGAATACCCAAGCATCACCACCTGGCGATCGCCGCGGCTGCGAAGGTGCGCGCGATACACCGGGTCGGCGAACAGCGAACGCAGGGTGTCGGCGGCGTTGTCGAGGTCGTCCACGGTTTCGAACAGCGGCGCCACGTCCAGCGGCACGGCGTCGTTGCCGTCCACGCAGCCGCCCAGCCTCGCCAGCGCCAGCACCGCCAGTGCGTCGGCGGCGCTGCGGCTCATGGAAATGATGTACGGACCGATGGCGCGCGCGCCGTAGCGCGGCAGCGACTCGGCGACGGTGCGGAACACGTCGAGCACGGGACGGGCAGCCTCGGCGGACGGGTTGCCGGCCCGGCCCTTGCCGCCCGCCAGGTCGCGCAGGCGCTGCGCGCGGTCCTGCCAGTCGCGGTCGGGGAAACTTTCGTCGTCGAGCACCGCGGCCAGCGCGATGTCGTGCTGGCTGCTTTCCTGGCGCAGGTCGAGCGTGGCCAGGTGGAAGCCGAAAGCCTGCACGCGACGCAGCAGGCGGCGTACCGCGAACCCCCCGGCGTGGTCGCCGCGGTGCTGCCGGAGGCTGGCCTCGACCAGGCGCAGGTCGGCCAGCAGGTCATCGGGGCTGGCGTAGCCGATGTCATGGTCGTTTGCCGTCGCCTGCAGGCGCGCGGCGACCAGGGTCAGGAAACGCCGGTAGGGCAGGTCGGCGTGGCGCGCCTTGATCGCGTCGGCGGCGTCGGGAAAACGCTGGGCGTAGTCGTCGCCGCGCGCGATCATGTCGCCCGCGACGCCGACCCGGCCTTCGGTCTGGCTGAGCAGGTCGGCCAGTTTTTCCAGTTCGCGCCGGTAGCGGCCCAGCACGATCGCGCGCTGGCTCGACAGGGTGGCCGCGATGGTCTGCGCGCCGACGTTCGGATTGCCGTCCATGTCGCCGCCGACCCAGGAGCCAAAGCCCAGCAGGGGTGGCAGTTCGTCGGGCGAGATGTCGTAGACGGCGTGCAGGGCGTCGAGGAAGGCTTCGTGGAAAACCGGCAGCACGCGGTAGAGCACGTCGGACAGGTAATAGGCGACGTGTTCGAACTCGTCGGCGACGGTGGGTTTTTCCGGCGGGGTTTCGTCGGTCTGCCAGCTGGCGGTCAGGGCCAGGCGCATGCGTTCGACGTCGGCGCGACGCTCCTGCGGGGTCAGGCTGCGGTCGATGTCCTCGACCAGGCAGCGCACGACCTCGCTTTCCTTTTCCAGCAGCGCGCGGCGCACGGCTTCGGTGGGATGGGCGGTGAACACCGGCTCGACGCGCAGGCGCGGCAGCAGGGCCAGCACGGCTTCGGCGGGCACGCCTTCGTCGCGCAGCTTGCGCAGCGAGTCCTCCAGGCCACCGGGCTGGGGCGATTCGCCCAGGCGCTGGTAGTCGCGGCGGCGGCGGATGCGGTGCACGCGCTCGGCCAGGTTCACCGCCTGGAAGTAGCTGGCGAACGCGCGCACCAGCAGCTCGGCGCGGTCGAGCGGCAGCGCGCGCAGGCGTTCGGCAACGTCTTCAAGCGGAGCACCGGCCTCGCGGCGGCGGATGGAGGCGATGCGCAGGGTTTCGACATCGTCGAGGAACCCGGGCGAGACCTGTTCGGCAAGGATCTCGCCGACCAGGGTGCCCAGGCGCTTGACGTCCTCGCGCAGCAGGTCGTCGGTGGCGGGCAGGTCGATGTCGCGAAGGGATTCGGGGATCTGGCTCATCGACAAAGCCTAACCCAAGCCAGTGTCAAACCCCGATCTTAGCCACAGCACTTCTTGTACTTCTTGCCGCTGCCGCAGGGGCAGGGATCGTTGCGTTCGGGGGTGGCGGCGCGGCGCACGGGTTCGCGCGGGGTCAGCGACTCGATGCGGTGGCAGTGCAGGTCGTGCAGCATGTCCGGCAGGCCGCCGTAGATTTCCAGGCGCTCGCGGTAATCCAGCGGCACCGGTGCCCCACCCTCTTCCTCGGGGGGATAGCTGCCCACGGCCAGGGCTTCGATGTAGGCCTCGACTTCGCCGATCCACTCGTCCTTGGCGATCCAGGCGTCCCAGGCGTCGGAGCGCAGGTCCATGCCGTCGAGGAATCCACCGGCCCAGGCGGCACCGATGTCCACGTCGGGGCCATGTTCGCCCTCCGGATCGTCGGGCAGCCACCACAGCAGCGCGCCTTCGACGGTGAGTTCGTCGCCGGGCTGGCGCACGCGGCGGCGGGCGGTTTCCCAGGCCAGCATCAGCAGGGCGGTGGCCTCGGCTTCCTCGTCGGCGTTTTCCCAGCGCGGCGGCGCCTTGCCCCAGACGCGCGGCAGCCAGTCGGCCGGCGTCACTTCGCCCGGGCTGACCGCCAGGGCCGTCAGGTAACCGTCCAGCGGCTCCAGGCCGAGGCCGCCGAAGGGCACGGCGCGTTGTTCGAGCAGGCGATCGAGCTGGTCGATGCGGGCATCGTTGGCGCGGAACCAGTCGGCTTTGATGGTGGCCATCAGTACGCGAACTCCCGGAACACCGGATCAACGCTGCCGCCCCAGGCACCGTGGAACAGCGCCAGCTTGCGCTCGGCCGGGGTTTCATTGGCCAGGGCGAATTCCAGCAGCGGCTCCAGGAACACCGCTTCGCTGGCGCCGGACTTGTTGAGCCGGTTGCGCCGCGCCAGGCCCTGGCCGGAGATCTTCAGCGCCTCAAGGGCGAGCTCGCGCAGCGTGGCACCGCGGAACGGCAGCTTGAAGCCATGTCTTGGCACGCCATCGCGCAGCGCATGGCGCTCTTCGCGGCTGAAGTCCTTCACCAGGTCCCAGGCCGCGTCCAGCGACGCATCGTCGTAGAGCAGGCCGGTCCAGAACGCCGGCAGCGCACACAGGCGGTTCCAGGGGCCGCCGTCGGCGCCGCGCATTTCCAGGTACTTCTTCAGCCGCACTTCCGGGAAGGCGGTGGTCATGTGGTCGGCCCAGTCGCGCAGGGTCGGCAGCTGGCCGGGAAGTTCAGCCAGTTCGCCGCGCAGGAACTTGCGGAAGCTGCGGCCGGCCAGGTCCAGGTACTCGCCGTTGCGGTAGCTGAAGTACATGGGCACGTCGAGCAGGTAGTCGACGTAACGCTCGAAACCGAAACCATCCTCGAACACGAAGTCGAGCATGCCGGTGCGGTCGGGGTCGGTGTCGGTCCAGATGTGCGACCGGTAGGACAGGTAACCGTTGGGCTTGCCGTCGGTGAACGGCGAATCGGCGAACAGCGCGGTGGCGATGGGCTGAAGCGCCAGCGACACGCGGAACTTCTTCACCATGTCCGCCTCGTCGGCGAAATCCAGGTTCACCTGCACGGTGCAGGTGCGGGTCATCATGTCCAGGCCCAGCTGGCCACGCTTGGGCATGTACTCGCGCATGATCTTGTAGCGGCCCTTGGGCATCCAGGGCATCTGGTCGCGGCGCCACTTGGGCTGGAAACCCATGCCCAGGAAACCCAGGCCCAGTTCGTCACCGACGGCCTTGACCTCGCGCAGGTGGGTCATGGTTTCGCAGCAGGTGTCGTGGATGTTCTCGAGCATGCCGCCCGAGAGTTCCAGCTGGCCGGCCGGTTCCAGCGTCACCGACGCGCCGTCCTTGGCCAGGGCGATGAGCTTGCCGTGTTCTTCGTAGGGCTCCCAGCCGAAGCGGGTGAGCCCGCGCAGCAGGGCTTCGATGCCGCGCTCGCCGTCCCAGGTGGGCGGACGCAGGTCGTCGAGCTGGAAGCCGAACTTTTCGTGTTCGGTGCCGATGCGCCAGTCCTGCCTTGGCCGGCTGCCCGTCGCCAGGTAGTCAACCAGTACGCGGTGGTCGGTCAGCGGTTCGTCCTTGGCATGGCTCGGTCCGGACAAAGGGGGTCCTAGGTACACTCTGGGGATGCGAATCGTAACCCGCGCCGTCGCGCTTGGCGTCCTGCTGGCGGGCCTGCACTGTTCCGGCGTGGCCCTGGCGCAGACGCTCGAGCGCGGCAACGGCCCCGAACCGTCCACGCTCGATCCGCACCGCTGCCCTGAAGTGGCCTGCGCGAACATCCTGCGCGACCTGTTCGAAGGCCTGGTGGCCGAGGATGGCGCCGGCCGGCTGGTTCCGGGCCTCGCCGAACGCTGGTCGGTGTCCGAGGACGGCCGCACCTGGAGCTTCCACCTGCGCCCGGACGCACGCTGGTCGAACGGCGAGCCCCTGGACGCCCCGCAGGTGCTGGCCAGCCTGCGCCGGGCCTTCGCCCCGGCCACGGCCGCGCCCTTCGCCGGCCACCTGGACGCCATTGAAAACGCCAGCGCCGTGCAGCGCGGCCAGCAGCCGCCGGAACGCCTTGGCATCACCGCGCCCGACCCGGCCACCCTGGTCTTCACGCTGCGCCGCAGTGCCGACCTGCCCCGCCTGCTGACCCTGCCGGTAGCCTACCCGGTGTACCTGCCCGGACTGGCCGAACACGGCGCGCGCCACACCCGACCCGGCAACCTGGTGTCCAACGGCGCCTATCGCCTGGCCGACTGGCTGCCGCAGGCGCAGGTCACGCTGGAAACCAACCCGCACTTCCGCGAACCGCCGCCGATCCCGCGCGTGCGCTTCCACGTCACCGAAGACGCCGCCAGCGAACTGCGTCGTTTCGAAGCCGGCGGCCTGCACATCACCGAAACCCTGCCGCCGCAGCCCCTGGCCCACCTGCGCGAACGATTCGGCGGCCAGCTGCGCATCAGTCCCTACCTGGGCAGCTTCTGGCTGGGCTTCAACCTCGAGCGCCCGCCGTTCAAGGATCAGGCGGCGCTGCGCGAAGCGCTGTCGCTGGCGGTGGACCGCGACATCCTCACCCGCCACGTCACCGGCCTGGGCGAAAGCCCGGCCTGGGGCGTGGTGCCGCCGGGCGTGGCCGGCTACGAGCCCCCCCTGCCGCCGGCCGCGGCGATGAGCCAGGCCCAACGCGAAGCCCGCGCCCGCGCGCTGTACGCCCAGGCCGGCTATTCATCCGAGAATCCGCTGCAGGTCGAGCTGCGCTACAACACCTCCACCCCGCACCGGCGCCTGGCGCTGGCGGTGGCGGCGATGTGGCGCGAAACCCTGGGCGTGCAGACCCGCCTGCGCAACGAAGAATGGAAGGTGTTCGTGGGCACCCGCCGCCAGCGCGTGATCACCCAGGCTTTCCGCGGCGGCTGGATCGCCGACATCGACGATGCCCGCAACTTCCTGGACACCTTCCGCAGCGACAGTGCCTCGAACTGGAGCGCTTACGAGGACCCGGCCTACGACGCCCTGCTTGATGCCGCCGACGCCGCGCCGACGCTGGCGCAACGGCAGCGGCTGCTGCGCCAGGCCGAAGCCCGCCTGCAGTCGGCGCACGCAGTGCTGCCGCTTTACCACTACACGTCCAAACACCTGGTGCACCCGGACGTGCAGGGCTTCGAAGCCAACCCGCTCGACCGCCACCCCAGCCGGTTCCTGCAGCTGCGCGACTAGCCCCGGCGTCCGTGCCGGAAGGCATCGTGGCTACCTTCCCACCAGGTGCGCGACATCGCGTAGGCGCTGAAATAGACCACGCCGCCCAGCAGCCCCCACTTGAGTTCGTGCCCGGTCAGCGGGTCCATGTGGTCGAAGGTGATCACCCGCCCGGCCAGCCCCAGGTCCGGCAGCACCGCCGCCAGCAAGGCGGTCACCAGCACCACGGGCAGGATGATCAGGAAGGGCCCCAGCATCTCCAGCATCCAGCGCGAATGCAGGTCCGGCGGCCGCGCCAGCCGCGACAGGTTGCGCATGATGATCGGCGCCTGCGCCACCAGCACCGCCCACCAGGACGGTTCGTCCTGGCCACCCTCGGACGCCACCCACACCAGCAGCATGAACAGCACCGCGTGCAGCACCAGGAACCAGGTGATGCCGCGCACGCCGCGTGGCGTCACCAGGCCGATGAGCGCCGTGAACACCCAGAACTGCAGCGCCACCGCGACCACCATCGACAGCAGCGTTTCGTCCGAGAGCCAGGCCGAGAACAGCCAGGCCAGCAGGTAGCTGGCGGCCACGGCGAGCTCGCTGCCGCCCTCGCGCAGCACCCGGCCCCAGAATGTGGTTCCGCCCGACTCGTCCATGCCTGTCCCCCTGCGGCAGCGTGACATCCCCGGGTTGCTTGGGCAAAGTCCCGGCATGCCCGCCGCCCGCCTGTTCGCCAGCCGCGCCCTGGAAGCCCTGCTGACGCTGTGGCTGCTGGCGACCCTGTGTTTCGTGCTGCTGCGCGCGGCGCCCGGCGGTCCCTTCGACGCCGAAAAGGCGGCGCCGCCGGAAGTCGAGGCGGCGCTGGCCGCGCAGTACCGGCTCGACCAGCCGCTGCCGCTGCAATACGCCTACTGGGTGGCCGACGTCGTGCGCGGCGACCTCGGCCCGTCGTTCCAGTATCCCGACTACCGGGTCAGCGAACTGCTGGCCGCGGCGATGCCGATCACCCTGGTCAACGGCGGCCTGGCCCTGCTGCTGGCGCTGGGGCTGGGCGTGCCACTGGGCACGTGGGCGGCGCTGCGGGCGGGCAGCTGGACCGACCGGGCGCTGATGTTTGGCGCCGGACTGGGACTGTCGATCCCGAAGTTCGTGGTGGCGCCGCTGCTGGTGCTGGTGTTCGCGGTGGGCCTGCAGTGGCTGCCAGCCGGGGGCTGGGACGGCAGCTGGCGCAGCGTGGTGCTGCCGGTCATCGCGCTGGCGCTGCCCAATCTGGCCTACTGCGCGCGGCTCACGCGCGGGTCGCTGATGGACGTACTGGGTGCGGACTACCTGCGCGCGGCGCGCGGGCGCGGCATTTCCGGGGCCCGCCTGCTCTTCATGCATGCCCTGCGGCCCGGCCTGCTGCCGGTGGTGGCCTGGCTGAGCCCGGCGCTGATCAACGTGGTCAGCGGCTCGGCGGTGGTCGAACAGGTGTTCGGCATCCCGGGCATCGGCCGCTATTTCGTGCAGGGTGCGCTCAACCGCGACTACACCCTGGTGCTGGGCGTCGTACTGGTCGTCGGCGCCGCCATCGTGGTCATCAACGTGCTGGTGGACTGGCTGCGCGGCCGCATGGACCCGCGGCTGCGGGAAGGGCCGGTCTAGACCTCGAGCCAGCCGGTGACCACGGCGCGGGCCTCGTCGACGCCGATCTTGGCGTCGGCGGAAAACACCTGGGCGCTGGCGCGGCCGGCGAGTTCCTTGCGGACCTTGAGCAGGATGTTGCCCTGCTCGCCGCGGCCCAGCTTGTCGGCCTTGGTCAGCAGGCAGTGCGCCGGCAGCTCCCGCTCGAAGGCGTAGTCGAGCATCTGCAGGTCGTACTCGCGCAGCGGATGGCGGATGTCCATCACCACCACCAGGCCCTTGAGCGAGGTGCGCTCCTGGAAGTAGCGGTTGATCATGCCCTTCCAGGCCTCGCGCATCGCCTCGGGCACCTTGGCGTAGCCATAACCCGGCAAATCCACCAGGAAACGACCGGGGTCGACCTCGAAGTAATTCAGCGCCTGGGTGCGACCCGGGGTCTTGGACACGCGCGCCAGCCCCTTCTGGTTGGTCAGGGCATTGAGGGCGCTGGATTTGCCGGCGTTGGAACGGCCGGCGAACACGACCTCGCGGCCGTCATCGGGCGGCAGCTGCCGCAGGGAATGCACGGAATCAACGTATTTGGCTCGGGCCAGGGCGTTGGACATCGGGGCTCGCCGGGGCGGGAAAGGCGCCAAGCATGGCCCCTGCCGGCCCTCCTGACCAGCCTTGGCACCGCCGCGGGCCCGGTTTAATTGACCGTCGCGGCCACCGGCTGGGATAATCCGCGCCTTCCTGCGCGCCCGTCGCGCAAGCCCCTGATTCCCTTGAAACCAGCTTTCCGGAGCCGCTCATGAAGTTCACGCGCATCCTTGGTGTCGCCGCCGCCCTGGCCTTCTCGGCCGTGGCCGTGGGCCAGGAGACCGAAGTGGAGCCCGCAGCCACCGTGTCGGCGGCCCCCGAGGCCGTACCGGCCCCGGTGGAGGCCCTTGAGGTCGACGGCGCCGAAGCCAGCAATGGCGACGCCCAGGCCGGCGCCGGCAAGGCGATCGCCTGCGCGGCCTGCCACGGCGTCGACGGCAACTCGGCCGACCCGCAGTACCCCAAGCTGGCCGGCCAGCACGAGCGCTACATCGCCCGCCAGCTTTCGCTGTACAAGACCGGCGGGCGCGAGAACGCGATCATGCTCGGCTTCGCCGCCGGCCTGAGCGCGCAGGACATGCGCGACATCGGCGCCTACTTCGCCAGCCAGAAGGTCGTGCCGGGCGTGGCCGACGACACCGTGATCGCCGAAGGCCCCTACTCCGGCCGCAAGTTCTATGCGGTGGGCGAGCAGATCTTCCGTTTCGGCAAGGCCGACGGTTCGGTGCCGGCCTGCGCCGCCTGCCACGGCCCCGCCGGCTCGGGCAACCCGGGTTCGGCCTGGCCCTCCCTGGGCGGCCAGCACGCCGGTTACACCGCCACCGTGCTCACCGCCTTCCGCGACGGCAAGGTCTGGGGCAAGGACCAGAACGCCAACGCCATCATGGCCGGCGTCGCCGGCGGCCTGAGCGACGATGAGGTCCAGGCCCTGGCCAGCTACATCGAAGGCCTGCACAACGCCGCCGACACCCCGTCGGCCGAAGCGATGGCCGCCGGCCAGCCGCAGGGCTGATCCCCATGACGCGGTGGCCCGCCCGGCCGCCGCGGGTTGAACCTTTGCCTGCCGACCGTGGTCAGGTAGGCGACCTTTCCTAGGAGCCACCGTCCATGAAGCGCCTGCTGCCCCTGTTCCTCGCCCTGGCCCTGGCCGCCTGCGGCGAGTCGGCCAACGACTCCGCCGCCCCGGCCACCGACGCGCCGGCCGTGGCTTCCTCGCCGGCGGAACAAACGCCCGCGCCCGAAGCGGCCCAGCCCGAGGCCCCGGCCGAAGCCCCGGCCGAAGCGTCACCGGCTGCCGAAATGCCCGCCGAAGAAGCCGCCCCGGCGGACGCCGAAGCCGCTGCCGAGGCCCCGCGCCCGGCGCCGCCGGTGGTCGACCCGGCCAGGGCGCCCCGCCTGGGCGCCGACTACGAGCCGCTGGCCGAACCCATGCCGACCATCGGCCAGGGCGGCATCGAAGTGGCCGAAGTCTTCTCGTACATGTGCATCCACTGCGCCAACCTGCAGCCGCTGATCAACACCTGGA
The DNA here is from genome assembly GCF_054781715.1 of Arenimonas aestuarii. Classification (NCBI taxonomy): domain Bacteria; kingdom Pseudomonadati; phylum Pseudomonadota; class Gammaproteobacteria; order Lysobacterales; family Lysobacteraceae; genus Arenimonas; species Arenimonas aestuarii. The sequence continues at coordinate 40,050 of NZ_BAAGTW010000001.1, read as the reverse complement.
AGCCCGGCCAGCCGGCCGACGTGCGCTTTGAGTACGTGCCGGGCGTGTTCGGCGGCGTCAGCGACAACTTCGCCCGCGCCTACTACGCGGCCGAGGCGATGAACCTGGTGGACAAGACCCACGACGACCTGTTCAAGGCCGTGCTGATCGAGCGCACGTTCACCAGCGCCTCGCCCGAGGAGATCGCCGACTGGTACGCCGGCCACGGCGCCGACCGCGAGGCCTTCCTGTCGACCATGCAGAGCTTCGCGGTCACCGCCAAGCTCAACCGCGCCCGCCAGTTCGCGCTGCGCGGCGGCGTCGACGCCACGCCGATGATCATCGTCAACGGCAAGTACCGCGCCATGGCCACGGGCGACCGCGGCATGCAGGGCCTGCTGGACACGGTGGACTGGCTGGTCGCGCACGAGCGCGCCGGCAGCACGCCCTAAGCGGCGCGCCACCGAAAGCTGAACGAAAAGGGCCGCAAACGCGGCCCTTTTCCTTTTCCGCCTTGCCGGCGCGGGCATGGCGCCCCAACATGTCAGCCATGTCCGCCGTCCCGCCAGAAGCCGCCAACGACCGCCTGCGCCTGCTCAGCGCCAATATCCAGGCGGGTTCGAGCACGCGCGCCTACAGCGACTACGTGACCCGCAGCTGGTCGCACGTGCTGCCCAACGGCAAGCGCATCAATCTCGACGCGCTGGCGAAGATGGCGAGCAATTACGACGTGGTCGGGCTGCAGGAATCGGATCCGGGCAGCTTGCGCTCGGGCTTCACCAACCAGGCCGACTACCTGGCCGAACAGGCGCAGTTCCCGTTCTGGAGCCACCAGCCCAACCGGCGCATTTCGCGCATCGCGGGCAGCGGAAACGCGCTGCTGAGCCGCGAGGAGCCGACCGAGATGCTGGATTACGCGCTGCCCGGACGCATCGCCGGCCGCGGCGTGCTGCTGGCGAAATACGGCAAGGGCAAGAAAGCCTGGACGCTGGCGATCACGCATCTCTCGCTGGGCGTGAAGTCGCGGCAGCTGCAGCTGGGCTTCCTGGCCGACCTGCTGTCGGACGCACCGCGGCTGGTGCTGATGGGCGACTTCAACTGCGATTTCGACGCGCCGGAAATGCGCGCGCTCTACCGCGAAACCTCGCTCGAGCCGCCACCGGAACGGGTGTGCACCTTCCCCAGCTGGGCCCCGCAGCGCTGCCTGGACCACGTCCTGGTCGGCGGCTTCGAAGTGCTCGACTACAAGGCGGTGCCCGCCGCCGGCTCCGACCACATGGCGGTCGGCGTCGAGCTGCGCCAGAAATAGCCTGATAAAAAAAGGGCCGGCGGGTGAGCGCCGGCCCTTCGGTTGCAGCGACTTGCGGGACTAGAACTTGATGTCGGCGCGCAGGTAGTAGAAGCGGCCACCCGGGATGTCGTAGGTGGACGCGTCGTAACCGTTGAGCGAGCACGACAGGCAGATCGGCGGATCCTCGTCGAACACGTTGTTCACGCCGAAGGTCAGGCCGAGGCCCTCGCCATCGCCGAAGCGATAGCCCAGCTGCAGGTCGTTGTAGGTGATCGCGTCCAGCACGTTCGTGCCGGTCGCCGGGTTCGAGCACACCGGGAAGCTGACCGCGTTGCCGCAGTCCTCGCGCAGTTCGCTGATGTGACGAACCGTCCAGGCCGCGTTCCAGTTGCCGCGCTTCCAGTCCAGCGTGAAGTTCGAGGTCCACTCCGGGATCGCGCTGTCCACGACTTCGATGCCCGGGCCCTGCGGCTGCACCTGGCCGGCCGCGCCCACCGCGAGGTAGTCACCGACGAAGGTGTTGCGCCAGGCCGCCGAGAACTTGCCCAGCTTCGATTCCGGGAACACCCAGAACAGATCCACGTCCCAGCCATCGGTCTCGATGGTGCCCAGGTTGGTCAGGCGGTTGTTGAAGCCGTTGATGCCGCCGGTCGACGCACGGGTGATGCCGCTGCAGTACAGCGGGTCCAGGGTCTGCACGCACAGGTCGAGCTGGGTCTGGGCGTCGATGGCCTGGATCGCACCGTCGATTTCATGCCGGTAGTAGGTGACCTCGAAGTCCACGCGCTCGGCGAACTGGGAATCCTCCAGGAACGACGGGCTCCAGATGAAGCCGGCCGCGTAGCTTTCGGACGACTCGGGGTCGAGCTGGTCGTTGCCACCGGTGGTGATCGAAATCTGCGGGTTGGGCTGCTGGTAGTTGGCCGGCACGCCCAGGGCGGCGCAGTTGCCGGCCACGGACGGGTCGAGCAGCGGCGTCGAGCACGGGTCGTTGAGCTGGGCGTCGAAGCGGCTGGCCGAACCGAAGAGTTCGCCGATGGACGGCGCGCGGAAGCCTTCGGCGTAGCTGGCGCGGAACACCAGTTCCTCGACCAGCTGGAAGCGCAGGCCGAACTTGGGCGAGAACTCCGAGATGCCCGTGGAGTAGTCGGAGTAACGACCGGCCACGGTGAGGTCCAGTCGCTGGCCGATGTCGGTGTTTTCCATCAGCGGGAAGTTGACCTCGAAGAACAGCTCGCTGACGTCGTATTCGCCTGCGGTCGGCAGCGACGGCACGCCGTTGTAGTCGCCCGCCACCGTCAGCGCATCGGGCTGGTACCAGCCTTCCAGGCGGCGGTGCTCAAGGCCGGCGGCGAAGTCCACCGAACCGGCCGGCAGGTCGAACAGGCTGCCCGACAGGTTGGCGGTGACCAGGGCCAGTTCGTTCTGGCTGCGGTCGCGCACGATCGGCTGGATCCAGGCCAGCATGGCCGGGGTGATGGTGCCCGGGCCGCCGAAGATGTTCAGCGGGGTGCAGCCCGCCACGGCCGCGCAGGCCGCCGGGTCACCCAGGGCCAGGGCGATGTTGCGGATGTTGTAGCTGCCGAAGTTGGTCTGCTGGGCCTTGTTCTCGCTGAAGGCGACATTGACGTCCCAGTACAGCGTGCGGTTGGCGTCGATCACGCCTTCCAGCCCGGCGCCGACGTACCAGGTGTCGACTTCCTGTTCGAACACGCGGGGGCCGCCCTCGACCGGGCGACGGCCGATCAGGATCAGGTTGTCCGACGAATCGAGGTCGAAGCCGAACGGGTTGAAGGGGTTGAGCGCCGAGATGAAGATGCCGTCGGCCAGCGGGTTGCCCGTGCCGGCCTCGGGGCCCAGGAACAGGGGCTCGGGCGCCGCCTGGTTGGTGGACTCGCGACGGTTGAACAGCACCTTGGCGTAACCGGTGACCGAATCGTTGAAGTCAAAGCGCACCTGGCCGAAGGCGCCCAGTCGCTCGGACGGGGTCAGCAGCAGGTTGAACTGCGAGAAGTTGAAGCGGTCGGCGGTGCTGAAGCAGTGGTAGTCGTCGGTGCGGGTGCAGCCGGTCTGCGTCGGGTCGTAGGTCGGGCTGCTGGCGCCGGTGTTGGGCGTGATGTCGAGCACCGCGCCGGTGTTGGGGTCGACGAAGATGAAGCGGCCGGTCGGCGTGGCCGAGCTGCCGAAGGACACGCCGGTGCCGGGCACCGGGAAGCTGGACTGGGCGCGGTCGCGCGAATAGATGACGTCCTGGTCGGTGTAGCTCAGGCCCAGGAAGACGTTGGCGCGGGAGCTGTTCCAGCCCCAGGCCACGTCCACCGACTTGGTGGTGCCGTCGCCTTCGCCGTACTGGCCGACCTGCGCGTTGACCGACAGGCCGTCGAAGTTCTTGCGGGTGATGATGTTCACCACGCCGGCGATGGCGTCCGAGCCGTAAAGCGACGAGGCGCCGTCTTCGAGCACTTCGATGCGGTCGACGATCGCCAGCGGGATGGTGTTGAGGTCGGTCGCCGCACCCACGCCCGAGGCGGAGGCTTCGTTGACCCAGCGCACGCCGTCGACCAGCACCAGCACGCGCTTGGAACCCAGGTGGCGCAGGTCGGCCTGCGCGGAACCCGCGCCGACGCCGCTGCCATCCGGCGGGAAACCGAAGTTGCCGCTGGAGTTGAACTTGGTGTTGAGCGCCGAACCCGAACCCGTCAGCGCCTGCACCACGTCGCCGATCGAAGTCAGGCCACTGCGGTCGATGTCTTCGCGGGTGATGCGCTGCACCGGCACCAGGCCCTCGGCTTCCGAGGTCTTGATGCGGGTACCGGTGACCTCAATACGGTCAAGCGTCTTGATCTCTTCGTTGCTGTCGTCCTGCGACAGCGCGACGGCAGGCACCAAGGCGAACAGCAAGGCGCCCCGAACCGCCAAGCTCAGGCGGGAGTTACGGATGGTCTTCATGACGATTCCCTGTGGTTGGAGTCACCTGCGCCTTGCCCCCAATGCGCCGGTCCAGTTCCATGTTGTAAAGAAAGCGTCAAAACGCGACAAGCATCACATTTCCTCACCCCGTTAGTGATGCTGTACAAAACCCCCGGTTTTTGTTCAGGGAGCGAGAAAAATGCTGATGCCGACCAGGGCCAGGAACACCGCGAACACCCGCCGCAGGGCCGGGCCGCTGAGCCGGTGGGCCAGGCGCGTGCCCAGCGGCGCCGCCAGCACCGAGGCTAGGGCGATGCCGGCCGCCGCCGGCAAGTACACATAACCCCAACTGCCCGCCGGCAGGCCGGTGGGCGCCGCCTGCAGCGCGTAACCGGCCGCGGCGGACAAGGCGATGGCTACGCCGCAGGCGCTGGACGTGCCGACCGCACGCACCGGGCGCACGCCACGCCAGACCAGCAGGGGCACGGTCATCGATCCCCCGCCGATGCCGACCAGGGCCGACACCGCGCCGATGCCGGTTCCGGCCAGCGAATAAACGGGGCCGCGCGGCGGATCGGCGCGTTCGGCGCGCGCACGCGGCCAGTCCAGGGCCATCTGCACCGCCGCCAGGCCGCAATAGAGGGCAATGAATAGCCGCAGCCAGGCGTCTTCCAGACGCACCGCCAGGCCGCTGCCCAGCCAGCCGCCCAGCAGCAGGCCCGGCACCAGCCAGGCCACTGTTGGCCACAGCACGCTGCCGCGCCGGTGGTGGGCGCGCGCCGACGACAGGCCGGTCAGGACGATGCTTGCCAGCGCCGTTGCCAGGGCCACGTGCACGGCCAGCTCCGCCGGCACGCCCTGACTTGGCAGCAGCCAGACCAGGGCCGCCACCAGCACCAGGCCGCCGCCGATGCCCAGCAGGCCGGCCAGCACCCCGGCCAGCGCGCCCAGGGCCAGGTAGATCGCCCAGGTGGCGATCATGCGGACGCGACCCGGCGCGGACCGGGGGACTCAGGGGGCATGGGCTAGACTCTGGGGCATGTCGAGGCGAATTCTTACCTGTCTTCTGGCCGGCTTGCTGGCCACGAACGTGGTGTCCACCCAGGTGGCGGCGCAAGTGCGTCCGCCGGACCTTGGCCCACAGCGCCCGGCCATCCTCGAAGCATTCCGGTTGGCCGACCAGGGGCAACTGAGCCTAACCGACCTGGCGCGCGTGCAGGACCACCCGCTGCTGCCGTGGGTCGAAGTGACCCAGATGCAACGCAAGCTGGCCTCGGCACGGGCGCAGGACGTGCGCAGCGTGCTGTCGCGCCACGATGGCCTGGCCGCCGGCGACTGGCTGCGCAACTCCTGGCTGCATCACCTGGCGGCGAACCGACGCTGGGCCGACTTCCTGGCCGACTACCAACCCTCGGCGTCGGTGGAGCTGCGCTGCGCCCACCTGGCCGCGCGCCTGGCCACCGGCGCCACCGATCAACAGTGGATCGCCGATGGCCGCGCACTGTGGCTTACCCCGGAATCCCTGCCCGCGAGCTGCGATGCACCGCTGACGTCGCTGCAGGGCCTGGGGCACATCAACCGCGACCTCCGCTGGCAGCGCATCGAACTGGCCTTGCTTGCCGGGCAGACCGGCCTGGCCCGGTTCCTGGCGCGCGACCTGCCGGCCGCGGAAGAAGCACGCGCCAAGGACTACGCCGACTTCATCGACAAACCCCATGACGGGGCCGCCGCCTGGCCGAAGGATGCACGCAGCCGCGCGGTTGCCGCCGAGGGCCTGGCCCGGCTGGCGCGCAAGTCACCGGACGAGGCCGAATCCCGGCTGGCGGCACTCGACAAGGCGCTGGGCCTGGACGAAGCCGCGCGCGGCAAGGTGCTCCACCAGGTGGCGCTGTGGACGGTGGCGTCCTACCTGCCCAAGTCCCGCGAACGCCTGGCCGCCGTGCCCGCCAGTGCCTACGACGAGCGCCTGCACGAGTGGCGCGTGCGCGAGGCCCTGAACCGCCGCGACGATGCCGGCGCACTCGACGCGCTGTCGCGCATGCCCGCGGCGCAGCGCAACGACCCGCGCTGGCAATATTTCGAGGCCCGCGTGCTTGAACGCCTGGGCCGCAAGGACGCCGCCCGCGCGCTGTTCGCCAAGGCCGCCAACACCGCCACCTTCCACGGCTTCCTGGCCGCCGATCGCCTGGGCCAGGCCTACGCGCTGTGCCCGCTGGAACCGTCCGACGATGTCGCGCTGCGCGAGCGCGTCGCCACCCACCCGGGTCTGGTCCGCGCGCTGGAGCTGCACACCATCGACCGCCGGATGTCGGCGATCCGCGAGTGGGCCGCGCTCCTGAAGGAACTCAGCGACGACGAACGCAAGGTGGCGATCGAATTCGCCCGCGACGCGCACTGGTACGACCGCGCCGTGTTCACGATCGGCGACGAGCCCGACGACCTGCGCTACTACTCGCTGCGTTTCCCGCTGCACCACGAAAACGTGCTGCGCCGCGAAGCCCGCCGCCACAACGTCGACCCGGCCTGGGTCGCCGCCCAGACCCGCGCCGAAAGCGCCTTCATGCCGCGGGCGCGTTCGCACGCCAATGCCATGGGCCTGATGCAGCTGCTGCCGTCCACCGCCGAACGCACCGCCCGCAAGCTGGGCATGGCCTGGACGGGCGCGGCCAGCCTGTACAACCCGGAAACCAACCTGGTGCTGGGCATCGCCCACCTGCGCCATGAACTCGACGACCACGGGGGCATCGCCTACCAGGCCATCGCCGCCTACAATGCGGGCCCGGCGCCGGTGAATCGGTGGAGCCGGGACCGCCCCGGTTTCGATCCGGACCTGTGGATCGAAACGGTCACCTACAAGGAAACCCGCGAGTACGTCGCCCGCGTGCTTGCCTTCAGCGTCATCTACGACTGGCGCCTGGACGGCACCGCGGTGCCGGTTTCCGAGCGCATGCTCGGCCGCACCGTTGCCCCGTCCGCCCGCCGCCCCTTTGCCTGCCCCCTTCCGACAGGTCCAGACTCCACGCCATGACCCCGCTCAAGATCGTCGTCCTGGGAGGCACCGGCTTCATCGGTCGCCACCTGGTCGCCCGCCTCGCCGCCGATGGCCACGCCGTCACCCTGCTCAGCCGCAACCTGGGCCCGCATTACGATCGCCTGCTGCCGCCGGGTGTGACGCTGCGCGAGGTCGACGTCTACGACCCGGACGTGCTGCGCGCCGCCTTCACCGGCGCCGACGCGGTGGTCAACCTGGTCGGCATCCTCAATGAAAAGGGCGACAACGGCCGCGGCTTCCGCCGTGCGCACGTGGAGCTGACCAAGCTGGTCATCGCTGCGATGCAGCTGGCCGGCGTGCGCCGCCTGCTGCAGATGAGCTCGCTCAACGCCGGTCGTGGCCGCAGCCATTACCTCAAGTCGCGCGGCGAAGCCGAAACGGCAGTGAAGGCCTCGGGCCTGGACTGGACCATCTTCGAACCCTCGGTGGTGTTCGGCGCCGGCGACGGCCTGTTCTGCCGCTTCGCCAGCCTGCTGCGGATTGCGCCGGTGATGCCGCTGGCGCGCGCGAAGGCGAGGTTCGCGCCGGTGTACGTGGGCGACGTGGTCGAGGCGATCCGCCGCTGCCTGCGCCTGCGCGGCAGCCGCGGCGAGGTTTACGAACTCTATGGGCCCGACGTCTTCACCCTGGGCGAGATCGTCCGGCTGACCGCGCGCCAGATGGGCCTGCGTCGCTGGGTGCTGCCGCTGCCCGATGCGCTGGGCCGGCTGCAGGCCCTGGTGTGTGACTTCGTGCCGGGCAAGCCGTTTTCGTCCGACAATTTCCGCTCGCTGATGACCGACTCGGTGGGCGGAATCGATGGCCTGCACCGCCTGGGCATCCCGGCCACGCGCGTGGCCGACAAGCTGCCGGCGATCCTGGGCCACGTGGACGAGCGCCAGGCCCGCTACCAGCGCTTCCGCGCGGCGCGCTGAGCCGATGCAGCGCTACCTGGTCGGCGGCGCCGTTCGTGACCGGCTGCTTGGCCAGCCGGTGGGCGACCGCGACTGGGTCGTGGTGGGCAGCACGCCCGAGGAAATGATCCGCGCCGGCTACCTGCCGGTGGGCAAGGACTTCCCGGTGTTCCTGCACCCGGAGACGAAAGAGGAACACGCGCTGGCGCGCACCGAGCGCAAGACCGCGCCGGGGTACCACGGTTTCGTTTTCCACGCCGCACCGGATGTCAGCCTGGACCAGGACCTGGCCCGGCGCGACTTCACCATCAACGCCATCGCGCAGGCCGAGGACCGCACGCTCACCGACCCGTTCGGCGGCGCGGCGGACGTCCAGGCGCGCGTGCTTCGCCACGTTTCGCCCGCCTTCGCCGAGGACCCGGTGCGCATCCTGCGCGCGGCGCGCTTCCTGGCGCGCTTTGCGCCACTGGGTTTCACGGTGGCGCCGGAGACGCTGGCGCTGATGCGCGACATGGTCGCCGCCGGCGAAGTCGACCACCTGGTGCCGGAACGCGTGTGGCAGGAACTGAAGAAGGCGCTCGAGATGCCCCGCCCTTCCGCCGCCATCGCCCTGCTGCGCGAGTGCGGCGCGCTGGCGAAGCTGCTGCCGGAAGTGGATGCGCTTTACGGGGTGCCGCAGCGCCCGGAGTACCACCCGGAGGTGGACACCGGCGTGCACGTGCAGATGGTGATGGACATGGCGGCGCGCCTGGCGCCGGGTGATGCGCTGGTGGGCTTTTGCGCGCTCACCCACGACCTGGGCAAGGCGCTTACGCCCAAGGACAAGCTGCCGCGCCACATCGGCCATGAACATTCCGGCGTGCGGCCGCTGCGCACGGTGTGCGCGCGCTACAAGCTGCCTTCGGAATACGCCGCGGTCGCCGAGATCTGCTGCCGCGAACACCTGAACGTGCATCGCCTGGCCGAACTGCGCCCGGACACCGTGCACGACCTGCTGTCGCGCTGCGATGCCTTCCGCAAGCCTGATCGCGTGCGCCAGCTGGCGCTGGTCTGCGAAGCCGATTCGCGTGGCCGGCTGGGACGCGGGGAGGCCGACTACCCGTCGGCGGCCCTGCTCGTGGCGCTGCATGCCGCGGCCGCATCGGTGTCGGCCGGCCACGCCGTGGCCAAGGGCCTCAGTGGCCCTGCCGTCGGCGACTGGCTGCGCAAGGCGCGCATCGAAGCCATTCGCGCCGCCAGGGACGCCAGCGCCTAAGGACGCCTACGGGTTGCGGCCGCCGAACAGCCTGCAATCCACGCGCTCAAGCAGGCGCTGCAGCGGCGTGAGCGTCAGCGACAGGCCCGCGGCCACGCCAAGGGTATTGGCCAGCACATCGCGAACATCGCCCAGGCGAACCCGGGTCAGCGTGGCCTGGGCGATTTCCATGGCGATGCCCAGCGCCACCAGGGCCACCGCGGCCAGCAGGTGCGCGCGGCGCGCGCGAAACGTCCAGACCGCCCAGGCCGACAGCACGAAGTAGGCCAGAAAGTGGCCCAGCTTGTCCGAGTGCGCGGGCCCGGGCAGGTCCACCGCCGGCATCAGCGACAGCACGATGCACAGCACCCAGCCCAGCACCCACAGGCCCAGCCAGACCCCCGGGAAACGGAAGGGCCGCAGCATCAGAGCCGGCGGCTCAGGTCACCGCGCGCGAACAGCGGCCGGATGTCCACGCCACGCTGGAAGCCCATCGCCTGGAAACGTTCGCCCATTTCCCCGGGCAGGGTGAGGCGTTTGACTTCGTTGGTGCGCGCCAGGCGGGCCACCGGGTCCTGGATGGCTTCGATGGCCGCCAGGCGTTCGGGCAGGCCGCTGTTGATGAGGAAGCTGGCCTGGGCGCTGTAGCCGGCCAGGTCGAAACCCGCGCCGACGCCGGCTTCGGCCAGGGCCGTGAAGTCCACGAAGGCGGTGATGTCGGTCAGTCCCGGCAGGTCGAAAGGATTGCCGTGCGCGTGGTGCTGGCGGTGGCAGACCAGGGTGCCGTCGTCGCGCTCGGGCAGGTAGTACTCGCGGCGCGGGTAACCGTAGTCCACGAACAGCATGGCGCCTTCGCGCAGCAGGCCACCAACGGCCTGGATCCAGTACGGGAGCTGCGGCAACAGCTCCGACCGGTAACCGTCGGCGAACGGCATGCCGATGTCGCGCTCGACGTGGCGCACCGCGGCGTGCAGCAGCGCGTCGGCCGGCTGGTCCACGCGGGTCAGTTCGCCGTCGGCGCCCAGGGCCACGTGTTCCTCGAACACCTCGCCGTCGCGGATCGCGAAGCGTGGCGTCGGCAGGGCGTCGATCACTTCGTTGGCGAACAGGAAACCGCGCCAGGCTTTCTCCGGCGGGCCGTCGAGCCAGCGCACGCGCTCGAACAGGCGCGCGGGCAGCGCCGCGCGCAGGCGTTCGAGCTGGCGTTCGCGCAGGTCGGCGCTGGGTTCGAGGATGAGGTAGTGCGCGGGCGCGGCGTCGAGTTCGTCCAGCCGGCGCAGTGCGGCCTCGGCGAAGGCACCGCTGCCGCCGCCCAGCTCAAGGAAGCCGGCGCGCCCGCCCAGCTGGCCGAAAACATCGGCCGCGCAGGCCGCCACGCATTCGGCGAAGGTCGGGCCCAGTTCGGGCGAGGTGATGAAATCGCCGGCTGCGCCGAACTTGCGCGCGCCCGCACTGTAATAACCCAGGCCCGGCGCGTAGAGCGCCAGTTCCATGTAGCGGGAGAAGGGAATGACGCCGCCGGCGGCAGCCACCTGGTCCTTGACCAGGGCCAGCAGGCGATCGCTGTGGGCCCGGGCATCGGCGTCGGGCGCCGGCATTTTTGCGCTCATGTTGGAATCTTCATCGGCCAACGCGCAGGATACCGGCAAAACCCGGGGAGCCCTGAATGCCCATCGACCGTCCCGTCGCCCTGGTGACCGGCGCCGCCAAGCGCGTTGGCGCCGTCATCGCCCGTCGCCTGCACGCCGCCGGCTTCGACCTGGCCTTGCACCACCGCCGCTCCGCCGACGCCATGGCCGCGCTGGTGGCCGGGCTGGAGGGCGAGCGTGCCGGCAGCACCCTGGTGCTGCAGGCCGAACTTGCCGACCCCGACGCGCCGGCGGCGCTGGTGCGGGCCGTGCAGGAACGTTTCGGGCGGCTGGACGCACTGGTGAACAACGCCAGCAGCTTCCGGCCGACGCCGGTGGGCGGGGCGACGCCGGCGGACTGGGACGACTTGTTCGCTTCGAACGCGCGGGCGCCGTTTTTCCTGGCCCAGGCAGCGGCACCACTGCTGCGCCTGTCCGGCGGCGCCATCGTCAACCTGGGCGACATCTACGGCGAACGGCCCCTGGCCGCGCACACGATCTACTGCATGGCCAAGGCGGCGCTGCTGATGATGACCCAGTCGCTGGCGCGCGAGCTGGGCCCCGAGATCCGCGTCAACGCCGTTGCGCCCGGTGCCGTCATGTGGCCCGAGGAAGGCAAGGCGGAACATGAAAAGCAGGCGATGCTGGCGAGCACCGCGCTCGGGCGCGCCGGTGAGCCCGGCGACGTGGCCGAGGCGGTGCGCTGGCTGATCCAGGACGCGCGCTACACGACGGGCCAGGTGATCCGCGTCGACGGCGGCCGCTCGCTCAACATGTAGGAGCGCCCGGGGGCGCTCCTACGGTCGCCCGTTATTTCTGGTGGAACGCGGCCTGCAGTTCGCCGCCGGTGAAACCTTCCGGCGCCTGGCCGTCGACGGCGTAGCGGTAGACCGCGGCGGAATACACGCCCGACAGCGCGGCCTGGAACACCGCCACGCCCACCACCGCGACAACACCGACCACCACGGCCACGGTCGCCAGCTTCGGGCCGCCCAGCATCGCCGCGCCCACCACCATCGCGATCGCCAGCACCACCACGGCGGTGGTGATCAGGCCGAAGGCGAAGTTGATGCCGACGTTGCCGACCACGTTTTCGCCCCAGGTGCGCTTGAGCAGCGTGACGCTTTCCTTCACCGCGTCGATCGGCCCGACGTCGCGCGTCACCAGGATCGGCACCACCAGGAAGGTGGCGAAGGTCCAGGCCATGCCGACCAGGTTGAGGATGATCCGGCCCAGGAAACCGGCGCGTTCGCCCAGCACCTTGAGCACGATGCCCACGGTGGCGGCGATGGCCGCGTAACCCAGGATCACGCCGACCTTCGAGCGCGCGATGCGCAGGCCGTCGGCCACGGTGGGATCACCGCCCTCGAGGCGGATCATCGCCGCCCCGACCAGGGCCGTGTTGAAGAAGAAGATGACGAAATACTGCGAGACGTAGAACAGGAACCCGACCACGAAGCCCACCGGGCCGATTTCGCCGCCCTCGAAGAGGCGCAGGCCCAGCACCGGCACCAGGAAGGTCAGCGCCACCAGCAGCGTCGCGAAACCCGAGATGACCGGGAACAGCAGCAGTTCCTTGTCGGTGCGAAGCACGCCGGCGCTGGCCTTGACCAGGTGCCAGCTGCGGGAAATCTTGTCGAACATGGCGTCTTCCTCCCCGAATGACGCCCTGATTATGCGGGGTTGCTGCAGCGCCGCAAGGCCGGAAGTCACCCCTGCCCGGCGCGCCGGGGTCAGCAGGCGCCGGCGAGGTCCAGCGGATCGACGCTGGGCGGGCTGGCGTTTTCCGGATGCGCCGCCCAGAGTTCGGCCAGCGTCCGGCCGTCGCCGGGCACCACGTGGCGCGGGGCAATGTCGGCCAGCGGCTTGAGCACGAAGGCGTGCTGCAGTTCCGGACGCGGCAGTTTCAGATTGCCGGGGCCTTCGAGCACCAGGTCGTCGTAGAAGACGATGTCGATGTCGAGCGGCCGGTTGGAGAAACGCGGCCCGCTGCGGTCGCGGCCGAAGGTTTCCTCGAGCGCATGCAGCCAGTGGTTGAGTTCGAACGGCGACAGGCCGGTGCTGACGACCGCAGCGGCGTTGAGGAAATCCGGCCCGTCAAAGCCCACCGCCGGCGTGCGGTACACCGGCGAGAACAGCACGTCGCCGAATTCGTCGCGCAGGGCGCGGGCGGCGCGCGCCAGGTTGTCGGCCGGCGCCAGGTTGCTGCCCAGGCTCAGCCAGGCGGTGCTCACGCGGCGCGCTGGCGCTCGATGATCACGCCCACCGCGCGCGAGCCGCGCACGGCGCCGGGCTTGGCCAGCTTCAGGCGCACGTGCTGCACGCCGAATTCTTCCAGGATGATCGCGGCGCAGCGCTCGGCCAGGGACTCGACCAGGCCGAAATCGGATTCGGACACGAACTGGATGAGCCGCTTGCTCACGGCCTTGTAGTCCAGCGTGTCCTTGATGTCGTCGGTGGCGGCCGGACGGGTGTTGTCGAAGGCCATCTCGATGTCGAACACGACCGGCTGGCGGATCTTGCGCTCCCAGTCGTAGATGCCGATGACGCACTCGATCTCGAGCGCCTCGATGAAAACCTTGTCCATGTCAGTTCCTGGTCAAACGGACGGCAAGCTTGCCATGTCCCAGCGTGGCGTCACGGTGACGACCGGGGCCTCGTGCTGGCCGGCCACCAGCCGCAGGGCGCCGGCGAAGGCGATCATGGCGCCGTTGTCGGTGCAGAACGCCGGGCGCGGGAAACAGACCCGGGCGCCGCGTTTACCGGCCAGCAGGTGCAGGCGTTCGCGCAGGCGCAGGTTGGCGCCGACGCCGCCGGCCACCACCAGGGTGCGGGCGCCGGTCTCGTCGAGCGCGCGCTGGCACTTGATCGCCAGGGTCTCGACCACCGCGTCCTCGAAACCGCGGGCGATGTCGGCGCGGGTTTCCGGGGTCTGGTCCGAGGCCTGCCAGGCCAGCAGCACCTGGGTCTTGAGCCCGGAGAAGCTGAAGTCGAGCCCGGGCCGGTCGGTCATCGGCCGCGAGAAGCGGAACACGCCGGGCCGGCCGGACTCGGCCAGGCGGGCCAGTTCGGGGCCGCCGGGGTAAGGCAGCCCCATCATCTTGGCGGTCTTGTCGAAAGCCTCGCCGGCCGCATCGTCCAGGGTTTCACCCAGCAGGCGGTAATCGCCGACGGCGGCCACTTCCACCAGTTGGGTGTGGCCGCCCGAGACCAGCAGGGCGACGAAGGGCGGCTTCAGCGACGGGTCCTCGAGCAGGGGCGCCAGCAGGTGGCCTTCCATGTGGTGCACGCCCACGGCGGGCCGGTCCAGCGCCCAGGCCAGGGCCCGGCCGGTGGCGGCGCCGACCATCAGGGCGCCCACCAGGCCGGGGCCGGCGGTGTAGGCCACCCCGTCGAGGTCGGCCGGGGCCAGGCCGGCCTCGGCCAGGACCTGGCGGACCAGGGGCAGCAGCTTGCGGACGTGGTCGCGGCTGGCCAGCTCGGGCACCACCCCGCCGTAGTCGGCGTGCAGGGCGATCTGGCTGAACAGGGCGTGCGCCAGCAGGCCGCGGTCGGTGTCGTACACCGCCACGCCGGTTTCGTCACAGCTGGTTTCGATTCCCAGGACGCGCATGTGCCTGTTTTTTGGGGGGTTAGGGAGACTTTCAAGGACAAAAGGCGGGGCTGGCTTGCCTGCCGGCGCCGGACCCGCGTATCATACGCGGCTCGCCGGTGTTGCCGTGCGACATCCATAGATCCCAGGAATCGAACATGCCGTCTGTCAAAGTCCGCGAAAACGAGCCGTTTGAGTTTGCGCTGCGTCGCTTCAAGCGCACTTGCGAAAAGGCCGGCGTCCTCGCCGAAACCCGCAAGCGCGAGTACTACGAGAAGCCGACCCAGGAGCGCAAGCGCAAGGCCGCCGCCGCGGTGAAGCGCCAGCTGCGCCGCAGCTCGCGCGACGTCACCAAGCGCCAGCGCCTGTACTGAGCCGCGTTGCTTGCCAGAAAGCCGGCACGCGCGAGCGTGGCCGGCTTTTTGTGTTTCTGGCGCCAAGCCGGCGCCGAGTTTGCCTGACCTGCGGAGAACCCCGATGAGCCTCAAGACCCAGCTGACCGAAGACATGAAGGCCGCGATGAAGTCCGGCGAGAAGGACCGCCTGGGCGTGATCCGGCTGATCCTGGCCGCGATCAAGCAGAAGGAAGTGGACGAACGCGTCGAGATGACCGACCCGCTGGTGCTGGCCGTGCTGGAAAAGATGGTCAAGCAGCGCAAGGACTCGATCAGCCAGTACGAAGCCGCCGCCCGCGAAGACCTGGCCGCGATCGAACGCTACGAGCTGGGCGTGCTCGAGGCCTACCTGCCCGCGAAGATGTCCGAGGCCGAGATCCAGGCCGCCATCGACACCGCCAAGGCCGAGACCAATGCCGCGGGCCCGGCCGACATCGGCAAGCTGATGGGCGTGCTCAAGCCGCGCCTGGCCGGCAAGGCCGACATGGGCCTGGTCTCCCAGCTGGTCAAGAAGTCCCTGGCCGGCTGACACCCCACCCCGTGGCATCCTAGGCGTCCATGGCCCGCATCCCCGACGCCTTCATCGACGACCTGCTCGCCCGGACGGATATCGTCGAGGTGGTGGGGTCGCGCGTGCCGCTCAAGCGGCAGGGCCGGGAATATTCGGCGCGCTGCCCCTTCCACGACGAACGTTCGCCCTCGTTCACGGTGTCGCCGACCAAGCAGTTCTACCACTGCTTCGGCTGCGGGGCGCACGGCACCGCCATCAGCTTCCTGATGAACTACGACCGCCTCGAGTTCCTCGACGCGGTCGAGGAGCTGGCCAAGCGGGTGGGCATGGAAGTGCCGCGCGACACCCGCCAGCGCAACGAGTCGGGTGAGTCGCGCGAGCTCTACCTGGCCGTGGACGCCGCCGCGAAGTTCTTCCAGCAGCAGCTGCAGGGAAGTTCCAAGGCCAGGGCCTACCTGGACCGTCGCGGCGTCGACGCCGAAAACCAGGCGCGGTTCGGCATCGGCTACGCGCCCGACGGCTGGGAAGGCCTGAAGTCCGCCCTGGGCACCGACGAACGCCGGCTGGCGCTGCTGGAGAAGGTCGGCCTGTTCTCGCGCAACGACGCCGGCCGCGTCTACGACAAGTTCCGCGACCGCGTCATGTTTCCCATCCACGACCGCCGTGGCCGCGTCATCGCCTTCGGCGGGCGCGTCATGGAAAAGGACGACGGCCCGAAGTACCTCAACTCGCCCGAAACCCCGCTTTTCCACAAGGGCCGCGAACTCTACGGCCTGTGGCAGGTGCGCCAGGCGCACGCGAAGATCCCGCGGCTGATCGTCGTCGAGGGTTACATGGACGTCGTGGCGCTGTTCCAGTTCGGCGTCAACACCGCGGTGGCCACGCTGGGCACCGCGACCACGCCCGACCACGCCGAACTTCTGTTCCGGAACGCCGCCGACGTCTACTTCTGCTTCGATGGCGACCGCGCCGGCCGCGGCGCGGCCTGGAAGGCGCTCGAATCGGTGCTGCCGCGCATGCGCGACGGCCGCCAGGCATTTTTCCTGTTCCTGCCCGACGGCGAGGACCCGGACAGCATCGTGCGCAAGGAGGGCGCGGCCGGCTTCGACGCGCGGCTGGGCCAGGCGACGCCGCTGTCGGAGTTCTTCTTCAACGAACTGTCCAAGGACGTGAACCTGGCCGGCATGGAAGGCAAGGCGCGCCTGGCCGAACGGGCCAAGCCGCTGATCGCCGGCATCCCCGACGGCGCCTTCCTCGACCTGATGAAGCAGCGCCTGACCGAACTCACCGGCGTCGGCCAGCAGGCGCCGGCCGCCGAACCCACGCGCGCCACACCGTCCATGCGCGGTGGCCGCGCAGGTGCTCCGGCTCCCCGGCGCAGCCTGGTGCGCACCGCCATCGCCCTGCTGCTGCAAAAACCCACGCTTTCGGACGTGATCCAGCCGCCCTACCGGTTCGCAGTGCTGCGCCAGCCCGGCATCCCGCTGTTGGTGGAACTGCTGGAACTGGTGCGCGGCCGGCCCGGCATCACCACCGGCGCCGTGCTGGAACACTTCGCCGGCCGCGAAGAAGAAGCCGCGCTGCAGAAGCTGGCGCTGCAGGGTTTCCCCGGCGAAGAATCGGCATGGGGCCATGAACTGGTCGACGCCCTGGCCCAGCTCGACCGCCAGGTCAGCCAGCAGCGCATCGACGAACTGCATGCACGCATCCGCGAAGTCGGCATGTCCGGCCTGTCCGACATCGAAAAGGCCGAACTGCGCGAATTGCACGCCACCCCCCGATAGGAGACCGCATGGCCATCGAAGCCGGCACCCGCGAGCTCGCCCCCAGCCTGGAACGCCTGGTCGAGGAGATGTACGCCTGGCTGGCCTACCTGCCGCTGCTGGCGGTGGCGCTGGTCGTGGTGCTGCTGGCCTGGCTGCTGGGCAACTGGCTGTCGCGCCGCACGCTGGTGGGCCGGGTGGCAAGCCGCAACCCCTTCATGCAGGACCTCGCCCGCACCACCGTGCGCTGGGTGGTGCTGCTGGCGGGCCTGTTGGTGGCCCTGGAAATCCTCAACGCCACGGCCCTGGTGGGCGCGGTGCTGGGCACCGCCGGTGTGCTGGGCGTGGCCCTTGGTTTTGCCTTCAAGGACATCCTGGAAAATTACCTGGCCGGCCTGCTGATGAGCCTGCGCCAGCCGTTTTCGCCGCGCGACCACGTGGTGATCGATGGCAACGAAGGCGTGATCGTCGCGCTGACCTCGCGCGCGACCATCCTGATGACGCTCGACGGCAACCACCTGCGCCTGCCCAATGCGATGGTCTTTCGCGGCGTCACGCTCAACTACACGCGCAATCCCAGCCGGCGCTTCGAGTTCGATGTCGGCGTCGGCATGAACCAGGACCTGGTGCGCGCGCAGGCGCTGGGCGTCGAGGCGCTGGCCGGCGTGGACGGCCTGCTGGCCGAGCCGCCACCCCGTGCACAGGTCATGGCGCTGGGCGACTTCAGCGTGAAGGTCCGCTTCTTCGGCTGGGTGGACCAGCGCAGCCACGATTTCGGCACCGTCATGGGCGAAGCCATCCGCCGCGTGAAACTCGCGCTCGAAGGCGCCGGCGTGGACATGCCCGAACCGACCTACCGCGTGCAGGTGAGCAACCAGGCACCCGCACCGGCGCCTGCCCCGGCACCGAAGGGGACAAGGCAAGGCGAAGCCTCGGTCGACACCCGCGCACGCGACGACATCGACCGCCAGATCGACCAGGAACAACGTGGGACATCGGGCGAGAACCTGCTCGACCCGTCGGCGCCTCGCGAGTAAACAACCCCGGCGGTATGCTGCGGTTCTGACCACAGCGGGGACCCACGCATGCGATTGTTCGTGATGATGCTCACCGCGGCCCTGCTGGCGCCGCCCGTCCTGGCCGAGTCCCAGGTCGAACCGGTCAAACCGGATCGGGCCGTCGAACGCGTCGACGTCGGAAACCGGATCAGCGAAAACCTGCCGGACGTGCCGGCCGACCTGGTCGAGCGCCTGAACCGCTACCAGAACACCCGCGGCGCAACCCTCTCGGGCTGGCTGCCCGACGGCAGCCTGGCGATCAGCACGCGTTTCGCCGAAACCAGCCAGGTGCACCGCGTGCGCGAACCGATGGGCATGCGCGAGCAGATCACCTTCTACAGCGAACCGCTGTCCGCGGTGACGACCACGCCGGGACGCAACGGTTTCGTATTCGGCAAGGACGTGGGCGGCTCCGAGTTCTGGCAGTTGTTCTGGTACGACCTGGGGTCGCGCGAGGCGACGATGCTCACCGACGGCGGCCGCAGCCAGAACGCCGGGCCGCTTTTCTCCAAGGATTCAAGCCAGCTGGCCTGGGCCAGCACCGCACGCAACGGCAGCGATTACGACCTCTGGGTCCGGGACCTGGGCACGGGGCAGTCGCGCATCGTGCTGCAGGAAGGCGGCATGTGGCGGCCAATGGACTTCTCGCCCGACGGCAAGCGCCTGCTGGTGATGAAGTACGTCTCGATCAACGAAGCCTACCCGGGCGAAGTGGACCTGGGCTCGGGCAGGCTGCGCCTGTTCCCGGTGGACGGCGACAAGGCCGGCTTCAGCGCCTTCCGCTACGGGCCCGATGGCCGCAGCGTCTATTACGTGTCCGACGAGGGTCGCGAATTCCAGACCCTGCGCCACCACGATCCCCGCGGCGGCGCGCCGACCCTGGTCAGCGGCCACATCCCCTGGAACGTGACCGACCTGGACATCGCCCCGGGCGGCGGCCACCTGGCCTACGCCAGCAACGAGGACGGCATCAGCAAGCTGCACGTGCTGGCGCTGCCCGGCCATGCGGAAGTCCCGCTGCCGGAACTTCCGGTCGGCGTGATCGGCAACTTCGGCTTTTCGCCCGACGGCAAGCGTCTTGCGCTCACGCTCAACAGCGCGACCTCGCCCAGCGACGTCTACGTGGTCGATCTTGCCAGCGGCGACCTGGTGCGCTGGACGCAGAGTGAAGTCGGCGGCCTGGACGCGTCGCGCTTCCGCGCGCCCGAACTGGTGCGCTTTGCCACCTTCGACGAAGTGGACGGCAAGCCGCGCACCATCCCCGCCTTCTACTACCGCCCCGAGGGCGATGGCCCCTTCCCGGTGGTGGTGAGCATCCACGGCGGCCCGGAAGCGCAGGCAACCCCGACCTTCAATCCGTCCACCCAGTTCCTGCTCAATGAGCTCCGGGTAGCCGTGCTCGTGCCCAACGTGCGCGGCTCGGCCGGCTACGGCAAGACCTACCTGCAGCTCGACAATGGCCTGCTGCGCAAGGATTCGGTCGAGGATATCGGCGCCCTGCTCGACTGGATCGGCACCCGACCCGAACTCGACGCCGACCGCATCGGCGTGATGGGCGGCAGCTACGGCGGCTACATGGTGCTGGCGTCGATGGTGGACTACGCCGACCGCATCCGCGCGGGCATCGACGTAGTGGGCATTTCCGACTTCGGCACCTTCCTCAAGAACACCGAGGACTACCGCCGCGACCTGCGCCGCGCCGAATACGGCGACGAGCGCCTGCCGGAAATGAAGGCCTTCCACGACCGCATCGCGCCGCTCAACAACGCCCATCGCATCACGTCGCCGCTGTTCGTGGCCCAGGGTTTCAACGACCCGCGCGTGCCCTGGACCGAAGCCGAGCAGATCGTGAAGGCGGTGCGCGGCAACGGCGGCGAGGTCTGGTACCTGATGTTCAAGGACGAAGGCCACGGCTTCCGCAAGAAGGGCAACAGCGACTACTTCGGCGCGGCGGCGATGCTGTTCTGGCAGGAGCACCTGCTGGCCGAGTAACCCGGCTGGGGACGGGTGCAATGCACCCGCCCCCGTTTCGCTACTGGCCGGCGACGGCCTGCACCGGCATGCGGTACTGCGGCCTCGGGTGGCGCATGGCCTCCGATTCGAAGTTCCTGACCGACGAGCCCGCGAACCAGACCGGCACCAGCACCGTAGCTTCCTGAGGCTGGCCGGCCAGGCTCGCCGGCTCGAAGCGCCAGCGCTTCACCGCGGCCAGGGCGTTGCGCTGGTAAACGTCGGTGAGCTTGCTGTCGTGGACCTTCACATCCACCGGCTTGCCCGTGGTGTCGACCTCCACCTTCATCACCATGCCGTAGGCCACCAGGGTTTCCGGTCGCGCGCTGGCCAGGAAAGGCAGCCGGGCCGGCTTGGCCAGGCGGATGCGCGGCGGCTGGTAGCCGGCGGCCTCGGCATCGGGATTGGCGCCGGCGACCAGCACCACCTTGGGTTCGGTGACCTCGAGCTGCCCTGACTCGTCGGACGGCATGGGCGGCGGCGGCAGCGGCGGGTTCTGGCTGTAGGCGTAGATGCGTTCCGCGTGAAGCGGCGGCGGCAGCGGCGCACGCTCCGCCCGGGCGACGCCGGCCGGAGAGGACGCCGCATCGTTGACGGCGGAGACCCGCGGCGCCGGCGTGGTCGAGCCCTTGCCGGGTCTCGCCACCGGGGCGATGGCAGGCGTCGCCCGAACCGGCCCAGGCGCGGCGACCGGAGCTGCGGGAGCCACCGGGCTCGCCGGCGCCGGCGTCGCCACCGGCGCAGCGGCGACTGCGGCGAAGGCGACCGATGGCGCGGCCGACGGTGCCGGCGCAGGCATCCGGCCTTCGACCGCGAGCGGCGGCAGCGGCGCCGTCGCGGCGGCCAGGGAAACGGCGGGCAGTGAAACCACGGTGGCCGGCTGCTGCTGCCAGATCGCCGTGGCGGCGGCGGAGCTGGCAAGAACGGCGAGTCCGGCGCCCAGCATCAGCCGGGCGGTTCCCGGCAGGGGTTTCTTGAGCATGGAGATTCTCCAGGTGAGGGGATGGCTGGACTGCCATGCGCAGCCGACCGGCAGTCCAAGGTCGGCCAGCTGCGTATTCAAGAGCGCGGTCGCGTAAGCGCGTCCGGCGCGGGGATGTCGGGCGAGCACGGCGGCGTCGCAGGCCAGCTCCTGGTCAAGCCGCAGCTTGGCGGCGGCCAGGTGCACCAGCGGGTTGAACCAGAACACGCAGCGCAGCACGCAGGCCAGCGCGTTCATGGGCAGGTCGCCGCGGCGCAGGTGCGCGCGTTCGTGCGCCAGCACCAGTTCGCGCTGCTGCGGGTCGTAGCGCTGCTCGAAATCGGCCGGCACGACGATGCGCGGGCGCAGCAGGCCGATCACCACCGGACCGATGTCGTCGGCACTGGCCCGCCACAAACCGGCGTCGCTCTCTTGCAGCGCGCCCAGGCGGCGGCGGAAGCGGCGCTGCTGCACCAGCAGCCAGCCGGCCAGGACCAAAGCCCCGGCGGCCCAGGCCAGCAGGGCGGCGGTGAGCGCGCCGACCTGCGGGTCCCGGGACACCGGGGGAGTCGACGCGGGGGTATGCGACGCGACGCTGGCGACGGCCAGGCCAGTGGCCAGGTTGGCCGGCGGTGACGGCCGCAGCACCGGCGCAGCGGTCGCCATGAGCGCAGGGCCCGGCGCCGGCCCATGGGCCACCGGCTCGTCGACCACGATCGTCGGGCCCGGCAGGCTGGTTGCCAGCAGCGCGGCCGGCAGCAACAGGTACAGCCACAGCACCGCGCCGGCACCCAGCCAGCGGCGCCACAGCGGGCGCAGGGCCATCACCAGGCAGGCGGCCACGGCCAGGGCCCCGGCCGAACGCAGCAGCCAGTCGAAGAGTTCAGCGGCCATCGTCGAAGTCCTCGATCAGCTTGCGCAGCTCGTCGATGTCGCGACGGGTCAGCTTGCCCTGCTCGCCGAAGTGGGCGACCAGGGGCGCAACGCGGCCGCCGAACAGGCGTTCGAGCACGCCGCTGGACTGTTCGGCCAGCCACGCTTCGTGGGTAAGCACCGGGCGGTAGCGGTAGCGCCGGCCTTCGCGTTCGGCCGACAGCGCGCCCTTGGTCAGCAGGCGGTTGATGAGGGTGCGCACGGTGGCTTCGGCCCAGCCCTGCGGGCCGGCGACGGCAGCGATCAGGTCCTCGGCGGTGGCCTCCCCGGCCGCCCAGAGGGCCTTCATGACTTCGCTTTCGGCTTCGCTGATGGATACCCCGGCCATGTCATTCCTTTACACGCGTAATTGATGGTCAATTTACGCCTGTAAAACCAAATGTCAAGGCCCCCGGTCCGGTCAGGCGGGGACGAACTCCAGGGTCTGGACGGCCAGGGCGGCAGCGTCGCGCAGCAGCCAGTGGTCGGCCAGCAGGAAGGCGAACAGGGCCATCAGGTACACGATCGAATAATTGAACACCTGCATCGCGTACCACTCGCTGGGCGGGTTGAGCAGGCGGATGGCGTACCAGAGGAAGACCGCGCCCAGCACCAGCGCGCCGCCCAGGTAGAACACGCCGCTCATGCCGGTCACGTAGGGCAACACCGTCACCACCACCAGCAGCACCGTGTAGAACAGGATCTGCCAGCGCGTGTAGGTGACGCCGTACACCACCGGCAGCATCGGGATGAGCGCCTTGGCGTAGTCGTCGCGGCGGAAGATCGCCAGCGCCCAGAAATGCGGCGGCGTCCAGACGTAGATGATCAGCACCAGCAACAGCGCATGGTCGTAGTGAAGCGGCGCGCCGGCCAGGCCCCAGAACGACACGCCCGCCGGCCAGCCCTTCACCGCCGCCCAGCCCAGGGCCGGCGGCGCGGCGCCGGCCAGGCCGCCGATGACGATGTTCTGCGGCGTCGCGCGCTTGAGGTAGCCGGTGTAGACGATGGCATAGCCGATCAGCGAGGCAAAGGTGAGCGCCGCCGTGAACACGTTCACCCACGCGGCCAGCAGGACCATGGACAGCGCACCGAGCGCGAGCGCGAAGCCCAGCACCTGGGCGGGCCGCAGCGAGCCCGTGGCGAGCGGCCGGTGCTGGGTGCGCGCCATCAGCACGTCGATACGCTGGTCGAGCAGGTGGTTGATCGCCGCCGCCGACGAAGCCGCCAGCCAGATGCCCAGCGCGCCCAGGACCATGCGCTGCCACGGCAGCGGCTCGCCCGGTTCGATGGCCAGGAACATGCCGATGATCGCGGTGAACACGATCAGCGCCACCACGCGCGGCTTGGTCAGCTCCCAGTAGGCGGCCAGCGGCAGGTTCATTCGGGTGCCCGCAGCCGCGCCAGCAGGCCGACCACCGTGAACAGCAGCAGGGCCGCGCCGGCGTTGTGCGCCACCGCCACCCACAGCGGCAGGCCCAGCACGATGTTGCTGATGCCCAGGGCGACCTGGCCGACAAGCAGCACCAGCAGCAGGCCGCCGGAATACCGAAGGCCGGTCGAGCGCAGCAGCCTGATCGCCACCACCAGCAGGTGGCCGACCACCAGGATCGCCATCAGCCGGTGGGCCATCTGGATGGCCACGCGCGCGGGGCCGTCGAGCACGCCGCCTTCGTAGTCGACGCCGATGCCGCGCCAGAGCACGAAAGCTTCGCGGTAGTCCTGCTGTGGCCACCACTGGCCCAGGCAGGTCGGGAAGTCGGTGCCGCAGGCGAGCGCGGCGTAGTTGGCGCTGGTCCAGCCGCCCAGGGCGATCTGCACGACCAGCAGCACCAGGCCGATCCAGAGCAGGCGCCGCAGCTTCGGTGCCTCGGCGCTGACCAGCGGGCCCCAGGGCGTGGTTTTCCAGGCCAGCCAGGTCAGCAGCGACAGCGTGAGCAGGCCGCCCAGCAGGTGCGCCATCACGATGACCGGCTTCACCAGCCAGATGACCGTCCACATGCCCAGCACCGCCTGGAAGACGATCACCATCAGCAGCAGCGTGGACATGCGCGCGGCGTCCACGTTCGACCAGCGAAGGGCCTGGACCAGCAGGATCAGCTCCCCGGCCAGCCACAGCGCCACGGACAGCTCGTGGTTGGGTGCCATGCCCACGCCCATGTACACCGGGATGGACAGCCCGACCAGGGCCGATGCCGCCAGCACGCTGACTACCCCGCCCTTTCGCTTGCGCGCGGCCAGCAGGGCCAGGGTAAGCACCAGTACGCCGAGCAGCGCCGCGATGTGGCGGTGGAACTGTTCGCGCCAGGCCTTGGAGACTTCGACCATGCGTTCGTAGCCGGCATTGGCGGCGGCGATCTCGTGGTCCTGGTTCGGCCACGTGGCCTTGCCGTAACAGGTGGGCCAGTCCGGGCAGCTCAGCCCGGCGTTGGACAGCCGGACGAAACCGCCGAAGACGATCACGACCAGGGCCAGCAGCACGGCTGCCCAGGCAAGGCGATGGAAATGACGGGAGGGAGCGTTCATCAGGGGCCTACTTCAACACACGTCCGAGGTCCTTGCGCAGGCCGGAGGGATTGAACCCCGGGGCGTAACGCAGGACGAGGTAACCATTGGGGTCGGCCAGGTAGGCCGGCAGCGCATCGGGGCGCGCCGTGTCGGGCAGTTTTTCGGCAAGGGCCACGCTGGGCTGCATGGGCACCAGGCCGGCGAATCCGGGGGCGCCGGCGGGAACCTCGCCGAACCACAGCACCTTCAGGCGTTCGGCGTGCCGGCCTTCCGAGACCCAGACGCGCTGCAGGGCGACCAGCATCTGCGCGCAGGGTTCGCCGCAGCCTTCCGGCGCCACGAACACGACGTGCCAGTTGCGTTCGGCCGGCTGCCATAACCAGTCGCTGCCGTCGGCCCGTTTGAGGGCAAGCGTGCGCAGATCCGGATAGGGGTCGAGCATTTCACCGATGTTGCGGGTCTGGCTGGGCTTCCAGCCGCCGAAGAACAGGCTGGCGGCGATGCCGAAACTGCCGAGGAAAAAAGCCGCGACCAGCAGCAGCTGCAGGCGCGAGCGGGTCTTGGACGGGGCGGCGTTGTTGGGCGCGTTCATGGGCGTTTCCGGAACCACAGGAGAAGGATCACCACCAGGGTGGCGAAGGCCAGGCCAAACCACTGGATGGCGTAGCCGCGGTGTTTTTCGGGAGGCAGCGTATTCGCCAGCACCTCAAGATCGCGTTCATGGCCCAGCGGCAGCGAAGGATCCAGGCGCAGCACCCGCGGCGCCAGCGCCGGCAGCTCCCAGGCGCGCGCCACGGCATCGGGCTCCAGGTGCAGCGCCAGCCAGCGGGCGCCGCCATCGCGCGACTCCAGTCCCCCGCCCAGGCGCAGCCCCACCGCCGGCGGCGGCGCCAGCAGACCGGACAGGTCCGCCGGGCCAGCGGGGCAGGTTTCGCGCGGCAGGGTGCGGTCGCCGGGCAGCGGCAGCCAGCCCAGGTCGACCAGCAGCGCCGTGCCGCTGTGCGGCTGGAAGGCGCAGTACAGGCGCACGCCCACGCGCTGGCCACGGCGCTGGTTGTCCAGCCACAGCGGCGGCGTGGCGAGGAAAACACCGCCGCCGGCGGCGCGGTTGACGCCACCGGGGGTGCCGGCGGCCGACAGCGGCCAGGGTGCCTCGGCGCGCGCAGCCAGGGCGGCGTCGAGCATCGCCTGCTTCTCCAGCCCGCGGCCCCACTGCCAGTTGCCCAGCGCCGAGAATCCGAGCACCAGGCAAAGGCCGAAGATCGCGAGCAGGACGCGGCGTTTCACCACCCGTGCGCCCGGGAAGCGGATAATGCGCGCCAGACATCACCACCGGCCCTTTGCATGAGCAGTGAACTCAAGACCCTGGTCGTCGTCGGATTCTTCATTTTCATCCTGTGGAACCTGGGCGCCGGCCTGTATTACATGATGGTGGACAAGGGCCGCAGCAAGCGCACGGTGAACTCGCTGAGCTGGCGCATCGGCCTTTCGGTCGGCCTGATCGTGCTGGTGATCATCGGTATCGCCACCGGCGTGATCGAACCGCATGGCATCGGCCGCGCCGGCCCTTAAAACAGCGGGCCGGCGCAAGGCCGGCCCACGGTTACCGGTTTGTCTGCGTGCTCAGAGCACGTAGACGAACATGAACAGGCCAAGCCAGACCACGTCCACGAAGTGCCAGTACCAGGCCACGGCCTCGAAACCGAAGTGGTGGTCGGGGCTGAAATGGCCCCTGAGGCAGCGCAGCCAGATGATGGCCAGCATGATCGTACCCAGCATCACGTGCATGCCGTGGAAGCCGGTGAGCATGAAGAAGGTCGAGCCGTAGATGCCCGAACCCAGCGTCAGGCCCAGCTCGGCGTAGGCGTGGTAGTACTCGTAACCCTGCACCACCATGAAGACCGCGCCCAGCGCGATGGTGGCGCCCAGCCAGAACAGCAGCGAGCCGCGCTTGTTGGCCTTCAGGGCGTGGTGGGCGATGGTGATGGTGACGCCCGAGCTGAGCAGCAGCAGGGTGTTGACCAGCGGCAGGCCCCAGGCCGAGATGGTCTGGAAGGAACCGCCGATCTGGGCCGGGCCATTGCTGGGCCAGCCGGCGCTGAAGCCCTGCCACAGGAACTGGTTGGTCAGCGAGCCGTCGCCTTCACCCGACAACCAGGGCAGCGCGAACTGGCGCGTGTAGAACAGCGCGCCGAAGAAGGCCGCGAAGAACATGATCTCCGAGAAGATGAACCACATCATGCCCATGCGGAACGAGGCATCGACCTGGGTGTTGTACCTGCCGGACACGGATTCGGCGATGACGTTGCCGAACCAGCCGAACAGCACCGCCAGCGTGGCCACCAGGCCGATGTAGAACACCGGCTCGCCCCAGCCGTGGCCGTTGAACCAGTTCGCCACGCCCACCATGGTGGTGAACAGCGTGATCGAACCCACGAAGGGCCAGGGGCTGTGGTGCGGGACGTAATAGATGTTCGGGTCGTCGTGGGTGTGTGCCATGGGGTTCCCCGGTACTCCTGGTGGGCCTTGGGTTACGGTGCGGTGCGGGCGGCGGCGGGAGCGTGGGCGCCCTCGCCGACCCGGGCCGTGGCCGCGTCGTTGCTGAAGAAAGTGTAGGACAGGGTGAGCGTCTGCACGTTGTCGGGCAGCGCCGGGTCAACGATGAAACGCACCGGCATCAGGCGCTCTTCGCCCGCGGCCAGCAGCTGCTCGGTGAAGCAGAAGCACTCGGTCTTGTTGAAGTAGGTGGACGCCGTGGACGGCGCCACCGACGGCGCGGCATTGCCGACGATGGCATGGTCGGCGATGTTGCGCGCGATGTAGTTCATCTCGTACATCTTGCCCGGGTGCACCTGCATGGTGAGCTGGGTGGGCTTGAACTCCCAGGGCAGCTTGGAGTTCACCGTGGCGTCGAACTCGATGGTGATCGTGCGCGATTCATCCACCTGCAGCCCGGCCACCTGCGCTTCGCCGGCGGGGCCCTGCTCGAGCTTGATGCCGAAGACCTTCTCGCAGGCGATGCGGTACAGCGGCACCAGCGAGAACGCGAACACGAACGACGCCGCCGAAACCAGGGCGATGGTGCGGAAGGTCTTGAGCGCGGGCGTCTTCACGGCATCACCGCCGTCAGCATGAAAGCCACGAAAATACCGGCGGCCACCAGCGCAAGCGCCAGCGCCGTGCGGCGGGCGTTGCGGCGGCGGGTGGCGTCGGTCTTGGTCGGGCTGGGGTTGTTCATGCCGGTTTGGCGGCGCCCCGGTCGGGGCGCCTGCACTCCTTAGTGGGTGATGTCGCCGTGGGCCAGGTCACCGTCCTTGATGACCGGCGGCAGGGTGAAGGTGTGGTGCGGGGCCGGCGAAGGCACCGTCCACTCCAGGCCCTTGGCGCCTTCCCAGACGCGCGGCTCGGCCTTGACGCCGCCACGGGCGGCCGACCAGACGATGTAGGCGAACAGCAGCTGGCTCAGGCCGAAGCCGAAGCCGCCGATGGACGACCACAGGTTGAAGTCGGCGAAGGCCATGTTGTAGTCCGGCACGCGGCGCTGCATGCCCGCCAGGCCCAGGAAGTGCTGCGGGAAGAACAGCAGGTTCACGAAGATCGTGGACAGCCAGAAGTGCCACTTGCCCAGCGACTCGTTGTACATGTGGCCGGTCCACTTGGGCAGCCAGTAGTACACGCCGGCCATGATGCCGAACACGGCGCCGGTGACCAGCACGTAGTGGAAGTGCGCCACCACGAAGTAGGTGTCGTGGTACTGGAAGTCGGCCGGCACGATGGCCAGCATCAGGCCCGAGAAGCCGCCGATGGTGAACATGATCACGAAGC
Organism: Arenimonas aestuarii; assembly: GCF_054781715.1. NCBI lineage: Bacteria > Pseudomonadati > Pseudomonadota > Gammaproteobacteria > Lysobacterales > Lysobacteraceae > Arenimonas > Arenimonas aestuarii. Next base: position 11,531 of record NZ_BAAGTW010000001.1, on the reverse strand, counting down.
CCAGCGCGAACAGCATCGGGGTTTCGAAGCTGATCGAGCCGCGCCACATGGTGGTGACCCAGTTGAACACCTTCACGCCGGTGGGAATGGCGATGAGCATCGTCGCGTACATGAAGTACAGCTCGCCGCCCAGCGGCATGCCGACGGTGAACATGTGGTGGGCCCACACGATGAACGACAGGAAGGCGATGGACGCGGTGGCGTACACCATGGCCTGGTAACCGAACAGCGGCTTGCGGGCGAAGGTCGGGATGATCTCCGACACGATGCCGAAGGCCGGCAGGATCATGATGTAGACCTCGGGGTGACCGAAGAACCAGAAGATGTGCTGGAACATCACCGGGTCACCGCCACCAGCGGCGTTGAAGAAGCTGGTGTCGAAGAACTTGTCGGTCAGCAGCATGGTCACCGCGCCGGCCAGGACCGGCATCACCGCGATCAGCAGGAAGGCGGTGATCAGCCAGGTCCAGACGAAGATCGGCATCTTCAGCAGGTCGACGCCCGGGGCGCGCATGTTGAGGATGGTGGCGATGACGTTGATCGCGCCCATGATCGAGCTGATGCCCATCAGGTGGATCGCGAAGATGGTGAAGGCCGTGCTGTTGCCGCCCTGCAGCGACAGCGGCGGGTAGAGCGTCCAGCCACCGGCCGGGCCGCCGCCGCCCACGCCGAAGAAGATCTGGAGGATCAGCGGCATCAGCAGCAGGGTGAAGGCGAACGGCAGGATCCAGAACGACCAGTTGTTCATGCGCGGCAGCGCCATGTCGGGCGCGCCGATCTGCAGCGGGATCATCCAGTTGGCCAGGCCGACGAAGGCCGGCATGACGGCGCCGAAGATCATCACCAGCGCATGCATGGTGGTCATCTGGTTGAAGAACTCCGGCTCGACCAGCTGCAGGCCGGGCTGGAAGAGTTCAGCGCGGATCACCAGGGCCATCGAGCCGCCGATGAAGAACATCACCAGCGCGAACACCAGGTACAGGGTACCGATGTCCTTGTGGTTGGTGGAGTAGAGCCAGCGCTGGACGAAGCCCTGCTTGTGCTCGCCGTGGTGGTCGGCGGCGTGGGCGTCAGTGTGTGCCATGGTCGTGTGCCTCTCTCAGGTTCTGCTCAGCCCTCGCCGCCCGCTTTCGCGGGGGCGTTGGCGACGATGCGGGCGGCTTCGGCGAGGTCGCCGGCCTTCTGGGCGGCCAGCCAGGCCTCGTACTCGGCGCGCGGCACGGCCTTGACGACGATCGGCATGAAGCCGTGGTCCTTGCCGCACAGCTCGGCGCAAACGCCGCGGTAGGTACCCGGCTGCTTGATCTCGGTCCAGGCTTCGTTGATCAGGCCCGGGATGGCGTCCTGCTTCCAGCCAAGCGCCGGCACCCACCAGGCGTGGATGACGTCGTCGGCGGTGACCACGAAGCGGATCTTGGTGTCGGTGGGCAGCACCAGCGGACGGTCGACGTCACGCAGGTAATGCGGCACGACGTCGGCATCGGGGCGCTCGCCGGACTGGCGGATGCGGTCGGATTCGCGGTCGAGGCGGGAGATGTAGTTCACGTCCTCGCCGACGATCTCGTAGCGCCACATCCACTGGTAGCCGGTGATCTTCACCGTCATTTCGTGGCCCTTGGCGTCGTACTGCTGGATGACCATGCTGGTGGCCGGCACGGCCATCACCACCAGGATGACGATGGGGATGACGGTCCAGATGATCTCGAGCTTGGTCGAGTGGGTGAAGTCCACGTCCGGCTTGGCGCCCTTGGACTTGCGGAACTTCACCATGGCCACGGCCATCGCACCGAACACCACGATGCCGATGGCAACGCAGATCCAGAGCATCAGCATGTGCATGAAGTAGGCGTTTTCCGCGGTGCGGGTGACGCCTTCGGGCATGTTGAGCTGCCAGCGCACCGGTTCGCTGCTGGCGGCCAGGGCCGAGACACTGGCCATCGCGGCCATCAGGCCGGTGGCGACCCTGGCGACGATGGCGCTTGCTTTCTTCGCTTTCATCCGAACATACCCCAACGTGTGGTCTTGGCTCCGCCCGGCTCCCGGTCGTCGCCGGCGGCCCGAGGGCAGCCAGCGGCAGGGGACGCAGGGCAGGAGAACTGGCGGATTTTAGCGACCCGCGCGACGGGGGGGCAAGCCAAACCGGAGGCCCGTTGTCCGGAAAGGTGAACGCGGACCGCTTTCAGCGCCCCCGGCAGCGGCCTTAGAATCCGCGTTCACGCGCTGCCAGCGCCGACCACCACGGACCCTTGTGACCCCGATCCTGAGCCCTGAACTGCCCGGCGCGCCGTCGGACCTGCGCGCCCGGATCACCGCGGCCTTCCACCGCGACGAGGCCGAGCACCTGGCCGGCCTGCTGGAGGTCGCCCGCCTGCCGGCCGCCGAGCAGGCGGCGGTGCAGGCCGCCGCCGTGGGCCTGGTGGAGCGCACGCGGGTGCGCGGCGCCGACCCGGGCATGGTCGAGGCCTTCATGCGCCAGTACGACCTGTCCAGCGAGGAAGGCGTGCTGCTGATGTGCGTGGCCGAAGCCCTGCTGCGCGTGCCCGACCGCGCCACCGCCGACAAGCTGATCCGCGACAAGCTGGGCGACGCCGACTGGGACCGGCACATGGGCCGCTCGAGTTCGGTGCTGGTCAATGCCTCGACCTGGGGCCTGATGCTGACCGGCCGCATGGTCAACCTGGCCGAAGAAACCCGCCGCAACGCCATCGGCGCCTTCCGTCGCCTGGTCGGCCGGGCCGGCGAACCGGCGATCCGCCTGGCCGTGCGCCAGGCGATGCGCATCATGGGCCACCAGTTCGTCATGGGCCGCACGATCGCCGAGGCGCTGGAGCGCAGCCGCAAGGGCGATGCGGCCGATTACCTGTACTCCTTCGACATGCTCGGTGAAGCCGCCTTCACCCAGGCCGACGCCGACCGCTACCTGAAGGCCTACCGCGACGCCATCGGCGCGATCGGGGCCGGCGGGCCGTTCAAGGACGTGTTCCAGGCACCTTCCATTTCGGTGAAGTTGTCCGCGCTGCACCCGCGCTACGAGCTGGCCCAGCGCGCCCGCGTGCAGGCCGAACTGACCCCGCGGGTGCTGGAACTGGCCCGGCTGGCCAAGGCGCAGGGCATCGGCTTCACCATCGACGCCGAAGAATCCGAGCGCCTGGAACTGAGCCTGGACGTCATTGCCGGCGCCTACGAGGATCCGTCGCTGGAAGGCTGGGAAGGTTATGGCCTGGCCGTCCAGGCCTACCAGAAGCGCGCGCCCTACGTGATCGACTACATCGTCGACCTGGCCCGCCGCACCGGCCGGCGCATCCCCATGCGCCTGGTCAAGGGCGCCTACTGGGACAGCGAGGTGAAGAAGGCCCAGGCCGACGGCTACCCGGGCTTCCCGGTCTTCACCCGCAAGGTGAACACCGACGTCAGCTACCTGGCCTGCGCGCGGCAGATGCTGGCGGCGACGGATGCGCTTTATCCGATGTTCGCGACGCACAACGCGCATACGATCGCCGCGATCCACCACTTCGCCAAGGACGCGGGCGGCAGGTTCGAATACCAGAAGCTGCACGGCATGGGCGACGACCTGTACGCCGAGGTCGTGCCGGCCGACAAGCTGGGCGTGCCCTGCCGCGTGTATGCGCCGGTGGGCTCGCACGAAGACCTGCTGCCCTACCTGGTGCGGCGCCTGCTGGAGAACGGCGCCAATTCCAGCTTCGTCAACCGCATCACCGACGAATCCCTGCCGGCCGCTGACCTGGTCGCCGACCCGGTGGCCGTGGCCTCGGCGTTCGAATCCAAGCCCCATCCCCGCATTCCCATGCCGCGCGCGCTGTTCCGGGCCGCCGGCGAAGACAGGACCAATTCCATGGGCGCCAATCTCGCCAACGACGACACCCTTGCCACCCTCGCGCGCGAAATGAACGCCGCGCTCGCCCCGGTGTCGGCCACGCCGCTGGTGCCGGGCGCCAAGCCGGCCGGCGAGAAGGTGAAGGTGAGCAACCCCGCCGACCGCCGCGAGCAGGTGGGCGAGTACATCAACGCCGACGCCGCCACGGTCGAACTGGCCATCGCCAACGCCGTGGCCGCGCAGCCGGGCTGGGACAGGATGCCGGCCGCCAGCCGCGCGCGCATCCTCGAACACGCCGCCGACCTGCTGGAACAGCGCATGGGCGCGTTCATGGCGATCTGCGTGAAGGAAGCCGGCAAGTCCATTTCCTCATCGGTGGGCGAGGTGCGCGAGGCGGTGGACTTCCTGCGCTACTACGCCATGCAGTCGCGCAAGCTGTTCGGCGCGCCGGAAAAACTGCCCGGCCCCACCGGCGAATCGAACGAACTGTGGCTGCACGGCAAGGGCGTGTTCGCCTGCATCAGCCCCTGGAACTTCCCGCTGGCGATTTACCTGGGCCAGGTGGCCGCCGCGCTGGCGTCGGGCAACACCGTGGTGGCCAAGCCAGCCGAACAGACCACGCTGACGGCCTACCTGGCGACGCAGTTGCTGCACGAAGCCGGCGTGCCCAAGGACGTGCTGCAGTTCGTGCCCGGTGACGGCGCCACCGTCGGCGTGGCGCTGACCAAGGACCCGCGCATCGCCGGCGTGTGTTTCACCGGCTCGACCGACACCGCGTGGGCGATCAACCGCGCCCTGGCCGCGCGCAAGGCGCCGATTGCCGCGCTGATCGCGGAAACCGGCGGCCAGAACGCGCTGATCGCCGACTCGTCGGCGCTGCCCGAGCAGCTGGTGAAGGACGCCATGACCTCGGCCTTCGATTCCGCCGGCCAGCGCTGTTCGGCCGCGCGCGTGCTCTACGTACAGGCCGACATCGCCGACAAGGTGATCACCATGCTGTCGGGGGCCATGGACGAACTGCGGGTGGGCAACCCGGCGCTGCTGAGCACCGACGTCGGCCCGGTGATCGACGAGGACGCGCGCAAGGTGCTCGAAGCACACGCCGAGCGCATGGACCGCGAGGCGCGCCTGATCAACCAGGTGACACTGCCCGAAGACAGCACCGCGCACGGTTGCTTCTTCGCGCCGCGCGCCTACGAACTGAAGAACCTCTCGCAGCTCGAACGCGAAGTCTTCGGCCCGGTGCTGCACGTGCTTCGCTACGAGGCCAGCGAGCTGGACAGGGTGATGGCCGACATCAACGCCACCGGCTACGGCCTGACCCTGGGCATCCATTCGCGCATCGACGCGACGGTGGAAAAGATCGCGACGACGGTGCGGGTGGGCAATTGTTACGTCAACCGCAACCAGGTGGGCGCCGTGGTCGGCGTGCAGCCGTTCGGCGGCGAAGGCCTGTCCGGCACCGGCCCCAAGGCCGGCGGCCCGCACTACCTGCTGCGCTTCGCCACCGAACGCGTGCTGACCGTGAACACCACGGCGGCCGGCGGCAATGCCTCGCTGCTGACGCTGGACGACTGACAAGCAAGGCCCTCCGGATGGAGGGCCTTCTTGCTTCCGGCCTCAGTTGCCGGTGTCGGGCTGGCGTTCAACCACGTACACGCAGGCACAGGTGGAACCGGCGCCGCAGATGCCGCTGCGGTAGTGCGCGCTCATGCCGATGGACGCGCATTCCTCCAGACAGGCGTTCTGGCGGCCCTTTTCGGCGGTGATGCAGGCATCGGCGATCATCCAGACGATCAGCGGGCCGATGCCACCGCCGCCACGCACGAGCCGGCGCCTCGGCGGGTCACTGGGGCGGCGCATGCGGCGGTTTTCCAGGTCGACGCCGTTTTCGTAGTAGTAGTCCAGGATCAGGTTCACGCGCTGCTCCTCGGACAGGCTGAGCAGGCGCGGGCGCGGCGGGATCTGGCGCACCGGGTCGCCGGGCAGGTGCAGGCGGACGGTGCCGTCGGCCAGGATCTCGGCCTTGCTGCGGCGCCCGGCGCTGTCCTCCCAGACCAGGTGGGTGCTGCCGTCGTCGGGGAAGGCGGTTAGTTCGGGCATGGCCGAGGTGATGGTGAGCAGGGCCGCACCGGGCGGGCGTTCGATGGTTTCGTCGCCGGTGCCGGGAAAGGCCAAGGCGCCGGCGGCGGCCGCCCACAGGACGGCGGTGGCGAAACAGCGGGTCAGGATCATCGGGGTCTCCTCGTGCGCCGGAATGGCGCAGGAGCAGCGTCCGCCCGTCGCCCCGGCCGCGAATCGGCACAAGCCCGGCACAGCGGTAGGCAAGACACCGGCCGGCCGCGTGGAAAGGCACCCGCCGCGGCCAGGAAGGATGCGGTTCCTGCCTGCGTGGCCGCCGTGGCATGCTGGTCGCCCCTTCCGCCCGGACCTCGCATGTATCTCGAGCACTACGGCCTCGACGAGCCGCCGTACTCGATCACGCCCGACCCGCGCTTCGTTTACCTGAGCGAGCGCCACCGGGACGCCCTCGCGCACCTGCTGTTCGGCATCGGCCAGGGCGGCGGCGGCGGTTTCGTGCAGCTCACCGGCGAAGTGGGCACCGGCAAGACCACGCTGTGCCGGCTGTTGCTGGAGCAATTGCCCGAGAACGTCCGCGTGGCCCTGGTGCTCAACCCGCGCCTGGACCCGGTGGAACTGCTGGAAACGATCTGCGAAGAACTGCGCATCGACGTGGCCGGCCGCCGCGGCAGCCTCAAGGGCCTGGTGGATGCGCTCAACCACTTCCTGCTCGATGCCTACGCGCAGGGGCTGCGCGTGGTGCTGATCATCGACGAGGCGCAGAACCTGAGCCCCGAAGCGCTGGAGCAGGTGCGCCTGCTGACCAACCTGGAAACGCCGACGCAGAAGCTGCTTCAGATCCTGCTGCTGGGCCAGCCGGAGCTGCGCGACATGCTGGCGCGCCCCGACCTGCGCCAGCTGGCCCAGCGCGTCACCGCCAGGTTCCACCTGACACCGATGGACGGCGCCGAAACCGAGGCCTACCTGCGGCACCGGTTTTCGGTGGCCGGCGGCACGCGTTTCCCGTTCACCAAGCTGGCGGTCAAGCGCATCCACCACCACGCCGGCGGCGTGCCGCGGCTGGTGAACATCATCGCCGAACGCGCCCTGCTGGCTGGTTACGCCCACGATCAGATCCAGGTGGGCGAGAGCTGGGTGGACCGCGCCGCGCGCGAAGCGATGGCGCCGCGGCTGTCGAAACTGCCGCGCCCGACCCTGGCCTGGGGCGTGGCCGCCGTGCTGGCGGTGCTGGTGATCGCCCTGGCCATGCGCGAACGCACGCCGCTGCCGCCCGAACCCGAACCCGAATCGCAAACCCAGGCCGAACCCCCGCCCGTCACCGTGGCGGTGGTGCCCTACCTGCCGGGCGTGCAACTGGCCGACCGCATACGCCTGGCCGGCGCACCGGCGCAGCCTGCCTGGGGCCAGCTGCTGGGCCTGTGGACGGTGCGCGCGAACGAAACCACCGTCGACCGGGCCCAGGCCTGTCCGCCGGTGCTGGCACCGGGCCTGTATTGCCAACGCGGCCGCGCCGGCCTGGACAAGCTGGCGGCGCTGGGCCGCCCCTCGCTGCTGCGGCTGCGCGCCGATGGCGAAGAAGCCTGGGCGCTGCTGCTGGGGGCCGACGCGCTACGCGTGCGCCTGTGGCTCGGCGGCGGCCGTTTCGATACCGACCGGCTGGCGCTCGAGCGCGCCTGGGACGGCGACTACGCGACGCTGTGGCGCGGCCCGGATTTCCTCTGGCCGGCCCCGGTGGCCGGCGACAGCGGCCCGGCCGTGGACTGGATCCATGACCGCCTGCGCGACCGTGTCGGCCTGCAGTCGCCGGAAGCCGGCCCGGCCGTGCTCGACGCACACAGCCTGGCCGCCGTGCGCCGCCTGCAGGACGCCCATGGCCTGGTGCCCGACGGCGTGGTCGGCCCGGAAACCCTGATGGCCCTGGCCGCCCGTGAGAACGAGGGCCCGCGCCTGCGCCGGGTGCTGGACTGATGTCGCTGATCCTGGAAGCCCTGAAGAAGTCCGAAGCCGAGCGCCAGCGCGGCAAGGCCCCGGGCCTGTTCGTCCAGCAGGCCGTGGTGCCGGCGCGCGGGCGACGGCGCACGCCGGCCTGGGCGTATGCGCTGGGGCTGCTGCTGGTGCTGGTGCTCGCTGTGTTCGCGTGGCGGGAATGGTCGCGGGATGCCGTGGCGCCTGTTCAGACGCAGGCTCCGGCCCCGGAGGCCGCTGCCCCTGCCCCGCCCGCGGGAATGAGCCAGGGCGCGCCCGGGTTGGACGTGGTGCCGCCGCGCGTCGAAGCACCGCCTCCCCGGCCCGCGCCCGCCAACGCGCCGGGGCGCCCTGATGCCGCGGGCGTGCCGCCGCCGGCGCGAGCCCCGGCACCCGCGGTCGCTCCCCCGCAGACGCCGGCGCCCGTTCCTGCACCGGCCGCCGCCGCCCCTGTTGTGGCGCCAGCCGACACCTTGCCCCGCCTCGCCGACCTCCCGGCCAGCGAACGCAACGCCCTGCCGTCGCTGAAGATCACCATGCACGTCTACGCCGAGGACCCGGCGCAGCGTTTTGTCATCCTCGATGGTCGCCGCCACGGCGAAGGCGCCAACCCGGCCGACGGCGTGGTGATCCAGGAAATCCGCCGCGACGGGCTGGTGCTGTCGCTGCGCGGCCGCGACGTGCTGCTGCCGAGACCCTGAGCCGTGTTCGTCGACCTGCCGACCCGCCGAAAGACGCACTGGCGCTGGGCCACGCCGCTGCTGGCGCTGCTGATGGTCGGTGCCTACATCTGGATCTTCCTGTTGCCCGACGACGCCGCCTGGCGCGCCACGCTGCTGCGTTGGGGCACGCTGTCGGGCAGCGTCACCGAATGGCGCGCGGCGATGCGCGACGTGCGCCTGCTGACCCTGCTCACCGCGCTGTTCATCCACGCCGGGCCGGTGCACCTGGTCGGCAACCTGCTGTTCCTGCTGATCTTCGGCCTGCCATCGGAACGCACCATGGGCCCCTGGCGTTTCCTGCTGCTGTTCCTGGCCGGCGGCGCCCTGGCCAACCTGGCCGCCGCGGTGCTGATGGGTACGCCGGCGCGCGCGATCATCGGCGCCAGCGGCGGCGTGTCGGCGGTGATCGGTGCCTACCTGGCCCTGTTCCCGCGCGCGCGGCTGGGCGTGGTGGTGCCGCTGGGCCTGTGGCTGGAGTTCATCAAGGTGCCGGCGGCCCTGCTGATCGGCCTGTGGGCGACGCTGCAGCTGATCTTCACCTTTGCCGGCCCCAGCTTTGGTGCCGTGGCCTGGTGGGCGCACCTGGCCGGCTTCGTGGTCGGGCTGATCTACGCCCTGGCCCTGAAGCCGATGCTGACGCGCCGCTCCCGCGGCGCCTGACCCCGCAGGCCGTTTAATGGTCCTTGGCACGTTGGATGGGAAGGGGCGACCCGCCCCGGTTCCTCCCGGAGTCATGCCATGAACCGATTTGCCCTGCGAACCGCGCTTGTCCTGCTGCTTGCCAGTCCCGCGGCCCTTGCCGGCGATACGGAGCCGGCGCTTGCGGTTTCGGCCGATGACGCCGGGCTGGCCTGGGGCCCCTGCCCTGACTTCATGCCCGAGGGCTGCGGGATCGCCGTGCTCCACGGCGACCCCGCCGGGCCGAGCTCCGATGTTTTCTTCAAGGTGCCCGGTGGTTCGGTGATCCCGCACCACTGGCACACGTCGCCCGAACGCATGGTGCTGGTTTCCGGCGAACTCGAGGTCCGTTACGACGGGCAAGAGTCCCGCACGCTGCGCGCCGGCATGTACGCCTACGGTCCGGCCCGGCTTGGCCATTCCGCCGTCTGCGCGGCGGGCGAGCCCTGCATCCTGTTCATTTCGTTCACCGCACCGGTGGATGCCGTGCCCACCGACTGACGCAGAAGGCGCAGTGGCATAGAATCGCCTGCCATGAGCACGCGCATTCTGTACAAGGTGACCTTCCTCAACGCCGGCAAGGTGTACGAGCTGTATGCGCGCCGGGTGGCGGCGAGCTCGCTGTGGGGTTTCACGGAAGTTGCCGACCTGGTGTTCGATGCCAAGGAAGGCGTGGTGGTGGACCCCACCGAAGAACGACTGCGCGACGAGTTCGCCGACACACGCGTGCTGCACCTGCCCATGCAAAGCGTGGTGCGCGTCGAGGAAGTAGACCGCAAGGGCCAGCTGAGCATCCGCGACGCCAGCACCGGCGAGAAGGTGGTGACGCCTTTCCCCCTGCCGGCCAAACCGCGCTGAACCCGCGGTACCCCGGCACGCCGGGCGCTGGACTGCGTCGAGTGCGCCGGCAGGGCCACGCAGGCGTCATGGCCGGTCGAGCGGACTGAGCACGCCGCCGGCACCGCGGTTCAATACGTGCGTGTAGATCTGCGTCGTGGCGACGTCCTTGTGGCCCAGCAGTTCCTGCACGGTGCGGATGTCGTAGCCGGCTTCGAGCAGGTGGGTGGCGAAACTGTGGCGCAGCGTGTGGGCGCTGACGGGCTTGACCAGGCCGAGACGACGGGCGGCGCCCTTGAGCGCGCGGCCGACGACCTGGTCGTCGAGGTGGTGCCGCCGCACCACGCCGTCGCGCGGATCGGCCGAGCGGCGCTCGGAAGGAAACAGGTATTGCCAGCCCGGCTCGCGGCCCGCGTTCGGGTACTTTCGCGCCAGCGCGAAGGGCAGCCAGGCCTGGCCGAAACCTTCGCGCAGGTCGGCGGCATGCAGCGCCCGGGCGCGATCGACCTGGCGCTGCAGCGGTTCGACCAGGGAGGCCGGCAGCACCGTGCGCCGGTCCCGTGCGCCCTTGCCTTCGCGCACGGTGATTTCGCCGCGGCCGAAGTCCACGTCCTTGATGCGCAACCGCAGCACTTCCATCAGGCGCATGCCGCTGCCGTAGAGCAAGCTGGCCAGCAGCCACGGGCGCCCTTCCAGCACGGCCAGCAGGGCCCGCACCTCGGCCACCGACAGCACCACCGGAACCCGCTCGGGCCGCTTGGCGCGCACGACCTTGTCCATCCACGGCAACTCGGTCCCGAGCACGTCCCGGTAGAGGAACAACAGTGCCGCCAACGCCTGGTTCTGGGTGCTGGCGGCCACCCGCCCGCGCACTGCCAGCAGAGACAGGAAGGCTTCGACCTCGCGCCCACCCAGCTCCCGCGGATGCCGGCGCCCATTCGCTTGTATGAACCGCCTGATCCAGTCCACGTACGCCCGCTCGGTGCGGATGGCGTAGTGCTTGACCCGCATCACGCGGCGAACTTCGTCCAACAGGCGTGGAGCGCGCCGCCCCGCCCCGCCCTTCGCCGAGGCATCGCCCACCCCGGCCGCGCCGGCGGAATCTTCATTCGCGCTCCAATAACCGCTTAGCCGTCGCCGCCGATGCATAACGCAGAATGCTGCGGCTCCCGCCGCCCCCCCGAACATCGGCCAAAGCGTTGATGTGAGGTAGGAATCCTCTCTTGACCCCGCAGAAATTCTGTCGGAACGTACGCGCAACGCCCCGCTTCAGGGGTCGAATAGGTGTTAGGCCGCAAATGAATGAACGCAGCATCTCAAGCAAAGTGCTCCTAACTGAAACGCTTCGCCTACTTACGCAGTTCTTCTGGCTTGTTGCACTGCTGTGTATCGCGCATGTCGTCGTTTACTTC